>NZ_CAJVAS010000136.1 GCF_910593845.1 Paenibacillus solanacearum | reverse complement strand
CGTCTTAATGGACAGCTGGTTTACTCATGCGCCGCTCATCGGCGAAATCGTGACTCGCGGCCTGGATGTGATCGGAATGGTCAAGAACGACAACAAGCGCTTCCTGATTCAAGGCCAGAAGCTGACGTTGAAACAATTGTACGAGGCAGCGTCTTCCGTCGTGAGTACGAAACGAGGCATTCTCCGCTCGATCCAAACCGAGTTTCCTTCAGGGATTACGGTTCGAGTCGTGTTTGTTCGTCATCGCTCGAAGAAAACCGAGTGGCTGGCGATTTTGACGACCGATCTTACCCTCACCGTAGAAGAGATCATCCGGATTTACGC
>NZ_CAJVAS010000135.1 GCF_910593845.1 Paenibacillus solanacearum | reverse complement strand
AACCAGAGGGCTTGCCCTCTGGGGTTGTGGGACGTCAATGTGGGAAAAGTTTGTTAGGCGAAGCGGTCTGGAAAGGCCGGCCAAAGAGGGTAACAGCCCCGTAACCAAAAACAAACGTATCCCTAGACGGATCCCGAGTACCGCGAGACACGTGAAACCTCGTGGGAATCCGGCAGGACCATCTGCCAAGGCTAAATACTCCCTGGCGACCGATAGTGAAGCAGTACCGTGAGGGAAAGGTGAAAAGAACCGCGGGAGCGGAGTGAAAAAGAACCTGAAACCGTGTGCTTACAAGAAGTCAGAGCCCGTTAAATGGGTGATGGCGTGCCTTTTGTAGAATGAACCGGCGAGTTACGTTTGCAGGCAAGGTTAAGGTGAGAAGCCGGAGCCG
>NZ_CAJVAS010000134.1 GCF_910593845.1 Paenibacillus solanacearum | reverse complement strand
ACGAATCTATCTGTCGCTGAATTTCCGCCGGATGAGCTTCGGTCCATTTATCACATGCGCTGGGGCATAGAGACCTCGTTCCGCGCGTTAAAATACACCGTCGGTCTGACGAATTTCCATGCAAAGAAACAGGAGTCCATCGTCCAAGAGATTTTCGCAAGAATGATCCTCTACAACTTCGCTGAAATGATGACCTCGCACGTCGTCATTTCGCAAATGGATAAACGGTATGCCTACCAAGTCAACTTCACAGTCGCCGTTTATGTTGTAAGACAGTTCCTACGCTCAAAAGACAATGAACCCCCGCCCGATGTTGAAGCGCTGATTCGTAAAAACATTTTACCGATTCGACCCATTCGACCGGGACAGAAGAATACGCGTAAAATCCGTTATAAATCAGCCGTTAGCTTCGTTTACAGAGTAGCATAATTCGGTTC
>NZ_CAJVAS010000133.1 GCF_910593845.1 Paenibacillus solanacearum | reverse complement strand
CGTATGAAAGACCGTATGAAAGACCGTATGAAAGAAGACTCTAAAGGACTATTAAGGACCAATAATGAATATTGTGAGCCGATCGAAGAGGGCCGTTGGCATCGTCTAACACCGTATTCACGCTGCGTTGCTATCGCTCCTTGGTCTGCCAGATGATAAATTCGGAGGTAAGCGTCTAACAAGAAGGTGTATTCCAATGCAGTCTAGATTTTGAGACAATTCCGTTAGAGTAGTCGTTGGAGTTTTTCGAGAGGACGTAAAAAGTTTTGTGTAAATGGTTAAACTTTCCATTAAGGAGATGATCATTTATGCAAGACCTAAAGGACAAGACGATCAAGGAGCTGGCAAAAGATTGCCGGACAGTTGAAGATGTACATGAAATGTTGAAGAATCTTTTCAAGGATACGATTCAGCAATTGTTTGAAGCTGAGATGGACG
>NZ_CAJVAS010000132.1 GCF_910593845.1 Paenibacillus solanacearum | reverse complement strand
CTCAACTTTCGCAGCATGAAATCGGCAAACAAGCCTTGATGTAACTGGGCAAAGCGGCAATCCACTGCTGGAGTTGACGCTGAATAAGAGCGGAAATCTTCTTACCGGCTTTTTGGGCTACTTGGTTGATCAAATCCAACAGCTGTTGCAGGGCAACGACCCAATCGAGCGTACCGACTTCGTCGCACAACAAATAAAACAATCCGCCAAAGGAACGCGCATCCGTGCCTTTCCGATGCTGCCACGCCAGCAGTATGTATCGGGAAAACACAATCGTCGTGTGGCTGATCAGCAAATCGTAGGAACGGCCTTGAAACTCTTTTTGCAGACGAAGCAGCGATTTGGTGCACTTGAAGAAAACCTCGATGTCCCAGCGCATCGCGTAAATCCGGATGATCTCTTCTACGGTGAGGGTAAGATCGGTCGTCAAAATCGCCAGCCACTCGGTTTTCTTCGAGCGATGACGAACAAACACGACTCGAACCGTAATCCCTGAAGGAA
>NZ_CAJVAS010000131.1 GCF_910593845.1 Paenibacillus solanacearum | reverse complement strand
AAATAGTTGTGGCTGGACCCCGGTCCGTTTTGCTGCTCGCATAACTGTTCCTCATTTCTAATCAGGTATTTCTATTATTCTACCATATCGAGTATTCGTGGTGTTTTTCACCACACTTTTAAAGAGGTAGGAATTAACGAAATTACAATCACGCCTCAGCATGAGATAGTAAAACGAACTGATAATGACTTTAATTCACGCATAAGTATTTGGGCTGACGTAGCTGCCAGTAGAGGGATTCAAATGGTTAAGGATGGATTTATTACAGAAAGTGAGCGTGCCTCAGCTGAAAGAGAGTATCGTGATTGGGTTAATGAAACTGCTATGTCTCAAACAATGTATTTATTAGCAGTAGAAGGTCGCAAACAAAATTAATGCCAAAAGACAGCGGAGAGACGCTGTCTTTTTTAGTCAAATGTAATCCAATTGCTTGAGGACGTAAAAAGTTTTGTGTAAATGGTTAAACTTTCCATTAAGGAGATGATCATTTATGCAAGACCTAAAGGACAAGACGATCAAGGAGCTGGCAAAAGATTGCCGGACAGTTGAAGAT
>NZ_CAJVAS010000130.1 GCF_910593845.1 Paenibacillus solanacearum | reverse complement strand
TAAAAGTCAGGTGCTCTACCAACTGAGCTAATGGCTCATGCAAATGGCTGGGGATCTAGGATTCGAACCTAGGCATGACGGAGTCAAAGTCCGTTGCCTTACCGCTTGGCTAATCCCCAATATGTAATATGCTGGTGCCGCCGAGAGGACTTGAACCCCCAACCTACTGATTACAAGTCAGTTGCTCTACCAATTGAGCTACAGCGGCCTGGTGGAGGCTGACGGGATCGAACCGCCGACCCTCTGCTTGTAAGGCAGATGCTCTCCCAGCTGAGCTAAGCCTCCAGCTTGACAATGACCCGTAGGGGATTCGAACCCCTGTTACCTCCGTGAAAGGGAGGTGTCTTAACCCCTTGACCAACGGGCCATTATGAGATGGAGCTTCCAACCGGGATCGAACCGGTGACCTCATCCTTACCATGGATGCACTCTACCTACTGAGCTATGGAAGCGTGGCTCCCCGAACAGGACTCGAACCTGTGACAACTCGATTAACAGTCGAGTGCTCTACCAACTGAGCTATCAGGGAATAATGCTTGGCGACGTTCTACTCTCCCAGGACCCTGCGGTCCAA
>NZ_CAJVAS010000129.1 GCF_910593845.1 Paenibacillus solanacearum | reverse complement strand
CTCTAATCCAGGGGGCTGGCCGCCATCCATTTATCGCGAAAGAATGCTGTCGCAAGCAGCTTAGTAACGGGATACCTGTATGAGTGTGTTTTCAAACTGCACTTTTATTGACAACTCCATTTTACTATCCAACTGCTGAGTTTAGTAAAATTGTCGGAATCTTTATGGACAACATTATGAAAAGAAGATTCGGATACAGTTTGTTTCCGAAATATACAAATGGGGTTGTTTTATATGCATAAACGATTTGAATAAATTTCTTCTTCTCTCTTCGATCGGAATGACAAATCTCGAGATGAGATGGGAAATCTCGAATGGCTTTTTACCAGTTACATTGATAGCCTACATTTCCTCTCATTTTTCATATAGGGGACACTTTTGGCAAAACATCATAATTGTCTCACCGAATGGTTCAAACAACTAAAAATCTTCAAGAAAAGCATATTAATCATCGCTTGCTTTATCTGTTATCAGACCTGTTGATTAACCAGAAATTGTAATACAAGTCATCCTACCAGAGGCATACTGAAGCAGGCGATTCAGTCGCACCACCCACTCAATCGGTAACTTACACAGACCAAATAAGCGTGAA
>NZ_CAJVAS010000128.1 GCF_910593845.1 Paenibacillus solanacearum | reverse complement strand
TCTTACTGCTTCATCTTTGAATACTTTGTCGTACCGTTTCATTGTCTCTCGTCCCCTCGTCATCTTCATTTTATTTCATACGAGGGTGTTTTTCGACTGCATAATTATAGTAGCACTCCAGAACGATTGGCGAAAGTAATTACTTAAGGTAGAGGAGATAATCATGGTAACGAGGAATATACCGTCCATGAATTTGCACCTGGCTTAATATTAATAGGTTCAGATGGCGCTGGAACTGCCTATGGATATGATTTTCGAAATGACATACCGAAGTTGATCGAGGTTGATTTTATAGGAATGAATTTTGATTCTCCATTATAGCACAGATAATTTCTCCGAATTCATTGAGTATATCTACATCAATTGACGCTTAATTAATACAGCCAGATTTAGGGGTACTGTAGCTCCATAATTAGCACGACCACCACTTTGGTCGGTAACCTCGCTAACGGAGTACAAAATAAGCTGGTTTGCTGTACAAGGAAAATAAAGTAGTAGTGGAGTGCTACTATAATTATGCAGTCGAAAAACACCCTCGTATGAAATAAAATGAAGATGACGAGGGGACGAGAGACAATGAAACGGTACGACAAAGTATTCAAAGATGAAGCAGTAAGAT
>NZ_CAJVAS010000127.1 GCF_910593845.1 Paenibacillus solanacearum | reverse complement strand
GATGATCGATTTAATGTAGGCCATCGGATAGTACTCGGTCTTGATCTTGTACAGCTTCTCTTTCTTGAGCGTAGCAAAGAAGCTTTCCATTCGTGCGTTATCATAACAACGCCCCGTGCCGCTCATGCTTTGAACGGCGTCACGTTTAGCCAGGCTCTCTCGGAAAGCGCGGCTTGTGAATTGACTGCCGCGATCGCTATGATAAATCATTCCGCGAGCACTTCTTGCCCTGCAGGCGTTCTCGAAAGCTTGGATACATAATTCCTTACGCATGTTGTCATCCATGGCGATGCCTACAATCTCTCCGTTGAAACAATCCAGTACGGCGGATAGATACAACTTGCCGTCTGAACAAGGAACCTCAGTGATATCTGATAGCCACTTTTGGTTGGGGGCTGAGGCACTGAAATCTCTCTTGATCAGGTTCTCGCTCTTTTGAGCTGCAGCATCCTCGCGTGTAATGCCATTTGGATGACGCTTCACTTTCTTCAGCAAGCCGTGCATCTTCATAATCCGACGGACGGTACTGTAGCTGGTCTTAATATCTATTTGTGACAGCGCCAGCAAAATACGCTGGACACCGTAATTATTGTTGTCTTCATGTTCCCCGATGATTTCTTTAATGTTG
>NZ_CAJVAS010000126.1 GCF_910593845.1 Paenibacillus solanacearum | reverse complement strand
CCGCGCTTCCACCCCGAACCTATCTACCTCGTCGTCTACAAGGGGTCTTACATACTGGGAAATCTCATCTTGAGGGGGGCTTCACGCTTAGATGCTTTCAGCGCTTATCCCGTCCGTACTTGGCTATCCAGCCGTGCTCCTGGCGGAACAACTGGTACACCAGCGGTACGTCCATCCCGGTCCTCTCGTACTAAGGACAGCTCCTCTCAAATTTCCTGCGCCCGCGACAGATAGGGACCGAACTGTCTCACGACGTTCTGAACCCAGCTCGCGTACCGCTTTAATGGGCGAACAGCCCAACCCTTGGGACCTACTTCAGCCCCAGGATGCGATGAGCCGACATCGAGGTGCCAAACCTCCCCGTCGATGTGGACTCTTGGGGGAGATAAGCCTGTTATCCCCAGGGTAGCTTTTATCCGTTGAGCGATGGCCCTTCCATTCGGTACCACCGGATCACTAAGCCCGACTTTCGTCCCTGCTCGACCTGTTTGTCTCGCAGTCAAGCTCCCTTATGCCTTTGCACTCTTCGAATGATTTCCAACCATTCTGAGGGAACCTTGGGGCGCCTCCGTTACTTTTTAGGAGGCGACCGCCCCAGTCAAACTGCCCACCTGACACGGTCCCCGTACCGG
>NZ_CAJVAS010000125.1 GCF_910593845.1 Paenibacillus solanacearum | reverse complement strand
CGTAAGGCTGGGCTGTGATGGGGAGGGAAAATTACAGTACCGAAGGTCATGAGTTCAAGCTGCCAAGAAAAGCCTCTAGCCAGGGAGAAGGTGCCCGTACCGCAAACCGACACAGGTAGGCGAGCAGAGTATGCTAAGGCGCTCGGAAGAACTCTCGTTAAGGAACTCGGCAAAATGACCCCGTAACTTCGGGAGAAGGGGTGCCTCGGTAGGGTGAATAGCCCGAGGGGGCCGCAGTGAAAAGGCCCAAGCGACTGTTTAGCAAAAACACAGGTCTGTGCGAAGCCGCAAGGCGAAGTATACGGGCTGACGCCTGCCCGGTGCTGGAAGGTTAAGGGGAGCGGTTAGGGGTAACCCGAAGCTGTGAACCGAAGCCCCAGTAAACGGCGGCCGTAACTATAACGGTCCTAAGGTAGCGAAATTCCTTGTCAGGTAAATTCTGACCCGCACGAATGGCGTAACGACTTGGGCGCTGTCTCGACGAGAGATCCGGTGAAATTTTAATACCTGTGAAGATGCAGGTTACCCGCGACAAGACGGAAAGACCCCATGGAGCTTTACTGCAGCTTGATATTGGACTTTGGTACGATCTGTACAGGATAGGTGGGAGCCTTTGAAGCCGGTGCGCCAGCATCGGTGGAGGCGCCGTTGGGATACCACCCTGATCGTATCGGAGTTCTAACCT
>NZ_CAJVAS010000124.1 GCF_910593845.1 Paenibacillus solanacearum | reverse complement strand
CGTCTCCTTCAACAAGTTGAGCGGCTCCAAAATTTTCGGCACTTGTGCGATTTCGGATTCGGTTTCGATGAAGGCGACAAGTTTTTGGCAATACTTAATTTCGTCTTCGAGTACGTTGCTCGTATTTTTTGCTGGCATCTTGGCTTTGGCCGATTCATCCATGCTGTAAACGGCCTTTCGTAATTTCCTTGCACGATCTTGCAGAATTTCTTGTGGTGATTTATGGTTGTAGCGCGCTTTCGAATGCGTTGCGTCAACGATAATGGAGTTGCTCTTCAGGATATTCTGCTTGATAGCAAGGGCTACCGTCTTTCCGATAAGCATGTCCAACAGGTTGATATCTTTTAACCGCAGCTTGCGAAATTTCGTCAACGAACTCGGGTCAATAACCGGATCCTCCGGCGCCATGCCTAGGAAATATTTGAACGAAAGGTCATACTTAGAGCGCTCGACAATATCTACGTCAGATAGTTCAAAGATAGACTTCAGCAATAAATATTTAAACATGCGAATGGGGTCAATGGCGTTACGTCCATTGTCCAAACAATATTTTGCTTCCAGTTCCTCATATATGAAGGTGAAGTCCACCAGTTCGTTGATTTGACGGAGCATATTGTCCTTTGGCACGACGATGTCATACAGTGCCGCGTAAGGACTCAGAACCAAAGTTTGTTGTTGCCGAATCATCT
>NZ_CAJVAS010000123.1 GCF_910593845.1 Paenibacillus solanacearum | reverse complement strand
GCGTGCCCAGAAAGCACGCATCTTCTAGCCGGTGAAGGTCCGGTCGCGGGAGGGGCCAAGCCCCCGCGTAGCTAGGATACTTGCGTATGGCGAAATCTGTGCGTAAAAGCGTATCGACAAAAGCACCTGTCGGAGACAGGGCGAGCAACATACCAGGCCGTAACATCAAGTGAATCCTGCCGCGTCGTCAAAAGGGCCTCGCAAGAGGGGAAAGAGGATGCCGAGTCTCGCGCACTTGGACGAAGGCCATGGAAGCTGTCTAGAACTTGGAGCGGCAGCGAAGAATCCTCCGGCGTAGAGGGATCGGCATGGTATGAAAGAGGATGCAGTGAACTGGGGAGACCCTCCCCTGCACGATTTTTTTTTGAAACTCGTAAAGAGGCACTCTATAAGCCCGAAAGGTGAAGTGAGTAGCCTGCAGGAAGGGAGTCCGAGGGGCTCATACTACCGAAGAACGCAGGACAACACAACCTGCGGGAGGGAAGGAGCTCTGCTTTGTTCATGTTTCTTGAGGGGGTACGAGTCAGTGAATGCCAAACGGCTAACAACACCAAAGGAAAACGTTCAAAAACTCCAAGAGAAGCTAGGTCATGCTGCCAAGGAAAACAAGAAGCGAAAATTTCATGCGTTGTATGACAAAGTATACCGAAGAGATGTGTTATGGGAAGCATGGCGACGAGTAAAAGTGAACGGGGGAGCAGC
>NZ_CAJVAS010000122.1 GCF_910593845.1 Paenibacillus solanacearum | reverse complement strand
GATCGTGCTATTGCTGCCGGCATGTCTGCATCCTACGTACTCATGGATAGCTGGTTTACTCATGCACCACTGATTCAAGAGATACGTGATCGTAACCTACACGTCATTGGCATGGTCAAAAATGATAAAAAGCGATATCTGGTGGACGGGCAACGCATTTGCCTGAATTCGCTTTATGCAACTGCCGCTCGCATTGAAGGAAAAAACCGAAACATCCTTCGCCAGATACGGACAGAGCTTGCTCCAGGAATCCCAGTTACGGTTATATTCGTTCGTCACCGATCCAAGAAGAAGGAATGGCTTGCCATTCTGTCTACTGATCTTACCTTATCCGCCTCGAACATCATTCGAATTTACAGAATGCGCTGGGAGATTGAGGTCTTCTTTAAGTGCGCCAAATCCTTGCTGCGCCTACAGAAGGAGTTTCAAGGGCGATCATACGACCTGCTCATTAGCCATACCACGATCGTATTCGCTCGCTACATCTTACTTGCCTGGCAGCATCGCCAGAGCACAGACCAACGGACGATTGGAGGCCTGTTCTATTTGTTGTGCGATGAAGTTGGAACAATGGACTGGGTCGTCGCTCTTCAACAATTAGTCGAATTGATGAATGAAGTTGCCGCGAAGGCAGGAAAGCGAATCTCAATGCTAATTCATCGTCAACTCCAGAATTGGACTGCCGGTTTGCCTAGCTACATCAAGGCTTATTTGCCAATTTCAAGCTGCGAAAGTTGAGTT
>NZ_CAJVAS010000121.1 GCF_910593845.1 Paenibacillus solanacearum | reverse complement strand
TCTTGCATGCGCCCCAGACCGCGGCTCTTCGCTCGGTCCATGCCATGAATGTTCTTCGCTTCGGCAAAAACATGTTCGCAACGCGCTCGCATCTTTTGGACACCCCGAAAAGCACCATGCAGTTGGATGCGTTTGGCTTCATTAAGGATGCGGATTTGCTCCCCCTTTGCTATGCGTTTAGCTTGCTTGGCCGCATCATTGGTCTTGCGCTTGTAAACGGGAGTTTTTTCAAGGGTTAAATTCCGCAAGCTGACCAGGGAGAGGATGCCGAGCCGTTTCAATCCACTCAAGTACTCGGGCGTGCCATAAGCTTTATCGGCAGATAAGGTTTGAATGCACAATGCGGGATGTCGAAATCGCATTCCAGCAAGTTGCTGCAGACTCACTTCTCTTTCCGCCTTACCCGAAGCTTGACTTGCTCTGCGGTCTAAGACGACGCCGGAACGTACGTCGATCAAATCATGGACGAGGTAACGCGGATACGCTTCTTGCCCAGCACTCTTCTTGTACAAGCGAGAATCGGGGTCACTTGTGCTTCGATGGGTCTGGTTGGAAAAGGACTTTCCGCGGAAATCTTCATGCACCGCTTGCTCCCCGAGACCTGGCTTGCTGCCGCCGTTTGGCGAAGATGGCGGATCATTCTTCTTGTCGCTCTCGTCCTTTTTCATCCGCTCGTTCTCGGCATGGTCTTCCTTCGATTGGCGTGCCAAATACACCTCGATCGACTCGACCGGAGCAAGCTGAATCT
>NZ_CAJVAS010000120.1 GCF_910593845.1 Paenibacillus solanacearum | reverse complement strand
GGTGCGGCTGGATCACCTCCTTTCTATGGAGTCCATGTCGTCTGTAGGGCGACGGACAAATATAAGTCGACAACTAGCAATAGTTGCGACGACACTCACTCGTTGTCAGTTTTGAAAGGCGCAAGTCTTTCAACTAGTTTGGTGATGATGGCGGAAGGGAACCACGCGTACCCATCCCGAACACGAACGTTAAGCCTTCCAGCGTCGATGGTACTTGGACCGCAGGGTCCTGGGAGAGTAGAACGTCGCCAAGCTAGCCGCTTAAAGCGGTTCATTACGAGGGCCCTTAGCTCAGCTGGTTAGAGCGCACCCCTGATAAGGGTGAGGTCGGTGGTTCGAGTCCACTAGGGCCCACCATAAATGAATACCACTATGGGGCCATAGCTCAGCTGGGAGAGCGCCTGCCTTGCAAGCAGGAGGTCAGCGGTTCGATCCCGCTTGGCTCCACCATTGAATCTTTGTTTGTTCCTTGAAAACTGGATATCGAAACAATGCAACAAATGCTGAATCATCCTTAAAGATGATCTAAATAGATCTTTATCTTTTAGGTTAGCTACAGCGAAGATTTATCTTTTGGAAGTGACCTTTGTACGAAGTACAACGGAACGATAAAAGATAAACTCGGAGCACATGGTTAAGCTAATAAGAGCACACGGAGGATGCCTAGGCGCCAGGAGCCGAAGAAGGACGTGGCGAACAACGATAACGCCTCGGGGAGCCGTAAGCAGGCTTTGATCCGGGGATGTCCGAAT
>NZ_CAJVAS010000119.1 GCF_910593845.1 Paenibacillus solanacearum | reverse complement strand
CTAGTTTGGTGATGATGGCGGAAGGGAACCACGCGTACCCATCCCGAACACGAACGTTAAGCCTTCCAGCGTCGATGGTACTTGGACCGCAGGGTCCTGGGAGAGTAGAACGTCGCCAAGCAAGCCCACCAAGGGTGGGCTTTTCTTATGAAACATTTTAGGCATACGTTGCATGATTATGGGCCCTTAGCTCAGCTGGTTAGAGCGCACCCCTGATAAGGGTGAGGTCGGTGGTTCGAGTCCACTAGGGCCCATTCCCAAAAGTTAATAAGTTTGAGTAGGGTCTGGTGAAGTCCAGTGCTGCCTGCAAAGCTTAACGTTACTTGTTGGGACTAATATTATGGGGCCATAGCTCAGCTGGGAGAGCGCCTGCCTTGCAAGCAGGAGGTCAGCGGTTCGATCCCGCTTGGCTCCACCATGAATTCTTCTCTTGAATTAGCGGAGAGAAAGTGGTATACTGAATGTCGCCGCTGAAAAGCGACGATGTTAGAACCATTGTTCCTTGAAAACTGGATATCGAAACAATGCAACAAATGCTGAATCATCCTTAAAGATGATCTTTATAGATCTTTATCTTTTAGGTTAGCTACAAGCGGAGCGTATATGTTTTCGGAAGTGACCTTTGTACGAAGTACAAAGGAACGCGAAAATATATACCGAAGCGATCTGGTTAAGCTAATAAGAGCACACGGAGGATGCCTAGGCGCCAGGAGCCGAAGAAGGACGTGGCGAACAACGATAACGCCTCGGGGAGCCGTAAGCAGGCTTTGATCCGGGGATGTCCGAAT
>NZ_CAJVAS010000118.1 GCF_910593845.1 Paenibacillus solanacearum | reverse complement strand
AATGTTAATTGGTAAGCCTGTAAATCTTGATTCAGATCCAATCCTCGACTGGAAAAAATAAGAGGATAATCCCAGCGTCTCCGTACAGGAAGCTGTGGGCGTAGCCCAAGCGAAGGCGCGGGAGAAGATTCTCCTCTTTATTCAATTGTGGATGTCAGCACGACGTCCCTGTTATATACAGATGCCGGAGTATGATTCTGCAGAGACTGATGCGGCAAGTAATGGTTATGAAGATGAATATAGCGTTCAACGCCCCGCCTTGTTTCCCGCGGATTTTCATAATCATTCACATAGACCTCATTATACTTTAAGCTGCGCCAGAAGCGTTCAATAACAATGTTATCGGTAGCGCGACCTTTGCCATCCATACTAATCTTTACTTCATGTCTCTTGAGTAAATCGATGTACTTCGGGCTTGTAAAATGGCTTCCTTGGTCACTGTTAATAATCCCTGGCTTCCGACGGGACAAGGAACGTTTCATAGTATCAAGCACAAAGCCAATCTCCAGGCTCTGGTCCAACTGCCAGTCTACAAGATATCTTGAGTACCAGTCGATGACGGCATACAGGTACATCCAGCCTTGCTTCATCCGCAGATAGGTGATGTCCACACTCCAGACTTGGTCAGGTTGCGTGATTTTCAGCCCTCGCAGCAGGTATGGATATGTACGATGTTGGAGGTCACGTTTACTCAGATTAGGACCTGGATAAATAGCCATGATTCCCATCTCTCGCATGTAGCGTCGAACCGTATTTTGATGAATACAGTCTTGTTCCCTATTCATGATGCTTGCGATTGTTCGATAGCCCATGAATGGATACTGCGTGTAAAGCTCGTCAATCCGGTGCTTGAGGCGAATTTCCTCCGGTGAGGGAGAGACCGGCTTGTA
>NZ_CAJVAS010000117.1 GCF_910593845.1 Paenibacillus solanacearum | reverse complement strand
ACTCAACTTTCGCAGAGCCAAAATCGGCATGAATCCTTGTACAGAGAGGTTTTCCAAGCAATTAGGTAGTTGACTTGAAAAATAGAAAAACACCGCTTCGTTTGGTAAAGTGAAAGTGCGACCAATCACTACCACAACAGAAGAGGTGTCTTCCTTCATGATAAACGATCAGCCCGATCTAAATCAACTGCCAAACGAATTCAAGTCTACTTTTCAAGAACTAAACATTCTGACCTATCTTCGGCAAGCCGGATTTCGCAAACGTTTTGGCTTCAGATGCGCCTATTTATTCCAACTCGTCTTCATTCTCCTGTTTCATCAGAAGAATTGGTTTCGGTTGCTCGAGAGCGCCAAAGGGGATTCCTTTCCCGGCAAAGACGCCGTCTATCGCTTCCTCAATCATACCGGCTTTGCTTGGCGTCGCTTTCTGACGCTGCTCGGGACGGCTACCATGCAAAAGGTTGATGCTCTGACCTCGGAAAATCGCGACTCCGTCTTCATTGTCGACGATTCCATGTTTGAGCGGAGTCGCAGCAAAGCTGTCGAACTGCTAGCCCGGTTTAAGGATCATGCCACCGGCACGTTTTACAAGGGTTTCCGCATGCTGACTTTGGGATGGTCGGATGGTCATACCTTCGTGCCCCTGGATTTTTCGCTGCTGAGTTCCAGCAAATCGGCGATCAACGGCATGAACGAGACCATCGATAAACGGTCGCATGGCTACAAACGCCGGCAGGAGGCGTTGTTGCCGTCCCCACAAGTCATCGTGTCTATGCTAGATCGGGCGCTAAAGGCCGGGGCCACGGCCTCGTACGTCTTAATGGACAGCTGGTTTACTCATGCGCCGCTCATCGGCGAAATCGTGACTCGCGGCCTGGATGTGATCGGAATGGTCAAGAACGACAACAAGCGCTTCCTGATTCAAGGCCAGAAG
>NZ_CAJVAS010000116.1 GCF_910593845.1 Paenibacillus solanacearum | reverse complement strand
CCACCCCTGAATCTTAGGATTTAGCCATTCCACATGTTCGAGAAATGATTTATGCCTCATGTTCGGCGGGGCCAGACGTTCTTTTACGACCTCCCGGATGCGTTCTTCCGCTTTCCGGGCCAGCCATTGTTGGGTTGTATAGTACACCTTCCCTTGAGAAGTTTCCGCTTTCGTTTTGCGATGGTGCATGCCAAGAAAATCAAAGCCTTCTTCTCCTGTCCAAAGTCCGACGATGCGTGTTTTGGTCGGGTGTAACGTCAATTCAAGACGATCCATAATGGCACGAATAAGTTCGTATGCCCGGTCTGCGTCTTTCTTCGTCTTACACACGATCACGAGATCATCCGCATAACGCGTCAGTTCCCCGAATCCGCTACCATACCGTTCCCACAGGATATCGAAGTAGTTCAGATAGATGTTCGCTAAAAGTGGAGAGATGACTCCCCCCTGCGGCGTTCCTAAATCCGAACGTCGAACCGTTCCTTCTTCCATGACCCCGGCATTCAACCACTTCCGTACCAGTTTCAGGATACGTCTGTCACTGATTCGCATTTCCAGCAGTTTCATCAGCTTTTCCTGATTGATGTTGTCGAAGTAACCTTGGATATCGACGTCGACCACCCAATTGCCTTTGCGGTTACATGCTTTTCGGATTCGGTCCAGCGCTTGCTTGGCGCTTCGCTTCGGTCTGAATCCAAACGAGGATTCTTGAAAATCCGTTTCAAAGATCGGTTCCAATACCAGTTTCGTCGCCATCTGTATGACACGGTCTCGGATGGTGGGAATGCCTAGCGGCCTTTGCTTTCCATCTTTCTTCGGAATGTAGTGCCGTCTTACGGGCTGGGGATGATACTTGCCTTCTTTGAGGATTTGATGGCATTCGTACAAGAAAAGATACTCCCCTTGCTTTTCGATGTCCGCAAGTGTCTCTCCGTCGATTCCAGC
>NZ_CAJVAS010000115.1 GCF_910593845.1 Paenibacillus solanacearum | reverse complement strand
AGCGAAAGCGAGTCTGAATAGGGCGCTTAAGTTTGCAGACGTAGACCCGAAACCGTGTGATCTACCCCTGTCCAGGGTGAAGGTGCGGTAACACGCACTGGAGGCCCGAACCCACGAATGTTGAAAAATTCGGGGATGAGGTGGGGGTAGCGGAGAAATTCCAATCGAACTCGGAGATAGCTGGTTCTCCCCGAAATAGCTTTAGGGCTAGCCTCGGGAGATGAGTCGTGGAGGTAAAGCACTGATTGGGTGCGGGGCCCGCCAAGGGTTACCAAGTCCAGTCAAACTCTGAATGCCACAGACTTTATCCCGGGAGTCAGACAGTGAGTGCTAAGATCCATTGTCAAGAGGGAAACAGCCCAGATCATCAGCTAAGGTCCCCAAGTGTGTGTTAAGTGGGAAAGGATGTGGAGTTGCACAGACAACCAGGATGTTGGCTTAGAAGCAGCCACCATTGAAAGAGTGCGTAATAGCTCACTGGTCGAGTGACTCTGCGCCGAAAATGTAACGGGGCTAAACACACCACCGAAGCTATGGCTAGACGACGTAAAGTCGTCCTGGGGTAGGGGAGCGTTGTATGCGGGTTGAAGTCAGATCGTGAGGACTGGTGGACTGCATACAAGTGAGAATGCCGGTATGAGTAACGAAAAGACAAGTGAGAATCTTGTCCGCCGTAAGCCTAAGGGTTCCTGAGGAAGGTTCGTCCGCTCAGGGTAAGTCGGGACCTAAGGCGAGGCCGAAAGGCGTAGTCGAAGGACAACAGGTTGAAATTCCTGTACCACCGTGAACCGTTATGAGCAATGGGGTGACGCAGAAGGATAGTGACGCGAGCTGATGGATGCTCGTCCAAGCAGTGAGGCTGATACGTAGGCAAATCCGCGTATCGTAAGGCTGGGCTGTGATGGGGAGGGAAAATTACAGTACCGAAGGTCATGAGTTCAAGCTGCCAAGAAAAGCCTCTAGCCAGGGAGAAGGTGCCCGTACCGCAAACCGACACAGGTAGGC
>NZ_CAJVAS010000114.1 GCF_910593845.1 Paenibacillus solanacearum | reverse complement strand
TTACTTCTTGCAGAGATCCCATCCATCTCGCTCGTTGTCGTTTCTTCGCATACCATCTTGTGATACGCTGAATAATGTACCAATCCAACTTAGCCAACTTTCCTTGGCTGTAGGCAGTGTAGTAATAATTCCGCCAACCTTGAATCTTGGGGTTTAGCCATGCGACATGCTCTTCAAAGGAACAGTGCCGCATCTTCGGCGGCGCCAGCCGTTCCTTCACCACCTCGCGTATACGTTCTTCTGCTTTCACCGTCAGCCACTGTTGGGTGGTGTAGTAGGCCTTTGCTTTGGACGTTTCTGCTTTTGTCTTCCGGTGGTGTAAGCCCAGGAAGTCAAAGCCTTCTTTACCTGTCCATAGTCCCACAATTCGGGTCTTCGTTGGATGAAGCGTCAGTTCTAGGCGTGCCATAATCGTTTGTATGAGCTCATGGGCTCGCTGAGCATCCTTTCTGGTTTTGCACACGACCACGAAATCATCCGCGTATCGCGTCAGTTCCCCCAGTTGCCTTCCATGGCGTTCCCATAGCAGATCGAAGTAGTTCAAATAGATGTTCGCTAGTAATGGTGAGATGACTCCGCCTTGCGGTGTGCCTAAATCTGAGCGTCTTATGTTTCCTTCCTCCATGACTCCCGCGCCTAACCACTTCCGAATTAACTTCAAGATTCGCCGATCGTTGATCCGCATCTCGATCAGCTTCACCAGCTTATCTTGGTTAATGTTGTCAAAGTAGCCTTGGATATCGACGTCGACTATCCAATTCCCTTTGCGGTTGCATGCTTTCCGGATACGTTCCAACGCTTGCTTGGCACTTCGTTTCGGACGGAATCCGAACGAGGTTTCTTGAAAATCTGCTTCAAAGATCGGTTCAATAACAAGCTTCGTTGCCATTTGTATGACTCGGTCTCGTATGGTTGGGATGCCAAGCGGGCGTTGTTTTCCATCCTTCTTCGGTATGTACTTTCGCCGTACGGGCAACGGATGGTAGTTGCCTTCCTTCAGCAAACGGTAGCAGTCCTCGATGAA
>NZ_CAJVAS010000113.1 GCF_910593845.1 Paenibacillus solanacearum | reverse complement strand
TAATGTAAACTTCACGGGCACAGCGTATCCTTCAACTTGCTTGGCTTTTACACATTTCAATGTTTTTCTTTAACTGGCTCGTCAGAAAGACAATGCCAAAAACTGATTTTTCACCACACTTATAGGAGAACAATTTATAAAGATCCAAAATGAAATTCAATCGATTTGCACGGAAATGGAAACTTCATCAGATATAGAACCTTTACTCGAAAAGTATCAATTGGCTTTAGACGCATTTGATGCAATGGGCGGGAATGATTTTGAAAGTAACATTCATAAGCAGCTAAGTCTAGCAAACCTCATGAAGCGAAGAGATCTTAAGGTAAACGACCTGAGTGGCGGGGAATTCAAACTTATTCAAGTGATAAAGGAAATGCTTAATCGTCCTGACTTAATGATTATGGACGAACCGGATGTGTTTTTAGACTTCGAAAACCTAAATGCGCTAAAAAAACTTATTAATTCTCACAAAGGAATGCTGCTAGTTGTTACGCATAGCCGATATCTATTGAATCATTGTTTCAACAAAATTATACACCTTGAAAACATGGAGATCCAAGAGTTTGATGGGCGATATATTGAGTATAACTTTTCATTACTTCAGACAAAAATGGAGTTACAAGAACTCGCAGTTGCTGAGCATGAAGAGATTGAGAGAAACGAGAACATCATCAATAATCTTAGAGCTATTGCAACTAATAATTCTGAAGCATCAAGAGGGAGAACGTTAAAAGCTAGAGTTAAATTTCATGAAAGGTTGGAAGCGCGTAGAATTAAAGCGCCATTTGTTGATATTAAGCAACCGAATATCAGTTTTGGTATTGATAATGAAATTGAAGATACCATTGTTGTAAATGTCAATAATTATAGTGTTGGCTTTGATGAGCTGCTTTTAGACAATGTTAACTTTGAGATAAAATCTACAGATAAAGTAGCTATTATCGGTTCAAACGGTACCGGGAAAACGACCTTACTTCGGGAGATTTTTAAAAATAATCATGATTCAATTGAAATAAATGATGATGTTAAAGTGGCTTATTTATCTCAGCTTCAAGGTGAAATGCTAAAGGATTCTAATACAATACTGGAAGAATTATAATGCTACATAGAATCTAGACAGCAAAAAAGGAGTTCTTTAGTTGTATGTCATCTACTAGAC
>NZ_CAJVAS010000112.1 GCF_910593845.1 Paenibacillus solanacearum | reverse complement strand
TTTTTACCAAAGTTAACTCAGGAAGGCTTTACATGGAGGGGCGGGCATGATAGGCTTAATTGCCTTGGCGATACGAGTTTACGAGTTATCGCCTGATCGCAAGGAATCATGCCCGTAGAGGCTCCATGTCAAGCCTGGCTCGAATGTGGGCGTTATGCAGATAGTTCCGCCTGCAGCCGGTCTCCGAAATGGATGGCAAGCTGTGATATACATTCTTTCCAACTTCGAAGCGGCATAGTCCATTTTTTGGATGCATCTATTGTGGCAAGATAGATAATCTTCCGCAAGGCATCATCCGATGGATAAGCCGTTTTTGTTTTGGTTACTTTTCGAAGCTGGCGGTGATAACCTTCGATGATATTGGTCGTATAGATCATTCTGCGTATTTCCGCCGGATAGCTAAAATAAGCCGTTAGCTCGATCCAGTTATTCTCCCAAGAGCGAATAATAATAGGGTACTTCTTGCCCCATTTCTCTTTGAAAGCAGCGAATGCAGTTTCAGCATCCTCTAACGTTAGGGCTTGATAGACTCTCTTCAAATCAGCCAATACAGCTTTTTCTTCCTTAAAGGGAACGTATTTCATAGAGTTTCGAATCTGATGAATGACACACAGTTGGATCTGTGTCCGTGGAAACGCCGCGTTAATGGCTTCAGAGAACCCAGAAAGACCATCCTTACAAGCGATAAGTATATCTTCAACGCCTCGGCTTTTCAGCTCTGTACAAACGTTTAACCAAAAGCTCGCACTCTCATGTTCACCAATCCAAATGCCTAGAATATCCTTCTGCCCAGACATACTGATGCCCAGAACACTGTATGCTGCCTTGTTGATGATACGGCTATCCTGACGAACCTTGAAATGGATTGCATCTAAAAACACGATAGGATAGACCCTTTCAAGAGGTCTTGACTGCCACTCAGATACTAATGGCATGATCTTATCGGTAACCTTACTGATCATTGTAGGAGACACTTCAATACCATACAGATCCTTCATGTGATCCTCAATGTCACGAGTAGACATGCCTTTTGCATACAAGCCGATAATCTGCTCCTCTAAGCCGTTCACGCTCGTTTCATGCTTTTTAACGACTTGAGGCTCAAATTCGCTGTTTCGATCACGTGGAACGTTCAGTTCGGTGTTACCAAACTTCGTTTTAATTGTCTTTTTGGTATAACCGTTGCGGCTATTTCCCGTGTTGTCGCCATCCG
>NZ_CAJVAS010000111.1 GCF_910593845.1 Paenibacillus solanacearum | reverse complement strand
ATCACGTCTGTTGAATAACCACAAAATGGTAGAAAAAAAGCCGTCAACCCGGTAAACTGTTTGTACCCCTACAAACAAACCGAAAGGTGACGACTCCATGAAAAAGTCTACCACGATCCTGTCTATTCTTCAATCGATATTGACGCCGGAAGAAGTCGAATCCATCGTCAACCGATCGGGGTACGCAGATAAAGCTCGTAAATTTACAGTGTATCAATTGTTGCAATATTGGTGCACAGCAGCCTATGAAGAATGGCCCAGCTACCGTGCTGGTTCTGATCGCGCTTCCCTCAGTGGCCTGGTGGAAGTTCATTATTCACGATTTTCAAGTAAAGCGGCTGAAGTTCCGTTTGCCGTATTTAAGGAGATTTTTCATTTGCTCGTCCGGAAGTGTAATCGAGAAATCCGGCGAAAGTTGGCTTTCCCGAAGGAACTGCTACTCATTGATTCGACCACAGTGACCGTAGGCAAAACCCGCTTGCCATGGGCTCCTTATCATGGGGAACGATCAGGCGTTAAACTTCACGTGGCTCTTCAAGCCGAAACAGAGCAACCTCTGAAAGTCGAAGAAACCGTTGGTTCCAGACACGATGGACCGGTGAGCGAAAGCCTGACTCAGATGCCTTTCATTATGGTCATGGACCGGGCGTACGGCAAACTGGAGCGACTGGATCGTTTCAAACAAGACGGACAATCGTTTGTCATTCGCTTGCGCGACAACGTCCATCTGGAAAAGCCCAAAGCGTTACGTCGACAAAGTCCGATGGAATTACCGGTCATACGTGACATCACCTGTCAACTGGGCACTCCGCAATGTCGTTCGAAAAAGCGCCATCGCGTCGTCATTTTTCAGGACTTCGAAGGCCGTGAAATCCGAGTCGTGACCGATTTAATGCATGTGACGGCGGAGCAAATTGCACAGATATATAAAGCTCGCTGGCAGATTGAGGTCTTTTTTCGCTGGATCAAACAGCATATGAACCTAACTACCCTATTTGGCACAACCGAAAATGCGGTATATGGCCAATTGTTTAGCGCTCTCATGGTCTATGTCCTGCTCAAATGGTCATTCGATGCACTTTCCTTAAAAATGCCCCGGCATGCCAGGCTTTCATTTGTTCAATTTTCACGCTTATTTGGTCTGTGTAAGTTACCGATTGAGTGGGTGGTGCGACTGAATCGCCTGCTTCAGTATGCCTCTGGTAGGATGACTTGTATTACAATTTCTGGTTAATCAACAGGTCTG
>NZ_CAJVAS010000110.1 GCF_910593845.1 Paenibacillus solanacearum | reverse complement strand
TGTAAACTTCACAGGCACAGCGTATCCTTCAACTTGCTTGGCTTTTACACATTTCAATGTTTTTCTTTAACTGGCTCGTCAGAAAGACAATGCCAAAAACTGATTTTTCACCACACTTTTAAACAAGTTTGGAAGATGGTCCGCAATCGCATTATCCATACCTGCATCAGAACGCCACTTTAAAAATGCAGAATAAAAGAATTTCATACTTAAAGGAGGTTCAGGATTCCAAGTTATCTTTTCATGGTTATAATCAAGAATCAATACCTGTCCGCCTGGTTTAGTTGCCCGCGTCAAAGCATTTAAAGCTTCTAATGGGTTTGATAACCATTGAATGACGCGTGCAGAAGTAACTATATCAAATTCATCTTTATACGGAAGGTTGAGAATATCGCCAACTTTAAAATCTAATCCTGGAATATCACCGAAATTTTCTTGAGCTTTTTCAATTAGTGCAGGATTGCTATCAATTCCAACAACACGCCCCGTTGGTCCAACAATGTCGGCAATTCCATGAGTTATCGCTCCGGTACCACAACCAACATCAAGAACAGTCATCCCTGCGGCAAGCAGTTCCGCCAACCTTATATTGGAGGATGCTAATGTGCGAAAATTTAAAACATTAGTTGCCTTTCCAGAAAGTTCAGCCCTATTACGTGCAACGCTAGATTCCATCAAAAAACCCCCCTATTTTTGGATATTTTAAATAAAATATCATCCACTATTCGTTACGTCAACGAATTTCTTTACCCACTCATTATTAAGCTAAAGGGTAACGATAGTGGGGAACTGCTGCAATGCAGTAGGCAATACTTTAGCAATAACGGAGAGATAAAATGACAAATAATTTATTTTGGTTACAGCAGTGGTTCTATGAACAATGTGATGGTGACTGGGAGCATATGCAACAAATAAAAATTGATACACTAGATAACCCTGGTTGGTCGATTAGAATTGATTTGCTTGAAACGAGTCTCGAAAACGAAAATTTCAATAGCATTCGAATAGAACGTACAGATACTGACTGGTTGATATGTAGAGTTGAAGACCACACATTTATGGGAAGTGGAGGAGTGTTTAATCTAAATGAAATAATCGAAATTTTTAAGAATTGGGCAGTTTCAATAAATTGATATTCACCAACCTTACACCTAACAGTGTTAAGCTAACGGGAAACGATAGCGTGGAGCTGTATAATGCTACATAGAATCTAGACAGCAAAAAAGGAGTTCTTTAGTTGTATGTCATCTACTAGACGGAGATTTACACCCGAAGAGAAGGCTCAGATTGTACTGGAAATTTTAAAGGAAGAA
>NZ_CAJVAS010000109.1 GCF_910593845.1 Paenibacillus solanacearum | reverse complement strand
TCTTGCATGCGCCCCAGACCGCGGCTCTTCGCTCGGTCCATGCCATGAATGTTCTTCGCTTCGGCAAAAACATGTTCGCAACGCGCTCGCATCTTTTGGACACCCCGAAAAGCACCATGCAATTGGATGCGTTTGGCTTCATTAAGGATGCGGATTTGCTCCCCCTTTGCTATGCGTTTAGCTTGCTTGGCCGCATCATGGGTCTTGCGCTTGTAAACGGGAGTTTTTTCAAGGGTTAAATTCCGCAAGCTGACCAAGGAGAGGATGCCGAGCCGTTTCAATCCGCTCAAGTACTCGGGCGTGCCATAAGCTTTATCGGCAGATAAGGTTTGAATGCACAATTCAGGATGTCGAAATCGCATTCCAGCAAGTTGATGCAGACTAACTTCTCTTTCCGCCTTACCCGAAGCTTGACTTGCTCTGCGGTCTAAGACGACGCCGGAACGTACGTCGATCAAATCATGGACGAGGTAACGCGGATACGCTTCTTGTCCTGCACTCTTCTTGTACAAGCGAGAATCGGGGTCACTTGTGCTTCGATGGGTCTGGTTGGAAAAGGACTTTCCGCGGAAGTCTTCATGCACCGCTTGCTCCCCGAGACCTGGCTTGCTGCCGCCGGTTGGCGAGGATGGCGGATCATTCTTCTTGTCGCTCTCGTCCTTTTTCATCCGCTCGTTCTCGGCATGGTCTTCCTTCGATTGGCGTGCCAAATACACCTCGATCGACTCGACCGGAGCAAGCTGAATCTCTTCCAGGCTGTGAATAGAGACATTGGCCCTGACTTGCGTACCGTCGACCGCGGCGTCCACTTTCGTTTTTACGAGACCTGCCGTGATGCATTGGTTGACGACATGACGCATCAGATTATCAAATACGCCATGCTCCCGCCATAATTTACGGGTTTTCACGAGCGTTGTTCGATCCGGCAGTTGAAGACGCGAAGGGGCAGGCTGTTGGACTGATTCGAAGTCCAAACCGCAGAACCATAGATAACCAGCATGCATCGGCAACGTCTCATACAAATTACGCTCCGTATGATTGAACAAGTAGCATAGCAGCATCAATCGGAGCTGGAGTTCAGCATCGGCTGCTGGACGGCCCATATTCTCGCTATACAAGGTTGACGTCCACTCATGGACGATGGATAAATCCAGTACCTCATCTAGTCGACGAAGAATATGTCGTTTGGGCACTAAGGCATCCATGTCGATCATCTGAAATAGTTGTGGCTGGACCCCGGTCCGTTTTGCTGCTCGCATAACTGTTCCTCATTTCTAATCAGGTATTTCTATTATTCTACCATATCGAGTATTCGTGGTGTTTTTCACCACACTT
>NZ_CAJVAS010000108.1 GCF_910593845.1 Paenibacillus solanacearum | reverse complement strand
GGCTCAATGCCGAGATCAGCGCTTGACAGAAAATTCATAGGTTGAAAATGGAAAAACATCTGCTAATCCTGTATTGTTGTAAGTCCTACCGAACAACAAAAAAGGAATAAACAGATGCAGAATCAGTATATCAGCGAATGGCTCAACATACCAGCCCTACAGATTCGCGAAGTGCGCTCGCTCAATACCGAAGAACTTCACATCGATGCGATGCCGCTGGAAGAGAGGCAAAACTGTCCGCTCTGCCTGCGCGATCAACACGTGATTCGAAAAGGAAGCAATGGGATACGAACGATTCGGCATCTTCCTGTCTTTGAAAAACGCGTCTTTCTACACGTGCCCGCCCTCCGAATGTATTGCAATTGTTGTGAGATTGGGTTTAGTTGGACTTATGCATTTGTCGGACCCAAGCAGCAGTACAGTCACTCCTTTCGCTCCCATACCGTCGAACTAGCGCTCGGCTCCACCGCCGCACACAGTGCCCGGATGCAGCAAACTCCGGCCAGCACGGTGCAGCGGATGCAAGATGAAATCCTACCGGTTGAAAAGGCGCGCATTTACGAACAAATATGGGAAGAGGCAAAAGCCAGTGAACGTCTGGTTATAGGCGTTGATGATTTTGCCATCAAGAAGGGACACACGTACAACACCGGCATTCACAATCTGCGGGGTGAAACGATGCTGGAGGTGCTCTCAGGCCGTAAATTGGACGATTTGCGGGCATATGCCACACAGCATCCGGATTTCAGGCAGCTTACACCCTATGCAGTCGTGATGGATTTGGCCCCGGTCTACCACAAGTGGGTTAGCGAATGCTTCCCCAATGCGATACGGATTGCCGACCGTTTTCATGTGCACGGGTATGTGATCGAAAGTGTACAAGCGGTGCGAAAAACAGTACAAAATACGCTGTCGCCACGCGCGAAGGCGCTGCTAAAATCACAGCATCGCCTGCTCAACCCGCCGAAAGAAACGCTGACGGAAGAGAGCCAACAGCGCTTGGAGGTGTTGTTGAGCTATTCCCCTCTGTTGCTCAGCGTATGGGAATGGAAAGAAGCTTTTTCCGTTTGGTACGATTGTTCGCCAAATCATGCGGTCGCCTTGTTTGGATTTGAGCGCTGGTGCACACAAGGTGATCAGATCGCTCACGCTGCCGTTCACGCTACTTTAAAGACCATGCGCAACTGGAAAGAGGCTATTGTGAATTACCATCGCTGCCGATGGACGAATGCAACGGTCGAGGGCAGGCATAACCGAATCAAAGCCTTTCAACGCCGCCATTATTTCACCCGTAATCGCGATGGCTACATCGCAGGCATTCTTATTGAATGTAACCGACATCGATTATTCAGCTAACTGTCAAGCACTGATTTTTAGATTGAGCC
>NZ_CAJVAS010000107.1 GCF_910593845.1 Paenibacillus solanacearum | reverse complement strand
GCGACATCATACCCGTGTCCATGTTTAAGTTCGCTGTTCTTTGCTTCAATTTTGTACCGCTCCTTGGACTTTTCCTTAAAGTATTGCGTCTCTTGGAAGGCCATCTGCTCCAAATGTTCATTGGATTTGATGGTTACGGAATACGTCTTGCTTTTGGCACCTTCTTTGTAACAGCCTTCTTTGAGCGGACAACGCTTGCATAGCTCTACATCAAAATAATAGGTAGCCGTCTGGTTTTGGCCGACACCTTTTTTACCCTCACGAGCCTTTCGGATCGCCATGTGACCAGCTGGGCATACGTACATGCCGGCATCTTTGTTGAACAGAAATTCGTCTTCCTTCTTGCGACTGCCTTGCGTGATGAGCGGATTGAGTTTTGCTACGAGTTCAATCTCGTTACTCTTTGTGTACGAAATGTTATCCTTTTCCGAATACGCAGTATCGCCAATGACAGTATTGACCTGCATGCCAGCTGCTTTGCTTTTTTCGATGAGCGTCTGCAATTGTTTGCCATCATTCTTCTCACCCGTTGTAATGACAGCCGCTGTAATAATACGTTCCTCGGTCATAGCTAGATGAGTTTTGTATCCAAAGAAGGCCGAGTCTACACTTTTGTGTCCCACACGAGCATCCGGATCCGCCGCCAGACGAAGTTGTTCGACGTCATCTTCCACCGTCTCCTTCAACAAGTTAAGCGGCTCCAGAATTTTCGGCACTTGTGCGATTCCGGATTCGTTTTCGATGAAGGCGACGAGTTTTTGACAATACTTAATTTCGTCTTCGAGTACGTTGCTCGTGTTCTTTACTGGCATCTTGGCTTTGGCCGATTCATCCATGCTGTAAACGGCCTTTCGCAGTTTTCGTGCACGATCTTGTAGAATTTCTTGCGGTGATTTCTGGTTGTAGCGCGCTTTCGAATGCGTAGCGTCAACAATAATGGAATTGCTCTTCAGAATATTCTGCTCGATGGCGATGGCTACCGTTTTCCCGATAAGCATGTCCAACAGATTGATGTCTTTTAACCGCAGCTTGCGAAATTTCGTCAACGAACTCGGGTCAATAACCGGATCCTCCGGCGCCATACCTAGGAAATATTTGAACGAAAGGTCATACTTAGAGCGCTCGACAATATCTACATCAGATAGTTCAAAAATGGATTTCAGCAGTAGATATTTAAACATGCGAATGGGGTCAATGGCGTTCCGTCCATTGTCCAAACAATATTTCGCTTCTAGTTCCTCATATATGAAGGTGAAGTCCACCAGTTCGTTGATCTGACGGAGCATATTGTTCTTCGGCACGACAATGTCATACAGTGCCGCGTAAGGACTCAGAACCAGAGTTTGTTGTTGCCGAATCATCTACTCTCACCTACTTTTCGTGATGCCTTAATTATACAGTAAAAAAGGTACAGCCTCCTCAATTTTCTTGAAGGACTGTACCTTTTTCGTATGAAAGGACTTTTTCAGTGGCCTC
>NZ_CAJVAS010000106.1 GCF_910593845.1 Paenibacillus solanacearum | reverse complement strand
TGTCGTTGTGCTGTGATAATGTCACTGTGTAACTGTTCTGAGATAATGTCACCATGGGACAGGAGATCATGACATTGAGCAGAGCAGAATTGAAGAAGGTTGTCGTAGTGGAGAAAATCATTAGCGGACATATGACGAATGCGGAAGGAGCGGCAGCACTCGGGCTATCATGCAGACAGATGGTTCGGTTGAAGAAAAAGTATTTGACGGAGGGAGGAGCAGCGGCACTGGCTCACCGCAATCGTGGTAGAAAGCCTGCTCACGCACTTGCGGACGAGACGCGGGATCGCGTCGCAACACTTTATAGCCAGCAATATGCCGGTAGCAACAACTGCCACTTTGCAGAGTTACTCTCGGAACGCGAGGCGCTGGAGCTAAGCCCCTCCAGCGTGCGCCGAATCTTATTAGCCAAGGGCATGAAGCAAGCCAAGCAGCGACGGCGCAATAAAGCGCATCAACCGCGAGAACGGCGTTCTCAAGCCGGCGAGCTTTGGCAGATCGACGCCACGCCATATGCCTGGCTCGAAGATCGCGCCTCCGCCTTCGCCCTTCACGCGGCCATTGACGATGCAACAGGTATCGTTGTCGGCGCCGTTTTCAGACCCACCGAGTGCCGCGAGGGCTACTCGCTTGTCATGCAGCAAGGGATCAAGAAATACGGCATCCCGCTGGGGCTATACAGCGACCGGCATACGATCTTCAGATCGCCGAACGAGCCGTTGACGGTGGAGCAAGAACTGGCTGGCGAAACGAAACCGCTGTCTGATTTCGGCAAAGCTATGGATGAGCTTTGCATCACGCATATCAAGGCATTGACGCCACAAGCCAAAGGACGCATCGAGCGGCTCTGGGGCACGCTCCAGGACCGCCTTGTCATCGAACTGCGGCTACTCGATATTAACACGATGGAAGAGGCCAACGCGGCGCTACCGGGACTGCTGCAAAAGCACAATCACAAGTTTGCTCTGAAGCCGAAAAACGACGAATGCGCCTATATGAAGCTCGATTCCTCCATTCGTCTCGATTATGTATTTACGACGCGGGAGCAGCGAACGCTCGGGCAAGGCAACACGCTTTCCTACGCCAACAAGACCTATACATTCGCCAAACCCTCTCCTTATCGACTCGATGCCAAGACGGTCGTCGAGGTGCGTCAGACGCTTTCGGGAGAAGTCATCGTGTGGCACGACAATACCGCAATCAAGCTCCTGGAAATCGCGAAGCCGGTCCGAAAACAGAAGCAGGAAATAAAAAAGGCGAGTTCTGCGCAGCCACGCAAACCCACCCAAGCGCATCCGTGGAAAACCACGGAGCAGCAAAACCAAAACAAGCGTACCACAAGAAGGATCAGTTTCCAAGACGCCATGTATTCTCAGCATAATAGCTACGCCGAAGCGCTCTGGTGAGTCGCTTCGGCACCACTTAAAAGTGACATTTTCTCGGACGAGTTAAGGTGACATTTTCACAGAAGATTGACA
>NZ_CAJVAS010000105.1 GCF_910593845.1 Paenibacillus solanacearum | reverse complement strand
AAGTCTGAAATTGACGTTGCTTTACCGCACCCAAGTAGAATGGCATAGCAAACAAGCCACCCAAGCGATGACCTAATGGTAAAATATGGTTTTTGTAAGCTGTTAAGTTGCAATCGCCCTAATATGGTAACCTTGGGCTTGAGCCAATAAAATGGCTTGTTCTACCGTAATCTCACGGTTTACTGGACGAACATCGGATTTTCTGTATAAATCAGGATTATACGCTTCTTTGTTCTTCAAGATGTGGTAGATGGCTGTTAACAGCATTCGAGCAATGGCAATGATGGCGCGTTTGTGGCCTCGACGTTTTTTTAGTTGTAAGTAGCGGTTTCGGATTTCGGGATGTTTTTCGCTTTTGACTACAGCGGTGGAGCACTGTACCAAAAGAGGCTTGATGTAGCAGCCGGCTCTCGAAATCCTTACTGACTTTTTCTTGCCGGCACTCTCGTTATTTGTGGGTGTCAGTCCTGCCCAGGAACACAAGTGCTTGGCTGTCGGGAACACGTCCATATTCACACCGATTTCCGAGACCACGGCAATGGCGGAAAAGATATTTTTGAAGGACGGAACAGTCAAGATCAAGTTAATTTCTTCTGAGTAGGACTCGGCAAGAGAAAGAATAATGGCTTCCAGCTCGACTTTACGGGATTCGAGGTCTTCGTAGTGCTGTTTAATGACCTTGATTTTTCCAGCCTGTTCGGCCGTAATGAGTCCATCAATCGCGAGTTCCAGTTCAGGAAGCTTCTCTTTCATGGAGCCGTGAATGAGAGGTTCGATGTCAAAGGATGTATCGGACGGATCATCCAGCAGCTTGTTGATAAGATTCATGGAGCTTTTGCCGAATGTATCCGAAACGACATTTCCAAGTTGAATATTCGAAACCGTCAAGCTATTTTGTAGCCGATTTTTCTCGCTCGAGGAAAAGTTCGTCAGCTTGAAACGATAGCGCATCAGGTCGCGGAGCTGTCGAATCGGCAAGGGAGGCATAAAGCTTCCAGCGACAAGGTCATGTTTGAATAAATCAGCAATCCACTGAGCATCTTTTTTGTCTGTCTTTTTGCCGCGAATGGCCTTGACGTACTTCGGATGAGCTAGCGTGATGTTGCAGGAATGTTCAAGAATGTTGAACACGGGAATCCAGTATTTTCCGGTCGATTCCATACAAACATCCTTGCAGTCATGTTCACAAAGCCACTGTGACAGCTCTTTCAATCCTTGGGTGTAGGTTGAAAAGCGATGGCGTTTGTAAGTCGTGACGCCTTTCTTATTGGTGGAAGCAATGCACGCTACGACGAAGGTTTTGTGCACGTCGATGCCACAACAGATGGGGTAGACAATTTTTAAAGCCATAGAGGAACTCCCTTCTGAATGATGCAGAGATAGTCAGCAGGGACTGATTGTCCAGCAATAAACGAGTTGTTTATCAAAGATAAGTCTGCGTGCTCGAAGCGACACTTATTTGTGCTTGGAAAGACAACCTACACATATAATCATGCGGTCACCCTGCAATAGAGTGGCCCACTCACCTCCGCGTGATTTGTAGTGTGCTGATATCTCTGTATCTCTAGAATACAAGAGAACCGCTCAAGGCGAACGGATTTCATTCCGTTTTGTGCCTTGAGCGAAGCGAAAGGAATGGAAATAATCATGA
>NZ_CAJVAS010000104.1 GCF_910593845.1 Paenibacillus solanacearum | reverse complement strand
TTCATGTTTATACCCATTCCTTTCGCTTCGCTCAAGGCACAAAACGACATGAAATCATTGTGCTTTGAGCTCATTTTTATTTATCCTAGACTTGCAGGGATACCAGTAAACTACAAATCACGTGGAGGTGAGTGGGCTGCCCCTTACGGGGTGACCGCATGTTTATATGTGTAGATTGCCTTTCCAAGCACAAATAAGTGTGACCCTCGAGCACGCAGACTTATCTTTGTATAAACATAACTCGTTTATTGCTGGGCAATCAGTCCCTGCTGCCTATCCCTGTATACCTTGGAAAGGAGCACTTTTTATGGGCCTCAAAATCGTTTATCCCATTTGCTGTGGAATTGATGTCCACAAAACCTTTGTCGTTGCCTGTATTGCATCTACCAACAACAAAGGCGTAACCATCTACAAACGCCATCGCTTTTCTACCTTTACCAAAGGGCTTAAAGAGCTGTCACAATGGCTTTGTGAACATGATTGTAAGGACGTCTGTATGGAATCTACCGGCAAATACTGGATTCCCGTCTTCAATGTTCTTGAAGATTCCTGCCGCATTACGCTCGCACATCCGAAATACGTCAAAGCCATTCGCGGCAAAAAGACTGACACCAAGGATGCGAAATGGATCGCCGATTTGTTTAAACATGATCTTGTTGCCGGGAGCTTTATGCCCCCGCTATCGATCCGGCAACTGCGCGACCTTATGCGCTATCGCTTTAAGCTGACGAATTTTGCATCAAGCGAAAAAAATCGGCTTCAAAACAGCTTAACCGTTTCCAACATCCAACTTGGCAACGTCGTTTCGGATACCTTCGGCAAGAGTTCAATGAATATTATTGAAAAACTTCTGGACGATCCAAGCGATATTTCGTTTGACATTGAACCTCTCATCCATGGATCTATGAAAGGAAAGCTCCCGGAACTGGAGCTTGCCATTGAGGGACTGATTACTCCCGAGCAGGTCGGGAAAATCAAGGTGATCAAAGGTCACTGCGAAGACCTGACCTCACGTAAAGCGGATCTGGAAGCCATTATTCTTTCTCTTGCCGAGTCCTATCTGGAAGAAATCAACTTAATCTTGTCTGTGCCGTCTTTCAAAAACATCTACTCCGCCATTGCCGTGGTTTCAGAAATAGGTGTCAATATGGACGTGTTCCCCACAGCCAAACATTTGTGTTCCTGGGCAGGCCTAACCCCCACCAACAACGAGAGTGCCGGCAAGAAAAAGTCAGTAAGAATTTCAAGAGCAGGTTGTTACATCAAGCCACTTTTGGTACAGTGCGCCACCGCTGTCGTCAAAAGTGAAAAACATCCTGAAATCCGTAACCGCTACTTAAAACTCAAAAAGCGTCGAGGTCACAAACGCGCCATTATTGCTATTGCGCGAATGCTATTAACAGCTATCTACCACATCTTAAAGAACAAAGAGCCGTATAACGCAGAGCTTTATAAAAAATCGGATGTTTTTCCCTTAGACCGTGAGATCACGGTCGAGCAAGCGATTTTAATAGCAAAAGCTCAAGGTTATCGCATTCTACAAATAGCTACCTGAGTAATACATACATCCTTAATTTACCAAAAAGTCGTCTTTTCGATGGCTTGTTTGCTATGCCATTCTACGTGAGTACAATCAGTTACTATTGATTTCAGACTT
>NZ_CAJVAS010000103.1 GCF_910593845.1 Paenibacillus solanacearum | reverse complement strand
CAAAAAACATTCATGAGCCTACCGCTCACAACCCTGTGATGAAAATGTTTACTACGAGCAATAGCACAACGTCTGAATCTAATGCAAACTGTCCATCCTTGTAATGGAGGGACAGAAGAAACACGAGGTCTTTAGTGGAGGTTAAAACCCCGAACAAAAAACCGTACACGGCTGATCTGAGCACAACCCATTGTCGCCATCTTCGAACGAGGGTGAGCACGTGTAAAAAAGTACAATCTTTTCTCATCAGCCTACTCTGTCCCTCCCACACTCTGTATGGGAGGTTTTTTTATGGAAGCTATTCTTGAGAATTGCTGCGGTTTGGATGTCCATAGAGATACAGTCGTCGCATGTTTACTCACGGGTAATCTAGAGGATCGCCCGAAGAAAGAAATTCGTACCTTTTCCACGATGTCCAAGGGATTGCATGAACTTGCAGCTTGGCTGTATTCGGCATCTTGCATCCATGTTGCCATGGAGAGTACCGGAGTGTATTGGAAACCCGTTTATCGAGTGCTGGAGGAGTCATGTGAAATCAAACTGGCCAACGCTCAACGCATTAAGAATGTTCCCGGCCGGAAGACAGACATTGCTGATTCAGAATGGATCGCAAAACTTCTACGCTGTGGATTGATCGAGGGCAGCTTTGTTCCGCCGGAAGACATCCGAGAGCTCCGTGACCTGACCAGATATCGCAAGAAGATGGTCAACCACGCTTCAGCTGAAAAAAATCGGATTCAGAAGGTGTTGGAATCTGCAGGCATCAAGCTGGCCTCTGTTATTTCCGATGTGTTTGGGGTGACAGGACGTTCCATCTTGAACCGACTTATGGACAAAGGGAAGCTCGATGAAGATACCGTTCGTTCTCTGGTCAAGGGACAAATCAAGAAAAAAGTTCCCCAGCTTATGGATGCCTTGCAAGCTCAGCTATCCTCTCATCAGCAATTTCTCATTTCCCAATCCTGGAAACACCTGCTGCAGCTTGAGGAAGCTATTGACCATCTTGATGCTGCCATAGACCAGCATTTGGAGCCCTATCGAGTGGAAATGGAGCTGCTTCAGACCATTCCTGGGGTGGATGTTACCGCGGCCTCCGCTATTTTGGCTGAAATAGGAGCCGACATGCTTCCATTTCATTCGGAACGCCATATTGCTTCTTGGGCTGGACTCTCCCCTGGCAATTACGAAAGTGCAGGAAAAAAAAGTCCACCCGCATCCAACATGGCAATCCCCACTTAAAATCCATTCTTGCGGAATGTGCATGGGCCGCGTCTCGAACGAAAAAAACCTATATAGCCGCGAAGTATTGGAAGTTAGCCTCCCGAAGAGGTAAAAAGAAAGCTCTTATTGCCACAGCTCACAAAATTCTAACCATCCTTTACCATATGCTCCTTCGACAAGAACCTTATCAAGAAAAAGGACCTGATTTTCTCGAACACCTTAATAAGAAGGTCCGAGCGAAAAATCTACTTAAGCAACTGGAATCCCTCGGATATAACGTCCAATTCGAGAACCTATCGAATACCTAAAATATAAATCGTAATAAATCATACTTTCAAAAAAGTGAAGCTTTGGGCTTCTCGGGCATCCTATTGCCATTTTTCAAATTGACACTATTCAAGAAGATATCTCTTTGTAGCTCTTCGTGGTATCGCTCCGCAGTCTGGTTTGGTGCTAAGAGATACATTTACGTAAAAAAA
>NZ_CAJVAS010000102.1 GCF_910593845.1 Paenibacillus solanacearum | reverse complement strand
AGGAGCCATTCCTGTAATGAAGTAATTTGAGCTTTGAACGCAAAAAGCCCCTCTTGTATACTGGGAAACGTTCCGGCAAGAACAAAACCCACATACGAAAGAGGCGCTCAAAATGAAGTATAAGCTTAAGCAGAAGCAGATTCAACGGATTACACGAATTACCGAATCCACGTTGGTCGTTGGAGCAGATATCGCAAAGAAAGACCATGTGGCTCGTTCGGTAGATTTTCGCGGCATTGAGCTTGGAAAGGAATGTACGTTTCACAACGATGCAGCAGGGCTGACGAAACTAGCAGCGTGGATGAAGGAGCTTGGGCAGCGGTATGCGAAGACGGAGATCGTCTTTGGCATCGAACCCACCGGACACTACTGGTTCCCGTTAGCGGCGTTTCTGGAGGAGCAAGGCATCCAAATTGTCGTCGTAAATCCGCACCACGTTAACAAAAGCAAGGAACTTGAGGATAACTCGCAAACGAAAAGCGATTACAAGGACGCGAAAGTGATCGCCGATCTCATTCGCAACGGGAAGTATTCTGAACCGAATCTACCGGCAAAGGAATACGCAGATCTACGGGTCCTGATGAATCTCCGCGAGAAGGTGTCGGCAAGCCTCATGCAAGTGAAAGGTCGAATCGGGAATTGGTTCGATCGGTTTTTTCCGGAGTACATGAGCGTCTTCAAGGACTGGGACGGGAAAGCTTCGCTCATGACGATGAGAGAGTTTCCGCTGCCCGCTGAGATCGTCGCAAAGGGGGCCAGGGGCGTGCTGGAACGCTGGAAGATAGAAGTGAAGCGCGGCGTGGGAATACGGCGAGCGGAGAAGCTCTTCGCTACCGCCTCTACCTCGATTGGGCTAACGGAAGGCGTATTAGCAGCCCGAGTGGAACTGACCGCGTTACTGCAGCAATTCGATCTGTTCCGTGAACAACTGGAAACGATCATGGCCCAGGTGATGCAGATTCTGGAGAGCATTCCCGGAACTGCTCAGATGCTGACGGTGCCGGGCGTCGGAGTGGTAACGGTAGCGGGGTTTCTGGCCGAAGTCGGGGATCTCAGCAAATACGACCATGGTCAACAGATCATTCGTCTGGCGGGCCTGAACCTGAAAGAGAACAGCTCAGGCAAGCGAAAGGGCAAAACAGGGATCAGCAAGCGCGGGCGCTCACGCCTCCGAGCCCTGCTGTTCCGGGCAGTCTTGCCGATGGTGGCTAAAAATGCCGCATTCAAGGCGTTACATCAGCACTACACAACAAGAAGCCAGAACCCACTGAAGAAGAAACAATCCCTTATTGCGTTATGCGGAAAGCTGGTCCGAGTCTTCTTTACATTGGGGACAAAACAGAAAGAGTATTGCGCAAGTGATGTGATTGGGCCGGTTCGTCAGGCTCAGATGCAAATGTCGGCTTGACCAAAGCAAAGACCCTGTAATCCTCAGCATTCTCGCAATTCAACTAAGACAATGGAAGCACTGGAGCAGCCGAAGTACTACATTCCATAAGGGCTACGACCCCGTAAAGGAGCAAGAATCGGCATCCATCCCCTTGAGAGGCAGAACGAAGGAATGTAAGGGCATAGACCCAGCGTGACATGGGAGGGTAAGCCCCGAGGGGGAATATGGATATCCACCTGTGCGATCATAAACTATTTCACAAGTTTTGGAATCCGACATCCTAAGCTCTGTTCCCGCCTACGCTCTGATCGAAAATCGATGCATAGGATACATTCTCCACGACTGCCGCTTAAGCGTCAAAGTTGAAATACTGAGATTTAGTGAGAAAACAGGAGAAAACATTACTTTATAGTGGGAG
>NZ_CAJVAS010000101.1 GCF_910593845.1 Paenibacillus solanacearum | reverse complement strand
GAAGATAATTCGGAGAAGTGGAATCAGGCAGACAACCCTGCGAGCCTAAGTCCTGACGGACCCAGTCGCTCCGCTCCTTTAAGGCTCTCGGGTTCGTGAATACAAGAACGTTATCTGAAATTATTGCAATATATTAAAGAAATGAAGTGGTATCGTGGAAGATAAAGAAGCATTTATTAAAGATTTTATTTATAACGATACTCAAGAGGAAAAAATCCAAAAAATAGAAATTATAGATGACCCTGACACGTTACATATAATAGCCGCAAACTATAACTGGAACGATGGTTTTGAAATTCCATATTTAATTTTAAATAATAAAAGTTGTGATTTAGGAACAGCCCTTATGATTTTCTACTTAGCTGAGGGCGAATTGTTTTTACTAGAAGCTCATAACACCAGCAAGAATAAAGAATGGATTAGTTTTTTAAATAATTTATATGACAGAATTAATGAAAACCTATTTATAAATAAATCTATTAAGTACATCCCAGTATTATCAAAAATACAAGCTTATAAGATTAAGAAAATCAACACAAACTATAGAGATATTTTTTTTGAAGGAACAACAGGAATTGAATTAAATACAAGACTCTAATATGAGGGATTTTTTCAGGGAGGGCAATAACTTCAGATAACACCGTATTCACGCTGCAGTCGCTACGCTCCCTTGGTCTGCCCGATGTTTTTCGGGGATGTAATATCAGGCAGACAACCCTGCGAGCCTAAATCCTGACGGACCCGGCGCTATGCGCCTTAAGGCTCTCGGATTCGTGAATACAAGAACGTTATCTGCAATTCGTGCGGCCTGTCGGCCGTAAAGAATCTAAAAAAGCCCTACTGAATTAATCGGTTTGATATGAGTTATTTTAATGGCCGCATTCGCGGCGGGGCCAGAAGAGCTTTAGTATAAAGAATGAAATGACTGACTAAAATGAATCGACAGAATATTATAAGATTTGAAACTGATAATATTGAAATACTATATATGGCTAAACGTGGTAAAAGACTATGTAAAAACTATAAAGACCATAAAAGACTGTAAAGTGCTATAAAGGACTATTAAAGGACTATAAAGGGCTATATAAAGAAGATTTTGTAAGTTGATCAGAGAAGGCACGAACAGCAGATAACACCGTATTCACACTGCGGGGGTCAAGCCCCCTTGGTCTGCCAGAAGATAATTCGGGGAAGTGGAATCAGGCAGACAATCCTGTGAGCCTAAGTCCTGACGGACCCGGCGCCGCCGCGCCTTAAGGCTCTCGGATTCGTGAATACAAGAACGTTATATGTAATCCCAGCGAATGACTTTATAAAGAATTTTTATTGGAAGAACTTCAGGAAGTATGTGTTAAAGACTTGTATTGAAGGCAGTTCGGTGAAGCGTCGTATTAAAGACTTGTATTGAAGGCGGTTCGGTGAAGCGTCGTATTAAAGACTTGTATTGAAGGCGGTTCGGTGAAGCGTCGTATTAAAGACTGTATTGAAGGTAGTTCGGTGAAGCGTCGTATTAAAGACTTGTATTGAAGGCAGTCCGGGGAAGTTTCATATTTGTAAGTGAATTCGAAGAGGGCTGGGACTACATATAACACCATATTCACGCTGCGTCGCTTGCGCTCCTTGGTCTGCCCGAAGGTAATTCGGGGAAGCGGATCAGGCAGACAACCCTGCGAGCCTAAGTCCTGACGGACCCAGCGCTACGCGCCTTAAGGCTCTCGAATTCGTGAATACAAGAACGTTAGACGAAACCAACGCAGAGCTTTTATATAATAATCTAATCTGATTCGCATCGAGCTCACCCGATAAATTGGCAGGAAATGAATGGTAAACTGTCGAATGT
>NZ_CAJVAS010000100.1 GCF_910593845.1 Paenibacillus solanacearum | reverse complement strand
TGCAGGCGTGCCCAGAGGCACGCATCTTCTTGCCGGTGGAAGTCCGGTCGCGGGAGGGGCCAAGCCCCCGTGTAGCTTGGATACTTGCGTATGGCGAAATCTGTGCGTAAAAGCGTATCGACAAAAGTATCTGTCAGAGACAGGGCGAGCGACATGCCAGGCCGTAACATGAAGTGAATCCTGCCGCGTCGTCAAAAAGGCCTCGCGAGGGAAAAAAGAGGAAGTCGAGTCCCGCTACATTGGACGAAGACCATGGAAGCTGTGTAGAACTTGGAGCGACAGCGAAGAATCCTCCGGCGTAGAGGGAACGGCATGGCATGAAAGAAGATGCAGTGAACTGGGGAGACCCTCCCCTGCACGGAGAAATATATTCCGTAAACGGGTGGTCTATAAGCCAAAAGGTGAAGTGATCCGTCCGCAGGAAGGGAGTCCGAGGGGCTCATACTACCGAAGAACGCAGGACAACACAACCTGCGGGAGGGAAGGAGCCCTGCTTTGTTCAAGCATTTCGAGGAGGTACGAGTGAGTGAATGCCAATTGGCTAACGACATCTAAGGAAAAAGCTCAACAACTCCAAGAGAAGCTAGGTCATGCTGCCAAGACAAGCAAGAGCAGAAAGTTCCATGCGCTATACGACAAGGTTCATCGATTGGATGTGTTGCAGGAAGCGTGGCGGAGAGTACGGACAAACAAGGGAGCGGCAGGCATAGACGGAGAAACCATGGCAGACATTGCGAAGATCGGTGAAGATCAATTCCTAGCGGAATGCCAAGAACGTCTCATGAAGAAATCCTATCGTCCCCAGCCTGTACGACGTCACTACATTCCGAAGAAAGACGGACGACAACGTCCGCTCGGCATCCCAACGGTGAGAGACCGCGTCGTACAAATGACTACCAAACTCATACTGGAACCGATCTTTGAAGCCGATTTTCAGGAATGCTCGTTCGGTTTCCGTCCGAAGCGAGGTGCGAAACAAGCACTGGAGCGAATTCTCAAGGCATGCAACCGCAAAGGCAATTGGGTGGTCGACGTCGACATCCAAGGCTACTTCGACAACATGAACCAAGAGAAGTTGATGAAGCTAGTGGAAATGCGAGTCAGCGACAGACGCGTTCTCAAGCTAATTCGGCAATGGCTCGGAGCAGGTGTGATGGAGGAAGGAGCGATTAGACGCTCCGACCTAGGAACGCCACAGGGCGGGGTCATATCCCCGTTGTTGGCGAACATCTACCTGAACTACTTCGACCGGCTGTGGGAGAAACATGGCAAAGAAGTCGGAGAACTGACGCGGTATGCAGACGACTTCGTCATCGTGTGCAAGGAAAGACGCGCTTCATGCTTACAAGCTAATTCAAACGATAATGGAGCGGCTGGAACTGACCCTGCACCCGGAGAAAACGCGAATCGTGGGGTTATGGACGGGAAAAGAAGGATTCGACTTCCTCGGCATGCACCACCGGAAAACGAAGGCAGAAACGAGCCAGAACCGCGTGTACTACACGACCCAGCAGTGGCTCTGCACTAAAGCGGAAAAGCATATTCGGGAAGTGGTGAAGGAGCGGCTTGCTCCGCCTAAAATGCGGCATGTCTCGTTTCAGGAACATGTGGACTGGTTGAATCTTAGAATCCAAGGCTGGAAGAACTACTATACAACGCCATACAGTTCCAAATGGATGACCAAGCTAGACTGGTACATCCGCTCACGGCTAACCAAGTGGTATGCAAAGAAACGCCAGCGCAATTGCTGGCGCGGCTCTGGATATGAGGTGAAATCGCTAAGCCAGATGTATGGACTAAAGACGCTCCTGTAGATCGCATGCACATGAATGACGAACATCGGAAAGCCGTATGAGGGAAAACCTCACGTACGGTTTGATGAGGAGGGGCTGAATTTATTTCAGTCCTTCACTCTAGC
>NZ_CAJVAS010000099.1 GCF_910593845.1 Paenibacillus solanacearum | reverse complement strand
AGCCCAAAAAGCCGGTAAGAAGATTTCCGCTCTTATTCAGCGTCAACTCCAGCAGTGGATTGCCGCTTTGCCCAGTTACATCAAGGCTTGTTTGCCGATTTCATGCTGCGAAAGTTGAGTTATTTACGCTAAATTATGATACTTTGTTTGAACAAGCAGCAGCCAAATGCGGTTATACAATTATTGATGGGTTTTCATTTTCTTTTCCAAGAACGTTCAATGGTAAATACTTCGATTATGACGTAGTTGTAAGGGAAAACAGTAGAATTAAAACTGAAGAAAATTATGCCCCAAGGGTGCTTCATCTTTATAAGCCACACGGTTCGATTGATTGGCAAAAAGTAGGGGAGAAAATAATAAAAAATGAAAATCCAGATAATCCAGTAATGATATATCCTAAATCAACTAAATACGAATCTTCATATGAGCAGCCTTTTTTCGAAATGATTGCTAGATTTCAACAAGCGCTTAGAAAAGAAAACGTATTCTTGTTAACTATTGGTTTTAGTTTTTATGATAAACATATTTCATCAATCATTCATGAAGCACTAGAAATAAACCCTAGTTTTATCCTGATGGTGGTAACATTGGGGATCGAATCAAACGATGCTCTTACTAAATTAAGAGAAATAGCTTCCAAGAATAACAATGTGCTATTAATTGAAGAAAGATTTATAGATCTTGTTACAAATTATCCGTTTAATGAAGTATATCATGATAACACTGGAGAGGGTTATGAAAATAAATCCTTTTGAACATAATTATTTCTTAGGTTATGTAAGTCAGGTATCCCCACAATCAGTAAAAATTCATTTTCCTTCATCTGTTTTATTAAATAGGTTTATCTTTTCAGGTGAGGAATTTAATGGTGGACTTATAGGTTCTTTTGTTGCTATAGAAGGTGAAAGTAGCGGTTTTTTAGGGAAAATATTAGAATTAGATTTGCCAGAACGTGAAAGGCTAGAACTTAATGAAAAAGCTTTTCAGGGAAAAGACTTTCATCCTTTGGCTAAAGTTGACATTATGTTAAGTTTTGACTACTTTAATCCGTTTGACATTAGGAAAGGACTTGACTGTTATCCCAATATCGGGGCAAAGGTCTTTGTTTGCTCATCGAATTTTATTCAGAATTATTTCAAACGATTTGGCGTCAAGCATGAGGAAGTGCCGTATATTAAAATTGGTACTCTAACATCTAACAAAAGCACTGAGGTTTCAGTTTCACAGCAAGCACTCCTAAGCCGGCATTGCGCCATTGTTGGGACTACAGGTGGTGGGAAAAGTTGGACTGTTTCTAAACTAGTACAATCTTTGAAAGAAAATAAGAACAAGGTCATTTTGATAGATCCGACTGGTGAATATCATACATTCGATGGTGACTTGACGCAAACCGCAATTCTTTCATTAAATTCATACCTAAGTTACAGAAAATTAACTGTAGAAGACCTGTTCTTTCTCTTAAAACCAGCCGGTAAAGTTCAGCAGCCAAAGCTAATGGAAGCAATAAGATCTTTAAAGATGATAGAAATTGATACTGAAGATGCACTTTCAGAATATAAAAAAGAACAATATCTAGAAAAAAAGAAAAAGACTAAACGAAATCTACAAGCATTTTATTATCGAAACATCTCTAAAATCGAAAATGGATTTCTTGAATTTAATATAAAAAAATTAGTTGATCAACTACGTGAAGAATGTATTTATGATTCGTTATACAATGATTCCAATACATTTGGTGACAGAAATGATAATGATATTTCTAATTGTGTGAGTTTAATATCTAGAACAAATAACTTACTAAACACATCGTTGTTTAATAATATTTTTGGGTTTGATAAAATTGAAGATAATGATAATGAATTAATTAACATAATAGAAAGATTTCTAGCAAGTGATAAAAATATCTTAAGGCAGACCTGTTGATTAACCAGAAATTGTAATACAAGTCATCCTACCAGAGGCATACTGAAGCAGGCGATTCAGTCGCACCACCCACTCAATCGGTAACTTACACAGACCAAATAAGCGTGA
>NZ_CAJVAS010000098.1 GCF_910593845.1 Paenibacillus solanacearum | reverse complement strand
TAGGGCGATTGCAACTTAACAGCTTACAAAAACCATATTTTACCATTAGGTCATCGCTTGGGTGGCTTGTTTGCTATGCCATTCTACTTGGGTGCGGTAAAGCAACGTCAATTTCAGACTTGCCCTCTTCCCGTGAAGTATCGTTTCATCGGATGCCGACTTGCCTCAGCCTATAAACAACCGTGCGCGCCGTCCAGTCCTCACATATGGATCCAGTGTAAATCATTTTATGGTATTTGTTAAGCTTAACCTCGCGCCGAGCGTGTTGAACATGCGGGTTCCATGCGCTTGGCGGACCGGTATCTGTACCGGCGTATCGGTTAGGCAATATAACGTTCGGCCCCTCCTGGGAAAAAGAGGACTTTCATGCAATATGGGCTGTATTTGTCGGCTGCTTTTTTATACAATAAGGTGTATATCCCAAGATATGGAGTTGGCTTGATGGAGTGGATCCTGTATGCCGCATTGGCGGTGCTTATTGTGTATATCGCGTTCATTTTACCAACCGCCTGGTTAAAGGTCGAACGGATTCGCTACGATCTCGAATTAGGGAAAAAAATATTGCAGATCAGCGACTTTCATGTGGAAAGGCTGCGGATTACCCCTAGACAGCTTCAGCGGGTTATTGAGGCGGAGAAACCGGACTATATCTTCCTGACGGGGGATTACACACAAGTGGAAGGCAAGCTGCCTTTGCTGGAACGGTATTTGACGGTATTTGCCCAGTGCGGCGTTCCGGTCTATGCCGTGCTCGGCAATCATGATTACCAGCAGCGAAAAGTGATCAAGCTCGTCCGCTTATTGGAGGATTACCGCATCCCGCTGCTGCGCAACGAATGGGTCAGCCTGCCGGGGTTCCAGTTGATCGGCATTGATGACTTTCGCAGCGGGAAAAGCCGCATCGCCAAATCGTTCGAGGGAACCGACCGCGAGCAGCGCCGCATCGTAATCACCCACGACCCGAATATTGTGCTGCATCTTCAGGAACGATACGATTACTTGATGGCCGGTCATCTGCACGGCAAACAGCTGAACGTTCCTTTCTTCTACCGGTTTCGTCCGATGGGCAAGCTGCCCGCGATGGGCATCTACAAAGGCATGCACAAGACGGCTTACGGCACTTATTATATTTCCAAAGGCATCGGTCAAACCGGCCTGAATGTACGATTTCTGGTCCGCAGCGAAGTCACGCTGCATTATGTATAAACAAACAACCGCCCCCCGGATTGCCTGGAGGGCGGTTGTTGTATGTTCATCGTGGATAGTAGGTTCCGTCGGGACGCAAGCAAACGAGTTCGCCTGTTTCCAGGTTTTTGCCTGGCTCATTCGGCGGCTTGCACGAAAGAAGTGTTTCAAAGGTAATGACTTCATGCCCCAGCACCAGCGGTTTGGAATAAGCTTTTTTCATAGTGGTTTGCGAAGCGTGGAACTTATGAAAGCTGAAAAGGCAAAGCGAAGAGTAAGACTTTCCTAACCTAATGGCGTTCCCATTTTCCCCCCTTTGCATAGTAGCATGGCCTTTTGCGACGTTGGTCCCACCGCCATGCTATCTGACATTCCAAATATTTCCATCAATTATTACTTCACCCGCTTACTTGTTCCCTCTATCCAATAAAAAAAGTATCCCGAGGGATACGTAAGCAGTAAACAAAAAATAACACTATTAGTTTATTAAACATTGTGATACAATTCGTATCACTGGTATATTAAAATATATTTTTTCATAGAGAGGACTTAACGAAATGAAAACATTCGATACTTATCCACGAATACTCAAAAAAATGCTTCGATATATACTTCAAGTCACATCTATTGAGGAACTAAACAACGTAGAAATACTGCTCTCGCGATACCTTGCTAGACGAAAAGCAGATCTTCAAAGTCAAAATAAATGGGCTCAATAACCAAATGTCAGTTGCAATACGCTATGCCCCTATTCTTTCCCAAAATAAGTGGAATTGTACTATGGAAGTGGCAAAAGTTAGATGTCATTTACAACGTGTTTTGGAGTGCTACTATAATTATGCAGTCGAAAAACACCCTCGTATGAAATAAAATGAAGATGACGAGGGGACGAGAGACAATGAAACGGTACGACAAAGTATTCAAAGATGAAGCAGTAAGAT
>NZ_CAJVAS010000097.1 GCF_910593845.1 Paenibacillus solanacearum | reverse complement strand
CTACGCTCTGATCGAAAATCGATGCATAGGATACATTCTCCACGACTGCCGCTTAAGCGTCAAAGTTGAAATACTGAGATTTAGTGAGAAAACAGGAGAAAACATTACTTTATAGTGGGAGAGGATCCAGATGATTATTCCCATTTTTGGCAAGCTTCTTGTTCCAATTTAGACTTTTGGCAAACTAGCGCGTGTCTTCAATCCTAATTTAGCCATTACAAAATAGAGGCCAGTGATAAAAAGGCGCAAATGTACAGGTAAGCTTGTCGTAATGAGTAGCAAGTCTGCGATAATGTTTGAGCTTGTTGAATAAACATTCCACGAGATGGCGTTCTTTGTAGAGCCACCAGTCACACTTTCGCTGGATTTTGCGATGTTTTCGACTAGGAATGACAGCGATCGCTTGTTGCTCCTTAATCAGTTCCAGGATGTTGTTCATGTCAAAACCTCGATCGGCAATGACTGTCTTACCGGTGAGGTCCATATTTTGAAGCATGTCATAGCCTTTCACGCAGTCGTGGCTATTGCCAGCGGTCAGTTCAAAACGCAATGGATTGCCAAGTGCATTCACAATGGCATGGATTTTAGTCGTTATATGCTTTAGGATTTCATCCCATATTCCTGCCGAACTGCCAGCGATGGAAACGAGTGTACACCGTTTTCCACGAGCCGTAATGCTCCGCCAGATCTCTCCAAGGTGCCCCGGATCTGGCGACCCAAAGCATGGCGTTAACATCATGCGGTTGTCTTTTGCAATTCGTCTACCTTGATGTTTTCGCTCCAACGGAAGTAAATTTGATCCCATTGATCATCACGTATTTCATATCGTCTTCTCATAGGAGAAGTTTACCATGTTTTGGAGTGATTTTATAGTTTAAGGACACGCTCTTTAGAAGACATAAACCCATTTTCACCTAACCGAAACTTACGACGAACCACATTCCTGTAAAAACCCCATTTCTTCATGCTTAAGCAGTCCGACTATATAGTGAGCATCTCCTGCAGTATGAATCACTATTTCCGAAATTCCATACCTCTTAACGATAAGGTCCTGTTCCATTGGAATCAGTGAAATTCCAAATCGCTTTAGACCGAACAGTAACCTATGTATCTGCCAAAAAGGGATAACATTAGGATGCAGCTTTTTTAAAATAGTAACGATGACTCCCCCGCCTTTCTGTTTATATCGCCTGTCATTATCGTATTCGTAACGGATCTCATAAAAATGGATCGTTATGTTAATTATTACATACTAGTTTGACAGAATACTGTCAGCGAATATACGTTCGAAGGAAAACTAATGCTGCTATTACAATGCAATAATGACTCTTTAAAATAAAAAACGTCCAAAGCCATCGGCATTCGGGCGTTTATTCATTAAACAATTGTATAACAGGCAAGGCCCATCCAGGTGACTCTGATACCATTATCTTAAATCGACTATGCCCAGATTCCACAATGATGATTGGAGATGTTAGTGTATTATCAATTATAAAGACTTTATCCGAAATGTTAATAGCCGGTATTAAATTCTTGAGCGACTGACCATACCTCCAGCGAATATCAGATTCTGCGATCCAATGCCCGCCTTGTTGTACCCGTGATGCCACTCGATCAATATGCATTTCAACATCTTCAAGCCCTATATAGTACAGCACAATCGTATAGCCTTGCTCTTTAGCCAAATGCATATGCCGTAAAGCGAAACTACCTGATAAAGTAGTCTCAATTGCAAACTCCTTCTTATCGCTTAGTAACTTTCTAATTCTACGTACGGCCTCTTTGCCCGCGGCTAAATCAACCTCTCGAGGATTTAGGGGGTTCATCTCTCTAGCGATCGCATCAGGGTCAATAACGGTTCCGATGTATTCGCGCATTTGTTTACTGATTGTACTCTTTCCCGCACCATTGGTACCTGCAAAAATAGTTAACACGCTCGTTTGGTTATTCATTTAATGCAATTTCTTTTCTATTACCATTTTCATCATAAATAATTTCGAACTTCTCACCAGTTGCCGATTCTCGGATGCGTTTGCCACCCATCATATAATAAATCGAAGCTCCAGCCTTTTTGGCCTCAGTTCGCGCCGATTGTCCTGCTCTCTCCAAAATTCCCTTTAAATCATCTCCGCTTGGGAACAAAACGATCCTCTCCTATAATGTTATCATAAAAGTAATTATCTCAACTTTCGCAGCATGAAATCGGCAAACAAGCCTTGATGTAACTGGGCAAAGCGGCAATCCACTGCTGGAGTTGACGCTGAATAAGAGCGGAAATCTTCTTACCGGCTTTTTGGGCTAC
>NZ_CAJVAS010000096.1 GCF_910593845.1 Paenibacillus solanacearum | reverse complement strand
CGATACGCTTTTACGCACAGATTTCGCCATACGCAAGTATCCTAGCTACGCGGGGGCTTGGCCCCTCCCGCGACCGGACCTTCACCGGCTAGAAGATGCGTGCTTTCTGGGCACGCCACACTTGCAGGAAAGGCCCTCTTGGGCCTTTTTGGGCATAGCGTGTCCAGAGGCGTCCATGTTCTACACCTGGTTAGTCCGGGTCTGTCGCACCGGGTTTGTCAGGACTTAGGCTCGTAGGGTTGTTTGCCACGAGACCAAATTCATCATTCTTGGTATTGATCCAAAGCTGCCCAAGAAAAGATTCAAGGACAGCTTTGGATCATGAAAATGATTACTTCTCATCCAGTTCTTCTGGTTCGTAGAAAGGCCCGACGCAAGCTGGTTGCATAACGATAAACTTATTCGCAACATACTCAGCGACTCTTGCAGAAACATTAGCGATCAATCGTTTCAACATAGGTATCACCTCCTCCCTATGGAATCAATTAATAAAACTAATAATTTCATCTCTACTTCTTTTAAATGATAGAAACAGAAGTGTTGAGAAACTAAGAGCACAAATAACCGTTGTAATCAAAAACAAAGTTGTTAACCCCGACTTGTAAAAGAAAGCAGGGAAGGTTACTGCAGTGATTAGAAAAGTAATAATTGCAACTGCAATATACGGCTTAGTCGATTTGTAGTTCTTCTTTTTCTTATATGCGTTACTAAAATTAAATACAAATCCATCTCTACTCTTTATTATGTAATAACTTATAAGAAACACGATCATAGACGTAGCTAGCTGCAACATAAATCCTTTGAATGTGAAAGGTTGTATATCATTAGGCCCCACTAGTTGATACATCATACAAATCGTTGTAAGAACACCCTGTACAGTTAAGTAAAAAATATAGCCTGTTATAGAAATAAATATAGAATACTTTATCCCTTCTTTAAAAACCCAGATAAAGAGTAAAACAACTAAAGGGACTTGAATAAATATATTATAATCATGTAGTTCAAGCTTTGTAATAATAAATGCAAGGGTTGTGAAACCAAAAGCGCTCAAGAAGATTCGCAGCTTGTTATAAATTATAGAAATTGAGAAAACCGAGCAAACCAAAGTCAGAAGAGCGGTCCATTCAATTGTAGAAAAGATGAAAAAATAAAAATTATTCACTTCAGATGCTCCTCCTAAAAGGTATTAAAGAAAGCGATTGTAAAAGAAAGATGCTTGTAACTGCATCGATTTTAAATGAACATATGTGAAAAATAACTATTAATAAACTGATACATTTAAAAACGAATCCTTTTACCGACTTTCTTTTAATCCTTCTTGAGCTTGGAGCAAAAATAATGATAAGAAGCAAGGATATGTAATTCGGATCAAACAAATCATTGTGTAAATTGATTAAAGGGACTACTGTTAATGCAACACTAGAAAACAGATAACAGTGAATATCATTCTTGAAATGCCAACTGCTTCCGCTAAAAAAACGCAACAAAGCGAATGCGAAAAATGATACTATGGCATTAAATAAGTTGTCTAGTAATGCCGAAACGATAGCCACTGTTACGAATACTAGCAAGTAATTCAGAATAATATGAAGCCCCAGTTTAATTTGCTTGACATTAGCAGAAGGGTTACTTGAATTCTTTACAATTGCTTCTGCAAGTGATTGCGCTAAACTCCCAATCGACATGATTCTACCTCGAAATAGTTAATATTACCTATTTCAATATACCATTAAAGGGAATAGTCGTTCAATGGAGTTTGAGTAAATTACTCAACTTTCGCAGTTTGGAATTGGCAAATTACTTTGACTCGGTTTAAGAGGTTACACGATTTATTTTACAGACCCTCAAAAAGCATTCTCTTCTATCCAGTTAATAATCTTTGTAAAGTATTCTTCGTCATGATATTTCTTCTTAGGAAGACTCTCAAATAAAGAGGAGTTTATCAACTTATAATTCGTTTCTAGATCGACTGCTTCGATCCATTCAACAATTCCTGGCATCAAAGCATTTAAAAATTCGTAGTATCTTATACGAGGTTGGTTAATACAAAATAATCGTTCAAATTCTGGTCTTCTACGATTCTTATCCTCACTCTTTCTCCGATGTAATTCTTGCTCACTAGCTGTCAAAATAATATATTTATCTGGGAATCCTAACTTTTCACTAATGATTGCATCTCTAAAAAATCTATCTAGTTCTGTTAAAGAAGGACAGTTAATAAAAGAAAAGGCCCAATTAAACCATAATGGTTTTAATGGGTCTGAATCCAGTACAACTAGAGAGTGAGTTCTTAACTTCTCGTGTGCAAGATTCCATCTGTCTACCTCCCACTATAAAGTAATGTTTTCTCCTGTTTTCTCACTAAATCTCAGTATTTCAACTTTGACGCTTAAGCGGCAGTCGTGGAGAATGTATCCTATGCATCGATTTTCGATCAGAGCGTA
>NZ_CAJVAS010000095.1 GCF_910593845.1 Paenibacillus solanacearum | reverse complement strand
TTGTCGATACGCTTTTACGCACAGATTTCGCCATACGCAAGTATCCTAGCTACGCGGGGGCTTGGCCCCTCCCGCGACCGGACCTTCACCGGCTAGAAGATGCGTGCTTTCTGGGCACGCCACACAAAAAAGAAGACCTTTGTAGAGGTCTCCGTTTCTTTAACACTATAGGCAGGATTTGAGCCTAGAAATCAAAGCCTCTTCCTGCCTAGATACCCGACCCTTCCAACCTTTATAGGCGAAGGCATTTTCGCAATACTTCATGCCGTCAAGTCTAGTTGATGAATACTATATTGAAAGGAGTATTTCAAATGAAATACAGTTACAATTCTAGTTTAGACGTTTCCAAATTTTTTGATGAGCCCGTCAAACTGATAAAATTGCGTGGGTATTCAATGCACAACCTTTCCAAGGTGTACAATGATGCCAAGATACCCGTTGAAAAAGGTTGGCCGAGTCTTTCGATGACTAAAGCACACTTATGGCTGGAGCAGCAGGGATGGATTGGACTCCCCATTCCGAACGGGTATATCGTCGTCGATGTCGATGATCGCGATGAAGGTAAGCTCCTTCTAAACACGTTGGAAGGTGAAGGCTTGATTTTCCATGCTATCCGCACAGTGAATGGTTTCCAATTCGTCTTCAAGGATAATCGGGTAATCACCAAACAGCAGGTTAGGGTCATGACCGATGTGGGTTTTTGCGTCGATTATCGCCTTCCAGGGAAAGGGTATATCGTACTGCCAACCACCAATACGGAGGGTCGGGAATGGGTTCGTCACGTGGATGGTGGTGATTTATCTGTACTTCCGTCTTGGTTAAACAGCCTCAAAGTCATTGGTAAAGCGGGGCGGGAATTTGAGTTGCCAATTGATGAAGGCAGTCGAAATGACACCCTCTATCGCCATGGATGCCGACTCCAAGCATTGGGGCGATCAGTAGAACAAATTGCAGCGACTATACAGTTTATGAATGATAACCTTGTCATCCCTTCGCTCGAAGGGCAGGAAGTAGTTCAAATCCTCGGTAGCGTTTCAAAGAATCAACCCAGCGATTTCAATCGGGATTTTCAGACATCGCTGGGCAGAGCCGGGCATGTAGAAATAGGACGTAGTTTACTGGAAGCTCATCCTTGCTTTGCGTTCAATGGGCGAATTTACTGCTTTAAAGATGGTATTTACATCCCCGACGGCAAAAGGATCTTGAAAAAGTCTGCGCAAGATACCCTAGAAAACAGGGCTACCACCAAAAACGTTAATGAGGTCGTCAATTGGATCGAGCGGGAGACTGAAATCGATCAGGAGGAATGGCTAAATAAAGTAAACCCGGATCTAGGTTATCTTAACGTAAAGAACGGGCTACTGAATTGGCGATCTGGCGAACTAATGCCTCATACTCCCGAAATGCGATGGACAATGCAAATTCCGGTTAACTACGACCCCGCTGCCAAATGTCCACAGATCGAGCGATTTCTAAAATGTCTCGTTCCACAGGATACGATTCCAGTTCTAGAGGAACTGATCGGTTACTGCTTACTGCCAGCATTACCTTATCAAAAAGCATTTCTACTGAAGGGAAGAGGTAGCAATGGTAAAAGCACATTCCTTGAATTGTTAAGCACATTTGTTGGTCAGCAAAACGTCTCTCATGTGTCGATCCATGACCTCGAAGGTAATCGCTTTGCCCGGGCCGGCTTGATGAACAAACTCGTTAATAGCTATGACGACTTGAAGTCAGCGCGAATCAAAGATACTGACGTTTTCAAGATACTGACAAATGGTGAACCAATCGAAGCAGAGTTCAAAGGAAAAGATCGTTTTGTTATGCGGAGTATGGCAACACTTATCTTCTCAGCTAACGAACTCCCGCCGTCCAATGATAACAGCCATGGTTACCGTCGTCGTTGGATCATCATCCCATTTACTATGAAGTTGGGTAAGAATGAGATAATACCAAACTTCATACGCACATTGACCACTCCTGAAGAGATGTCTGGATTGCTCAATGTTGTCATTACGGCATTAAACAGGTTGGAAGCGCAAATTGGGTTCAGTGAGAATGAAAGTACTGCGGCGGCACTTGATGAATACTCATTGGATTCAAATAACGTACTCCTGTTTATTCGTGAAGAATGTGAGGTTTCGCAAAATGCCTTTGTCGTTAAGAAGGAGCTATATTGGGCTTATAAAGTGTGGTGTGAGAATAGCGGGTACGAAGCAGTAAATATCCACAAGTTTTATCAGCTTCTATTAGAGGTCCCTGGTATCACCGAAGGCCGAGATAATGATAAACGAGTCTTCAGGGGCATAGTTCTCGATCCAACAAATAAGTTTTAGAAGCAGGGGGTAACCCCTGCTTTCCTTTTGCCATTTATGCCAAATAGCAGATCCCCGAGCGAATCTGTAACGTCTGAAATAGATACGAACCATTTGTAAAAAAGCCGCTCCGCCATTTTGCCATCTTTCTAGCGAACTCAGGTGTATATCTATAATATTATTTTTTTATACAAAACCTTTATTCCCATAATCCCCTAAAGAAAATGACATTTTGGCAAAAATAAAAACAAAGGTTAGGTACTACCTTTGTTTTGGAGATAGCCATTTTTATCATCAAAGTTGGCTGAATGGCATCGATGGGAAAAAATTAATGGTACGTTCATATGAATAGTATGACTTAAAAGTGGCAGAAGTGGGCTTCGTTGTTCAGATATCTATCAACGGGAAATAATGAATGATACAAACAATCAGGGATCGGAGACTTCGGGAATTATACCGGTATCGTCCTTTTTGAGCAAAGACCGGTGTATTCCTCTCAGTCTTTTTACACACCTGCACAGACCATCATCTTATCACCTTGTACGCTGGACATCGCCAAGAAGTTTATTGTACTTTTTGTTCAATTCTCCAAGCTGTTCTTTTGTTGGAATCCGCTTGATTTCCTCAAGTACCCTTCTCGCATCTTCTCCGTACAGAGTGGGCGTTTCAGACATTTGAGTAGTCATTTTCAGTTTAGCCTTTTCCTTATCCATCCTATAACCCTCCATTTATTGGGGATACTTCTCAATCTTTTGAAAGCCTTCTAAGCCCATTATCATTCTGATCACATATGCACTCTGCCATTTCTCGGATCATTTTCGAACGAGCGGCGGCTTTTACTTCTTGTTCTTCGGTCATACATGATGTGGGATCATGCGTTCCGATCTTCTTCTCGTCTTTGTTTTGCTCAGTCAATGTTGAATACCTCCTTTGTATGCTTCTTTCCAATTATTATACGCTGTAATTCGGTAATTTCGTCATGGATAATCCGTTCCAATTCAATGAATCGTGAAAAGAGAGCCTCTGTTCCCATATTTTTTTATAAGCTTCCGCCGTGCTCTGCTTCGATTTCATACAGTCTCGTTTATCCGTTTTAGCGTTTCCAAGTCCATCTCGTCAATCCGGAAACGAATACTATTTACTATGGATTTCAGAATAATTTCACAGGTCAAAATCCCTCTTCGAGCTCTGTCTTGAGCGTCTAGAGCTGCCTGGAGTGCTACTATAATTATGCAGTCGAAAAACACCCTCGTATGAAATAAAATGAAGATGACGAGGGGACGAGAGACAATGAAACGGTACGACAAAGTATTCAAAGATGAAGCAGTAAGAT
>NZ_CAJVAS010000094.1 GCF_910593845.1 Paenibacillus solanacearum | reverse complement strand
CTGAAATAGTTGTGGCTGGACCCCGGTCCGTTTTGCTGCTCGCATAACTGTTCCTCATTTCTAATCAGGTATTTCTATTATTCTACCATATCGAGTATTCGTGGTGTTTTTCACCACACTTTTAGACACTGTTCGAATATCAACATGGTCCCTCCGAATAGCTACTCGATAATCGTATTTTAACAATATTTTATCATAACGTGTTAGAACTTTCACCCTGCAATCTATGCTATCCTTGGCGTGACGACAAAACAATGGAGGAGGCGGTCAAGTGAGCAGGAAAGCGAAGGGAACGATGATAAGAAAATTTGTTATCTGGGGATTGCTGTTCCCGCTGATATCGACGGTTTCGGCTTGCATGGGAACTAAAGGAGGCGATGAAGGCGGAGGAAAAGCAGCAGAAGGAAAGAAAGAGCCGGTAGAGCTCGTATTTTATTCGACTTCCGGGGATTTTGACACGGATGGATTTATGACTATGTTCGGGAACAAGATCAAAGAGAAATATCCGTACGTTACGCCGAAGTTTATCCCGTACGGCAAGGATACCAGCCCGGATAAGCTGCTCACCGCCGGGGAACCGCTAGATATAATGTACTTGTCGAGCGGGCAGACCAGATATCTGCTGGATTACGAAATACAGTATGACATATCGGAACTGATCAAGAAATATAAATATGATCTGAGTCGAATGGAGCCGACGACGGTCGAGATCCAGCGAATGATTGCGAACGGGGGGATTTACGGTCTTCCGGTTTACAATAATACGATGACGATGTTCTACAACAAAGACCTCTTCGACAGATTCGGGGTGATGTACCCGAAGGACGGCCTGACCTGGGACGAACTGTACGAGCTGGCGAAAGTGATGTCACGCTTCGATGGTGCACAGCAGTACCAGGGGATCACGCTATCGTTAGCCCATACTATGCCGACTAACCAATTCTCCATTCCTTATACCGATTCGCATAATAAGGTCAACTATACGTCCGGCGATTTCAAAAAATTGTTCACCGCCTGGACCCGCTTCTACCAGCTTACGGGTAACGAAGTGAATAAGAAAACCGTTAGCTACACCGTACAGGTGAACGCGTTCGACAAAGACAAAACGATCGCCATGTTTCTCGGGTTGGCGGCGCTCGGTCCGGCGCGGTTCAAAGAGGTCCTCAACTGGGATGTCGCTTCCTTCCCCGTATTCCAAGAAAAGCCGGAGATCGGACCGCAGCCTTATCCCACTTATTTCTACATCACGAAAACGAGCAAGCATAAAGATGTGGCGTTTGAAGTGATCTCCTATTTGACATCGGACGAATTTCAGCTGCATCTGGCGAGAAACGGACTCTTTCCGGCTTTGAAGAGCCGCGATGCGATGAAAGAATACGGGCAGAACATTCCCTTCCTAAAAAATAAAAATATGAACGGATTCTTACCGAAGCAGTTCGCGCCTCCGGCCAAACCTTCCACGTTTCAGTCAGTTGCTCATACGCCATTGCACGGGGCATTCGATGCCGTATTGCTGAAGGAGAAGGACATCAATACGGCGCTGCGGGAGGCGGAGGAGAAGGCGAACAAGGCGGTTGAGGCGCAGCTGGCCGGGAAATAGAGCGGCTTTGCAGGCTCGGCTCGATAGGGTGAGAAGTAGGAGTGACGTGCAGTGGACACAAGCCGCTCCCGGGATGTCAAATGGTAAAGGCGAACTGCTATATGCGGATTGCGGGACGATACGACGGACGGCGGCAAAATCATTTTTGACCCGTTATGAAAGGGGTTACAAAAGGTGGTGTAGAAAAGCATATGCAAAGGATGATCGTTCGTAAAACAGCCTTGTTCTTAAGCGCTTGTGCGATCGTTGCCGGAGGTTGCCAATCCGTGGAAGATCCCGGCGGTCTCGGGGACAGAGTCCAGCCGGATCGAGTGTCGTTTACGGTGAAAGCGACCGGGGAGAAGATTCCGAAGAATCCGCTTTTCCAGTTGGAGCTGCGCTGCGAAAATCAGACGGCTGTTCAGGCGGAAATTAAGCTGTCCGATCGATCGGTGACGAAAGCGCATGAAGTTGCCGGCAGGTTGTGCGAAGTTCGGGCTCTAGGCGGGAACAAGTTCGTCCTCGGCCAGGAAGTCGCTTTCACGATTCGCCAAGGGGAGGATGTGTTGACCCGCCGGGTCATTTACCCACAGGATGGAGAAGGAGAAGTAATATCTACGGATTTCTTCGCCCCACACGGGGAATTACAGGTGGAAGTATCACATGAATTTACCGGGAAGCCTCTGGGAACCCGCCTGCGCGTCATGACGTGGAATATTTTGCACGGCGGGCGCGATGCCGGGGGAGAGACCAATGTGCGGCAAATCGGCGAGTTTATCCGCAACCAGGATCCGGACGTTCTGGTGACGGTCGAGACGTACGGCTCGGGAAACCGGATCCTCGACGTAATGAATGCCGGTCAGCCTCCGGATCGTTTGTATAAGGGAATTCAGATCACACGTGAACCGGGGCAAGAGGTGAACAGAGACAATTTGTGGATTTTCACCCGGTTCCCGGTGGTCAAGCTATATCCGCTGCACCGTGAGCGCATTCACAGCCTCCACTTTGGCGGCGTCCGTATCCGGCTGCCGGACAACCAGGAGATGAACGTCTTCGCCACTTGGCTGTATCAGCTGGAACATGCCGGGAGCTATACGAATAAAACCGTGAACGAAATTAGAGCCGGAACGCCCCGTACGTATACCGACGAAGAAATTGTCGGAACGGACAAGAAGCGACTGGAATGGATGAATATCATTCAGAAGACGTTCCTTCCCCTGTATCTGAATGGGGACAAAGCACCGACGATCATGGCCGGTGACTTCAATACGCTCTCGAACCAGGATTGGAGCCGGCGCTTCGCCCATGCGCCCGGTCATGCCGGATTGGTGTTGGATTGGCCTGTCACCAAAGCGATGCAGGAAGCCGGATTCACGGATTCATACCGATGGGCGAATCCAGATGCGAGCCGGTTTCAAGGAAGAACGACGAATCCTCTGGCGGGCTACGGCACCTCACCTTCTCGTATCGACTATATTTGGACTTCGGGGGATTCCGTCCGCATCCTGGACTCCTTTACGCGGGATCGCCGATTGCCGGAGCATTCGTCAGCTCACCTGTTCTACTCCGACCATGCGCCGGTGATCACGGACATGATGATTCGTCACCCGTAGGCCCAATGGCGGTAGCTGGGATAAGAGAGTGAAGAAATGGCATGTTCGAATCAAAATCTTAAGCAAAACAATACACGTTGATTATTATGAAAGAAATACGGGGTTTGAGAAACAAAAAGAATCCTTGGTATGATGTTCTTTACCGGATCCAAAAACAAACCAAGGAGAATACAAGATGGCGCGAAAGCCCATGACGAACAGGCAGCGGGTCCAAGCGTTTGTTGTCACAAGAGGAGGGGCCATCCGTTTTTAGATATAAACCCTTAAAACCGAGGGACGTATACAGGGCCTCAGAAGAAACGAAGGATAATAACATTGATTAGCATTTCTGGTGTAACCTTTTTATGGACGTGATCTAGAAAAAATCTCTGCATTACCTTTTGTGGGTGGGGATGTTAGGGTATGGTCGTCTCTTATCTTCGTCTCCATATTCAAACACATATAGTTTGTGTTGGTTCGTCTTTATGGAGTGCTACTATAATTATGCAGTCGAAAAACACCCTCGTATGAAATAAAATGAAGATGACGAGGGGACGAGAGACAATGAAACGGTACGACAAAGTATTCAAAGATGAAGCAGTAAGA
>NZ_CAJVAS010000093.1 GCF_910593845.1 Paenibacillus solanacearum | reverse complement strand
ACGCTCTGATCGAAAATCGATGCATAGGATACATTCTCCACGACTGCCGCTTAAGCGTCAAAGTTGAAATACTGAGATTTAGTGAGAAAACAGGAGAAAACATTACTTTATAGTGGGAGGATGAACTTTTATATTGTAATGAGAGGAAGCAGAAGGAGGTGAAATTGAGATATGGAACAAGGGCTAATCATCGAGGAATTGCATTAGCAGCCGAAGCAAAAGAGCGGGGATTCAAGTGCTAAACCATCATTTATCCTTTAAATAGTGTTAGCTTGAGCTGGTGTATCAAATATGCAAGGGGTCCAGCGGGTTAAAATAGTACCCTTTTATAGTTAAGCCGAACATACCGGTCTATACTTTCAACGATTAAGTTTTTTATGAAAAAGCTTCACCGCGATCGTAGGAATTAAGAAGGACGCATGTATAACTTCTGGGGGCTTTTGAATGAAGCTCAAGTAAACGTCAACGCGCTTTATGATCTTATGCCGAAAATAAGAAACCGAATAAAGCGCGGTTTATAGGAATGCTCAACGGGTACGATTGCACAATGACTGCAAGCTGTTGGCAGCCTGTTAAGCAAACGGACAGCATTTTAATTTAATGCGATATGTTGTATAATTATTCGCCTTCATTATATAAAAGAAAAGCAGGGTTGAATAACACTCATTGCTAACATGAAAAAGAGTGGCTGCTTTAGCCACTCTTGATAATCTCTGCTCATTCTTAATAGGTGTTTCATCATCAGAATTGTCTTTATCTGTATAGCTCAACATTTTTCTCACTTATAATCGCTAGAGGACTACAATCTCATTAAGTTGATTGATGTTCACTTTGACTAATCCGGTCATTTTTTTCATGATCGGATGAAACGGGTTTTGCTGCTTCGATAGATTAGGCTTCCCATTACATTTAGGAACAAATATGGGGAGCTGCGATTCTCTTACAATGTTTTGGACTTCGAAGATTTGAGTATAATAGAGAGGTAAGCTTATGTTGAATTTTACCGGCATCCCCCATGCTAAGACCACGAAATCCGAATGGTGCTCAACCACATCTCGGATCGTGGCATTGTTCCCGTTCAGCATCTTGGAAAAGGCCCTCTCTCCCCTCTGAGACCGAAACTGGAGTAAATCACGCCATAATCCGGCCGAATTGGGATTATATATTGGGAATAGATTTAGGACACGGAGATGTCCGATATGAGAGAGAGACTCGTCTATATTTATTATCGGTATGGTCCTATTGTAGATAAAATGTATGAGGCTGTTCACGGTGTCATCAGATTGGTGTTGGTCCGCATATGCAGGATTCATCATGATAAATGTGATTCTCGACTCAGCGTTGTTTTTCAGCTTTATTTTGAGGGACTCACGTATGTTAGACGTTGTTGCAACTGGGTGTGTTTGTGCAGGTAAAATAACTTTCGAAGCAGGATATGGTTTTGCTGGCATAATTCTTCATCCGTTCCTTTAGATTAATGAGGAAGACAAACTGCTTATTAGAGATCCTAGAAGATAACTTCGCCCAGCTAATCATCAAGCTCTGATATTGGCTGAATGAGAGGACCCGTTTTCTTACGTTCGGTCCCTCAGCTTGAAGCAATAGTAATGTTCGACAGACCTAATTTAAAAAGGGAAATTTTCTCGATCAAGTCTTATATTGATTTCGGGTATATAGGTATCGATATGCGAAATCTTTATCTGCCTGTTAGCCTCTACCCTGAAGAGGGCATAGTTCGTATAGACAAATTCTTTATCGTGAACGCCGCTAAACTTCACTCCGTCGTAACCTATGTGGCTACAGCAGGTGCCAATATAATTCGGTAATAAATATGCCATTTTAAGTGCCTTGGACTCTTCGTTCGGCTGGCTAAAAAAGCCACTGAAACTTGGATCGAATTGCCCGATATCAAATACGGTTAAGTCTGTTGTTATCTGCAATTGAGCAATATCAATCACATCGTCATGGGCAGGATGAATTTCATACGCAATAGCCTCAAGTTTATCAGCGACATAAAGAACTGGTACACCTATCATGTTATACCGGCCATGCTGCGGCATCCCTTTTGGTGGCGTCCACATTTGATGGAACTCATAGGCCTTGTCAGTATCTTTTTTGTGCGTTCTCCCTCGAAATAAATCGACATGCCCAGGCTTCAAGACAGAGTATTCTTTCGCTTCAAAGTGCTTGAGGAGTGTCTGATAAATGGCTTGGCCGGTTGGATGTGATGCCCCTAACATCGGATACTCCATTAAATGGTTACGAAATTCGTAAAGGTCTTGAGCCGTGAACTGCTCGCTGTAGCGTTCGCCAAATTCACAGAATTCCTCATCGTGAAAACCATAAAACTCCTGCATATCTTGTCTAGTATAAACTTCATCATACCCGGTGAAAATTCCGCCGGTCGGATTGTGGTCGGGATGTGCCCTTTCTCTTCCATATCCACATCTACATTGAATGAGGGCTGTAAACATTCCCGTGAATTGGTCTGGCACCCCCTGATCATATAAGTAATGGGATATCTCCGTCCCGCGTGCTACCTCGATGCGGGAAGTAGGATCAAACGGGTCATCATTAAAGACACTTTCGTAATGAGCCCGTTCTTCCCCTTCACAATATAAACACCCTTTAATATCCTCCGATAACTGGTCGCCGATCGCGTTCAAAACATCTCGCGGCACCGAAATTATATACATAACATGCTTTCTCACTATATGCAAGCTGCAGCAATCACATTGTTTCGTTACGCTCGATGTTTGTCTTATCTCTTCAACGGTGCATTCCCTCGTTAAATCGTGATTTTGTACTTGAAAAAGATCGTACAAGTCCTCATAACAACTTTTACAGAGTACAGCCTCGTCTGTCAGTGTGTCTAATAACATCAGAACTCTCTCCTCCATGGATTCCAACGTGTCTATGAACCCATTATACTAAAACCGGTAAAAATTCTGTACTGTTGTATATTTCGCCTCATTGTGACTTTACAAAAAGTAAAAGTGCTACTGACTTAGCCGGGCTGCTCCTCCTTCTTACTGTCTTGAAAAAATAAAGTAATAGACTCACTAGGTGACGCTGAACCAACGGTACAAGAGCTAAATATACTACAACATGAGGCTGTTAATATTATTTCTAATGTTTACCAAATTTGGAATTGACCAAAAATGATGCTACATGGTATATTTTTCTTGTCCGGAAGCACCGGCAATTAGCCCCTTAAGGAAGAACCTTAGGGGCTTTACTTATGTGTTTAGTGAAGGGAGTGGGTACGATGGATTTATACATATGTCCCGTTTGTAAATCCAAAAATCATGAGAAAGAAAAGTACTGTACACAGTGCGGTACCTGGCTACTAAGCGACGCATTTCCAGCACAGAAAGTAAAAATGGGGACACAACCGGATAGATTATACATCTGCGCATTTTGTGATACGGCAAATGAGCCCTGGAGGAATGCATGCAAAAAGTGTCTTAAACCTCTCTTTGGTACGGAGTACGTCACAAAGGAAATAAAAGTTATCCATAGCAGCGCGTTGCTAAAGTTCTTAAAGGTTATCATGTTTATTTTATCTGGAATAACAATTTTATTCGGGTTGATGTTATATGCTTTTTCAGTTGATCAAAAGCTATTGTCAATTCCTCTAACTCTTCTAGTCCTTACCTTCATTCAATTGCTTTTCGGTCTAATTAGCCCAACGTTATTTTTAGTTAGAAAAGGAATGACAAGGGGGAAGTTATTCGGAATCTGCAGCTTAGCGATTATCATTTTGTTCTTCACTGCCGCCAAGCTAAGCCCCCAACAACAAATAAACAGGAGTAGCATTGAAGCAGTAGCGGCAACTCCAAAAGATAGTGAAAAGGCATCCTCTGATGATCAAAGAGAACAGTTTATCAATTCAACGAAACAAATACCTTATATCGACCTAGCACGGAACCCGGATAAATTTAAAGGTGAGCACATTTCTTATCAAGGCCAGGTAGTTCAGGTTCTTGAACAAGGTAATTATGTAGGTTTACGTGTCAATGTAACTAAAGGTGCATACGATATTTGGCAAGATACAGTATTCGTTAATTATCGTAAACAGTCAGGAGAAGATAGGATATTGGAGAAAGACATAATTGACCTTTGGGGTGATGTGAAGGGGCTGAAGACATATAAAACTGTCTTAGGAAGCGAGACTGCAATTCCTGAAATTGATGCAAAATACATCACGATTAAAGAGAACAAAAAACCTTGAGGCCTTTTAGACTTACCCTAAAACGTGAGACATGCTTTAAACCCTTTACGACATGCTCGAAGGAATGGAGTTGTCAATAAAAGTGCAGTTTGAAAACACACTCATACAGGTATCCCGTTACTAAGCTGCTTGCGACAGCATTCTTTCGCGATAAATGGATGGCGGCCAGCCCCCTGGATTAGAGG
>NZ_CAJVAS010000092.1 GCF_910593845.1 Paenibacillus solanacearum | reverse complement strand
CATGCGAAAACCCTTGTAGTACGCTCCGGTAGCATGATCTTTGAAGCGTGCGAGCATCTCGACAACCTTGCTCCGGTTACGTTCAAACATTGAATCGTCGAAGATGAACGCTGTCTCGCGCATATCCGAGGTCAGATTTTCCATGCGATGAACGGTCTCGAGGCTCAATAGAGTTAAAAAGCGGCGCCAAGCGTACCCGCTGTGGTTGAGAAAACGATACACGGTATCTTTCCCCGGATAATTGGTGCCCCGCCGGCTTTCGATTAGACGAAACCAATTCTTCTGTTGAAATAGCAGCACAAATATGATTCGGAACAAGGTCGCACAAGTGAAGCCAAATTTCTTCTTAAAGCCAGCTTCATTCAAGTGTTTGATGACCTTCAGTTCCTGGAAAGCCGGCTTAATTTCTGCTGGCAGTTGATCAATGGATAGTTTTTGTTCTATCATATAGAGGACACCTCTTCTGTGTGGTAGTAGTGTGACTTCGACACTCTCACTTTACCAAAAGAAGCGGTGTTTTTCTATTTTTCAAGCAGGGAATCTTATTGATCACAAATCCAGTGCGCACACGGACTTAGGCTGATTTATTAGATGCGAAAGTTGAGTTATGAACACCACTTCGAATTTCGGATTGCGAAGATTTGCCAGGCCCTTAATGTCTCTAGAAGCGGTTATTTTGCGCACATAACTCGTCCAGAGAGCAAGCGAAGCAAGGAGAATCGCGAACTTTTTTGGGACGATTAAAGAAATTCATGTAAAGAGCTCTAGAATCTACGGATCGCCACAGATCACTAACAATCTGCCGCATGAAAAGAAAGCAAGTCGCGGACGAGTGGCTCGCATAATTGGGCAGAATGGTATTCGTTCCAAGGTTGTGAAGAAATACAAAGCAACAACGAACTCGAAACACGATCTACCGGTAGCGGAAAACCTCATCCGTCAAGATTTTACGACGAGCAAACCAAATGAGAAATGGTTTTCGGATATTACTTATATTCCAACAGCTGAAGGATGGCTGTACCTCGCTGGTGTGATGGACTTGCACGGACGTAAACTCGTAGGATGGGCTATGGACAGTCGGATGAAGACAGAGCTGATTGCCAATACATTAAAGCAGGCGATTGGCCGTACTGGCGCTTCAACAGGCTTAATTGTTCATTCGGATCGAGGCGTGCAATATGCGAGTAAGGAATACCAGAAGCTTCTAAAGAAATACGGATTCGTTTGCAGTATGAGCCGCAAAGGTAATTGCTATGACAATTCACCGATGGGATCATTCTGGGGCAAGCTCAAGATGGAGTGGCTCGACGAGCGCACTTTTAAATCTAGAAGTGAGGCTAAAAAGGCTATCTACGAGTACATTGAATTTTTTATAACCGTGGGAGAACGCACCCATTCAATGGTTACGTGGCGCCTTTAAATATGAAAACCGGTAATCACCCGATAGGTAAACGGTTTTGTTGAGGGATTCTAACTGTCTACATTTTCAGGGAAGGGTCATCCATTAAAAAGAGTCTCATTATCTTTCTCTAGTAAATTAGGTGGGTATTTGTTAAAATGAATCTGAAATCGTGTTTTAATAACATCATTCGACACAATTTAAGGGGAAAGATATGTTAAATTCAAAAGATTATTCGCCTATAAGTATACTTCATACAATACGAAAAAATCGACAACTAATCATTCAACTTACAAAAAGAGACATAACAGACAGGTATAAAGGTTCGTTCCTTGGAATGTTTTGGGCATTATTAAATCCAATTATTATGTTAGTTATTTATACTTATTTCTTTGGTCTTGTTTTAAAATCACGATGGGATACAAGTACATCGGCTAATACAACCGAATTTGCAATAGTCTTATTTTGTGGAATTATAGCTTTTAGTTTATTTTCTGAAATAGTAACAAGAGCTCCTGGTTTAATTCTTGGAAATTCTTCTTATGTAAAGAAAGTAATATTTCCATTAGAGATATTACCAATTGTATCTTTGCTTTCTGCATTAACGCACATGCTAATCAGTTGTATAATCTTACTATTAGGCATCATTTTTTTTATTGGGAATATTTCTTGGACCATTATATTTTTTCCGTTAGTCATTTTGCCGATTATTCTTTCCTCGCTAGGTTTTAGTTGGTTTTTTGCTTCTTTAGGTGTTTTTGTTAGAGATATTGGGCAGGTGTTAAGCTTAGCGATTCAAGGACTTATGTTTCTAAGTCCAATTTTTTATCCTGTCTCTATAATTCCAGACCAGTTTAAATGGATTTATATGATTAATCCTATTGGATATGTTGTAGAAGATGTTAGAAATGTTCTAATATGGGGGAATTTACCGAACTGGAATTGGTTATTCATAGGTATTGTTATTAGTTCATTAATAACTTATTTAGGATATATCTGGTTCCAAAAAACCAGAGGAGGTTTTTCGGATGTCTTATGAAGATACTTCTAACATAGCAATTTCTTTAAAAGGTGTAAGCAAATGTTTTAAAATATACGATAAGCCACAGGATAGGTTAAAGCAAAAAATCTTTAAAAAAAAATCCAAGGATTATTACAAAGAATTTTGGGCGCTTAATAATGTTTCGTTTGAAGTGAAAAAAGGGGAAGTTATTGGGATTATTGGTAAAAATGGTTCTGGTAAAAGCACGATACTACAAATAATCGCAAATATTTTGAAACCTACAAGTGGTGAGGTTGAAGTTAACGGTCGTGTAGCCGCTTTATTAGAATTGGGAAGTGGTTTTAATCCAGAATACACGGGTAGAGAAAATGTATACATGAATGGTGCAATAATGGGGTTAACAATAGATGAAATAAAGGAAAGATTACCGCTTATAGAAGAATTTGCGGAAATTGGTGAATTCATAGATCAACCAGTTAAAACATACTCTTCAGGAATGTTTGTACGGCTTGCGTTTTCGTGTGCTATTCATGTGAATCCTGATATTCTGATAATAGATGAAGCCCTTGCTGTAGGAGATATGCATTTCCAATTGAAATGTATAGAGAAGATGAAATCTTTTAAAAAAGAAGGAAAAACAATTTTATTTGTTAGTCATGATTCATTCACCGTGAGAAATTTTTGCGATCAAGCTATATGGATGATGAATGGAGAAGTCCATGCACGTGGTGATGTTAAATTAATTGTCGAAGAATATCAGGATTTTATGCGACTAGGGGTCGGGAGTCAAGATTTAAACGTAAATTCTACTCCCTCGGAGACTAATAGGGAAATATTAACAATAAATGAAATAGCGTTTATAGATAAGTTTGGACATAAAAAAAAATCTTTCGAATTTATGCAAGATATCTCAATTATTGTAAGCTATTCTATACATCAAAGCTACAAGGGGATTGTTGGGGGAATCGCTTTATATGATAAAGAGAACAAGTATATATGTGGGTTAAATACTAAATTGGATTCTGTCAGTTTGCCTAGTGAACCTGGCAACTATCAACTTCTATTAAATTACAAAGGAGTAAGCTTATTGCCGGGTACTTATTTTTTGGAAATTGGTTTTTTTGATAGTTCTGCTGTTGTTAAACTTGATTACAAATGCAAGACTGACTATTTTAGAATTAATTCAGGTGAGTATCTCGCTGAAGGACTTGTATACCTTAATCATAATTGGGAAACAAGGAGTACAGTATAATGCTAAAATATGACCATGAATTAAATTTGTCAGATGAAAACAACTCAGTATCAAAAATCATAAATCAAATAGCCCCAGGTTCTAATGTATTGGAGTTAGGGCCTGCCACGGGTTATATGACTAAGTATTTAAAGGAGTCACTTGGGTGTACTATTGATTGTGTTGAAATTGATAGAGATGCAGCGAAGAGGGCTTCTAAATATTCTAATAAAATGATTGTTGCAAATTTAGATAACTTAGATTGGGGAACTAATCTGCAAAATGATTATTATGATTATATATTATTTGCAGATGTATTAGAACATTTGCGTGAACCTAAGAATGTTTTGCGATATGCAATCCCTTTTCTGAAGAAAAACGGTAAAATTATTACTTCAGTCCCTAATATAGGTCACAGTGCAATTATTTTAGAACTGTTAGAAGGGAAATTCGAATACAACAAACTTGGATTGCTTGATGAAACACATATTAAGTTTTTTACTAAAAAAAGTCTTTTGAATATGTTTGAAGAAGTTGGACTAACACCAGTTTCTTGGGATGGGACAATATTAATACCCGACCAAACTGAATTTAATCAATCATATGAAAAATACCCTTCTATGTTTAAACAAATTTTGATTGACCGTCCAGACCCGCATGTGTATCAATATATTACTGTCTTGCAAAGGAACGATGAGGTCAAAAAAAAACAGTGCTATTTGGATATAAAAGATCACTCTTTTACGCAGATGTTATATCTTCAAGTTTTTTGGCAAGAGGAAGGGTTTTTCAATGAAAATAATACTATAAAAAAAACATTAAAATACGGGGAAAATTCCATTGAGATAATCTTGCCACCTTTTAATAAATCGCTAAGAATTGATCCTATTAATAAATTAGGTTTTTTTGAAATAATAGATATTCAATTGACAAATGAGAATACTAACCTTCGTTGGAATGAAGGGACTTCTTTTGAAGAATTAACAAGTGTTTCTGGAGCATTAAAACTTAATGATAATGACAAGTTATTTGTTAGTTATAATAATGATCCACAATTAATAATTGATAAC
>NZ_CAJVAS010000091.1 GCF_910593845.1 Paenibacillus solanacearum | reverse complement strand
TGTACAAGTATCCATTCCCAAATTCCTCTACGGAAACAACGTCTACCTCATACAAGAAAGCGATATTCCTCTTTTCTTTCATAGGCTAAGTTCCCGATTATATGAGTTATTTGCCATACATATGAAGCAGGAGGATTGGTATGTATCAAGAATTGATTTATGCTGGAATTTTCAATTGGGAGATGAGGTAGAGAATTACATTAAGCAGCTACACGGTCTGTATATCCCGTATATGAAGCCCAAATTATACGGACGGAATGAGACAGCAACTCATTTTTAATGGCAGCAGATACATTACATTTTACAACAAGCAGCAAGAATGTAAGGATCATAAGGAACCAGCAGAAATCATTTCTAAAGCTCAAGGATTGCTGCGCATGGAAGTAAGTCCAAGCTACGATGAGATGAGAAAATATTCATCGAAACGTCTCGCAATTCATTTAATATCGAAAGCGTTTTTTATACATACTTTTAAGCCAAGCTTGGAGACGGCAGGCTTGACAATGACTTTCAGGATGAACGTGATTTCATCGTGAGAAGCTTGGTAAAGGAAATGATATGGGATTATAAGCCAAAAGAGTTGACTGGTGCGGGGCAAGTAGATTACTCCAGCAACACCGCAATGCTGGCGATCCTATCTGGATGAGGTTGATCAGGGGCAGGGTTCGATTTATACCGGAGTGCATCGTGGAGATTAGGTACACAATGAATATCGAAGGACATAGAAACGCTATATGTTGAAATCAAAAGACGTCGATCTTTTGATCGACGTCGAATGGAAAAGTGTTAAATCAACCGCTGATACTTAATTGGTAGTAGTCCTGACTTACTGTTGAACTAAAGGTGCTGACGTGCAACTTGATTCTTTGATTATATTCTGTAGGAATTTTGACCTGCGCAACTTGATTATCATCTACTAACCACTCTTTTGGATAAATAGGAGATCCAGATTCGGTGGTTAAATTGAGTTCATATTTATAACCTGTTGGAGAAACCAATGTAACTATTACAAAAGAGCCAGGATAAACAGCACTTGAAGGGACAGTAAGCAAGTAATAGTCATGGTCTACAGCACCGTTAAGCTTTCCAAGCTTGTTATACCCGATTGGGTTAATAGCTTCGAGCTGTTGATCGGTATAACCTGGGATACCCGGGCCAGGGACAGGGAATAAAGTTGATCTAAGGAAACGCTCTGGGGCGTTAAAGTCACTATTACTAGCGCCATTACTAATCTCCCATTCTGTAATATTAGTACTCATGGTTGACACTTCAGTAGCGGAAGCATTTTGTACTCCAAATGTGAGCATGGCAACGGATGCGAGAACTAGTGCAGCTTTTTTTAGTTTCATAAGAACCTCCAGTATTGAAGTGTAATGTTGAGAAGGAAATACTGGCCAGTTATTCCAAGGAATATATTACCATTAATATTATAAAAAGTATATAAATTATATAAAATGGTATAAAACCTATGACATGTAAACGGTTTTGAGAATAAAAAAAACCACTGTTCTGCTTTTTAGAAGACAAGGGTTTCGGCCGGATCAGCCCGTCACGCGTGAGGAGCTGGCGAAGGTTTTGAACGACATGCTTTATTTGATTAACTCAAAAAAACAATGAAGTGTAACAGGAGGCTTTAGGCCTAAATAAATTTTTACATATTTGACAAGGACTTCCGAGTGCTAAGTCGAATATCCTAGTAAAAGTAAATCTTTAGGGGGATATTTTGTAAGTCAGCATTTCTTGTCATCGTTGGGTTCTTGGGTTTCATCTATTCAACTATTGCGTTAGTTAGCCCTCGTTTTTCTAAAATCTACACATGACTTATTTTTAAATTTTAATAATAAAGAACTTTCACCCCAAGCTTCCATATTATTAAATCAAGCTACATTAGACATAAGTTATGTGGAGAAGATGTTCTCTGTAAAACAGAATATAGATAAACTTTTCGATAAAAATGGCGCGATTGTTGAATCAGCTGACATAAAGTCCTACAAAGACCAATTAGATGCGCTAAAGTCGGACAAACCATCCTTTGTAAACGAACTGATGATAAAAATTAATGATGCCGAAACTCAAAAAGAACAAATTTTAACTGCAACAAAGAGTGTTGATGCTTTATTTACATCATCAGAAAAATCCACTGTTAAAGAATCGATTACCCGAACAGAAATTGATGATGCAAAAGCAAAAACAAACGACATTAAACAAGATAAAGCAAAAGAAAGTTTATTGTCATTTATACAACTAACCGACGAGTATTTAGATTCAAAAATAAAAGCTGAAGCAAAAGCAAAAGCTATAGCTGATGCAAACAAATTAAAAAATAGTAACTCTGGCCAACACTCTCCCCCACCAAAGAAATCTGATGGCACACTAGACCTAACAGGTTGGGTACCATATAGCTGGCCACATTGGTGAGAGAATTGGCATCGGGTGACGTTATAAAATATAATGGTCAATATTGGGCCTCGCCGCGCAAAGTAGAAACGATGTCAAATAAAGAGGTATATATGAGGGATATTGCAGAAAAATAACTAGATCAAGCATATCCTTCACTTTTGATCGGAATATCTAATTAGTCCTTATCTCTCAAATTCCATATTAATGAAAGGCGAAACCTGATTTCAAGCCATTTTTGAATCAGGTTTCGCCTTTTTTGAGAATTGTTTACATATCAAATTCGAAACATTGTATTACCCTCACCTGAATTTTGGTTCAAAAATATCTTTATTGGTCGTGTACGCATAGGCATCGGAATAATTGTTGAGATAGCGGATGTTGGAGTGAAGATTGGGAACGAGTGGTTTATGTGAGGCAACTTTTAGGATTGACGGGAATCGAAGATCAGATCGTGGCCTTATACGCCAAGGGTGTGAGTACGCGGGACATCCAGGATCATCTGCAAAATGTGTACGGCATTAAGGTTTCTCCGACGCTTATTTCCAATGTCACCAACAAAATCGTTCCACTGATCAAAGAATGGCAGAATCGGCCGCCGCAAGGGGCTTATGCAGTCGTATTTCTGGATGCCATTCACTTTAAAGTAAAACAGGACGGAGCCATCGTCAACAAAGCGGCGTATATGGTCATTGGCATCGACCTCGACGGCAATAAAGACGTACTCGGGATGTGAATCGGCGAAAACGAATCGGCCAAATTCTGGCTCAGTGTTTTAAATGAGCTGAAAAACCGTGGCGTTCAGGACATTCTGATCACTTGCGTGGATAATTTGACCGGCTTTTCCCAAGCCATTACCGCATGCTATCTTCAGACCGAAATTCAAAAATGCATCATTCACTAAATCCGCAATTCCACCCGCTATGTCTCCTACAAGGATCTCAAAAAGGTCGCGGCGGATTTAAAGCCCATCTACAAAGCAGCGACAGAAGAAGCCGCTCTGGTGGAATTGGATCGTTTGAGGAAATCTGGGGAACGAAGCATCCACTCATTGTGCAATCATGGCGCAGAAACTGGGATGAACTAGCCATGTTCTTTAAGTACCCTCCAGAAATTCGCAAGCTGATTTACACCACAAACATCATAGAAAGCTACCATCGGCAGCTCCGTAAAGTAACAAAGGGCAAGAGTATCTTTCCGAGTGACGAAGCACTACTTAAGATGCTCTACCTGGCTACGATGGACGTCACACGCAAATGGACAAGCCGAGTCCAAAACTGGGGACAGATGCTGTTACAACTTTCCGTCTTTTTTTCGGGCAGGGTAGGTCGTCATTTGCGCTAAATTTTGAAATCCCCTCGGGGGATTCTCTTTAAATGAGTTTACACAAAAAGATTGACAGCCCCTTTTCATACTTGCGCTTTTTTCACTTCTACTAAGTGATGTTGCTTCATCTTTGTTCAGGAAAGATAAACATTACTTTATGGACAAAAAGTCAATTATGGTTAGACTTGGATTAGCTTTAGTAGTAAGCATTGTACTACCTGTATTCAGGGCATACAATATTTCCTTCTTTAAGTTAAAATCGTTTTTTAGCCACAATGCGACTAACCCTTGAACTGTAACCTCATTTATGGACAGTGTTGAGAAACGGTATTGAAGCCTCAAGCAGCTAGGAGATGACTTCTGAATTCATCGAGGCCACTGAAGAACCTGCTGCTTTTCTGCAAATGCAGTGCAAATGGCAAATAAAAGACATTCACTTCACTTTTGTTGGAGATGAATGTCTTTTTTATCCTCATTATGCTGTATTCACTTCGTTGCTCTTAGTCTACTAATTTCAATATTCGCTTAAGATTCACAGCAAATATGGCCATCGCAGCTGCAGTTGCATGCTAATTAGACCCGAGGATGTGGCTACATCATACCCGTGTCCATGTTTGAGTTCACTGTTTTTCGCTTCAATTTTGTAGCGTTCTTTAGATTTTTCCTTGAAATATTTTGTTTCCTGGAACGTCATCTGTTCCACGTGTTCGTCAGACTTTATCGTCACTGAGTACGTTTTGCTCTTGGCTCCTTCTTTGTAACAACCTTCCTTCAACGGGCAGCGTTTGCAAATTTCCACATCGAAATAATTGGAATTGTCAATAAAAGTGCAGTTTGAAAACACACTCATATTAGGCATCCCGTTACTAGGCTGCTTGCGACAGCATTCTTTCGCGATAAATGGATGGCGGCCAGCCCCCCGGATTAGAGGTGTAGATCCGCCGTCTATTGTAGTAGACCATGATGTATCTGATGATGATCGATTTAATGTAGGCCATCGGATAGTACTCGGTCTTGATCTTGTACAGCTTCTCTTTCTTGAGCGTAGCAAAGAAGCTTTCCATTCGTGCGTTATCATAACAACGCCCCGTGCCG
>NZ_CAJVAS010000090.1 GCF_910593845.1 Paenibacillus solanacearum | reverse complement strand
CGTATGAAAGACCGTATGAAAGACCGTATGAAAGAAGACTCTAAAGGACTATTAAGGACCAATAATGAATATTGTGAGCCGATCGAAGAGGGCCGTTGGCATCGTCTAACACCGTATTCACACTGCGGGGGTCAAGCCCCCTTGGTCTGCCAGAAGATAATTCGGGGAAGTGGAATCAGGCAGACAATCCTGCGAGCCTAAGTCCTGACGGACCCGGCGCTACGCGCCTTAAGGCTCTCGGATTCGTGAATACAAGAACGTTAGCTGAAAGAGCCTATAATAATATAATTCTTATAAGGGGATCAAACCAATGGGGCATAATACAATATTCGAAGGACAATTTCTATTAAATAAACCTCTTGATGAAGAGACTTATAAATTACTTTTTAATCTTTCCGATACTAGGAGACTAAGTCGGAATATTGAAGTTATTTCAAAACAAGAAAATATATCAGTTAGTGAAGCTTTGACTAAATATGGAGAGGAAGGAGAGTTTTATTTTTCAAATGAACCCAATCATGTTTTAGTCGGCGGAATTTTAAAGAGAGTAAAAGATGAAACAGTACTAGAAAGAAATCGCCCTCCTAAATCGCAGCCAAGTCTATGGTGTTGTTGGGCTCCTATTGAAAACAGAACAGCTATAGCATGGAACGGACAAGATAAATTTTATAATTCTTTAGAGTGGATTGAATACATAATAGAAAGAATTTTAAAACCCAGAAGCTATGTTTTAAACGGCGAGATAGAATGTTTCGGTGAAGGTTTAAATGATAATTGGAGAATTAATATAAAAAATAATAAGGTATACAAATTCGACTAGGTATTTCGAAGAAGAGGCTCCATCAGCTAACACCGTATTCACGCTGCGGCCGGCTACGCCGACCTTGGTCTGCCAGAGGTTTTTCGAAGAAGAGGCTCCATCAGCTAACACCGTATTCACGCTGCGGCCGGCTACGCCGACCTTGGTCTGCCAGAGGTTTTTCGAGGAAGTGGATCAGGCAGACAACCCTGCGAGCCTAAGTCCTGACGGACCCGGCGCGGCAGCGCCTTAAGGCTCTCGGATTCGTGAATACAAGAACGTTATCCGAAACTGCTGATAAAAGAATTATGAAAGTAGTGAGATAATATGTTTAATGGTTCCATGCATTGTAGAAATTGCAACAATAAATTATCTTTAAACTTTGATTTTTATAAAAAATATTTTGAGAAACATGAAATAAGATGTGACTTGTGTCAAGAAATAATAGATTTTGAATATGAAGTAAAATTCCTTTTTGATATATATGGATCAGGTCACTATTATCAATTACTAGGTTGCAACGGTCTGCTAAATAATGCAGTAATTTTACCCAATCAACCCTTAAGGTTAGATATTTCAGAAGTAATCGAACAAGGAAGATTGATGTATATTAGTTATACTTGTGTTGGAACGGGAGGGCTTGTTCCAGTTGAACATTTTGGCAATGAACCTATGAGATATCCTAGAGATAACTCAATACGCATTATTTACCCTTGTAAATTCATCGGTTCAGATCGAGCTGTGGGACCTACAAATATCAATATAATAATATGGTATGCCCCGAAAATATTGTTAGAAGATATTCCTATCATGTTTATGCTAGATTCTTTCCAGTCTTTTTATGAGAATAATTACAGGAATATGATCTTGACAATGCAAACTCCTATTGAAATTGAACAAAACATTTTATTCAATTATCTAAAAACCAATTTACTATCGTTTCCACAAGATATGCAAAATATGACAGTGGAATTTACCAAAACAAGTTATTCAAAGAGACAATTATCATATTTACCTTTAATATCTAAAACATTAAATATGCCTAGTTTAGATAATGCTATATCAAGCGGGCTGGAACTATTGAATAAACAACGAAATATGCTAGTTCATGAAGGTAGGATAGATAATAATTTCTCTTTTGATAACGCTAAGGAATGTCTTATCAGTTCGTTTATCACGGTACAATATTACAGAGTAATAAGGGAATATATATTTAGAGTATTTCATTGATGAAAGTGAGGGGTTGGTATATCAAAGTAGTCAGCAGCATCGGATAACACCGTATTCACGCAGCGGTCGCTACGCTCCCTTAGTCTGCCCGAGGCTTTTCAGATGATGTAATATCAGGCAGAAAATCCTGCGAGCCTAAGTCCTGGCGGACCCGGCGCTGTTGCGCCTTAAGGCTCTCGGATTCGTGAATACAAGAACGTTAGGTGAAATCCCTGCAATAAATTTTGGAGGAACAAAATGAAACATTTAAATTACCTACAAACAAGACCTTCTAGTCGATATGACGAAAATGATCCTGAACAAGAAGGAAACAAAAATACTAAATTTGCTGATTTGATAATTGACGGAAGATCTCTTTATCAAATGCTTAAAAAGTATGATATGGTTCCGTCCCTAGGTTGGGGGAGTGAAGAGCATCAAAAACAAATGATTGATTATTTTTTATTGAATCAAATGCACACCTACTTGTTCTATAGATACCCGATACTAGTTTGTCCTTGGTGTGGAGATGAAGAATGTGGTTTTATTTCAGTATTTATAGAGAGAGGAGAAGAGCAAGTAATATGGAGAGATTTTAAACTTGAGCCTAATAATAAATCTATTAATATAGGACCCTTTTACTTTAATTGGGAGGATTACAAAAGCGCAATAATTAATACATATGGAACGGCAGGAATTCAATAATTTGTAATCAGCTGTTCGAAGAAGTCAGGGACTTCACCTAACACCGTATTCACGCTGCGGTCGCTACGCTCCCTTGGTCTGCCAGAAGTAAAATCGGAGATGTAATATCAGGCAGACAACCCTGCGAGCCTAAGTCCTGACGGACCCGGCGCTGCCGCGCCTTAAGGCTCTCGGATTCGTGAATACAAGAACGTTATCTGCAATTACCGAAAAACATATTAGAGGAGAAAAAATGACAAATAGAGACAAACTAAAAACATTTTTACTCAATAACGTTGAGATAATGGAACACGATGGCGGTGCAGGAACAAGCATTAAGTACCCATCATTTGAACTGACATCCAGGGATTTTCTTGAATTTGCAGAAATAGAACTATCAAAGTTAGATAATGCTGGCTTAATTAATTGTGTTTCTCATATAAAGCGAGCAATGGATTGTCAGTTAGATTCGTTTTTATATGCATATAATCTATATAAGCCGTTTAAAGATAGAAAGCTTGGAATAGATAAAAAACTAGACTTCTTAAATGAGGCAGGAGTATTTAGCTCTAGATCACTTTCCCGATTAAATATTATTAGGAATAAGATGGAACATGAATATGAAGTGCCTAAGATTCAGGATATTGAAATTTACTTTGACCTAGTTTCAGCATTTGTTTCTATTCTTGAACGCCATATTCTTATATTAGATGTATATGGTTCATCAAACTATAGATGGAATAATACTCATAACGGTAGAATTAGCAGGTTTTCCATATATTACAATTTAGCAGTACCTAGAATTGAAATTGAATGGGAAACTCAAGAGGATGGAGAAGTGGAAATAAGTGCTGAAATAACGGATATTAATGAATTTTCTTATTTTTTACGTGTGTTCTTTTTATTGTCGCAGTTTTATGTTCATTCAAGTAAGAGATACATTATTACTCAACTTCAGAAGTAACAAACTAATGATTTATTTTAGGAGATCGGAGAAGTCGGTAACAGCAGATAACACCGTATTCACGCTGCGGTCGCTACGCTTCCTTGGTCTGCCCGAGGATTTTCGAAGAAGTGGAGTCAGGCAGACAATCCTGCGAACCTAAGTCCTAACGGACCCGGCGCTACGCGCCTTAAGGTTCTCGGATTCGTGAATACAAGAACGTTAGACGAAACCAACGCAGAGCTTATATATAATAATCTAATCTGGTTCGCATCGAGCTCACCCCGATAATTGGCAGGAAATGAATGGTAAACTGTCGAATGCTAGGATGAGTTTTTTATTGACAGACTTATAAATTGGTTAGACCCTTTTAAATAATGATTTAAAGACCGTATGAAAGACCGTATGAAAGACCGTATGAAAGACCGTATGAAAGACCGTATGAAAGAAGACTCTAAAGGACTATTAAGGACCAATAATGAATATTGTGAGCCGATCGAAGAGGGCCGTTGGCATCGTCTAACACCGTATTCACACTGCGGGGGTCAAGCCCCCTTGGTCTGCCAGAAGATAATTCGGGGAAGTGGAATCAGGCAGACAATCCTGCGAGCCTAAGTCCTGACGGACCCGGCGCTACGCGCCTTAAGGCTCTCGGATTCGTGAATACAAGAACGTTAACTGAAACCTCCGAATGCTTATATTTGATAAGATAATTCAGGAAGTTGAAGTAGTAGTCGCGAGTCAAAGCGAGATGAAAGTAAGCCCCTTCGTCCAGGCGATTAGTAAATCTGAAAAACCTATTTTAGAACCATGGAATGAAAACTGAATTATTAGAACGTTTAAGAACCTTTTTAAATATTTTGTTTTATAATCCGTTAAAGATTTGAAAAAAGACTATTAAAGACCTACGTAAAGACCTACTAAAGACTTGTTTAAAGGAATATTAAAGAACTTGATAAAGACTGTAACAATGACTTTAATAACGACTTTAATAATGACTTTAATAATGACCTAGAAGACTATTTTAATGAAGATTTTGAAAGTTTCACTAGCGAAGCCGGAGGCATCAGTTAACACCGTATTCACGCTGCGGTCGCTACACTCCCTTGGTCTGCCCGAGGTTTTTCGGAGGAGTTGATTCAGGCAGACAATCCTGCGAGCCTAAGTCCTGACGGACCCGGCGCTGCCGCGCCTTAAGGCTCTCGGACTCGTGAATACAAGAACGTTATGCGCAACTTCCTAAACAGTAAAAAACTATAGGGGATGAAGACTCAAAGAGGCTGTAACGAAAGGAACTCAAGAATAGGAAGAGCATGCCGGGACGTGAAC
>NZ_CAJVAS010000089.1 GCF_910593845.1 Paenibacillus solanacearum | reverse complement strand
TAGCCCAAAAAGCCGGTAAGAAGATTTCCGCTCTTATTCAGCGTCAACTCCAGCAGTGGATTGCCGCTTTGCCCAGTTACATCAAGGCTTGTTTGCCGATTTCATGCTGCGAAAGTTGAGTTTATAAATTTAGATGATTCAAATAGCAATAAAGAAACCCTACCTGTCCTATAGACAGATAGGGTAAAGTCTCTTCCGGCTTCTCGCATTCTTGCTTTAATTAATTTATTCAGAAGATAAATCACCTCTGATTTGAATATTCTGTTCAACTTGGATATTCCGATGTATGAAGTTGAAATTATCCAACAGTCGTGTTACATCGGTATATACTGGCGTTTTTCTTTGAGGATCACGAATGGTTATAATTACACAAAATTCTTGCGATAACGGCATTCTACTTCTTTCAGCAGTTCTTTCAATAAAATCTCGATACAGCCCTTCGACCTTTAAGTACCAGCTTTTTGGAGATTTGATGTATTTCTTGTTTCCGGGCGTAAGTTCTGACAGATCTAAGACATATTTTTTGTTAGGGTAGAATTTGTCTCCATACTGCACAAGCATTTTCTCAGTATTAGAAAATGTTTTATGTGCTCCTTGAGCCTTTTTTTTGCTGTATATGCTAGCACGAAGTAGGTTGTGTCCACCGTCACGGCCGATCTCATTTCTAATTGTTCGTTTAGTTATATCTCTTTGCTTCTTTTGATCGTACGTGCCCAATTTTACCTCTAGATTGGACTGGCAGTATTCAGAGGCTTGTCCGTTTTCAAGAATTGGATGATTAACCATAGTCACAAATATTTGACCGTTGTAATGACCTGATTGGTCTACCAGTGATTGCGGAAAAGGAAAGTCAAGTATCTCAATGAAGTCTCCTTTATGTAGTGTGTCTCTTAAAATTAAGGTGATTTCATATGGATCGTTAAAAAGAATCTCATTTGCTGCTTTCGGAACTCCAAAACCTAATTCATTAAGTTTGTCATTTATACTAGCTGTTACCTCAATAGGATATTTGCAAGAATGCAAGATCAGGCATTTAAGCAATATAGGATCAAAATCCTCTTTCATCTTATGATTAAGATCTGCCGCTATTGAGCTAATTCGAGGAGTAGAAAAGCTAGTTCCTACCTTCACGGCTTTCCGTCCGTCGGACAATATAGAGCTAACACCGTTATAAGAAGGATTATTATTATGAAATCCTGCGTTTCCCCCGTAATGAACCAAATCGGGTTTTATGATGCTAGCTGGTCCTGGCCCGATCCGGCTAAATGGCGATAAGTGGTTTTTTCGTGCAATGTCAGTAGGGAATTCGGAATGCGCGATTGAGCCTACTGTCAATGCACGAACGGAATCAGCCCCTCCTGCAATACGACCGTTCGGATTGCCACTTAGGAAATTTCTGCAGTTGCCAGCGGATTTAATTATTAAAACATCGTTTTCGTCTTGAATATTATCCAATGCCATGCCTAATTTTGAGAATTCAAAGTGTTTAACCTCGTATCCCATTCCGATAGACATGTTCCAAATCTTAATTCGATCGCTATATTTTTCGATTGCCTCTCTAACATTGTCGATAAGATCATCTTCATATAGCGTTTCCTTATTGCGGTCTGGAAATATGGCACAATCCACAAAATGGCAACCGTTTACGCCTGTGTAACTTTGACCTTCAAATAAATCCCCAAATCCAATAATTCCGGATACAAATGACCCGTGATCAGAATTGAGACGGTCTAAAGGATAATTGGTATATCGGTTTCCGACAACCCACGGTTTTAATACATCGGCTATTCCTGAATCCAAAACACCGACGATTGGATACGATATATCTGATATAGGGAGCGGAATTTGGGTTGTCGAACCATCAAAAAAATCGTCTTCCACCACTTCCATACGAGGCATAGGTTCGATGGCCATTATTGCCTGAAAGTCTTCGAGCTCTTCCAATGCTTCAGCAGAGTCTACAATAACTCTATGCATTTCAACATTATCCGTATACTTTACGCTTTTCACCAGTCGAAAATGGTTGTTGTTGCTTAGAAGTTGTTTAAATGCCTCGAATATTTTTTTATTGAGCAATGTGTCCTTATAATCAAAAAGTTGTATACGATATACGCTAACTTCCTTTTCAGGCCCCACAGGAGAAAGCTCAATAATAGGATCAAATGTATCTATAGATTCAATACTGGAAATGATTTTTGCATTACCTTCAAATTTGTTTAATTTTTGTGTGATTTCAGACAGCTGTGCAAGTTTATCAATCCTAATGAGAAGCTCATGATTTTCCGAAAAGCCGATGATTTTATCCTGTTTTAAAGTGTTAAAAAACTGAACAAAATCAGAACGATGCGATTTGGCCAAAGCTTGGTCGGATATTTTTGCTTTTATGACGGCTGGTATATACGAGAACTTGGTTAGCTTTCGTTCAATATTCTCCTTGACCGAAGAGACATTTGTCTGCAACAATTTTGACCTTATCTGCAATTCCTCTCCCTGAAGCACCCATTTAGGAGGTTGATCGTTGCCCCCGCCTTCCGTAAGGCGTTCATCAACCTGCTGTCGTTTTTCAAACACCCTGATAGGTAAATTTCTCTGTGAACCATTCCCTCTTTCCTCCATTTTCAATCCTCCTCACTGTGACTACTCATTATTTTTCTCACTTGACGCATGGATATATTTAATGTAGAGGCGACATCCAAAAGGGAGACCCCGTTCTCATTCATAAAATGTACTAAAGTTTGATCGTTCTCTGCCGAGTGCTTATACAAAAATATTTGTTGAATTATGAGAGGGTACTTTACACTTTCCACCCCATCGATGATGCTTTTCCGTAAGGTATTAAAGCAAATAGCTTTTATATCGGAAGGTGAGAAGCCTTCTAAAAGGTTAGAAAGCGTGTTCATTTTTTTTGGTTCATCGCAAAAATCGCAATTCATATTTTTGGTGAACAGGCGAATCAATTCAATAAGTTCAGGCTGTCGAGGACGAGTAACTTCAATGGTTGTGGTAAATCTTCTCCAGACAGCGGGATCAAGTAATTTCTCGTGGTTAGTTGCAGCGAGTAATACGTTGCTTCCATTATTGAAATCATCAATGTTTTGTAGAAGGCTATTAACAACACGTTTCAATTCGCCAACTTCGTGTTCATCGTTTCTTGATTTAGCGATTGCATCAAATTCATCTAGGAATAAGATACATGGTTTTGTTTTAGCATATTCAAAAATTCTCCTGATGTTCTTGGAAGTACTCCCCAGCAAAGATGAAACCAATCCATCTAATTTAGCTGTGACGAGCGGTAGACCTGTACGAAACGAGATATATCTAGCTAAACTCGTCTTCCCACAGCCTGGAGGCCCATACAACAAAAGAGATTCCGGTAAATCGACGCCCATTTCCATAAATTTATTGCGGTGCTTAAGAGAATGAATATAGGTTTCTACTTTCATCTTAAGAAGTTCAGGCAAAATGATTTCTTCTGCGGCAGCTTCAGGCATGGTGACTTCTACCATGTCAAGTCTACTCTCGCTGTCTGTTGGGGTTGTTTGAAATTCGTCCAAATAAACGGGATGGGCAGTATTTTTGGACAGTACGTTTGAAATTCGGTCCGCAAATTTAGTCTCACCTTCTTCACGCAGTTTTTCTGCGAGCAGTTGTGCATAGCTAAGGACCTTGTCTTTATTCTTTTCTAATCCACCTTCAATGATTTTAATAATCTCTGTTCGCATATTCAAAAGTGTCACTCCTCATGCACATTTACCTGTTAATATAATAACACTTATTAATATAATATGCACGAAAAATCATTTTGTATGTACGTAAAAATGATTTTTGTGTACATTTTTGATTGACTTTTGCTCGGTTGGTCAGTTAACATGTAGAGAAAATACTCTGAAACCGTGAAGGGATAGGTGCACATGTTATTTTCGAACTCCGATTTGCAAAATTTTGCAGATGGATATGTCAATTTGAAAAAAGAAAAAGTGAAGAAGTATCGTGAGCAGGTCAATCGGCTCAGAGATAATCTCGAAGAGTATATAAAGGAAAGTACGGAGTATGGGCTCGTCAAGATGCTACATTCCGGTTCTGTAGCTAAAGGAACGGCGCTAAGCACGATTAACGATATGGACGTAGCGGTATACGTAAAATCCAATGAAGTAGAGGGTTCTGATGAAAAGGAAATTCTTGAGTATATCCGTTCCGCATTATTTCAAGTGTATAAACGCCACGGAATGACGGAAGATCAATTCACCATTGGTACCCATTGTGTAAAAGTCCAATTTAAAGGTTCAGGGCTGGACGTTGATGTGGTACCTGTGATTTACGAAGGCGACGAGGATGACCGCGGCTACTTGATATCCAATGGTACAGGGGAAAGGTTGCTTACCTCCATTTCTTTGCATAAGCAATTCATACGGGATAGAAAAGCCGCTTACGGTAACTACGCCCAGATGGTTCGGATCATCAAATGGTGGAGACTGAAGCGGGAATTCAAAATGAAGTCTTTTTTGATTGAGTTGGTATGGGCGCATATCGCTGATACAGAGGGTATTAATACTGACATATTTGCCGCCTTGAAGCAGTTCTTCAAGTATATTGTCGATACGGAACTGCTGGAACCCATAATCTTTACCGATAATTACAAAAAAAGTGAGGTCACGATCAGTGCCGGTGTTCCTAACGTGCTTGATCCAGTCAATTCGGCAAATAATGTGGCCAGCTCATTAGACTTTGCCAAAAGGACTCGCATTGTTGATGAAGCAGATGAAGCTCTGGCGTATTTAATTAATGCTGGACAGGCATCTACGAAGGAAAAAGCGACGCAATGCCTCAAAGAAATTTTCGGTTCATCATTTTCCTACTAAGGCGGTGTTATGATGAGTTATTCCAGTAGCACAACACGTACCTCGACTGCTACGTGGTCATGCGTACGATATCTGAATGACAAGATTGCCAGTGACCTAGATTATTTACGGACTTTTTATCCCAATTTATATTCGGAAACGGATATTGAGCACTGGAAGCACGATTTTTACAATTGGATCTTTGAAGGGTACGCGAGATCCATAAAGCTACAATTTTCTCGCAACGGGACCTGTATTTGTGAAATTGAGTGGGAAGTTCGGGACGATGGTTCGATCTCTTCTGACGACAACGTTGGAAAACTCCGGATTAAAGGGATTGACGGCACCACCCCTTTTATTCGGATTGAAACAACCGAGAAATGGGCTGCACTGACTCAAGAACAACGTAACGAATTTTACAGGGAGATGAAACGCTCCTGGGGACCGGTTGGTGCGACAGTATATGCTGATGGGCTAATCCGTGTATATGACAAACAATATTCCGGAGCAGACCTGTTGATTAACCAGAAATTGTAATACAAGTCATCCTACCAGAGGCATACTGAAGCAGGCGATTCAGTCGCACCACCCACTCAATCGGTAACTTACACAGACCAAATAAGCGTGAA
>NZ_CAJVAS010000088.1 GCF_910593845.1 Paenibacillus solanacearum | reverse complement strand
CAGGATCGTGGTAGACTTTTTCATGGAGTCGTCACCTTTCGGTTTGTTTGTAGGGGTACAAACAGTTTACCGGGTTGACGGCTTTTTTTCTACCATTTTGTGGTTATTCAACAGACGTGATTCCGGAGGAAACTATGGAATACAACGATCGGTTTTGGGAGGATAACATGCGGATTAAGGCCATAGATGACTACTCGGTTAACTTAGGTGAACTAACTGTGAACTTGGATGATATATTGATGCAAGCGGAACAATCCCAAGGTGATGTTTTCGATTGTGCAATTTCCCTTATAAAACACCTTGTTGCAGATCGCTTTACGGGAACGGTAAGGGATTCGAAGACCGATTTGGAAATTAAAAGGGTATTAAAAGAATTCGTATCTCTGGGTCGTACAAGCCGGGAATTGACAATCAGTATTGAGCCATTGAAGGGTGGTACGTTAAACGTGAATTTCGACGCGAATGTGTTTGAAGAAGTCATACAACTACCTCAGACAGCAGTTCAACAGCGGTATCAACGGTTAGTAGGGCTTGATGAACTGAAGAATAAAATACGAAAAGAAGCATCCGTGTGGCTTGCACCCGAAGCGCTTGAAAAATGGAGTCACCGCCATCATTCCAAAGTCATTCATGCACTCTCCATTTTTCGTGATCGGTATCCGTTTTTTATCTTTGAAGGTGACGTAGGGACTGGAAAGACCGAATTTGCAGAAACTTTTGGGGATGATATTGCCCGTTCCATCCAAAAACAAGTTTTACTTGCAAGAGTGAGCATGAAAAGCAGAGGAAACGGGGTAGTTGGAGAAATGAGCAAGTTAATCTCAAAAGTATTTGCAGACGCATCTTCACTAGCCGAAAAATATAAAACTCCTGTCATATTGCTATTGGATGAGGCCGACTCATTAGCGCAGAGTCGCGAAGAAAATCAGATGCATCATGAGGATCGGGCAGGCGTTAACGCGCTTATTCAAGGAATAGATAAAGTGAGGAATTCTCAATATCCAGTGATGGTGGTGTTTTGTACGAATCGTGTTCAATCTTTAGATCCCGCCATTAAACGGCGGGCAGCTATGATTCATAACTTTGTAAGACCAAATGGGGTACAGCGAATCCATGTGTTCGAAAAGTATTTAAAAGATCTAGGTATTCAAGACAAGGAGATTGAGCATTTAGCTGAAATAACAGGAGACGTAGATGGTCGTAACTTCGGGTTCACGTATTCTGATTTAGTAACACGGCTTATACCGGAGGTGGTGTTATCTGCCTTTCCTGATCAAAAAGTTACTTTTAATATTGTAATGGACACGGTCGGTCGTATTCAAGCTACTCCTCCCTTTAGGGAATCTAAATAGAGAAAGAAGGGGCGCAACGTGAAAAAAATAAATCTTATGGAGATATTTTATAAATTGCAGCAGCAAATGATCTCGACATTGGAGGCTAGTCGAGTGATAATCGATCATCCAGGCGCGAAGGGTGATGCTTCTGAACTCAAGTGGATTGAATGGTTAGAAGCATATCTGCCTAAAAGATATAAGGTAGGGAAAGCATTTGTTGTGGATTCGAGCAATCAAATCAGCGATCAGTTGGACCTAGTAATCTATGATCAGCAATATACGCCTTTTGTTTACGTCGATAAAGGAACATCTTATATTCCAGCTGAAAGTGTGTATGCAATCTTTGAAGTGAAACAAAGTTTGAATACTGAAAATATTAAATACGCGGGAGAGAAGTTTGAAAGTGTACGTCGACTGAATCGAACTTCAGCAGAGATATATCATCTAGGAGGAAGGTCAAAAAAAGAGCATTTTCGTATCCTATCTGGGTTTATTTGCCTGAGCAGTGACTTTAGCCCGGCTTTCAGCGATACGAGTAAAAAACATATTCTAGCTTTGGAAAGCCATCAACACATGGACTTAGGATGTGTACTTCAAGAGGGATCTTTCTCAGTGAGTTATGATGGCAAGTCAAACATTGAATTCAGCTCACGTGAAGAAACCCTAATATTTTTCTTTTTTAGACTGGTGACCGAGTTGCAAAAACTTGGTACAGCACCTGCAATGGATATTGAGGAGTACGCAAAGGCACTCAATTCAATATAGTCAAGCAACGTTTCATGCAGTATTCCATGTTTGCTAAGGAGATTTTATGATAAAAGATCTTATTAAGAAGAAAATCGAAGGGTTCTCCATATTGCAGTTCGCCATTTTGCTTATAGTGATTGCTATGTTTATTTATTTTGCCAAATTGATTATGCCAGATGATTATAGATCATTCATAAATCATGTTAATTCATTGGCCTTTATGACAAGGGTACAACCATGGATGCAATATGTAAAGAGCTTATCATATTTCCTATATGTATTAAGTGGAATAATGTTTGTTATATTCTTTATAATTATAACAGTCTATGAATTTTATTGGACGAGATTTGGATATAACGGCGATGTTCATCATATAAGGCTCAAGGTGAAGGATAAGGCAATTAATTATTGGATGACAATAGCCTTTTGGTCAATTGCTTCGTTGTTTTATTTACACATTTTTGAAATAAAAATTAACTTATCGAGCTCAAACTGGTTATTAAAGCTCACGATGTTTTTCTCTATGCTATCATTAAGCATGGCTGGATTTATCATTTTTATTCAAATAATGAGTGTTATATTCTCAAGAAAGACAACCAGAGATTAATGTGGAATATCAGTCGAGATTAATAATTTTGCTTCACTTTGTAATGCATAAATTATTAAATTGTGGAATTTACTCCTTATCTTACAAAGGTGAAATTTTTGGGCGGCCGCGTCACAAAGTTTCGCCTTAGAGATGATACGGGGAACCGTATCATAAGTGACGGCGAATTTTTTCTCCCCAGTCGCAAGTTTCCATCACAAGATGGGGGGTTAATTGAATTTCAAGTACGGATACAGCAAGGGCCCAGATTCAATCAGTTTCGCTCGTATTACCAGAGGCGGTTTCTAAAGGTGTCTTAAAAAAAGCGAACTTAAAAAGGGCCATCCGCATGTGCTTCGGCGGTGGCCCTTTAGTCAAATCCTACTATTTTTTAACCACAGGAACCCAAAATTCGCCGTAGAAAGTGCCATCGCCGTTTTCTTTGCGATAAGTCGCATTGGGACCGCCGATGTAAGCATAGTCCGTGTTTTGTGACAAGACTTCGCCAAAAGCACGATAAGTCAACTGATCAAACAGAGTTTCCTTGTCGCCGGTTCCTGCGAGCACGATGTACTCGCTGTCTGGAAACTCGATGATGCGTGTTGCGTCAGCCACCGATTTGCTAGCTTCTACCGCGAAATAATTCCACGGTCTGCCTTGATAAACCTCGTTGACCGACCATTCGCGATCATCTTTTGCGGCCGATTTGAGCTTATCAAACCGCCCGTCAGCCTTGAGTCCTCCCCAAAACGCTGCTTTTTCCTTCTGCAAAGCTGGCGCGTCTTGGAAATTGGATTGAATTGAAAAACCATAAGCGGTCAATGTAAATGATTTCTTATGTTCAACTGTGTAATTTGTCATGGGAGTGCTCCTTTGGCTGAGATTAGCCTGCTATTTTTTTGGCACGAAGCCACATTTCGCCGTAGAATGTACCATTTTCAGCTGCTTTGACGCATGTTGAGTTACCAGGACCAACGTATTTGTAGTCTGTGATTTCTTGCAGCAAGCCACCGAACACTTTGCCTGTTATTTCGTCAGCAAGGCGGTCTTTGTCAGCGCCTGTGCCAGGCACCACGAGGTAGTCCCCAGCGAGGAAGTCAAGGACGGCCGCGCCTTCCACGTCGTATGCACCCATCACGCCGAAGCCGCGCCAAGCCTTGCCGTCGATGACGTAGTTGATTTGATATTCTTGCCCGTCAGCGAGCGCGAGAAGTTCGGCAAGCTTGCCGTTTTCAGTGATTTCAACTTTTTTCGCTGCCGTTTTTGCTGCATTGCCTGCCCAGTCGTTGTAGTCTTCAAGTAAAACACCGAAAGCCGTCATTTTGTAGTTTTCTGAAATGGTTTGGATGGAGTAGTTAGACATCTTGATCTCTCCTTAGCGATTTGTTTTTACAAGATTGATACTATTGCCTAAATGTATCAAAAAACGATACCTTTTATCGAGTATCAAAAAGTATTGCAAAAACAGAATCAAAATCAGTGGCGGTGCTACATTTCTGATACAATAAAATCATGAAAAAGACAGAACGAGTGAACCTGATCATGCGCTTCATCAATAACCGCGCGCATTTTACGATTGCAGAGATTCAGCGGGAGTTCAAGATTTCTCGCGCGACCGCGATCCGCGACATTAACGAGATTCAGGCGATGGGTTTTCCGCTGACGACCGAGCTTGGGCGCGGAGGCGGCTACAACGTCCTGCAAAATCAGTATCTGTCCGCCGTTCGTTTTACGCCAGAAGAGCTAAAAGCGATATTTATCAGCTTTATTGCCTCGAAAAATTCGCAGCTGCCTTATTTGCAAAATCGCCGCTCCATCACTGAAAAACTCATCGGCATCGCGTCGCAAACCCAGCACGACGAACTGATCGAGCTAAATAATATTTTGCTTTTTGAAAATACAAATCCTGCTAATCCGAATCTTTTGGAACTCGATGATGCGGCGCCTGCGGAGTTGAACCAGTTGATTTCGCTTGCCGCGCGGGATAAGCACTTGCGCTTGACGTATGAGCCGAGTCCTGGCTGGCCGCAGTTGATGGATATTTTTTTGATTCATATTTTTAACTCAAACGCTCGTTGGCTCGTCGAGGTTTATGATCTTGATACCGATGAGTTTCGTTATTTGCCTGTTGAGATGCTGCGGGATTCGGCCATTTCAGAGCAGAAGATGAGGCGGTCTGAGCAAGAGATTTTAAGCAAAAAACGGCTTGGCGCACGTGAGTCCAATCTGATTGTAAAGCTCGATACGACTGGGATTCAGCGCTTTAAGCGCTTGCACCCGCCGGGGATTATTTTGTCCTTTACAGGGATGTTCCAGTCGAGTGGGATTTTCAATGCTCAACTGGATGTGACCGACGTTGAGACGCTAGAGTATTATGCGGATTGGCTTTTGTTTTTGGGGAAGGGGGTCGAGTTTGAACGGATTCCTGATGAGCTGCGTTTGATTTTGGAAGAGCGGTTAAGGGGAAGTGCTGATACTTTATCAAAAACACGTTAAGCCAATAACCGGGCTACCACGTTCGCGAGCCCGAGTTGGCTTGGTGCCGCAGCAACCTCAAAAATTTTAGCGTTCACTCTATATAACATGCGAAATATCAGCGCGCTGCGGCGTTCTGATATTTCGCATTAAAGCCGATACGATGAACACTTTCACAAATAGTGGCAAGTTTTTCCCGAAAGGTGCTTAAGCGGATTAGGCTTTCTGGGTGGGATTCCGTTGCTAGCAGGAGATTGCGGCCATTCACGTTCAAGCTCATCCGGTTGCTTGCTCCCAAAAAGCGCCTAAATTAACCGTTACAACCTCGATAACCTCTTCGACCATCGACTCCAGCGTGCGGGCTTGAACTTCCCTGCTCCACTGTAGGGCCGATCCGAATAGGCCCCAACTGACCACAAGAGCCTGAGCTTCCAGTTTTTCTTGGGGGATGCTCTGTTTAGGCCCTGATTTTAGCCATTGGAGCAGGAGACGATACAATTCCTTTTGCATGGCGTTCTCCAGCAGCGGCTCAAATTGCTTGTCTCCAGGCGTGAGGTACTGTCGAAATCGTACTAGAAATTGAAAGACGGTCTGAACAAGGATGTGCAGATTGTCCGGACTGAAGGCAGCATCATCTGGCAGTCTTTTTTTACGTAAATGTATCTCTTAGCACCAAACCAGACTGCGGAGCGATACCACGAAGAGCTACAAAGAGATATCTTCTTGAATAGTGTCAATTTGAAAAATGGCAATAGGATGCCCGAG
>NZ_CAJVAS010000087.1 GCF_910593845.1 Paenibacillus solanacearum | reverse complement strand
CCGCGAAGGCAGGAAAGCGAATCTCAATGCTAATTCATCGTCAACTCCAGAATTGGACTGCCGGTTTGCCTAGCTACATCAAGGCTTATTTGCCAATTTCAAGCTGCGAAAGTTGAGTTATAAACAATCATATAAGCTGGAACAGAAGTGGATAAATGAATCCCTCGATCTCTTTAGGACGATACGTGAAGACAAACTCTCGAATCTCATGGAGTTATTAGAGAAAATTATAGGCCAGATCCATGAAGTAAAGAAAACAAAAAAGGAACTTGTTAAGTCGGTTCTAGCTCTTGGGGTGGATTCGGATCAGCTGGATAATGAGTTGCTCTGGTCATTTGCGAAAACTTCTGAAGAAGAAATATTAAGTGTTGTTTCTTACTTGCAAACCCACTACTTTATTAACGAAGGTAAGGAGTCACCGGCTAATTTATATGTAGAGCAACGAGGAATTCTAGAGAACAGGCTCATCTTGAAGATGACCAATATCCTTGATGACAGTGTGGTCCAATTTCGTGAGAATTACAGAAATGATGCCGAGGAGCTGCGCAAGATTTTTCGAGCAAAGAAGAAAATCCCTAAACACTTGTTGGAGCCATTGGTGCAAGCCTTTCCTTGTCTCATTGTTGGGATTCGAGAACTAGGAGAATTCATACCCTTGGAGGCCAATCTGTTTGATGTTGTGATCATTGACGAGGCCTCTCAAGTCAGTATTGCTCAAGCCTTTCCAGCTATCATTCGGGGTAAGAAAACGGTCGTCTTAGGGGATACCAAGCAGTTTGCGAACGTGAAATCCCATAACGCTTCTACCAAAGTAAACAACGTTTTATTCAATCGAGTACGGGACGCTTTCAAAAAAGATATCGTTGACCGCCCTGAATCTGAGCGTGAGAGTTTAGAGATGAAGATAGAGAATTTCAATATCAAGAACTCCATCCTCGATTTTATGAAAAATATACCTAATTACGAATGCAGCCTGAAGAAGCACTTTAGGGGGTATATTGAGCTCATCAGCTTCTCAAATAAAAACTTTTACCAGGATTCCCTCCAGGTGATGAAGATACGTGGTGTTAGTCTGAACGACGTGCTTCAATTTCATGTCATCCAGGCAGATCCGCGTAAAGAAAGGCTAAAAAACACAAACACCGATGAGATTCACTATATACTTGATGAGCTTAATCGGTTGAAGCAAATGAATTATCAAGGAACGGTTGGAATCATTACACCGTTTACCAACCAGCAGAAACTATTGACAAGCAGGATTCTGGCTTCTAAGGATTGGGAGTACTACATGGAGAAGTTTCATCTAAAGATCATGACATTCGATTCCTGCCAGGGTGAGGAAAGGGATATTATCTACTATTCCATGGTTGAAAAGCCGGGTGAAGATAGTCTGAAGTATATATTCCCTGTTAAGTTGGATAAGGCTGCAGAGGAGGAAAATGGAACACTAAAAGCGCAACGTCTAAATGTTGGCTTTAGTCGTGCGAAGGAAAGTATTCGCTTTATCCTGAGCAAACAACCGGAGGAAATCCAACATGAGACTGGCCGGGTTCTTCAATATTTCAAGAATATGCTGCAAGGTCCGGATGAGGCAAGGTTGTTGGAACAAACTGATGGTAGATCCAAAATGGAGCCCATGGTCCTGCAATGGATCCAACAGACAAAGTTTTATAAACAAAATAAGGGACACATCGAGATCATTCCACAATTTGATATTGGTAGGTATATCAAACAATTAGATCCTCTGGCAAAGATTCCGGCTTACCGTATTGATTTCCTGTTGATATTCCGGAAGCCAGGTGATCGGGCGCGTTCTGCGATCATTGAATATGACGGCTTTGAGTTTCACTTTAAGTCCAGTGATTCAATAAATGAGTTTACCTACACTCGCTACTATGTAGAGTCTGATGTTGAGCGACAGAAAACGATTGAATCCTACGGTTACCCCTTCATTCGTCTCAACAAGTTTGTTATTCGTGACAACCCGTTGCAGTATTTGGATCGACAATTTGCCCGGACTTTTAAAATAACGGAAACTGAAGATGAGGACGATCTGCGTAAGGAAGTCGCGGAAACCTACGAAAAAATTGAAAGCAAGCAAATCAAAAAGTGCGGAAAATGCGGTCAGATGAAGGATTTATCCGAGTTCTATGACCCCAATTTAGCTACCATGTACGGACGTAACTGCAAGACATGCAAAGGCAAGGATACGGTACGATCTAGATAACAAAAAAAAGCAGATGAGGAACACTCTCTTCTGCTTTTTCTCATTCATATAGTTCTTTCAGGATTGTCTTTGCCTTACGAAGTCCCTTAATATCCTGTTCCAAAAGTATTTGTAGAATTTCTTCTAGCTCCGCTTCCTTTTCTGAGTGCACATTGTGATGCGATTTTATATATACGAATAACTCCCCGATATGCACTTCTAATGCCGCGGCAATCTTAGCAAGGTTGAGTATCGAGATATTTTTCTCGGCGCGTTCAATACCTCCAATATAAGAGAAGTGAAAATCTGCCTTTTCCCCTAATTGTTCCTGTGATAATCCGCGTTCTTTACGCAGGTCACGTATTCTAATTCCAATGAGTTTAAGTATTTGGTCGTCGGCCATATCCACACCTCTTAACAGAAGTGTAGACAATGCATAATTAGGCAAACATAGGTTGTTTATTATCAATTGTTAAAATTGATACTTATATGTATTAAATCCAATGGATTGGAAATGATAATGATAGATTATTAAAAAAATTCATAGATTAATAGTGAGGTGTTCTTAATGCAAATGCTTTCTTCTTATTTATCCCTTGATGTAGCGATTGTAAAAAGTGAAGGTGTCTGTTTTCGAGAGAAAATTTACACATGTAACGCTGCGATCAAACAAAAATGGTTTCAAAAAGCTTTAGACGAAGGTATTTGGGAAGTATTCATTTATTTCGATCCTCAAGTTTCAGACTCCATATTAGTATTATTAGAAGATGGGCGTGTGGCTGTTGCGAATCAAATTGTAATTCAATTGGATAATGTAGTTCCGGAAGTTGTAGAACAGTATCACAATAAAATAAATTATTTGAAGGTTCTTCGTGCGCGTAAAAAACGAAGAAATAGATATCGAAAAATATTCGCTGAAGACTATGGTAATGACATATCGTAATTGAAATAAAGGGTGAATTATATGGAGAAGTTACGTGTTCGACCATCCATTTGGTCAAAGGAAAGCGTGGCTAGTTATTTGTATAGGTTGGCATCAGTTAATCATTATTCTACTGTTTCCTATTTTGCAACAATGCTAAGTACTACTGTTCCGAAAATGAATAATAATACGTTTAATGAAAAGCAGTTAAGTATGATTAGTTATATCTCTGATACTTGCAGGACTGAACTTATTCATTCCACCTATTTTCAGCTCGACAATTACCTAGGTCCTAAACTTCTTAGTAAGATATTGCTGAAGAATAAAGTTAAATTTTGCCCACAATGTATTAAAGATGCACTATATCATCATCATGCATGGGGACTTCTTCCACTTAATATATGTGTTGACCATCATATAGAATTGGTTGATTGCTGCCAATGTTGTGGAAAAACAATACCCTTAAACTCATTCATGAACGGATTTTGCTCCCAGTGCGGGTTCTCATTCGCATCTACGAACGGAGTAATAGTTGACCGCACTGATAATTTGTTCGTTTCTCAGTTAGACTTAAGCCAAGCGTTTTATTACAACAGCATCCTCCCATTAGGCCTTTCTTTAAAGGATTTTCTCCTACTATCTTTTCACACTTTTCATTTACTTGATGGAATGGGGAGCTACATAGCTAATAAAAATGAAAAAGTAAAAATATTTCATAATAAGTCGAATGGTTATCGAAATAGTTCTGCCATGATGATAGCTTTGGGGAATGTTTATTGGATGCTTCAGGATTTCCCTAATCATTTTTATAGATTGCTGTCTGACTTTCATGGCCATGAATATAAAAAAAACCAAAACTTGTATGGAAAAAAGGAACAATTTGAGCGGATTTTTGCTTTAATAAGCCATCCAACACTCAAAGAGGCATACGAACAGTTTTGGCTCGACAAATTAGATAGAGGTATTGTCAGAAAAGATTTTTCTATATTCAAAAAAGTACCTACCCTCTTGGAACAAAGAAAATTTATCAGTAAAGATGAAATTAGGACGGACATAGGTATGAGTTACGAAATGGTCGAACAGTTGAGCGAGAACAGCAAATTATTGATGGTTACATCACAGAAAGGCAAACTCAGTCGATACATGATTGAAAAAGATTCGTTGACTTCTGTTTTAGAAGAAAAGAACTTGCTCATTTCCAAGAAAGAAGCTGCTCTTGTATTGGGGATCCAGCGGGACTCGGTTCCCAAGTTAATCAACGCAGGGTTATTAAAGACATATAAATCTACTTCTAACAGTGTAGAAAAATTGGAGCTAATGGAAGTACAAGATCTCGTAATCCGCTGCCGCGGCGAGATTGTTAAAGAAATTAATGGAATCAGATTCCATGATGCATTAATCAAGTATTCCGTGAATGGATTAAAGATCATTGATTTGATTCAGTTTACTTTAGAAGGTCAAATGAAGCCTATTACAGCTAAGGCCAGCGGAAGCCTGGCTGATAATTACTTTAATATTTACGAGATAGAAAAATGTCTTCAGACCATTAAAAATAATAAAATCAATGAGCAGGGATATTTCATGTCTGATGTTATGCGTGTTCTACGGGTTGGTGAGAAAACTCTAAAACATATGGCGGAACAGAAAGTTCTTGAACCCATAAAGGTTCTAACAGATCGAAATGGACGAAAGCGTTATTTATATAATAAATTTGATGTTCATGCGTTGGCCATGATGAAGAAGAATGCATAATCTTAAGAAATTGAAAAGCAAAATTTAGCATATTCAAAGAAATCTTTTCGAAAGGAGGATGTTTATATGCAAGAGATGATTGAAGAAGTTGAAAAAATTGTTGCTGCGTATAAATCGAATATCAATGGTAGAAAAAAATATTATGATTACCCATTTACGGATAATTGTGAACACTATTATCAGCTTATTGTTTTACAAAGAAGTTTAGATATTTGGACCCGTTCTCTCGAATTAATGAGAAAATATTCAGCGATACGATCAGGCGTAAAGGATTTAAAAAAGAGCTCTCATTTTGAAAAGCTGATAAATACCAATCAATATGAGTACAAATTGTTACCTAATTTGCATAAAGAAATGATTGAGTACATGAAGATTCTTGAGTGGAGGTTACAAGAACAAAGTTAAGGTAGCCTAAAATTTAGTCCATCTTTAATAATTAATCATGCTGTCCTCTTGCAAATGTTAGTTTGAACAAATGTCGCAGGTCTGTGCCCTAAAAGGAACAAGCTTTACCTTTTTTTACTTTAATCCAGTCGGTATGCAATTTAATACTCTTGTGTGTATTGTTTTTGGCTAAATTAGTGAGCATTATCACCTAGCTTACTTCATTTTTTAGACAAAAAAATACAAAATATCACATTTATGATATTATTAAAATTATAGCGATTGGAAAGTGGGGTATTTTGTTCTTGAAAACAATTTTATTTTCTTATACCCAAAAAATACAATATAATACTGATCAAGTTTTAATAAACAATAAGCAAATAGACGACTTTAACGGTACTACAGCAGAATCGTTTGCATATGAGAAGGCAAGAGAATATTATAGATCATATTTATCAAATCATTTCGAAAACTATATTATACTAACTGGGTCTGGTTCATCCTATGGAATAGGCGCGATTGGAAAAAAAGGGAAGATTATGAGCGGTTTATGGGAAAGTGTTAAAACATCAATAACTGAGGAAAAACTTAAAGAATTCTGTGAAAAGATCCATTTTCCTTATCCCGAAGATGGTAAGTCTGGTGACCTTGAAGCACTCTTGTCTAAAGCGAATATCGCGAAAGAATTTGTTAAATACGAAGTAGAAGATTGTATTAATCTGATACAACAACGAATAAAGGAAGATTGCTCTCTTACCTTACCTGACAATTCTGACCATGAGCTGTTTCTAAAGAAAATTACCTCAAGGAAATTAAAATACCCAAGAGTGAAGTTATTTACTCAACTTTCGCAGAGCCAAAATCGGCATGAATCCTTGTACAGAGAGGTTTTCCAAGCAATTAGGTAGTTGACTTGAAAAATAGAAAAACACCGCTTCGTTTGGTAAAGTGAAAGTGC
>NZ_CAJVAS010000086.1 GCF_910593845.1 Paenibacillus solanacearum | reverse complement strand
CGAGTAGACCGATTTAGAGACTCCAAAAAAAGACATCCGCCCCTAAAAAAAAGAGGTAGATGTCTTTTTGCAACTTATGAGGGACGCCAGTAGAAAAAACGGAAGTTCTTCAGTGGCCTCGATGAATACAGGAGCCATCTAATCAGTCTGCCTAATCCTGGGTCATTTTTTTTAACCTTTCATCAGCGTGATCTCCACGCAAGTCCCTTCCCCGGGTTTGCTTCGTATCGATAGGGTCCCTTTATGATTATGAATGATGCGCTGCGTCACCATAAGACCCAGTCCGTTGCCTTGCTCCTTCTTGGTATAAAACGGCTCGCCGATCCTGTTCAGTTCTTCCTCTGAAATCCCGCACCCGTGATCGATGATCCGTATGACGATACGGTTGGGATCCGGGTTATCCAGTTCGACGATGATTTTGCCCCCGCCCGGCATGGACTCCATGGCATTCTTTAGCACATTGATGAACACCTGCTTCAACTGATTGGACTCACATTGGATAAGCGGAATCCCGGCAGCGTCCAGCTTCATATCAATCTGTATATTATCCAGACTCGCCTGAGATTCAAGGAATTTCCCCACATGCAGCAAAATATCCCTGACATCCGCGAGCTGATATTGAACGGCCTGAGGCTTGGCCAAAACGAGAAACTCGCTGACAATAAAATTGATTCGGTCCAGTTCGGAGAGCATGATTTCCAAATGGTTATCTTTGAGCGAACCTTGCAACTTCTGCAGCTGTACAAAACCTTTCAGCGTAGTCAGAGGATTGCGGATTTCATGAGCGACGCCCGCTGCGAGCTGGCCGATGACCGACAGCTTCTCTGACTTTCTGAGCACATCCTCGGTTTGTTTGCGGGTGGTGATGTTTCTTGTAATAGAAGCGATTGCGACAATATGTCCGCGTTCGTCGCGGATGGGCGAGATGGTAATGCTAACATCGATGACCCGGCTGTCCTTCGTATATCGGATCGTTTCATAATCGGTCACCGATTCCCCTTGTAGCATCTTGGTTACCTGCTCCTCATATTCCTTCTGAACCTCCGCAGGGATATTGGTTAAGGTCTTGCCATATACTTCCTCTTGTTTCCAGCCGAAAATGTTCTCAAAAGCCTGATTCATTTGCAGCACATTGCCTTGCAGATCCGATACATGGATGCCGTCGGAGGTGTGATTGACGAAGGACTCCAAATATTCTTTCGTCGTGCGAAGTTCATCCGCAGCATCCTTCAACCTGGTCGTGTAGTCGTACAAATTGTTCGTCATCGTATTGACCTGGGTTGCTAGGAGCCCGAGCTCATCATTCCGGTGCGAGACGATCAGGCTGTCGAACTTACCTCTTGCGACTTGGCCAACGACATCAAGAATTTGATGAATGGGCCGAATCATCAGGCCGGCCAGCACATAACTGGTCCCCATGGTAACCAGCAGAAGACTCAGCGAAATGATACCGTGTATAAAAAGCTGATGGTTCAACATGTCAACTATCGCTTGCTGATCGAAGCTGATCCCAATGACATAGGGATTCTCAGCCTTGATTGGAATGAAGCTTCTGATGACATGCTTACCATTAATCTTGGCTTCAGTCGTTTCAATGCTTCCGGATTGAATCGTTCTCTGTATAAAAAAGACATCGTTCTGCTCGTCGGCATAGCTGAACGTTCCGAAGATGATATCCCGGACGTCCAGGTTAAACACCGGGATGCCTTGTTTGATTTTGATAATCGGCTTCTTACCGAAAAATTGCGGATCAAAGCCGGTGATCTCCAGGATATTGTGGTTTTTATCCAGCATCTTGGCGATGACGGCTTCCGTCCCGGTCGTTTTTTGAAAGTCTAAAATGGCTTTGGCATTCACATAAGGATTAATCATATAATTCGTTGTTCCGTCGTAATAATCGCCCCACTTGTTAATGACGTTAGGATCAGATGTCGCATAATTGATAGGACCGGACCAATAATTTTCCAGCTTTTGGCCTTGTGGGATCATCACGTTATATTGCTCGAAAAGCTGCAAAAATGCGGTATGCCAATAGTCCCAGCTCCTAGAACTCAGATTGATTTCTTTAGGGTCCGAAGAACGAAGGGCGACGATATCATTGCCCAACTTTTTCCAAAGTGTGATGTGGTCAACGTCGAGTTTCCTGCTAAGCTCAACCAGCTTTGCATTGGATACTTTTTCGATATCGGGGTCCAGTTCCGACTTAGCGGCTATCGCTGCGGATCTGAGCTTTTCGCCGATCGCATCTTCCATATGCTGACGCGCCTGCTGGGAGACTTCCACTGTAGTGCTGATTTGTTCTGCGATCGTTATCATTTGCTGCCGAGCGGCTTCCTGCAGACGATTTTTTGAACTGAAATAATTGATGGACAGATTGAGCATGAGAATGAATGCGACTAACAGGGAAATGCAAAAGGTCAGTTTCACCTTGATCGACATGATGTCCTCCAAAAAGTCTAGGTTGTCTAGCCTTATTCGACGTTAATTGGAGAAAATCCTTTAGGAACTAGACAGAAATCGACAAATTCGCAGTCCACACCTACAGCTTGGTATAAGGCTGTTCGGAGCCTTCTTGAACGGATGAGTCGGAACTATTCGACTAAATGTTTTTTTCTTGATATTTTAGTACGATCGTACTAAAATAAGAACATGAATAAAAAAAATAAACCAACTAACCAAAAAGAAATGTCATTCATTGAAAAAGCCCGTAGAGCTCAAATCGTGAAATGTGCGATTGAAACAATCGCAGAAGTAGGTTACACTCAAGCCTCTTTAGGACAAATTGCAAAACGTGCAAATATCAGTAAAGGAGTTATTTCTTATCACTTTGCAAATAAAGAGGAATTATTGGAGCAAATAACTATCGAATACTATATAGCTTGGCAATCATACATTGCTCCACGAATAGAAGCCCAAAAATCTCCTAAAGAAATACTTCGAGTGTATATTGAATCTAATCTTGCATTTGTAGCTGAAAATCGGCAGCATGTTTTCGCTGTTATAGAATTGGTTTCTAAAACGATAACTGCTGATGGTAAACTTCAGTTTGCGGCAGAACACGACGAAGCCATTTTACTTCCAATTGAAAATATTCTCACCCAAGGAATGCAAGAAGGGATATTTCGGGAATTTACCAAACCATCGGCTAGGGTAATGGCGTTAACAATTAGAAATGCCATTGACGGATTCACCATGGAATTAATGAGAAAGCCTCATTTAGATGTTCAGGAATATACGAGAGAACTGGTTACAATATTCGATATATCAACTAGAAAGTGAGGTTCACTTAGGAGGGATTAAAATGTTTTACTATGAGGTAATTTGTTTTAGCTGTAAAAAAACATTCAAAGCAAACGAAGGTTCGCTAAAATATAAGCAAGCTAAGGAAAGAACGGTTAAGTTTTTTTGTTGCGAAGAATGTGCTGATAAAATACGCATTGAAGCTATATTGAGTTTTATGAACAGAATAAATCGTAATTTTTGATTTACTCAAACCCGGTAGCATGATGGATACGGCTGTTGTCCAGCACCATGGCGATCTTTCCATTTGGATAAGCTGAATGATTCCAAGAACGAACGCGGCTCCCGTAAAGATCGGCATGAGAATATCGGACATGGACTTATAGGTCTGCAAGCCTTGGACTATATTGTTCACCATCCTCAACTTTCTAATACCCTGGCTTCCTCGCTACTCGAAATGGGAAAAAAAGACTTGATTCTACTTTCTGCCATCCTAATATCCAATAACTATTTTAGCTATTGCACTCCAAGTAAGGTAATATAGTATAGACTACAGGGAATGAGGGCTGAAACGATGAATAAAGATGAAGTAATATTGACGCAAGAGGGCTTGGAGCAGATAGAGGAAGAACTCAACGAGCTCAAGACGGTCAGGCGTAAGGAGTTGGCGGAGCGGTTGAAAGTAGCGATTAGTTATGGCGATCTTAAAGAAAACAGTGAGTACCATTCTGCCAAGGATGATCAATCGCACATGGAAACAAGGATTTTGGTCCTGGAGCGGATGATAAAGCGGGCACGAGTCGTGAGTGCTGACAGTGTGGACTTGAATGAAGTCGGCGTAGGTTCTTATGTGATCTTGAATGATATTGAATTTGCCGAGAGGATTGAATACCGCATTGTCGGTCCGGCTGAAGCGAATGTAGCGGAGAGCAAAATATCTTACGAAAGCCCGCTCGGAAAGGGTCTTTTGGGCAAAAAGGTAGGGGATATAATTAACGTAAACGCGCCGATGGGCAATCTTCAGTATGAGCTGCTCGAAATCAAAATGATTTAGTCATAATTAGCACTTCCGTCGGCACTTCTGTATGGTTTCGCTCGTACTGGTGAGGTCATGCATAAGTGATCAGCATAGGTTTTGACGAGATTCAATTGATGAGAATAAGTTGCAGTTGTGTTCAATAGGCAGAAGATGCCCCAATTCAGGCGAAACCTACGTGCTGCGGCGCCATGCGATTTCGCCTTTTTGGTGATAAGTGAACCGTATCACAAATAAGAGCAACTTGCTCGTTTCCTCACAGGGCATATACAGTATCCATAAATATATAAGATAACGCAAAAATGCCTTTAAGCCACATCAGTGATTTAAAGGCATTCTCATATATGTGTCGAGACAAAATTGTAAGTTGGTTGCGGGGGCAGGATTTGAACCTGCGGCCTTCGGGTTATGAGCCCGACGAGCTACCGGGCTGCTCCACCCCGCGATAGAATAACAAAGTATAGTAACCTTTAACGTTCCCCAAGTCACTTATATTACACTAATTGGTGTTAATATGCAAGCTTCTCTCTAGAGCGTGAAGTATCCTTAAGGCGAGGATGGTATAATCAATCTAGATTGTTGAAATCAGAAGGGTGATGGCCATGAGCGTAATACGGTTGGAGAACGTCACGAAGAAATACGAAGAGTCTATGATCTTTCGCGACATTTATTTTCGAGTTATGCAAGGGGAACGTATCGGCCTAATCGGACGGAACGGCGCCGGTAAGTCAACGGTATTTAAGCTCATCATGGGCAAGGAAGAGCCGACGTCCGGCAGAGTAGAAATAGATCCTCAGGTGCGAATCGGATATTTTTCGCAATTCTCGGAACTCAGCGGAAGTCTGTCCGTTCAGCAAGAACTGGAAGCGTGCTTCGAGGAGGTTGCCCTTATCGAACGAGAGCTGCAAGAGGTCGGAGATAAGCTGAGTATGGTTACAGATGATCGCGAGATGAATGCGCTGTTAGCAAGGCAAGCGGAGTTATTCGAACAAATGGATCATCTCGATGGCTGGAACGTTTCCGTCGAGATTAATACGGTCCTTACGAAGTTAGGGTTTAAAGACAGATCCCGCAACCAGCCAATCGATGAGTTATCCGGAGGATGGCGTAACCGCGCGGCGCTTGCGAAAATGCTAATCGAGCTGCCTGATGTCGTTCTGCTCGACGAGCCGACGAATTACTTGGATATGGAAGGGATCGCATGGCTGGAGCAGTGGCTGTACCGATTCAAGGGAGCCATGATTCTGGTGTCGCATGATCGGCAATTTATCGACAAGGTCGTCACGCGCACGATCGAGATCGAGAACTATCATTTTCAGGAATACGAAGGCAATTACACCGATTACGTCCGTAAGAAGAAGATGCGCAAGAAGGAGCTGGACCGCCAGTTCGAGTGGGAGGAAGAGCTGCTGCTCATGGAATCCGAGGCGATCGACGATCGCGCGAAGCGGAATTCCGGTTCCAAGGACCGACTCTCGCGTAAGCTGGCGGATAACAAGAAGCGGATAGAGCCGCATCCCGTTAACGTGCTGATTACCGATATCTACGAGAGGTTGCGCTTTCCGGACAAGCTATGCGAAGTGAAGAAGATCGGGCAAACATACGAGGGTAGACAGATCTTCGAGAACGTTAGCTTCGATATTCAGAAGGAAGATCGTTTGGTCATCGTGGGACCGAACGGAAGCGGGAAGTCCACACTCATTAAGGCGCTTTCCGGGCAGGAGAAGCCGGTTTCCGGGGAGGTTGTCTGGGAGAAAGGCGTTAACTATGCCTACTTCAACCGGATGTGGGAGGAACTTGATCCTAAGGATACCGTCAGCCACGCGGTGAATACGTATGGATTGGGATTGGACGCTCCGCGCAAAAAGGTGAACAAATTCCTAGCTATGCTGCAATTCTCGGAGGCGGATCTAAGCAAGGCGATCGGCAATCTGTCCGGCGGGCAGAAGGCTCGGGTGGCTCTGGCTAAGTGTCTTCTCTCGGGTGCGGCCGTTATTATCTTGGACGAGCCGACCAACCATCTGGACCTCACGAGCATACAGGTAATGGAGCAAGCTCTGATCCATTTTCCCGGCGCGGTCATTACGGTTAGCCATGATCGCTTCTTCATCGATAAGATCGGGACCAAGATGCTGACCTTCGATCCGGTAACGGGAGTGACCGAACAGAGCCTGTAAGAGAGAAGGGCTCTCTCGATACCTTTCAGCGTTGACTACAAATAGCGGCACGTTGGAGAGTATGTTCAACCATGCTTGGGAATTCCGGAATCAGAGGGGATACCAATGGATTGAAGTTGGTTGCAAACAGTGTTACTCTAACAACGGTAAACATAAAACCTATGTTCTGCAAAACATCTAATGATAATCACTATTTTAGTTATAAAGAAAGGTAATACTATGATAAAAGTTGAACGCTTATCCTTCTCATTTCCTCAAAAAGAACTATATAACAACATTTCATTTACGTTAGAAGAAGCACAACATTGCGCTTTTATAGGAACAAGTGGTAGTGGGAAAAGTACATTGATAGATATACTGATGGACCCAGAAAGATATCTTTTCGATGGCAAATTAGAGATAGACCCCGATTGCACAATTGGATATGTAAGTCAGTTCTCGGAACTAGACAACACTAAAGAAACAACAGTTTTTGAATATATAGAAGTGTGGTGAAAAACACCACGAATACTCGATATGGTAGAATAATAGAAATACCTGATTAGAAATGAGGAACAGTTATGCGAGCAGCAAAACGGAC
>NZ_CAJVAS010000085.1 GCF_910593845.1 Paenibacillus solanacearum | reverse complement strand
ACAATTAATAATTGATAACTTACCTTTATTTACAACAGAAAGTAAGCTTAATATAAGAATTAATATTGAACCAGATATTACAAATCATTTCATAAATAGTATTCATGACAAGCTTGGTTTAAATTATGAGGTACAATTCGAAAATAAAGATTTAAAAGAACTATTGTTGCAAAAAGAAAAATTGATCATAGAGCAAATGGGGGAAATTGGGAAATTACAAAAGGCTAGCAATGAATATAGCCTCCTATTGTTAGAACAAAAAAATACAATTGAGAATCAAATTGAAGATATCGAAAAAAAATCGAAAATATTGGAAGAAGTAAAAAAGGATATCTATAATCTTGAGGAAAAATTACGTAAGAAAGATATAACAATTAATAATTTAAAAGATAATTTGCAAAATACTTTAATGAATGTCGAAAAAAGTAAACTACAGATATATGAGTATGAAAATGAAATTACACATAAGAAAAATATATTGAACCATTATGAAAATGAAATAGCAAACAAAAACAATATATTGGACCAATATGAAAGTGAAATCAAACAGCTTCTTAACGATAATAATACAAAAGATATATTTATTAAGGATTTATTATCCCAAATGGAAGTGACTAAAGACGAGCTTAATAAAATTTATACTTCTTTATCATGGAAGATAACTAAGCCGTTTAGATACCTAAAGCGTGTACTGAAAAAATAAGAGGGTGCCAAATTACGATGCAGTATCATATTGAACGTAACTTACCAAGTAAAATCCAAATTAATAAAGTCAATCGATATTTATTAGAGGGATGGGTTTTCGGCGACGTAAGAGTGAGGAGTATTTCTGCTAAATTATTTGGTCAAGAGTTTGTTGCAGATTCTTTTGAGATATTACGACCTGATGTAGCTGCCGTATATAATGACCCTCAGATGTTTTCATTATTTTCGGGGTTTAGTATTCCAATTGTAATTGATCCGGTAGAAAAAGCTGAATCTGTAGAGTTAGTTTTAAAAGTTGTTTTTAATAACGGTAGAACAATCGAAAAAATAATAAGTACAATTTTATTAGAACCTTACGAGGAGTTGATCGAAGAGAAAATTAATTTACCAGAAGGCATTTTTCGGGAAAATCTATTAGTTATCTGTTTGGCGACATATAATCCAGAGAGAAAACAGTTTGAGAGACAAATTAATAGCATTATTAACCAAGATTTTAGTAATTGGATATGTATTATTAATGATGATTGTTCAAGTAGTAAATATATGAATGACATGCTAGAAATAACTAAAAAAGATAATAGAATTTTTTTATTCCGTAATAAGGAAAACTTGGGGTTTTATTATAATTTTGAACAGTGTTTAAAATTGGTTCCTAAATATGCGAAATATGTTGCACTAGCTGACCAAGACGATTATTGGTATCCTAATAAATTGTCCTTGTCATTACAAAAAATTGATGAAGATCATGATATCCAATTGGTCTATTGCGATATGAAAATCGTCCAAGATGATGGTAATATACTTTTTGAGAGTTATTGGTCTAATAGAAAAAATTATTATAATAGCAAAGATCTCGATTTGTTGGCTATTGCTAATACTGTTACAGGTGCAGCATCAATATTTAAATATTCGTTGACCAAAGAAATCCTCCCATTCCCACCCAAATATGGGAATGTGTTCCATGATCAATGGATTGCTATAGTTGCGGCTATGAAAGGAAAAATTGAATATATAAATATACCGCTTTACGATTATATACAATATGGAAAGAATATTATTGGGCACACTGATTTCACAAAGAAAAATGTTTTAAATTTATTTAATGAGATAGATTTAACTATAACACAAAAACAACAATTAAGTGCTTATTCTACGTATAAGAAATTAAAATTAACTGTCAAACAGTACGTTATAAATGGACTTCGTGCTATTATGCGTGGATATGAGTTTCAACATATAAACGCAAAACATATATTTACTCTTGCCAGTACAGCTTTAATCAGAAATCCAGACACCGTATATAAAAAGTTATTATCAAGACCATTCACACTTAGTGGTCTTCTAAAAGTGCATTTAAAAGTTATGAAAAATAAAGAAACATTAAATAATTTAGAGCTTTCATTGTTTTTTTCTAAGATTATAAATATATTAGTGCGTAAAATTGTTATTCCCTTTCGGAAAAAAATAAAGGCATTTATTAAAAAGAAAAATTTATTTTCTTTGTCTTCAGAAATTAATAATTATGATGTTGTGGGTATAGTTGATCCTTCAATAATTGAGTATAAAAGAAAATTTTTTGGTCGGACATTTGAATTAATCGAGAACAGACCTCAAACCATTAATTTGTTTATTTCTATTGTGGATCCTAAAAACTTTTTTGGTGGTTATATTGGGATGTATAATTTTGCGAAAAAATATTTTGAATTAGGTTTTCGTGTGAGGATTTTAGTTACTGATCAAAAAGAAATAAACCCTGATGATTTGATCAAGGTAAGGAATCACGACTTAACATTAAAAGATTTTTTATCAGTAGTTGAGTTTTTGCCTTGTTATTCTGATGAACAAATAATTCAAATATCTGAAGATGATATCTTTATAGCAACTTCTTGGTGGACCGCTTATATAGCAAATGAGGCTGTTAAAAAAACAAGATATTCTAAATTTATTTATCTTTCGCAGGATTATGAACCTGTTTTTTACGAGCATGGAGCATATCGTGTTCTCGCTGATAATAGTTATTTTTTAAACTATACACCATTTTTTTCCACAGAATTATTACAAAAATATTTTTTAAGTATTGGGTATATCAAAGAAGAAAATGCAGGTGAATTTTTTAATAATCCTGTTCTACAATTTAAAGATTTAGAATTAACTGCGAAAAAGAAAAGAAAAAATAAACTATTGTTTTATGCACGACCACAAGCGCAGAATGCGAGAAATTTATATCCCATTGGTTGTCTAGCCATTGATAGAGCAAGGGAATTAGGGGGATTTTCCGATGAGGATTGGGAGATTATAGCCATTGGTGGTGATGTTGGTGAACAATTACTCCCATCTGGTGTTAAAATAAAACATATAGGTAAATTTGACATGAAACATTATGCAGATTTGCTCCCTGATCATGATATTGGTTTTTCACTGATGGATTCACCGCACCCTAGTTTATTGCCAATAGAAATGGCCTCTGCAGGCATGCTTGTAGTTACTAATACTTATTATGGTATCAAAGATGAAAAATACTTTAAGCAAATTTCACATAATATTAAAGCGGTTGAGCCAAATATTGAAACACTAGCGAATGCTTTATTGGAACAGGCAGATAAAATTCATGATTTCAATTTTAGAATAAAAGGAAGTAAAGTAAACTGGCCTCATCACTGGGAAGATTCGATAACTAAAGAAAAAATTCAAAGAACTCTGAAAAGTGTATTTGAATCTGAAATAACAGAGAAACAAAAAATATCAGTTTAAGGAGTATTCGATGAAGCTAATACTATTGTCGGGTGGGTCAGGAAAGAGATTATGGCCACTTTCGAATGACTCTAGATCTAAACAGTTTCTTAAAGTTTTGAAAAATAAAGATAACGTATACGAATCTATGCTACAGCGTGTGTGGCGCCAGTTAAAGGCAAAAGGTTTAGATAAAGATACTTATATTGCAACTAGTAAATCGCAAGTGGAAACATTGATAAGTCAAATAGGACCAGATGTTCCATTAATTATTGAACCTGAAAGAAGAGATACCTTTCCAGCAATTGTTTTATCATCAATGTATTTGCTTTCGAAAAAAGTGGGTATGGAGGAAGTAGTTTGTGTTTTACCAGTAGACCCTTATGTAGAAGATGAATTTTTTGATCATTTAACTAATTTGGAAAGTGCTTTGAATCACAATATTGATATAGCCTTGGTAGGGGTTAAGCCGACATATCCTTCAGAAAAATACGGATATATATTAACATGCCACAAAGAAATAAATCCTTTATCTCAACAAACTTTACAAGTCAAAGAATTTATAGAAAAACCAAATGAAGAAAAAGCAAAGGAATTGATAAATCAGAATGCATATTGGAATTGTGGAGTATTCGGGTTTAAATTAAATTACATGTATAAATTTCTTCAAGATAAAGGAATTGGGACAAATTATGATGAACTTGTGAATCAATATCATTTTCTTAAGAAGATAAGTTTTGATTATGAAGTAGTAGAAAATGCTAACAAAGTTGGAATGATAGCATTTAATGGTATGTGGAAAGACTTAGGGACGTGGAATACACTGACAGAGGAAATGAAAAACCCAGTATACGGCGTTGGTATTTCTACATTAGATTCAATTAATACACATATCGTTAATGAACTTGATATTCCAGTTACAATTATTGGATTATCAAATATTGTCGTAGCATCAAGTCCTGACGGAATTCTAGTTGCTGATAAAAAAGAAAGCCCCAGAATTAAAGAAGTAATGAATGAGATAAATAATAGACCGATGTATGAAGAACGAAGATGGGGTTCATATAAAGTAATAGATTATAGCAAAGCAGAAGATGGAACAGAAGTTTTGACAAAAAGAATAATAATTAAACCAGGCAAAAATTCCAGTTACCATGTACACTATAAAAGAGATGAAGTATGGACTATTACAGCTGGTAGTGGAACATTGTTTGTAAATGGTATTATGCACAACGTATCTAAAGGTGATTCATTAACTATACCAAGGGGCACTAGGCATGCTGTCTATAGTAAAGATGGAATTGAATTTATAGAAATACAAATGGGGGAAGAAGTTACAGAGAATGATAAAGTTCAATTTGGACTAGATTGGATTGAAATTATCTCCAACAAAAAAATAAACATAAGAGAAATAAACATACTGAAGGGTAGGCTTGCAAAAAAATGAGAAAAATAGCTTTAATAACTGGAATAACTGGACAAGATGGTTCCTATCTTGCAGAACTGCTTCTAAACAAAGGATATATTGTTCATGGTTTGAAAAGAAGATCGTCGACTTTTAATACAATTCGTATTGACAATATTTATCAGGAGCAGTTAAATTCCGTTGATCAAAGGTTTTTTCTACACTACGGTGATTTAACTGATTCAACAAACCTTATACGACTTATAAGTGAAATTCAACCAGACGAGATTTACAACTTAGCTGCTCAAAGTCACGTTCAAGTATCATTTGAAACCCCAGAGTATACGGCTAATGCTGATGGAATAGGTACTTTACGTCTACTTGAAGCTATAAGAATATTAAAATTGACCAATAAAACAAGATTTTACCAGGCGTCTACGAGTGAACTTTATGGTTTAGTGCAAGAGATACCTCAAAGAGAAACCACACCATTTTATCCAAGAAGTCCATATGCTGCAGCCAAGCTTTACGCTTATTGGATTACAGTTAACTATAGGGAAGCTTACAACATTTATGCCTGTAACGGTATTTTATTCAACCATGAGTCCCCTTTAAGAGGAGAGACATTTGTAACTAGAAAAATTACACGCTCAGTTTCAAGAATCAAATTAGGATTACAGCAAAGTTTATCATTGGGTAATTTAGATGCCAAGAGAGATTGGGGACATGCCAAAGATTACGTTGAAGCTATGTGGAAAATGCTACAACAAGATGAGCCAGAAGATTATGTCGTCGCTACCGGACAAACGGTTGCTGTTCGTGAATTTGTACAGTTGGCATTTGAAGAGGTTGGAATCAATATTGAATGGAGAGGAACTGGTATAGAGGAGCATGGGATTAATAGAGATACAGGAGAAATAATAGTTAAAATTGATCCGAAATGCTTCCGGCCTACTGAAGTTGATTTATTGTTAGGAGATCCAACCAAAGCGCAAAATAAATTAAACTGGAAGCCACAAATTGGATTAACGCAATTAGTTCGTGAAATGATTCATGCTGACCTTGAATTAACAACGCGCGACCTTTTATGTAAAGACAATGGGTTCCCGTATTATCATTTCAGTGAATGATGAGGAGACAAAATGGATAAAAACGCGAAAATTTATGTAGCCGGCCATAAAGGTTTGGTCGGCTGCGCAATAACTAATCAGCTTATTAAACAAGGATACAATAATATCATTTTAAAAAGTAGTAAAGAACTGGATCTTAGAGACCAGACTGCAGTAAAGCATTTTTTTGAAAAAGAAAAACCGGAATATGTATTTTTAGCCGCTGCCAAAGTGGGCGGTATTTTAGCTAATAATTTATACCCGGCAGATTTCATTAGAGATAATCTTATGATTCAAACTAATGTAATTGATTCTTCATATCAAAATAATGTGAAGAGATTGCTGTTTTTGGGAAGTTCTTGTATCTATCCGAAGTTTGCACCTCAACCAATACAAGAGGAATACTTATTAACGGGTGAATTAGAACAAACCAATGAGCCATATGCAATTGCGAAAATTGCTGGGTTAAAAATGTGTACTTCATATAATAGACAATATAATACAAATTATATTTCCGTTATGCCAACTAATTTATATGGACCTAATGATAATTTTGACTTAAATAACTCCCATGTTTTGCCGGCACTAATAAGAAAAATTCATGAAGCAAAAATGAAAAATAGTAAAGAAGTTGAAATCTGGGGTACGGGATCACCTCGCAGGGAATTTTTATATGTTGATGATATGGCAGATGCTTGTATTTTTATAATGCAAAATGATGCACCACTTAACATTTTAGAATTAATCAATATAGGTACAGGGCAAGATATACCGATAAAAGAATTAGCAGAATTAATCAGACAAGTTGTAGGGTTTAACGGAGAGCTTTATTTTAATACAGAGAAGCCAGATGGAACGCCGCGTAAGCTATTAGATGTTAGTAGGTTATCAAAATTAGGATGGAAATACAATGTTTCTCTTAAAGAAGGGATAGAGAGAACTTATGCTTGGTATTTAAATAAGGAGAATACGAATGTTTGAAAAATTTAAAAATAATTTAATTCCTAAAGAGATTTGGATTGTCATATTCAGTATATTTAGTTCTTTGACTATCACAGCTTTTTATTACAAAAATATAAATATTACACTAACATCGTTTCATGATAGGACAATTGGTATAGTAGTACTAAATGGAGTTGATGCTGCCGCTAGAACTTCGGCTTATGTGAAGCTCATTTTTCTTTTTTCGCTAGTGTTTTTATCAATCAATTTTTTTCTTAATTATTTGAATAAGAAAATAATTATAAAAGCGTATAAAACCTCCGTCGAGAAGAAGCAAATATTATATCTTTCATCATTTTCGATTTTTTCAATTTTTTTATTTTTTATAACTAGAAATAATATTTACATTTCTATTTTAAAGATTCAGGCCATATTATTATTTTTATTTTTCTTTATTATCTTAATCAAATTAACTTTTAGAAGCTATCAAAAATTTTATTCAAATTATTATATGCTTTTTTTATGTTTATGTATATCCATTTC
>NZ_CAJVAS010000084.1 GCF_910593845.1 Paenibacillus solanacearum | reverse complement strand
TTGCTGCTCGGGCGGGAGGGCCGGGTTGACCGAGACGTTGATGACGGGCACGTCCGCCTCCGGGAACAAGTGCCTCAGGATGACCCATGCTCCGTGATCCAGCCCGCGGGTTTGGCTGACGCCGGCTTCAATGCCGTGCGATTGAAACAGCTCCAGAATTTGCTTGGCGACCGGAACGGAGCCCTTCGCCGGGTACACGACCTCGAACAGCTCCCGCGGAAAGCCGCCGAAATCGTAAATCGTCTCCAATGTTCCTTCTGTATACGTTACGGTTTGCCGGGGGCTTACCCAGTGGGCGGAAAAGACGACGACCGCTTCCGGTCTGCCGATCCGCTCCCCCAGCCGTTGCAGCGACTGCGTGTAATCGTTATGTTGGATAGCCAGCATCGGGCTGCCGTGAGCGATAAAAAATGACGATCCCATACCGTGTCCTCCTTCTTGGTTATTTATCGTAGTTGCTTTGCCACATTTTAAACTTTAAAAAAGTAAGTTACTAAAATTATAATCGAACCTCCGTAAGAAGTCAAAAGCTTTATTGCAGGACGCGCCGACCGCCTCCCGCCGGCCTCATCGGGGGGGCGAGCCTTATCCTTCGCAACGAAACGCGCGCTCATCCAGTCGACTTCCCCCCTGAACCATAAAATGGCACCACAGAGAGAGTCGGAATATGCGGTAAAAAGCCCGCATTCCGGCGCCGGGATGCGGGCTTGCCTCTGATTCGCTTGCTTACTTGCCTTTCGCGTCAAATGAGCTTTTGAGCGATACGATGCGGTTGAAGACAAGCTTCTTCGCCGTCGTTTGCTTCGGATCGACGTTGAAATAGCCGTGGCGGAAAAATTGGAACTTGTCTTGTCCTTTTGCCTCCGACATGTTGCTTTCCACGAACCCCTGCAGTGTCTCAATCGATTTCGGATTAATGTTGTCCAGGAATGACGTGCCTTCCGCCATATCCTCATCGAGGATGAGCGGCTCGTACAGGCGGAATTCCGCCGGGCGCGCCTGCGAAGCTTCCACCCAGTGAATCGTCCCTTTCACTTTCCGGCCGGTAAAGCCGCTGCCGCTCTTTGTTTCCGGGTCATACGTACAGCGCAGCTCCGTCACATGGCCTTGCTCGTCTTTCACGACTTCCTCGCATTTGATGAAATATGCGTGCTTCAGCCGCACTTCATTGCCGGGGAAAAGGCGGAAGTACCCTTTGACCGGCTCCTCCATGAAATCGTCCTGCTCGATGTAAATTTCCCGTGAGAAAGGAATTTGCCGGTGGCCCATCGCCTCATTCTCCGGATTGTTCTCCGCGTCGAGCAGCTCGGATTGTCCTTCCGGGTAGTTGGTGATGACCACCTTCAGCGGGTTCAGCACGGCCATCGTCCGCAGCGCCTTCAGCTTTAAATCCTCACGGATAAAGTGCTCCAGCATCTTCTCTTCGACGACGCTGTTATTCGTCTTCACGACGCCGGTTTCGCGAATGAAATCGCGGATCGCTTCCGGGGTGTAGCCTTTGCGCCGCAAGCCGGAGATGGTCGGCATCCGCGGGTCGTCCCAGCCGTCCACCACTTTCTCGTCCACGAGCTGCTTCAGCAGTCTTTTGCTCATCACCGTATTGGTCAGGTTCAGCCGTCCGAATTCGTATTGGTGCGGCACGCACTCCATCTCGCATTCCGCGATGACCCAGTCGTAAAGCGGACGGTGATCGGCAAATTCCATCGTACAGATCGAATGCGTCACGCCCTCGATGGCATCCTCCAGCGGATGGGCAAAATCGTACATCGGGTAGATGCACCATTTGTCGCCCGTATTATGATGATGGGCGTGGGCAATCCGGTAAATGACCGGATCGCGCATGTTGATGTTCGGTGACGCCATATCGATTTTGGCGCGCAGCACCTTCTCGCCGTCCTTGAATTCCCCTGCGCGCATCCGCTTGAACAGATCGAGGTTTTCCTCTGCGCTTCGGTCGCGGTACGGGCTGTTTTGGCCCGGCTCCGTCAAGGTGCCGCGCGTCTCGCGGATTTGCTCGGCCGTCAAGTCGCACACGAAGGCTTTGCCCTTCTGGATCAGCACGACGGCGCGGTCGTACATCTCCTCGAAATAATCGGAGGCGAAAAACAGCTTGTCCCAATCGAAGCCAAGCCACTGGACGTCCTCTTTGATCGATCGTACATATTCCGTATCTTCCTTGAGCGGGTTCGTGTCGTCGAAGCGCAAATGCGTTCGTCCGCCGAATTCGTCCGCCAGTTCGAAATTAAGGCAGATCGATTTGGCATGCCCGATATGGAGGTAGCCGTTCGGCTCCGGCGGGAAGCGTGTGACGACCTCCTGCGTTTTGCCCGACTTCAGATCTTCCGCAATGATCGTTTTAATATAATTCGTAGATGATGCAGGTGCCGGCTTCGTCGTTTCCATCATATCAACCTTTCTTACGGGCAAGCTCGCGCTTTCCAAAATTTATATAATTACTATCATACACCAAAAGAAGCGCGTTTATCATCGTATTCCGCTGATATCAGCGCAGTGCCGTAATTTTTAAGTTTAATATTAGCAAATTCGCGCAACCAAGAAAAGTATGCCGCTTTCGCGATTGCTGTTAGGCGATCGAATACGGCTGCGTTCCAGGGCCAGTCTTTGTTCGGCCGGTTCGCAGGGATTGCCGAAAACGGTGACAGGCATAGGTAAGGGGCTTGCGACGAAGAACCTCGCGACGGGACCAGGAGTCTGCCGCCTCGGTTGTTTGTCAAACTTCACGGAGCTGGAGCCGTTGGGACAGCGGGGGGGCAGGAGGCAGGATGCGGGGAAGACAAAGGCCCCTGCGGGGAAGAGGCGAGTCGCCTCTTGCGCAAGGGCCGTATGAACGATCACAAATGGATCATGGAGGACGGCTGTTCCTGCTCGTACTGCTCCAGCAGCGCCTCCGCCCGCTCCAGATCTTTGGAGTGGACCTGAAGCTTCTTCCGCTCCACCCCGTTCCAATCGGCTCCGGCGGCGGGCTGCACGGCGCCGAGACTGGCGTCGCTGTCCGATTTGATTCTGCATTTCACTTGATTCGACTGGAGGTAAGCGTATTTTGCTTCCACCTCGCCTGCATCCTCGCCGGATCGGGCGATAACGGTTCTCCAATTCGCATTGCGCCGGTACATCCAATAAATAACGGCCAGAACAACCAACAAGAGCAATAAACCTTCCATGGAAAACACCGCCTTTTCGTAAAAAATTGTGTGTTGCCGGAAGCGCCTTATTGGGTAATAGAGAGTAGGGACGTTGTCTTACGGACTACTTACCCGTCTGCTGCCGCGTTGAATCAGGAGCACAACGATCGGATCATGCGGTAAGCGATCCGCCCTCAAAAAGGAACGGCGCTTACGAACCGTATATAGCATTCCTGCTTCATAACGAAAAGGATTAGAGGAGTGGTGAACATGAGTCTAGACACGAATCGTCCTGCAAGGCCTGAACAGGAAATGGAAACGAATGCGATGAGAAGGCAGCCGCCCGAGCGTGAGATGCAGATGCCGCCATACGAAGGGTATCGACCGCAGCCTTACGCACCGCAGCCGCCCGAGGCCGAGCCGCGGCGCAGCAAGCCATGGCACAGCCAAGGATGGCTGTGGCTGATCGTTGCGGTGATCGGCATCGGAGTGATGGCTGCCGGAGTGATCATAGGGGCGGGGGAAATGGAGGGAGTCCGTTCGGCGATTCACGAACAAACGGGCGTGCTGCGCGAGCAGAATGGGCTTTTGCATGATTTGAGCGCGGGACTGGACCGGTTGACGGCGGCGGTGAGCCGGGTCGCGGACGTCATAAGCGATGCGGTGAGCCATTGGCTCGCTTCCATGTAACACGCAAGTGAAATGCCGAGAACGGCAGCCGGTAGTATCCGGCTGCCGTTCTATTTCGTCTCAGGAGGCGCCTCGTCCGGACTATAGCCCGAGCTGCGCAGCCGCTCGTTTACGCGCCGTTTGCGGTACAGCATGCCCGACGCTTCGGCCACGTCCTGCAGCGTGCTGCGGTTGATGACGGCGCCGAAGATCATGCCGGCGATCGGGACGAGCTGGAACAGCTTCTTCCAGCCGAAGTTGTCGCGGTATGCGTTGATCACTTCCCGCCAGCCCTGCAGCTGGGAGACGACCTCCTTGGGCCGCCGTTCGTTGTCGAAGTCGGCGAGCTCCTCCAGAATCGCCTTCTTGCCGACGATGTCGGAGGAGGCGAATTGCAAGCATTTGACCGTGAACAGACGCTCTCGCTTTTGCTTCGGGTCGAAGCCGTAGACGATCGCCATCTCTTGGATCACCTTCAGCGACAGGCCGAGAATGGCGGGAATATCGACCGCAAGCGTGAAGAGGCCGCCGATCCCGGTCGTCGCCCCTTGCGCTGCAGCCAGATTGGAGCGATGCTCGGCGAGTACTGCCGCTGACCGGTCCATGACGGATAGCGGAAGAGACGGCACCTCCTCCAGCGTCAGGCTGCCTGTCCCGGCGAGCGGGCCGCTTCCGCCCAGTTGCTCTTCCAGCCGGCGGAGCACGCTTGTCTCCGAGAGCAAATACGTGCCTCCAGTCTGCACGTAGCTTCCGACTTCGTCGAGCGCTTGACCGATCTTGTCCTGCACGAATCGCGGGGTCAGCCGGTCGAGCAACATGAACGGCAGCCGCCCCAGCTTTTCCCAAAACCACAAGTCCTTCTGGCTTGTCTCCCACGCTTCGATTTCATGGAGCGCTCGCAGCAGCTCCTCCCGGGTTTCCGTCGCGACCGGGTTACGGTTCATTGACTCCGACATGGCAGTTCCTCTCCTTTATGAACATATCATACGAAGCAGAGAGCGGAAGGATGCGCGCGCCGACCGCTTGCGTGAATTGGCTATCCGGCTGTTTGTCAAACTTTGGAGGCAATCGGTATACTGTTTGTAAAAAGATTCGCAGGGATTCGAGGTGGCTTATGATCCGAATCGGACTGGCAGGCTGGGGAGATCATGACGATCTTTACGGGAAAGGGCTCCCGGCCCGCGACAAGTTAAAAGTGTACAGCCGTTATTTCCCGATCGTCGAGGTCGATAGCTCGTTCTATGCGATTCAAGCGGCGGCCCAGTTTGAACGATGGGCGAGCGACACCCCGGCCGGGTTCGGCTTTATCGTCAAAGCGTATCAAGGCATGACGGGGCATTTGCGGGGCGGCCCTCCATTCGAGAGCACGGAGGCGATGTTCGGCGCGTTTCGCGACTCGATCGCTCCGCTGCGCGAAGCGGGCAAGCTGAAGGCGGTATTGTTCCAGTACCCGCCCTGGTTCGATTGCACGCGGGAGAACGTGGCGCTCGTCCGCGAGGCGAGAACGCTCATGGGGGATGTGCCGGTTGCCCTGGAATTTCGCCATCAGAGCTGGTTTGCCGGGGAGATGCGGGACAAGACGCTGGCGTTCATGCGCCGGGAAGGGTGGATTCACAGCGTCTGCGACGAGCCGCAGGCAGGCGCCGGGTCGGTGCCGACGGTGCTCGAAGCGACCGATCCCGGTCTGACGATCGTTCGGATGCACGGTCGCAACGTGTCCGGCTGGAATCAGGGCGGCGCGCCGAACTGGCGCGAGGTACGGTATTTGTACCGCTACAACGCCGAGGAGCTGCTCGAATGGAAGCAGAATGCGGAGAAATTGCTGGAGAGCACGCGGGAAGTTTGCATCGTATTCAACAACAATTCCGGCGGCGATGCGGCGGGGAACGCGATCGAGCTGATGCAGCAGCTCGGCATGCCGACGCTGGAGTTCGCTCCGAAGCAGCTTGACCTGTTCGAGTAGCTGCACGCCGATAGGCCGACACGCTGACATGCCGTCAAGGAGCCGTCAGTAAGGTCAGGAAGAAATTGGACGGCCATTCGCTCCCGTCCGCTCCCGCTAAACCGCTCTTCGCCGCCGAATAGTGTAGAGACAAACATCTCACTTGGGAGGCGGCATCATGGCAAGAAAGCCACTGCTCTACACGGCGCTCGGGCTTGTCGTATTTGCGGGAGGGCTCGGCTCGGGCATTTCTCTGGCTTCGGGGAAGCTGCAGCAGGTGACAGCCGACCTGGCTCCGTTTCAATGGAAGGCGGGAGGTAAGCAATTCTCCTCCGCGGACGGCTATCACGACGGGACGGAACAGCTTCCCGGAAGCATGAATTATAAAGGAACCACCTATATCCCCATCCGGCTCTTGGCGGAAACGCTTGGATACGAGGTCGGCTGGGATGACGCGACGAACACGGCTACGATTCTCGATCCGTCCCGCAGCGACGATCCTGCGTCGGATTTGCCGGCGCAGCAAGCAGTCGATTACTCGCCCGGTACAGCTGCCATGACAAGCTCCGGCGTCATGCTGGCGAAGGCGGACCCGGGCGCAGCGGTGCTGGAGACGCTGCCCGCGGGCACGAAGGTGAACGTAACGGCGGAGACGAGCCGGGACTATTTGGCCGTCACCGTGAACGGCCGCAGCGGCTATGTCGCGGCTTCGGCCACAGATTATCGCTTCAATGCGGATCGGCCGGCCTGGGAGCGGAAGGCTGACGAGGTCATTGCTGCGGGGCTGAAATATAAAGGGACGCCTTATGAGTTCGGCGCCTCTGCGAAGCAAACCGACACGTTCGACTGCTCGTCGTTCACCAAATACATATTTGGCCGCAGCGGCGTCACGCTGCCGCGCGATTCGCGGCAGCAAAGCCAGACCGGCCAAGAGGTGAAGGTGGCGGATGTACGCAAGGGCGATCTGCTGTTCTTTACAACGCCGCAGCGCAAGAACGAAAAAGGGCTGCAGCGGATTGGGCATGTCGCCGTGTATTTGGGAGACAACAAGGTGCTGCATACATACCGCGTCGGGATCGGCGTGACGGTCACCGAGCTGGATGCCGCCTGGAAGGGGCGCATCGTGTCCGCGAAGCGCGTCATCTCCTCCTGACAACGGGCATATGGCGCATGGCCGGAGCGGCGCAGCGGCGTTCACTGCGGCCGCCGCATAAAAAGGTCCGCTTTTTCCCACATTAACAGCGATCCTGTATGTGGAAAGGAGGACGAATGATGCCACGTTACGAGTACGATTCCAGTCTTCAATCGCAAAATCCGATTTCCCAGGCGCAAAACTCGGTGGAGACCGCCCATCACGCGGTCAAGCAAGCGCAGACCCATCCTTCGAGCCAGCTCATCGAGCAGGCCGAGACGGCTGTGGAGCGCGCGGAGCGGGCGATCGACCAAGCCGGCTTCAGCGAGAACCAGGAGGCTGTGCAGCAGGCGGCGGAATCGCTGGAAGAAGATAAGGCGGCCCTGCAGGGACTCACGCCTTCGGACGAACAATAGCTGTATTACGGGAGAGACCCGCGCATGGACATGCTGCGGGTCTCTTTTTTGCATGCGGCGTGCCCAGAAAGCACGCATCTTCTAGCCGGTGAAGGTCCGGTCGCGGGAGGGGCCAAGCCCCCGCGTAGCTAGGATACTTGCGTATGGCGAAATCTGTGCGTAAAAGCGTATCGA
>NZ_CAJVAS010000083.1 GCF_910593845.1 Paenibacillus solanacearum | reverse complement strand
AACTTCACAGGCACAGCGTATCCTTCAACTTGCTTGGCTTTTACACATTTCAATGTTTTTCTTTAACTGGCTCGTCAGAAAGACAATGCCAAAAACTGATTTTTCACCACACTTTTAGAGAAACGCCTTTATCGCGCGCAGATATTGGCATGATCCCATGAAGATTCTTAAACGCCCGTGTAAACGCTTCCGGCGAGTCATATCCATATTTCATAGCTACATCAATCACCTTTACATCTGTTGTCTGCAGTTCAAATGCTGCTAATGTCAACCGTCGACGTCGAATGTACTCAGATAACGATACTCCAGTAATAAACGGAAACATTCTTTGAAAATGATAAGTAGAGCAACAGGCTCTCCGCGCTATTTCATCATATGAGATATTGTCCGCTAGGTTTGTTTCGATATATTCCATGGCGCTATTCATCCTGCCCAACCAATCCATCGTTTTCCCTCCCTTCAAGCTAAATTTTATCGCAGATAAAAAATGAATACCGTGCATTTTCTGCACCAAAAAGTCAGCATGTCGAAGATAATATAAAATCCCAAACGTCGATGAAGATCGATCCCAACAAATCCAATGTAATAGTAACTTGAGCTATGCTGCCCGTTACTTCGACGCGTATCAGAAAGAGCTACCCTAGCGGCAGCTCCATACTATCGTTACCGGTTAGCTCAATCCCCTATCTGGAATCGTTAAGATGAATTTTTGCCGAGATCCCCCCTCAGGACCCTTTGGGATTAACTCGTTCGAAGGTATAAACCCAAACTTTTTATACAGGCTTCTTGCAGCTTTGCCGTTAGGGATATCATCACCAAAGGTTATAACTGACACTTCTGAAGAAGGCTGAACTAGACTTAGTACCTGATAAAGCAATACCGTCGCTACTCCTCTTCCCCTCGATTGGGATGAAACTGATAGCCACCCAATTTTGTAGCTTGGTGCATTTGAAGAAGAAAACAACACGGCACCAAGTAAGTTTGCACCTGGCGAACCATTATTCTCTCGTACACAATAAGCAGTACCTCGGTTAATATTTTTCTCTAATGCGCGAATAAAACTTGGGTTATCCAACATATGACCAAATAGGTACTCAACTTCTGCGGCTAATTCTAACCATCCTTGTATCTTCTTTTGTTGCGTTCACGACATCCATTATTTTACTCCCCCCAAGCGTACATCTGTTTCCTAATATTACCACACTATCTGCCATTTAGCTTAACGAGGCCGCCCGATTGATCCCGCGGCGGCCTCGTTAATGCGTTTTCTACGCTATCGTTCTTCGTTAGCTCAAAGATTTCGGGACTTGTTCTGCCATTAGTTATCGATGAAAAAGTGCTGCTTATTGGAAAGTGCCAAGGTAAGATTATAAATGATTTGCCTTGTTCTTATAAAACCGTTTTTATATATTCAAACGCGTGCCATGCAGCAGCTTCATTAGATTTTATTCTATATGCCGTTATTCCGTATCCGGACTGAGTTCCACACGGGTCGGAATCGGCTGAAAAGATTGGGCTTGCCCAAACGTACCGTGCAGATCGTAGCCCCACATCCATAAGGATCCGTCCTTCTTGATCACTGCATTTGTATGATTGCCGGTGTATACCGCATCCGCATCCGTTAACCCCTCGATTGGAGCGGGTTCTCTATAATATTCTGGATAAAAACGTACCTGGAAGGAGTCTATCATTTGTTTGTGCGTTTTTGGGAAATACCCCATCCCCCATACCGTTCCGTCTTTCTTCAATGCCAGCAGGCGATCGCCGCTGTAGGAGAGAGATATATCAACGATGTCGGATAAACCTTCGACCTGAAATGGAGCCGCACCTTTTACTGGGTCTTCATTTTTCGGCGTCGCCATTACGCTGCTTCCCCACATCCATACCGTCCCGTCCTTTTTGAGAGCAAGTCCGTAACCTGTGAGCTTCGCTATGTTATCCAGCCCCTGAATTTGTACGGGAGGGCTCGATAAATCGCACAATTGTTGACACTCCCAAGTCCAAACCGATCCATCCTCTTTAAGGATTTGAATTCCGGATATATCTTTAACGTGATCGATTCCATTGATGAGCAGCGGCCTTTGTTCTGCTACAGGCGTACATAACTGCCCCGTTAACGCAGCTCAGTGGCGGGTCGGTTCCATTGCTGCACTCTTGTTATCCGTTACTGTAAATCTCATCATCGATACACTTCATCATGTCATACGCACCTGATGACCTATTTGAGCAGACAACAGCTTTAATCGATTTACGTAGGTAATACGCAGAGTGGAAGCTCACGCCAGGATCGTAGCCCATAACGTGATACTTTACGATGTCATCACCAGTTTTCACTATCCAGACACCATAACCGTAGAAATTTCCGTCGTTATCGACCATTGTATGTGCAGTAAGCATTTGCTGGGCGGTCGTAGGGCTTAATAGCTGATGTGTCATAAGTGCTTCCCAGAACTTTACCATGTCACTAGCTGTTACAAATGCCCCTCCGTCGGAGCCGCCTTTGACAGGCAATGAATAGATGTTTGTCTTCCACGTACCATCCGAGAAGTCGATGTATCCTTGTGCTGTGTTTGATGGAAGAGCATCCAACTCGAAATAACCTGACATATCCATACCAACTTTATTGAAGATATTTTCTTGAACATATTCGGCAAAGCTCTGTTGAGTCACCGCTTCGACAATCAAGCCCAACAAAATATATCCTGCATTGTTGTAACTAAATCGAGCTCCAACGTCGAACTTCATTGGTCTGTTTTGAAATAGCGGTAAGAAATCCTTAAGCTTTCTTATGTGGTACATTGGTATCTCACGCCACAACTCTTCGAAATTATCCATAACCTCTTCATCAAAGTAGTCCGGTATTCCCGATGTGTGCGTTAGAAGATGATGAATGGTTACCTCTTGGTCAAAATTCGAAAAGTCAAAATCAACACAGTCTTTGAGTCTTGAATCAAAAGACAGTTTCCCGCTATCAACGAGCTGACAAATAGCTACGGCGGTGAAAATCTTGCAACCTGAGGCAATCCCATATCTCGTCAATGTATTATTTGATAATTGTTCAGAGCGATTTGCATATCCGAAACTCAACTCCGCCAAGGAATTCAATTCATCTTTAACAACCACTGTTCCTGAGAAATCGTTACTTTCTCGAACGAGTCGAATCCTCTGTGCAATACTCGCTTGCATATTACCACCTCGTGTCATAGTCTTCTCTTCAACATTACTGCCACTTAGCTTAATGAAGCCGCCCAATCGATCCAGCGGCGGCTTCATGATGATTTTTTTGAGCTATCTTTTACCCGTTAACGCAACAACGACAAATGAGATTTGTCGTTAAACGCCTCCAAGACGTGCTGGTTAAAACTGTTTTTGGTCAGTATAGAAATACTAGCAGGTGATGCTGATAAGTACGCTGTAGCCAGCATCTGTTCGGAAAATTGTAACCATCATGCAGTTATATAAGCCAAGGTTCCGCCGTGGGTTACAATCAACAAGTTCTTTGACTCATCTGACCCGCATAGTAATTCTATGCAGTCACAAACTCTCCTGTAAAATTCTCTCCATGTTTCACCGTTCTGAAATTCTTGATAGTCTAAATCAAAGCCACTGCCTGTTTTCGGATTTCTGTTGGTTCTCGCCCAATTTTTGTTTTACCTACCGCAATACTAGTGTTGATTTCCCGAAGTCCATTGTTTTGGTTTACTTCTAGTCCCAGCTGCTCTCCTATGATTTCTACTGTTTGTAATGCTCTCAATAGATCTGAGGAATAGAGGATGTATTCATTACTGTTTATGCTGTCCTTCAGCTTCTGTGCGACTAGCCCAGCTTGTTTTCTCCCTATTTCAGTCAGCGGCGTATCTGTCCATCCTCCTGACATTTCGTTTATATGATGCTCTGACTGACAATGTTGTACCAAAATAATTCGACCCATACCAATCCTCCTCCGATCTTAATTATTCCCAACTGCGTTAGCAGGGAAAAGGCTTACGCGCGTCCGCGGCGATCTCATGGCGTAGTTATTGAGCTATCGTTTCCCGATAGCTTAATGAGTATCCTCCATTTTAGGAGTTCAAAACTCATCGATCAACGAGATACCTTTAGTAATCCTCATTATACTATCTTGCAAGAAATCGCGGGTCCAGTCATCTGGTTTGCTTAAATCCCAGCTCCGATGCATACCGACAACTACAATGATTTCGCGAAGTTTAAGGAAAAGCTTCAACTGATCCTTCCAGCTGTCAGGCATTCGACGGCCATGCTCTGTATAGCCTAGCTCGAAGTGCCTTATGAAAAGTTCATATTGGTCCTTACGTTCAGACTTCGAATCTTCTCCGAATACATACAGCAAGTAATATAGCTGGATAGCAATATCCTCGACATACCAACTGTACTGGCACTCGTCGAAGTCGAAGAGCGTTAATCTCCCTGATTCATCGACCGTGAAATTTCCCACATTAATATCTCCGTGGATCAAACCAAAATTATCCGCACTAACAGGCAGACTCGCCAATTGTGCTTTAAGTTCATCAAGGGCAAAAAGGATTGGTCGAAGTTCTGACGGTAAATAATCTTTGGCTCGTAAGAGGTATTCATTAAACTCCCAAGAGTGCCTTTTGGCAATAGTAGGGTTGTAAAGCTTCGCTAATTCATGAAGACGGCCCGTTATACGTCCGCACTCTTCATAAAGTATAGAATTACCTAGACATTCTGGATATCCGATTTTACGGCCAGCTGCGTGTTTAAAGGAGGTTACGTAAAAATCCATCGTATTTCCTTGGACTCGTTCGCAATACTCTCCATTAACTGAAGAAATCGGTTCTGAAACTGATATACCATTCTCTGAAAGATAACGAATCCAATCTACTTCTGCTTCAAGTCCTTCCGACGTGCGAAGAGTGCTCGGAGTGAAACGGAGAATATACTTCAATTCATCGCGATTATAGGAATAAATAAAGTTTTGAAAGCCTCCAATGAAATTCAGTTCCTTTTGGCTGACCCCATAACGCGCAGCGCCTTCTGCGGCATGTTCGTCCAAGAACATTAATTTAATTTTTGGGTCCATTAGTTCTCCTTAGTAATTAAGATTTAAATATGACCTAACTCATTGCTGTTGCCTCAAATTTATAAAATGAATGCCCGGTGACATGTAAAAGCCTCACTTTCAAGATTTATCTATTCCATAGCAATCATCTAATCCATCTTATTACAGTCAACGAAATTGGCTGATCTATTGCATTAAACTGCCCGATCGCTTAATGAGGTTATGGTATTGTCGGTTGTCCTGAAAGTTAACATAATGGAGGCTGCCGATTGTTGTGCCTGCAGCCTCGTCATGTGTTTATTCAGTTACCGTACTCCGTTATATCAATGAAAATGCAGACTAACGCGGCGGACTCCCCTGTTCAAATATTGGTTTCAGCTTATTTTAGATTTTCTGGATTTAATGCCAGTAGCTGATCCGGAATAAAAAGACCATCTTTACGAATTAAAACACCGTCAAACCATATTTCTCCACCGCCGTATTCTGGTCTTTGAATACTCATAATATCCCAATGTAGCTGCGAATAATTTTTATTACCAGGTGACCGGAGAGGAACACAGCCGGAAGCAGCTCCACACTATCGTTCTTCTTTAGCGAATTGCTACAGTCCTTTAAGCCATTCGTGTCCATTAGCGTATTCCTTTATAAGGGATTCTCTTAACCATTGTTTTTGCTCGTAATCAAGAACCGATAAAGAAAGATCGAAATCTTGATAATGATCAAGCGTATCAGGACTGTATTCTAAGTATCTTGATTTATAAAATAAAACAACTTCTGGAGCTAAATACGGAACTCCATTTGATTTTAATAAAGCCTTATTTAGCCTTCTCTTAAGGTTTGCTTTTCCTGGCAAGTAAAAGTATTCGTCATCCCTCTGATTGAAAAGAAATTCTATGTAGGTAAAATCTTTTTGCTCCTTCTTTTCTAGACCAAATCGATACTTTTCATCCCCAATTGGTTCTAACTTGCAACGATTCTCATTTGATGTAAAACAAAATAGATTTCGTTTTTCAAAAGGTTCTTGCACCTGAAATAATTCGTGGATTACTCCCCCGCCACAAGCTTCAAATACCCTCCAGCCTGCAGCTAACATTAAAGCAATGATAGAATTTCTATCTTCCCAAAATACTGCAATATCCAAGTCTTTATGAATTCTTGTTTGCTTACCAAGAAACACATCGATTGCGCCACCGCCACAGACATACCAATCAAAACCATGGTTAGCTAAAAATATACGAGCATGTGATATAAGTGATTCCACCATTAACAACTCCCCACAACTTCCTTCTATTGTTCATCACAATTTTACAATAAATAGGTAAGTCATGTTAAATAATGGTTTATCTTCATGCTATCCTGCTCGTTAGCTTAACGCGGCTGCCGAATTATGACGGCTACCGGTTTATAACTTAAGTAGATCGTTGACCCTCTTCTGCGTAATGAGACTTAGAAAATGATGCTTTATTTGCAAGCCAAATTCATTCACGATTAAGCACCTATGTTTGTGTCTTGACTTCGCGACACAAACATAGGTGCTTTCAAATAAAAAATCACCAGATTACAGGGTTCTCAACGCACTCATGTTTGTGTCGCCGGACAACTATTTATTAGTGCGCATACGGTAGGAGTATTCATAGATCGTGCGGTAATTCAGCTTTTCGTACAACCGGTTGGCAGGCGGGTTGTCCCGCGACACCATCAAACAGCTTTTCTTCGCGCCGCAATCTCTCGCCCACTTCAATATATAGCGAAGCAACTGCTCTCCGGCCCCCTTGCCGCGATGCTGAGGGTGTGTGACGATGTCGAACAACCCAACGTATTCATCTTTTGCGATTCCAAGCCCGCAAGCGATAGCCGTCTGCCCGTCATAGAGCGTGAAGAAACCTGTCTTCATGAGCGGTCTCTCGAACATTTTCATTGTCGTGCGGCCATTCTTCTCGGACATTCCGTTCATCGAGATCAGTCGGTCGATCCACTCTTGATTGACGTGGCCAATTTGTATTTCATAGCGCGACGGTTCCGGAACGGCAGATAAATCCTCCAACTCCATAACTAGCGAAGACTCTATCGACTTGTAGCCGCGCTCTTCAAGCAAACCTTCTAGCTGCGGATGGATGAACGGCGTGATTTTGAAAATCGCCGGCTGCCCCGCCTCCGCGTAGATCGCTTCGCATTTCGCGATCTTATCCGAAAGCGATCGCTCGCCCCCTTCGTAGAGCGCGTTGATCGAGTTCGAACGCCTCGTGTATCCTTCGGCGAATCTCAGTAGCCATCCGTCCAACAACACCGTCTGCAGCGACGGCCAGGCGTTGATAGAAAACTCCTCTACTCCCTTTTTTGAAACCATACGCGAACCCCCCAGAGCTTCTTTGTCCATGCTCCACTAGAAGTGTGGTGAAAAACACCACGAATACTCGGTATGGTAGAATAATAGAAATACCTGATTAGAAATGAGGAACAGTTATGCGAGCAGCAAAACGGACCGGGATCCAGCCACAACTATTT
>NZ_CAJVAS010000082.1 GCF_910593845.1 Paenibacillus solanacearum | reverse complement strand
GACACTCTCACTTTACCAAAGGAAGCGGTGTTTTTCTATTTTTCAATCAAGGTATCTTATCGATCACAAATCCAGTACGCACACGGACTTAGGCTGATTTATTAGATGCGAAAGTTGAGTTTATAATACTGGAGTTCATTTTGAATTGTCGCTCGTTCCGCCTTTAATGAAAATTTCTCACTCCCGAAGAACTCTTCAGCTAGACGTTGCTCTAGGGCCTTGATCTTTTTCCCGGCGAATAGAAACCCGAACAAAGGATTTCTTAGCTCATCGAGTTCCTTCATGCATTGATCAAGCACTTGAACTTTGGTGGCTTCAATAACACGAAGAAACTTGAAGGTTTTCTGTTCCCTATTCAAGCTTAAATGTATTGGCTGTAGCTCCTTCAAGAGTGCTTCGAGGCTGGATTTCCATTTGTCAAAAGTCATTCCATCAAAATGAAACTTGATTTGGCTCATTTCTCTTAACTGATCCATAGCGTGGAGAATTCCAGACAACGATCTCCACAGATCAAACAGACGCTGCGGTTTCTTACCATCTCTCAACTCAGCTAAATTCAACCGATTCTTCCATTGCTGTTCGAAAGTCGATTCATAAGCAACATACTTTTGAACCTGGTCCGAGTGGAGGAAATATTGGGAGTCGATTTCACCCTCAATATCACTAATCATTTTGGAATGTGTTTCTTTAATTTCGGATTCAACCTGTTCCTTGTGTCTACGGTATGCCCCATGCCGGGTCTTGATTTTCTCGTAATTAACTGTTTTGAATATACCGGCGAAATTTGAATCCTTTTTGCCAAGGCGAAGAATTGGATTTTGCACGAAGTCATCGAGTTTCATTTTATCCAAGACAGAGTTTATCTTATCTTCGACAACATCCAAAGCTTCCTTCTTATCACTAACCATCAGAACCGATTTACCGTTCATTAGAGCATTAAAAATGATGGCCGTGATCGTATGGCTCTTGCCGGTACCAGGAGGACCCTCTATAATGATCCGGTCGCAACCTTCTGTGTCAATCGCCTTCAGGACTTGGATTTGCTCTTTGTTTAACGGAATAGGACTTGTATAGCTGAGCCTTTCACTACTGGTCTTGTTCTCATAATCCTCCTCAATGACTCTAGCAAAGGACTTGGGGTTACGGACAAGAAAGTCTTCACTGAGCTTGTTAAATAGAGCCAAGGCCTCGGAATTCTCCCCGGACTGGAGCAGAGTTAGCAATTCCTCGTAATCATTAAGCAATGATTCGTCAGACTTGTCAGCGAGAACAAAATAACATTGATTCGTAATCTCAAATTTACCGTTCTTATTTTTTAATACTGAATCTTGTGATCCCTTAAGATCGATTGTTCGCATCCCTAGGAAGTTGGTTAATTCGCTGATTATATTTTTGAGATAAGTAATGAACTCCGTTTCACTTTGAAAATTGGCCAAGTAAATATGCCGCGGCGGAAGCTCAACCTGCCAATCCTTTTTTTGTTCTTCAGCGTATAAACCCGTTACGTATTCGATGGCCTTCTTGTTTATGAGCAGCACAGGGTCAAACTCAATGGAGAAACTATCATGCTCATTTTGTTCGATTGAAAGTGGTATATAGAAAACGGGGTAGCGCTGCTCCTCGTAACAGATATCAAGGAAATACAAATAAAACTCATACTTATCCGTTAAAAGTTTATTTTTCCAAAGGTCATAAAGCTCATCATATAGACCGGCAAGGCGATATTCATTAAGATAATTTGTTACATCAGAAAGTGTTGGCTCTACAATTTCTTCAAGCAACTGTTCTATCTTGAATTTCCCCGGCAACTTTTTCCTACGCAATTCACGATTAATGTAGGTTTCAATGGAGGCAAAATCTATATTTCCATCATCAATTTGATTCAACGCTTGTTTACAAATGCTCTCTGGAATTCGAATTACTGCGGAATCACGGTTTATCGCTCCGAAAGGATTATTGAAATGAGACAACAAGGCTTTAAGTGCCATCTCATTGATACCCGGATAATTCGTCAAGTGAATTTCCGATTCAGGTTCCGCACCAATCTTGCGACTTGGGGCTGAGCGACCGGAAAAATCGGATTCCAAAAACGCCATATAATAACGGGCTAGTTCAGAAAGAAATTCCTTTGAATGAGTTATGCCATCAATCATGTTATTCCACTCCATAGTCCTTGATAGGTCTTTCTTCTCATTCCTATTTTACCATATGGTGGATTATGCTGGCTTTAATATTAGACATTTTCAGTTTCACAAGCAACTTAATGTGTTTAATAGCTATCCTCGTATAGTATAATGTACTCAAAATTTGGATTACTTCGAGGTATATAAATGAATAAACGAGTTGCTTTTGTTGCATGTTCTAAGAAAAAAAAGGCATATTCCTGTGAAGCGGAATCGCTGTATGGGGATTCTCAACTATTTAAATTTGCTTCTTTTTACTGTAAAACCCATTATGACGCTTGGTTCATTCTTAGTGCAAAACATGGACTTGTGACACCATCGGATATTATCGAGCCCTATGATCAAACGCTTAAATCTGCTTCTGCCGCTGTTAAAAAGCAATGGACAAAAGAAGTCTTTCGACAAATCCAAGACCTGTTCGGCCCCCAAAAGCCAGTAATCTATCTTCATGCAGGCAAAGATTATGTTGAATATCTGATTCCATTACTTGAAAATGCTGGATTTCAATGTGAACGTCCCTTGAAAGGTCTCGGTGTAGGACAACAACAACGTTGGTATAAGGAGTCTTTGGCATGAAACCTTTTAAGAACGTCTGGGATGATATTTTAGCTGCCTTGGAAAGTAATGACCATGTAGTTCGAACTCTAGTACAAGGTAAAAAGAACATTGTAAACAGCATTACAGAAGACGGACTTCTCGTAACAACTAAATCTGCTCCGCAGTTTGTGTCTAAGGATTGGATCCAAGACGCTTGGAATGCATTAAATGAAAAAAAATCTTTGACAGCAGAAGATATTCCAGGTCATGGCCGTCACCGATCCTCTTTTATAATGGCCTTATTATCGCTACTATCTTACATAGACGTTAGTAAAGATCCTGTCGCCACGCTCTTTCTTAAAGATCTTGATATTTCATACAGTAATACAACTTGGATTTTTCAGGGAAACCCAAAAAAGTTTAACATTGAAGGATACATTTCTAAAAACAAATATATATGGTGGAGCATTAGACAAAAGCAATTTGAAAAAGAGATCCGAATTGGAGATGAAGTTTTTTTATGGCGAGCTGAAGCTGGGCAACAAGGTAGTGGGGGTGTAATCGCACGAGGTACTGTGATTGGTCTCCCAATACTCAGAACAGACGAGGAGTCAAAAGAATATTGGTATTCTAATGACTGGTCGGTACCGGGAATACGTGTACCTATCGAGCTTCATGAAGTTAAAGTAACATCTGGTTTTATTCCTCGGAATGAGTTAGTTACACATAATTCTTTAAAAAATTTGCTTATTCTCAGAATGGCCACGCAAACGAACTATAAACTTGAGGATCTGCATGCACGAGAAATTCGTTCATTATGGGGTGTTCCTGACATTCAGTACCAGATTGATGAAGAAGAAGCTAACCTTTTTCCAGAAGGGAAAAGAGTGTTTCGTCAACACCGGGTTATAGAAAGAAACCCTTATCTCATCAAAGCAGCAAAAGAATATCATAAAAAACGTATGAACGGCGAATTAAAATGTATGGTTTGCGACTTTTCATTTGCAGAGAAATACGGAGCAATAGGAGAAGATTTCATCGAGGGTCATCATACAAAACCTATTTCGGAAATAGAAGGCGAATACAATGCTACCGTCGAAGACATTGCATTAGTTTGTTCTAATTGTCATCGCATGCTCCACAGAAAACGTCCATGGTTAAGCATGTCTGATCTGAAAAATCTGATTTGCAGAAAGGAAGTATGACTATGGAGCAATTAAAATTAAATTTTCATAGAGCCATGTTGGGTATTTATCAAACTTCAAAAAAAGAATTAGGATACAATGCAAACCGTTTCGTTCAAATGCTCACTTCTCCAGATGAGTCAATTCGAACTGCAAAGAAGTTTGTTTTATCACAAACACCGAGTGATGGCTTCTCAGAATTATGGAGTAGAGGTAGACTGGATCTTACAGTCGAAGCACTTGTTGGCTTTCATGAAGAATTTGAGCCGCTTTTTTCCGAAGATGAAAGAAACGCTGCTCGTAATCGCTTAATAAATATGGGGTATAAGCCGAGCTAGTTTTTGCTCGGCTTCTCCTTTTCCTTTTCCAGAGCCACTTTCAAATCAAAGGCTTTACCATGAAACGGATTAACAACCTTTGGTCTGGTTTCAAGCGATAAAAGCGAAAAACCATATTGTAGATCTCTCTCGTCCAGCTTATCTTTGCCTGCTTTTAGGGCAGTTTTAACGGAGTGATGCAGTAAATGACTTAATGTTCTGGGTATTCCTAAAGTAGCATAATAGATCTTTTCGGAAAGATATGGGTCATAAATACTGGAATGCTCAGCAAGTGGTAGTTGATAATCGATGCTTTTCAAGAAGCCCCTGAACTCCTTCTTTTGTTCCTCCGTTACATACTTAAACCCATAGAAAGTTGGTTTATACGGAAAACGTTCATCCAATTGCTTATTTGAGGCGAAAATTCGTTTGGCGTCTTCCATGATTCCACCAAAAATAATCGGTAAATTCAAGTCGTTCAATAATTGTTTGAGCCAATCTGCTGCCTTCCTAATAACCCGTTGTGTATCAGTGTCTATCAAATGCTGAAGTTCATCAATTATCAACAATTCTACCTCAGCATCCTTTATGTGTTCCTTTACTCTTGAAGTCAGCTGCTTCTCAGTTCCTTTGTCATAAAAGGGATCACCCAGCTTTTGTAGCATTTTCGAAGCCACGTTTTGCGGCTTTGAATTCGAATCTAATTCTACACGAAGAACGGGGACTATATCATATTCAATCTTATGATTATTTACAGTCTTCACTTTGGTTTCTTTAGGATATCGACTTTCATAGGTCTTAAACAAAGTTGACTTGCCCGCTCCTGTTTCCCCAAGAATTGCAGCACCCTTCTTGAAAATGTGACAATCCTGAATCACTTGGTACAAATCAAGAAATCGTTGGTGATGCACAACGATCTGATCTAACATCAGTAGTCTTTCTTGAAGTTCAATTTCATTTATTGCGGATCCACCTAAACGTGAAAAGGTGTGTTTGTCCATTTTAACCTCCTAATCGAGATACTTCATACATGGGAAGGTCATCATCTATGCTGGATTTATGACCATCCTCACTTTTAGCATTTGACACAATCATCGTTATCTCGGCCGTTTCATTTTGTTTTTTCTGATTTGAGTTTCCCTGTTTTTTATTGAAATCAGACTCAGTTAGTTCTCCTATGTAATGTAGTGTTTCCGGGTTTTCAGGGTCACCTAAACTCTCAAAATCAAAAGTTTGAAGTGAGAGTCCATCGATTATCCGAGCTTCTTCTGCGAGGGTTTGCTTGTACTTGTTCCGTTTGTCTTTATTTTGATCATTTTGGATTTGTTTGATATTTTTTAATGCATCTATCACATGGGTATCATCAAAAGCACGACGCTGTCTTCCTTCACTTAAACAAATCGCTTTTATTTGTTGAAAAGGAAGGGGAAGTATCGGATCCACATCGTAATGCTTTTCGAAATCGTGCAATCGGTTGGGATCAATATAAGCTTCTATGAAGGTTTTATTATAGGGATCTTCGATATAAATCTTCTTAACATTAGAATGATCAAAACGTATCACCACCTGGGTATCTTCGTCTCCATTTTGAATTAATCGATAACGCAGCTTCATTAGCTCGTCGCTTGTATACCACGTTTCCTCGAGCATAATTCCCTTGTTTTGGATGATTCTCTTCTCCCTGCCTCCACACAACGCCAGGGTGATTTCTTTTTTGCTGAAGGGTAATTCTTTGATAAGACTTGGGTCGTCTGCGAATGCCTTCTCCCAAATCTGATGAGGGGTACCTCCCATACGGCTGTGGCTCCAATTGTGCGAAATGATATCGACAAAAATGATATGCGCTATGTAATAAAACGCTTGAAGAGTAATACATGCTTTTCCCTTAGAGTCATATTGCTTCTTTTCATAGATGTTGGAAAAGCTCGTACCCTTTAAAGTATGTAATATCTCGTTGAAGGTTTTCAGACCGCGTTCAACTGTTCCTTTCTTATGCCCCGCTTGAACTTCAGGATAGAGCGGATCGATACCGAAATAATCGAAGATCTCCTCCAGATCGTAAGAGTTATTTTGGGAAGCGTTATCGATAACCAGTTCTTTAGGAATTCCATATGCAGTCCATTCGTTCTGTACTGCTGGATATATCTTCTTCAGATAAACTTTCGGTAAAAAGCAGTGCAACAAACACTGCTTGATCGCGAAAGTATCTGGATACTCAAAAGTAATATAAAATCCTAAAGGTTCACCAGAGAAAACATCAATCGCGTAGACAAGCCATGGTTTCTTTCTTTCAAGAGTTTTTGGGTCAACCAAATATATATCCGTTGGAGTCCAATCTAGTTCCACCCGTTGTAATGGTCGGGTTGGTTTCTCTGTCATACTTTTTGATCCATCACGTTGCAGCTTAGCTGCAACATATCCATCCCTCGCAGCATTTTGACGAAACAAGTCGCGGTTTTCTTTCAATATTCTCCAAATCGTCTGAAATGAGCGAAGGACCTGCTTTTGATCCTCATTTCTTAATTCATTAACATTTTTAATGCTGTCCTTATACAACCGATAAATCTGATGGTAGATTACTTCTTCGCCTGTGTAGAGATTATCATCCATAATCTTTTCTAACGAATTCATAACTTCTTTTTCGGTACGTCGGACCTTAGGACCTGGTTTAAGATCGAGTAAATACCGTGCATCTCCGTATCGATCCCATATTTTCTTCCAGTTATAGAAAGTTGCCTTTGAGACCTTGTAGCCTTTCTCATCGCGAAGTGTCTTTAGATATTCATCTAGTTTTATTTTATGATAACCCCCATCGATAACTGGTTTAAGAACATCTAGCTTTATCTTTATACTTGCTTTTTCCTTCTCACTTAGTTGATTCAGATCCAATTTGATTTTATTTGCTCTTTCAGTAATGTCTTGAAATGCGAGTCGTTCCTCGTCAAAGGCTTCCTCTAATTCGCTTATAGGAAAACTTTTGGTTTGTTTGTATTTTACTAGTTCAACAACAATTTCATTTCGTTCGGAACGCTTGATCACATGTTCCATTCCATCCAATAAAAACTTAGTACCATATGAAAAGCGGTTTCTAGCCACAAGTATCCTCCTTCATTGGTAAGTACCATATAATTGAACTATCATTTAGAGGGTGATGTACTATGTCGGTACCAATTTCGCTGGCGTAAATCAATTTGTGCAGATTAAGCATGAACAAGGATTCATCGATTATGTTACAAGCATTTCTTAAATTAAAGATGGTTTGCGGGCCAATATACTCCAACATTGCTTTAATATACTCCGCCACAGAGGGAATGATTTTATGTCGTTTCACCTCATGCAATAGTCTGAGATTTTTTTGTAAGTAACCAGGTCGAATTTGATCTTCCGTAGCAACTAAAAAAGTCCAGCCCTTTTCTTCACATAATTTAGTCGCTGCATAAAATTTAGCCCGATTTAAATTAGAGGCAACAAACTCCTTTAACTTAACCTCTACCAGGTAATAATGATTTTCCCTTGTTACAATCAAATAATCAGGAAAGTATCGACGTTTCCTACCATTGTAGTGAAATCGAATACCAATCGGTTGGTAATAAATCTTTGTGATTGTAGGATCGAAATTACACAATCGAACATAATCACGTTCAAGAAGACTTTCTGCGTGTATGATTTTCAAGCTTTTGGACGAGCCGATTTTACTCCTGTAATGCCGACCTCTTGTTGGCCTGATCTTCCGAACAGGAATTTTCATAATTCATTCCCCTTGTTACAGAATTCGTTAGAATCAGTTTCGCCAATTAAGATATTAGGCAAACATTAAGGGTGTAAGGAGCCATTCCTGTAATGAAGTAATTTGAGCTTTGAACGCAAAAAGCCCCTCTTGTATACTGGGAAACGTTCCGGCAAGAACAAAACCCACATACGAAAGAGGCGCTCAAAATGAAGTA
>NZ_CAJVAS010000081.1 GCF_910593845.1 Paenibacillus solanacearum | reverse complement strand
GTAAACTTCACAGGCACAGCGTATCCTTCAACTTGCTTGGCTTTTACACATTTCAATGTTTTTCTTTAACTGGCTCGTCAGAAAGACAATGCCAAAAACTGATTTTTCACCACACTTCTAGAGGTTGGGCCGCAAACTCAATACCACGTTCTTCTTTCAAAACCCGTTTCACATAATCAAGCGTCTCCTGGCTTTCGCTGGCTGGTACGACCGTAAATTCGTGCTTGTATTTGTTCATGAAGTAACGGGCTTCATTCGCACGCAGGCCAGCTAGCGCTTCTGCTACTAGTGAAGACTCCAGACCAACCGTAGACACATTTTTAAAATCAACGATAGGGGACATCCTCATTCCTCCTTTGATCTCGTTTACTTCTTCACAACCGGAATCCACATTTCACCATACACGACGCCGTCTCGCTGCCCCATCTCCACCGTTGCATTGGGCCCGCCAACATAGGCGTAATTATCGGCTGCCGGCAAGACTTGACCAAAAGCAACGCCAGTAAGCATACTACTCAACTCATCAGCCGACTTCCCTTCACCTTTAACGACGAGGTATTGTCCCTTAGGGAACTGGATCACTCTGTGTTCTTCCGGTATCGATGAATCTGTCATGACGCCAGCATAATACATCATCTTGTGATTTATCGCTTCGTTTACGGCAAAAATATAGTCGTTCGCAGCAATAGCCTTTAACGTGCCAAGTCTTCCATCCTGCTCCACTGCCCGCCAAAAGTTCTCCTTCTCCTTGTTCATGCCGGCATAATCCGTGTAATCGCTCTTCAGCTCGGTTCCAATACCGAGAACGATAAAGCTGTCTTTTTCCTCAAAGGTATACGTTGTCATCATTCCAGCTCCTTTTTTGAATGGGTGAATTGATTTGTTTATTCACTTGATAGGTTTATCATAACCATAAATCATGTCAAAATATGATACCGTTTAGAGGCCAACCGGTTGTTCTCTCCCCCAGCGCCCCTTACCTAATATTAGTGCTTTAGGTAGTAGAAATCTATCGGAGTCACGAATGGGGTAGCGTTCATTTCATTTCTCGTTAGAGTCTGCGGCTTTTCGGACGCAGCGCCCAGGAGGCGATGCCAAGCGCGGCATAGAAAAGCGGAAGAATAATATGGAATCCATAATCGCCGTAATCATTAGCGAACGCATGAGATAAGGCCGCACCCGTCATTAGAAAAAAGAGGCCGCTATAAGCCCATTCTTTGAGCCGGGGGAAACCTGGCATTACAATCGCAATGACTCCAAGCAATTTCCAAGCTCCGAGAATATTCGTGACATATAACGGGAAACCAATATCGGTCACTAAATCGACATTACCTCCATATCGCATCAATTGCCCGATACCGCTTAATGCAATAGAGAATGCGAGAAATATGGTAACCGACCAATAAGCGGTCATCCTTCCAATGGGACGGGATTCTACCTTCGCTCCTTTTTTGAATGGATCAAATCATTTGTTTTTTCACTTGATGGGTTTATAATAACAATAAATCATGTCAAAAAATGATACTGTTTAGAGGACCCTATGAAAAAAGTAGAACGGATTAACATCATCATGCGGTACATCAATAACCGCGCCCATTTTACCATTTCGGAAATCATGCATGAGTTTAACATCTCCCGTTCGACGGCGATTAGAGATATCAGGGAAATTGAAGCGATGGGAATGCCTCTAGTCGCCGAAGTCGGGCGGGACGGGGGTTATTTTGTGATGCACAACTCCGTCCTGCCCACGGTCCGCTTTACCGATAATGAGATTAAAGCTCTTTTTATCGCCTTCATGGCCACACGAAATCTACAACTCCCTTATCTCAAGAGTCGCCAATCTTTAGCGGAAAAATTGCTCGGCCTCATCTCTGAAAACCAGCAAGATGATCTTGTTCTGTTAAATCAAATCTTGCTCTTCGAGGGTACCAACCCACACAATCCTGACCTGCTTGATCTGTCAGATCTGCCCCATCCTATGTTAGAACAACTCATCCAAATCCTTCTTATGGACAGCTACTTAGTGGTTTCCGTTGAAGAAGGAAGGGAAATCAAGTCTTATCCCATTTATCTCATGCACCTATATCGTGAAAAAAGCTCTTGGCAAATTGAAGGCTTCAACCTAGAGGAGGAAAAAAGGAAGATTATTCCCGTCGACAATATTACCGATGTCAAACCATACCCCGAGAAAAAAAGAATTAGTAAGAAGAAGATTGTAGAACAACTAAGCAAGCAGGAAGAAGCCATTAACCTAGTCCTCGAACTTGGTCCCCAGGCGATTACCCAGTTCAAAAAGTACCATCCATTAAAAATTACAATTTCATACACGAATCCTTTTCAAACCACGGCTATTCTAAAGACTTTCATTAATGTTCATCATCCTGATGAATTGGCCGAAATAACAAGCTGGCTACTTTTCTTAGGTGAAGATATCAAGGTCAGGGAAATACCGCAAGAAGTTGTAGGAGGATTACAGGAAAGAGTGGATGTCTATAAGCGTTTTGCCAAGTCTTCTCGGATTGAATCCTGAAAAACATTATTATTCTATATAAATCGTCAGGTCCCTTAAAAATAGACTAAAATAATACACGGCAGCCGATAGGATAGAAAATCGACTGCCGCGTTATTGGGCTATCGATAAACGGTACCCTACTATCGGCTTTAATTACTTGATTTACATGGACTTCTGTAAACATATCGTTACGTACTATTCCTATTTTCTCGTCTACAACATATCTCCTTGGTTGTGAGTTTGAAGTCACAGTTGCTCTTACGATTAGGTTGACCTTAGCCAAGCTTGCGAACCCGCTTCTTTCACAGTTATTTTTTGATCTCATATAGATACCACGATATAAGAATGAGACAGAAAAATGTCTTATTGTGCTCGAGCCACATGCTGCCCGTTAGTGTAACGCGGCTGCCGATCGATGCCGGCAGCCGCGTCTTAGTTGTTTATTCAGCTATCGTTCCCGAAGATTAATCGATCCTCGATGGGATCCGTTATAACGTACCCCGTCAGAAAGACGCTCCTTGGCCGGTTTCAGCCTTGCGTAAATACACCCCCGTTATCGAATGCTCGGCAGCAACAAGCTGGACAGGGGTGCCTTCGAATACAATTCGGCCACCCCGGTGGCCGCCCTCGGGACCCATGTCAATGATCCAGTCTGCGCTCTTGATCACATCCAGGTTGTGTTCGATGACCACCACCGTGTTGCCCCCGTCGACCAAGCGGTTCATAATGTCCATCAGACGAGAGATATCGGACATATGCAGTCCGGTTGTCGGCTCGTCCATTACATAGAGACTGCCTTCCTTGTGAAGTTCCCCGGCCAATTTGATGCGTTGGCATTCTCCGCCCGACAAAGTGCTCAGAGGCTGGCCCAGCGTCACGTATCCGAGCCCCACATCCTCCAGCGTCTGCAATTGACGGAGCAGTTCCTTTCCGCTGAAGAACTCTGAAGCTTCCCGAACCGTCATGGCGAGGACGTCGCTGATGGATTTTCCGTTCAGCCTATACTCTAGCACTTCATCGCTGAACCGCCTGCCCGCGCAAATTTCACAAGTCGTCCTTATTGGCTCGAGAAAGGCCAAATCCGTGTATATCATCCCGAGACCCTGACAGTTGGAACAGGCTCCCTTGGAGTTGAAGCTGAACAACGATGCGCTCACCTTGTTGGCGACTGCGAACAGCCGCCGGATCTCGTCCATCATCCCTGTATAAGTAGCCGGATTGGAGCGGATGGATGTGCCCACGGCCGACTGGTCGATGACAATGGCTTCCGGATGCGACGGCAGGAATGCTCCGTTAATCAACGTACTTTTGCCTGAGCCGGCTACCCCCGTTACCACGGTCAGCACACCGACGGGTATATCGACTGTCACATCCTTCAAATTGTGCAGGCTGGCGCCGGCTACGGTCATCCAACCCTTGGGCACTCTGGTTGAAGTTTTCAAGGATAGACTTTGCTTCAAGTATCGTCCTGTCAAGGTATCCGCGCGGAGCAAGCCCGCAAAGTCGCCTTCGTAGACGATTTCTCCGCCGCGGGATCCCGCGTGAGGTCCGACATCGATGATGTAATCGGCGATCTCCATGACTTCGCGGTCGTGTTCGACGACGAGGACGGTATTCCCTTTGTCCCGGAGCTGGCGCAGCATGCCGTTCAGACGATGGACATCTCGCGGATGCAGCCCGACACTCGGTTCGTCAAAAATGTAGATCATGTCGGTAAGACTGCTGCTCAGATGACGGACCATCTTGATGCGCTGCGACTCCCCGCCCGACAAGGTTGCAGTCTGTCGGTCCAGACTCAAATACTCCAGTCCGATGGAGACCAGATGATTCAGCCGTGTCAGAATCCCGTCAATCATCGGGCCGGCAACGGGATCCTGAATGGCTTCAATCATACGTATTAGCTCGCCAATCTCCATCGCCGCGCATTGGGCAATGTTGTATCCGTTAATCCGGCAGCCCAAGGCCGCTTGATTAAGCCGGCTTCCCCCGCAAAGCTTACACTCCGTGTAGGTTAGAAAGCGGTTAAGGGTTTCGCGTTTGGCATCTGACATCTCGCTGCTGTCTCGCTTCAAGTATAGGCGGGTGAGCTTGGGCAGCAGACCTTCATAATCCGATTCGATATCGCCACCTTTGGTTCGGTATACGATCTTGCTTTCTTTGCCGTGGAGGAGGGTATCCCAATCTGCCGGCGCAAAATCGGCGAGCCGCTTGTCGTTGTCGAACAAGCCGGAATGGGTATACGTATTCAAGTACCAGCTTCCCACCTTAAATACAGGGAACAGGATTGCGCCTTCATTCAGTGACTTGGACCTGTCAAGCAGCTTGTCCACATCGAACTGCACCACCTGTCCGACTCCAGAGCATTCGGGGCACATGCCGGCGGGGTCGTTAAACGAGAAAGCATGCGAATAGCCGGCAAAAGGTTTACCGATTCTCGAGAACAGCAGCCGGAGCATCGCATAAATATCCGTGATCGTGCCGACAGTCGAACGGGAGTTCCCGCCGAGCCTTTTCTGATCGATCACAACCGCTGTAGACAAGTTCTCGATGCGATCGGTATCCGGTTGACTAAACCGGGGCAGCCGATTGCGGATGAATGCGGAAAACGTCTCATTCAGCTGACGCTGAGCTTCGGCGCTGATAGTGTCGAAAACCAAGGAAGATTTGCCCGAGCCCGAGACGCCGGTGAAGATCGTGATTTTTTGCTTCGGGATGCGGACATTCACGTTTTTAAGGTTATTCTCGCGTGCTCCTTCAATTATGATTTCATTGACTTTCATAGCCTCTCCACCTTGGATTTCGATTTTCTAAGATTTCAGTGTAATGAAAAGGCGGCGATCGAAGACCGAAAAAAAAGTCTTAGACTTGCCGCCGCTGTCAATCTGAAACTAACGATTTTCTCATAGGAATGTGCTAAATGATTAGTTCCCGTCCATATGATAAATTAGTTGTACAACACCGGAGGAGAACGTTTTTGTATTAGCGATTTTTAAATTCAATCTCTGTTTTATATCCACAAACAGCGGTTTTCCTTCTCCCAAAACAACAGGGTGAACAGATAATCTAAATTCATCAACAAGTCCTAAATTGATAAAAGTTGTAATAAGACTTGCTCCACCATATAGCCAGATGTCTTTACCGGGCTTATTCTTTAATTCATTTACTTTTTCAAGAATACTCTCATTTATGAATATTGCTTTATGATCCGTCCCCTTTTGCGTCCTGGAAAACACATATTTCTCTTTACTATGAACCAACTCCCAGAATTCTCTTTCAGAATCTCCATGTTCAAGTTCCGGAGTAAATTGTCCCCATAAATCATAACTTTTTCTTCCATATAAAATGGTATCAATTTGATTTAAAAAATGATTAAACCCCATCTCAGAGTCCATTATGCACCAATCAATTTCACCATTTTTTCCTTCAATAAAACCATCTAAAGTAACAGCTAAATCTAAAATTATTTTTCGATTCATGATTTGTAACTCCTTTCGTTAATCTACCACCCATTATAGACCTCAAATATGTCACCTGTTGTCATATTAATAAAAGAGAGTTCTCCATCTGAGCGTTCCCCGAAAGCAATACAGTATGGTGAGGAAGGTCGTTAAGCTATGGTGTCGCGAACCCAACCTTAGTCTGACCACGACGACCACGGTGCACCACCACGGAATGTCGCTCATTTTGGAAGCACGCGGGGTAAAGTAACCCTTTGCTGGTTGTTGCACCAGTCCTCTCAATATCAACTGCCGTAGAAAGGTGAGTTTTATGGATGTCCTGATCGAGCGAGCCTGCGGTTTGGATGTTCACAAGAAGTCTATTACCGCTTGCATCGGAACTCCCGAAGGAAAGGAGATTAAGACGTTTCGTACCCATACTGTTTTCCTGCTTAATTTGATCGACTGGATCAAGCAACATCGGTGTACACATGTGGCCATGGAAAGTACCGGGGTATTTTGGAAACCGGTCGTGAATTTGCTGGAAGCCGAAGAGATTCAGTTCCTCGTCGTAAACCACAGCACATCAAAGCCGTTCCCGGCAGGAAAACGGATGTGAAGGATGCTGAGTGGATTTGTGATCAACTCCGTCACGGTCTGCTCAAGGCCAGATTCACCACACCGAAACCAACGAGAACTACGCGAATTAGTCCGTTACCGCCGCAGCCTGATTCAGGAACGCTCTCGCGAGCATAACCGGGTCCAGGAGGTACTGGAAGGGGCCAATATTAAACTAGCTGCCGTTGTTTCTGACATCATGAGGGTAAGCAGCCGCGACATGATGGAGGCCATGATCGAGGGCGAAGAAGACCCGGAGAAGCTAGCTGCCTTCGCGAGGCGAACGCTGAAGAAAAAGAAAGAAGAGCTCGAGCTAGGCTTGCGTGGAAATATGAGTGCCCACCAGCGGATCATGCTCCGAACCATGCAGACTCTCATCGATTTTTATAAGCCAATGCGTAAGCCGCAATGGATACGTGAAATTTAAGTATGAAAACCGGGAATAACTTGATAGGCAAACGGCTGTGTTGAGGGATTCTAGCTGTCTACATTTTCAGGGCAAGGTCATTGGAGTCGTTGTCCGATTTAATGGATGAAGAGGATGCCATATAAATCTTATTTGGCGACACCATTGTTGGTATCATGAAGCGGGAGAGAAGTCGCATCTTGAAGCTTCCGAATAGAACTCGAAAATCAAAACAGCCTGCACAATCATGTCAGGCTGTTTTTGAATTTAAGCGCTTTGTGCAACGAAAAAGTCTGCTAGTTCTTCTTCTGAGAATTGTTTTCCGTTTTTGAAGACGCGCATGATACCGGCCGAGATTTCGTCGATAAGAATGATTTGATCATCAACCATCCCGATTTCGAATTTGATGTCTATCAAGTCAAGGTCGTGCTTGGCAAGGTCGTCTTTGATGATACCGGCGGCTTTCAGACAGAGGGCTTTGGTATCATCGTATTGATTCGAAGTCATGGCCGGCCCAAAGTCTGGGTTGGTCAAGAATTCCTTTGAAATTCGTGGATCTCCAGCAGCATCGTGTTTGGTAGTTACTTCAAAGAAATCGGTAAGCTCCTGACCTTCTTTGACATAGTCAGGATAGGTCCGCAGAATGCTACCCATGGCTTTGAAGCGGACGATGCATTCCAATCCGTGTCCGACTTTCTCAGCTTTTTTGAGCAGAATATTTTTCTCTGTAAGGTCAGCATCTAAGAATGCCGTTGACAGTCCTGCGGCCTCAAACATTTTAAAATAGTGGACGCTGGAAATGATGTTCTTCAGACCAATTCCCGCCACTTCGCCAATGACTTCGTTGGCACCCGGGTCTTCAACCACAGTAACTGTGCCGTCAGGATTCTGAACCTTCCAACCCGTTACACTATCTTTTGAGTGAAGCACGATGGACTTCTCGTCATAAGCATAAACATCTTTCGTTTTCCCCACATAAATCCGTTCTAAATTATCAAGTTTTAAACTCATCTTTTTTCACCTCAGCCTAATATTTTCATTTTCCATCATACCATATGTAAACTGGAAGAGGAGATATATACGAACACTTATGCAGATTTGATCGTAAATAAGCACATCATCCAGCAGGCGGCTAGCTTCTTGTTGTTTCTTGGGAGGAAAGCTTTTTCTTAGCATTCATTGTGATTCAACAAAAGAACAGTTTTATTGAATCTTGATTAGGGAACAAATCCCTTTGAAATAAAAATTGACTCAAAAACAACATCTTTTCGACCGTCAATCTGATTATAATCAATAACTTTATAAAATAATCCATAATAAATTGAAGTTCCGCCATCTTTATATATCTCAGTTCGTATGGCGAATATCGGTTTCTTATCATTAAGTGCCCGTAGATAGTCAAGCATGAAAATGTTAATAAGCAATAACAAAACTAATACAAGGACTAGAATTACCTTTTTCACAAATCCACCTCCCACAGTAATCCAAAACACAATCCCGACCTCCGATACGAACACCGTTTTGGATACAGGAGGTTCTTTTGTATCAATTTTGTGGAGTTGTCAATAAAAGTACAGTTTGAAAACACACTCATACAGGCATCCCGTTACTAAGCTGCTTGCGACAGCATTCTTTCGCGATAAATGGATGGCGGCCAGCCCCCCGGATTAGAGGTGTAGATCCGTCGTCTATTGTAGTAGACCATGATGTATCTGAAGATGATTTAATGTAGGCCATTGGATAGTACTCGGTCTTGATCTTGTACAGCTTCTCTTTCTTGAGCGTAGCAAAGAAGCTTTCCATTCGTGCGTTATCATAACAACGCCCCGTGCCGCTCATGCTTTGGATACATAATTCCTTACGCATGTTGTCATCCATGGCGATGCCTACAATCTCTCCGTTTAAACAATCCAGTACGGCGGATAGATACAACTTGCCGTCTGAACAAGGAACCTCAGTGATATCTGATAGCCACTTTTGGTTGGGGGCTGAGGCACTGAAATCTCTCTTGATCAGGTTCTCGCTCTTTTGAGCTGCAGCATCCTCGCGTGTAATGCCATTTGGATGACGCTTCACTTTCTTCAGCACGCCGTGCATCTTCATAATCCGACGGACGGTACTGTAGCTGGTCTTAATATCTATTTGTGACAGCGCCAGCAAAATACGCTGGACACCGTAATTATTGTTGTCTTCATGTTCCCCGATGA
>NZ_CAJVAS010000080.1 GCF_910593845.1 Paenibacillus solanacearum | reverse complement strand
TTCTTCCTTTAAAATTTCCAGTACAATCTGAGCCTTCTCTTCGGGTGTAAATCTCCGTCTAGTAGATGACATACAACTAAAGAACTCCTTTTTTGCTGTCTAGATTCTATGTAGCATTATAAAATGCGCAACTCGTAAAGCATGCCCATTCCCTCGCTTTCTGTAAATCGTAGAGTTTGTTCGTTGATCGTTGCCTATTCTCAGCACTATTTTGCCATAATCTTCGATCCTGGGCATAACTTCCTCCTTCTCTGATTCCAGATTTTAAAAAAATGCCGAAAGGAAGGAGTTTTTAATTAGCTCAGCTCTTCGCTCAACTAACGGGCAGGATACTGAATGGTAGAAACCCGTATCCAGCAACTAATGCCAGTCTAAAACTTTATTTTCCGTAGACAGTAATATCGCCGTTTCCGATGTCTTCCTCCATCCATTCCGCAATGCTGCGTTTCAATCGTTCGCGGTTGATTTCAAGCATCTTGAATGCACTCCTTCAAATGGCCTTCCTCCAGCCGGTAGACGATATGCTTCACCCAGGCGTCGCTTCGCTGCGGATAATCCTCACGGAAATGGCCGCCGCGGCTTTCCCGGCGCAGCAGCGCCCCTTTCGTAGTTAGCATTGCACAGATGAGCAAATTGGAAAATTCATACTCCTCGCGCTTCATCAAAGCATATTCGAAGAAGGCCGACTGCCGCTTGAGTTCGTCCAGCCCTCTTTGCAGCCCGGCGGCGTCGCGCTTCATTCCCGCTTGGCGAAGCATGACTTTCTGCAGCTTGAGCTTTTTCTCGACGACCGCTTGCTGCGGCATCTCCTTTCGGTGAACTGCAACATGAAATTCACTCGGAATACGGTTCAGCGGCGGCAGCTCGGCGATCCGTTCGATGATGCGGCGGCCGAAGACGATCGCTTCCGACAGCGAGTTGCTCGCCAGCCGATTGGCGCCGTGAACGCCTGTCGAGGATACTTCGCCACAAGCAAACAGCCGTTTGACGGCTGTTTCCCCGTGCAGATCCGTTTTCACGCCGCCCATCATATAATGCGCCGCAGGAGCGACCGGAATCCAGTCCGTCGTCAAATCGAGCCCATACCGCAGGCAAAATTCATAGATTGTAGGAAACCGGTGCTTGATCAGTTCTTCGGTTTCATGCGTAATATCGATGTAAACAAACGAGACCTTTGTCTCTTCCATCTCGGTTAAGACCGCGCGGGCGACGATATCGCGGGGGGCCAATTCCAGCTGCGGATGATATTTATCCATAAATCGCTCGCCGTTGATGTTCCGCAGAATCGCTCCTTCCCCACGGACAGCCTCGGAAATGAGAAAGCGCGGTGCGCCTGGGTAACACAATGCCGTCGGATGGAACTGAATGAACTCGACGTCCCGGATTTCCGCACCAGCACGAAGCGCGATGGCGATGCCGTCCCCAGTGGCGATGTCGGGATTCGTCGTATACCGGTACAGTTGGCCTGCTCCTCCGGAGCATAGAATCGTCGCATCCGCTTCCACGAACACGCGCTGCCCGTCCGGCTTCTGTATGAGCGCCCCGTGGCACTCCCCGTCCTGAGTAATCAAGTCGATAACATAATGGTCGTCCCACAGCTCGATGTTCGGATCCTGTTTCGTCCGTTCCGACAGCGAACGCACAATCTCCGCACCCGTCGCATCCCCATGTGCATGCAAAATGCGGCGATGGCTGTGAGCGCCTTCTTTAGTCAGCGCCAGCTCGCCGTTCTCGATGTCGAACTGCGTCCCCATCCGAATCAGGTCCTTGACGCCGTCGGGGCCCTCATGCACGAGCACATTGACCGCTTGTTCGTCGCAAAGTCCCGCACCCGCCACCAAGGTGTCCTGCATATGATACTCCGGCGAATCTTCGTCGGAGATGACAGCCGCGATGCCTCCCTGCGAAAAACGGGTATTGCTGTCGAGCAGCGACTTCTTCGTAATCATGATTACTTTCTTCGTATCACTAGCCTTAATCGCGGTGAACAGCCCTGCGATCCCGGCTCCGATGACGATGACGTCCGTCCGGACGCGGGGAAGCCGCTGCAAATCGAAATCGACCAAATATCGAGGAAACATCGCAACCACACCTTTTAGTTCAATTGGGAATTACATATTCTAAGGCTCCAAAAAACCCTTCTCAACTGCATCATTAACAATATTTTCAATATAACTCCACAGGATGGTAGAACCGTTCTCAATTCTTCTATTTCTTGATAATACTTTTTCTCTTGAGACACCTAACTTTTTCCATTGCAGGCCACTAGTCCTATAGTTATGGAGGATAGGCATAACTGGGCTGCAATCGTTGCTGCGACAACCGCCCCAAGCGAATAACCGACAACGTGGAATATCTAGACCTTCGTGGAGGGCAACCTCCACATTCTGCATAACGAGATCATCTAACGTGAAGGCATCTCCGGAATCCCGAGTGTCTCCAGACCCACTGTAGTCCGCGGCGACAACCTTGAAACGATCCGCCAGCTTATCGGTCAGCTCCTTCCAAGTGGTCTGCGCGTTTCCACCGGTGCCATGGATGAGAAGGACGCCGGGTCCGCATCCAGTTGCTTGGAACAAAAAGGAGAACTGGTCCTACGGCAATGGTCTCGCCCAGTATGCGCAATGAAGGTTAATGAAAGTACAAAATAAACGCCTACCTCGATTAGGAAATATCTTCATGGCGAATGTGCAGTTGCTCGTGAAGGGTGTCCGCTAGGTTTCGGTAAAACAACTTCTTCCGCTCAAGAGAACGCCCTTGTTGGGATATCTGAATTGTATCAAAGAAAATGCGTGTGCTAGAATGGTAGCGAGTTCGTGTTAGGTGTTCGTGTTGGTTCGTGCGGCGGCAGCCGCCATTCGAAACGGGAGGCGGAAAAGATGCCGGAGAAGAGCGATTATCGGGAATGGCCGGAGGAAATGATTCGTCGCCTGAGGCAGCGTCTCAGGGCGAACGGCAAGCCAAAGTTGAGACAAAGCGATCTGGCGAGAAGCATCGGTGTAGATACGAGAACAATCCAGCAGTGGGAGATCGGGGAGCGGCTGCCTAGCGCGCATAATTTACAAAAGCTTATCCAGGTGCTGCTGGACGAGGAGATCTGGTTGGCGGGATTGGAGAAGGAAGAGGCGAAGAAGCTATGGGAGACGGTCGGTTATTTTCACGATCAGCGATCGGGACACGCTCGCCTATATCCGGTCTTTGACGAGAAGTGGTTTGATGGTGTTCTTGCTGCAACAGGGTCATCCCGGTACGAGCCTCTTCCGGATATCCCAGCAAGACAACAGGAGCGGGCGACAAGAAGAATGCCTACCAATATCCAGGCTCGGTCATTCGTACTCATAGGCCGCCGTCAAGAAATCAAGGGAATTTCAGAAGTCCTTGCGAACGCACCGTTAGTTACGCTGGTGGGACCTGGAGGGTGCGGGAAAACACGTCTGGCCTGTCAAATAGCTACCGAGCTGCTGTCGGGCTATTCTGACGGGGTCTGGCTCGTCGAGCTGGCCTCGGTACAGGAATCGGATGAGATGGGGCCGATCCGGATATTGGCTTCTCTATTGGGAGCAAGGGAACGACAGGGATATACACTAGTGGATGTGATTAGCGACAATCTAAGAGATAAGCAAATGCTCTTCGTGCTCGACAATTGCGAGCATTTGTTGGAAGCGAGTGCCGAGCTCGCCGAACTGCTTCTGTCGGCGTCCTCTTCTATAACCGTGCTGGCGACAAGCCGAGAGCCTCTCGGCCTGATGGAGGAGAGGGTATGGAGCGTACCGCCGCTTGCTTACCCCGACTCTGAAGATACCGCGGCATCGATGGCACTGGAGTCGGTCATGTCGTTCGAGGCCGTACAATTGTTCGTAGAGCGGGCGAGGATGGCCGACACTCGGTTCACGGTCAGTCAGGACGATATCTCGTATCTTGTAAGGATTTGCGAGCGTCTGCAAGGAATTCCGCTGTCGCTCGAGCTTGCCGCTTCGCGTATCAATTTCTTGAGCCTGCGGGAAATCGAGGAGCGGTTGTCCGACATGCTCGTGCTGCTCTCTTCTGGCAAGAGGAAGGGGGCCATCCGCCATCAGTCGCTCTACGCTACCGTGGCTTGGAGCTATGAACTGCTTTCGGAGAAGGAGCGGTCGATGCTGCAGCAACTGAGCGTATTCTCCGGCTACTTCGATCTGGAGGCCGTGGAGGCGATCTGCGGCAACTGCGCGGAGAAAGCCGCTTCCGGGGGAGCGGAGCCAAGAATTTGCCGGGAGGAGGCGCTGGATCTGGTAGCCAGTCTTGTTAATAAATCATTAATCGCAACGGCTGATACTACGCGCCAAGGGGGCAAACGCAGATTGTTTTTGCATGAGTCGATCAGACAATTCGCGGTGGGGGCTTGGTTGAAGGATGGCAACAAGGTCGGGAATACTTCTATTCGATATTATCATGCGGCGTATTACCGGGGATTAACGAATCAGGCGGGGGCGCGATTCCGAAGTGTCGAACGGGAAGATGCGTTATCAGTCATACGCCAAGGGTACTCCGACATCATCGCCGCCCTAGATTGGAGCTGTTCCCGAGTTGAAGCAAAACCTATCGCCTTGTCTATCGCTTCCGACATGTACTATTATTGGCTTCACTCTGGGGTGCTTCATGAGGGGATCGCCCGCCTCCGGCAGGTGATCCAGTCGTGTGAAGACCATGCGGCACATCCGGATTATGCCAAACTATCGCACGGACTCGGTGTCTTGCTGTGGGTTCTCGGAGATTCGGTACAAGCGCGAAGTTATGCGCGAATGAGCATGGAAGGGGCTAAGGAACTGGGAGACGCCATTCTGATGGCGTCCAATCTGCGGCTGCTGGCCCAGATTGCTCTTCAACACGGAGAGCTAAGCGAAGCTGAAGGGTATGCGACAACGGGCGTGCAACTGGTCCGTGATCAAGGCGATCAGTGGCAATTGGCTTCCGCTCTAAGCGCTCTGGGGAATCTGCACAATGTGTGCGGGGACTTTGAGCAAGCGGAGCGAGTCTTATCGGAGAGCGTGGTCCTGTTCGAGAAGGTGAAGGATTATTGGGAACTGACGGGACCACTTCGAACTTTGGGTTACATGGCGTTGCACAAGCGAGAGGTCGATAGCGCGGTAGAGCTGTTTAGAAGGAGTATCGCTGCCTGCCAGCGTTATCAAGGCGAATGGTTCCTCGCACGCGGATTGGAGGGTCTCGCCAGCTCGCTGTGCTTTAAGGGGGAGTGGGCCAAGGCGGCCGTTCTTCTAGGTGCGTCTGAGAGTATGCGAGAAAAGCTCGGCAGCCCCATACATCCTCATTACCGGGACATATACGATCAAACGATGGAAATACTCGAGAGGGAGTGCGAGCCGGAACTTCGTCTGGAAGCATGGAATAGGGGCCGAGGGATGATACGTGAGCAAATTATTGTCTGTGCGCTGGAAGGGTAGAGTTACGCGGCAAGGCCAGCCGCAGGTCGCAAACGGACTATCTGCACGCACGTTAAAGTTGTAGTGAAAAATCGGGTCTATTTTGCCTGGTAGTATTCAACGGTAATATAAGGGTGGCGGGATACGACGAAGAGTTTGGCAGCTCAACTAACGGGTAACGATAGTGTGGAGCTGCCGCAAGGGTAGCTCCTCTTTGATGTTATTGAAGCAATAGGTAGTTATCTTCGTGTGCGTCATCTTCAACAACAACTCGGGCGGCGACACCCGAAGAACGCGCTGCAGTTCATGGACATGCTCGGGCTGCAGCATCCGGACCTGCCGCGTCCTCCGCCGAATGGGGGTGTTTTGAGGCGGGAGAAGAAGGGTCAAAAACTATACAGTACAGTTTTCCACAATGATTAATCAAGAGAATGTGGCGATCTATGTTCAATTAGATAAAGGCAGGGATATTTAGTTTGATATTAAATAGTCGATAATGGGGTGCCTTAAAGCCGGAGGTCCTAGTTGGGTTAATTACATTGCTTCTAAAATAAGTTTAGAACGGGGAATCAGCTCAGCCGGGAGAGCGCTTTGCTGGCAGCAAAGCGGTCGGCGGTTCGATCCCGCTAAGGTCCACCAAACGCACGAATGAGACACACCAACTATGGTGTGTTTTTTGCGTTGGCACACCTAGCCAAGCTAGGTACAACTAGCCGGTGGAAGTCCGGTCGAGGTAAGAGCCAAGTCGCCTTGTAGCTGACAGGCAACTGGTGGAGACTAAGGATTTCGTTAAACGGATAAATCGTCATTTAGAGGTCTTTAATAAAAAAAAGTAAAATATGTTTGACATTTATGATTGATCTGAATATAGTATAAAATGTAAAGAACATTTGACATAGAGATGGTGGACGAATGAAGAACCGCATTAAACTGCTCCGAAAAATCAAAAAACTATCGCAAGAGGAACTTGCGGAAAGATGTAACGTATCGAGGCAAACGATTAATGCGATCGAGAATGACAAGTATGATCCTAGTCTTGTATTGGCGTTTGCTTTGGCCGACATTCTGGAAACCAGTGTCGATGAGTTATTTATTAATAAAGAGGATGGTGAGTGAGATGAAGAAGACATTTTATGTACAGGGTTGGATATTATTATGTATTGCGGTTATTGTATTCATTATCGTGACTTGGACTGATGTACAGACAGGAAATTTTCTATCCAAGGGAAATTTGCTAATGCTCGTTATTTTGCTGGGGGGCGGATTACAGCTCTTTACTTGGCGGAATGATGAGAGAGCCAAAAAAGATGAAATGGGAAAACACATTGTGTATCGAAGTTCATTGCTTAGTTACCGCATTTTAGTCGTTGCGCTTTTTGCATTGTGGTTAATAGACCGGCACTTGTATAATCGGACAAATGAGTTTGGGAATGAAATGTTATTCACCGGCTTCTGCATCTCTCTTATCATACTGCCTGCTTATCAATTTATACTATCTAAAAGATATCGATAATAAGGTGTAAGCCAGGGACGATCCTATGATCTGTTGATCGGCCATACGACGATTGTTTCTCTCGGTATATTTTGTTGGCTTGGCAACACCGTCAAAGTAGCGATCATCGTTCTCTTCGGTGGCTTGTTCTAATTGCTTTGATATAGTTACTTCAATGAAATAGGGAGCAGCGCCGATACCCTTGAGGAGAAAGGCGGCTTTATCGTTGTAGGTGGGAGAGAACAATTGGTTGAACACTAAACAGTATCATATTTTGACATGATTCATGGTTATGATAAACCTATCAAGTGAATAAACAAATCAATTGATTCATTCAAAAAAGGAGCTGGAATCATGGCACGTATACCTTTGAGGAAAAAGAAAGCTTTATCGTTCTTGGTATTGGAACGGAGCTGAAGAGCGATTACACGGATTATGCAGGCATGAATAAGGAGAAGGAAAACTTTTGGCGGTCAGTGGAGCAGGATAGACGTCTTGACACGTTAAAGGCGATTGCTGCAAACGACTATATTTTTGCCGTAAACGAAGCGGTAAATCACAAGATGATGTATTATGCTGGCGTGATGACAGATTCATCGGTGCTGGAAGAACACAGAGTGATCCAATTCCCTAAGGGACAATACCTCGTCGTTAAAGGCGAGGGGAAGTCGGCCGATGAGTTGAGTAGCATGCTTACTGGCATTGCCTTTGGTCAAGTCTTGCCAGCAGCCGATAATTACGCCTATGTTGGCGGGCCAAATGCAACGGTTGAGATGGGGCAGCGGGACAGCCTTGTATATGGAGAAATGTGGATTCCGGTTGTGAAGAAGTAAACGAGATCAGCAGGAGGAATGAGGGAATGCCAACTATCGTTGATTTCAAAAATGTGTCTGCGGTTGGTCTGGAATCTTCACCGGTAGCAGAAGCGCTAGCTGGTTTGCGTGCGAATGAAGCCCGTTACTTCATGAACAAATACAAGCACGAATTTACGATCGTACCAGCCGCTGAAAGCCAGGGGACTCTTAATTATGTGAAACGAGTTTTGAAAGAAGAACGTGGTATTGAGTTTGCGGGCCAACCGCTGGAAACATCGCGTTTTCAAGTAGAAAATATCAAATGGGCCTTCGTCTTTTATGAGGACGGTCTAGCGGTCAACGTCCTGTATACGGTGGATGATCCTAAGAAGCGGGCCGTAGGGTTTAAGCTATCCGAGGGGATGGAAGTACCCAAGGAGCTGGAAGAGAAGAAATTCAAATTCGCGAGACAGAAGTCCAAACTGGCTGGGACCATTCGAGGTTCGTTCTTCGTCATTAAAGGGGAATATTGAAACGATAAGAAGCATTCGAAATACGAAATGATTTGTGGCAAGAAAACTGTTGACAAGAAAGTAAATGGTGTCTAATTAGACTTTGAGGAGGAAACAAGTGAGCAAGATAGTCGATGCGGTAACAAACTCAAAAGAAGAAACCTATGCCCTCGGAAAAGTTGTCGCCTATTGGATAACAACTGCGCTGCTTGCATTCGTTGAGGGGAGCGGTGGAATTGGGGAACTAACCCATCAATGGGGAACGCTCGATACAGTGGAGATCGTAGGGTACCCGGTGTACTTTCTGACCATTCTCGGGATTTGGAAAGTACTTGGGACGATAGCCATCCTCGTGCCGCGCTTTCCGCGGCTTAAGGAATGGGCGTATGCAGGCATATTCTTTGGAATGACGGGCGCAGCTGCATCACATGCATCCGTGGGGGACTACGGGGCTTATGGGTACCATATTTGGAGCACTCTTGGTCTTGCAATCCTAGCTGTCATCTCGTGGTCGCTACGTCCGAAGAGCCGCAAACTTTAAGGATGAAATGATCAATTGTCTAAGGTCGTCCTCGATTTCCTCGCTGGCGACTACCTTGCTGTGCCAGGCACAGGCGCTGACAAAGACCGCCTTGCTGACGAAATCACAGACTACAAATACATTGGTCCTGGTAACTCAACATTCGTCAAAGCAGCCGAAAACGGTGAATTCTACGGCGAAATGTGGCTTCGTGTAAAAAAAGTCGAAGGCTAATACAAGCTTTTGGTGGCAAAGAAGGCTTCTCGTTTGATTGATTTGGAGATCGTTGGAATTATTCAAGAATAAATTAAAGGGCGCCAGAACAGGTGCCCTTTAATTTTGCGTAATAAAGTGATACGGAGAACCTTATCTTGTCATCTGTCCAGCGACACAAACATAGGTGCTTAATCGTTGGAGTGCTACTATAATTATGCAGTCGAAAAACACCCTCGTATGAAATAAAATGAAGATGACGAGGGGACGAGAGACAATGAAACGGTACGACAAAGTATTCAAAGATGAAGCAGTAAGA
>NZ_CAJVAS010000079.1 GCF_910593845.1 Paenibacillus solanacearum | reverse complement strand
TGCTGTACATTTTTTTCTTACTTGCCCACAAAAAACAAACGGCACAGGATATTTTCCCCATGCCGTTTCAGATTCATTTGCTATTCACGATCTTGTCTCTGAGTTTAACTTAATGACATTGACCCTCCGGGGTCCTTTTTTCCTTTTTCTTTCATTGTGAGACATAGAGACGCTTGCATTATTGGAACCGCTTGATGAATTGAACCGCGGCGCGAATGTCGATCTCGGGCTGCTCCCCGACCTCGCGTTCGATCGTCAAGTAGCCCGTGTAGCCGATTTCCTGCAGCGCCGCAAAATAAGCGTCGAACGGCACCTTGCCTTCGCCGAGCGGCACTTCGCGGAACACTTCGCCGGAGCTGACCATCTGCGCGATTTTGCCATGGTCCATCGGCTCGTAACCGAGCGCCCCGTATACTTCGCGCGGATCGACTTCCTTGTAGCGGATGCCGTCCTTCACATGCGTATGCACGATATAATCGCGCAAAATATGTACGCCCTGCACCGGATCGTCGCCCGTCACCATCACCATGTTCGCCGGGTCGAAATTGACCGATACCCCATTCGTGCTGAGCGTATCAAGGAACGACTTGAGATGCGCGGCGCGCTCCGGTCCGGTCTCGATGGCAAAGTAAGCGCCCATCCCTTTGGCATACTGCCCGAGCTCCTCGCAAGCCGTCTGCAGGCTGTGGTACACTTCGCCCTGCCGGTCGTCCGGCACGATGCCGATATGCGTCGTTACGATATTCGTGCCCAGATCCATTGCCAGGTCAAGAATGCGTTTGGACTTCTCCACTTTGGCCGGATTGGCCGTCTTATCCTGGAAGCCGTGCCCGCCCAAATCGCCGCACAGCGCGGAAATTTCGAGGCCAAGCGAAGCGATGTAATCTTTCAGCTCGCGGCGTGCGGCAGGCGACAATGCCGCCGGGTCCATCTCTCCGCTGACCGCGTAAATCTGCACGCCGTCCGCACCAACGTCCTTCGCTTTCTTCAGTCCTTCGCGCACGCCGATCCCAAAGCTGTCGACGATAACGCCGATCTTATTCGTCAATTTCATCCGGTTCTCCTCCTTTGTCCGCGGCTTCCCGATCATCCGAAAACCCGCCTCCTCCATTATAATCAACCGATGGGAATTATTACACATTCACATTGTTCCAAGAGAGCGGTGACGGAAAGCGGCGGAACATGAAAAACGCCGCAGCTTGAACCGGATCTTCTCCTCTTGCAAGATGCTCAACCGGCATCTCGAGAGGGGAAGAACGTTCAAGCGCTGCGGCGCTTCATCGGCTACGCAAGCGGCAAGCGCACAGTAAACCGCGCGCCCTTGCCCGGCCGGCCGTCGGCGGCAATCGTGCCGCCGTGCAGCTCCACGATCGACTTCGTGATCGACAGGCCGAGCCCGGCGCCGCCCTGCTTGCGGCTGCGCGCCGTATCGACACGGTAAAAGCGGTCGAACAGCCGGACCGCATGCTCTTCGGCAAAGCCGGCTCCGTTATCCTCCACGGTGAACACCATCGCCTCTCTCTGCCGCTCCAGCGAAACCGAGACATGCCCTGCATTCGGGTCGGTATGCTGCACCGCGTTCTGAAACAAATTCAGCACGACCTGCTTCATCCGATTCCGGTCGAACCGGCTCGTCTGCTCGGTTGCGATCCGAATCTCGACGTTCCGCTCGCCCGCAAACAGGCGAAGCTGATGCTCCATCTCCCGCAGCAGCTCGCTGAGCTTTCCTTCCGCCTGCTGCATCACGGGCGCCTGATCGAGCCGCGCAAGCATCAGCAGCTCCTCGGCCAAGCCGTTGAGCCGCTTCGACTCACCGTACATGCTCCTGAGCGCATTGCGCAGCTGGTCCGGGTCGGACGCCGCGCCGCGCAGCAGCACCTCCAAGAAGCCGTGAATCGACGTGAGCGGCGTGCGCAGCTCGTGGGAAGCGTCGGCGATAAAGCGGCGCATCTGCTCCTTCGCCTGCTTCTCGGCGGCGAACGAGTGCTCCAGACGCTCCAGCATCGCGTTGAACGACAGCGACAACCGGTCGATCTCCTCCTGCTCGTGCCGGATCGGCAGCCGCTCGTCCAGATTGCCCGCATTGATTTTCTCCACAGTCTCCGTCATCCGCGATAACGGAATGAGCGTGCGGCGCAAAATCGGCAAAAACGTCAGCAGGCCCGCGGCCAGCGCCAGTACGGATAAGCCGACGTAGGTCAGCAATTGTCCGACTACGATACTTTGCAGCGGCTCGAGCTTCGAGCTGACCTGCACGATGCCGATCAGCCGGTCGCGCGCTGTAATCGGCCGCAGCACGACCAAATGCTTCGTGCCGCGCTCATCCTTCACGATGCGGTAATCCGGCGCCGTCTGCGGATGCAGCGCTTCCTTGTAATCTTGATCCGTCAGCCGGGGAGCCGCAGCCGTCTCATCCGGGTCCTGAATCAGCACCTGAAGCCGGTTGTCCGCATCAAGGAACGCTACCGTCGAGCCGCCGGCGCGCAGCGAGGAAACCGGATTGCGGAAGTCGATTTTTTCCGGGTTGTTCGCCGCCTGCTGCCAGAACGGGAACGGCACGGTCCGGATTTGCGACTGAATCGTCGACGCTTTGTTCTTGTATAAAAATTGGGCCATAATGACGTATTGAAACACACCGATCATCAGAAGCAGCACCGACAAAATGAGCAGCGACCGCGACAGTAATTGAAACCGTAGAGAGCGCGGCCGCCGGATCATGAGATATCTACCCTGTAGCCGGAGCCGCGAATCGTCCGGATAACGTTATGCTCGCGGTCCTCCAGCTTCTCCCGCAGCGAACGGATATACACTTCGACGATATTCTCCTGCCCTCCGAAATCGTACCCCCACACATTTTCCAAAATAATCGCCTTGCTGAGCACCCGGTTATGATGCGACACCAAATATTTGAGAAGCTCGTATTCCGTGGCGGACAGCGACAAGACGCGATCCTGGTACCGGATTTCCCGGCGGCTGTCGTCGATCTGGAACGGACCGATTCTCAGCTCGCTGAGCAGTTGCGGGAACTGATTGCGAATCCGGGCATGGATGCGGGCGATCAGTTCGTCGAAGGAAAACGGCTTGATCATGTAATCGTCGGCGCCGGCGGTCAGCCCGCGTACTCTCTCGTCCACTTCCTCCTTCGCGGTCAGCATGATGACGGCCATCTGGCCCATCCGCTTGAGCAGCTTGCACACTTCGAACCCGTCCATACCGGGCATCATCACGTCCAAAATGACGACATGCGGCTGGAACTCCTGCGCCGCGTTAACGGCGCTGACCCCTTCTTCGGCCGTCATAATCTGAAACCCTTCGTTGCGCAGCCCCATCTCCAAAAACTGCAATATATTCGGCTCATCGTCCACGAGCAAAATTCGGATTTGATCTTTATGATACATACGGTTCACCTCAACGCTATTGTACACTACTTTTCGCCCGTTCGGTTGCGGACCGCCGGCTCGCAATCGATTTTAAGTAAACATTCAGATTCGCTGCGGCCTATATTCACGGGCGGCGCCGATGCCCGCCCTGATACAGCAAAGAGGCCTCCCCGCAACGTAAACGGAGAAGACCTCTTGCTGCATGACGCCGCATGGGCGGTTTAACGGTTGTCCACTTTTTCCGGGTACAAATCATGATTCAGCAGCCGGTGCTCCGCCATTTGCTCGTACTTGGTGCCCGGACGGCCGTAATTGCAGTACGGGTCGATCGAGATGCCGCCGCGCGGCGTAAATTTGCCCCACACTTCAATATATTTCGGGTCCATCAGCTTGATCAAATCGTTCATGATGATGTTCATGCAGTCTTCGTGAAAATCGCCATGATTGCGGAAGCTGAACAAATACAGCTTCAGCGACTTGCTCTCGACCATCTTCTGATCGGGAATATAGCTGATGTAGATCGTCGCGAAGTCCGGCTGGCCGGTGATCGGGCACAAGCTGGTAAATTCGGGACAATTGAATTTTACAAAATAATCGCGGTACGGATGCTTGTTATCGAACGACTCCAGCATCTGCGGCGCGTAGCTCATCGGATATTTGGTCTTCTCGCTGCCAAGCAGCGTCAAATCGAGTTCGTCTTGGTTTCTTCCAGCCATGGCTCCAACGCCCCTTTCGCTTGCTAAGCTCCTATTATAGCGTATTTCGATCCGGCAGTGAAGCAAGTGCGGAGCAGAGCTATTAACGATTCCCGCACCCGCTGAAATGGACCATAGCAAAGAAGCGAAACAATTTGTAATATAACTGAAATATGTTTTTCATCTGATCTTAATGAACACCGCCTATAATGAACTCATGACCCCCCTTTTTAATATAACTTTTGACCCGCATCCCGTTGATGCGGGTCCTTTTTTTGTCAATATACGAAATGGGGACAACCGGAAACGACATATACTTGTAGTAAAAAAGGATGATGGATATCTAACGCCATTCTGTACCAAAGAAGCGCTGGGAGGGATTAAGGTGGAATCTCGCTGGTATGATTTGGATGAGCTGATGCACGAATTTCGCGTCATCGGCTACAGGACGCTGAACCTTGGCATTATGAAAATCAATCCTGCTGACATTATCGGGCTGTCACAGCCCCCTGAGCAGGTCGCCACGGACCCAAAAATGAATGCGCTGCGCGAATCCGTTGCGACGCTCGGCTGGAGCGACCTCGATCCTGCCGATCTGCATCTGCTCCGGCTGCCGTACGGAAAATATACGGTGTTCACCGGCGGAAACTGCCGGGCGATGCTCGCGAGCGACCTGGAGCTGCCGACCGTCTCGGCTTCTGTCTCGCTGCTCATCCCGAACCATCTGCTTAAGCCGAATACGGCGCAGAAACTGGCCGTCATGGAACAGGAAACTGTGCCAAAAGCGGAGAAGTCGCTGGAGCTGGTTACCCGCAAGCTGCAAAATGCGACTGCATCCCCTAACGAAAAACGAAGGCTGACCGAGGAAATGAACCTTTGCATGAAGCTGATCGAATCGATGAAATACCAGCGGAACCAGCTGCTGACGGCTGAAGCGTACCGGCTGAGACTCATCCCCAAGGAACGGCGCGCCATCAAGGTCAATATCCGGCCGTCGGAATCGTCGTAAGCTTGGCGGATAACCATTCCTCTCATCGATCCCCTCGTTGCAACCAAAAACCGCCATGAAAAAAACGTTCTCTCGCGACGAAAGCGCAGGGAACGTTTGTCATTTCTCATCGGTTTAACCGCCCGGCGGGTAATAGTACGGCGGAACCTTGATCCATCCCCGCTTCCTCATCAGCGCCCGGTATGGCGCGCTGTACTGCAGCAGCCTGCCCATCGATCGGAACAGCATGACGGAGACATCTGTTCGCAAACACTGGGAAATCGATTGGCCGCACAGCGCAATGCAAGCGGATATTTTGCCCATGATGAAGTTCGCCAGCTCTTCGTCCGTAAACTTGACTCCAGGTGGAATACCGGCAGGATTGGAGTCCGGTTTGGCCATGGCAACCGGAGGCAAAGGAACGCTCTCTTGAATCAAAAACTGCTTGATCATCTGTACGTCTTCCAACGACTCCTTCACCGCGTTCTCGACCGCGTGCCGCAATTCCGGATCGGTGGTCGTATTCAGCGCCACTTCGTAAACGAGTTGGCCCTCCTCATAAATCGTCAGCAGTGTCCACAACGACATCACTTCGCCGACATGCAGCGGCGGCTTCGGCTCTTCATCCGTCAGCGAACCGAGCATGCTCTTCACGGTGTCCCAAATGGTTGTCATCTTGATACAACACCTCCCGCTAACAGGTATCCCCTTTTTTATACGCTTTATACCCGTCGCCCAGCGCTGCCTTTTCGTTCAACTCAAATAATAGCACGTCAAACTCGCAGCAGCTCAAACGCTCCCTGCATCTTCTTCCAGTACTGAGATTGAATTGTTGTTACCTCTCAAATTGTTACTGCCGTCATTCATACTTTTTCGTTATAATCAAACATCACATTTACACTAAAGAAGCCGCGCCGTTACAATAACAGTGGCCAATACTCTTTTCCTAAACCACAAGTTTTCCAAGGAGGATTTCACTCACATGAATCGGGAACATATGATACATACCAATTTATTAAGATGGAATGAGATGACGTCCATTCACGAGAAATCAGCTTTTTATGACGTGGCCAAGTTCAAAGCCGGCGCGTGTACGTTGAAATCCGTCGAATTGGACGAAATCGGAGATGTAACGGGGAAGTCGCTGCTGCATCTTCAATGTCATTTTGGGATGGATACGATGTCTTGGGCGAGGCGGGGCGCACGCGTTACCGGTATCGACTTATCGGACAAAGCCATTGCACTCGCGCGGTCGCTGAACGACGAGATGGGGCTCGACGCGCGCTTTCTCTGTTCTGACGTGTACGACGCGCCAGCCGCAGTAGGCGGCGAAAAATTCGACATCGTGTTTACGTCATACGGCGTGTTGTGCTGGCTGCCGGATCTCGATGCATGGGCCCGCGTCGTCTCGGATAGCCTGAAGCCGGGCGGCACTTTCTTTATCGCGGAAGGCCACCCGGTGGAAAATATATTGGAATGGGACAATGAAGCGCTGAAAGTCGCTTACCCGTACTTCGATCCCGCGCCGATCGAATGCGCTTCGGACACCTCTTATGCCGATCGAACAGTGAAGGTCGCCCATACGGTGACGTATCAATGGCAGCATAGCCTCGGCCGTATCGTTGGTGCGTTAATCGGCGCCGGGCTGACGATCGAGTCGCTGAAGGAGTATCCCTTCTCCGCTTACGAGAAATATCCGGGGTACATGGAGCAGGGCGAGGACGGATGGTGGCGGCTCAAGTCGCAAGAAGTGAATGTGCCATTGTTATTCTCGATCAAGGCTGCGAAAGCGAAATAGCGCTCGGGATTCGCGGCTTACCGGACGGCTGGTCCGTCCGGCAGGTCATCGCAGCGTGCTTCCTACTCCGCCGGCAATTCCTTGACCCAACGCTCCGTAACCAGCATTTGATTCGAAAGAAATTGCTCCTGGCTCTCCACGATTCGGAAGCCGTACTCCGCATACAGCCCCCTCGCCCGGGTCAGCTTGCTGTTCGTCCACAGCGTGATGCGCTCATAGCGCATATCGGTGCAAAACCAGATCGCCTTCTCCAGCAGCTTCCTTCCGTATCCTCTACCGGCTATGTCCGGCTCGACAAAATACCAGCGCAGCTGTGCCTCCGATGCCGTAACATGGCTTATCGCGATTGAGCCTTTGATCCGGCCGTCCACTTCAACGAACCATAAGCCGTCTTTGCCGCTGTCGTACTGCTTCACGAACTGCTCCACGCCGTCTTGAACAAACTGCTTGAACGACAGGTCGAATTGATGCTCTTTATTGTAAAATTCATAATGCGATTGGGCGATGTAAGCCTCTTCCCCCGGCCTGAACGTTCGAATCATCCTCGTAAGATCTCCTTATCCTGTAGCGTGCTGTCTTGCCGTTATTATACTCCTGCGCACGGAAATGTTCATAGCATGAAGACGACAATCGCCCTATTCGTCAGCCCCATAAATATATTTTATCCCCGCGAGGCCATTCCAAGAAATGACAGGGGCAAGACCAAAGTCCAGTTCAAAACTGTACCGCGGCCCGTTCAGAACAACGTACACTTTTGTTACAGTAAATTATGAGAACAAAATACATGAGCGGGCTCGAATGCCTCCGCATTGCGGGCTTTGCAATATCGTACGAGACGTGCATGGAACAGCACGTGATTGGCTGGACGTTGAATGATCTAGTCAATCATTGCATCGTTGGAAACAGCGTCGTCCTTCTATTCATATCATCGAAATCAACTATCCGCTTTGGGGTGAGCCTTCATGATTGGGACTGTAACCGAATTTACCAAATCCAAAAGCAGCATCTATGTACTGCTGACCGACACGGGAACGCTGTTCACCTCCGTGATCAAGCAGTTCACCGCTGATCCTTACAACCATGCCTCCCTGGCATTTGATCCAGAGCTGAACGATTTATTCAGCTTCGGCCGCAAAAGTTCAGCGAATCCGTGGACAGCGGGCTTTGTCGAGGAAAACTTGTACGAAGGAACGTTCCGTCACTTTCCCGATACCCGGTGCATCGTGCTGCGACTGAATGTTTCGCAACGGCAGCGCGCGACAGCGGCACAATTCATCCAGTACATTCAGAGCGAACGGGACGCCTACCGCTACAACTTGATCGGCCTGTTGGGCGTGCTGCTGGACTGCGATCTTCAGAGAAAGCGCGCTTATTTCTGCTCGCAGTTCGTGGCCGACACGCTGCGCCATGCGGGGCTTTCTCTATGGAACAAACCGGTCTCGCTGGTGACGCCGGGCGATTTCCTCCGGCATCCGGCGTTCGAACCGGTGTACGAAGGTCGGCTTTACGATTATCCGCTGCTCGACCGGGAGCGGCTAGACGGCCTGCAAGCTTCCGCGCAAACCACTAACCGGCTGGGAGGATACACCGCGTAATGGATACCATCATGAGTTACCTGCAAAATTTCGGAGCGATCGGACTTTTTCTGCATGCGTTGATCGATGCGGTCATTTTTCCAATACCGGCGTTTTTCCTTCAAGTGTCTTTAAGTGCACTCCATCCCGAAGACGCCATCGGACTCGCCGCTCTCGGCTATGCCGGTTGTTTGATCGGAACGCCCATCGGCTATGCACTTGGCCGTACGTCAGGCCACCTGATTCTGAACCGGTTCATGAAAAAGAAATGGCTCGATTCCGCCACCGCATTATTCCAGCGGCATGGCGAAGCCGCCATACTGATCGGAGCATTCACGCCGATTCCGTTCAAAATATTCACGATCTTGTCGGGCTGCATGAAGTACCCGCTCTGGAAGCTGCTCGCTTATGCGGCGATCGGTCGCGGGGCCAAATTTTTCATCGTAGGCATCCTTTTCTACATGTACGGACGTGCCGCGGAGCATATGATCGACGGGATGTTCGGCGTTATCCTCGTAGCCGTCGGCGCCCTGTTCTGTACCGTCTGGCTGCTGGTCCGCCGGTTCCGCAAACGGAAAAAGCCTGAACGGGCCGCTGTACCGGTGAAGGAATCGTAGACTGCTGCAGGATGAAGTTTCGCTGCCGCAGACAGTCGAGCCGGTCCAAGCTGGAACCGCTGTTACTTATTGATCCAACCGTGCTGTACGCTCCAATCGCTCATCATATCGAGAAAACCGATCATGGATCTTCCCGATGAGGTCAGCATATATTCAACTCTCGGACGAGGCTCCGGATATGATTTTCGTTCAATGATGCCGTCGCGTTCGAGTTCTCGCAGCTGTTCGGTTAATATTTTTTTGGAGATGTCCGGCATATGCCGCTGCAATTCGCTATAGCGCACCGGCCTGTTATTTTTATACAGACAGCGATAAATCGGAATTTTCCATTTCCCGCTTAACATGGACATCACTGCTTCGACCGGACACTCGTTTCGTTGGACGGGCATTGGTCTCACCCCCATTTCCAACAGTATACACGATCCTCATCGCCGTATGTTCGGATACTAAAAAGTGCCTTATTGTTCCTCCTTCGTGAAGGTCATATAATCACGTTTAGAGAGGAGAGGATCTGAATGAATATCGGTATTCTTGGGGCGGGTAACGTGGGTAAAGCTTTAGGGAGAGGCTTGGTCCGGGCAGGCTATCGCGTCTTCATCAGCAGCCGGGAGCCCGATAGCCCGAAGCATTCGGCATGGAAGCAAGAGGTTGGCGGCTCGGGGGATGTCACATCATTTGGTGAAGCCGCCCGGTTTGGCGAGATGATTATCGCCGCTCTTCCATGGTCCGGCTTGAAGGGAGTGCTCGAAACCATCGATCCGGCCGATCTGAAAAACAAGACGGTCATCGATGTGAGCAACGCCGTACACTTTGATAACGGACCGCGTTTGCTTCTGGTGGATACGTCCGCGGGGGCCATTATCCAGACGCTATTGCCGGAAAGTCATGTTGTGAAAACACTGAATAACGTCAGTGACAAGGTGATGATTCATCCTCAGTTTAAAGAAGGCGCGCCCCTCATGTTTATGTCTGGAAACGATCCGAGTTCCAAAGATCAGGTCCGGGCACTGCTTACAGATCTCGGCTGGTCAACGATTGTGGATCTCGGGGATATTCAACAAAGCCGCCTGCAAGAGTCCATTATGCTCGCATGCGTGATTAGTGAAATGCAGCTGCAATCGCCGGGGTCCGCTTTTGCCTTACTGCGGCATTAAGCAGTACGAGATACGATTAACATTCGGCAGCCAGCCGTTAAGAATGGCTGCCGCACGCATACCTGATTGCACGACTTCGATCTGTGCATTGCCCACTCCGCACGCTCTCCTCCTACTCTTTTACAAATTGATTGTCCCTTGCTTCATCAGGCGAACGATGCTCGCGGCGAAGGTGTTGAACATATTCGTCTTTGGTCATCCCATACAAGATCGAATCGGAATAAGTCCCGTTCGTGTAGTACACTTGGCGACGAATCCCCTCCTGAATGCAGCCTACCTTTCTAAGCATGGCAGCCGACGCTTCGTTTCCTTCAAGTACACTATTATTGAACTTATGCAGTCTGCGCTCAAAGAAGGCATATTTCAAAAGAATATGTAAGGCCCTGGGAGGCCACTGAAAAAGTCCTTTCATACGAAAAAGGTACAGTCCTTCAAGAAAATTGAGGAGGCTGTACCTTTTTTACTGTATAATTAAGGCATCACGAAAAGTAGGTGAGAGTAGATGATT
>NZ_CAJVAS010000078.1 GCF_910593845.1 Paenibacillus solanacearum | reverse complement strand
TCGATACGCTTTTACGCACAGATTTCGCCATACGCAAGTATCCAAGCTACACGGGGGCTTGGCCCCTCCCGCGACCGGACTTCCACCGGCAAGAAGATGCGTGCCTCTGGGCACGCCTGCATAAAAAAATCCCGATGACCTTTTTTCAAGGATCACCGGGATTGCTATACCAATTACTCTACCGTCACACTTTTCGCCAAGTTACGCGGCTTGTCGACATCGTTGCCGCGTGCAAGCGAAGCGTAATAGCTAAGCAGTTGCAGCGGCACAACCGACAATGCCGGCATCAGCAGCGGGAGTGTAGCCGGGATCGTCAGCACTTCATCGACAACCTTCGCAAGCTCTGTCTCGCCTTCCGCATTCAAGCCGAATACATGCGCGCCGCGCGCTTTAACTTCCTTAATGTTGCTGACGGTCTTCTCGAACAGCTCTTCCTGCGTCGCGAGCGCGATCACCGGGATGCCTTCTTCGATCAGCGCCAGCGTGCCGTGCTTCAGTTCCCCGGCGGCGTAAGCTTCCGAGTGAATGTAGGAAATCTCCTTCAGCTTCAAGGAGCCTTCCAACGCAACCGCGTAGTCCAGCCCACGGCCGATGAAGAACAAGTTGTCATGCGTGGAGATTTGCTCCGCCGCATTTTTGAACGTGTCGGCTTGCGCAAGAATCGCTTCGACTTTATTCGGCATCTCTTGCATAGCAGCGACCACATCCGCGATATAGGACGCATCCTGCGTACCAAGTGATTGCGCCAAGTACAGACCGAACAAGTAGAAAGCAATCAACTGCGACGTATATGCCTTCGTGGATGCCACAGCAATCTCCGGTCCGGCCCACGTAACAATGACGTCATCCGCTTCGCGGGCAACGGAGCTGCCCACGACGTTCGTAATCGCGACAACGCGCGCACCGTTGCGCTTCGCTTCCCGCAGTGCCGCTAGCGTATCCGCCGTCTCACCGGACTGGCTGACTACGATGACGAGCGTTTCCGGCGTGATAATCGGTGCGCGGTAACGATACTCCGAAGCGACGTCCGTCTCCACCGGGATGCGCGTCAGCTTCTCGATCACGGTTTTGCCTACAAGACCGGCGTGATATGCGGTGCCGCAAGCAACGATATGCACGTGACGGATGCTGCGAATGTGCTCCGGCGTCATGCCGATTTCATTCATTACAACTTTGTTGCTCGCCGCGTCGATTCTAGCGCCCATCGTATCGCGATAAGCTTTCGGCTGCTCATAAATTTCTTTCAACATAAAGTGATCAAATCCGGCTTTTTCCGCCGTAATAATATCCCAATCGACATGAAATAATTCCCGGGAAATAAAATTCCCTTCCAATGTCATTAATTCGACGCCATCTTTCGTCAAAGCGGCCATTTCCCCGTCGTTCAAAATATACACGTTTCGAGTATATTCGAGGATCGCCGGAATGTCAGAGCCAATAAAGTTCTCGCCTTCGCCGACACCGATAATCAGCGGGCTTTGCAGACGTACGGCGACGAGCTTATCCGGCTCATACTCCGTCAATACGCCCAGCGCGAATGCGCCCTTCATTTTCGTTACCGCTTTTTGTACCGCTTTGACGATATCGCCATCATACAGGCTTGCGATCAGGTGCGAGATAACCTCCGTGTCGGTCTCGGAGACGAATACATGCCCCGAGGCGATCAGCTCTTCCTTGAGCGCAATGTAGTTCTCAATGATACCGTTGTGCACGACGGAAAATTTATGCGAATTATCCGTATGCGGGTGCGAGTTGACATCCGACGGCTTGCCGTGCGTTGCCCAGCGGGTGTGCCCGATACCGATCGTGCCTCTCAGCGGCGCATCGCTCAGCTTCGATTCCAAGTTGGCGAGACGGCCTTTGGACTTCTTGATCTGCAGTCCATCCTGCGTGTACACAGCAACGCCGGCCGAATCGTAACCGCGGTACTCCAGCTTTTTCAAACCTTCAAGCAATATATCCTGGGAATTACGCTTCCCTACATAGCCAACAATACCACACATATGTTCAGAACCTCCTGATTGTCAAAAGAACGAATAATCGATTGCCTCTTTGATCCTGCCGAACGTTTGTCGGCCCGGTCGCCCGGACGTTTTGCGTTTCGACTTAACGGTGTTGGATCGCTACCGGAAGGCCCCCGCCGAAAAATTCGAACACCTTCACCTCGTCAACTTGATCCGCGCTGAATGTTATGCAACCTTTGCGTCGTCAGAAGAAGTAGAACAAGTTTGCTTATAACAAAGCAAACTTAAGACCGGACTGCAACAGCCGCAATAACACCAGATGCTTGCACAAGTTCTGGCGCTTCAATGGAAACGAGCCTCTGCCCACCTTTCTATGCTTGAATAAAAGACATATACCCATCTTATTCATTTTGCAATGAAAGTGCAACTGCTATTTTCATGGGGATTCCATCCATTTCATATAGCAAAAAAAGCCGCTGATACCTGAACTGCCGCCCTTGGCTAAACACCAATTTAACCGTGGGCAGATGCAGTTTACTTCGGCATCAGCGGCCTTTCATTATTCCGGATGATGGGCAAATTCAGGACAGCTCGCGCTGAATGATTTCGGCAATGCGCGCCACGTAGGCATCGACTTGATCCTTGTCCGACCCTTCCGCCATGACGCGAATCAGCGATTCCGTACCGGAAGGCCGAACGAGCACGCGGCCGTTATCGCCAAGCTCTTCTTCCACTTGACGAATGGCCGTTTCTATGGCGGTGTTGCCTTTCAGCTTGCTTTTATCGCCGACGCGCACATTGACGAGCTGCTGTGGATATTTGCGCATGATGCCCTTCAGCTCGCTCAAGCTTTTGCCCGACTGTACCAGCGTATCCATCAGTTGGAGTGCGGTAAGAATGCCGTCGCCCGTCGTATTATAGTCGAGGTAGATGACATGGCCGGACTGTTCCCCGCCCAAGTTATAGCCGCCTTTACGCATCTCTTCCATAACATAACGGTCGCCGACTGCCGTCTTTGCCGCCTTCATGCCTGCTGCTTCGATTCCTTTGAAGAAGCCGATGTTGCTCATGACCGTCGTCACGATTGTCTGTCCGCGCAGCTTGCCGGCTTGGTTCATCGCATTGCCGCAAATGCCGAGAATGTAATCGCCGTCGACCTCCGCTCCGGTTTCATCAACCGCGATGAGCCGGTCTGCGTCGCCGTCAAATGCAAGCCCGATATGCGCCTTGTTCTCGACTACGAGCTTCTGCAAGAGCTCCGGATGCGTCGAGCCGCAATGATCGTTAATGTTGCGCCCGTTCGGGTCCGCCCCGATCGTAATGACTTCCGCGCCAAGCGCCTCGAATACTTTAGGCGCAAGCTCGTACGCGGCGCCGTTCGCACAGTCGAGTGCAACCCGGTATCCTTTGAATGACGAGGATACCGATTCGCGAATATAGTCCAAATACTTGAATTTCGCCTGCTCGTCGTCGGTCACTGTACCGATATCGCCGCCAATCGGCCGCGGGAGCTCATCGATTGCCGCATCGATCAAACGCTCGATCTCCAGTTCCGTTTCATCGGAAAGTTTGAACCCGTCCGCCCCGAAAAATTTGATCCCATTGTCTTCCACCGGATTGTGGCTCGCCGAGATCATCACGCCCGCATCAGCCTTAAGCAAGCGCGTCAAATAAGCTACGCCCGGCGTGCTGATCACGCCAAGACGAATGACATTGGCGCCGATCGATAACAATCCCGCGACCAATGACGCCTCCAGCATCGGACCGGAGATGCGCGTATCGCGCCCGATCACAACGTTCGGCTTCTCTACTTTCCCTGCTAATACATAACCGCCGCAGCGGCCGATTTTATATGCCATTTCCGGCGTGAGCCCTTGATTCGCAATCCCGCGCACGCCGTCAGTTCCAAAATATTTCCCCATGCTTGCATTCTCCTCTGTTAGCATTTGCTTCCCATTATGTGCGAATGATGTCGCATTGGTCAATAGACTTATTGTCAAATCATGGCGATTTCGGCTTTTCTTCCCCTTGTCCGGCCGCAGCCGGAGGCGAACCGCCCGCTTCCGCACCGGCAGACGCCGGAGGACCGGCCTCTGTTCCCGTACTGCCGGAAGCCGGAGGATTCTCGCTTTTGTCCGTGCCGGCCGAAGCAGGCGGGGTCTGATTCGTGTCCGCTCCAGCCGAGTCGCCGGGAGCCGGCGTTATCGTGCCTGTGCCCGCGCCAGCCCCCGCTTCCGGCTTCACCGATTGCCCTGCAACTTGCTTCGCGCTAATTTCAACCGTTGCCTTGTATTCCTGCTGCTGCCCTCGCTTCACGAATGTCGGCAGGTTCCATGTGACCGGAACTTCATGCTTGCCCGGCGGCAAATTGCTGACATCGAGAATGGCCTGCACATCTTGCGACTTTAACTTGTCGACCAGCGTCGATGCGCCTTCGACCACAAGGCTCAGCTGGCTCGTCTCCGGTTGAATGACCTTCGTATTGAACCCGTCGTTTTGTCCGATAATCGAAATCGGAATATTGTCCAGCGTCTTCGTAACAGAAGGCACCACGGAAACATTGACGACGACTTTATCCGGGTCGAGCTGCTTCACATCTTTTTTGAGCGGAATCGGGAGCGTGAACTCCTTGTCTTCCCTGAGGTCATTCAAGTTGACTTGCGGTCCCTCATAAAATTCGAGACGATCCAATATATTCTGTGGGCCGTATACGGTCACCTTGTCGATGCTCTGGCGAATCGATGCTACCGCAAACCCGCGCGGCGGCTCCCCGACCAGCTTCACTTGCAGCGGCACCATAGTGAACGGGCTTGTAATCGGCACCTCGACATCGACCACCGCAGGACTGATCGTCGCCATCTCCATCGGCTTGCCGTTCTTGTCGAACGCCACAAGCTTGACCTTGCTCGATACCGGCGATTGCGCCTTCTCTACATTGACGTCGGCCCGTACCGTTTCCACGGCGTCGTAGCTGCCGCTAGGGACCGCCACCGTGACCTGCTTCGGTTTGACAACCGGCTGTCCTGCTTTTAAGCCTACGGCTGGAATCCCGGTCACATTGACCGTTACCGGCATCGATTTGTTCTTCTTCTCATCCACGACGACTTTGACCGTGGCAGGGCTCACCTTTACCGTGACGTTAGTTGGGAAGCCGACCGGGGTCAGCGACAGCTGATGCTCCCCTTTCCCCACCTTCGTCAAATCCAGCTCTACGGAATAGTTGGCCGCATTCATTACTTTTTTCAAAACGGAATCACGACCCGACAAGCTCACCGTCACTTGCGCCGGATCGATCAGCTGAACATAAAATTGATCCGCATCATACTTCGGCGTGACGGAAACGTTCCATATTTTCTCTTCTTTGATCCCCGTGCTTGTCGTGCCCGAGATCGTCCCTCCGTCCATACGTACGACAGCCCACAGCAGTATGCCGATGATCAAGGCGACCACCTTAACTACATTCGTGTTGCGCAGCCATTGATCCATAATCTATTTTCGCCTCCATTTCCAAATGGAGCTCTTTTCTTTGATCTTCGCTTTCGGCTTCAGTTCCTCGAACAGTTTGGCCAGCAGCGCGTCCTCTTTAATATCCCGCAAAATATGCCCGTTCATCGCCAGCGAAATTTGTCCCGTCTCTTCCGAAACGGTAACGCAGACGGCATCCGACACCTCGCTCATGCCGATTGCAGCGCGATGGCGCGTTCCCAGCTCTTTGCTAATGAACGGATTTTCGGAGAGTGGCAAATAACAGCCCGCAGCCATCAGCTGGTGCTTCCGCATAATAACCGCCCCGTCGTGCAGCGGCGTATTCGGCACGAAGATGTTGATGAGCAGCTCCGAACTGATGTGCGACTCGATCTGAATGCCCGACTCCACGTAATCATTCAGGCCGGTTTCCCGTTCGAATACCATCAGCGCTCCGATTTTGCGCTTGGCCATGTAATTGACGGCTTTCAGCACCTCGTTGATGCGGCGGTTCACTTCCGAATCGTCTTCCACCGTCGTCCGGCTGAACAGCTTGCCTCGTCCGATTTGTTCCAGCGCACGCCGCAGCTCCGGCTGGAATATAATAATGACGCCCACGAGACCGAACGTAAACATTTGATTCATCATCCACTGCAGCGTGTTCAGCTTAAACCAAGAGCTGAGCGCCCAGGCGAATACCACGACAAGAATCCCTTTCAGGAGCTGAATGGCACGCGTTCCCCGTACCACCAATATCAGCTTGTAAATGACGTAACTGACGATCAATATATCGATAATATCTTTAATGCTGATCTCCGTAATCCAGTCCATGGCCCTTGCCCCCAAACGTGCCGCGGTGTTTTCTTTCTATAGGCGATTACCCTCTTAGATCATAACATATTTACAGCAAAAAACCCTCCCTTTCTACCACCGAATAGGGAGGATTTCCGAAAAACGGGACTTGCGGCCTATTTGCTATCTGACAGCTGCACGATCCACGCATTCATTTTGTACCAGAGCCATGAGAAGGCTTCATCAATCTTCTTCACTTGACCGGATATATGTGCCGTCGAAGCGAGGTTTACCTTGCCGTCGATCACGATCAAGCTGCCTTTAATGTCCCCATCCACCTGCGTAACCCCGTTCTCTACCGTCAAATCTCCGCTCACCGTCGCTCCCGCAGGAATATAAACGGTGTTGCCCTTGATGACAACGGACTCCAGATCCGATCCTTTCACCAGCAGCTCCTGATTGTCATTCCAGGACGCAACGAAGCTTGAAAACATGACGAGAAAAAAGACGGCAGCCACCGACACAGCCGGATGCCTGCGTACCCACCGGTAAAAAGGATTTTGTCGCTTCACCGGGGGAAGCGACTGCATAATCCGCTCCGTTAACCCTTCCGGCACTTCAGACGGAGTTTTCGCGCTGATCAGCGCCTCCATCTTCTCGAATTGCTGAAGCCGTCTGCGGCATTCGGCACAAACGAGCAAATGTTGTTTGAGCGCTGCGGAATCCCGTCCTTGCAGACCCCCGTCCAAATATTCGTGCAGCAAAGGGAGGGCTTCATTACAATCCAAGTTCAGCCTCTCCTTTCATCTTTCCATAGTAAGCTTGTGTATTACATTACGCGCGATTCGGATTTATGTTTCAGAAATCGCTACAATAATTTCTCCAATTTTTTCCTCAAAAAATCACGCCCGCGATGCAGTCTTGTCTTGATGGTCGTAACGGGCATGGAGAGTACATCGCTTATTTCCTGCAGCGATAAATCCTGCAAGTATCTGAGAATGACAACGGCCTTATACTTTTCCGGAAGTGTCTCGATCGACTCCCGAATCTGCTGCTGCGTTTCGGACAGTACAACTTGATTATCCGGCGATTCTTCCGGACTGGCCAGCGTATTATACCAATCGCCGCCTTCGCCTTCATTCAGCTCAGCGTCCAGCGAGAACGTCGCTTTCCGTTTGCGCAGCCGGTCAATGCACAGATTGGTGCCGATGCGATAAATCCATGTGGAAAATTTTTGGTTCTCGTCATAGCGGTCCAAGTTCGTATATACACGTAAAAACGTTTCCTGTGCAATCTCCTCCGCTTCATGACGATTATGCAGCATTCGATATGCAAGATGAAATATTTTATCTCTGTACAGCTCCACCAATTCGGCAAATGCCGCGCGGTCCCCACCACGGGCCAGCTTGGCGAGCCGGGTGTCCATCTGAATCACCGACCTACCTCCAACCTTCCGTAACCGTCCGAGGCAAGCCTCGATACTGCACGGTTCATCAGGAGCCGGATGCCCCTCTTTCGGCTATCGCAATTCCTGCCATTAAGAAAAGAATACCAAACGATTGCCACCCCTGTACAGTCTCACTCAAAAGAAAATCCTGTGCAATGGCCCCAGCAGGCCGTTCCGCCGCATCGTACGGCGCCAACCACCGTATGATGTCTTCTGCCGTAAAACCCGTCTCGGGCTGAGCAAGCCAGCAAGCGTTGTCGAGCCAAGATATCGGTATAACATAGGTTGCACAAGCCTGCTTCAAACATACTTGTTCATGCCGGAAGTCCGTTACGTTCGACTCCATAACCCGTGTCTGCTGATTCGCGCCTCATACACCAGTCGCTTCTTCGTTTTTCGGTCCGAACAAACAAAAAGAAAAGCCGGAGCAGCTCCGACTTTTCGAATAAACGCTCTTATGACAGCGAGGATCAGCCCGTATTGCGAAGGCCTGCGGCAATCCCGTTGATCGTGAGCAGCACTTCACGCAGCAGCAGCGCATCGTCGCTGCCTTGATCGCGAAGGGCGCGCAGTTCCTGCAGCAGCTGCACCTGCAAATAGCTGAGCGGGTCGACATAAGGGTTGCGCAAATGAATCGATTCTTGAATCACTGGCACGTTGTCGAGTATTTCCTGCTGGCCGGTAATCTGCAAAATCAAAGCGGATGTTTTCTTATATTCCTCTTCGATCAGATTGTATATCCGTTCAGCGATTTGTTGATCATTGATCATTTTGCTGTATTCTTTGGAAATCAGCAGATCAGCTTTGGCAAGCGCCATCTGCAGGTTATCGATCAGCGATTTGAAGAACGACCATTGCTTGTACATATCCTGCATTACGCGCAGATGCTCCGGCTTATCCTGATAGTAGCTGTATAAGCCTGAACCCGCGGCGTACCATGCCGGCAGCAAGTAACGGCTTTGCGTCCAAGAGAACACCCAAGGAATCGCGCGAAGATCCTCGAAGCGATCGCTGTTCTTCCGCTTGGACGGTCTCGATCCGATATTCAGCTCGCCGATCTCCGGAAGCGGCGTCGACTCCTTGAAGAACGTCAGGAAGTCAGCATCGCGGAAGATGAGATCCTGGTATTTTTGCTGCGCCTGCTCGGAAATGTTACGCATGATGTCCGTATACATCGGTTCCACCGCGTCGGTTTGCGGGTTACGTGCATTCAGAGCTCCTGTAATGAGCGCTGAGGTGGCTTGCTCCAATGAACGGTAGGCAATCCCCTTCATGGAGTAACGCTGCGAGAGCACCTCGCCCTGCTCCGTAATTTTGATCCCGCCGCCGATCGTATCGGCTGGCTGCGCCATAATGCTGTCCTTCAGCGGCATTCCGCCCCGGCCTAATGCGCCGCCGCGGCCATGGAAGAACTTCAGCTTCACATTGTGGGATTTCGCCGCTTCCGTGATGCTTCTGAGCGCCATACGCAGCTCCCAGTTGGCTGTAATCACGCCGCCGTCCTTGTTGCTGTCCGAATAGCCGAGCATGATCTCCTGCAGCTGATTCGCGCTTTCCAGACTGTTGCGGTACGCCGGGATTTTGAACAGCGTCGCCATGATTTCAGGCGCCGCATGCAGATCGTCGACCGTTTCGAACAGCGGCACCGACTGCAGCGTACACGTGACGGAACCGTCCGGGTTATGAAGATATAGCCCTGCCTCTTTCCCGAATACAAGCACTTCCAGCAAGTCGCTGGACCCTTGGGTCATACTGATGAGATAGCTCGAAATACATTGACGTCCGAACTCCTGCTGGGCCTTTTGGATGACCCGGTATACGTCCAGACACTCCTTCGTCGATTCCGAGTAGTTCAGATACGGCGATGTGATCGGGCGCGGCTCGTTCAAAATATTCGTAAGCAGCTCGATTTTTTGTTGTTCGGACAGCTCCGAATAGTTCGGACAGATGCTCATTTTTTGCAAAATCTCAGTCATGGCCGCTTCGTGCTCTTTGCTGTGCTGGCGCACATCAAGACTCGCAAGATGGAAGCCAAACAGCTCCACTTGACGGATCAGCTTGGCAATGTAGGAATCGGCGATGAAATCGGCGAAATGGTTCCGCAAACTGCGCTCGATGATTTTCAAATCTTCCATCAGCTCGGACGGATTATTATACTTCTTGCTTGCCGGTACATTCGGCTTCGCCGTATTGTTAATCTTCTCAATCATATATTTCACTTTGATCCGATATGGCTCTTTCTCGTTGCGCCATACTTCATCGGAACGAAGATCGATGTTTTCCCGGTCTTTTTTGATAGAGTCCAGCAGCTCCTGCGTTACTTCCACAATGTTTTTGCTGAAGCTCATATGCCCCATCAGCTCGCGAAGCAGCTCTTCGTATTTGTCCAGCGCAAGCTGCCGGTGCATCCTGAGCGTTTCCCAAGTAATCTTCGACGTAACGGACGGGTTGCCGTCGCGATCTCCGCCGATCCAGGAACCGAACTTCAGGAATGTCGGCACATGCCACGGCTGCTCCGGATAATACTTGTTCAGACAGCGCTCCAGCTCCTGATACACTTGCGGCAGCACATCGAACAGCGTCTCGTCAAAATAATACAGACCGTTGCGCACCTCGTCGATAACCGTCGGCTTGCGGTCGCGAAGCTCGTCGGTTTGCCACAGCATAATGACTTCGCCCAGCAGCTTCACCCGAAGCTGTTCGCGTTCGCGGAACGTAAGGCTCGGATTATCGAGCTCCATCACGTCATTGGCGATGCGCTGATGAATATCCAGCACCGCGCGGCGTGTTGCTTCCGTCGGATGCGCCGTCATGACAAGCTCGAGAGAAATGCCTTGAATGATTTCTTGTGCCTCGGCTGCGCTAATATGCTGCGCCTTCAGCTCCCGCACGACGTCTTCGATCGAACCCGGCTGCACATTCTCGCCGGCTGTCCGTTCGTAATCACGTTTCCGGCGAATACGCTGGTTTTGCTCAGCGATGTTGATCAGCTGGAAATAAATCGCGAACGCACGAATGACCTGATACCGTATTTCCGGTTCCAAGCCGTTTACCGTCTCCTTAAACTCCTCATACATTTCCGGGGTATATTGGTTGCGCAGCGATTTACTCATCTCTCTAATTTTCTCTACGACGGTAAAGAGCGCATTGCCGCCTTGATGAACCAATACCTCGCCCAGAATGTGCCCGAGAAACCGAACATCTCTTCGCAGCAAATTGTTGGACGTGTTCTTGTTAATAAGACTGACTGAATCCGACATGGTTCTCCTCCATCCTAACTGCAAGTCAATAAATCATATTTTAACACAACCTTGGGCATCAATGTAGTCCATTTATGCGGTAAAGCGAAAAAAAGCCATCTCAGGCAAAACAAACATTAGCCGTCAATGTTGCCGAATGCTTGTTCCGGCGCATAATTGGCTATGCCCGTCTTGCATTTCTCCACTTGCTGTCTGCGCAAATAAGCGATCCGAAGACCTTCGCTTCGGTCTAAAGCCACCGCTTTACGGCTTGAGCTGCTGCGTTGCTTCTTAGAAGTACGCCAATGAACGCAGACCGGACAAACTGAATGCGACGTCTTACAGAACGCTGACGGTCCCCCTTAAGCCCGCGGCGCCTTCAAAGCATTCCGCATCGCTCACGTGAATGCCAGCGGCTTCTCGCTCACGACAGGCAGCCCTTGCAAGCCCGATATGTGTAGATTAAACGTAAAGGCTTATGATGAAACGTCATTCGGTACTCGTCGAATATTTTTTTATCAGCTGTGCTTCTAACCGTCACTCCAGACACCTGTCAGCCGGATTCGGTGCACAATTAAGTTGCTCAAAGCGATATTGCATTTCGCCGTTTTCATAGCGTTTATTATTAAAGACGATCATTCCCTCATTGATCTTTCAAGGATGACCCGGTTGGATTCTAGTGCGTTACTCCCTTTCCTCATGGGTACCTGTGTGGCGGAACTATGAGATGAGTAATACTTACGTTCAGAAAAACAGTCGAACATCAAGCCGTAGAAAATAAAAAAACCTTTGGGATCCAAAGGTTCTACTTTACATTATGGAGCGGGTGATGGGAATCGAACCCACGCTACCAGCTTGGAAGGCTGGAGTTCTACCATTGAACTACACCCGCATTTACTAATGGTCGGGACGACACGATTTGAACATGCGACCCCCTGGTCCCAAACCAGGTGCTCTACCAAGCTGAGCTACGTCCCGTAAATGAATATTCATGATTTAAAATGGCGTGCCCTGAGAGATTCGAACTCCCGACCTTTTGATTCGTAGTCAAACGCTCTATCCGGCTGAGCTAAGGGCACATATTATGGAGCGGAAGACGGGATTCGAACCCGCGACCCTCGCCTTGGCAAGGCGATGCTCTACCCCTGAGCCACTTCCGCGTGAACACTGTTGCTTTAACAGCGACATTTGTTAATATATCAGGTTTCGAAACAAAATGCAAATGTTTTTTTGTTTTTTCTCTCAAATACTTTAAATATGCATTTTGCTGCTAGTTGTAATCGTTTTCCCCATCTCAGTTTCTCCCATGAATTCCTTGTTTACACTATGTATTTTAAAGAAATGAAAATTAATTATTTCATACTGGCTATTACCGGCCAGCCATGATCCCGTTACAGCGAGTTTATAAACTCGCTTCTAGACGATAAAATGTTGACTCTGCTACACAGACCGATCCTTCGCATTAAGATTTCCTCATTAATAAATAAAGAGGTTTAAAGCCTCGATGGCCTTAAACCTCTTTATTACTAAGTATGCGCGTAGAGGGACTTGAACCCCCACGGTCTCCCGCTAGATCCTAAGTCTAGTGCGTCTGCCAATTCCGCCATACGCGCGCAACGTGAGCCATGTAGGACTCGAACCTACGACACCCTGATTAAAAGTCAGGTGCTCTACCAACTGAGCTAATGGCTCATGCAAATGGCTGGGGATCTAGGATTCGAACCTAGGCATGACGGAGT
>NZ_CAJVAS010000077.1 GCF_910593845.1 Paenibacillus solanacearum | reverse complement strand
GTATAGACCTTATAAGAGCTTATTAGAACAATATAATAACGAGAATTACTTGATTCTTGAAGGAAGTGGAGATTTTAATCTATATTTTGGAAGACATTTATGTCAACTTTATCATACAGCTCGTTGGAAGCTATTTCTATCCTCATCAGATATAAGAAACTCTATAAGACACTTATGTTTCAAATTATATCCGATTTTAGGAGAAGCAATATATGTCCCAGATGAATATTGTATAGATGGATTATTGAATGAAGGAAAGAGACTGGAAGATGTAAGAACGGAATTATATACTAAATTCGGAGAACCTACAGAATCATTTGAAGAACTTTTATGGAAATATGAGAATGAGAAAGTTAATTGGGGATATTATGTAGAATCATTTAAAGACATTATTTGCAAGTAGATTCAGAGATGGCATATACATCATATAACACCGTATTCACGCTGCGGTCGCTACGCTCCCTGGGTCTGCCCGAGGCATTTCGGGGAAGTGGAATCAGGCAGACAACCCTGCACTGCCTAACCGCAGTCGCGGCCGGCCCTATCGGGCCTTAAGGCAGTGAGGGTTCGTGAATACAAGAACGTTAGATGAAATCGGGGAAAAAATATGGAGGTTCAAGTAATGAATGAAAATAAAATAATCATCGGCGTTCCAGGAAAGTGGAAGAATAGGACAGATATAGTTCAAGCAATTGTAAGTTATAGTGAGGGGTATATTTTTGCAGGTCATATAATTAAAAAAATCGACTCAGATGAAGTTTTTGAACTTGATATTTACGATCATGATCCCAATCTTGTCAAAGCATTTACTTATGCATCTCAAGGAAGGTTTCCAGACGAACTCATATCAGAGATTGATAATCATACTTATACATTATACGTAATCGGTGATTCCGGTAGTATAAATGAGGTAAGAAAGATATCAAATGTAATTACAGGACTTTTAAAGAGCGGTGGAATAGCTGTAAAGATTGAAAACTCTGGGATTGCACATTCTTTTGAAGATTGGATATCTATGAATTCAGAAGAAATAAGTGAACTATTCAATTCGTTTGTTACATTTGCTAGGTCTGAAGAATTTTATTACTCCTGTGGTATGCAAGTATTTGGATTGCCGGATGCAACTATAGAAACGATAGTAAGTCCTGAAGAAGCTGGTTATGTATTGTCTAACTTCTTATATTTTATTTTGACTGAAAATCCAAAGTTAAATAATGGAGAAACTTTTAGCGTAAGCCTTGATGACACTAAATATAAACTGAATTTTACAGATTGCAATTACTTTGATAAAGACGAGCTGTTTTACAATCCTTATGGCATTTGGAATCTAAAGAAGATTTAAACATTTTGTAAGTAACTCAATGAAGTCCCCGACATCATCTAACACAGTATTCACGCGGCGGGGCTAAAGCCCCTTGGTCTGCCCGATGCAATTCGAAGATGTGGAGGCAGGCAGACAACCCTGCACCGACTAACCGCAGTCGCGGCCGGCCCATTCGGGCCTTAAGTCGGTGAGGGTTCGTGAATACAATAACGTTATGTGACATTGCCTGAATTAAAGAAGAAAAGCCCATCAGGAATGAAGATCATAGGAACCCAATTGTATAGAAGATAATTCAAGGAAGCAAAGATGAACAAAGACCCGCCTAGGGTTACGTTGAGCTGGAGCGCTCAAACGGCGGGACTTTGTTACATCACAAGCTGTACAATTGGGTTCATGATCTTAAATGATTCCTGACCGAAATCGTCTTTGTCTTTACTTCGTTTATGATTTTTTTCAATGTTTAGTCTCAGGGGTTAAGTAAGGATTGATCCGATATTAAAGGCAATAGGGATCAAAGATTGAAATGCGATTGAAGGAAGGGAAGGAGTTACCCCTCCCTTGTTACAATCGACATTTCAGCCCCTATCCGCCACCCGGGTTACAACTTGGAAGAATCGGATGTCGGATCAACCCTTAAACCCTTATATGTAAGAACATTGAAAAACTATAAAATACGAAGTAAAGACTATGAAAGACAATTTCTTGGGCTAATTCAAGGAAGAGGCAACATCACATAACACCGTATTCACGCTGCGGACCTTGCAGTCCTTGGTCTGCCCGAAGATAAATCGAGGAAGCTGTATCAGGCAGACAACCCTGCGAGCCTAAGTCCTGTCGGACCCGGCGCTACGCGCCTTAAGGCTCTCGGGTTCGTGAATACAAGAACGTTATATGCAATCGGTGCAAAGCTTAGTAAAGATTAATCAATACCATTACCAATATTTACAGGTAGTGGTATATTTGATTTAGTAGGTGCTTAGGACTACTGCATTTACTAATAAAGTACGACAAGGAATATAGAGCCGATAAACCGGTAAAGGACGAAGGACTATAAAGATCGATAAACCAGTAAAGGACGAAAAGGACTATAAAGATTGATAAACCGGTAAAGGACGATAAGGGAACGATAAGAACTATAAAGACCGATAAACTGGAAAACCAGTAAAGTAAGATAGGGACTACAAAAGATCGATAAACCTAAAGAACGACAAGAAGGAATGGATTTTGAGAGATGTTTCAAGGAAGGCCCCGGCAGCATATAACACCGTATTCACGCTACGTCGCTACGCTCCTTGGTCTGCCAGATGATAATTCAGAGAAGCGGGTTCAGGCAGACAACCCTGCGAGCCTAAGTCCTGACGGACCCGGCGCTACCGCGCCTTAAGGCTCTCGGGTTCGTGAATACAAGAACGTTAGATGAAATTGCCTAAGAACTTATAAATACAAGAATCATTTTGTGAGGGATTCGTATGTGGGTATCGATTGAAAAAATTCGTGGGTTTCCTCCAGATTTTAAAGTAAAATATAGATTTTTCTCTGTAGAAGAGGGTGGTAGAAAGCAGCTACCCCGACAAGGATATAGAAGTGATTTTGCTTTAGTAGAAGATTTTTTAAAGACACCGGTTGATTTGAGAGTAATTCATCCAGAATTCGAAGATGAGAATGGAAACATAATTATAGATGAAACAAGAGCAGTATTAGAATCAGGTATTGCTAGGATGTGGATTTTATTTCCAAATTCACGAGGAGAACGACACATTCATGATATTAAAGTAGGACTTAAAGGTTATTTTATGGAAGGTCCGAAACGTGTTGCTGAAGCCGAAATAATAGAAATTAATGGATTATATAAAAACCCTAGAACTGAATAAGATACAGAAGAATTTTTAGTGTGGTATTTCAAAGAAGATGCAACTTCAGCTAACACCGTATTCACGCTGCGGGCTTGATGGCCCTTGGTCTGCAGAGGCGATTTCTGGGAGCGGATTCAGCAGACAACCCTGCGAGCCTAAGTCCTGACGGACCCGGCGCTGCCGCGCCTTAAGGCTCTCGGATTCGTGAATACAAGAACGTTAGATGAAACGGACGAAGCGTAATAAATTTACTACAAGATCGGGGATTTGTATGAACGATCAAATTGAATACATTGAAATAGATTTAAATGCCATTAAGAACATAAGTGATTTACATAAATTACTTAAAGAAAAACTTGGATTTCCTAATTTTTACGGGATGAACTGGGATGCATTTTGGGATTCAATAATTGGATTAGTTGAAATGCCAAGAACCCTTAAATTGATAGGATGGAAAAGTCTTTTAAATACCCTACCTAGTGATTCATTGATAATGAAAGAATGTTTAGAGAAATTTAATGAACAATATCTTAATTGGAGTTGTAAAGTAGAATATCTTGATTAAAACACGAACAACCAAATAATGTTCAACATTGTGAAGGTGAATCCGAAGAAGTCGTCCACATCTTCTAACACCGTATCTACGCTGCGGGGCTAACGCCCCTGGGTCTGCCCGAGGATTTTTCGAGGAAGTGGAGCCAGGCAGACAACCCTGCACTGCCTAACCGCGTCGCGGCCGGGACTGTCGTCCCTTAAGGCAGTGAGGGTTCGTAGATACAAGAACGTTAGGCGAAAGTACGAAGAGATTATATTAATGAAGGGATCAACCATGAAAGAAAAAACATTATCAAAACTACAATTTCAAGATCTTGTTTCTGCTTTCGAAGATAACAACTTAGAGTACTCTTATTTTCTGGATGTTGAAACTGGAGAAGTTGTACCTATGAATGACTATATAGAAATTGATGATGAGTTGTCTTTGTCAATAGAAGAAGCATTTGGAGATAAGTACATAAGAGTCCCGAGACTTGAATCTTCGGAAGCTTTTGATGAGATGATTGTATTTGGACAAAGCATAAATAATGTAAAAGCTAGAAATATTGTTCTAAATTCTCTACAAGGCAAAAAAGGCGTATTTAAAAGATTTAAAAACACATTAGATAGATTTCCAGATGAGAGAAATCGGTGGTTCGATTTTAAAGAAGAAAGAAATATTAGAAGAATAATAGAAGAATTAGAATATGAAGGAATAAAGATCATTTTGAATGATGATAAAGCTTTTGAGGGTTAATTCAAGGTACCTTCGCCTAACACCGTATTCACGCTGCGGTCACTACGCTCCCTTGGTCTGCCCGAAGATAATTCGAGGAAGCGGAGTCAGGCAGACAACCCTGCACTGGCTAACCGCATCGCGGCCGGCCCTATGGGCCTTAAGCCAGTGAGGGTTCGTGAATACAAGAACGTTATAGGAAATAGCTGCAATACTTAAATAATCCGATATTAAACCGTGTTACCGAGGAGAATTGTATGGAATTTCAATTAGAAGTAGATAGTCATGTGATGGAAGAGATTGAGCCTGAGCTCAATTTTGTGATCGATTTCCTTAAGCAAATGAATGGAAGTACAAGCTCGTTTTGTACCCTAGCTTATAGTGATTATTTGTATCTACAATGTGCAGGTTCAAAATCGAAAATGACAATAGAATATAGAGAACCATATAAAGACGGATTTAAACATTTTGTAATCGGCATAAGGAGTTTTATCAAGATTAGTACGAAAGTTTCCTATAGCGGGGGAGAGATAAAGGTAAGGACTAATGAAGTCTTTAATTTTAAACAAGCAGAAGAGCTATTTAAAACCTTTTATAATGAAAGAAGAATATTGGATAAATATGTATTAAGAGAAACGACAGAAATGTTTAAAGACTAGTAAGGACTTTTTGAAAGTAAATTCAAAGACGGCAGCTACATCCTATAACACCGTATTCACGCTGCGGTCGCTACGCTCCCTTGGTCTGCCAGGAGATAGTTCGTAGATGTAATATCAGGCAGACAATCCTGCGAACCTAAGTCCTGACGGACCCGGCGCTACGCGCCTTAAGGTTCTCGGATTCGTGAATACAAGAACGTTAAGCGAAAGCACTGAAATGAATATATATTAGAAGCCTTTATCACTATCTGCTTAAGTTGGCAGTTTTCTAGAAATTAAGGGCTATACCGATCTTCAAGGGCTATAAAGGTCAAGGGCTATACAGATCAAGAGCTATATGGTCAAGGGCTACACAGGTCAAGTGCTATAAAGATCAAGAACTATACAGATCAAGGGATTATATAAGGTCAAGAGCTATATCGAGGGTTAAGTCAGAGAAGTCAGTGCCATCGCTTAACACCGTATTCACGCCGCGGCCGGCTACGCCGACCTTGGTCTGCCAGGAGATAATTCGGAGAAGTTGATCAGGCAGACAATCCTGCGAGCCTAAGTCCTGACGGACCCGGCGCTACGCGCCTTAAGGTTCTCGGATTCGTGAATACAAGAACGTTAACTGAAATCGGCTAAGAACTTGAATAATGTGGGCTGATCAAGGGAGCGTATGAATTACTCGTATTGAAAGATAATCGAGGAAACAGTATGAAAGTGTTCGTATAGAAAGTAGATCAAGGAAGCAGTATGAAGAGCTCGTATTGAAAGTAGATCGAGGAAGCAGTATGAAAGAGCTCGTATTGAAAGTAGATCGAGGAAGCAGTATGAAAGAGCTCGTATTGAAAGTAGATCGAGGAAGCAGTATGAAAGAGCTCGTATTGAATGCTGAACGATGAAGTAGTATGAAAGTGTTTGTATTGAATGCTAATCGATGAAGTAGTATGAAAGAGCTCGTATTGAATGCTAATCAACGAAGCAGATGAGAGTGCTTGTATTGAATACCGATCAGAGCAGTGAACGAAAGCAGTCTCGAAGAAGAGCCGACTTCAGTTAACACCGTATTCACGCTGCGTCGCTAACGCTCCTTGGTCTGCCAGAGGCTTTTCGAAGAAGTGGAATCAGGCAGACAATCCTGCGAGCCTAAGTCCCGACGGACCCGGCGCTACGCGCCTTAAGGCTCACGTATTCGTGAATACAAGAACGTTAGGTGAAACCGCGTTAGAAAACGAAAAACCCGAGGTGTAAGATGTTCACAAGAAGTGAATTAGAAAATATTATTGTGCAAGGATATCCTAATATAGCGGGCCTTATACCAAAACTATTTGAAGCCCTTGATGAGTATGTATGGAGATGTGAGCCTGAGGCTAACTTGCTTGCTGATTTTTTATTTTCAATAGGGAAGCCTCTAGTACCTTTTATGAAAGAAGCATTAATTTCTCAAAAATTATTTGATGTAAGACATTATCTCTTCAGTAGATTTATTTTTGAATGGCCTTTTGAATTTATCTCTGAATTAGAAGAAGAGTTGAAAACAATCTCGATTACTAATGATTATTGGAATCAATATGACTTAGATGCTATTAAAGTGCTTGTAGTTAATAGTATAGGAAATCAAATAGAGTTGTTAAATTCGTTAAGAAATAAAAAGAAAGATGCAAAGTTAGAACTTTTGAAATGCGTTGAAATTGAGCCTCAAATCATGGAAGAGTATTTTAAATTTATAGATAATTCGAGTGAACCAGTTAGTATTAATGATTTCTATCACTATTTTTATAAGGACTTTGACTCCACTAGTGAAGAGTTTCTACAACTCACTTCTTTAATAGCAAGAGCCGATTCCTATAATGACTATGTTAAATACATAAAACATATTGAGCATTTGCAGGTAGAACGCGGCATCACCTAACACCGTATTCACGCTGCGGGGGACAAGCCCCTTGGTCTGCCCGAAGATAATTCGAAGAAGCGGGATCAGGCAGACAACCCTGCGAGCCTAAGTCCTGACGGACCCGGCGCTGCCGCGCCTTAAGGCTCTCGGGTTCGTGAATACAAGAACGTTATATGAAATTCCCCCTACTTAGTGGGTCTTCGACCCAATTAAAACGGAGGTACTGAATATGGGAGCCTGGGGACATGGTTTTTTTGAGAATGATGATGTGCTAGATTGGAAAGCTGAATTATTAGAAACTAGTGGAACAGATGTAATAGAAGAAGTACTAAATGAAGTATTACTTCAAGAATATGTAGAGGGTGATATTGCAGCCCAGGCGTTAGGTGCAGCTGAAATAATTGCCGCATTAAATGGTAAAGCCGGAAAGGAAATTTTAGAAAAGAATTCATACGTTTCAGACCTAGTAGAATGGATTAGAAGCAATGAAGGAAAAGGTAAGAATTTAAAAGGAATTGCTGTAAAGGCAGTAAAAAAAATAAGAACGGAATCAGAATTAAGGGAATTATGGGAAGAGACGGATGAATATAAGGCATGGACTGAAATTGTAAAGGATTTAGAAAATAGACTTAATGATAAAAACTTCTTTAATAAACTATTTGGAAATAAAGGATGAAGATAAGTCGAAGAAGAGTAGGGGGAACATCATATAACACCGTATTCACGCAGCGGTCGCTACGCTCCCTTGGTCTGCCCGAGGCATTTCGGAGAAGTGGGAACAGGCAGACAACCCTGCGAGCCTAAGTCCTGACGGACCCGGCGCTGCCGCGCCTTAAGGCTCTCGGGTTCGTGAATACAAGAACGTTATATGTAATTGCCCCAAAGCTAAAGAAGAAAGCCCATCAGGAATCAAAATCTTGAAAACCAATGTGAGAGCGGATTCAATGAAGCAATCAGAATCAAGATTCGCCTGGAGTAGACGATGAGCATCGAGCTCATCCGGCGGGACTTTGATTCTGGAGAGGCAGTATAATGGTTTTCAAGATCGAAATGATTCCTGAACGAAATCGTCTAAAGTCTTTACCATCTTGATTTTCAATAGTCTTTAAGGGCTATAAGGGATTCATCCGATAAAACATTATAAGGGCGTAGAGGACTGGAAAATGATTGGATGAAGAGAGGAATAAGTCTCCTCCCTTGATCCAATCGAAGATTTCCAGCCTTCTCGCCACCTTAGTAGACCCCTTCGAGGTAATCGGATGAACCTATAAAACCCTATGGAAAAGACTATTGAAAATCTTGAATAAGATGGGTAAAGACTATGAAAGACGATTTCTTGTGCAGACTCGGGGGAGAAGGCAACAACATATAACACCGTATTCACGCTGCGGGCCTTACGGCCCTTGGTCTGCCCGAGGGTTTTCGAGGAAGTGGACCAGGCAGACAACCCTGCGAACCTAACCGCGTTGCGGCCGGCAGCAAGCTGCCTTAAGGTTCTCGGGTTCGTGAATACACGAACGTTAACTGAAATCTCCGAATGCTTATATTTGATAAGACAATTCAGGAAGTTAGAATAGTAGTCGCGAGTTCAAGCGAGGTAAACGTAACCCCCTTCGTCCACGCGACCTGTAAATCTAAAAAAACGTATATAGAACCTTGATTGAAACCTGAATGATTATTAGAACTTTTAAAAACCTTTTGAAATATATTGTGTAAAGACTTATTAAAGATTTGAATAAAAATTATTGAAGACCTAATGACTATTTTAAAGCATGATTAAAGAACTTGATAAAAACTTGGATAAAGACTTGATAAGACCTAAGAGACGACTGGATAATGAAGATTTTTTAAGTTTCGCTGACTAAGTCGGAGGCATCAGTTAACACCGTATTCACGCTGCGGGGCGTACGCCCCTTGGTCTGCCCGAGGTTTTTCGGAGATGTAGTATCAGGCAGACAACCCTGCGAGCCTAAGTCCTGACGGACCCGGCGCTGCCGCGCCTTAAGGCTCTCGGGTTCGTGAATACAAGAACGTTACCTGAAATAACCGCAGTATGATAAAGACTATTAAAGAAATCGCGATCTGCATATGTGTAGTTCTGGTTTCGATCTTAAAAATGACTTTGCAAAAAACGGGACAAGACGATGAAAGATTCGTAAAAACTATAAAAGATTTATCAAAACTATAAAGGCGATTTATAAATATTATAGAAACTATAAAAAGCCATAAAAGACTATACAAGACTATAAAAGACTATAAAAGACGAATTAATTAACTTGAGGGAGAAACGAAGAAGGCAGTTACTTCAGGTAACACTGTATTCACGCCGCGGGGGTCAAGCCCCCTTGGTCTGCCAGAAGATAATTCGGGGAAGTGGAGTCAGGCAGACAATCCTGCGAGCCTAAGTCCTGGCGGACCCGGCGCTATCGCGCCTTAAGGCTCTCGGATTCGCAAATACAAGAACGTTATGTGAAAGACTTGTAAACATAATAGAAAAGAGGAAAGAAATGATTCTCTCTTTAGTTATTTCATGGGAGGACTTTGATAACTACATAGATTTTAGTGAAGCGCGTCTTTTTTTCAATTCATCATTTGAAACTATGAATTCTTTTAGTGCTTGGGGCATCACTATACTAAAAGCTTCGGAATGTTATAGTTTAATAAAACAAAAGATTGATTTTAAAGATGAAGTGGACTTGTATATTTCAGGTTTAACCAAAGTAAGATTTAAAGAAATACAATCGGGAAGTATTTCAATAGCATTATACAATCAAAACGGAAATCAATTTATTAAAGATAATAAGAACGATATCATAAGAATAAGTAAACAATGGGGGAATGCGGAAGAATCAGATACTCGATGTATTGAATTTTACACCACTACAGACTGGCCATACGGATTTGGGGATCTAAAGCTGCAAGCGGCTGGTGATATTGAGTTAATAATCGAAACTGATTTTGTAATCCCTGTTCAAGAGTATATAAGGGATGGTTTTAAGTATGGGTATAAGAAGAATAAATAAGTATCGTTAGTTTTTCAAGAAGGCAAGTCCATCACATAACACCGTATTCACGCTGCGTCGCTAACGCTCCTTGGTCTGCCCGAGGCTTTTCGGAGAAGTTGTATCAGGCAGACAACCCTGCGAACCTAACCGCGTCGCGGCCGGCAGCAAGCTGCCTTAAGGTTCTCGGGTTCGTGAATACAAGAACGTTATACGCAACCCTTGCAAGATAATTTTATACAAACACTATATTTATTCAGTTCGAAGGAGCAGTATAGGCAATCACTATACTGAAGGCAATCCGAAGGAACGGTATAGAAAACACTATGTTGAAGGCAATTCAAAGTAGCAGTATAGGTAAACACTATATTGAAGGTAATTCAAAGTAGCAGTATAGGCAAACACTATGTTGAAGGCAAATCAAAGTAGCAGTATAGGTAAACACTATATTGAAGGCAAATCAAAGTAGCAGTATAGGCAAACACTATATTGAAGGCAATTCAAAGTAGCAGTATAGGCAAACACTATATTGAAGGCAATTCGAAGGAGCAGTATGAGCAAACACTATATTGAAGGCAGTCCTAAGAATGGTAAGGAAACACATTATTAAAGAACTCTTGAATGTGATCCAGGAAGGCAAGGGCAGCGTATAACACCGTATTCACGCTTCGTCGCTTTCGCTCCTCGGTCTGCCCGAAGATAATTCGGGGAAGTGGAGTCAGGCAGACAATCCTGCGAGCCTAAGTCCTGACGGACCCGGCGCTATCGCGCCTTAAGGCTCTCGGATTCGTGAATACAAGAACGTTATCTGAAAGAAACGTAATCGAATACACCTTAATAGTAAATCAAAGACCAAACAGGGAGAATATATCATGATATCTCAAGGGATCATTATCAAAGACAATAAAGTTTTGATGGTAAGGCAATATGTCGAGAGAGGAGATATTGTTTGGAATTTCCCTGGTGGCGGGATTAACAATAATGAATCACCCGAAGAAGCGTGTATTAGAGAGCTTAAAGAAGAAACTGGATATGAAGTGATGATTGAAAAACTGATAAATAAGACAGGTGAAAAATACACATATAAAGCTAAGATCATTGGAGGAGAATTAGAATTAAATAAGGAAAACCCTGATAATGATGATTTAATAGATATTGATTGGGTTTCACTAGAAGATGAAACTAGATTTGACAAGATTACAAAACCTATTATTGAAATAATTAAATGCAATAAGTGGTAGAGAATTCAAGGAAGGCGTTTCCTTCAGATAACACCGTATTCACGCTGCGGTCGCTACGCTCCCTTGGTCAGCCAGAAGATAATTCGGAGAAGTGGAATCAGGCAGACAACCCTGCGAGCCTAAGTCCTGACGGACCCAGTCGCTCCGCTCCTTTAAGGCTCTCGGGTTCGTGAATACAAGAACGTTATCTGAAATCCCTGAAGCTAATCCTATGTTGAACCCCCAACCAAACCAACTTAAAACCTATTCACAATGAAGATAAGCCTAAGAAGTAATAAGTATCAAGTTGGATTAGTTTATTGGCGAACGTCCGCCAACGTAAGTGAATCATCCAATCTTGAAACTTGAAGGGTCAGTGAATAGAGCTTGTTGGTTTGGTTGCCGCATAATTCCTTATATACTAACTGTTCTGATTGATAAAGAATTTATTGAATATAGAAGACGATTTGAAGAGCTCTTACAAATGATTTGGCTGCCCGCCAAAATCGGTTTGTTCGAGTTCTCATCGTGTAAATGAAAGAAATATTCAATAAATTGCTTTTTTATCAAACCAAAGATTTAATCAATGCAAGGAATTTATATAAGATCGGATTCAATAATAACGCAGCACAATAACATGGTATAATATGGAATGTAATTGTGCTGAAACGGATTATTGAAACCTTATATAAATTCCTTTTTAAGACATTGATTAAATCTAAGAACAGGTATTATAAGGAATTATGCTGGGGTAACTCAGGCGGGACTTCAGATAACACCGTATTCCTGCTACGGTCCGGCTACGCCGAACCTTGGTCTGCCCGAGGCATTTTCGGAGAAGAGGAATCAGGCAGACAACCCTGCGAGGCTAAGTCTTTCGACCCGGTTGCTACGCTCCCTTAAGCCTCTCGGGTTCAGGAATACAAGAACGTTATAGGAAATCAGCGCTAATTTTATAACCATTTGTATATAAGCAGCATGCTAGTTGCTGTTTTAACAAAGGAAATATTTTTCATAAGATTAATTCGTGCGGAGATGATGTCTTGAAATTAATTAAACTAATTGGAAGTAAGACAGAGGAAGATATTAGAAACCAGCTTCTAAGATCACATAAATCATTATTTCAAGATGAAGGCAGGAAGAGGATTTTATCGATTGTAAGAACTTACTTTCCAGAAATGAAGACGGCATATATTATTGCTTGGACACCTGATCAAGGTGAGGATATTATTACATTTCTTATCAATAACAATATTATTGCCGATATAGAGATCGATCGTATTGACACAAAAATTGAACCTATCATCGAGAGTAAACTTCTTAACAATAACTATATTAAAGGGCTTCGTAAAATACCACAAATTACTTTAGCAATTGCTATAGAATTAGCAAATCGAGACCTTGAGTCTTGAAAGATTTACTAAATCAGGATATAAACTAACTTTTAAGTATTTCAGTGAAGGCGCTGACATCCCATAACACCGTATTCACGCTGCGGTCGCTACGCGCCCTTGGTCTGCCGGCTGTTAATTCGAGGAAGTCGTATCAGGCAGACAATCCTGCGAGCCTAAGTCCTGGCGGACCCGGCGCTTTCGCGCCTTAAGGCTCTCGGATTCGTGAATACGAGAACGTTATAAGAAATCGGCGTAATGATGAAACAATTATAAAAACCAAAAATATTAAAAGAGCCATTCCTGTAATGAAGTAATTTGAGCTTTGAACGCAAAAAGCCCCTCTTGTATACTGGGAAACGTTCCGGCAAGAACAAAACCCACATACGAAAGAGGCG
>NZ_CAJVAS010000076.1 GCF_910593845.1 Paenibacillus solanacearum | reverse complement strand
GATCTGAATCAAGATTTACAGGCTTACCAATTAACATTAATTAACATTGTGAACTCATTCACACCTTAATTATACCAAAATAACTGTCTTGACATCTTGTAGCACCATATTTATACCATGCATGAGGGGAGAATGGAAGCGATTCTGCGACGTTTCAGCCAGCATACACTTGGTATTTTCGAGCGGTTGGAACTGAAGGTGTACGATTTCTGGATCGATCAGACGGGGCTTCCGAAGTTATATTACGTGATGGAATATAAGGATATGGAGGAACGGCAACGGCTGTGGAATGCGTTTCTACAAGACCCGGAATGGATCGAGGTGAAACGCACATCCGAGGAAAGCGGGCCCATAATTGAGAAGATTGAAGGAATATTTATGAATCGGGCCGATTTTTTTATACGATAGCGCGTTTGGCACTTGCCCCTCAACGGGATAATACAGGAACGGAGCTTACAGCCTAGCAGGCGGGTTCCGTTTTTGATTAGGGAGTCGTCTCAGCCGTTATTGCTACTGCCACACATGAGGCGATTATTACTATCGTTCCGCGTTAGCTTAACATTGGGATGTGTTATTTATTCATAATGTGATGCTTCATTGAGGTTCGATAATATTCCAATAACAACAAGAAAAACTGTCATTATAATAAGTGCATAACCTACCAATCGCAAGCTTAATCGGTTTTGTGATGATTTCGATCGTATGATTAGTAGTAACCCAGTACCTGTCAACAACGCTGTAATTATTCCAAAATTGATCAAACGAACACTCCTTTCATTTAGCCCCCGCTGCTTATTAGACGCTAATTGTGTAAGCTAAGTTCCGTTATCCTGCCAGTTAGCGTAACGCGGCCGCCGAAAGATGCCTGCAGCCGCGTTGTACGTTTTTATTAAGCTATCGTATCCATTACATTAGCTCAATGAACTACGACATAATTTCCCAAACAGTGATAACGGCCTAAGTGAGATAATTGTTACACGGATTCTTCTTTACGTAGACCTAAAAATTGTACACACAGGCGCCCCTCAGCTGCCGCTAATTCATTGATCTTTTCTAATAACTTCCGCTTGCTTATACATTCTTCGGCTCTTTTTCATAAAAAAATGGGTAGGCATCCATCATCGCCTACCCCGTCGTATTTTTTTTACTTTTTTTTAATTTATGTGATATTCCAGAATTAATTAGAAAACGGAGCCCGCAGACCCGCGAGGCTCCGTATTTGTTGTTCCCGAATTGGTTAGAATTTGAAGACCGCCGCTGCGGAAATGTAGATTTGTTGCAGAATTCGATAGAAAAAATCATTTAGGTCATATGCATAAATATGCATGGAATCCAATCGATCAATTTCCATCGTTCTCAAGATATGAAATAGCATATTAAATAATGTTTTGCGAATCTTCTTTGGCAAATATATATTCACATTCATCAGTGCATTCTCACTGACGCTAACTTCTTCACCATCTCGTTGTAACTTTTTTGACCAAGAAGACAAAGTATCTATTGGTTTTATCTGTGCGTTAAAGTGAAGAATTTATTTCAACCAGGATTTCATTTCGATTATATATTGAAAAATAAGCTAGCCAGATGCTTGGTTTGATTGTGTGAACCCAAAAGTCCCAATTCATGACAATACATGACCTGGGACTTTTTTATTATAGTTTTTCTTTGAGCTGGTTAAGTAATTCTTGAGCACTACACTGTTCTTTAGCATAAATACTTTTAGCTATTTGTAGAATCTCACCAACGCGAGGACCAGGAGGAATATCGAAAAATTCCATAATTGTTTTTCCTGTTATCGGCAATATTGATGGAGTATCTGCCAATAATGCACTTTCAATCAGTTTTCTTGCTTCAACTTCGAAAATGTAATTTGCTTTGCAATTTTGAAAGTGGGTTGCCCATTCAGGATAATATCTTTTTCTGAATCTCTCGGTATCTAGATAATCCTTTCCCATATCATTTGCAACTACACTAATCAATTGATCAAATTGATGAGGTGGATGATACCTACTCTTACGTGACGACCAATTAGTTAATATTGTTTCCTTTGATTCGTCCTGTTCAATACTACGTATACAAAAAGCTAAAGCATCTAAATACGAACAGGCCTCTTGTAGTAATTCGATCAGACAACTAAACCAATGATCATCGGTTGCTGGAACTGCAGTATTACATTTAGTGGAAAGCCAACCTTCACAGTATTTTTGGATGCTTTTATTTTGTTGTTTATTGGGGTCCAAATTATGTTGTAAATATGTACGTAATTGATGAATTGTATGGACATGAGAAATATATTTTTCTAGGGTGTTGTCATATACAGAAATTAGATTATTAAAATAGTCAATGGATACTTTTCCTAATTCAAAATAGAGAACATAAAACCATGAAACTGTCCGTATGAAACCTAACTCAGCGGGTGTAAATTTAGGCATTGTTACTGAGACGGTCCCAAATATTTTATCTTCATTGAGGCTATAGCAGATTCGGTCGATTTCATCGACTTTCCGAAAAATATCATACATTAAGTGCTCTGGTGCAGATCTATGCAGTAAGTTCATTTTTCTTTCACCTGCTGCTTATAGTAGTGTATCGGGTCTGCAATGGGGCCTCGAAAATTAAAAGCAATATGAAATTTAAGACTATCACCTTTCTGTAAGTCTGATTTATTAAATTCGTGGGGGATAAATTTAATATTTCTTCTTAATTGCTCTACATACAGTTCACCTTTCTTGTTATCAGAAGACACGAAGTTAACAGTACCGTTGAACTCTCGTGGCTTACCATCCGGTGTGCTGGCTAAATAACTTCTGATAATTCTCCGACTGCTATAGAAATGTTCAGAGTCTCTTTCAAGATCCCTGAATATTTCTAATGCATTGTCTATGTAATTAAGATGGAATGCTGCCACTCCTCGAATGAATTGAATATTTGGGGCATTTAGAAATTCTTCAGTATCCGACAATTCCATTAATATTTTCATGCAAAAGTGCCATTCAGAATCATTAAATCCCAATGTTTGACGCTCCCCATAAAACAATGGGAGATGAATTTGCTTTAACCACCATGCTTTGAATAAAAGGAATAGACATCGACCGTCATCTTTAATTTCGTTATGCACACTAAAAAGATATTCAAAGACATTGGTTACAGTTTTTACTTCCATATGGGTAAGAGGCTTATCAAAAAATAAGCTTCCACCCGCTATTTGATTTGCTTTAATGTAATATCCTGCTTTTGAACCATTCCTCAAAAGTGCATTGAAAGCATCATCAGAGAGGGCAGATTTCCCTAGTATGTTACCAAGTTCCATCTTTCTTTGGTGGTATTGGTTTTGTTGTTCTCCAGAAAAATCGTCAGCCTTTATTACTTCAAATAAATGAAGTATATCCGCTTCAGTTTCTGCTCTTAGTTCCTCACTTAAAATGTCAGACTTTAATATATCTCTTGTTGTCCAGAACGCAATATCCACAGGATAAAAGCTTTCAGGATCAGATACTCTAGCACGAGTTGATTGGTCGCGGGATTTTCTAAAAAGTGCTAATAACACGTTATAGTCATTCGTTGAATTCATCTTTTGTTTAAGTCTTGAACCGGAAATCGAAGCTAGCTCAACCAATATGAAGCTTCTAAGGGATTCGTTCCTTATATCATTATTCGTTAATTCTAATGCTTGATTTAATATTTCCTCAGCATTCTGTAATATTGCATCAGAATTGTTGTTTATCATACTGATTTTGATAGATTCCCTAAGAAGGTTTGCTTCGTGGAGCATTAACCGCGGGTTCTTGACACCCCTTTTTTCCCTAAGCGTTTTTAAAGTTTCGGCAATATCTAAAAAGCATGGCTCGTAATAAGTCCGATTCTTGCCGTTTGGCCCCATATTACGAATCAAATCAAAAGCAAACTGTATCTCGTTGTTGTCAAAGTAAAAAGAATTATCTTTAACTTCTAGTAATATAAGTTTAGCGAAATCAACCTCTGACCTAGCTGAACCATATCTATACTGTGTTACGAGCTGCGCTTCTAAAGAATGTCTAGCACCTACGAATATATTACCAATTGCATCTTCATAGTATCTGAATAAATCGAACTTGCCAATTAGATCATAAAAGTTTGTAATATACTCTTTACCAAGTGCTCTAAGTAATAACTCTAAGGGGATTTTTAGGCCGAATTTAGAAGGAACCATAATTAATCCAATAAGTTTCTGAAATATATCAAAGCCTTCGTCACCAATATCTTCTACTATATTAGTTTTAATAATATCTTCTTCTGTGATAACACCAGCTTTTAGAAGAGCTTCCGCAAATGAATTGAGCTCTGGTTTAACGTATCTTTTCTCAATAATCTCTTTCAAACTTTTCTCTACTATGCCTACTTCCCTTTCAATTCCTATCCGTAGTATCCGATGTGTAACTGGAAGATATCTATATAATTGAACAAGGAAGTATTGATCTTTAAATTTTGATCTGTCAATGGAAATTCCAAATTGCTCGAGGTATTCGTTGAATCTATCCAGTTCATTCTCTTCGAGAGAAGCTGGAGCATAAACGAACATCTCGTTTCTTTCATTATCAGTATTATCATAATTACTTAAATCATAATTATACGAGCTTCCAACTAGGACAACCTTCCGCCCTCGACTTGATAGGTAATTTAGAAGTGAATAGTATTGTTCAATCTCGACCATTCCATCCCAAATAATTAAACAACATTGTGCCCCGTTATCTTCGGACCATTTACAAAATACGTCTATATCGGCAGGCAATGGTCTTTGAGGTTTTCTTTCGATATATAAAATAGGATATCTTTTACCTTTTTTAATGTCATAGGCAAGGGACCCTAATGATACAGATTTACCTGTTCCAGTTTGTCCACGTAAGATTATTGGATGATTTTGTAGTTCCTTTGACCTTAGTCTTTTTTCTGTTTTTTCTTTTAGCTCTTTTTCAAACTCTCTCTTGAAATTAAAATACCTTGCATAACCAGACCAAATAGGTCTTATCCCAGAGTCGGAGAGGAACGTTCGATATTCTTGGTGCATTCTATCTCGAGATAAACTTGGTTGGGGAATTAAAAGCGAGTCGTCTAAAATAATGGCTGATCTTGAGACTTGATTCCATATGTAAGTTGGTATCTCAAAGGTATCATCACCTATATGAATATTTCTAGAGTTATCGTTTCCATCAATTCTTTGGCCAAGTTTTAGTCTCCCTAATTCCATGCCTTTGATGAAGAACTCACTAAGACTTTCATGATGTGGAGTTATTTTCTTTGATTCTATTAGAATTTCAATATATTCATCTTCTAACAAGTTCTCATCGACACTAAATAAATGTACTTGTCCAACCCCTAGTTCATCAACAATAGGAAATAAATCAGATGGGGAGAACCAATCATTTGCTGAGTATCCTTCGATAACAAGAATACCCAAAGGAGTGATGTATTCTTTTAATCTTCTTGCTAAGGAGACAGCAGTAGGCTTTCTTCTTATCAAATCAATCTTTTTTAACGGGGGACGTTCATGAGCTTCTGAACGGGTAACACAGCCAAATAAATATGTGCAATGTAATTTGGCTCGATTACGTGGGTCATGTGGAATATATTTCTCATCATAAATATGTTGAAGTTCTCTCCAATCCGTTATGAATGATTTTTGCCAAACATTGTCGATAGCTGAGAGAAATAGACCGTTCCATGGAAATGAGGATACCTCTTTAAGCCAAATAGGTGATGGATATCTATCGCAGCGTTGTTGCATCCAAGCTAACGATGATTCGTAGGACATTGCCGCCTCAGTTTGGAATAGGGAATTATATGAATTCGAGGTAGATTCTATACCAAACTTTTTTAGAACGTCGGACAAAAAAGGGTCAGTTTTGTTTTCAATTGATAAATAATTCTGTCCTAAAAGTAAAAATGCTGGTCCTTTATTAAACTGCTCATATAAGTCGGTCATAATAATTACTCCCTCTTTCGACATTGTTATTACTATTATACCATGCCATTATGTTCCATAAAGAGGAAACTGCAGGCCAATAATGGGTTCACCTCGATATTTATAACAAACCATTTAGGTTTACGATTTAATATTTTGGCTCCGATACTATCAAATAGTTTCTTAAACATGTTCTTCCTTTCCCGAGCAGATCATTATTGGAATCAAAGGTTTAAAGATATCTTGGTTAATGGCTTGTATTTCAAAATCTCTAACGGAGAGCGAAAAACTGAGTGGCACTATTAGACAATAAGTATAAAATTATATAATTTTATGGTAAATTAGTATTATTTATATATAGTAAAGAGGTGTTTAGTAGGTGATTAGTGCCAAAAAGAACAAGTATCGATTTTTAATCGTGTTAATTATGTTGCTTGGATCATGTCTTTCAAATAATTATAATGCATTTGCGGATAATCCCCAACAGCCTCAATATGACAGTATAGAGCCTAAGATATTCCGTGCCAAAGCGCGATTTTATCTGGACACCGATAAGATCAATCGTATGTATTATCCTGTAGTCGAATTGAATGAAGTCAACTGGGAATCCGGGAAGGTTTTTAGGAAGACATATGAGTTCAAGAATTATGCAAGAAAAATTCCCGATGGGTTCGTCTATCAACAAATCGGATCTAATCACGCATGGACCTCGAACGATGAGTTTTTTTACTATGGCGACTATAAAAATAAATTTTCTTTCGGAGTATCCCAACATATCGAAGGAACAATACTAAATACAGCTGAAGGGATTAAAGCATATTACGTTTTTGCGGAAGGATTTTACGAAAATACGCCTTCACGGAACAGGACTCGACCGGTAGTTTCAACATTATACGAATTTGACTTTACAAGTAAAGATTTACGTATAGTCAATCAGTTGGAAAGCGACACGTCTTATTTAAGAAATGTGTTGCCGGGAATGGAAGTATACTCAATAAGATACGAAAATAGCATCGATTTTTACTCGATAACCTCGAATGAGTACCGATCATCAATCCCTGGTTCGTATAATCATTATGATAATGAAAAGATGTACATTGGCTTGTCAGGAATGTCGTTGACATACGATCCAATGCCTTCCTACGGTGATTATGTATATGAGGTTCCAAATACCTTTGGTCATAGCGTAACCATCATGCACAAAGATGGATCCAATGAAGAATCGAAACTCATTAACGGTGACAATCCCATAATGAAATATGGGGTTAAATATGTTGGAAATAATAAATATGTTTATAGGACGGATCCGATCTCAACGATCTCATTAATTAATAATGAACATGAACAACTACTAAGTGATGGAGGTTATACTCTGGGTTATTTTTCCCCAGACGACAAATATATGCTTATCTACAGTAGTATAAAGGATGAACATTACTCTATTAAAAAACTTAAAATATTTGATATCGAGCGGGAAATATTTATACAGGAAACTGATGAATACCCGTTTCTTAACCCAAATCCGGCATTTGTTTGGGTAGGTAATTCTATAGTTACCCAACAACAGTTATATTTTGATGGGGAAAACGAACAACCATTTTTACATTTACCAACTGGGATCATTACTCAAAAAAACGATAGCATCAGAACGTTACAATCAAGAGGAGTTCAGAATCTTTTTTATAACTTTAATCCGGAAAATTACATAACGTTTTCTGACCCAATAGAAGTAGTTGTTAAAGGAGAATCAGTTAAATATAGCGGACAGGGCACGTTTCTAACAGCCAATAATACAGCATATATCCCATTACGCGATTTCATTAGCACTATAGGGGGACACCTAGAGGTTAACGATCAATTCATCAATGTTAAATATGGCAAAGTTAGTTTAATTGTTGACTCGATGGATAATAACAACATATTATACAATGGAACAATTCATGTTCCTCTCTGGGATATTGCCCCTAAGTTAGGTTTTTCCGTCGATTTTCAAGAACCTAGGGCAGGAAGTAAAAGTACAACGCTATGGCGGAGATACGTTCTAGAATAAGAGATAGACTCACACGAAATGGATCTAATTTTTAAGAATATGATGCTTTGGGGGCTGATCAAAGCATTAGGGAGACTCGGCTAGTGCATCACCTTACAAAGAACATGCTGTAGAGCTACAAACAGGATGGAACAAGCGTCTTTCCAGGTAACGGAAATTTGGCTGATCTCAAGGAAGGATTGAAATCTAACAAAAGCGACAGCTGCTTTGCAAATTAGAAAACGGAGCCCTCAAACTGAACTGCACCCCAATTGTTGGACACAGTCAAACAATTGGAGGTGCAGTTTTTTTGGCTAAATACTCAACCCAGGAAAAGTTAGAAGCAGTCCTGGCTTATCTAGAAGGTAAAGCGTCGTATAAAACAATTGCTGAAGAACGAAATATGAGCACTGCGCCACTAAAAAGATGGGTATTACGTTATCAAAAGCATGGAGAGGAGGGAATTACCTCTTCGTATACAAATCACGAGATTCAATTTAAAATAGATGTACTCAATTACATGAACAAATTTGGGGCATCTACCAATGAGACCGCCGCTCGGTTTAATTTGTCTTCGGATTACACAGTACTTAAGTGGAAGAGGCAATTCGAAGCAGGTGGAATAGACGCCCTCATATCAAAGAAAAAGGGGCGTCCATCCATGAAAGACGATACAAAAAAACCAACACCAGTTGAAGGCTCAATTGAGGCTTTACAGGCGGAAGTAGAACGTTTACGAATGGAGAACGCCTACTTAAAAAAGTTGAATGCCTTAGTTCAAAGCAAGGAAAAGTTTCAAAGCAAAACAAAGCGCAAGTAGTATTTGAACTAAGGCTAGAGTATCCCATTACCTCCTTACTACAGCTGGCTCAGATTCCACGTAGTACGTATTATTACTGGGTAAGTACAATGAATCGTCCAGACAAAGATACGGACTTAAAATCCCGTATTTCAGCGGTCTATCATGCTCATAAAGGCCGTTATGGATATCGTCGTATAACAGACGAGCTACACAACGAAGGGCACTTAGTGAACCGTAAAAAGGTGCAGCGTATCATGCGTGAACTTGGCTTAAAATGTATCGTTCGCATGAAAAAATATCGCTCGTATAAAGGAACAGTTGGTAAAATTGCTCCAAACGTCCTAGAACGAAATTTCAATGCTACAAGACCAAATGAGAAGTGGGTTACAGATATTACGGAGTTCAAATTGTTTGGAGAGAAGTTATGCTTGTCACCTATACTTGACTTGTTTAACGGGGAAATCATTACCTACACTATTGATTCACGTCCATTCTATAAGCTTGTCTCTGGTATGTTGGATCAGGCTCTGAAGCGTAAGTCTGACGATGACACCTTATTGATTCATTCCGATCAGGGCTGGCATTACCAAATGCCCCAGTACCAGCAGTCATTGAAGGAACAAGGCATAACACAAAGCATGTCACGTAAAGGAAACTGTTACGACAATGCTGTTATGGAGAACTTCTTTGGGATACTAAAATCCGAGTTTTTATATACAGAAGAGTTTGATAGTATTGAGCATTTCAAAGTTGAACTTGAACAATATATCCACTATTACAACCACAAACGAATAAAGTCAAAACTAAAAGGCATGAGCCCGGTACAGTACCGAACTCATGCGCTAAAGGCAGCCTGACTATATAAACTGTCTAACTTTTGGGGGTCACTTCAAACCCATGAGGCTCCGTTGTTGTTGTTTCATTTTACATTAGAATTTGAAGTGCGCCGCTGCGGAAAATAAGGTTTGTTGCAGAAATCATTAGTTTAAAATAAATAAGTAATATATTGTTTCAAAAACACAGTTGGATCTCGAAGCAGTAATCATGCACCTGGATAAATATATAAGTAAATGGCCATATATGATGGTCTGCCCGGCCGTCTCTATATTCTTGTAACGTAGCTTGAAAATTCGCAAATGATGGAATTTTGCAGGTCTGCCCATTTTTAGAATCATGCTCAAAATTGCCCCGACCATTGAAATTTTCTCTACATTTAAGCAAAATACGGAATTATGCAAAATGTTCATATATAAATTTTGCTTAGAAACAAGCAGTGAGAGGAAAAATAATGTAAATTAATTATTTGGTTGAATTAGGAAGATTGGTGGGAAGACGCCTTGAAACTAAAAAAAATAGAAGGATTACATGTCAGCAGAAAATAAAGTATTAGACTGAGAAAATAAATATTAGACTCGGAAAATAATTAGACTAGCGAAATAAAGTTGTAGACTGGACCTCATAATACGAACGGGCAGAAGTGCTTAATAGTCACTCTAATGAAGGAGACAAAGGATTTTGGAAATAACTGTAGAATGTATTTCTGGATGAATCTATAAATATGCTTGTACTAGTGGGTAAGTGGTATAGGTAAGGATTTTGAATGATTATTTTGTCGAGGAGACGTAAAAATCTTTCTAACGAAAGGTGATTTCGATTTGAATATCTTGTTTGCTTTCGCCGACGACTGGGGACGCTATGCCAGCATTTATGCCGAGCACGAAGGACCTGATTCTATCAATAAGCTTATCTCCACTCCGAGTTTCGATCGGATCGCCCGAGAAGGCGCGCTCTTTATGAATGCCTCCGTTCCGGCGCCGAGCTGCACACCATGCCGCAGTTCCTTGCTGTCCGGCCAATATTTTTGGCAGACTGGTCTCGGCGCCATTCTGGTCGGGGCCGTCTGGGACGAAACGATTCCGACTTATCCGCTTGAGCTGGAGAAAAACGGCTACCACATCGGCCACACTTACAAAGTATGGTCTCCCGGGAAAACCGCCAATGCTCCGTATGGCGGAAAGCGAACCGCGTATGTAACGGGTGGCGCCAACTTCGGCAAGTTTTCTCACCATGCCACCAAGCGCGCGCAGGAGATCGGGATAGAAGCAGCCAAGCGAGAGCTTCTAGACGAAGTTCGAATGAACTTTGACTCTTTCATGGAAGCCCGGCCGGAGGGAAAGCCGTTTTGCTATTGGTGGGGTCCTACCAATACCCATCGTTCGTGGGAGCAGGGTTCCGGCAAAGCGCTGTGGGGGCTGAATCCAGACGATCTCATGGGCCGGATACCCGCATTTTTGCCGGATGTTCCGGAGGTTCGAGAGGATGTTTGCGATTATTTGGGCGAATGCCAAGCGCTGGATACCGGACTAGGCATTATTCTGCAGCGGCTGGAGGAGTTAGGCGAGCTCGACGAGACGCTGATCGTCGTGAGCGGGGACCACGGGATTCCCGGAATGCCGCGAGGCAAATGCAATCTGTACAATCTCGGCTGCGAGGTCGCACTCGCTATGCGTTGGCCGGGTCATATCCAGCCGGGACGGGTCATCAACGACTTCGTGAACCTGATGGATTTGGCGCCGACCTTCCTGGAGGCGGCGGGGATGCCGGTTCCAGAATCGATGACGGGACGCAGTCTGCTGCCGGTTCTGCTGAGCGAGAGATGCGGTCAGGTGGACCCGGGGCGCACCTTTGTCGTGACCGGCCGGGAGAGGCATGTCCCCTCCGCTCGCAAAGGCGAGCTGCCTTATCCGCAGCGGGCCATTCGGACTGAGGAATATCTGTACATCATCAATTTTGAGCCGGACCGCTGGCCAATGGGCGCTCCCCGCGGCTTGGACAATCCGAATACCGTGCCTCCCTCCTACGAGGACTTGCAATGGAAAATCGGAGTCGCCTACGCCGAAATGGATGCTAGCCCAACTAAAGCATGGATGATTCATCACCGAAATGAAGAGGAGATCAAGCCGCTGTTCCGTTTGGGCTTCGGTAAACGGCCGTATGAGGAACTGTACGATTTGCGGAAGGATCCTTTTTATATGGAGAATGTGGCTGACAGGTCGGAATATTCGGACATCAAGAAGAAGCTGAACGTGGAGCTGATGGAAGTGCTGCACAAGCAGCAGGACCCGCGGGTAACGGAGAACCCATGTCGATTTGAACATGCACCATATGCCGGGCCGCTGCAAGCGTTTCAAAGGTGAACATTGTCTCGCTCATTGCCGCGTAAATCGCGGCTTTTTCTTTTTTAGACAAAGGCTTGCAAGTCGAGGGAAGATTGGGGTTAATGCCATCGACGAGAACGGTAACGTCGTTATTTCTAGGTATGCAGCGGCGGTTGTCTTATCAAAGCCGCCGCTCAACGAAATGGCAGGATAATCCTGAAACCATATGGCCATTGGGATTTTTAAAGTTTTATGACCCTTGGGGTAATTTACTTGGTTTCATACAGGACCCGCCGAATGTTCCCTGGTATGGTACGAGGTAGTAAAAATTAATTTGCAAGTGGGTTAAGCAAACGCAGTACGATAGTTCAACCCCACCGGTTGCAGCAAGTAGCTGTAATTACACTAAGGGGAACGATAGTTAAATAAAACAGCGACAGTCTAGGACTATATTTTCTCGTCCTTGGCTGTCGCTGTTTCAATTTCTAGGGGTCAGTCTAATACTTATTTTATGGAGTCTGACGGATTGGCGATTCGAAAAGCCGCTTGGAATAAAAACATCCAGTCTAATACTTTATTTTCTGCTGACATTACACATTGTACGTGAAAAAAATAATGAAGCGGCAATCATTTTCGTACATGGCCTCGCCGGGCATCCCTTTAGTACATGGACAAAAAAGAATTGTGATTCCTTACCTCATTTAATAATGAAAGATGCGTCTTATAGTCGCTTCGATTTGTACACGTTCGGTTATAAAACTGGGTTTGTATTTAAAAGACATCATTTCAAAAAAATTTCTGAGCTACTGTTTACATAAATAAAGGTTCGACTGAACCATAAAGAAATTTATTTTATTACACATAGTATGGGCGGTGTCGTAGTCCAAAGAATGATAATCGAACAGGTGGAAAGAAGTAACGATATTTTCATAAACAGTATTCGCGGAATAGTCTATTTAGCTGTTCCTTTTGCAGGATCAAATACAGCATCCATCGCTTCAAAGGCTTACGCCATCATACCGCCGATTATTGGCGAGTATACAATTTCTGTACAAGTGAGATCACTGAAAATATTCAGTGAAGAACTCGCGGACCAAAGTGGTACTCAACCGGCGCCAGAGATAAATCATCCCAACACTTATTCAGTATTGAACTATTTAATTATACCTTTCACTTATTCCATCGGCTTCTTAATAATAAATTTTCGATCATATCTCTCCAACATGATGTGAAACTCACCTATTAATTTTAAATAACGGTGTTCTAGAATCCGGCCTAATTTCAGGTTCTATTATTTTTATACTTACGGGCATAGGTATATCAACTCCTGTTAATATTGCCTCACCTTCCCCTAACACAGGTAAAAATGATAATATGCCACTATTTGCAGATGAGCAAGCACTAGCAATAGCCTCCTTGTCATAGAAGTTAATAAGCCGATGAACAATAAATGTACCCATTTGGCTTAACGTACCGACAGGAATATCTCTAGGCATTTGAGTAGCGATACACAAAAATAACCCATACTTTCTACATTCTTTTGCAATTTGGTCAAAAGCGTTTAACTCCATGTAATTTAACTGGTCGTCTTTTAAACTCTTGTTCAAATATTGATGTGCTTCATCAACAAACAATACTATTGGATCATTTTTGAAAGTTCCACTCCGCGCTTTATTTAATAAATATTTGGCAATCGAGTTAGCCAATATTTCTCTTGCATTATATTCATAACCGACTTTTTCAAAACCAATCCTTAAGATCACGTCTGTTGAATAACCACAAAATGGTAGAAAAAAAGCCGTCAACCCGGTAAACTGTTTGTACCCCTACAAACAAACCGAAAGGTGACGACTCCATGAAAAAGTCTACCACGATCC
>NZ_CAJVAS010000075.1 GCF_910593845.1 Paenibacillus solanacearum | reverse complement strand
ATATTATATATAGTATATTACAAAGAAATATAATTGTCAGATTGTCCCAAAAACGGCCATATGACAGACATCTAAAACAATCGCAATTCATTGTTTCCCTCCTAAAAATTCAATCTAAAACTATATTTTTAATGATAAATAGAGCGGCCCATGGATACCATTGACCGCTCGCTATATCCGTTCTCATCGGAAGAACTTTAACGCATTGGAATCCACAAACACGTCCGCGTAAAACCCAGTTCCACTGTTGTTAGCTTTTCTTTCTTGTCCCCAGAACCTCCGATCAACAAACGGAATGGATAGAGAAATATCCATGTACCATTCAAGCGAAACTAAACTAATAGTCGGTCAGATAGTTCGGGTCCTGCTTCAGATGTTTGGCAACCATAGCCCGGAGTTGTTTCGCGCTCATTAATCTGGTCGTTGCGTTGCCGAATTTCCCGAGGGTCATGACGCCGGTACTAAGTGCTTCAGGTTCGAGTTTCGTGAATGTGTTGGATCCGACCCGTGCGCAGTGGCGATACTGTGGTGTGTAGTGGCGATCACCTTTGGGCCCGATCGTGTATAAGTCAGCTTTCTCGGCAGAAATCGTTCCGACTGCCCCATCCCATTCCTCAACCCCATGAATGAAAGTGTTACGACTAAAATTAACGCCGATCAGCAGGATCTGGGCACCCCGCTGCCAAAGTTTGTGATAGGTGCCGCCCGCTCCGCACGGGGTTTGCAGATGTTCCTCGCCCGCGATAAAGGACTCGGCATCTTTACCAAAGGCTGCCACTGAGTGGGTCGGGTGCAGAGAACGCACGACTCCTGGACGCTTGCGAAAAAGCTCGGTCAGCGCCCCGATGCATGTTGGCGTATACAGGTTGTCGCAGACCGGATTGTCAGTCCCGACATTGCGCCACGTATGCGCCCCCAGCACGAGCAACCCGTCCTTCATGTAGTCACTCAGCGCATCAAGCACAGTCTCCGCACCACTCTCGACCGCTCCGATTGCCTTGTACGAAATATGGATTTTCAACGTCCCGAGCGGGTCAACGCCGATATTTTGTAGATGCTCGATCAAATCAGTCTTCGTAAACATAATGTACCTCCGTTTATTCTTATAGGAGGATTTTATCACAAATAACGCCATCTACAACCAATGTTTACGAATCTGCCGTAAACGAAAAGTCGGACGTTTAACAAACGGCAAGAACTGTTCGCCATTTATGGATGAAACAATTGTAATAACCATTTATTGCAACTGCTTTGTCTGTCATATTTTGATTTAAAATTATACTGCAAGCATGGGTCATTCAAAACGTCCAGGCATGGAAATTTCCTAGTATGCACCCTCTGCTATTTGATCAGTCTTCGACCGGAGCAACCTGTAATGTACGTTCGATTGACAATCAAATTTTTTTTGGTCTTCACTCTAAAAAAATATTAGTTATATGCGTTTCGAACTATTTGCCTTGTTTTATCATTAGAGTAGCATCAGCACTATCGTACCCATCAGTTGAGCATTGGAGCCCTGCACAGTGAGCGGCTCCAATTGTTACAAACTACAATATCCTCCAATTGCCCAGCATAATTGATTCGGCCTCGTCCCAGAGTCGCGGTAGAAACAGCAGCACGTCCTCGGCACGACGCACAAGGGTGTCGGACGAGATGATGCCGGGATCGAAGACGAATTCTTTAAACGCCGGAAATAGCTCAACTTGTAGTTTTGGGGCATCTGTGGAGAGCATTTTGTGGCATCGGGCGAAGGTCGCTCCGATCCAGAACACTGCTTCACGGTGATGTCACTGCTGAAGAAGAATGGGGTTTTGGCGTGCGCCACGGCGACGTCGAAGGTACGGGAAGGCGCACTCAGAAGATGACTGGTGCGCTGCGGGGTCCAATGCTCGCAGCCCAACAGCCTCAACAATTCCGGATAGATGTCGGTTCGCCCGAACTCCTGAAGCACGTTGTACGCAGCTAGGTAGCGAAGCCGCACGGTAGGATTGCGAAGAGCTGCGACGAGAAGGACGTGTGTGGTGACTCCGGTCACGGGACGCTGCTATGATAACGCGAGGATGGAAAGCTTTTTTGCTACGCTGAAGAAAGAAAAGCTGTACAAGATCCGCACGGAGCACTATCCGATGGCTTATATAAAATCGGTCATCTTCAGGTACATCATGGTCTACTACAACAGACGGCGGATCTACACCTCGAATCCGGGGGGTTGGCCCCCAACTGTTTATCGCGAACGAATGCTGTCTCAAGCCGCGTAGTAACGGAATTTCTGCATGAGTGTGTTTTCTAACTGCACTTTTCTTGACAACTCCAGTCTTGTTTGCAGATGCATAAGCGCGTCCGCTTCCAATATGCGCGCCGTCGCCGTGCAGGGTTCTTTGCTTCCGCCACCCCTGTAAGGTGTAGTAGGCTACTCCCAACTGCTCGGCTGCTTTTCTTGCTCCAATTTCATCGCTCAATCTTACTGCTTCTTCTTTGAATGCTTTGTCGTACTTATTCATTGTCGTCCGCTCCCTCGTTAGCTTTCATTTTATTTCATACGAGGGTGTTTTTCGACTGCATTTTTATCGTAGCACTCCACCTCGTATTTCTTCATAATAGGAATGCTGCCCTTTAGCTTAATGGCCAAGTGAATAATGTATTACAAATCCAAACTTAACTCACCCCTCCTCCTACTAGCTCTCACCACCTCGACAGCCTCGTAACCATCCTGTTTTCACATATTTTTTGAAGCACAGTTTTTTTAATAAAACACTAAAGCTGGGCTTATTTTCGTATTGCCATTTTTAGTTCTATGCTATGTGAAATTTTCCGGTTAGCTTAATGGCCATTGAACAAACATTACAAATTCAAGTTTTTCTATCTCCGCGATTAAGCACCAATGTTTGTGTCGTGATCTTGCGACACAAACATTGGTGCTTTAAAATATAAAATCCCCAATTTACGGGGATCTCAAAGAACATATGTTTGTGTCGCCGGACAACTCAGTCTAATACTTGACATTAATCACTTTATTTTACCACGCTGCCAGTTAGCGCAACGATGGCAGCCGAATATTTTTTCCCGGCCGCCGCCGTGTCATAATTGAGCTATCGTTCTCCGCTTAGCGCAATAAATTCCATTCCGCGGACCTAATTACTGTAATCGGTCAAGTTCTTGACTCTTCGGAAAAAGGCATTTAATTGACGTTCGCCTGCTTGACGCCCGACAACTCGGTTCCCTTACCCCATTCCGACGAAACATTTGAACGATTGGTCCGTCGGATTCGCCTTCAAAATCGCTTGCCCTTCGGCGATCAGACCGATTCCTTTATATATGTTAATCGGCGCGCTCGTCGCATACATTGCCGATCGGAATACGACCGCCGTTTTCGTCTCGTAATAGACGCTTCCACCGACCGTATTTTCGCCCGCATAACGGATGACGCGCCGGTTAACGTTCCGGCAATGGTACGCTCCTGCCGAGAAATATATTTCCTTTTCTCCCGTCAAGGAAAGGAGCGATCGCCTCATCGAACGCCAATGGTCTCCGTCTTCTCTTTTCCGTGCTTTTGTACAATATTACGGCGGGATTGACACAATACAACGAAAACAACCTTTAGTATACTAGCCGTGAAACGAAATGCACAATTGAAATAGAGGAGATATGAATATGGAACTAACGGGTTTCGATCCCACCTCCAAGCCGCTCTTTATGTGTTGTTCGGAGGACAACGATATGTATCGCACACTGCAGCAACTTGGCATCTCAATCAAACGTTACGAAAGCGTTCCCGATGCCCTGTGCGAAATCCATGCCGAAACCGGCTTGTTTGTATTAGCCGACCAATACCCGTCGGCTGCCTATTCGTTTGACGAAGCGCAGCAGCAAGCTGCCTTAAGCAAACGGCTTAAGCTTTACATCGAGTATCCGCAATCGGTTGCCGGCTATTCCGTCGGCTTGCCTCAATCAACGGACAAAGAGCGGGTCGTCGTCACGGCAGATTTTTTCGCCCCAGAGCATCAACCGATGACGATTATGACGATGCATAGCTGCTGGTATGTTCCGATGCAAGCGCAGCAGCAGGATGAGACCGAGGTGCATCTGCGCCTCGGTCGCGTAGCCGGTTACGACAAGGCCGTATATGGATTGCCTAACACAAGCGTGCCGCTCCTGTGGGAATGGACCGGGCGGAACGTCTTGATTGCCGCAAGCGCGTTAAGCCATTGCATTCGCGGACGATATGCGCCAAACGTTGTTTGGCGCGACGTTTGGAAACGTATTTTGAGGTGGGCCGGATATCCGCAGGCTGCCGAATTGTTAAGCTGGGAACCCGTCGTCCGTACGCAATGGAGCAAGCAGGAGCCTTTGCCTCTTAACGCCGAAACTCAGGCTCGGCAGCTCAGCATGAAGTGGTTCCGCGCTCACGCCGCTTACAGCATCGATTTGCGGAAAGGAGCGATCGAAGGCTTCGAATCCAACATCCGATACGACGGCAAGCAGCTCATGCGCGCCTGGCTTCGGGCGGATTGTATCGCCGAGAGCGCAATGGTCTTTGCCTACGATTACAGCTTGACCCAAAATCCGGAAAGCAAGCAGCTAGCGGAAAGCATGCTCGACAGCGTTTGGATGGACCGGAACTTCTATAATGATCAGCGGGATCAGCCGGACTATGGCATGGTCAATTGGTACGACCGCAGGAAAGTGTTCTATGGTGACGACAATGCCCGCGTCATTTGGGCGACGCTGGCTGCACGGCACGCTCTGAATAATGATCGCTGGGACGAGCGCATTTTGACATGCCTGCTGGCCAATCTCCGAACAACGGGTACGAACGGCTTTCGTCGGGGTTATTTGGAAACGAGCAAATCGTTTGTAAACGGTCGCGATTGGCATTTTTATCAGAACGAGGATTTTATTGAAATGTCTCCTCATTATCAATGCTATTTGTGGTCCTGTTATTTATGGGCTTATACGGTTACAGGGTTCGAGCCATTTCTGACGCTGTCCAAAAAAGCGATTCGACTGACGATGGAAGCAACGCCTGCGACATGGAAATGGACGAATGGCCTGACTCAGGAGATCGCGAGAATGGTGCTTCCGTTATCCATGCTGGTTGAAATCGAGGATACAGAAGAGCATAGGGATTGGCTGCTGCAAATGACGGATATGCTGCTGTCTCGTATCGAGCCTTGCGGTTCTATCCGCGATATGCTTGGCCCGATTGATAACGGCCGGTATCCGCCTCCCCGTTCGAATGAGGAGTACGGTCATCATGAAGCATCTCTGATGCAAGAGGAAGGTGACCCCGTATGCGATTTATTATATACGGCGAATTGGGCTTTGATCGGCCTGCACGAAGCATCGACGGCAATCAAGGATGACAAGCTGAAGGAAGCGGTTGACCGGCTTATTGCTTTTTTATGCCGCATTCAGGTTCGTTCGGAAGCTCATCCGTATCTCGATGGAGCATGGATGCGCAGCTTCGATGATGTGCTTTGGGAATATTGGGGCAGCTCGGCCGACAATGGCTGGGGGCCTTGGTGCGTCGAATCGGGTTGGACGAATAGCTGGATCTGCAGTGTGCTGGCTATGCGTGAAAGCGGAGCTCGCCTGTTTGATAGGAGCAGAGCCGACCGGTTCCGCAGTTTGATGCCGCAATTGATAGCCGATATGGACCTGGATGCGGTAACGAACTAAGGAGATCAGCTGAAGCATGGCAGCACGCTCTCGATTCCGAATGGGAATTCGTGAGCGTGCTGTTTTGCTTGCCATCATAAAGACGAACAACACCTCCGCAGCCGCCAAACCGGTACGGAGGTGTTCGTGTGCTGCCGAAAACAACACATTAGATTATTGTTGGGAAAATGATCTGATCGAATCGTACAAGGATATTGCTGCCCGTCCCTGACCATTGTTCGGTGGTTACTTTGCCGTTCGTCAGTACGCGAATCATATTCATCGCCCCCGGTTCGGAGCCGGCCGTCAGAAATGTATGCGCTCGCTTAGGCCTGTACTTGCTCGGCAGCGTAAATAGCGGAGTCGACGATCCTGCCGTTCCTCCTTGCACCGTACCAAACACATGCACGAATCCTTCGGAGTTTTTTGCAAACTTCGGCGATTGATCGGCGGAGGAAGGAACCCAGCCGTTTTGGAGCGTGGCGCTCTGCCACTGCGGAACTTCGGTAACCTCTTCCAAGATGACGCCGTTCGGCGCATACGCCGTGTATGCGTAGCCGGAGACGCTGATGTTGCCGATATAAGTCCGGTCAGCGTAATATTTCAAGCCGACGGAGCCTGCTTTGTTCGTCCCCTGCAATTGTATATTCGACACCATGACATCCTTCAAACCGGTTCCGATAAATATCCCATTCGGACTGGATTCATGGACGGATACGTTGGAAATAACGATATGATCGCCGCTGTTGGCTCCGCCTGCGATGGTGATATCCGTACTCGCCGTCGTAAAGCCGGTTACATGAATGTCGGAGAGCGTAACATTTCTTGCTTTCGTCTGAACGGCTATTACCGGCTGGTTCTTATAATCGAAGGCCGGATCTCCGATCGCCGTAAATCCATTAACCTTTACACGGGCATATGCCGCGATCGACAAAGCTCTCTGCGTAATATCGAGCGAGACCGGTTTCATCTGCGGATAATAGGCGACGCAGTTCGTCATCGTCACATCATAGGCGTTTGGTGAAACAGGCTCTGTGCTCAGATGATGATTGATGTGCAGAAGCTCAAATGAACGCGCTTCTCGGATCGACGTGCAATTCGTAAAGTGAACACCGTAAGCGGCAGGGGCATCATGGTGACCTTTAGCCATAAATCCGCGCCAATTCCCCTCGGATACGCAGTTCGTTACCCACACGTTGCGCGAACCGTCATCGATCTCAAAGCCGACGCCGCCAAAATATTTGCCTGCTTTGGATGCCCCTGTCGAATAGCAATTTTCGATATATATATATTCGGAATGGTGCGTCGTAAAACCGTCGTCCTCGTGACCGTCAGCGATACAATCCGTAATCCAGACATAGCGGCTCGGTTTGTCCGAATAGACGGTATCGCCTTCGTTTACGTATTGAGGACTTGTCACGTCGAAGCAATGAAGCAGCGCGTCTACTGCCTTCACCCTCTGAATCCAGCAATAGCTGGCATTTGCAAGCGTGATGCACGATGAAGCTTGTCCGCCGACGCGTCTCACGTTCGGACGGTTTATATTCCAATCGGCCGTAAAATCTTCCAGCACGATATTCGTGTTTCCCGCTTCGTAATCGCTGTTAGTCACGACCCATTCGCCGTTCGGCGCGTCGTCGGTCAGTTTGATGATTGTGCAATCGATGCCCGCACCGCGCACTGTCGTATTGGAAGGTACTCTAAGCCCTCGCACGCGGTACGTTCCTTCCGGCACATATACGGATACACTTCCGTTCCCAAATGCTGCAGCGAATGCCGCGCTGTCATCCGTTACGCCGTCGCCCTTAGCCCCGAACCGTTTCACATTTACGAAATGGTTGATCTCCGTTCTGTCATGAGGGTCTCCTTTTCCATTTCCATTACCGTTTCCATATACCGAATCCGTTACGCTGCGTCCTGCGGAATAGGCGGAAGTCGCTCCAGCCATGAGCACAGTCGCACCCGTCATCCCTATGGCGGCGATCACTTGACGGCGGCTTACTTTTGCTTTCTCATCCATTATCATTCGTCTCCCTTCAGTGCTCAGAGGAATCAGATTATGCTGCAAAGCATTATTTCCCCGCGAACGCCGCTTCTTTCAATTTCTTGTCGGCCAGCTCTTCCGCGTCGCGAAGAGCCGTATTGACGTCTTTTTTGCCTGTCGCGACTTCACTGTATGCCGTATTCACATACCCGGCAATGAGACTCTGGTATCCGTTCGTCGGAAAAGGCGGAGCTGCGGTTTCCAGCGGGACGGCAGCTTTAATGTTTTTGCCTGCCAGCTGCGGAACGGACGTACCGAGGAGAGAGGAAAGATTGTCGATCTTGATCGGCGGAACGTAGCCGAGCTTGGCTACTTCCTTTTGGAACGGCTCGGAGGCGATATATGCCGAGATTAAAAACGCCAAATCGCGCTTTTCACTTGTTTTCGATATGGCATGAAATGGCACTTGCAAGCCCGAACCTTTGCGGGGGGCATCCTTAAAATACGGAAGTTCAACCATATCCCACTTAAACGGCGCGTCGTACGTGAAGTTCCACGAGCCTCCGCTGCTTCCCACCGCCATCGCTACACGCCCTTCTTTCCACATGGCGTTGTTGTAGCTGGGCAGAAGCTGGTTGCCGTCGATTTGATGAAACCGGGCGAAGTTGTTAATAAAGGTTTTCCAATTGTCCTGATTGATCGTAGGTTTGTTCGTCTTCGGATCAAGAAAGCTTTGCGAAAGCTGGTTCGTGATCGTCAAGAAGCTGATGTTTTCCTGGAACCCCAAGTATTGCACGCCGCCGTCCAAATGCGTAACTTTACGAGCCAATTCGTACGTTTCGTCCCATGTCATGCCGTCCTTCGGATACGGAACCCCGAATCTATCGAATATATCTTTGTTGTAGAACATAGCGGTTGCGGCTACCGCATTCGGTATGCCATATATTTCTTTGCCTGTTCCGAACGACCGCATATAGGACAATACCGAAGGATGAAACTTGTTCAAGTCGTAATTGTATTTTACGATCAGGTCGGAGACGTCATCCTGCAATCCATTGTCTTCCAGAAAAGTGTAAAAGCTGGCTCCCGACACTTTGATCAAATCCAGTTTTACACCCGATAGAATCAGCTGGTTCAGCCCTTGTCCCCCGCTATCTTTGTTTGGCGAAAACAGCTTGATGGACACGTTAGGAAACTTCTTCTTGAGCAGATCCCCATACAGATCGTCGAACATTTTCTGGGTATAACTGCTGGCATTCTCATATAAGCTCAATTCGATCGGGTGTTTCGACAGCTCTGCAATCGCAGTCTCGACATTCATAGCCGGCTTTTCCGTCCTTGATTTGGCCTCGTTAGTTTCATCCTTCGAATCTGTGCAGCCAGCCAAACAGACGATTGCAGCAGATACGGCAAGTAAACCCATCTTAGGTGGTATCATTGAAAAGTTTCCTTCCTTTCGTGATTTGGAATATGTCCATCTCCTGCGCCAAACGATTCTAAAGCGGAACGAGTATTTTTTGCTTTCTCTTGAAGTACACCCATCTCTGAAATCCAATCTGCTTAAGCCGCTCCCGTGCCTCCTCCCAATCGGAAGCCACCCGTGCAGGACTGTGCGCATCTGAACCGAACGTCACATCGACGCCGTAATATAAGGCCCGCTCCAAAATATCATCGGCCGGATACCAAGAGCCACACGTTTTTACGCCTGATGTGTTCAGCTCGATCGCTGTACCGCATGCGGCTATGCCCTGCAAAGCACGGTCGACGGCGGGCGTCTGCACTTGACCCATATCCGTGAAATACACTTTCATCGCATCGATATGCCCGAGTATTTGAAACATCCTGCTGCTGGCGGATTGCAGAATCAAATCGTAGTAAGTCTCTTTCATCTCGAGCTTCTGCTCATCAGACAGTTGATTGAACCGGTTCCGGTTAAAAATCCGGTCTCCTCCGCTATGATGAACGGAACCGATGATATAATCAAAAGGATATTTGTCGTAAATACTCCGATACAGATTGACATGCTCAGGAAAAAAGTCGGATTCGACTCCAAGCAGGACTTCGATTTTTCCCCGATACTGTTCCTTCAGCTCAAGCATCTCTGAAACATATTTCGGAAACTCGCTTGCTGCCATTGCGATTCGCGGATTCGGATGATCGTCCTCACTGGCCAAGTACGGCGCATGGTCGGAAATACCGATTACTTGCAATCCACTCTTGATCCCCGCTTCGATATAATCCCGAATATCGCCGTCGGCGTGGGCGCATCTTTTATGATGTGTGTGCAAATCGAACTTCAACATGGACTGTCTCCCCTCGCGATCTCTATTTAAGTTCAGTATACAGAGCGCCGACAGCGGTGTATTGATTCGAAGACGCCTGAATAGTATGCAAAAGTCGCTGCAAAAGGAATACTCTACAATTTTAACTGAATGTTCCCCTGAATAAACTGAAAAAAAAGCCTGCTACCGTTAGGTATGCAAGCCTTCGCTTTGAGGAATTACTTTTCTTGAGTTTCACTTTGCCGATCGCGGACATACTTCGACGGGGAAACGCCGTACATATTCCGGAAAGCGCGGCTAAACGAATTGATCGAATCATATTGCATAATAGCTGCTATTTCGGTAATGGTGCGTTTTCCTTCTACCAACAGCTCGACCGCCTTTTGCCATTTCTTCTTCGAGAAATAGTCCCGGAGACTTTCTCCGGTTTCACGCGTAAACAGATGCGACAAATACGATAAACTGTAGCCAAAGGCGCTAGATATTTCACCTAAATCTTTAATTTGCAGCAGCCGGTCATCTATATAATGGATCGCGGAAAATACAGCCCGCTTGGCCGAGTTTTCCAACCTGTCTCCAGGGTATGTCGCTTTCCAGTCAGAACAAAAGTTCCGGTACGTCAATACGATGATTTGCTCCAAATAAACTTGAAGCATGGCATCGGAATATGGATTGGCGTGACTCAATTCTTTGATCGCATTAAAAAACGGAACCCCTATATCCAATCGATCTGTCGTGAACGGTTTTTCGATCTGATGAAACATACTTCTAATGGGAAGCAGAGGGTTGTCCTCCACGGATGTATTGAAATGAAAGCCAAAGTAGAAAAAGCGAAAAGGGTCTTCGGCGTTCGCTCCTCCTTGGTGAATGTCGCGCGGCTTGCCGATATACAGATCGCCCGCCTGCAACTCATGACGCAATCCGTTCGTAGCGAACCAGCCTTGCCCAGAAGCGATATACGAGATCTCGTAGCACGGCTGCTTATGCGGCTTCAACACAAACTCGGAATCGCAGCACAAGTCGCCTAACTGATACAACGATATCGCTCTAAGACGTTTCTGATTGGGCGCATGCAGACTATCAAATTGAAAACGTTTCACGCCCGGGATGCTAATGACTTTCGTTGCTTCTGAGTCGGACATCGGATCTAATCCCCTTCATCGAATGGTAACTATCGAATAGACGTCTTCCGACACACCGCTGCTTGATTTCTATTATATATTCGGATTTTCGGAGTACAAGACAATTTAGGTAAAAAGTAATTAAAAGTTAAGTAAAAGCTGCGTTGTGAACCGATTAGGCGCACTCTTCTTCATCCGCCTTCTCAAAGCACGTCCCGCCGCGTAAACAAAAGAAAAGCGATGGCGAGCGCCGCCAAGCCCCATACGAGCAGCACTGGCGCATTCCAACCCCGTCAGGGTCCCCCCATACGGGTAGTACAGCGTCTCATTGCTCGGGCTTGTCAGCAGCAGCATGCCGCCGATCACCTCTCGCGTCTCTTTGTCCAGGATCGTAAGCAGCGTGCTGTTGTCCGGCAAACACTCTAAAAACTGCCGAAAAAAATGCAACGGCTCCGCTGGCGCCCCCTATTGCTTCATCCGCTTCACGTACACACGGTGAAACGCTTCCAGCTGACTGTGGTCGAACGAGACGTCAAACCAGTCGTTCTTGTATACTTTGCGAGTATGGTTACGGTTACTGCTCGAGGAAAGTGCCAGCACCTGCTCCTCGTCGTCCGCCAATGGGAGGACGAAGGTAAAGTTCTGCAAACACGCGTGCCACTGCGGATCGCTCACCTGCTGCTCCTTCAGCCGCAGTTGCACGTAACCGAGCTTGAGCTTGTCTTTGAGGCCAGCCGCGGAAGCGACAGCGAATTGAAAAGCTTCCTCGCCGTCCGCACAAACGTCCATATAGTTGACAAATGGCAGCGACACGCCCACCTTCTTCAAGCTGAGGCTACGCCCGATGACGAGCGGCACGAGCGCATGAATGCGTCCGGCCTCATCAACAACGGCGTTTTACTCGTTGTGCGCGCGTCGATCATGGATTGAAGAGCGTGTACGCAGCCGCGGTAATAGTCCATACGCGGTTTCTTGTTATGAACAAATGAAACTGGTTCTTTGTCGTACCCATATAGAAGGACGGATATAAATCCTGGATCTTGTTCCTCCAGCGGTTTCAGATAATCGATTCCAAGCATTGCCGCGAGTAGTTACAGCGAAGGCAACATAAACATGTAGTTTGATTCCTGCACGTTCTCCATGGAACACAGAGCCCGATGTATGCACCTCCATGTCCCTAACTTAACGGAATGAAAGTCGGATCGCGCCAGCCGCTGACGATGTCGCTGCAAATTGTGTTTGCAGAGCCCACCAAAGGTGAACTGACGTTAATGAGCGCTAAGGCGAAAATCTTTATGTTCAACTTCATCCCATTGTTGTGAAAATAGTGTTTCCATCACATTCTTTAGTTCGTATGCTGTCTATAACGGCATAGAAAGACCATTCCTGTGCTAGGAGTGGTCCCTTAAGATGCAACAACTGTACTAGTCGAGCCTTTGCAGCGATTCGAATAAACGCCTTAAATTATTTAATAATACGTTTTTTTCATCCAAAGTCCAATCAGCCAAGGCTTCTCGCATATTGCGCTCACGGGCGAGCCTGATCATAGCATTGATTTCCTCCCCGTATTTCGTCAATTCAGACAAACGAAATCGAGAATCTGAACTTGATGGATAAGTATGAACCAACCCCGCAGTCTCTAACTTATCGATTTGCCGACTAACACTCGAATAGTTTTTCCCCATCATAGCGGCCAAATCACCAACACTAGTCGGTTGAAGATGAACAATGCCAACAAAGACGCGAAAGGTTGCTGCTTCCAAACTTACGCCAGCATCAGCAATCATTTTCTTATCACGGTCCGGCCGATTGAGAAGGGAAACTAAATCAACCAGCGCTTTAAAAACCTCATTTTCCATTTCTTTTTATTGCACCTTTACTACTGGACGTGGCGTAAGTGGAACACTCCAGGCCTCTTCGATATTTTCCAGTGCAAACTCTGTTATGTCAATCTTTAGCTTCCCCTCGGCGGCCATCTCAAAAACACCTTGAACAGCGGATAACATATCAGCTTTTGAAACACTCTTATCTCCACTACCTACCAGTTCAATAGTTGATGAGCGTAAAATAGATGAAGGTAAATTAATGTTTTCTTGTCCAGATGAAGTTCCGATGCTTACAAAGCGGGTTGCGCGATCCATATTAGTCTTAGAAAGAGCTGCCATGATGGAGAATGCGCTATCGCCCCAAAGATAATCCAATATAACATCGACACCCTCTGCAATAACTGGCATTAGGTCGCTTTCAAACATTTTTTGTCCATAGTCAACTGTCATATCAAATGCAATTGCCTGATCGGCACCAAGTGCTTGTAACTTCGATTTATTGCGTCCCGTAACAATGATCTTATTAGCTCCAAGTCCTTTAGCAATCTGAACCGCTAAACTACCGGATACTCCAGTAGCGCCATTAATCAAGACAGTTTGGCCGGATTTGAAGCCAGCTCGAAATATCAATGCAGCCCATGACGACATAGCCGGGTTAGCGATAGCGGCGGCCGTGAGATCATCAATACCATCGGGTAAACGAACGGTCAGCTTTTCGTTGACAATTGTTTGCTCAGCCAAACTGCCATACGGTGCAGTTGGCAGCGCAAAGTAAACTCGAGACCCATCTACCAAAGTTCCAACACCATCAATACCAGCTACTACTGGAAAATTACCATCAGATGAGTAGTGCAAACCCATTGAACGGAACTTGCTAACTCGACTCAAGGCTGTTGCCGAAACGTTAATTATAACTTGCCCACCTGTTGCAACGGGGGAATCAAAATGACCCATCACGGGAATTGTTCCCTTCTCCTTCACGATTGCTGCCTTCAAAATTACACCCCAGCTTTCACACAGAAATAAGTGCACTTTGCACATAACCCAGTATAACACAAGTTATGTGCAAAGTGCACGTTTTATAGTTCGATAAATAGTTAGTTTTTTGAAAATAGGGTTTGAGCATTTGTTCGCTGAGCTATTAATGGAGTTGTCAATAAAAGTGCAGTTTGAAAACACACTCATACAGGTATCCCGTTACTAAGCTGCTTGCGACAGCATTCTTTCGCGATAAATGGATGGCGGCCAGCCCCCTGGATTAGAG
>NZ_CAJVAS010000074.1 GCF_910593845.1 Paenibacillus solanacearum | reverse complement strand
ATCATCTACTCTCACCTACTTTTCGTGATGCCTTAATTATACAGTAAAAAAGGTACAGCCTCCTCAATTTTCTTGAAGGACTGTACCTTTTTCGTATGAAAGGACTTTTTCAGTGGCCTCGTATTCATCAGGGGTCATCTTTTTTTATTCCCATTGGAAACGTTCTGAATTAGCTGAATGACGTTTAAAACCGCCCTGAATGTAAAGAATGAAAGTAAAAACTTCACCTAGGCTTAGCTTAAGGTACAAGGTGTGTGTTCAATGACCCTTTCACTTTCAGGAATCTTTTTATTCCTTGCCATACGTTACGCAAAATGGTCCAAGTGGCGTGATTATTACCCTACGCTTCTCTTTATGGTCACGCTCAACTTTCTTTACCTATTTATCATACAAACAGACTATCTTTGGAAATTCAAGTCATCAATCCTCCCACATGGGACATTGGCAATAATGATCATTTTCATCCTGCAAGGTTCAATGACCCTATTGTTTTTATCTTACCATCCTACTAGCTGGAGACCCATTTTACTGTACTGGTCCTTCTGGGTAATTCTCTTTTCACTTATCGAGTACATTTTTTATCTTGCGGACCGTATCGATTATTTTAAAGGTTGGAACATCGTGTGGAGCATCTTTTTTTACATTATTATGTATCCAATGCTTTATCTCCATTACAAAAAGCCACTCGTGGCCCTCTTACTATCGATCCCTTTTACCTTTGGATTCATGTGGATCTTTGGATATTTCTAATCTGCTTACCACATTGCCCTGTTAGTTGAAAATAGCTTAAAACGGCCGCCCGTTTAATTACGCGGCGGCAGTTTCTTGGTGTAGTCTTATTTAACGAACTCGCGTTCTCTGTGTCGTATGAACAGCCTGCCGGATCACGCCGGCAGGCTGTTTAAGCAAAGTCACATTCCCCGTTAGAGAGGAACACATTGTACGGCGCGACTATTTCTCCAACTCATAGCGGGTCGCGATAATGCCCGACTTGAACGTTCGGCTGGACAGCAGCTTGAGCCTGATTTTCTCGAAGCCGCCGTCGAATACCGATTTTCCGCTGCCCAGGACGACCGGACAGATCGTCAGTAGGAATTCGTCGATCAGGCCGAGCTCAAGCAGCGTCTTCGCAGCCCCCGGGCTGCCGAAGATAACGAGATCTTTGCCAGGCTGCTCCTTGAGCGCCTTGATTTCCTCTGCGATTTTGTCCTTGATCAGCATCGTATTGTTCCATTCCACCTTGTCCATCGTGCCGGAAATGACGATCTTCTTAACATCCTGCAGCCATTTAGCATGCTCCATACCATGCCTCGACGCGTTCGGATCATGCAGCACCGTGGGCCAGTAGCTCTCCATCATCCGATACGTCGTACGTCCGTAAACGGGAGAGCCGACTTCGGCTACGACCTCCTCGGCGTATTTCTCTAATTCCTCGTTGTACGGAATCCAACCCAGTTCTCCGTTCGAATCTGACGCATACCCATCCAGCGACACATGCATGAACAATACGAGTTTTCTCATGTCCGTTTCTCCTCCAATTTCGAATTTATCTTGTTCGATTTTTTTGCCTTTGTCCTGTGGTTTGTCCTGCTGTTAGGTTCACTATAAATCATTACGTTACGTAAGGTTCAAGGGGGAATCTGAATTTTTGCAGACAACAATGATGCGCAAAACTGCCATTTAGCTTAATGCCGGGGTCCCTTAGATTATTTTAAGTGGCGGGAGATTTCCGAAAAGATGACGCCAAGCGCGTAGGCACCTGCATCGGGATAGCCTAGGCTGCGTTCGCCAACATTGCCGGCGCGCCCCATTCGGGCGACGATTTGTTTCGTTTTTTCGGCGCCTTCGACCGCAGCTTGCGCCGCCTTATTAAAAGCAATTTTAAAATCATCGCCTGCCCTGGCGCTTGTCGTGAATGTATCCGTGAAAGGCACCAAAGCGTCAATCAGCGTTTTATCGCCAGCGACGGCGCCTCTACCGAAGGAACGCTCCCCCGTTGCCTGAATGCCTTTGACCGCGGCTTGCAACATTTCCGCATACTCCGCAATAGTCAGTTGCCCTTTATCCCCCGCCGCTTTGCCGGCAGCGCGGAACGCTGAGCCCCAAATCGGTCCGGAAGCGCCGCCGCAATATTCCATAATGACCATTGAGCATGTGTCCAGGAAAGAACTGATTGTTAAAGGTTCTTGGGCCAGAATCGTGCTCCATTCCTTCTTTAACTGCTTGAAGCCTTTGGAGACGCTCATTCCGAAATCGCCGTCCCCTGCATGTGAGTCGAGTTCGCAGAATAGAACTTCATTTTCGATAATGATTTCGCTCATTTTATCGACGATGTATATCATGTTTTGAAGCGTCAGCACGTTGCCTTGAACTGCTGCGTAAGCTTCCGGCGTTTCCGTTTTGAAGGAAACGGGGCGAACGTCCTCAGCTTCCGTATTGTAATCATATTCGACGGGTGAAACCGGGCCATCCACCCGGAAGGCAGGCGCATAACATTCTTTGGATAGCAGCGTTTTTAGTTCGTCATCGAGCTTCAAGATCGTCAGCGAAATGCCCGCCATATCGATGCTTGTCATATAGTTGCCGACAAACGTACGGTAAATCCGGATGTTCCTGCCTGCGAATTCGCGAACCGCCGCGTTGTTAAACAAATACAATTCCTGCAATGGGGTCGCTCCGAAGCCGTTGACGAGCACGGCAACTTCCGTGTTGTCCCCGTCTTGAATGCCCAAATCTTCTAACAGTTCGTTCGTCATCCGCTTTGCTAGTTCGTCCGCACTGACGATTTTCTCACGACGCTGTCCCGGTTCGCCGTGAATGCCCACGCCGTATTCCATTTCATCTTCGCCGAGTTTGAACGTCGGTGCCCCGTGAGCAGGAACGGTGCAAGAAGTGAGCGCCACGCCGATGCTGCGCACGTTATTTGCTGCCTTCTCTGCGACCGCTTTTACTTGCAGCAATTCGCGGCCTTCTTCCGCAGCAGCTCCGGCAATTTTATGGATGAGCACCGTTCCGGCAACGCCGCGGCGCCCGACCGTGTACAAGCTGTCTTCAACGGCAATATCGTCATCGACGCGCACATATTCCACTTGGTTTCCGTCTTCCGCCGCCAGTTGAGCGCCGTTTTTGAAGTTCATGACGTCGCCGCTGTAATTTTTAATAATCAGCAGAGTCCCTTTTTGGCTCGCAGTCGCTTTAATTGCTTGGTACACCTGAATTTGGGATGGAGATGCAAAAACATCTCCGCATACGGCCGCATCCAGCATTCCTTTGCCGACAAACCCGGCGTGTGCCGGTTCGTGCCCGCTGCCGCCGCCGCTGATCAAGGTGACTTTGTTTTCGTCCATGCTTTTTTTCTTGATTACCTTATATTTCTTGATAAGCTCCAACTCTGGATAGGCCATGACGAGCCCATTGCACATTTCCTCGACGAGCGTCTCCGGTTTGTTGACGATCTTTTTCACTTTGCCCTACCTCCTGCGATCCATAAATTCCAAATCGTTTGATTAATGTCAATAATACTATGAAAGCGTTATATCGTGAACGGGTAAAATCGCAATAAGCTGGAAGATCATCACTTCCGACCCCCGTTGTGCTAACAAGCAAGGCGGCGCAGCTTCGTTCCTTGGCTTATGCTTCTTGAATTCTACAGATTGCACTCATAATGGGCATAAGAAAAGAGGTCATCCAGTGAAAACGGGATAACCTCTTAAATACAACCGGCCAGTTTACTGGGAGGCGGATTTGCTTTGTTTGATCCGTTCCTGTATCGCTTTTTTGGTTGAAGGTCCATAAATGCCGTCGGCAGTAAGATTGTTTTTCTTTTGAAACGACTTGAGTGCTTCCGTCGTTTCTTTACCATAGCTGCCATCAGCCCCGCTGGGCATTGATTCGCCTAGCTGGATGAGCATTTCTTGTACTATTTTCACGTCGGGACCTTTGGAACCGGGCTTCAGGACTCCATCGGGCAACCCATCCGTCGATGTGGATGGTTCAATCGCTGCATGCTCTGGGCTCGCCTTTTGCGTCGTTGAAGGCGTCTGCGGCGGCGGAGCAGCTTGTTGGGCCGTTCCTCCTGTCACCTCCGGTGCGCTACTTGTCCCTAAGCCTTGCGCTTGAGCGGCAGTCGCTGCAGCTGCGACGGGAGAGCTACCAGTTGCCCGCGTCGTGGTCAGCCACATTCCGGGTTTTCTTGTCCCTTTCACACTCGGATCTGCGCCAAAGCTCTGTAGAAGCTTGACCATGTCCTCGTGTCCGGCTTTCCTCGCTTCCTCCAGGGCGGTCTTTCCGTCGAACTTGATTTTCGGGTCCGCGCCGCCTTCCAGAAGTGCTTCAACCATTTCATATCGTCCGAGACCGGCTATATTGGGAAGCGCTTCGTTCATCACTTTGTTGACCGGGTACCCGGCCTTCAACATCATTTTGGTGACAAAGATGTTATTATGCATTCCAACCTGTAGCTCCAGGAAGTTTTGGGTCTCTTCGATCTTCGCCTGCTTCATCAGTCTTTGGGCATCGGCTTTTGTCTTGGCCTGATCGAGCATACTTTTGCCGCCCAGACTTCTCAAGTAATTCGCCATGTTTTCCTGACCGGTTATGAGTGCGTGATCGACCGGATATAATCCGACGGTGTCGGTACGATTTACATCTTCGCCTTGCTGCAGCAGAAAATCGACAATCTCGCGGGCATCGTTCGCAGCGGCGTAAATGAAAGGGCGGGCATCCTCCCAATCGCCCTTGTGGATGTCCGCCCCGGCGTCCATCAATTTGCGAAACATCACAAAGTCCTTTTTCATCGCGGCAAGAGATATCGCAGGAATGGTTTTCGTTCCATTGACATTCGGATCTGCCCCCGCATCCAACAGCATGCCGACAATCTGATGGCGGTTATACGGCGGAATGACTAGCGCCTGGTGGAGCGGTGTCCTGCCGGCTTTGTCCAGCTCATTGACGGTGGCCTTGTCCAGAGCTTGCTTTACTCGTTCTGGATTTCCGCTTTCTATGGCCTCCATAAGTGCGACCCGGCCTTTGGTCGCAGCCGGTGCGGCATCGTGCTTTTTTACGATCTGCGTACACACCTTAATATAGTCCGCGTCGAGCAAATTGAAATTGTCCCGAATACCTAGCTTCAGATGGCCTCGGGCCTGTCCGTTCAACGCATATACCTTACGCTCGTCTGCATCATAGACGATCATCGGTCCGATGGCGCTCGGGCATGCTATGTATTCATCGTAATCGGTTCGCACTACGCGCAGATCGTTCCAGTCCCACGAATTACCAACGGCTCGCTTGAACGCATCTTCCGCTTCCTTGCGCAGCTTGGAGTCTTCAACCGTGACTTGCGATGTTCCCGTTTCTCGCTTGGGAGTTGCAGCCTCTTGTACATCATCCGAGCATGCGCTGAGCATCCCGGCCAAGAGGAAGGCTGCTGTTGTTAATCCCGTTGTTCTCTTAAACCTCATCTAGTATCCCCCAAAGAAACTTTCATTCTGACAATCGATTATAGAGGTCATACCCGTCGGCGTCAATTGAATCATTACGCCGATAATAACTATCGACACCGGCGCTTTACTGATCGCCTATCGTCAGGAAAGCTTAATCTCCCGAATTATCTCCATCGGCACCTTCGGCTTGCGCCCCTTGCTTAATATAAGTCACCAGAGTCCTTGTCTTTCAGTTGTTGGTTGTCTATCATCCGAGCATTATGTATTTTAATATTCTCCCTCTCCAGATCCATCTGCCTCCGTTCGATCCTGACTAATTTCCTTGCTATGGTCTCCAGCCTGAACACCACATAAATCGGAAAGAGTAAAAACAAAATGAAAACCGGCCAATTGATCAATAGCATCGAGCTCCTTTATGTTTTATGGAGAAAACGAAAAAACTCCCTATATGACAGCAGGTTTTATGAATTAACCTGTCTACCCTATAGGGAGTATATCAGATCCGCGGCGGCAGGCGCATGACGCGGTTTAGTGTTACTTACGCTGGAGCAGCAAGCGCCAGCTGTCGGAACGACTCAATGATCGAATGAGCTTTTGACGATTTTTTAACCGAATCACGATCTGTTGAAGCAGTACCGTTTTTTTAGCTCCCACTGCAATCGGAGCATTTCCACCTACGATTCCGTTCAGTTGAAACAACATCCCCACCCCCAAGAAAAGTATACTTTATCTTATTCAGTGAGAACTTTTTGGGGAGGGTTCGTGCTTGCGGAACATCCGGTACTAAATATCGGCTCAGGCTTCAAGGATCGTATTGTCGATCGGTTTCAAGGTTTACTCAAGCGCGAAGTTTGACGGGCTGCCCGAGTTTGACCGACTCATAACCAGCCAAAGCGACTTCTGCCGAGCGCAAACCGTCCACGCCTGATATCGGTGCCGGCTTGCCTTGAAGCAGTGCGTTCACGAACGATTCGATCATATAATGATCCATCGAGTCTCCCCATGGCAAATATTGGCCTTTGCCGACTTCGTTGCTGTACATTTCTGTTTTTTGGGCGAAGCTGTCGACCGAGATTGTCCCTTTCGTTCCGACGATTTCCATTGTCACGTCTCCCCACGTCGGGAACGCCTTCGGCCGCGACCAGCTCGTGTCGAGTACACCAACGGCGCCGCTTTCGAACTTCACGTGAATCATGCCGGCATCGTCGACCTTCAGGTTCTCGTGGAACAGCGTCGCCGCATACGCATATACTTCCGTCACGTTAGAGCCGGTAAACCAGTTCATCAGGTCCATGACGTGCACCGTATGATCAAGCAGTGCACCGCCGCCTGAAAGCTCAGGTTCAACGAACCAGCCGCCCGGCATCGTGCCCCGGTTCGTGCCTTTGATTGCCAGGATATCGCCAATTTCGCCGCGATCCACGGCCTTCTTTGCATTGACGACCGCAGCCAGATAACGGCAAGGAAACGCGGTGAACAGCTGCACGTTGTTCTCTTCGCAAGCCGCGATCATCTGCTCCATCTCTGATACAGTAATGCCGAGCGGCTTTTCGCAAATGACATGCTTGCCCGCCAGGGCCGAATCGATCGTATGCCGGGCATGGTGAGCATTCTCCGAGCATATGACGACGACTTCGATATCCGTGCGCGCTAACAAATCGCGGTAGTCCTCGTAATAGGCAAGTCCGTTCTTCTCGACGACCTTCTCTACGCGGCTCTTCTCCGAGTCGGCGATGGCGATCACCTCCACTTGCGGAAGCGCCATCAGCGCGCGCAAATAGGAGTGCGCATGGCCATGGGCAAAGCTGATCATGCCAACTTTCAGCTTGTTCATCTCGATCCCTCCCTTACACCGTTATCGAACAGGATGGCTTTGCCGGTACGCGACGATTCGACGACCGCAAGACCGATTTCGAGTGCTTTGTACGCATCATGCGCAGTTACGATCGGCTGCCGGTTTTCCCGGATGCATTCGATGAAATGTTTAATCTCCAGCTCGAACGGACTGTGATAGCCCGGGCTTTGCGGAACTTCGACGAATGGGCCGCCCGCATTGTCGGCGGACGCTTTGCGAACTTGCAGGGAAACCGATTTCGAGCTGTCGCTGCGAATGACGCCGCCGCTGCCTGCGAATTCGGCCGCCGTCGTAAACGGTCCCGGATAGCCCCAGTGCGCTTCGATGTTGGCAACCGCACCGCTTTCGAAAATAAGTGTTGCCGAAGCGTAGTCCACGTTTCCTTCGAGCTTGCGCAAGCCATATACCGAACGCACCTCGCCAAGCGACCAGCGCAGGAAGTCGAGATCGTGAACCATCAAATCGATCACGACGCCGCCGCTCTTGTCCTCCTCCTTGAACCAGGGACGACGATCGCCCGGATGACTGCCAATCCGTTTCAAATGAGCAACGCCAATACGGCCGAGTGCGCCTTGCGCGATTTTAGTTTTCATTTGAACATACTCGGGGAAGAAGCGAACGACATGGCCGACAAACAGTCGAACGCTGTTTTGCTCGCATACGCGAATCATTTCGGCGGCGTCCTGCAAGTTTAAGGCGATTGGCTTTTCGCAAATGACATGCTTGCCCGCTTTGGCCGCTTTGATCGAGTACGGCATGTGCAGGTGGCTGGGCAGTGTCACACTGACGACGTCGCAGCCCGATTGCTCCAGCATGTCATCGAATGATTCATACGGCTTCGCGCCTGTACGTTCGGCCATTTTCCGCAAATGATTCGAATCGATGTCGCATACGCCGACGATCGTAACGCCGGGAATTTTGGCGTAGCAGCCTGCATGAACATTGCCTAGACCGCCGCAACCGACGATTGCTACTTTCATGGTTGTCCCTCTCTTCGTTTCGTTATATGATATCCTCAAGCCAACGATACAACCTTTGACTGCATTACGTATATGCCGTCATTTGTCGGGTTTGTATCCAATTTTGTCATGACTAAAAGTGCAGGTGTCGTAGATATGGATATATACAAAGAACCGATCCATTACCAGAATCCGGTGCTGTGCATCAAAGTATGGAAATTCGAAGCGCAAAAAACAGCTCCGTCAGCACCAGCCCAAAACGTTCGCTGGCATTATCACAAGGAAGTCGAATTGATTCTCGTACGGCAAGGGGTTCACGAGCTGCATACCCCGAGCCATTCGTACACGCTGCATCCTGGAGACGTCGTCATTGTCGGCTCCTCGCAGCTGCACCGCTCCCGCTTCGTCGGCAGCGAGAAGGTGGTGTACATCGTGCTTCACGTCGACCTCGAACCGTATTTCGATGCGGCGATGATGCGGTATTACCGCCATTTCTCGGAGGTTCATTATCCGCTGGAGGAACTGAACTACATGTTCCGGGAAAACGAAAACGCTCGCGCTGAGGTCGGTCGAATCATCGAACGTATCCACGATGAAGTGATAGGCAAATCGACCGGCTATGAAATAGCCGCAAGCATGCTCATCAGGCATTTGCTGCTGACTCTGCTTCGCGGGGATACCCGGGGGCTGCTGCAGGCGCATGATTCCGTCGATCTCGGCGTCATGAAGCCGATTTTGGATTACGTGGATGATCATTTGGCGGAAAAAATCGAGATGGAGAAAGTCAGTCAAATCGCTGGAATGAGTTACTTTTATTTCTCGAAATACTTCAAAAAATCGATGGGTGAATCCTTTACGGATTATGTGAACCGAAAACGGATTGCCAAGGCGGAGCGGCTGCTTGTCATGAGCGGTCAAAACGTCGGCGACATCGCCAGAGCGGTCGGCATCGAAAATATGGCCCATTTTTACGAGTTGTTCAAACGATTCAACGGCTGTACGCCAAAGCAATATTTGAGCAAAATCGATGGAGCCCGCTAAGACCGGACACCAATAACCGTTAACGATTCAGGCTAATGGTATGCCAACCGCTCATGTAAGCTCGCGATGATCCTCCAAGAAAAACAGCGCCGGCGCCGATAATAACTATCGACACCGGCGCTTCACTTTCCGCCTATCGTCAGGAAAGATTAATCTCCCGAATTTTCTCCATCGGCACCTTCGGCTTGCGAGCGTGTAGCAGTACCCGACGATGTAATCCGTCGCTTTAATTGCTTCGTGAATGCCGCGGAAGCGTTCGAGGAACGCTTCTTCCGAAGCGACTTGTCCGCCGATCCCTCACGAACTGAGGTCTCGGATAGTTCTTTCTCCGACTCCTTGAGATGTCACCTATTCAATGGACCGGACATTCAGTTGAACCGCTTCAAATCCCGTCACATTGGAGCGCACCCCTATTTTTCCGTGTGTCCATGCATGGGCATCGAAATAGTCAATGACCGGCGTTTTCATGTCGTTCCAATAAACAGAGATCCGATTCCCCTGTGCGCGAAGCTTCACCTTGTTGCTTTGCCCCGCTTCAACCTTAACGTTCGCGCTTGCCGCCGTTTCAGAACCGTAATTCAGCTTCTTCAGCACCAGCTTATTGGACTGAATCGCTAGGTAATACCCCATCATCGAATCCTGTACTTGGGCCGCGTATTGCGATTCGTTCGTAGCGCGCAGCAGAATGCCGCCGCCGCTCACTGCATTCGGCGCCTTGACCGTAACGTCCGCTTCGACTTCGTAATTCGTCCAGCCGTCATCGCCGATATACAGCTTCACGTCCTTCTCTTCCTGCGAGATGACCGACTGAGCGCCGCTAGCGACCGGGTTCCACGTTCCATGCAGCGTTACCTTCGATAGATCGGCGAGCGCATTCGTTAGGTTCACCTTCTCGTCCGAAGCTTCAAAGAACTCCATCGATTTAAACGCGATGCCGCCCTTGACCAGCTTGATTTTCAACTGATGGAAGCCTTGCGTGAGCTGCAATTTCCCGATCGTTTGCTTGATCCAAGCCTCTTTCGCATCTGCGGCGTGGGCAGGAATGTTGAAGGTCCCGGCCGACTTTCCGTCCAAGAACAGTTCAACAGCCGCTGCTTTAGCCAGCTTCCCCAGAGCCAGATCCAATCCGTACAGCCCACTCTTCTTCACATTAACCTTATAGCTCAGCCAATCGCCGGATTGCTTCAGTTCAGCCGCATACCCGCCGTCTCCGCTTTCGCGGATTTGCACCTTATCGCCTTTTCGGTATGGATTATCTCCGGCCGCTGCTTCTTGAACAAAATATCCGCGCTGTTCCTCTTTCATAAAATGAACTGCCTGGATCGTCCCGGGCACGGTCTTGAACACTTCGAAGTCGCTGCTCCCGCTCACGTCATTGCTGAATGCCGTATACGATAAAGCAGGCTCCATTCCTTCATATACATACCCGATGGCACCGCCGCCGAGCGACAGTTTGGCTTGCGCCTTTTTCATCCCGTCCCAATACACGCGAACCTCGCCGTCACTCTTCTCCACACGAATCGTGTGCAGCTTCGTCCAATCCGTGTCCGCCGCAAGCTTGACCGGCTCCCCGATCTGGCTTGCAGCTCCGCCATCCACCTGCTTCAGGCTGAGCGTCTTGGCCGCAGGATCAACCGAGATGAGGGCGTAATGGTCCTTGTCCTTGTACGAGAACATTACGCCCAGCCGCGCGCCGGCACTCCGTTCGGAGCCGGTCTGCCCCTTGAAATTATACTCGGCTACAAAATGTTCTTTGGACGCTTCGCGGGTCGTGATCATAAACCCATTGCCGAACGCTTCCTTCTGAACCTGCTGCAGCCCTTCCGGACGATCCAGCCACGTGTAAAAGTCGGCCCGCTTCGGCGCTTCCTGAACGAAGTTCGTCGGTCCGGCGACAGACATCTTTTCCCCGTTAAATACAATTCGGTCGATATTCGCCTTGCGGACGACGCCGTTCGAGCCTGGACGCTTGCCGAGCAAATTGTGGTAGACCACATAATAAGAGTCCAAATCCGGCCCGATCGTCACCATCGCGTTGCCAAGCCCGTTCAAATCGTCCTTCGTGCTCAGCAGGAGCGTATGTTCGGCGTGCTGCGCGTAATTACCGATCGGCCCATCCTTGGCAATCGAATAATCGACGCGATACCCTTTGCTCAGAAAGTGATTGCCCGTATACAGCATGTAATAGATCCCGTTACGTTTAAATATGAAAGGCCCTTCGGTCCAATAATTCAAATAAGCGTTCAGCTGCTTCTCCGGCCCGAACGTGAGCGGGTCTGGCATCGTACGACCGATGATTCCTTTCCCGCCTGCGTGGATCATGTACCATTTATCGTCATCGTCGACGAATACGTTCGAGTCGATTTTGAGCTGAGGGAAATTATCGGATTGCTTCGTAAACGGACCTAGCGGACTGTCACTTTTGAACAAAAAATGGTTATTGCCGTTATTTACGGCAGGATATATATAAAAGTACCCATTATAATAAGTGACGCCCGGATCCCATACGTTATTCGCATCCGGATCCTTGGAAACAAAATCTTCATACGTCCAGTTGACCAGATCTTCCGAGCTCCAGGCTTTCAGACCCTTCATGCTGGTTACGTACAGATAATACTTTCCGTTGAAACGCAAAATGTTCGGATCCGCCGCTCCGATCGGCCATTCTTCCTTTAGCGAGAGCGGATTTTTATACGTATGATCTGGCTGCAATGGTGGGGTTTCCATCCTTTCCGTGGTGGTTTTACCTGCGAACAAACCGATTGCGATTGCCGCACCCGCAGCAATGATACAGCTTGAAACGATGATGCGAATCTTTGTCTTTCTTTTATTGCCGGATTCCAGTTTCATCGGTTACCCCCTAGAAGCAACGTACGGCTGCATAACGATTCGAATGAAAGGATAGGGGCGAATCGCCGGCCGGGACAAGCGGGCTTGATCTTGCTCTGGAAAAGCCCGCAGCCGTTAAGTACATCACGCCTTCATGTTTTCTCTCCGCTTATCTTCGTAAGTCAATTTCACGGTCGTATTCATCGGAAGGCGGTCTTCTTTGGCGATCGACCATAGAAGCAGCTTCCGCTCGAGCTCGTGGACAACCGACGCATAGGCTGGATCGCCGAACCGGTTCGTCAGCTCATGCGGGTCGTTCCCAAGGTCGTACAGCTCGCCTTCCCCATTCGCATAGACGTTCAGCTTCCAGTCGCGGGTACGGATGCTTTTCCCTTTGCCCAGCCAGGCGTCCCGGTAAGCGCACCAGACGAAATACCGCTCATCGAACGGATGTTCCGGTCTACCGGTAATATCCGACAGCTTCGGCGGTTCGCCCTCTTCCCCGCTTTCCATAACGACATACTCCCGAGGAGCGTAATCCGGCTCCGACCGCAGGAACGGCGCGAGGCTTCGGCCTTGGCAACCGTACGGGACCGGCACGCCCGCCATCTCCAGCAAGGTCGGCATAACGTCGACCAGTTCGACCATATGTTCGGTACGCTGCGGACCTTTGTACCCCGGCGCATAGACGATGAACGGCACATGTGTAAACGAATCGTAGAACCCGTTATGCTTCTGGATGAGTCCATGCGCTCCCATGGAATCCCCGTGATCGGAGGTGAAGACGATGATCGTGTTTTCCATCAAACCGAGCGATTCCATCTTGGCGAAAACGGTCGCGAGCGTATCGTCGATAAACTTGATCATGCCGTAATGAATGGCGCGTACTTTGCGGATCACGTCGTCGTCGGCACGATCCATCGCGTCCATCACGTGCATGACCTTCTGCCGCTCCGGTTTGCCTTCCAAGCTGTCTTTGGGCGGAAGCGGCACATCGGCCGGGTCGATCATGCTGGCGTAAGGCTCCGGCACTTGATACGGCGTATGCGGATCCGGGAACGACAGCCATGTGAAGAACGGCTTCTCCGGATCTCTCACTTGCTCCAGATAGTCGATCATCGTTTGGCCGAGGAGGTGGGTTCCGCATTTCTCCGGCCGGGCCGGATTGGTGCCGTATCCGAGCGGGCTGTTCCAGCAGTTGCGCTGAGCCCACTCGTGAGCCGCCTTACTTTCCGGATCGTTCCGGTAGCCGTCGACCATATGGCCGTGCTCGGCAAGGCGCACGTGATCGAATACTTGCCGCAGCAGGCTGGCCTTCTCAGGCACGGCGCCGGGATAGTACGATTTGGCCGCGTCGTTCATAAATGCGTGATTTTTCCCGATAATCGCGGTCTGGTAGCCGTTCTCCTTCAGCACCTGAGGGAGCGTCGTTTCGTTCGGGTTGATCAGCATGTGATTCGCATGTACGCCGATCGTCGAAGCGTACCGGCCTGTAAACATGGAGGAACGCGAGGGCGAGCAGGCCGGATAGTTGCAGAACGCCAGTTCGAACACGACCCCTTTCTCCGCAAGACGCTCCAAAGCCGGAGTTTGCAGTACCGGATTGCCGTACAGGCTTAACGTTTCCGCCGTTTGCTGGTCGGTTTGAATAAGCAAGATGTTAGGTCTGGTCATGAGGTTCTCTCCTTATCAACGAATCTATTTCATCGAATTGATATAATTGTCTATCTCTTTGTCGGCCAATTCTGCGGCTTCTCTAAGCGCGGTATTCAAATCGACGTTGTCGATCGCCGCCCGCTGCAGCGCGTTAGACAACTGTACGACGACATAATCGTCATAAAGGGTAAACGGTCTTGGCTTAGCCGGCTGCAGCGTCGTAACCGCCTTCACGTTCTTGCCGGACAGTTCCTTCAGATTGGCCCCGTACTGATCGCGGATCGCTTTATCGTTCAAGACCGTCAGACGCCCTTCTTTATTGTAAAATGTCTGGATCTCATCCGACAGCAAGTACGCGATCACCTTGAAAGCTTCATCCTTATGGGTGGATGTGGGCGTAATGCCGTAGAAAGGAGTATTTACCTGGGTAGCCGTACCCGGCAAATCGCTGAAGGTCGGCATCGTCACCATATCCCATTGCAGATCCGAATCCGGAATCGCCATCAAAGTGTTCAAATAGTTAATATTGCCGATAAACATGGCCAGCGTCTTGTCCTTGTAAAACAGCGTCCCGTTGCCGATCGCCTTAGGCGGCTTGTTGCCGGGTACGTCGTATACCGCCTTCAACGTGGACATAAACTTTTGCCATCCGTCCGAGGATGTGATCGATTTATTCGTCTTCGGATCGACGAACGGCAGCGACATTTGGCTGTTGTTGATCGGGAAAAAACGGTCGAATTCGAGCCCTCTGAACTGTATGCCGTTATCGTTCTTGCTGACGTCGCGCGCAACCGTCAATAGTTGCTCCCACGTCATGCCATCCTTCGGATATGGAACCCCGAATTTGTCGAAGATCGCTTTGTTGTACACGAGAGCAAGCGTATTCATACTTTCGGGCAATAGTTCGATTTTACCGTCCTTGGAGTAGCTCTTGATCGTTTCGAGCACCATGGGGTGGAGTCTGCCCATATCGAAATTGTACTTTTGGATAAGCGGTGTCAGATCATCAAACACGCGACTCAGCTGAAGCTTCCCGTACCATCCGGGCACCGCATAGAACAGGTCCGGAATATCGCCGGAAGTCAGGAGAATGTTCATCCCCTCGGGACCGCCTTTTTCCGGCATCTGCCGTTCCAGTGTAACGTTCGGGAATTTCTTCTCGATCGGCTCCTTCACGAATTTAGCGTAAACTTCATCGGAAAATTCTGGCTCAATCTAAAAATCAGTGCTTGACAGTTAGCTGAATAATCGATGTCGGTTACATTCAATAAGAATGCCTGCGATGTAGCCATCGCGATTACGGGTGAAATAATGGCGGCGTTGAAA
>NZ_CAJVAS010000073.1 GCF_910593845.1 Paenibacillus solanacearum | reverse complement strand
TCATCTACTCTCACCTACTTTTCGTGATGCCTTAATTATACAGTAAAAAAGGTACAGCCTCCTCAATTTTCTTGAAGGACTGTACCTTTTTCGTATGAAAGGACTTTTTCAGTGGCCTCGCTTCACCGGGGCAGCCTGCTCCTCCAAATCTATAGCGCTATGCCGGTCATTCCGCAACGATGCGGTACCGCCGACCCGGCTCCGTGTCCCATTCGATCCGCTCCGCCCCGGTTGCCGGCCGCAGCGGTTGCCCTTCCGCGTCCTCGAGACGGACCTGAATTCCTCCGTGAACTCGTATGCGGCAAATGCCCCCGCTCCGGGATACGATATCCGCTTGCCGCAGCATGCCATTCTCCCAGACGATCCCCACCTCGAAGCCTCCGCGGGCTATAAGACCCGTTACGTTTCCTTCCGGCCAAGCCTGCGGCAGCGCCGGCAGCAGCGAAATTTCATCCGTGTGGCTTTGCAGCAGCATTTCGGCAACGCCTGCGGCCGCGCCGAAATTGCCGTCGATCTGAAACGGCGGGTGGTTGTCGAACAAATTCGGCAGCGTCGACTTGCGCAGCAGCTCCATTACGTTGAAGTACGCGTTGTCGCCGTCTTGGAGCCGCGCCCAGAAGTTAATAATCCACGCCCGGCTCCAGCCGGTGTGGCCGCCGCCGTTCGCCAGCCGCCGCTCAAGCGTGACGCGCGCCGCGGCCGCCAGCTCCGGCGTGGCGTCGGGGCTGATCGCCGTTCCGGGATGCAAGGCGAACAAATGCGAGATATGGCGGTGACCGGGATCTTTCTCCTCGTAATCCTCCAGCCACTCCTGGATTTGGCCGTGCTTGCCGATTCTCGCTTCGGGCAGCCGCTCCATCGCCTGCCGCCACGGCTCTCGCAGCGCGTCGTCCGTCCCTAGAAGCTCGCCGGCCTTCAGGCACGCGCCGAACAGCTCTCGTAAAATTTGGCTGTCCATGGCTGGGCCGTAGCAGATCGTTCCTGATTCGCCGTTTGGCAGCTTATACGTATTTTCCGGCGAAACGGACGGGGACGTCACCCATTCGCCGCCCGGCGTTTCAATCAGAAAGTCGAGGAAAAACAGCGCCGCTTCCTTCATCGTCTCATACGCCCGCTCAAGAAACATCCGATCCTGCGTAAACCGGTAATGCTCCCATAGATGCAAGCACAGCCAAGCCGCCCCCAGCGGCCAGTACGTCGCCGGCAAGTAAATATCCTGCGGCGCGGTATCCGCCCAAATGTCGGTATTGTGATGAGCGACGAAGCCGCGGCAGCCGTACATGGTCCTGGCGGTATGCCTGCCCGGCTCGCGCATCCGCTCGAGCAGCTCGAACAACGGCTCGTGGCATTCGGACAAATGGCATACTTCCGCCGGCCAATAGTTCATCTGCGTGTTGATGTTGATCGTGTATTTGCTGTCCCACGGCGGCAGCATCTGGTCGTTCCAGATCCCCTGCAGATTCGCGGGCAGCGAGCCGGGGCGGCTGCTGGCGATGAGCAAATAGCGGCCGAACTGGAAATGCTGCGCGACCAGCCCGGGATCGTCCTCCCCCTGCTTCACCCGCTCCAGCCGTTCCGGCGTGGACAGCCCGTCCAGCTGCTCGCTGCCGGGCAGCCGCAGCGTAACGCGGCCGTACAGCGAACTGTAATCGGCGATATGCGCTTCCAGGAGCTGCGCGTACGTTTGGCCTGCCGCCCGGTCCAGCAGCTCCCGGCAAGCCGCTTCCGGGTCGTCATACCGGAACGTCGTAGCCGCCGCGATCAGCAGCGTCACGGCATCCGCTCCATCGATGACCATATGCTCGCCGACCGTCCGGACCGTCCCCTCCCCTTCGGGAAGCGCGCGGGCCATCATGACGTAATCGGCTCCGCCGGTACCGTAGCAGTTGTTGCGCAGCACGATCGCATCGCTGCCGCATTTGGCCGCGCCATCCATGTACTTGCCCTTTTGCCGCTCGAATCTGGCGTGAAACGAGACGTTTCCCGGCCGGTCCGCTTCGATCCGCACCGCGATGATCCCGTCCGGATAGCTTGCGAACGTTTCACGCTTATGGCGGACGCCGCCGCATTCGTACGAGGTCGTAACGACCGCCGTTTCCAAATCGAGCGACCGGCTGTAATGAGCCGCCTCCCCTTGGCCGTCCATGAACAGCAGCAAGTCCCCTGCCGTCATATAATGCCGCTGGCTGTTCGGCGTACCGGAGAGCGCCAGCTCCGCGAGCCGGTGCGCCTCCTTCAGCCTGCCCTCGAACAACAGCCGCCGAATCTCGGGAAGATTCGCAAGCGCGTCCGGATTGTTCCGGTCTCTCGGTCCCCCGTACCAGACCGTATCCTCATTCAGCTGGACACGTTCTCTCGACGGGTGCCCGAACACCATGCCTCCCAGACGCCCGTTGCCGACCGGCAGCGCTTCGTCCCATGTGCGGGCCGGCTGCTTGAACCAGATGCTCGTCGCCATCACCGCTACGCCTCCCCGCCCTTGCCGAGCCACCGGTCAAACCATGCGTAAGATACGGTCCCGTGAATTTCGTGGCCGCCCTCGAATAGATCGGCCTCGAACCGTTCCGGCACGCCTGCGGTGCGGTAAATGTGTTGCAGCGCCGATAAGGCTTTGCGCGTGCCGTGCAGCGGGAAGATCCGGTCGTTCACTCCCGCTTCGATCATGAGCGCGCGCGGGGCGATCAGACCGATCATATCCGGCATCTCCGCCCATTCGAGAATGCCGGGAATATAATTATCGATGCAGTGGCGCATAGCCAATATGCTGTCGTCGAACGTGTTCGTGTAACCGCTGATGACCGCGGCCTGGATCCGCTCGTCCAGCGCCGACGTCAGCGCGCAAACCATGCCGCCGCCGGACAGCCCCATGCAGCCGGCGCGCGCCGCGTCCGCATCGCCGCGCCCCAGCGCGTAATCGAGCGCGCGCCGGGCTTCGTAGCTGCGGAAGCCGCCGAGCGTGCGGCCCGTCATCATGAAGGACGCCGCCAGCCGGTAACATGAATTTTCTTTCGGCGGCTTGACCTCGTCTTCCGCGAACCTGCGCTCGCCGAAGCCGATCAGCTCGGGCGCGACGACGAGATAGCCGCGCCGTGCCAGCTCCAGGGCGAAGCTGCGGTGGATACCGGGATCGCCCGTCATCTCCGAGCCGTCCGGGTGCAGGCCGACAATTTCTTTGCTGCCGTAGCCGTGACCGTGAAGGGCGACAACGACGGGGAGCCGTCCTTGCTTTTGCGCGGGACGCAGCACGTAGACCGGCATCCGCAGCCCCGGCGAAGTCGTCAACAGGACGCGCTCGCGAATGACATCGCCCAGATCGCTGGATTCGACCGTTTCCGGCTCGAGCTCGACCCGATGCTCGTCGAAGGTGCCTACGAGCTCCGCGAGCTTCCGCTTCAGCGCATCGCGCCATTCCTCCCACTGCTGCGCGGTCTCCGCTTGAAACGGCAGCTTCTGCGCCGTCTGTCGGGTCACTTGTCTTATCCAATCGTCAAGCTGTAGCATCGATAATCCGCTCCTTCAATCCTGATTTCATCGTCGCCTCTACCGTATCATAAAAGAGGACAAGAAACTTTACGTTTTCTTGTCCTGACAACGCCAATTTTATATTTATATGCTCCAGCCCGTTACTTTTTCTTCTCGGCGTCCAGCGCCTTGTTCGCTTCATCGTCTATCCGGCGCAGCGCGGAATTGACGTCGACCTTGTCGGTGACAACGTCGGCGATGACGTTCTCCACCGGCTTCTGCGCGATCTGCTCGAACTTGTGCCTCGGCGAGCTTGCCGCAGGCGTATGCGCGTACACCGCATTATAGTTAATGTTCTTGAACTTCATGTCCTTGCCCATTTCTTTGCGAATGTCCGCGTTTTTAAGCGAAGTCATCTCCCCCCGCTTGGAGACGACCAGCTGATACTCGTCCGACGTCAAATATTTGAGCACTTCCATGGAAGCGTCTTTGTTCTTGGAATTCGAGGCGATGTTCCAGAAGAACGGGTATGTCTGCGTTCCCGTTTTGGGCATGTCCTTGAACACGGGCGCCGTCGCCATATTCCAGTTCATCTGCTCCATCACTTCCTGGTTGGCCGTATGCAGATCGGACAAGTAAACGAACATGGCCAGCGTCTTCGTCTTCAAAAACTCGTCCTTGTACGGCATTTTATTCTTGTTGTCGGTCACGTATTTCATATAGTCGGGCATATTGCCCTGCGCTTTGAACACGCTGTCGAACAGCAGCTTCCATTTCTCGTTGTTGAGCGTCGCCTTCTCCGTCTTCGGGTCCATTGCCCCGATGGACAGCTGGTTCAAGCGGATGTAATGCGCCGGCGACACGACAAGACCGAGATACTGCTTGCCGTCCTCGTTGCGGGTCAGCTTCTTCGCCAGATCGATCGTCTCTTCCCATGTGATGCCGTCCTTCGGATACGCCACCCCGAAGCGGTCGAAGATGTCCTTATTGTAATAGGTCACCATCACCAGATCGTTGACCGGCAAGCCGTACAGCCCGCCGCCCGCCAGCTGTCGCATCACCCCGAGGCTTCCTTGATCGAAACGGTTCAGGTCGATATTGTGCTTCTTGATCAGCTCAGAGATGTCCATGGCCAGTCCGGCGTTAATCAACCCGGGATAAATATTGCCCGACGATTCGAAAATAAGGTCGACCGGCGTGCCTGCGGTGATCAGATCGGTAATGAGCGTTCCGGTCGCTTTCTTGATATACGTAAATTTGAAATTCGGAAATTTCTTTTTCAAATATTGCCCGAAGTTGCTCTCGAACGCTTCCTCGCTCAAGGCACTGCTGGATGTGATCGTCAGTTCCGCCGGCGCCAAGGCGGCTGTTGTCTCCTGAGCGGCGTTCTTGCCCGGCTCCGCAGCCGGCTTGCCGGCCCCCGGTCCTGAACTGCATGCGCTTGCGACAGCCAGGGCGAGCAAACTGATCATGGCCGCCGACCTTCTTTTCTTCTTCCGCAAAGTACCTCTCATTTCGATAGACCTCCCTGGAATAAGCAAATAATAAAGCGCTTACATCAATCTGGCCTCATTATATCCGTTTCCCGGCAGGCTGAATATCCCATATTTTCACAAAACGAACCCTTTTTGGCAAGAAGTTGCAATGAGCATATTCAGGTTAAAAGAAGACGATGGGGGAAAACGCGTCATTGGCGTATCCCCCCATCCGTCACTCGCTCACTTCGAACCAATCCACATCGGTATAGCCCCGGCTGCCGCTTCGACCCATGTTGGCGGCGAATACGCCGACCTTCGCGCCGACCCAGCGGCCCTCCTTCGCCGTGAACGGCTCGCCGGCCGATTCAAAGTGCACGCCGTCCGGGCCGAAGCTGAAGGAGCACCGCGCCCCCTCCGATACCGTAACCCGCAAATAGACCGTTCCGGTTAGTTCCCCGTCCAGCCGCGTGACGGTTTCCGACTGGTCGTCGCCTGTCCAATACGCCAGCTTCACGCTGCCGGCGTCGTCCTTGATCCATCCGAGCGCCGCGTACTTTAAGCCGAAGACGACGAGTCCGCAGCGGTCGCCCGGCGCATCCGGCTCGAAGCTGAGCTTCGCCGTTGCCGTGAACGCCGGCGCAGGCAGCTTCTGCAGCAGCAGCTGCGGTGCGGCGGACAGCGTCAGCGCGCGTCCGTCCTCGCGCTCACCCTCCGGCAGCGGTACGGCGTAGAGACGCAGGTGGCTCTCCCTCTCTCCGAGCGCATACCATCCCTGCTGCGGGTTGGCCTGCCACTGCCATTGCAGCCCCAAATACCGATCCGCGAAATCGTCGGAGGTGGCTGGAACCGCCACCGGGTACTCGCCGCCGACGTCCGGCTTTTTCATCCGCAGCACGGGCTCGCCTATGCCGTTCTCATCCAGATTGACGCCCATCAGCGGCCAATCGTCGACCCAGCGAACCGGCTGCAAATGAACGATCCGGCCGTAAGCGTCCCGGTCCTGGAAATGGATGAACCATGATTCGCCGGATTCCAGCTCGACCCAGCCGCCTTGATGCGGTCCGTTGACCTCGGTCGTGCCCTGGTGCAGGACAATCCGGTCTTCGTATGGACCGTAAATGTTCTTCGAGCGGAGAATCGTCTGCCAGCCGGTCGCGACGCCCCCCGCCGGCGCGAAGATGTAATAGTACCCATTGCGCTTGTACACCTTCGGCCCTTCCATCGTCGGGTGATGTTGTTCCCCGTCATACAGCAAATGCCCTTCGCCCAACAGCTGCTTGCCGTCCGGCGACATCTGGAGCAGTTGCAGCCGGTGCTTGATGCCGCAGCGGCTGCGGGCAAACGCATGCACAAGGTACGCTTGTCCGTCCTCGTCCCAGAACGGGCACGGATCGATCCAGCCCTTCACTTCCTTCAGGCAGTGAAGCGGCGCCCAAGGGCCTGCGGGATGGTCGGCCGTCGTCATGAAGATCCCTTCATCCGGCGCGCTGAAAAATATCCAGAACTTCCCGTCATGATAACGGATCGACGGCGCCCATACGCCGTCGCCGTGGCGCGGCTTATCGTAGCCCGGCAATGCATCGAGGCGGGTCACTGCGTGGCCGATCAGCTCCCAGTTGACCAAATCTTTGGAGTGCAATATCGGCAAGCCCGGCACATGGGCGAAGCTCGACGCCGTCATGTAAAAGTCGGATCCGACGCGGATGACATCCGGATCGGAATAATCTGCGTATAAGATCGGGTTTTTGAACGTACCGTCGCCCTGATCCGCAACCCAAGGCGGCTTTGAATTCGTAATCATCGTGATCACCTTATCCTTTCGTATGAACCGGATGCTAAACGAAGCATTGGTGTGCGGCGCATGCCGTTTGGGATTGTTATGGCATAGGACATATGCCTTCTCTTCTTATTGTAGAGCAATGCACAAAAGAGAAGTTTATCATTCATGTCCAATTTGCGCATAGATTTCGTTTATTTGTCTTTCTCGTTCCTCACTGAACAAATATTTGATAAAATGTTATTCAAGTAAGCGTTACCAGTGAAAAAAATATATTCATTTGTTCTTTCCAGAAGGGGAATGCGCCATGACGGATATTTTGGGAGAAACGTATAGCTTGGAGAATCATTCGTTTTCCATTCAATACACGCACCGTAAAGGGTACTATTCGATGGTCAGCGGGCATTTCCATCCGTATTACGAAATTTTTTATTTACTGCAGGGCGAACGTATTTATTTCATTAACGATACCGTCTACACGGCACAGGCCGGAGACCTTGTGATCGTCAATCCCCATGATCTTCACCAAACGTCGAGCTCGGAAGCGCCGGGGTTCGAGCGCATCCTGATCAATTTCACGCATGAGTTCATCCATTCCCGGCTGGGGCCGGATGACCCGCAGCTGCTTCCGTTCGCGCTGGGCTCGCGTCTGGTGCGGTTTCCGCTGAAGGAGCAGCCGGCTGTCGACCGCATGATCCGGGACATGCTCCTGGAATGCACGGAGCAGGGGGAAGGCTATGAAGCGTACGTCCGGTCGTCGCTCATGAAGCTGCTCGTGCTGATCCACCGGCAGCTGCGTCGTGAGGATGAGAAGCCGCCTCATTACGCGCATCCGATGCATGAGAAAATTTCCGAAATCGCCGCATTTTTGAACGCCCACTATCACGAAGAGCTTACGCTGGAACAAGTGTCCAAGCAGTTTTATATCAGTCCGTCTTATTTGAGCCGCGTGTTCAAAAAAATTACCGGCTTTCATTTCCGTGAATATTTGCTCGTCATCCGGGTGAAGGAAGCGCAGCGCATGCTTCGCGAAAGCCAGCTTAAAATATTGGCCGTCTCGGAGCTTGTCGGATTCCGCCATATTTCCCACTTCAATACGACGTTCAAAAAAATAGCGGGCATTTCCCCGCTTCAATACCGCAAGAGACAGCTCGATATCGGCCGGGAAATGGCCCGCGAATAAGGGGAGCCCTACGCCGGCACAACGCCAAAAAGCCGGGAACCTGCGTCCCCGACCCGTATCTTCCTACTACCGCTATTTGCCTTGAGCGGCAAGCTGCTGCTGCAGTTGTCTTCGTTTGTCCGCAATAAAGCCGAACAAAAATATGGCTAAGCCCAGCACGACGGGAATCAGGTAATGGCTTGGAGGAAACAGCTTTTCCAAAAATTCGCCGACCGCTTTGTCGCCGACCGCCATCTCCCCGGCCGTATAACCGAGCAGCCCCGCCCCGAGCTGAACGAGCACCGGGAAGCGGCTCATCAGCCGCATCAGCAGCTTGCTGCCCCAAATAATGAGCGGGATGCTGATGACAAGCCCGAAGCTGATCAGCAGCAAGTTGCCGTTCGCCGCTCCGGCCATGGCGAGCACATTGTCCAAGCTCATGATGAGATCGGCGAAAATCACCGTGCGCAGCGCCTCCATCAAGCTCGATCCCGCTTGCACATGCTCTTCATGGCCGTCGTTTCTGAGCAGCTTGAACGCAATATAAATCAGCAGAACGCCCCCGGCCACTTGAACAAACGGGATGTGCAAGAGCCATACGGCGATAAAGGTCAATACGATCCGCAGACTGATCGCGCCGAAGCTTCCCCAAAACACGGCCTTCTTCTGATGCTCCGCAGGCAAATTACGGCAAGCGAGCGCAATGACGACGGCATTGTCTCCGCTTAATACGATGTTGATGAGTATGAGCTTCAATAGTCCGATCAGCAATTCGCCTTCCACTGCTCTTCCTCCTCCTTCCGGATGTGCCGGCCGGCATTCCTCCTTCATCGGTTCGGATGAGCGCGGTTTGTCCTGCCGTTTGTCCTCTTTCTTTTATGTATGTTCACAAGCCATCGGAAATTCTACGTTTTTCAAAAAAATGGACCCCTGCCTTCACGGCAAGAGTCATCGCACCATCCCTTTTCCCTGCTTTCATTTACGCTTCGATTGGCATCCGCTTCGGCATGGACTGAAGGTCGCTCCGTACTGCCATCCTGCCCAGATTTCCGCCCGCTGCTAACCAGCCGGGTTCCAGCCGTCCGTCCCCGCGAATATCCGCTCGATCGTCCACTCGGCCGCCGTATCCGAATCAAGCGTTCTCGCCCAAGCCACCCTCCCGTCCATCGCTCCCCCGGGACCCCAGCTTCCCGTTTCCATATAGCGGGCCGTCTTCTCGTTATCCGGATTGCGCCAGTTATCCCAGCCTTCCTTGCGAATATGCGGCCCCATCCACGTATGGATGAACGCCACATGCGCATGCGGACGCCACGGCCGGCCGAGATAAACCGCGTCCGCCTCCGGCCCGTTTGTCAGCTTGCAGCCTATGAACACATAGCCGAATGCGGTCTGCGCCGTCGTGGAAGCCGCTGTAATGTAGCCGTTGCACAAGCTGTGAATCTCGCATTCGTGGAACAGCGCAGTAGCCCCGCCGAATATGTAATCGACGTGACCGGCGATGAAGCAGTTTTTGAAGTAATGTCTCCCTTTGCTCGTATACAGCGTGTCCTGATAGCTCAGCATCCGCACGTTCGTGAACACGGCGCGGTCGCCGGATACATAGACGGCCAGCGCCTGTCCGATGCCGGGCCCAACGCCCGCAGTATTATGCACGGTCAAGCACTCGGCGGTAAAATCATCCCCGTGAACAGTCAGCACGGACGTTTCAAACGTCCCCAGCGGCTTTCCCCCATTCGGTCTCAGGTTAGCGTCGAGGTTATAGGTGATGATCGTCTCCGTCTCGCTCTCACCGACGAGGCTGATCATCGGCTTGTTATCCGGTATCGTTACCCGTTCGCGATAGACGCCTTTTTTTATCCAAATGACGGTCCGTTCCTCCCAGTGCACCCTCACCGCATCGATCGCTTCCTGTATGCTCGTATAATCGCCGCTTCCGTCGGCTGCCACTGTCCATTTCGGCATGTGCATCGTCTCCTTTGATTGATGATTCCGTTTGTGCCGCGCACGGACTCCGTATCGCGGAAACACGTCGAAACGGTCGATCCGATGCAACCGCTCCGGTCCGTCCCCGTTATCGTAACACATTGCAATGGCCTGTTCTTTACGCATCTGTGCTCTTTTGTTCTATCTATTTGCTCTGCTCCAGCCGAACGGCCGATCCGATTTTCCCGACACTCTGCAACAAATTCGAAGCGCCATCCGTTAGTAGATTTGTAAAGTTCAACAAGAATTCAAACAGAAAGGGATTTTGATCATGAACTATCGTATGAACAAACGCATTGCAGCCATCGTGGCACTCTCGATTTCACTCACAGGCGGAGCGGCCTACGCTGCCGACACCACCCCGCAGCCGATCCAGGCTAAGGTCATTTCCGCCCCGATCACAAACGAACCTTTTCAAATCATAGTGAACGGTTCCGCGCTGGCCATCGGCGGCTTCAAAGCGGCTGACGCGAAAGAGCCGATGCTGCCTCTGCGCGACGTTACGGAAGCGCTGGGCTTCACTTTAACATGGAACGCGGAGAGCATGTCGGCGGACCTTGTCAAACAAAACTTGATGGTGACGGTCACTACGGGCGAGGATCGATACGCCGTGAATAAAATGGATAAGACGCTCGGCACTGCGCCGGCGCTCGTTGACAGCAGGCTGTTCGTGCCGGCGTCGTTTGCCAGCGAAGTGCTGCGTGCCGACGTCAAGATCGAAGGCAGTACGGTATCGATAACGCAAGACGAGCAGCGGAAGACGACAACGACCAAAGGCGTCGTCACCGCCGTACGCGACAACGAAGGACATCAAGCGGTTCAAATCAACGGCGTGGGGCCGGACGGTCTTGTTCTGAACGTCGGCAAAGATACCGTTATTGCATCGTCGGAAGGAACGGTCATGGCGTTCTCCGATCTGACCATCGGCACGGAAATCGAGGCGGAGCATTCGCTGGCCATGACGATGAGCTTGCCGCCGCAAACGGCCGCTTACAACATTACGGTGTCGTACCGGCCGGATGCAGTGGACTTGACCGGTACGTCGGGGAAGATCCAGGACGTGCGCAAGAGCGATGACGGCGTGACGAGCATCGTCATTAAAGGAGCAGGGCTGACCGAGCAGTCGCAGGCGGAAGTTGTACTGCAGCTGACGGATCAAACGACGCTCGTCAACAAAGAAGGCGAGGCAATCGACAAAGACGCGCTTGTCCAAGGCGCCAAAGTGATCGGATTTTATAACGGCGTGCTGACCAAAAGCTTGCCTCCAATCGGCAAAGCTTGGAAGGTCGTCCTCATGGCGCCTCCAGCAGAATAAAAAAATAGAGTCACCCGCATGAAATCATGCAGGAAGGGCTGCCAGCGTCAATGAATGTGACGAAAGGCAGCCCTTTCCTGTGCAGCACGCGCGGAGTCGACTCCGACGGCCGGAATTGGGATTAGGATTCGAATGGGCATCATGGAACGATCTGCTGATTGCCGTGAAATACGTTCAATATGAAATCGCCGTCCGGAACATTGCGTTTCGTATACGAGGCTAAAAAATCGCGGTTATCGTAGGGCACAGCCTTCAGCTCCGTCACAATGGCCTCTTCGCTCAGACGCATCACTGCATACCGGGCCAACGGACGGTCGCAGCAGCCAAGCGATCCGGGATTGACATAGCTTCTTCGCGCCGATTGAAAATAATGGACCGGATGATGATGGCCAAAACATACCGCATCCGCCGCCGAATGCCGATAAAGCGCATCCAGCTTGTCTGCGCTCGGCGCCTTCTCGATCGGGAGAAACTGCTGCCGTCCATTCAAATGATAATGGAGCATAAGCAGGTGCTTCCCCTCATGCATCTCGTTTATAGCCCGCGGTAGACGGGCAAGACGGGGTATAAAACTGCGGTCCAGCTGCGCCGCGATCCATTCGTGATGCTCCCGCTCCCGGCCGTGACTGAGCGGTTGTTTCCCTTCGAGCAGCGCCATAACCGCATCCTCGTGATTTCCGGCAACCATGGTGACGTCGCTGCGGGCAAACAGAGCTTCGAGCACCTCGTTCGTATCGGGTCCGATCGCGATCATGTCGCCCAGGCAATACACATGGCTGATCCGGTGACACTCCATATCCTGCAATACAGCGGATAACGCAGCGCTGTTGCCATGGATGTCCGTCAATACGGCGATGTTGGTATGGAATTCTGTATGGATGTCGGTTCACCTCCAATTTTTTCCATTCATTATAACGTAAAATCGGTTCGGGCATCGGGAGAAAATAAAATCGCCGAGTGCGATCACACTCGGCGAGAAGGATATCTAATGCTTTCAATCGAAGCCTATTCGAATTTTTTTATTTCCTTGCCCTGCCGGTTCATTCCCGCTCCACGGTTACCTGGCCGCGAAGTCTCCGAACATCGTCCAAGTTGACGTTGCCCGCTCTAGCCGATAATGCGTTGGCAGTACCCGATGCGATCGCCAGTGTCAACATATCCTCCACCGGCAGCTGCTGCGCCAGTCCTACCGCCATTCCGGCGACAAACGCGTCTCCGCAGCCGACCGTATTGACCGCTTCGATCTTCGGCGCGGCCGTCCGGTACAGCTGACCGTCATATAAGCTTAATGAGCCCTTCTCCCCAAGAGACAAGCTGACGAGCTTGATGCCCGATTGCTGCAGCAGGCGAAGCTTGTCCAGCAGCTCTCCTTCTGTCGCCGGCCGATCATCGAACAAATGATGCACCTCATGCTCGTTCGGCTTAATGAAATAGGGAACGGCCCGTACCCCGTGCTGCAGCGGTTCGCCGCTCGTATCCAGGAAGGCGATCGCACCTTGTTCCTTGACCCGCGCGATCAGCTCCGCGTAATACGCCGCCGGAACGCCCTGCGGCAAGCTGCCGCTGAAGCAGACGATGCGCGACTTCCCGGCCAACTCGGATAACTTCTCCTTAAACCGTTCGAGCGCTTCCGCGGGGATGACCGGACCGGGCTCGAGCAGTTCCGTCGATACGCCGGTCGATTCGTCGATCATGTTCAGACAGAGCCTGGACTCGCCTTCTACGCTGACGAAGTCGTGCGCGATGCCTTGTTGTCCGAGCTGACGCGTAATATAGTCGCCATTGCTTCCCGCTACGAAGCCCGTGGCTGTGACCGGCATACCGAGCTGCTGAATGACCCGGGCTACATTAACGCCTTTGCCGCCCGGATCGGCATACAGCCGGCTGGCTCTCGTAAGCTTCCCGAGTTCGAGCCGGGGCAAGTAATACGTTTTGTCAATCGCAGCGTTCAGCGTGACGGTCGTAATCATGCTCACTTGAAGTCACGCGCTCTTCCGGCGCTGCCAAGCATCGCGATTTTTTCCAGCGCGGCGGCTTTGACCGCTTTTTTCGCCGGGACCATATATTTGCGCGGATCGTTCTCGTCCGGATTTTGCGCGAACACTGCTTTGATCGCATCGGAGAACACGATCCGGATTTCCGTCGCGATATTCATCTTGGCCATACCGAGCGAAACGCAGCGCTTGACCTGCTCCTCCGGAATACCCGATCCCCCGTGCAGCACGAGCGGCACGTCTACTAGACCCGCAATCGCCTGGATTCGGTTAAAATCGATCTTCGGCTCGCCTTTGTATATCCCATGCGCGGTTCCGATGGCGGGAGCCAGCGTAGGCACGCCGGTCATTTCCACGAATCGTCTGCATTCGTCCGGGTCGGCCATCAGTGCCTCGTTCTCGGCCACGACGATATCGTCCTCGACGCCTCCGACTTTCCCAAGCTCCGCTTCGACGTTGACGCCTGCGGCGCGGGCAATCTCGACGACCCGCTTCGTCATTGCCGCATTTTCTTGAAACGGAAACATGGAAGCGTCAATCATTACCGACGTGTAGCCGGCGCGAATGCACTGCACGATCAAGTCAAACTCGGTGCAGTGATCGAGATGAAGCGCGATCGGCACAGATGCGCGCTTCGCCGCCGTTTCCGCCGCGCTGACGATGTATTCCGCGCCCAAATGTTTTACGGTTCCGACCGTCGATTGCAGGATGAGCGGCGCTTGCGCCTCCTCCGCAGCCTCGACGACCGCTTGGAGCATTTCCAATGTATGCACGTTGAAAGCGCCGACGGCATAGCCGTTCGCTCTCGCCGCTTGCAATAACGGAGTAGAAGATACTAATGTCATGATTCCTTCTCCAGCCTTTCCTTCGTTGCACTCGCGGAGCACGCTGACGGCAATGGGGCAAGCCTCGCCTTACGCTTCGGCTGCCGGTTCCGTCAGGTGAAGCTCCATCCGGTGCTTTTCGATATAATCCAGCATTGCCGGATTGTCCAATCGGTTCGTTACGAATCCCTTGAATTCGGTCAGCGGCGCAATGGCGAACAAAGAGATTTTATCAATCTTCGTATGGTCGAATACGGCATAGCTTTGGGAAGCGCGGCTCAGCATCAAACGAGCGATCTGGGCTTCCTGCTCCGAGAATGTCGTAACGCCGGGGTCGATGCTGATGCCGTCGATGCCCATGAACATTTTGCCGATATGAATGTTGGTTACGATGCTTTCCGCCAAAGGGCCGCACAGCTCGAAGCTCTTCTTGCGCATCACGCCGCCGCTCAGCACCACCTGCACGCCGTCGCTGTCCGCCAGCTCCATAGCGATGTTGACCGCATTCGTTACGACGGTAATGTCGCTGTGAAATTTGAGCGCCCGCGCGATCAGAAATGTCGTCGTGCCGCCCGTCAAGCCGACGACATCCCCCTTCACGACCATGGAGGCGGCTTTGGCGGCGATCGCTTCCTTCTCCAGCCACAGCAAATTGCGCTTTTCATTAAAGGAAGTTTCGCCGGCCGTCAGCGTCGTGTCCAGCTGCGCGCCGCCGAGCGTGCGGATGATGCTCCCCTGCTTTTCGAGCAGATCAAGGTCTCGTCTTGCGGTAGCCTCCGAGCATTCGAACCGTTCGATAATTTCGGGAATGCTTACCTTTCCCTGCTGCTTCAGCAGCGTCATGATGCCTGCCCGGCGGCGTTCGCCTTTCGATACCCCTTGATCGCTCATCATAAATACAAGTCGTTCCCTTCTCGGTTAAATTTTGACCACTTGGGTCAGATTGCGCGGAGAATCCGGGTCCACGCCACGGCCAAGCGCCGTGTAGTAGCCGAGGTACTGCAGCGCAGGCAAGTAGAGCGCCGCACGCGCCTCGTCCGAGATGTTCTCCCCGCCAATTTCGAAGACCGCATCCGCGAAATCGAGATCCGTCCCTTTCTTCGCTGTAATAATCATAACAAATGCGCCGAATTGTTTCATCTCTTCCGCGACTTTCACCTCGTACCCGCGCGCTTTTTCCGAGAGAAGCAAGCATACGAGGGCGCCCGGCTCGACGATCGATTTGGGGCCGTGGCGGAATTCCAGCGTGCCGTAAGCTTCTGTCCAGACATACGACATTTCTTTAATCTTCAGGCATGCTTCAAGCGAAATGCCGTACAGCGAGCCCATGGCGAGATACACGTATTTGCTGAACTTGTTGCCGCTCACGATAGGTTGAATGAAAGCGTCCGCCTTGCTTACTACGCCCCCGTCCAAGTTCAGCGCCGCTTCCATTTCGCTTGAAAGCGCGGCAGAGCCGGCTGCCTTGGCAATCGCCGCCTGCATCATGAATGTCATGCTGCTGAACGATTTCGTCATGACGGTGCTTGTTTCTTTGCCCAGCGGAGATACGAGACTCGGCGCGATTTGCGCCATCGTGCTGTTCTCATAGCACGTGATGGCCGCGACGGTGAAGCCTGGAAGGTCCTTCACCGAGTTCAGCGCAAGCACGACCTCGGTCGACTCGCCGGAACGGGATACCCCGATGACCAAATAGTTGCGGCCCGCCGGAGCCGTCTGCTCCCTGAACAAAAACAGCTCCGAGGACGGATACGCCGTCGCCGCTCTGTTCAGCCAAACGCGATAGGTGGAGGCCATGGTGAGCGCCTGATAATAGGAAGAACCCGAGCCGATGAAGATAACCTCGTCGAAAGCCGAATTCGTCAAATATTGATCGATCCATGATTGCTGTTTGCCAAGCTGTTCCCAAGCCGCCTGCAAAGCCTCGCTCTGGGCGGAAATTTCCGGATAAGTGTACTGCCCGAAGTTGTTCAAATGTATAACCCCTTTCATTCAATATAATGCAATATTAAATCATAAATATGATTATTTCAATCATTTATTTCCGGATTTTCGGTCATTTCCATTTCAGCCTACCATAACAGCGAGAACGGTGTTAAAACGTTTCACATGATGCGGTGATTTCGCGATGTGCTAGCGTAGCGGAACGCGTACAAGTCCGCTAAAAGCGACCTTACTTGGAGGGGCTGGCATGATAGGCTGGGTGCCTGTGCGAATGGGGCTTCAGCCACTTGCCCTTACGCAAGGACATCATGCCAGCTAGAGGCTCCATGTCAAGTCGCGGCTCGCTGCTGCTAGACTCGGGAAAGAGAGATTACACCAAATTATTGACAGACTCTACGATTTTAAGTGAAACATGTCCAATAGTTGCCAAAGCCGAACTGTTCAGAGGGCTAGGCCTCTGAATAATGGGGATTCGCAATTATACGGAGGTTTTCTCATTTTTCACGCTAAAATAGTTAAGTTTAGGCAAGAAATAACAGGGATAGCCGAATTATGCATATACTCTGGCGGCTGGATCACAAGCAAGCGAAACACTCTGTAGAGGTATCACACGAGTGGATGTGACTTTACTTATATGTATCCCACAATCGGAATCATAAGTTTGGCCAACTAAAAAATGGCTTGATTTCACTGGGTTGATAGCCCGTCTCACCTTTTGAAAAGGAGCCATTCCTGTAATGAAGTAATTTGAGCTTTGAACGCAAAAAGCCCCTCTTGTATACTGGGAAACGTTCCGGCAAGAACAAAACCCACATACGAAAGAGGCGCTCAAAATGAAG
>NZ_CAJVAS010000072.1 GCF_910593845.1 Paenibacillus solanacearum | reverse complement strand
GTCGGCTACGCATCGTCGCCTTGGTGGGCCGTTACCCCGCCAACTAGCTAATGCGCCGCAGGCCCATCTGTAAGCCACAGCTTGCACCGTGTTTCATAAGCGGAACATGCATTCCACTTAGCTATCCGGTCTTAGCTACCGTTTCCGGTAGTTATCCCTTGTCTTACAGGCAGGTTGCCTACGTGTTACTCACCCGTCCGCCGCTAACCCCGAAGGATTCGCTCGACTTGCATGTATTAGGCACGCCGCCAGCGTTCGTCCTGAGCCAGGATCAAACTCTCCATTAAAGTATCTTTTTCGGACCGAAGACCGAAATGGATACAAATTGCTCGCATAACCCGAAGATTATGTTCGCTATAATGTAAGCTGATTGAGCTCAAAATTTACTGCTAGCGAGAATTTGCATTCTCTATTTCACTCACTCGTTGTTCAGTTTTCAAAGGGCAATTCATTTCATTTGCTAGATCTTAGTATTTCGTCAATCGGCTTGTCCTAAACAGCCGGAAGACCAATGTACCACATCTCGCATCTACTTTGCAAGTACTTATTTTTTCTAAGTTGCTTGCTTTTGTTTCGTTGCTTCGCATTTCTGCGACAGCGATATTTACTATACCACATTCGCTTACCTCATTGCAAGTTCTTTTTTTTCCGAACCAAGGGGACGAACCCGCAAGGTATAGAAGCTTATGAACGTCTGCATCAGGCAGCGAAAAGTAATTTATCACATATACGATTAACAATGCAAGTCTTTTTTTAAATACCCTTTTATTCCCATAGTTAAACGATAAACCATACCTTTTGCCACCCGTTTTACAGCTTTTATTCGCTTACACCGCTCTTTTTTCATTTCATCCTAAAAAAAGGTAAAATAGCGATGAGGTGATTAACGATGCAGTTGCAATCAACGCCCTTATTGGAAGTAGAGCAGTTAACCGGCGGATACAGCCGGCAAAGGCCCGTGTTACATCAGTTGAATTTTTCCGTCTATGCCGGGGAAATGGTCGGATTAATCGGACTGAACGGCGCCGGCAAAAGCACGACGATAAAACATATTCTGGGACTGATGCAGCCGCACACGGGCGAGATCCGGTTGAAGGGCCGCGCCATACAAGCAGATCCGACGGCATACCGGCGCACCTATGCCTACGTCCCGGAGAGCCCCCAACTGTATGAAGAGCTGACGGTGCGTGAGCATATCGAGCTGGCTGCGATGGCCTACGGCATGCGGCGCGAGGATTACGAGGCGCGTTCCTCCGCACTATTGGAGGAGTTTCAAATGTCGGCCTACGCGAACCGTCTGTCCGCCCATTTGTCCAAAGGAATGAAGCAGAAGGTGATGATCATGAGCGCTTTCCTCGTCCGGCCGGAGCTGTATATTATCGACGAGCCGTTCCTCGGCCTCGATCCGCTCGGCATCCGCTCGCTGCTCGAGCTGATGGTCAAGGTGAAAGAAAGCGGCGCTGCGATTTTGATCAGTTCTCATATTTTGACGACGATTGAGCGGTACGGCGACCGTTATCTGCTGCTGCAAAAAGGCAAGCTGACCGCAGCAGGCGACATGGATGCGCTCCGTGCCCAGGCGGGCATGCCGGGAGCTTCGCTTGACGACGTGTTTTGCAGCCTGGTTACCCGGGGTGAGCCCCATTGACGGAGATGCGCATGGATGTTCGTCAATTGTGGAACAAGCGGACGAAACAATTTCTGATGGATATAAGGCCTTACGTCGGCTACGCGCTGCAAAGCGCATCGCTGGCGCTCATTTTGGTCATGCTGGCGGGTACGTACTTTTACACGCGGCTTCTGAACGAGGCCACTCCCGATTTTCCGCTGCTGCCGATCGCATCGGCCGTGCTGTGGCCCTTTCTGGCGGTGTGTCCGATACGCACTTATTTGAAGGATGCGGATTTGATGTACCTGCTGCCCTTGGAGACGGAGCTTGCGCCTTATATGCAGCGGGCGGTGCAGCGCGCCTTTCTCATCCAGTCCTTAGCGGTTGCGGCGGCCTGGTTGATTGTATGGCCGATGTACGCTCTTGCCGCGGGGAGTGAAAGTTACCGCTTCGTCTATATGCTCGTCATGCTGCTGCTTGCCAAGCGAGTGCTGCTCGCCGTACGCTGGCGAGAACTGCAGCTTACGGAACGCCCTGCACTTCTGTTGTTCGCCGGATTGCGGTGGATGGCCTCGGCCGGCTATGCGTATGCGCTCATGCATTGGCCCGTGAGCTGGAGCGCCTTCACATTATCCGCCGGGCTGCTCGCTTACTTGGGAATCGGTCAGTTAACCGGGCGGCGCAGCCTGAACTGGTACGGGCTGCTTGCCGCGGAGCGGAAGCACCGATCGTTTATTATGAGGCTGCTCAATTTATTCATCGACGTGCCGGGCATTCACGGCAGACCGCGCTCGCGGCGCGCCCCCCGCAAACTGCTTGACTTGGTGGGCGGAAGCCGGTTTGCACCCGAGTCCACTTACGGTTTTCTGTACGGAAGAATATGGCTGCGCTCCGAATGGTTCGGCATAACCGCAAGATTAACGCTGATCGGGGCGCTGGTCGTCGCCGTCTCGTCCGGCCCGCTGTTACCTGCGGGCGTCATTCTGCTGTTCGCCGGCATTGCCGCCGTTCAGCTCAAGGAGCTGCAGCAAATGTACCGCCATTCCGACTGGTCTTACATTTATCCGCTGCCCCCAGGGCTGCGCGATCGCTCGGCGCGCACGGTGCGGTTCCGTATTCATGTCGCGGTCACGGTCATTCTGTGTATCCCCGGATTATGGGCGCTGCCGAACCCGTTGTATGCTTTGGGCGCATTGGCCGCGGCGTGCCTCCTGTCTCTCTGGTACCATTACCGGCCATCCAGAAGCAGCCAAAGAAACAATTAAGTCTGTCGCGGGGTTTGAACTTGTCGTATAATGGGGAGTGCCTTTTTGTAAATCCGGAGAAAGAAAGGAAACCCGCTGATGAGACCTACCCCTGCAATTGCCAGAGCGCCGAGACGGCGCATCGGCCGACGGAGCTTAAGACCGTGGCTGTGGACGCTGCTCGGGCTTGTTGTTGTTCTGATACTGGCATGCGCTGGCATATCGACCTATATAGGATGGAAGCTGACGCATACGACGCCGAAGCCGCTGGACGATTCCCCCGACCGCCACGGGCTTATTTATGATTCAATCCAGTTCGAAAGCCGAAGCGACCGGCTGCAGTTGAAAGGCTGGTATTTGCCTGGGAAGACGACGGAAGACGCTACGGCGAGAAAACCGAATATTATTATGGCTCACGGATATGACAATAACCGCCTGCAAAAAAAAGCCGAAGCGCTGAATTTGGCCAAGGAGCTCGTCGATCGCGGCTATAATGTGATGATGTTCGACTTCCGCCATGCCGGCGAATCGGAGGGCGCTCTAACCTCCGTCGGGTACTACGAAAAATACGATGTGCTCGGCGCCATAGACTGGATGAAAGCGAACCACCCGGGAACGATCGCGCTGCTCGGCTTCTCGATGGGAGCCAGCACGTCGCTGATGGCTGCGGCGGAAGAGCCTTCCATTGCCGGTGTGGTAGCCGATAGCCCGTTCAATCATTTGGGACGGTACTTGGAAGAAAACCTCCCGGTTTGGTCCCATCTGCCGAACTTTCCGTTCACGCCGATGATCATGACCATCTTGCCGCGATTGATTGACGTGGACCCGAACGCGGTCGACGTGCTGAACGCGGCGGATCGCGTTTATCCGAGGCCCGTATTGTTTATTCACAGCACGGGAGACACCTCGATTCCTTATCGGAACAGCGAATCGATGTGGCAGCTGCATACGGATAAGTTCCAATTGTGGAAGCCGGCCAACGTAGGCCACGCCAGCAGCTATCCTGCATACAAACAAGAGTATCTGGATAGGATCACACGTTTTTTTGAGGGGCTGTAACAAACAATTTTGAATAATAAAAAGGCCGTTTTTTCCGATCGCTGCAGCGGTTTGGGAATACGGCTTTTTTTCATTGGAAAAGTAGGGATTGACTCCCAATCTTGTACCAGTGTATTATTTTTTGAGGCTGCCTATATTAGGCCGAATCCAAACCGCTAATTGGAAATCGAGGACATTTCAAAAGATGGATATCAAGACGGTTGCTATTGCGCTTTATCTTCTTCTGATCTACTGGCTCTCTCAAAGCTTTCCAGCGTTGAAGCCCTTATTCTATCCTACGCTCGGGGCATTCTCGTATTTGTTCGTCAGCCGCATATTCGCAATGAAAGACTTGATGCGGCTCGTCATTGGTGCTGGCGCGGCATCGGCCATCGGCTCGCTATTTTATATGATGCATGCCGGACCTTGGACGTTTCTTGTCACTTGCTTGTGCACCATTGTGGTCATTCGGAAATTTCATTTTAACGCGCCGCCGATTTTGGCCGTGTCGCTCATTCCGTTTTTCTCGCAGCCCGCACAGTGGTGGGTGCTGCCGCTATCGGTAACGGCTTCGCTTTCGGGGCTGGTCGTCATGCTTTTGTTAACGGAAGTAACCATTTATTTCGTTAAAAACTTATGGCGCAAGCCGGCTGCGGCAGCGGAAAAGATGCAGACGCCTGCGCAGTAGCGCGCGAAAGTCCATCTGCGCGCTTCGGCGCTGCGCGGCGCTCGGGTTAAAGCAACCGCATAGAGGAGCGTTAGAGGAGCGGCCTTGCTAAAGGAGGAACCGCTCGCGCTCTTGCGGATTGGGCAGCAGGCAAGCGTCCGTTCGGCCGAACCAGCGGTACCGGTTGCGGGCGATCCAGTTATACACGCCGTCGCGGAGCTGTCCCGGTACGATGACGAAGCCGTAGCCTAGCGGCCAGGCGCCGTCCAGCCTGCGCGCCACCTCCAATGCCGCGGAGGAACGGATAAATGTGCGGCCGTCCGCGATCAAAACGAACGTATCCAGATTATCGGGATCCAGTCCATACTCCGTTAGCAGTTCTCTCCCCGTATCCGATTGAATGGCGGCGAACCGAAACTGCCCCCTGCGATCTCGAGGAATAATAAATTGTACGACCCGATTACAGAAACCGCAGCTCCCGTCATATAAAACAACCGGATGTCCTTCGACGCTTCTCGCTATTGCCATTCTTCCACACACCTCCTCATTTACTTCATTGTACCTTATTCGATCAACACAAAAAAAGGGCGACCGTTACAGCCGCCCGATGAAATCGAGAATGATTTTGGTAAGCTCGCCCGGCGCTTCCATCATGCTCATATGGCCCGCTCCGGTGATGCGTTTCTGTTCAATGCGTTCTCCGGTGACGGAAAAAGCACGTTCCAACGGCACGATCTGATCCTCGGTCCCTGCCGCAAGCAGCACAGGCACTTTGGCAGCCGATAAGATGTGATTGCGGTCGGGTCGCGTTCGCATGCCCTCCAGCGTCGCCACCGCCGCTTCCGGATTCGTGCCGAGTCCGATCTCTTTCGCCTTGCGAACGGCTTCCGGCATGGTCTCCACATGGGATGGAGCGAATAATTTCGGGATCAAGCCTTCCACAAAAGCCGGCAGTCCCTGCTCCTTGATCGTCTGCTGCGACTTCAGCCGTCCTTCTTTGCCTTTCTCGTCATCCGGGAAAGCCGTCGAGTGAATCAGCCCGAACCCGAGCAGCTTGTCCGGGTATTTGTCCGCGAACGCAAGCGTCGCATATCCGCCGAGCGAATGGCCGAGCAGCACGACGCGTTCTGTATCCAACGCATCCGCTAGGGATGCGACATCGCCCGCAAAGTTATCCATGGTGTACACTTGCTCCGCGCGAGCCGATGATCCGCCGTGTCCGCGCAAATCCGGGACAATTACCCGGCACCCTTGGGCAAGAAGGGGAACGACTTCATCCCAATAGGCAGAGCTTCCGCAAAATCCGTGCAGCAGCACAACCGGCACGCCTTCGCCTTGATCCGAATAGGCGGTAATCCCTCCGTTCAACGGGATCGTCTGCATATTCATCTTGAGTCCCTCCGTTTCTGCATCGTTGTAGTAAGTAGTATACCCCTTTTACCCGATCATGTTTGATTTAAACCAACTGGAAAGAACGCCCCCTGCAACAAAACAAAAAGGTCCTGCAGCGGCGAAGCTGCCGCGCAAAACCTAATCATTCGCAAGAGAGAGGAATCATTAATCATTAATCGTTAAATTAGTGAAGAACGGCCGCCGGTTCGGCCTCCACTTTAAATTTGGATGAAACGTACGTCTCCGCTTTCGGCTCCGTAATGACCTGGGCATTCATGCTGTCCGGCGCCGGATCGCTGACCGTATACGTTACTACTGCGCGTCCGTCCTGCTCGAACCGAATGCCGGTAATTGCAATCCCGTACCCGGCTGTCGGCTTCTCGCCGCGAGACAAAATCACTTTGTTCACGTCGTCCGTTACTTTTTCTATGCTAACCTTGATCTCCTCTTGTTGAACGGGCGACTTGTGGGATTCGACGAGCTTGATTGCGTTGTACAGCCAGACGGCTGCCTCGCCGCGGCTCATCTCGCGCTTCGGGTTAAACTTGCGGTCCTGGCCGAGATTCGTAATTTTGTACAGCAGCAGCCGCTGAACGGAACCGTTCATTTCCGGCGTTACCTGCTCCTCGTCGGCTAACTGAATGTACATCTTGATGGTCGGAAAATCGCCTTTCTTCTCAATCGCGTGCACCAGCAGGTCGGCGAATTGTTCGCGGGTCATGGTCCCGTTCGGATCGACGTCCTTCGGAATCGGCAGACCGTTCAGCTGCGCGATAATAAAGGACTGCGCATACCACGCGTTATTCGGTACGTTCGTGAAATAATCGGATGCTTCCGGCTGCTTAATGAACCTTATGTTATCGATGTTAAGGCCGAGCCCCTTCACAATCATGTGAACGCTCTGCGCGTAGCTGACTTTCCCCATCGGAACGAAATGCTTGTCGTCGATGCCGCTAATGACGCCGCGGTCTTTCAATGACAGGACCGGTGCCTTCTGATCGCCCTCAACGTCGTCAAACGCAAGAACCGAACCGCCCGTCAAGCTGCAAAAGAGCGCCGTTGCCGATACCATCGTGATCCATTTCTTCATATCATCTTCCACCTTTCGCCAAGTAGAGGTTATATGCCATTGCGCACTGGCACTAGCTCCGGAGTTACTTTCTAAACGCGCCTTCTTTCCAAAAGGTTGCAGCCAACCGTCATGCAGGTCCAAAAAATATGCAACCGCTCGTTGAAGGATAATTGCCCCGCATTCATGGAACGATAATGTCTGGAGGTGAGTTCCGATGACAGGAAGAAACAGTAAACCCGACAATGACGGGCCGGCAAGCGCGCCTTCCCGGCTGGATCAATTCGGGGACAAGCTCGCCGAGGACACCGTGCCTCGTCAGCGCGATGCATGCGACACGGAGAAAAAGAAATAAGCGATGCCCTCGTCATACCCGGCCGCCAGCGGTATTTTACCACGGCGCCGGGTATTTTCTCGTGTCGGTGCCGACTGCCGCACCGCACAGCGTCGCAACGGACGCAAAAAAGCAAACCATCCCCGCATTCGTCCGGACGGTTTGCCTCGAGATCCGTTATACCCTTCTCGCTTCCAGCCTTTTGGCAATGATCGAGAGTACGAAGTTGACCACAAAATAGATGAGCGCCGACATGATGAAGATCGGAATGACCCAGTTCGGGTTCACGGCCGCTACGATTTGCGTATTATGCATCAGCTCGGCCAGCACGATGACGGTGGCAAGCGAAGTATCCTTGAGCAGCGAAATGAACTGGCTCACCATCGGCGGCATCATGCGCCGCAGCGCTTGAGGAAGGACGACATGCCACAGCGCCTGCACATAGGTGAGGCCGGATGAGCGTGCCGCTTCCATCTGCCCTTTCTCGATCGACAACAGTCCGCTGCGGACGATTTCGGCGATCATCGCCGCCTCGAATACGGTCAGCGCCACGATGGCTGCATATTCGGGATTTTGGAACAGTTTCAGCCCGATCTCGGGCAGCGCGAACCGGGTAAAAAAGATGATCAGCAGCAGCGGCAGGTTGCGGATAATTTCCACAAGGACGGCCATTACTTGCGACACGACCGGGATGCGGGCGTAGCGAAGCGTGCCGGCCAGCGCGCCGATGACAAAGCTCAGGACGATGGATACGCAAGCTACCTTAAGCGTAATCATGAGCCCTTTCATCAGGAAGCCAATATTATCGGCCGAGTAGGCGCCGGTAAAATCCATGTCCGTTCCCTCCTTTCAAGCCCGCCTCAGGCTTTGACAGCCATGCGCTTCTCCAAATAGCGCACCCCGAAGCTGAGCGGCAGCGTCAGCACCAAATAAAACATGGCGACAAAAATGTACACGCTGAACGTGACAAACGTCTGCGTCGAAATAATATCCGCGTAGTACATCAGATCGAGTCCGGCCACAACCCCGAGAATGGACGAGTTTTTGACCAGATTCAAAAGCTGGTTGCCGATCGGCGGAATGACGATTTTGAACGCCTGCGGCAAAATAATAAACCACATCGCCTGGGCATACGTAAGACCGGACGAACGCGCGGCTTCCATCTGCCCTTTTGGCACAGCCTGAATGCCGGCCCGGATCGCTTCCGCAATAAAGGCGGCCGTATAAACGGTCAGCGCCAGCGTGCCGGATTGAAAGCCGTCCAGCGGCAGGCCGAGCGTCGGCGATGCCAAAAAAAACAGCAGCACGATCAGCAGCAGCGGGATGTTGCGGATGAATTCGACGTAGATCGTCCCGAGCCAGTTCAGCGGCTTGAACGGAGCGATCCGCATGACGGCGATGATCGTTCCTACAATGAGGCTGGCGACAAGCGCGATCAGGCTGACTTTGACCGTATTTTCAAAACCGAGCATGTACGTATCCCAATGCTTGGTCAATATATCGAAGCGCAATTTATCGAACATGGGGGCCTTCCCTCCTTCTACGGCCGGGTATGCAAGGAACAGGATAGCCTGCGCCTGCGGGCCATCCTGCCGTTATGACGAGTTATGGCGCCGGCTTCTCGCCGATCCATGTCTCGTACAGCTTGTCGTATTCGCCGGATTTCTTCATGTCGGCCAACGCTCCGTTAACGAAATCGACGAACTCCTTGTCGCCTTTGCGGATGGCCATGCCGTAAGGTTCATCGGTGAACGTTCCGCCGACGACCTGATAGTTCGGGTCCTGCTTCACCATGCCGTACAAGATAGCATTATCCGTCGTAAGCGTATCGCCCTGACCCGCTTTGAGCGCCGAGAACGCATCCTGATAGTTTTCGAACTCCAGCACCGTCACTTCCGGCGCCTTCGCTCTAACGTTCACCGCGGACGTCGAGCCTTTCACCGCCAGCACCTTCATCCCTTTCTTCAAATCGGCGATCGATTGAATCGGACTGCCCTTCTTGACGAGCAGCGACTGGCCCGCCTTGAAGTATACGTCCGTAAAATCGACCTGCTGCTTGCGCTCCTCGTTGATCGTCATCGTGGCGATGATGATGTCGATCTCGCCGTTTTGCAGCATCGGAATGCGCGTCTTCGATGTCACTTCCTTCAGCTCCACTTTCGTTTCGTCGCCGAGCGCTTTCTTGGCGATCGCTTTGGCCATGTCGATATCGAATCCTTCCACCTTGCCGCTGGCCGGATCTTTCAAGCCGAACAGCTTCGTATCGAACTTGACGCCCGCCACCAGCTTGCCCCGCTTCTTGATTTCCGCCAGCGTCGATGCAGGAGCAGCGGCATTGCCTCCGCCGGACGCTCCGCCCGCCCCTTGGGAAGGCTCCGTCGGCTTCGTGCCGCATCCTGCCAAAATTGTCAGTACGAGCAGCGCTGCCGCAGAACCACTAAGCCACGGTTTCCATTTCATCATTCATTTCCCCTTTCTGATTCAAAATTAATGGTGAAGCAGCCGGCTGAGGAACGTTCGGGCCCGCTCCTCGCGCGGATTGGCAAAAAATTCGGAAGGCGGCGCCTGCTCCATAATCCGCCCTTGATCCATGAAGATGACGCTGCTGCCCACCTCGCGGGCAAAGCCCATCTCGTGGGTGACGACGACCATCGTCATCCCTTCCCGTGCCAAATCTCTCATCACATCGAGCACCTCCCCGATCATCTCGGGATCAAGCGCCGACGTCGGTTCGTCGAACAGCATGATTTTCGGCTTCATCGCCAGCCCTCTGGCTATGGCAACCCGCTGCTGCTGCCCGCCGGAAAGCTGGGAAGGATACGACTTCGCTTTTTCCGGAATGCCGACCTTGTGCAAGTAAAACATCGCCGTCTCTTCCGCTTCCTTGCGCGAAACGCCAAGCACCTTGACCGGCGCCAGCGTAATGTTCTCAAGCACCGTCTTGTGCGGATACAGGTTGAAATGCTGAAACACCATCCCGATGTCGCGGCGCACCTTGTTGATATCAATGCCGCGCTCGTGAATGTTCACGTCATTAACTGTCAGCTGGCCGCTGGAGATCGTCTCTAGCCGGTTAATACAGCGCAGCAGCGTGCTTTTCCCCGAACCGGAAGGCCCGATGACCACCGCAACCTCGCCTTGGCCGATCGTAAGATCAATCTCTTTGAGCACTTGAAACGAGCCGTAGTATTTGTTCACTTCACGGAATTGTATCAATTCGTTCGTCCCCCTCTCCATGTAGAGTTTGTGTACAACCGAAACGCTATGTATGCGGGAATGCCGGAATCGGTTGGGAGCGAGCGCCCAGGTTGTTTTATTATTGTATCGAGGGTCCCTAGCCATTATGATCCCGTTTTTTTCAAAGAAGGTTTCAATGCGGCGAGCCGGCTGAAAAAGGCGCAGGCTGGATTCCATTGCCATAGACAGAAAGCGCGAGCGACGAATATAGTAAAATGGAAACGAATTCTATTAAAAAAAGGAGGGGCTCTCCATGAATAAAAGATGGCTTCCTGTTACGCTGTCGCTCGCCTTCTGGCTCGCTGCGGCAGGCCCCTTTGCCGGCTGCGCCGCCGCTGACGAATCAACGTCAGCCGTCGCTGCAAACACCTCCCGCTTCAAGGACGCCAAGTTTCATTGGGGCGCCGAGGCGATCGCCTGGGCGGTGAACAGCGGGATCGTGGACGGATACGAGGACGGCACGTTCCGCCCTGACCAAAGCGTCTCGGAACCTGAATTTCTGGCCATGCTGCTTCGCGCTTATCCCGATGCGTCCGTGCTCTCGGCCGCCAAGGGAACGGCGTGGTTCGAGCCGTATTACCGCTATGCCGACCAGCAGAAGTGGCCTGTGCTGCATACAACCGATCCGAACGAATATAACCGCGGCTCCGTCGCGCGGCTGATCGCCGCTACCCAGAAGGGACCGCTGACGCTTGCCGACTCGATCCGCTATTTGCTGGATCAAGGGTTATCGCAGGGCAAAAGCGCCGCCACGGTGGAAGGCTATCGCGCGGGGGACAAGCTGTCCCGGGCCGAATCGGTTCAATTCATCCGCAACCTGAAGCGGCAATCGTTCGCGCTGCCGTCCTCGCAGGCGGCTCCCGGTGTGGCCGTAGAGCAAACCGCTGACGCAGCCGTCAGCGTCAAAGGCATCGCCGTCGGGGATTCTGCCGACAGCGTCGCCCGCAAGCTGGGCGAGCCGTCCCGGAAAGACGCCGGCGAATACGGCGTGCAGTGGCTCATTTACAACGGCGATTACAGGGACTACGTCCAGGTCGGCATGCAGGACGGCAAAGTTGCCGCCCTCTACAGCCCGTCGGCCAACTGGTCGGCAGCGAAGGGGATCGCTGACGGTTCGACCAAAGCCGCCGTAGAGCGGGAGTACGGAAGTCCGCTGCAATACATCATGAAAGGTAACACGCGGTTCATGATGAATTACGGCAAAGGCGAATACGGCACCTACGAGCTCGGCGGGGCGTATGTCACGTTCTTCTACGATGTGCATCGCGAGCAGGCCGTGACCGGTATCCAGATCGTAGCCAAAGCGACCGAGCAGGCCCAGACGTCGTTCTACAGTGAAGGCAGCGAAGGTCTAGTCCGCGCCTTCGAGCGCCAAAGCTTCGATCTGGCCAATGCCGCGAGAGTCAAGCTCGGCCTGAAGCCGTTCGTCTGGGACGAGACCGCCGCGGAAACGGCACGCCAGCATAGCGCCGATATGGCTGCGGGCAACTACTTCGACCATACGAACCTGAGCGGCCAAAGTCCCTTCGACCGGATGAAGCAGAACGGCATCAAGTACCGCACCGCCGCGGAAAACATCGCCGCCGGCCAATCGAGCGCCATCTTCGCCCATCACGGCTGGCTGAATTCCGAAGGCCACCGCAAAAATATGCTGGGCGATACGCAGCGCCTTGGCGTCGGCGTCAGCTTCGGCGGGAAGATGCACATTTACTATACACAAAACTTTTACACGCCTTAGGCCGCGTTGAAACAAAAATAAACCGCAGTTTCCGAATATCGGAAGCTGCGGTTATTGGCTTGCGGGTTGTATTGCCGCTGGCGGCTTGCGTGCACCAGCCTGCATCGAAAACGGCTAGCCGACCTTCTCCTGCACTTGTTCCTGCGGCAGTTCCGCCGCCGGCTTCATCTTATAGATCGGCGTCATGACGATAATGCCGATTACAAATAAAATCGCGGCCGTCATATAAATGGCGGACAGCGAGACATGCGTCTTCAATTCCCCGGACGCGCTCATGGTGAGCACCATCGCCCCCATGAACATCGGGCTCAAAATGCCGTTCACCCGGCCGACGTAAGAAGCGGACGTATTTTGCAAGATCATCGTGTTGATCCCGATCTGAATTGCGGGAAGCACGAGCCCCGAGAAAAATTGAGCGACAAGTGTCAGCCACAGTACCGTCGAGTACCCGGTCACGACCATCATCACGGCGCTGACGGCCATCCCGATCGCCAACATCAGCTGCGGCTGAAGCTTCTTCGATAAGCCGACCGTCACACCCCCGCCGGCGATCATCGCAACGCCGCTCACCGTCATAAGCCACTGCAAATTTTCCTTGGGCAGTCCGAGCTGTTCGGTTACGAGGAAGACGCCGAGCGGCTGAATGAGACCGATCGCAAGACCGGCGGCAAGAAAGCAGCCGCCCAATATGGTAAGCAGCCGGTTCGACAGCACATAACGGAACCCTGCGGCCATCTCCTCCCGTATGGACGTACGCGGGCCTCGGTCTTCCTGCTCTTCATCCGCAGGCAGCATGACGAGCACCGCGGCGGACAGCAGGAATGCGACGCCCATAATGGCGATGGCGGTGTGGATGCCGAAATGCTGGTAGACGAACGTACCCAGAATCGGGCCGAGCACCATGAACAAAGCGAACATGGTCTGATAAATCGACATCCCCGCCTGCATCAGCGATTCGGGAACGTGAATTTTGAACAGTCGCATCCCCGATGGCTGAGAGAACTGCGACAGCACCGCCGATACGAGCGTGGCAAAAAAGATCGCCTTCCACGATCCGAATATAAGCGTAAGCAGCACGACGAATACGGACACTGCGCTCAGCACATCGCACCAGATCATTGTCCGCTTCGGCTTCCACCGGTCCGCAAACGTGCCTCCGATGAAGGAGAAAATAAAGATCGGGGCAAATTCCGCCACCGATATGAGGGAGACGGCGCGCGAGTTCTCGCCGCCGGTCTGATCGACCACAAACAGCAAAATCGAGAAATTCCGGACCCAGATGCCGACTTGCAGCAGCAGCCCGGACAGCAAAATTACTTGCACAAACCGGTTTTTGAGCAGCTCGCCCATCCCCGGCCCTTTGGTTGACATACGTGTTTTCATCCTTTCTGGAGCGGTGCCTTTATTCCAAACGGCAGCACGGCCAACTGTTAAAACGAGCGAAAGCCCAAAAAGGTTGCAAATCGCATTATGATTTTTCTCACGCAGAATAATGCAATGGAACCGTTATTTGCTAGGCGTTCACGGCAAACCCGTCACGGCAATACGCTGCCTGCACTGTAAACGTAACCGTCGTCCCCTCTCCTTCCGACGATTCGACGCTAATCACGCCGCCCATCATCTCTACAAGCCGCTTGCTGATCGCAAGCCCCAATCCCGTACCCTCATACTTCCGGCTCATCCGGGAATCCAGCTGGTGAAACGGCTCGAACAAAGACGGAATGGAATGGGGCGGTATGCCTATACCGCTGTCCTTCACGGTACATTCGATCGTCAACTGCTCCCCTTTCTGTCGCAAGCATCGCACAGCTACTTCAATGCCTCCCCGTTCCGTAAACTTCACGGCATTGCCGATCAGATTAAGGAACACCTGACGCAGCCTTCCCGCATCGCCGATCAGCACCGGAGGCACCTGATCGTCTACGCGGCAGCTGCATTCAAGCTGCCGCTGCTGAAGCTGCGGCGTAAATAAATGAATCGTCTCGTCCAGGCATTCCCGCAGCCCGAACGGCTCGGACTGCAGCTGCATTTTGCCGGAATCGATCTTGGAGTAGTCGAGCAGGCTGTTAATGATGGAGAGCAGCGCTTTGCCGCTCGTACCGATAATGCGAACATAGTCCCGCTGCTCCGCCTTCAGCTCGGTTTCGAGCAGCAGCTCGCTCATGCCGATGACGCCGTTCAGCGGCGTACGGATTTCGTGACTCATGACCGCCAAAAACTCCGACTTGACCCGCGCCGCTCGCTCCGCCTCCAGCTTGGCTTGGAGCAGATGGCGTTCGGCCTGCTTTTGCTCCGTTATATCTTTGGATATCGTGTAATAGTCGACGATTTCGCTACCGGCGATCATCGGAACGATCGTGGTGCTCAGATAAACGGGTCGGCCGTTACGATGCCGGATCGTACATTCCACCGTTTGCGGGACGCCTTGCAGCGCCCGGGCGATGCAGCTCCGTACTTTGCATGCGTCCGAACGCGTCAAGAAAGCGGTAAACGGCTTGCTCAGAAAGGTATCCCGGCTGTACCCCGTAATTTGCTCCGCCGCCGGATTCGTGCGGACAAGACGGCCTTTCAAATCGAACAGGCACACCATGTGCGGGTTATGCTCGAAGATGGAGTCGTACCGCCGCTGGTTATATTCGGCAAGCCGCAGCGCATACCGTCTGTCCATATATTGGCTGACAAGGATGAGCACTAAAATAAACATCGTCGCCGCACCCAGCAGCCCGGCCAGCAGCATGGTCCCGATGCCCAGCATCGCGCTGTCCGAATCCGGCACTTTCGCATACGTGCGAAACTCGGCTGCGGCCATGCCGGTGTAATGCATGCCCGCAATAGCGAACCCCAAGAGAACAGCAGCGCCGGATTTTGCGGCCGGCGAATATCTCCAGCGCTTGCGCCGGTAAAGCGATAATGTGCTTAGCGCCGCAAAGGACACGAAGAAGGCGATCAGCACGGACATGGCGACAAGCGGCCATCGGTAGCTTATCGTTCCCGGCAGACGCATCGCCGCCATGCCGGTGTAATGCATGCCCACAATGCCCAGCGACATCCATACGCCGCCCAGAGCAACCCGCTTGCCGGACACCCCTCCAGGGGAAATGACGGTCATGGCGGCCCATGCAGCGGCGATCGGCAGCAGCTGCGATATGCCGACCAGCGTATAATCATAGGTCACTTTTACGGGCAAATGAAAGGCGAGCATACCGATGAAGTGCATCGACCAGACGCCAAGCCCCATCGCGATAGAGCCGCAAACCATCCATATCGTTTTTTGTCTGCCGCTCAGCGTAAGCACACGCTGATACAGGGTGAGCGCACTGTACGAAGATAATATCGATACAGCAACGGAAAGAACGATCAGGGGGGAGCTGTAATTTCCATGAAGATGTTCCATGCTTTCACTCCTTGCCTCTCCTGTTTGGATACATTATCTTTTTCTACCGCCGCATCCAAATTCCTCCTTTTTGCGGGACAGGATGACATCATGCTGCAAACTTTGCCCAATTCCGCCCTCGGGTGGTACAATAGGTAGACGAATTTTCCGGCAGCTGCGAGAATAACCGTAAAGCGCCGGGCGTGAAGTTAAGGGAGTACCGCCATGATGCATAAACTTTTGACCGGCCTATTGGCCGCCGTCGTGCTGTTCGGCGCATTTGACGTATTGTCGGGCAAACCCGATTTCCGTTACCGCGACCAGGTCGCCGTCCTGATGTACCACCACGTGCATGATACCGATGAAAGCTCCAGCACGATCACGAGCCGGTTATTCCGCGATCAGCTGACGTATCTTCAGAAGCAAGGGTACCATTTTATATCGCTGCGCGAGTTTCAATCGTTTCACGAGGGCGGCGCCGTGCCGGATAAAGCGGTGCTCGTCACCTTCGACGACGGATACGAAAGCTTCTATCAATACGCGTACCCTATATTGAAGGAGCTCGACATTCCCTCCGTCAATTTCGTCGTCACGAAGGAATTGGCCGATCCGAAGGCCGCGTCCATTCCGGCGCTCTCCGCAGAGGAGATTCGCGAGATGCTGGGGCACAAGCCGGAGATGTTCGACTTTCAATGCCATTCCGATAATTTGCACTATAAGGATGAGGACCGGGCGGCTCTAACCAATCCGCTCGGAACGGAGGGCGGCGTATCGTATGCGGAGCGCATCCTGTCCGATACGAAGGCTTGCGCTCGCAAGCTGGACGAGCTGTACGGGAAGGACCGGGCGACCTTCGCCTACGCATACCCGTTCGGCATCTACACGAAGGCGTCCGAGGAGCTGATCACCGAGGGCGGCATCCGCTACGCATTTACGATTGTGAACGAGATGGCGACGCGCGGCAGCAAGCCGCTCGAAATTCCGCGGATCAATGCCGGCAACCCGAAAATTCAGCCCGAGCATTTGCACAAGCAAATCATGCTGCGCGTCCAGCGGGCGCAGTAGCGGCACATGAAAAAAAGGACCCTCCGGGCAATGTCATTAAGATAAGGCTAAGAACCGGAAGTAAGAACAAGGGCAGGTTATCGAAAAGATAACCCGCTCTTTTTTTGCGCAAAAATGAGAAAAGGACTTGACAAGAAGTTGAAAAAGTG
>NZ_CAJVAS010000071.1 GCF_910593845.1 Paenibacillus solanacearum | reverse complement strand
TGCCGCGAAGGCAGGAAAGCGAATCTCAATGCTAATTCATCGTCAACTCCAGAATTGGACTGCCGGTTTGCCTAGCTACATCAAGGCTTATTTGCCAATTTCAAGCTGCGAAAGTTGAGTTTAAAACAATAGTTGAGGATATGAAGAGGCTATCAAAAGTCATAAAATGACTAAGGGATAGCCTCTTTTTCCTGAAAAACCTCAATGGTTTTTATTTAATGCTGCGGATATGATAACATTTGATTGTCATTATTTATGAAAAATTGTAACAGAACGAAGGGGTGGATGCCCAAATGACAACGAACAACAAACCCAATAGATTAGCCAACGAAAAATCGCCGTACTTGCTCCAACACGCTCGCAACCCAGTCGACTGGTTCCCTTGGTCCGAAGAAGCTTTCGAAATCGCCAAGCGAGACAACAAGCCGATCTTCCTATCCATCGGCTATTCCACCTGCCATTGGTGTCACGTCATGGAAAGGGAATCCTTCGAAAACGAAGAAGTCGCCGAGCTGCTGAATCGGGACTACATCTCCATTAAGGTAGACCGGGAAGAACGGCCGGATGTGGACAACCTGTACATGTCCGTCTGTCAGGCGATGACGGGGCAGGGCGGTTGGCCGCTCACGATAATCATGACACCGGAAAAGAAACCGTTCTTCGCAGGTACCTATTTTCCGAGAGAGCGCAAATTCGGCCGTCAAGGCCTGAAGGAGATACTCACGCAAATCGCCGGAAAGTGGAAGGACGACCCGATGAGGGTGGCCAAGATCGGCGAGCAGGTCGTCGAAGAGACGAAGAAGCGGCTGATTGCCAACCTGGAAGGGGAACTGTCGGACGCACTGCTGGAGCAAGCCTACGCGATGTATGAGAGCCGCTTTGACGCGGAGCACGGCGGGTTTGGGCAAGCGCCGAAGTTCCCGACCTCGCATAATTTGTCCTTCTTACTGCGGTATTGGAAGCGTACGGGCGATGCGAAAGCGCTTGCGATGGTCGAGAAGACACTCGATGCGATGCATCGCGGTGGCATGTTCGATCATGTCGGATTCGGCTTTGCCCGTTATTCGACCGATGCGCGCTGGCTTGTGCCGCATTTCGAGAAGATGCTGTACGATAATGCGCTGCTCGCCATGACCTACATCGAGGCGTTCCAGGCGACGGGGCAAGCGCGCTACGCCGAGGTTGCGGAGCAGATTCTTGCTTACGTGCTGCGGGATATGACCGATCCCGAAGGCGGCTTCTACTCGGCGGAGGATGCCGACTCCGAAGGGGAGGAAGGCAAATTCTACGTATGGACGTCGGGCGAAGTCAAGCAAGTGCTCGGCGAGGAAGAAGGCGAGCTTTATTGCGATGTGTACGATATTACCGATGACGGTAACTTTGAAGGGCGCAGTATTCCGAATTTGATCGAATTGATGGTGGAGTCGGCGGCGCGCTTAAAGCAAATGGATCTGCAGACGATGAAGCAGCGGCTGGAGACGTCAAGGCAGAAGCTGTTCGCGCATCGCGAGAAACGGATTCATCCGCATAAGGACGATAAAATATTAACGTCCTGGAACGGTCTGATGATTATGGCGCTAGCCAAAGCCGCCAAGGCGCTGCAGCAGCCGAAATATGCGGCGGCGGCGCGGAAAGCGGCGGACTTCGTGCTGACACGGCTGCGCCGGGAAGACGGGAGGCTGCTCGCGCGCTACCGGGATGGGGAAGCGGCGTACCTCGGCTATGTGGACGATTATGCGTTCCTCGTCTGGGGCTTGATCGAGCTGTACGAGGCGACGTTCGATATTAAGCTGCTGGAACAAGCGGTACGGCTGAACGAGGAAATGCTGCGGCTGTTCTGGGACGACGAGAAGGGCGGGCTGTTCTTCTATGGCCATGACGGGGAGCAGCTGTTCACCCGGCCCAAAGAAATTTATGACGGCGCGATGCCGTCGGGCAATTCCGCGGCGGCGCTCAATATGCACAAGCTGGCTCGTTATACGTATGACGCCGCGCTGGCGCAGAAGGCGGAGCTGCAGCTTCAAGCGTTCGCCGGATCGGTCGAGCGGTATCCGGCCGGCCACGCGCTGTTCCTGATCGCGCTCGATTTCGCGCTTGGGGCGCCGATGGAAGTTGTCATCGCCGGAGATCCGGCGAAGGAAGACACGCAGGAGATGATCCGCGAAGTGCATCGCACGTTTCTGCCGCAGGCGATTACGATTCTGCACCCGAAGGGAGATGGCGAGGCCGAGGTTGCTCGTCTCATTCCGCTGGCGCAGGACAAGCTGCCCTTAGGCGGTAGAGCGACCGCGTACGTGTGCGAGAATTTTGCGTGCCATTCGCCGGTGAGCGATGTAGAAGAGCTGCGCGAGGCGCTGCAGCCGGAAGCATAAAGCCGTACCGCTTGAACGCAGGGCTGCGTCCGGCGCTGAATCACCTGACAGACTTAAAGATCGTCCTTTCTCGGAGCGGCTGCATTCCGGGAAGGACGATTTTTTTGTTTTTCCAATGAACAGAAGCGGTCGCCTCAGAATTGGCTTGTATTATTTCCGCACCCGGGACGAACATACGGGAATCGGGACGAACGAATGCATACTGTACAAGGGAATGATCTGTTTGTTTGCCAGGGAAGGAGGATAAGCAATGTCCACAACGGTAGCTAGCAAATGGAAAAAGACGAAGGTGCTGCTCGAAAGCAACCGCATTGCGAAAGTGATTCCGGAGACGCGCAAGTTCAGTCCCGAAGCGCTGCAAGAGATGCTCGCCCAATACGGCAGTGTCATTGCCAAGCCGTGCAGCAGCGCCGGAGGTCATGGCATCGTGAAGATTTCGCGCAAAAATTACGGCTACAAAATCCGCTACAAAGGGATGAAGAAGAAAACCGGAAAGTTTTCCAAATTGGTGCGCGCGCTGCGTCGGCTGCAGCGAAGACGGAAATACATTTTGCAGCGTACGATCGATTTGGCCCAGATTGACGGCCGGCCGGTCGATTACCGCGTGAAGCTGGTGCGCAAGGGCGATAAATGGAAGGTTACGGCCCTCGTTGCCAAAGTAGCGAGAAAGGGCTATTTTATTACCAATATATGCCGGGGCGGCGATCTGATGAGATCCAGCGAAGCGATTCGGCGTTCGCTGAACACCAATCCGAGACGGAAGAAGCGCAAGATGGTGAAGCTGAGCCGCAAGTCAGCCAAAATATTGGCCAAGAAATTTCCGGGAATTACGCAGCTCGGTTTTGACTATGGGTTGGATAAGGACGGGAAAATATGGATGTTTGAGGTGAACACCAACCCGCATTGATGTGAGCTTACAGTCTCAATCATCCGGTTATTGGCGATAAAAAAACCTCCACATCCGCGGCTGGCAGCATGGCGGATGTGGAGGACGTAACTGAACAGTGTGAAGTACGGAGAGAGCCGATTACTTTTGCTGAAGCATCATGTTCCACAGCGAAGACGGATCGTACCCGAGCCGCCATGCTGCGACACCGGCCAGGTCGTACTTTTTGGCGATGTCCAGACGCGTTTTCACGGTATCTTCCGTTTCCAGCCAAAAGACGTTCGTATACCCGTCCTGCGCATATTCCACCTTGTACTGATCGAAACGGTCATCCCAAGTCAGCTTCGCTTTCTTGGACTCGATCAGCGCCGGCAAGTCTTTCATGAGCAGCGCGCGGGTGTCGACGAGAGCGCCGCTGGCATCGACCTTCCACTCGCGTACATAAAACGGAATGCCCATGATGAGCTTGTCGCGCGGAATGCCGTACGCCAGAAACTCTTTAACGCCTTCCTCGACCCATGACAGTCCGGCTACGGAGCCGGGCTCTGTGCTGCCTTTCCAATATTGGTCATAGGTCATCGTAATGATATAATCGACCATTTGACCGAGCTTCTCGTGATCGAACGCCGTCTGGGCGTTCCACTTGACGCTGCCTCGCGGCAAGTCGATGGAGACCGTCAGCCCTTTGCCGTGGGCCGCTTGCGTCAGCTCCTGCATGAAAGCGGTGAAGACGGCGCGGTCCTTTCCGTTCAGGCTTTCGAAGTCGATGTTCAGGCCGTCCACACCGAGCGCGGCACCTTTGTTCACAAGCGCATTGATGAACTTGGTCCGCGCTTGCGGCGAGGCAAGGAAAGCCGAGGTCAATGCCGAATCGAACTGGTTATTGACGAGCGGATGGACCGAATACCCTTGATTTTTCAGCCAATCGACCGTTTGCTTATTCGAGGTATCGGTGAGATTGCCGTCGCGGTCGGCGAGCTGGAAGTAGGTCGGCGAAACGACGTCCAGCCCGGTTGTGTTGTTCACATGTGCGCGCACAGTGGTGTCGCTCGAGCTTCCGTTCCAGCCCCAGAACTGCAGCTTCCGCCAGTTATCCCAGATCACGTTGCCGTTGTCGTACAGCCGGATGGAGGCGTTGGCATATCCCATGGCGTAGTTCAGGGCATTGCTGATCGTGGAGAAGTCCGCAATCCAGTTCTCGCTTTGAAACACTTGATAATAAGGAAAATTATTCCAAATACTGCGGTATTGGCCGCCGCCTTCAGGTGCAGCTAAAATTTTCGTATGACTGAATTGCGTGGCGTAACCGATGGCTTCGTTCAACCCGAGAAAGGAATCCAGGTAATTGTCGTACTGGTATACGGCATAGCGCTTCGCATTCGACAGCACGACTTGCTTCGATTCCGTACGGATGACTTCCGAACCGCCCCACTTGAGCGACTCTTGTACGGCGTCTTCCAGGGAAGCGAATTTCCAATCGTCTGTCGTATGGTCCCCTTGAAATACCTGATACATGGCGCTGCCGCCGCGCAGCTCTTCTTTCTGGGCCGCGCCGATGTTGTCCCACACCCAGCGGTGGTCTTCCAGTCGAATAATATGGGCGTTGGACCATTTGCGCGCCTCGCTTGTCGCCTCCGCCAGCGTTTGGAACTCCCAGGAGTCCAGCGTGGCGTCGCCTTGGTAAACGCGGTAGGCAGGGTAGTTATTCCATACCCAGCCGCCGGACTGCAGATCGCGTACGCTGGCGTGTCCCCATTTGGCGGCTTCGCGGACCGCTTGGTCGAGCGAGGCGAATTCCCATGCGGAGCTGCTGCTGCCGCTCTGGTACACCTTAAAGCGCGGGTAATTGTTCCACAGCCATTTGCGTGTGCCGATTTCTTCTACGTGACTGGAAGCGTACTGGCGGGCATACGTTTCGGCCGCTTTATAGTCGGACGTCTCGTACAAAATGTGATTGTCCTGATACACCCGGTATTTGGACGTCTTGTCAGCCGCGAACGCCGACCCTGCGGATGACAGGAACAGCGACAAAACGGACAAGGTGAGCAGGGTCTTGCGCATCAATATGCATCAGCCTCTTTTCTTGAAGTGTGAGCCGGTGCCATTGGAACGAAGCTCCAATGCGCCTACTCTATTAAACGTCAAGAAGGGCTATGAAGTTGCGAGGAAATTAATAGAATCCTAGACACGGCGGCACAAAAAAGCCTCCGAAGCGTGGCTTCGGAGGCTTTCCCGCTAAAGGCGGGCGAATCGTCAAGCGATGTCCGCGACGATCTCATCCTCAAGGTTGAGACGGATTTGATCGCGGAATACGCGCATATTGTGTTCCTTGAACAAGTAACGCTCGATCGCTTCCAGGATGTTGGCTGCGATGAAGATCTGACTGCGCCCGCCGGCTTGCACTTCCGCCGAAAAGCCCAAATCTTCATCCCACATCAGCTCCACTTCGACTTGGGTCGGATGAAGCTGCTTACGCTCGGCAACATGCAGGCAAATCGCATTGGTAATATCTTGCTCGGACAGTCTCATTAGCGGCTAACCTCGTTTTCCTTCATCTTAATATCTGCGCGGCTCCTGATCCATCTTGCGGCGGTCGCGGAAGTACACGAACACCTTGCGGATGACGGCGATCAGCACGACAATGGCCAATATGTTCACGATCATGCCGAGCATATCGCCGAGGAAGCCCATGCCTCCGAACAAACCGCCGAACAGCATGCCGGCCAGACCGCCGATCATCATGCCCTTCATGAAACCGCCTGCGCCGCCGAAAAATCCCGGCTTTTGCGCAGGAGCCTGCGTCGTCGCGGAGTTAGGCGTTTTGGAGGAAGCGGCCGGTTCGCTTTTATTCACGCCGCTGTTCGGCGTTTGCGTCGTCGATCCGGTGTTGAAGCTTTTCTTCGAAGACCTGTAGGCCGCGTCCGCCTGGAACGGTGCCGTGAAAGAAAATGCGATGGTGCAAGCCATCAGAAGCAGAGATAATTTTTTGAACATGTGTTGATCCTCCCGTTTTGAATATGAATATATATTTATCTTATCTTCGTTACTACGTATAATGTAGTCAATGGTTTCAGAATTTAAACGAAATTGCTACAATAGGAATAGAAATTGAAACGAACAGGCTATTGCTATCTAATTATAGAGGGGGAAATTCGTCATGAAGGCCTATCCCGAAGCCTATATTGAGTTTCTCGCCTATTTTCACGGTCCGCGGGATTATTTCGAATGCCATGAAGTGATGGAGGAGTATTGGAAGTCCCAGCCGGATCATCCGTACCGGCAAACGCTGGAAGGATTGATTCAAACCGCCGTTTCGTTCTACCATCAGCGGCGCGGCAATCTGCGCGGCGGCGAGAAAATGCTGCGGAGTGCCTTGATTCACCTGCAGAATCGGCATCTGGAAGGTCTCGGTATTGAGCCGCTAACGTTTCGCGCCCGGCTGGCGAGCCGGTTGGCCGCATTGGAGCGGACGGACGTGTTCGAGTATGCGGACATCGACATTCCGCTGAGCGACGAGCTGCTGGAGCAGGCATGCCGCGATGCGTGCACGGCGATGAAAGCGGGGTGGCTTGCGCCGAGCGATCTGACCGATATGCAGTTGCTGGACAAGCACAAACTGCGTGATCGCAGCGACGTCATCGCCGAGCGTGAACGGCAGAAGCTTCACAGGCAGCGGCTGCGGTCGGAGGCGAAGGGTAATGAAGGCTTTATGCGCGAGTAAGCAAGTTGGCAGGAGGAGAAACGGTTGAGCAAGAATGCGCCGGGCTTTGTGGGTAAGCCCGTTAAAATCGTGGTCGTGGAAGACGAGCCGCATATCGCGGAAGTGATCCGGCTCTACTTGGAGCATGCCGGTTACGAACCTCTAATATTGAACAGGGGGAACGGCGTCATGGATGCGGTGAAATCGGACGAGCCGGGACTTGTATTGCTGGATGTGATGCTGCCCGACATTTCGGGCTTTGAGCTGTGCAGCCAAATCCGCCAGCTTCCGGGAGCCAAAGGGATGACGCCGGTCATATTTTTAACGGCGAAAGGAGAGTCGATCGACAAGCTGCGCGGATTCAATCTCGGCGTGGACGATTATGTCGTCAAGCCGTTCGATCCGAACGAGCTGGTTGCGCGCATCAAGGCGGTGCTTCGGCGCACGATGACGCAGCCGGTCTTGTCTGCGCCTACGGCGACGGCCACGGATACGAAGCCGAAGACACTGACGATCCGAAATTTACGGATCGATCTGGAGCAGTACAGGGTGACGCTGAACGGCGTGCGGATCGATCTGACGCCCAAAGAAATCGAGCTGCTTCATTTTTTGGCGGCAAGTCCTTCGCGCGTATACACGCGGGAGGACTTGCTTGGCTACGTCTGGCAGTTTGATTTCAGCGGCGGCACGCGGACGGTCGACGCGCATGTCAAAAACCTGCGCAAAAAGCTCGGCAGCCATGAAGGCTGGACGATTCAGACGCTGTGGGGCATCGGCTATTCCTTCGAGGTGAAGCATGATGATTAGAAGATGGATGCGCAGCTTGTACATCCAGATCTTCTTATCGTTTCTTGTGACCTGCATTTTATTATTCGTAGGGCTGGCTATTTTCTGGAATTATTATTTTACCGATTTCTTCTATAAAGACCGGAAAGAGCTGCTGGTGTCGCGCGCCGCCGAGGTCGTCAAGATGCTTCCGTCGTACCAGGAAGGGACGATCTCGACGCGGGAGCTTCGGTTCGGGATTCGCATCGTCGCCCGCGGCATCAACGGTGAGGTGTGGCTCGTCGATTCGAAGGGCCAGATCATGAACGGGTCGTCCGAACGGGAGAATACGACGATTCCGAAATCGATGGACCCATGGTTCATCGACGGGTTGAAGGGCAATAGCGGCTTTGTAGCCGGCAAGTATGGCTACAGCATTCGCGCCGGGGAAGGGCTGCTTACTTATTATACGCCGACGACGTTCAACGACCAGCCGATCGTGCTGATCATGAATATTCCGGCGCTGGAAATCAGTGAAGCGATCGCCGCGGTCCGGTGGAATATCGTTGTGCCGCTGCTCTTCTCGCTCATCGCCGTCGGCGTCATTCTGTACAGCTTGTCCCGCAAGCTGGCCGGACCGCTGCAGCAGATGAACAACGCGGCGCTTGAGGTGGCCAACGGCGACTTTACGACGCGGGTTCCAATCTCGTCCAACGACGAGGTTGCGCAGCTGGCGCGCAGCTTCAACTTCATGGTGGACCAGCTTGAGCAGTGGGAGAACACGCGGCAGGAATTTTTGGCCAATGTCTCGCACGAGCTTCGGTCGCCGCTGACGACGCTGCGCGGCTTGATCGTGGCGATGAACGACAAGGTCATCCCGGAAGAGAAGTACGCCCATTACTTGCGGATTTGCGATCATGAGGTTCAGCGGTTGCAGCGGCTGGTGGCCGATCTGCTCGATCTGGCCAGCATTGAGAACGGCATGGACGTATTCCGCACCCGGCCGCTCGTACTTCAGGACAAGATCACTGAAGTGCTGGATATTGTGCGTACGCCCGCTTTGGAGAAGGGGCTTCAGCTGTACTCGATTTATCCCGATGCCGCAGGAAGCCAATCCGGGGCGGTCGTGTGCGAGCTTGATCCGGACCGGTTCTCGCAAATTATGCTGAACTTGATCTATAATGCCATCCGCTTCACGCCGGCGGGCGGGACGATTACCGTGAAGCTGGCTGCAGATGCGGAGCAGGCCGTCATTGAAGTGCGGGATACGGGCATCGGGATGAACGAAGCCGAGCTGCAGCGCATTTGGGACCGGTTCTACAAGGCGGAGCATTCGCGGACGCATGCATTCGACGGGACCGGGCTTGGACTTACGATCGTGAAGCATCTGGTCGGCGGGATGAAGGGAACGATCACTGTGGATAGCGAGCCGAACAAGGGAACGGTGTTTAAAATTGTTTTTCCCCGCTTGCTAAAGTAATTTTTACATTTTTTTCACAAAGCCCTCACAGTTTGATCAAAGAAATGCGGTAAGCTGACCGTAAATGCAGTACGGATCATTACGGACAGGGGGTGGCAGGGTGTCCAAACGCTTCATGCTCTTGGCATACTGCTCCATCTTGATCATTAGCAGCGGCTGCGGAACGTCGGGGCACGCCTCATCCACGCCGAACGCTCCTGCGGGACAGCTTGCAACACCGGCGGCACAACCGAGCATCGTAGACAAGCGACGCCCGGAGGGCGAGCTGCTTAGCTTGAACGAGAGACAGATGGTGCTGTTTTTCAAGGATTTGCTGCAAATCGACAAGAAAGAGGGGCTCGGCTTTACGCGCGTACAGGCGGAGGAAATGCTCCCCCTGATTCGGAATAATAGCATCAAAGGGGAATTGGCGCAGACCGATCAAGCCAAAATTGTGGAGATGCTCACGATCGAGCAAAAGAAATACTACGATCAAATGATTAGTCACCCGCCGCGTCCGGGACCCGGCCCCCCGCCTCCGCCCGAGCATTTCTCGCCCGAGGAGCTTGAGCGCAGAATCGAGGAGTTCGAGCGCCGCCGCGGCATGGAGCGGGGACAAGATGCAGAGACGGCCGGCGATAGTGCGCGGAGCGCGGAGCATACGGACCGGGGCGTTGCGCCAAGCGGCGGGAAAAGCGTCGAGAAGATGCTGATCGAGCTGCTCGAATCGAAGCTGGCGCCTTAGTATCGGAGTATCCCAAAATTTTTCTCGAAAACTTGCAAGGCTTGTATTGAACCCATGTGCTGAAAAATATACAATAGAATAATGACATGGTTACCGTGCAAGCGATAGCTAAATTTTTGAGACAAGGGAGATACCGTTATGACCAAATTGTTAGATGAGATTATTACATACAATCGTACCTTTGTAGAGCAGCAAAAATTCGAACCTTACCTGACGTCCAAATTTCCGGACAAAAAATTCGTCATCTTGACGTGTATGGATACAAGGCTGATCGAGCTTTTGCCGGCAAGCATGAACATCAAGAACGGCGACGTGAAGATGATCAAGTCGGCCGGAGGCGTCGTATCGACCGCATTCGGCGGGATCATGCGCAGTATCATTGTCGCGATCTATGAGCTGGGGGCGGAAGAAGTGCTCGTCATCGGCCATTACGATTGCGGGATGAGCAGCATCAACCCGCAGAAGATGAAGGACAAATTTATCGAGCGCGGCATCGAAGAAGATACGTTAACGATTTTGGAGCACTCCGGGCTCCATATCGAGCGGTGGCTGCGCGGATTCGACGATGTGTCGGAGAGCATCCGCAGCAGCGTAAGCCTTATCCGCAATCACCCGCTTGTTCCGAAAATTCCGGTTCACGGGCTCGTGATCGACCCGACAACGGGAAGGCTCGATATCGTAGACGCAGGTTACGAGAAGTAACGCTTTATAACAGACATAAAGAAAAAGGACCTCCTGTCCGCATTCGCACAGGAAGTCCTTTTTCTTGTTCTTGCTCTATTCCACGCGGGCCGTCCGGCGGTCGACCAGCTTCATGCGGGCGTTGTAAATTTGTCCGCTGCTCTTCAGCACGAAGCTCAGCTCGCTTGCTTTGTAATCGGCCGACATGTGTTCCTCGAAAAACACCTCATGCTTCCGGTCCAGACAGACGCGAAAAGGCGTTTCTTGCACAACCAGATCATGGCTTCCCGGCTCGTCGACCAGCCAAAAGGTCGGGACGCCGCTAACAGCGCAGCCGCAGCCTTCGGAGTCGTACACGAGCTTGACCCAGCCATTCCCGCCGCGCGAAAGCTCCTGCGTAATGTGCCGAACAGCTTCTTCGGAAAAGCGGATATGCATTTCTTTCACACTCCTTTTCATCCTATGATACCGCACTTTGCGTAAATTTGCTTCTGTTTTCAAGACCAAGTATGATCAAGATATATTGGAACGAAAGGGGAATGCCTGTGACAACCGCAAATTTGGAGACGAATCGGAGCGAGTTCAAGCAATATCTGAAGAAGATGAAAAGCTATGAGGAAGCCGTCGGATTGATCTATTGGGATATGCGTACGGGAGCCCCGAAGAAAGGCATCGCGCAGCGGTCCGAAGTGGTCGGCGAACTGTCAGGCGAGCTGTTCAAAATGTCGGTGTCGGAACGAATGGGATCATTTCTCGACTATTTTACCGACCCGCAGATCGACAGCCAGCTCGATGCGACCGAGCGTAAAATCGTCAGCGAATGCAAGAAGGAATACGACCGCAGCAAAAAAATTCCGCCGGAGAAATATCAGGAGTACGTCGTGCTGACGTCGCAGTCGGAATCGGCTTGGGAGGACGCCAAGCATAACGCGGATTTTGCGAGCTTTCAACCGTATTTGGAGAAGATCGTGGCAATGAATCTCGAGTTCATTGATTTATGGGGCTACGAAGGACATAAATACAATACGCTGCTCGACATGTATGAGCCGGGAATGACGGTCGAGAAGCTGGACCAAGTGTTCGGTGCACTCCGTGAAAAGGCGGTACCGCTGCTCGCGGCCATCGAAGCGTCGTCGCATAAGCCGGATACGAGCTTGCTGAAGCAGCAGTTCGACATAGCCAAGCAAAAGAAATTCAGCTTATACATATTGGAGCAGATGGGATACGATTTCGAGGCGGGACGGCTGGACGAGACGGTGCATCCGTTTGCGACCGGACTGAATCCGGGCGACGTGCGAATTACGACCCGTTACTTGCCTGACGACGTCAACAGCGCTTTGTTCGGCACCATTCACGAAGGCGGCCACGCGCTGTATGAGCAGAACATTTCGGCGGACTTGATCGGGACGCCGCTTTGCACCGGAACGTCGATGGGCATCCACGAATCGCAATCCCGCTTCTGGGAAAACATGATCGGCCGCAGCCGCCCGTTCTGGAGCCGGTATTTCGGCGATTTGCAGCGAAACTATCCGGGACAGTTCGACGGCGCTACGGTGGAGCAATTTTACCGCGCCACCAATGAAGTGAAGCCATCGCTGATACGGATTGAGGCGGATGAACTCACGTATAATTTGCATATTATGGTACGGTACGAAATCGAGAAGGCGCTGTTCAGCGGCGCTGTGAAGGTGGCCGACCTGCCGGAAGTATGGAATGAGAAGTATAAGGAATACCTCGGCGTAACGCCGTCCCATAACGGCGAAGGCGTGCTGCAGGACGTGCACTGGTCGGGCGGCGCATTCGGGTACTTCCCTTCATATGCGCTCGGCAACATGTATGCGGCTCAGTTCATGAGGACGATCAAGCGGGAGCTCGGCGATTTCGACGGTCTCGTCGCGGCGGGGAACCTGATTCCGATCAAGAACTGGCTGGCTGATAAAATTTACCGCTATGGCAAACTGCTCACACCGTCCGAAATCGTCACGCAGGTGACGGGCGAGGAGCTGAACCCCGATTATCTCATGGCCTATTTGACGGACAAATATGCTGACATCTACAAATTATAGTTCGATCGTATAGAAGCCCTTCCGGGAGTATGTCGCTTGTGCGCGCAACCTTAGCGCATAGCGGTATGCCCCTCGAAGGGCTTTTTTTCGCGGCATTTAGACAATTCGAAGGCGTGGGATGCGCGCAGGAGCAGTCACCATCGAATAGGCGATCGCATAGACTATCCTAACTATGCTGGAGCTTCCGCACCGGACAAAGCGGCTGCGGCGGCTGCAGCGCCTAGATATTAACCGTAAAACGGCAATGGAGGGACTGGCCTATGTGGAGCAAGAACTGGAAGAGGCGCCTCGCCGGTGCGCTGGCGGTAAGCCTTGCAGCGGCCGTGGCGCTGACGGGCTGCGGCCCGAAAAACAAGGGAGAAGCCACGAAGGTGCGAATCGGGGAAGTCACGCGCTCGATCTTCTACGCACCGCAATATGCGGCGATCACCAAAGGCTTTTTCAAGGAAGAGGGTCTGGATATCGAGCTGACGACGACGCCGGGGGGAGACAAAACGATGACGGCGCTGCTGTCCGGAGGCATTGACGTGGCGCTTGTCGGATCAGAGACGTCGATCTACGTGTCGCAGCAAGGAAGCGGCGATCCGGTTATCAACTTTTCGCAGCTGACGCAAACCGACGGGACGTTTCTCGTGTCCCGCAAGCCCATTCAGGGCAAATTCGACTGGAACCAGTTGAAGGGTACGACGTTCCTGGGGCAAAGGAAGGGCGGCATGCCGCAAATGGCCGGCGAGTTCACGCTGAAAAAGTACGGTATCAATCCGCAAAAGGATTTGAACCTGATTCAAAACGTCGATTTCGCCAACATTCCGACAGCCTTCGCTTCCGGCACAGGCGAATATGTGCAGCTGTTCGAGCCGCAGGCGACGATGATCGAGAAGCAGGGGAAAGGCTACGTCATCGCCTCGTTCGGGGTCGAGAGCGGCAAGCTGCCGTATACCGTCTTCATGGCGAAGAAGAGCTTCATGGACAAAAACAGCGGCACGATCCAGAAATTCGCGAACGCGGTGCAAAAGGCGCAAAACTGGGTACAAAAAAGCAGCGTCGAGGAAATTGCCGATGCGATCGCTCCGTATTTCGAGGATACGGATAAAGAAGTCATCCGCACTGTCGTAAAGCGATATAAAGATCAGGGCACCTTCGCGACGGACGGGATCGTTGACGAGCAGGAATGGAACAACTTGCAGAACGTCATGGAAGCGGCTGGAGAATTGAAGCAGCGGGCGGACTTTAAGGCGCTTGTGAACAACCAATTCGCCGAGAAAGCGAAGCAGAACGTGAAGTAACGCAACGACCACCGGGCGCAAGGGAGGCTGCATAAGCCTTGCGCCCTTTGCTGTCTATTTGCACAGGGAGGGGATGAAGGTGAAGAAGCCTGCGCTGCAACTGGAAGGCGTATCTCAAGTGTATGTCAGTGCCAAAGGGGCTTTTTTGGCGCTGCAAGATGTCGGCTTGACTGTGAATCAAGGGGAATTCGTCTCCTTGATCGGACCGAGCGGCTGCGGCAAGACGACGCTGCTGTCGCTCATTAGCGGGCTGATGGCGCCGTCGGCCGGCAAAGTAACGGTACTTGGCGAAGCGGTCGTCAGGCCGACGCCGAAGGTTGGCTATATGCTGCAGCAGGATTATTTGTTCCCGTGGCGGACCATTTACGAGAACGCGGCGCTGGGGCTGGAGCTGATGGGGCGGCTGAACGATACGTCGAAGCTTTATGTCAAGGAATTGCTTGGCGAGATGGGGCTGGCCCGGCAGGCGGACCGGTATCCGCATCACTTGTCCGGCGGTATGCGGCAGCGGGTGGCACTGGTGCGGACGCTGGCGACCGAGCCGGACCTATTGCTGCTTGACGAGCCGTTCTCTGCGCTGGACTACCAAACGAAGCTGCAGCTCGAAGATCTTGTCGTGGAGACGCTCAAGAGCCGGAACAAGACGGCCGTGCTGGTGACCCATGACATTAGCGAAGCGATTGCGATGAGCGATCGCGTCGTCATGATGCAGCCAAACCCGGGGCGCATCATGACCGAGGTGGAAGTGCCGGAGGCGATTCGCAAGGCATTGCCGCTCGATGCCAGGGAACAGGAAGGGTTTCATGCTTTGTTCCGCAAGCTATGGGGGTATTTCGAAGCGATCGACGGGAAGGAGGGGGCTTCTTATGGATAAGCGATTCATGGAGGAGGAGCGCCGTAAGCATGAAAGCGGGGAAGCCGAGACGATCGGCGCCGCTGCGGCTGCGTCAGGCGTTGGCGATAGACTCGCCGAAGCCGTCTTCGCCGACTTTCGCCGCAAGGAACGCCGAATGAGCCTGTGGGTTCGCATTACGCAAATCGTACTTCTGGTCATCTTTTTTGCGGTATGGGAAATCGCTGCGCGCATGCAGTGGATCGACGGTCTGCTATTCAGCTCGCCGAACCGCATCATTCAGCTGCTGTATGCCAAAGTGGCGGACGGCTCGCTGTTCCTTCATATATGGGTAACGGTGCTGGAGACGATCGCCGGCTTTTTACTCGGCACGCTGCTCGGCACGGCGTTCGCCGCGTTGATCTGGCTGTCCCCGTTCCTATCCCGCGTACTCGACCCGTACCTCGTCGTAGCGAACAGCTTGCCCAAGGTGGCGCTCGGCCCGCTCTTTATCGTAGCGCTCGGTCCGGGACTGCTCTCGATTATCGCGACGACGTTATCGATTACCGTGATCATTACGATTTTGAACGTGTACACAAGCTTCAGGGAAGTCGATCCGAACCAGCAGAAAGTGATTCGGCTGTTCGGAGGCAACCGGCGGGCTGTATTTATGAAGGCGGTGCTGCCGGCGTCTTACCCGACCATCGTGTCCACGCTGAAAGTGAATGTCGGTCTGTCATGGGTTGGCGTCATCGTCGGGGAATTTCTCGTCTCCAAGGAAGGGCTCGGTTATTTAATCATTTACGGCTTCCAGGTCTTTAACTTCACGCTCGTGATCGGAAGCGTGTTTATCATCGCCATCGCCGCTACCTTAATGTATCAGGGGGTTGCTTATTTGGAAGGAAAGTTGATAGGAAAGCGCGATTGACGCAGAAAGATAAGCGTTCGCGGCCAGCCGGCAAATCGGCTGGCCGTTTATTGATGATAAGGGCTTAGCGCATCAGCGGCAGCGGCTGTTGGATCGTATCGATGCTGCTGCGGGGTATTGCCCGCGATCGGGGAATGTAATCGAGAAACACGACGCTTGCCGCAGGAACGGGAGCAGAGCATATGCGGAGAATTGCGCATCAGCGGCAGCGCTGTGCCCTTTGCCAGCGGCAAGTGATGCCGTCACGAGCCGCTGCTGCCATCGGCGGAGCTGCGCTATCCTTGGCGGCGATATGGCGAAGCTTGAGACTGCGCGCAGCGTTCCGGCGAGTCGCTGCCTCACACTGCAGCTGGCATCGGCGCTAATTCGGCTGGCAGACCACCGAGGTGAGCACAGCCGGTTCGGGAAGGTGCTGCCAGCAGCGGGTGAGGCTTGCCGGGGAATTCGGCGGCGGGGACGCGCCGGTGCGGAAGCGGGCTGTGAGGCGGCGCCAAAAACAAAAACATCCCTTGACGGGACGTTCGCAGCGCCGGCGGATGGCTTGATTCTGATAATCTTTTTATCACGCCTTCATATTTGAAAAAAGTTATCACACTAGACGAATGTCCTGCATACAAATGTAATGAATGATTGTATGGAGGAGGTTAACAGGATGTCATTAGATAAAGATTTGCAGTGCAGAGAGATCTATACGAAGGCTGTCTGTGGCAAAGGACGCAAATTTTCGCAAGTAACCAACACAGTCACTCCGCCACACGCTCCGACCAGTATTTTGGGTGCTTGGATTATCAACAACCAATATGATGCGGTGAAGTCGGGAGAAAGTGTGGAGGTAGTAGGTACTTACGACATCAACATTTGGTATTCTTACGACCGGAATACCAAGACGGATGTCGCGAAAGAAACGATTTCTTATGTTGAGGCGGTGCCGTTACACTACCTCGATAAGAAGCATAAGTCGTCGACAGCGGAAGTGTCGGCCGTCGCCACTCAAGAACCGAACTGCGTAGAGGCGAATATCTCTTCCCACGGAGATAGCGTCGTCATCCGCGTAGAACGGGAATTCAAGGTGGAAATGATCGCCGAAACGAAAGTTTGCGTTGTGGTGTGCGCAAACGGCTGCGATGACGACGACGACAAGCATGTGGACTTCGACCACGAGGGCGACGGAGATTTCGAAGATCTCGATCCGGATCTGCTGGACGATGAACTGAACTGATTTTCTGCTTTCAGTATATGTCGGGCGGTTGCAATTCGGCAGAGGGCGTCAGCCCTCTTTTTTGTGCAGGCGTGCCCAGAGGCACGCATCTTCTTGCCGGTGGAAGTCCGGTCGCGGGAGGGGCCAAGCCCCCGTGTAGCTTGGATACTTGCGTATGGCGAAATCTGTGCGTAAAAGCGTATCGA
>NZ_CAJVAS010000070.1 GCF_910593845.1 Paenibacillus solanacearum | reverse complement strand
ACCTCTAATCCAGGGGGCTGGCCGCCATCCATTTATCGCGAAAGAATGCTGTCGCAAGCAGCTTAGTAACGGGATACCTGTATGAGTGTGTTTTCAAACTGCACTTTTATTGACAACTCCAAGTTGGAAAACATTTGGACTAACACATTTTGATAATACAAAGAGGAGACATAGAAGATGCCTCCTCTTTTTCTATCATATGGAGATACTTGACCTTCGCAATACCGAGGCGATTGGATTCCATATTGCTTGACTTAATTTTCACTTTTTATGCAACAAGAAGAAAAGCAACTGCAATTAATCCGCAGCTGCTTTCCTTATCAAGTGGAAGAAATTAAGTTAAAGTCCCGATAAATCCGCTCCAAATTCATAAATTTCACGGAGCTATCATAAAAATAGCCTCTCCCTTTGCTTACCTCGTCGTAAAGCTTTCGTGCATTGGAAAGAATGGTGGATCTGTGAGTCTTGATATACTGATATTCCGCCTCTAAAAGAGATCTGTATTTAGGGTCGTGTTCAAAATCCTTGAAATCGACGTAAGTAAACTCGCTTTCTAGGAAGGGTATCATACAGTTATATTTAATAATTGCTACAGGATCTTTAGCAGGGTCATCATACACTTTATCAAAAGATTTATTCTTTTTCTTGTATCTAGGCTTGTTTTCATATGAAGATAATGGTGCAAAATATTGGTGATCGCCAATATTCAAAAGAATCCCTATATAGGGCCGCAAATTACCCCTTCTATCATTATATTGCACCTTATCATCATGGCTATGAAGAAAGTTAATATAATTGTCTGTAACACGATAAAATAAAATCTTTTCAATGTCCTCGGTTTCACTTGAGCTCATTTATGCTTCTCTCCCCAATAAAAAAAGAGCGCTTACGCTCTTCAGCCCTCACTTTGTGGAAGAGGGATTCCAATTTACAACTCGCCCTTAAGTTGGTGGCGAAACACCAATTTACGACTCGCCCTTATGCTGGTGGCGAAACACCAATTTACGACTCGCCCTTACGCTGGTGGCGAAACACCAATTACTTCTCCGTTATTATAACATTCCCCCCCTCGGTGCGTCAATTAATCAGCATGAATTATTCAAAAAAGGGCATCTTAATAACAATGGACTTTCGTGAGTCAGACTCACGTTATTTCAAGGAGTTCTTTCCCCTTTAATGATTTATCTTGAAATCCATGATAACACATATTTACTTAACCTCGCTTTCGCTAATGCTCCTAATATATGGTGTATGGTGCGGCTCCACCTAATGAAACAACCTTTTTTAGACTGCACCTAACCTCAAAAATTGAGCTTTTGTGCATAGCATATAAAGTGCATGATCCGGTACTTTGAAGCTAAGCAATGGAATGGATCACTATTCAGAAATATGCAATTTTATTTTTTGGGTTTTTATTACGTATCGGCGTGTGACACACACATTATAACTACAACAAAATCAGCAGAAGGCTAGCAGAAGGCTTACCGATATGGAGAAAGTATTTGCGACCATGCAGACATTTAACAAGCTAAACACGAGTTGAGCTACAGTTTTGGAGTGGTCATACTGGTCACATATTTGGTCACGGACATATTCTCCGGTGAGTCCTTAAAATAATACTCAATAAAATGATACACAAGATGAATAGGTCAAAACCCTTGAAAATTAAAGGGGTTTGACCTATATCAAAATCTATGATTATCTCTGCTCCGATGCATGTCTCTTAGTTCGGGACCAAGAGGTCGCAGGTTCAAATCCTGTCGTCTCGACCACCCTATACATATCCGATTGCGGCGATAGAGCCGCAATTTTTTTATGCCTTGGCACACGCGTTCCCCGATAAGCCCTATAGCCCAGCCCCCGATGATCAAGGAGCCTTGCTCCTTTTTTTAATACCTCTCCCAACCTTCCAAACGTTCCTATTCCTTGCTCCTCTCCATTTTGGTTTCCTTGCCGTTCTCTTTTCTTGTGCCTGAGAAGTCTCATTTTGTTTTTTTAAAGAACAGATGGGTTCGCCTTACCGCATCTTTGCTGCAATGATACTCCGCTGCTGGTTCTGCAAGAAGAACAGGCGCGTCTTTGGAAAATTTTTCCCCTTGAAACACGAATATTTGTTCGCTATTCTTAATATACTAATGACAAGAACAAACGTTCCCATCTTAGGAAGGCGGTGCCGCATGAAATTCGAAAGGTATGTTGGCAGCACGGTGGAAATCATCTACATGGACCGGAACAAGCGAATAAGCCAGCGCCGCATTACGGTCGTGTCGGTACAAGACGGCCGCCTGCGCGCGCATTGTCTCGCCCAGCAGGCGCCTCGCTTATTTAGGATTGACAGCATCTTGGCTGTCCATGCAGTTCCCGGACGGGGGGCCGGATGAGGGCAGACACAATAACCTCAAGCCGAATCCCGAATCCCGCCATCTTCGTGTGCCGGCGCATCCGAATGGACGGAGTGCAGACATTCCCTTGCCGGATCAAGACAATATAACCTGAAGGAAGAGTGCCGTATGAGCCCGCGCCCTTTACTGACGCAAGACGAATTTCATAACGTCAAGATGTCCATGATTCTCCCCGTGATGCTCGACGTGCTGCAGCAAGATATGAAAAAAATGAACCAATCGAAGCTGCGGCTTGATGTCGTGTATATAAAAAGTCTCGATAAAGCGCAGGAGTGTGTCCTCAAGGAGCTGCTCCAGCTGAAAACCGAGCATAAAAAGAAAGGAATCCGTATCTACGAGGAGACGCGCACGCCCGAAGGTATTCGCGGTAAATTTCAGTGCCGCGGCTATGAGCATACGATTTTTTTGTTATGGGAAAAAGTACGGGCGGAGATGCTGGTCAAATGCAGCGAATATTTGCAAGTATCCTTGACGGAGGGTGGCTGATGCGTGAGGAGCAAACGTCAGAGAGTCATCCTCTTGGCCGATTGTCGGTCTTTCTACGCATCGGTGGAGAAAGCTGCGCACCCGGAATACGCCAATAAGCCATTGGTAGTGGCGGGCAACCCCGAGGAGCGCCGCGGCATTATTCTTGCCGCTTGCCCGTTAGCCAAAACCTACGGCGTTACCACGGCCGAATCCGTCAAAGAGGCGCTGAACAAATGTCCGGGGCTTGTCATCATCAAGCCGCGCATGCAGACGTATATTGACGTATCCCTGCAAATTACGGAAATTCTCGAACATTACACCGATCTTGTGGAGCCGTACAGCATCGACGAGCAGTTCGCCGATATAACGGACAGCGTCGGTTTATTCGGCAATCCTCTGGACATCGCCAAGTCGATACAGGATCAAGTGTACACGTATACGGGCGTATACATCCGGATCGGCATCAGCGAGAACAAGGTGCTGTCCAAAATGGCATGCGACAATATCGCCAAAAAAAACGACTCCGGCTTATGCTGCACGACGAGGGAAGAACTGATCACCCAATTGTGGACGCTCCCCGTCAAAAGCATGTTCATGATCGGTTCGCGCATGATGGCGCACTTCAACCGCCGTAACATTCATACGATCGGCGACTTGGCACATACGCCTTTAGCTGATTTAAAAAGAATCATGCGCCAGCAAATGAAGCGGCAGTCGGATATTCAAGCCGAGGTGCTCTGGAAAATCGCCAATGGCATGGATGACGAAGCCGCAGTCGATCCATCCCTTAACGGAGTGGTACAGAAGGCGATCGGGCATCAGATGACACTGCCCTTCGATTACTGGACCATGGACGATTTGCGGGTCATTCTCCTCGAGCTTTCCGATCTCGTCTGCCGGCGGGCGCGGGCGAAGGGGCGCATGGGATGGGTCGTGGCGGCAGGGGCGCAGGGGGCTGACTTCAACAACCCTACCGGCTTTTACCGGCAATCGAAGCTTTCGCATGCGACGGATATAACGAATCATGTATATGAAGCCGCCTGCCGCATTTTCGACAACCAGTGGGACGGCTTTCCCGTACGGAAAGTCGGCGTCACATTGTCTTCGCTCGTCGCGGGCGATCATTATCAGCTCACCTTGTTCGACAATAGCGAGCGGCTCCGCAGCATGGACCGGACGACGGATTCGATCCGGGACAGGTTCGGCGATACGGCCATTATAAGGGCATCTTCCGTACTGCCGGCGGGGCAAGCCAAGCGCAGAAGCAACATGATCGGAGGCCATTGGAAATGAGCGAAAAGTTGAAACCCAACGGCATTTGGATGACGAAGATGATGCTCCCCGAGCACAAGGAGCGCATTAACCGGCATAATGAACAGCTGGAGGTGCAAACGAGGCCGGTGCTGGACGAACAAAAGCAGGAGGAAATCAGCCGCATGCTATTGAAGGCGTATGAAGACGGGAACGACGTTACCGTTACGCTGTTCCAGTCGAAGAGCCGCATGATTCTGACCGGTCGCATCGCCAAGCGGGATCACCTCCTTCAGCGATTGCTGATCGGCGGGCAATGGGTATCGATGGCCGACATCGTCGATTGTGAGTGAGATGACGCCCTTACCGGGCGCACCATGTCGAAAGGAGAACGTTCCTCGTGGAACGTTCTCCTTTCTATTGCCGTACTGTTCCAGAGCAGCCTTACGATGCGATGGGCATTTGATCCGCCCCCCGCACCTCCACCTTCACTTCTTGGGGCACCACCACCGTCACCCTCATGTAGGGGGTGTAAGAGCGTAAGCCCCGATGCGCGGGCTGCTGCTTGATGTGCACGTACATCGTGTCGCCTACCGTCCTGAACGTGTAAGGAGACGGCGAATCCGCTGCCGTTCCCGCTTCCTGCGGCACCCGCTCGCGGTAGCTTCCGAACACATGCACGACGCGCTCGTTGGACTGATCGACCTTCACCTGAGATCCCGACGTCTGCACGATAATCCGCTTCACATCCGCACCCACCGGCTGCTTCGCATCAGGAAGCTCCACCGTCCGTTCGACCTCGGATATCGCCAGCTGGATTTGTCCGATGACCCCGATGCTCGTCAGTACGGCAAACCCGAGGCAGCAAGTATACAGCAGCGAGACGAAGAAGACACTGACAAAGTCGTAACGAACCACGGTGTTTTCCTTCCGCGAGAACCACAGGTACAGCAAAATTTCAAGGCCGAGGAGCACGAACAATATGGGCCACCAGGCGATGAAGGCATCGAATGCCCTCATCCCGTTCATCTGCGATACAAAGAGAATGCTGCCGAGGAACACAAGGGTAAGCCCCATCGACAACGTGCCTACACGCCATCGCATCATGACATCCTCCCTCCTTTCGTTTTTTTGCTGCCGAGCAGCAATCGAATGCCTCCGCCGATCAGCAGCACGCAAACGATCGTCGTTTGGAAATACCGGTCAAACCAGTAGGTGAACCGCCGCATCTGCTCTGCGGTCAGCCACAAGTCCAGAGCGTTGACCAGCACCTGGTCGAACAGGTAATAGACGCCCAGCCCGAGGATCGCCAGCCCAATCCAGCGCTGATGGTGAATGAGCCAGTCTACGATCGGCACATCGCGCAGCTCCTCGCGCCCGACCTTCGATATATGCTGAAGCGCATCGAAGAAGCTGTAAAACCAAAGAATCGGGATCAGGAACAAGAATAGCGACAATCGCAGCGTATCCATAATGTAAATGCTGAACAAAAAAGCGGCCATGAATTGCAGACCCCGCTTTTGCAGACCCAAGTACATATGCCCCGCTCCCGGGAACATGGCAAGCAGCGTCGCCATCGTTTTATTTTTTTTGCCTGCGTCCCGCCCTTCCTGAAAATCCTCGAAGATGGTCCGGTCCTGCAGCGGCTCGCCGTTCTCCTTTCGGTTGAGCTGCTGGACGCAGTCAAACAAGCCGTATAGCCAGATGATCGGAAGGATACCGAGGAAAACGAAAAATCCGTCCCGATGCGTCATCGCCGCAACAAAAAAGATCATAACCGTCATACCGAAAAAAACAATCAGAAAGGCAAGGCCGCGCTGCATAAGACCAAGTTGAAGGTGGCCGAGCCCCGGAATAAACGACAGTAAAATCGTGTGGAAGCGCTCATTGGTTTGCGGCAGCGCAGACGCGGCCGTCCTTCCGTCGGACGAACCGTATCCTCCCGGCTGAGCTGCTCCATTCCCTGGGGAGCCTGGCTGCCTTGTCAGCAGCGTCCTAAGCATATCGATCATATTGATGCCCCAGAACAGCGCCGCCACAAACAGCATGAATATATACGGAAATTCGTTTCCGCCGACCACTCGGTGAAAGCGGACCGCCACCATAAGGGCAAGCAGCAGCAGCGATCCCAAACATCCGGCGGCATACAGCATTCCTTTTAATGTCCGGCCTAAATAGAGGTGGCCGAGTCCCGGGATAAACGACAGCAGCAAGGCGACCATCGGGCTTTTATTTGAATTCATGGCGTACTCCCTCTTTCGCGTTTCGGTTGAATGGAATCCAGCAGGCCGAGCGTATGATTCATTATAATTTTGGAGTAAGGTGTATCCGCTGGCTCAGCCGCATTCGCCGAGCCCGGCTCTATATGGGTTATTGGCCGAGTAATCGTCTGGAAGGCGCCTGAGCCCATCAGAATCAGTGTGATGACCGCAGCGACGGCATAATGGAAGAATGGATGGTGGAGCAGCGGCAGGCGAACGTCGCGTTTGACAGCCGGCAATGCCTGGGGGGCTTTTTCCCGCTCCTGTTCCTGCGATACATTCCATAACGCATCGAATCGGTCCATGGCAATATCTGCAAATGCAGCCTCGTCGACCGGCAGCGGCAGCCCTTCCGCTTGCTCCAGACAAAGCATGTATTGCTCCAAACAAAGGTCACAGACGGCCAAGTGCGTTTCGTATCGTTCCCGCTCCGCAGGCGCCAGCGCATCTTCCACATACTGCTTCCAATGCTCTAACGGAATATGGGTCATTGCCACTCCTCCTCCTTCCAATGCTTGCGCATATACTGCTTGGCCCGATAGAGCTTCGACTCTACCGTTTTTAAAGCGATGTTCTGTTCATCGGCAATTTGCTGATAACTCTTCTCCTCGATATAGAAGGCAAAGACGACATCGCGATAGTTGTCCGGCAGCCGTTCCAGCTGATCGCGGACTTGCTCCCTCCGTTCACGGCTAATGACGCCCGCTTCCAGCGAATCGTCATACATAAGATCGTGAGGCGGAAGTGACTCCCATTGATCGGTCAACTGCTCCCTTTTGCGGTCTCTCGCCCGCTTGAAATCAATTGCCTTGTTAACGGCAATACGGGTAATCCACGTCTTGAAGCCGTGATATTGATACTGAGGGAGAGACGAGCATATCTTCAGCAGCACTTCTTGCGTGACGTCTTCGGCATCCTTCGTGGAACGAAGCACTGCATAGACCGATTGGAACAAATACCGACCGTACTTGTCCACAAGCTCGCGGAATGCATCCCGGTCTCCGGCAGCCATTCGCGCAATCCAAGCTTCTTCCGTAATCGTCTCCCCCTCCTCTCTGCATGTAATAGACGATCCCCCTAGGAAAACTACTGCACCTTTTGAAAAAAATGTGTGACCATCTTTTCCCATCTACACTTTTTTCCTTGCAGTCTATATGATATAATAAGAAATGATTTTATGTCCCCGTAGCTCAACAGGATAGAGCAGTCCTCTCCTAAAGGACAGATAGTGGTTCGAGTCCTCTCGGGGACGCTTCTTTACTTACCGAAACGATAACGAGCCTGATCGCGCCAACCGGCGCAGTCAGGCTCTTTTTCATTATTGTTACCCCGTATAGCGGCGACGGCCGATCCGGGAAGGGTGCGTTCGACCGTTTCACCTGGCTCCCTTGCCTCGGCGATGTGCTGCGCTTCGGCTTGCTGAAGCCCGCGCTGCTAACGCGTCAGTACATCTGGCCCGTTCTTCGTAATGGCAACGGTATGCTCGAATTGTGCCGACAAGCTGCCATCCATCGTACGGGCGGTCCAGCCGTCAAAATCAATAAACATCTCGAATTTCCCCGCGTTAATCATCGGTTCGATCGTAAAGACCATGCCTTCTCTCAAAAGAAACCCTTTGCCCGGCTTGCCGACATGCGGAAAGGACGGTTCCTCATGCATCGATCTTCCGATGCCATGGCCTTCCAAGTCCCGAACGACGGAAAATCCGGCCCCTTCCGCATGCTTTTGCACGACGTGCATGACGTCGCCAATCCGGTTCCCGGCCATCGCTTTCGCAATACCGAGATCCAGACATTCCTTGGCGACGCGAATTAGCCGCTGCGCTTCCTCCGATATCGTACCTACCGCATACGTGCGGCACGAATCGGCCACCCAACCGTCGTATTTGCATACGATGTCCATTTTGACAATGTCGCCGTTTAACAGCGGCTCTTCGTTTGGAAAGCCGTGAGCGATAACGTCGTTCACCGATGCGCAAGTGGCAAACGGAAAGCCGCGGTATCCTTTCGTCACCGTCTCCGCTCCGTTTTCCAGCAAAAAACGCTCGGCAAAATCGTTAATCTGCAGCGTCGTCACGCCGGGACGTATTCTCTTCTCGATTTCCTCATGGCACTGGGCCAATATGCGTCCTGCCTTGCGGATGTGTTCGATTTGTTCAGGGGTTTTCAAAGTGACCATCAAAGCGCCTCCCGTACACGAATACCTATTCATTTTATAATATAGTACGCAGTTGGCTTTCCCATGTTCTCCTCATTCCGAAGCCCGCAATAACCTTTTCAATGTAACCTTTTTATCACCATTCGGCAATCCATTCCCAGCATTGAAAACCAATTGAAAGCCAGTCGGATATGGCTTGCCTAGCTGCGTTTTTCCCCGTTAATAGCGCCAAATTGTAACCAACCGACCGTGTAAAAACGATTCTCTTTTCTCCCACTTCATGGTAGAATTAGGGGGAATCTATGAATGGGGTGTGTAGACGCAATGCCGCCAACCAATCGATATTACATCATTTACGACGAATATTCGATTTCTATTTGCACCATGTTCGACGACATATGCGATGCTTTGGCAAACGGATCTGTATTATTCGGTTATACAGATTGTGAAGATATGGCTCATTCGATGATGGGCGAATGCTTCCTTGCATTAGAGAAAAGAAACGTATAGAGATATGTAATATAAAAACAACAGCCCCTAACAATATGTAAGGGGCTGTTGTTTTTTCGTTATATGATGGCGTTTATTATCCTTCGCCGTTATTATGACGGCTATGATTTTGGTTTTTTACTTTTTTCGAACCGGACAACGGTTCATTAGGTTGACGGCGTTCCGCCTGATTTTGCCGTCCGCTCGGCGGGTTGACCGGCTGTGGAATATCTTTTGGCATTGTACGAAGTCCCCCTTATCAGCCTCTAATTTTCTTTATCCAGAAGCATCGAAGTTCCGGATTCATCTTGATGATTTAGCGCATCCTGGTGCCTGCGATCGTTGGTTTGCTGCTGCAGCTGCTGTGCCTGATGGCTGTTGACGATCGTCTTGTCCAAGTCTTTTACGACATTTTGCAAGTTTTTGTCTGCGCCGCTTTTATTTTGGGTCATGCGGATTCAGTCCCTTCCTATTTGCTGGCCGTCAGTGAATGCAGCTGCTGTGCGCATTCATGAATGTGCCTTACGTAGTCGTCCACCATCGTCTGGATGATGTCTGTCCGTTCGTCCACGCTGACGCCATCGCGCTCCACATCGACCAATTCCACCTTGACTTCTCTTGCATCCACGTAGGTGCATTTATAGTCAAAGCTGTAATGGCTGTGTCCCGCAGTAGCAATGTGAATCCGTAATACGTTGGGCTCTGCTTCGTCCTTTTTCACTTCCGTGCGGTCCGATTCACTTAGAACCGTCGGCAGCGTATGGGCCCATGCATTCGCCAGCCGTTCCGCGTCCACTTGCAGAGTATCGTGTTTGCTCATTATATAACACCTCCACCTTCTTAAAATGCGAATCCCGTCACTGCTTTATACGAACGCCCAATAAGCAAAAAAAGCCACGTGCGGCACCAGTCGTCAAGTGCTCCATATGTATTTGGGGAACCTTGTACCAAACGCTTTTCCGAAGATCCCCGTAGTCTCCAAAAAATATAAGCAAAAACTCCGCTAGGCTAGGTAGCCCGCGGAGCTTTTGCTGCAAGTTTATTGATTAAGCATGCGCCGGAGTGGGTGTCGTCCCCGTTCCTTTGGTGTGACCGGCATCTTTGTTGTGGTTAAACCATTTGCGGAGGTATGGCATCAAGTAGTAGTCGACGCCGAATTTCCCTGCGTTCATCCCAGCCATAAACACGATGCCTCCAATCAGTACCAACCACGGGTTCGTGCTTACGGTGCCGGCGAACATAAACATAAAGTTCATCATAAGTCCGAAGAATGCGGCCGTTGCAGTTAAGCATCCGAGAATCAAACCGAGACCTACCAGAAATTCGCCTATCGGAATCATGATATTAATCAGCTTCGCATTCGGTAAAGCAAAGTTGTTGACGAAGGCGGTGAAGGTCGGATACACAAGCTCATTGGTTGCTTTGTCTACAATCGGTTTAGTAACCGCGTTTTTCAGGAAGCCTGTCGCATCGAATCCGTCCGTCAACTTGTGCCACCCTGCCGTTATCCATGTATACCCAAGATACAAACGTACAAACAGTAGCACTATCGCTGCGTATTTATTTTCTCTAAGCCATTTGACTAACATGATAATCAGCTCCTATAATTTAATTAGTGATTTTTTTCACATACATGGTTAAAATAAAACCGTCTATTGCAGCCGAGATCGTGCAGTTCGTTGAGAAGGTTTCATAGTCCATCTTCCTTTCCGCTTGCTTTACTTATTTGTTACTCCCTTGCTACATCTTTACTATACATCGAATGCTAATATTTGTATGTGATAAAAATCACATAGTTAAAAAACTTTCGATGCCCATGCTCCAACGAACCTTCGGTTCTCATCCCACCGGCTTGCTCGCCATTAAAAAAACGACCCTCACGGGTCGTTGCTTTTTATGTATGGCGGAGAGGGTGGGATTCGAACCCACGGAGACCTTGCGACCTCGGCGGTTTTCAAGACCGCTGCCTTAAACCACTCGACCACCTCTCCGGGTGACAAGAAGCATTGTATCACAAAACAAAAATTAAATTCAAGCGTTAATTTTTGCTGATCTTGCGAATCCCGCCCATATAAGGCTGCAATGCTTCCGGCACCAGGACGCTGCCGTCCTCCTGCTGGTAATTTTCCAAGATAGCCGCCACCGTTCGGCCGAGCGCCAAGCCTGAGCCGTTGAGCGTATGCACGAATTCCGGCTTCGCTTTGCTGTCTCTGCGGAAGCGAATGTTCGCCCGGCGCGCCTGGAAGTCCTCGAAGTTGCTGCAGGACGAAATCTCGCGGTACATGTTGCTGTTAGGCAGCCATACCTCAAGATCATACGTCCTAGCTGACGAGAAGCCCATATCGCCCGTACAAAGCGCCAGAACGCGGTACGGGAGCTTCAGAAGCTGAAGCACCTTCTCCGCATTGCTCGTGAGCTTCTCCAGCTCCTCATTCGAGCTCTCCGGCGTTGTGAGCTTCACCAGTTCAATTTTGTTGAATTGATGCTGGCGAATGAGTCCGCGCGTATCGCGACCCGCCGATCCGGCCTCCGAACGGAAGCAAGCGCTGAAGGCGACAAAATATTTCGGCAAATCCTCGATACTGAGAATATCGTCACGATGATAGTTCGTAACCGGCACTTCCGCCGTCGGGATCAGGAAATAATCGGTGCCTTCGACTTTGAACACATCTTCCTCGAACTTCGGAAGCTGTCCCGTTCCCATCAAGCTGTCGCGATTGACGATATACGGCGGCAGCATCTCCTCATAGCCGTGCTGATCGGAATGGAGATCCATCATAAAGTTGATGAGTGCCCGCTCCAACCGAGCGCCCAGCCCTTTATAGAACACGAAGCGGGAACCGGTTACTTTAGCCGCAGCTTCAAAATCAAGAATCCCCAGCTGCTGCGCAATCTCCCAGTGCGGCTTGGCTTCGAAAGCAAAGGACGGAAGCTCGCCTACACAGCGAATCTCGATATTCTCTTCCTCGGATGCACCGACAGGGACTTCGTCCTGCGGTATATTGGGAATGGCGAGAACAATCGCATCAATCTCCGTTTCCAGCCCGCGGATCTCTTCGTCCAGCGTCTTGATCCGGTCGCCGACGACCTTCATTTCCTCAATCAAATGGTCGGCGTTTTCCTTCGCCTTTTTCAGCTGCGCGACTTCTTGAGAAACGACATTACGACGGTTTTTCAACTGCTCTACTTCCTGCAGAAGCTCCCTGCGTTTCGTGTCCAACTCGGTAAAACGGTCCAACTCTTCAATATTTTTACCGCCCCGGTTTATCATCGCTTGCTTGACTTTATTTATATCACTGCGGAGCAGTTTGACATCCAACAAGGAGATCCCTCCTACCTCGATTCACGTACCATGTCCAGAAAATAGGCATGCAGCCGCTCATCATCAGTCAATTCCGGATGAAACGAGGCGGCCAATAAATGCCCTTGGCGGGCGGCAACGATCTGATCTTGGTATGTCGCCAGAACGTCTACCTCGCTGCCCACCTGCTCGATGAGAGGCGCTCGAATAAATACGGCGCGAACGTCCTTATCGACGCCTTTAATGTCCAGATCGGTCTCGAAGCTTTCCCTTTGCCGGCCGAAGGCATTTCTGGCGACGCGAATGTCCATCAAACCGAGATGCGCCTCTTCTTGGCCCGATATTTCCTTGGCCAGCACGATCAGACCCGCGCATGTGCCGAAAAGCGGCTTGCCCTGCAGCGAAAACTCGCGCAAGGCATCGATAAAGCCGTACGTGCGCATCAATTTCCCGATGGTCGTGCTTTCTCCACCGGGAATAATGATGCCGTCAATGTCCGGCAGCTGCTCCGTTCTTTTTACAATAACGCCTTCGCCGCCGGCTTTCTCTATCATATCGATATGCTCCACAACCGCTCCTTGCAGAGCAAGCACTCCGATTTTCATGCCGTTCTACCTTCTTCCTAATTACCAGCCGCGCTCCTGCATACGTTCGGACGCGTTCAGCTTGGAAATCTCAATCCCTTTCATCGGGGTGCCAAGGTTTTTCGAAACTTTGGCGATCAGTTCATAGTCCGTGTAATGCGTTGTCGCTTCAACGATCGCTTTAGCGAACTTCTCAGGGCTATCCGATTTGAAGATACCGGAGCCTACGAATACGCCGTCCGCGCCCAAATGCATCATAAGCGCTGCATCCGAAGGCGTCGCCACGCCGCCAGCTGCGAAGTTGACCACCGGCAAACGGCCGTTCTCATGAACGAAGAGAAGCTGCTCGTACGGAGCGCCGAGATTTTTCGCTTCCGCCATCAATTCGTCTTTGGACAAGCTTTGGATTTTGCGGATTTGGCCATTAATCATACGCATGTGACGAACCGCCTCGACGATATTCCCCGTTCCCGGCTCACCCTTCGTGCGGAGCATCGACGCGCCTTCACCGATGCGTCGCAGCGCTTCCCCAAGGTCTCTGGCGCCGCAAACGAATGGAACCGTAAATTCATGCTTGTTGATATGGAACACTTCATCAGCTGGCGTCAGCACTTCGCTCTCATCAATGTAGTCTACACCCATCGACTCCAATACTTTCGCCTCAACAAAATGGCCGATACGCGCCTTCGCCATCACCGGGATAGAGACGACCTTCATAACCTCTTCCATGATCGTAGGATCCGCCATACGGGCTACACCGCCGGCAGCTCGAATATCCGAAGGCACTCTTTCCAACGCCATAACCGCAGATGCGCCTGCCGCCTCGGCAATACGGGCTTGTTCCGCGTTCATAACGTCCATGATGACGCCACCCTTTTGCATTTCAGCCATACCTTTTTTTACTCGCGATGTTCCAGTTTCCATATCTGACTCCTCCTATACGACGCTCCGTTATATTCACGATACGCAAAATGCGACAAACTAACTAAACAATTATTTTACATGAACCCTTCTAAATATACAACCCGTGGAACCGGGAATTTAAGCCTACTTCGAGCCGCTGATCATGTCGACAAAAAAGTTTTTGATCGCCCGGAAAAACAGCCGGAACCAGCTTCCTTTTTCCTCATCGTTTGCCGCTACCATTTTGACCGTGTACGGCTTATTGTCATACGTTACCGTCAAGGTCCCGACCTCGTCTCCCTTTTTGACTGGAGCTACGAGATCCGGCTTCGCTTGGGCCGTCTTCACAAATGCGCTGTCCGGCGTTCCTTTTTTCACGAGCAGCGACAATCCTTCACCCGTTACGGCGGCAGCTTGCGTATTCACGCCTTTTTTGATTGGCACGGCAGGCAATGCATCAACCGTGGCACCGGCCTGCACAACCTCTTTCTTTTCAAAATTCGAAAAACCGTAATCGAGTATTTTCTTCGTATCGTAGAAGCTGTTATCTCGCGTACTGGAATTCATCACGACCGATATGAGCCTTGTATCGTTGCGGACCGCCGTACCGGTAAAGCAGTAGCCCGCCTTATCCGTGTGGCCGGTTTTAAGGCCGTCCAGCCCCTGGTACACATACTTCTTAAAGTTAATATTGTCTTTATTGCCTTCGAGCATCCAGTCATAATTAATCATCGGATTCGCATCCGTCGGCCTGAACTTCTTCGAAACAATGCTGGAGTACTTCACAATGTCAGGATAATCCTTCAACAGGTGGTATGCGATCAAAGCTGCATCCCGCGCGGTAAAGATCGTCTCCCCAGGCAGCGAGCTCGGCGCATACTTTCCAAGGTCTACCCGATCCAAACCGGACGTGCCGATGAAGTAGGCATCCTTGGACAGCCCCAGCCTGACCGCCGTCTCATTCATGAGCTGTACAAACTTTTCCTCCGTTCCGGAGATTTTCTCTGCTAAAGCGACAGCAGCTCCGTTATCGGAATAAATGGTCACCGCGTAGAATAAGTCCTCTACCGAATATGTATCTCCCATTGCTTTGGGAATGCCGGACAATGCTTTATTGTTCGATAAAAATGCGGAATATTCACTAATCTGAACCGTATCAGTCCAACTGATCTTCTTATTGACAATGCTCTCGAATACAAGATACTCTGTCATCATTTTGGCCATGCTGGCAGGCGGCATCGGAACATCTTCGTTTTGCGCGTAAAGAACTTGTCCTGTGGCAGCCTCCATCAAGATCGCCGCTTTCGCCGTAATGCCCAAGTTCGGTGCTTCCGCTTCTGCTGCCTTCACTGTACCCGTATATATGGAGAAAATCGCAATTTGTGCCGCTAATGTAATGCCTAACGCAAGCTTTCCCCATTTCCAAAACCGTTTCACTTCTTCACTCTCCCCTTATTTATTGTGCTTTTATTGTAGCATACCGGCCCGTCCAAAAAAAAGGAGACAAAGGACCGGGCCTTTGCCTCCAATAATATATATGTTCGGTGCCTTTACATGGAATAGTTCGGTGCCTCTTTGGTAATTTGTACATCATGCGGATGGCTTTCCCGCAAGCCTGCGCCCGTAATCCGGATAAAGCTTGTTTCGTTGATCAGCGACTGAATGTTCTTGGCGCCGCAATAACCCATACCCGAGCGTAATCCGCCGATCAGTTGATACAGCGTGTCGGCCAGAGGTCCTTTATAAGGAACGCGACCCTCGATGCCTTCCGGAACGAGCTTGGTTTCGTTTTCTTGGAAATAACGGTCCTTGCTGCCTTCCTTCATTGCACCAAGCGAACCCATGCCGCGGTACACTTTGAAACGCCGTCCTTGGAAAATTTCCGATTCGCCCGGACTTTCTTCCGTTCCTGCAAAAAGACTTCCGATCATCACCGCGCTAGCGCCAGCCGCAATGGCCTTCGTTACGTCGCCCGAGTACTTGATGCCTCCGTCGGCAATGACGGGTACATTGTACTTCCTTGCTACCGAGGCGCAATCATAAATCGCTGTAATTTGCGGAACGCCAATGCCGGCAATGACGCGCGTCGTACAGATCGATCCTGGCCCGATACCGACCTTTACAATGCTTGCTCCGGCTTCGATCAAGTCTCTCGTGCCATCGCCCGTAGCTACGTTACCTGCGCAAATCGGCAATTCCGGATACTGCTGGCGAATGCTTCTTACCGTATTCAAAATGTTGATGTGATGTCCATGCGCCGAATCTACGACGACTAGATCGACGCCTGCTTCTACGAGCGCGGCTACCCGTTCCATGACGTCCTTCGCTACGCCTACCGCCGCACCGGCCAGAAGACGCCCATGCTTGTCTTTTGCCGAGTTCGGGAATTGAATTGCCTTCTCGATATCTTTAATCGTAATAAGGCCCTTCAGAACGTTCTGCTCGTCAACGAGCGGCAGCTTCTCGATCTTGTGCTTCTGGAGAATGCCTTCCGCTTGCTGCAGCGTCGTGCCTACCGGAGCGGTCACGAGTTGTTCCCGTGTCATAACCTCTTTAATTTTGATCGAATAATCATGCACAAAGCGCAAATCGCGATTCGTCAAAATACCGACCAGTTTTTTGTTTTCGTCGCAAATCGGTACGCCCGAAATCCGATATTTGGCCATTAACTCTTCGGCATCATATACATGGTGTTCAGGGGTCAAATAAAACGGGTTTGTGATAACGCCACTTTCGGAGCGTTTCACGCGGTCTACTTCTTCTGCTTGCTGCGCGACCGGCATGTTCTTATGAATGATGCCGATGCCGCCTTCTCTAGCCATAGCAATCGCAAGCGCAGACTCGGTGACGGTGTCCATTGCAGAACTGAGGAACGGTACGTTCAGTTTGATCTGATTCGTCAATTCCGTCGCAATATCGATTTCTTTGCCAAACACTTCCGACTTCTGCGGAACGAGCAATACATCATCAAACGTCAATCCTTCTTTTTCAAACTTAGATTCCCACACGGAAATATTGCCCCCTTTAATGTTATCTTGCCGAAAAATATATTAATTGCAATCTTATCAAAAGCCCATTTTGAGTGTCAAGCACAAACTCGTGAAGATTTGATCAACCTTCCAATGTGTTCCACATCGTCTAGAAATTTAAAAAAGAGCCTCTTTGGATTATGTCCAAAGGGGCTCTTTTTATCTGCTTGGCGACGTTCTACTCTCCCAGGACCCTGCGGTCCAAGTACCATCGACGCTGGAAGGCTTAACGTTCGTGTTCGGGATGGGTACGCGTGGTTCCCTTCCGCCATCATCACCAAACAAT
>NZ_CAJVAS010000069.1 GCF_910593845.1 Paenibacillus solanacearum | reverse complement strand
CATGGAAATTCGTCAGACCGACGGTGTATTTTAACGCGCGGAACGAGGTCTCTATGCCCCAGCGCATGTGATAAATGGACCGAAGCTCATCCGGCGGAAATTCAGCGACAGATAGATTCGTAATGACGGTTTCATACTCGCCATTGGGCAAGACGAAACGAACAACCCGAAATGAAATCGGGTAAAACAAGTTCTCCTGCAAATCCAGAAAATCGAAGGTAGACGTGGACGGCACAAACTTGTAAATCCCGGGGCGGGCCTTCACCGCTTTCGTTTGTTTCTTGGTGAGCGTCAGATGAACCTGAATATCAAACGCCCCGCCGGAAGGCAAGCGTAAACCCGAAAGAATGCCGTTTGAGCTCAAATCCTTTACCCGTATGACGTAGTTCCATCCCTTGCGCTCAATATGAGCGAAGTTGTTGTAACTTTCATAACCTCGATCGGCAATCACAATGGCTTGGCCCGTGATCGGCGAGCGGTCCACCATAGTGGCCAGCGCCCTGCCCTCGTTGGACAACCTTCGCGGCTGAACAAGGGCATCGACGTAAAGTCGGTTGCACAGGTCATAGGCCGCGTTCAAATGCAGCAAGTTGTAGCCTCTTGTGTTCGGCCCGCTTTGGAAGTAGGTCTCCGTGTCCGCAGGGTTCGTTGCAACATGCAAATCCGAGCCGTCAATGGCAAGCAATCGATAGCCGCGGTAGTCCTTTATAGCCGTATACGATTGCGTAAATTTGTGAAACAAGCATTCCAGGGCAGTGGGCAGGATTTTATTGCGCTGTTGGACAAAAGCCGAAGTGGTTACGGTGTTTACGTCATAGCCCTGCGATTCCAGAAGTTCCTTGTAGATGCTGTTGCCGCCCATGGAGATCAGCAGTTGCATCACCGTTTCAAAAGGTAGCTTTTTCTTGCGGGTGAAGTCCTTTTCGGGATTTTTGACATAAGGTCCCGGTGCTGCTGACATTTCTCGGATGAGGGATGTTAGCGTTTCTTTTAGCGAATTTGCAAATGTATTCATCGGCGAACCCTCCTCGTTTTTTCAAGGGGCTTCGCCACACTTTTTCAACTTCTTGTCAAGTCCTTTTCTCATTTTTGCGCAAAAAAAGAGCGGGTTATCTTTTCGATAACCTGCCCTTGTTCTTACTTCCGGTTCTTAGCCTTATCTTAATGACATTGGGCGCTCAGCCTCCTCTACTCATTGCACGCGGTCCTCCAGCTGCTCGATTTTCGCCTGGCCCCAAGGGGCTACCTTCATGCGAACAATCAGCCGGTCGGCTTTTTCTTCAAGCGACTTGCCGGTGCCTTCCGGTACATAATATTTTTCCACGCCGTACTTCACTCGGATCGAATCCAGCGCGTTATAATTGACGCTGCCCCGCATCGCAATCTCTCCGGGCTGCAGCGCCGGCTTGTTCCGGTACGCGCCTATCGCTTCGGCCAAGCCGTCCGTCCCCGGCTTCAGGACGACGTAGATCGGCTCGCCCCGCTCCGGCGTGGAGCCGGCTTCTTTCCACAGCCTCGTGTCCAGGCTGCTGATATCGTAGCTTAACGTCACGTAATCGCCATAGAGCAAATCCCGCGGATCGACCGGTACGGTCTTGACACGGATTTCCTGACCGAACCAACTGACAGCGTAAAACGACATCGCTATACCTATAAGTACGAGCGTTTGCAAAAGCACCAGTCCCGCCAGCAGCAAGGAGCGGCGCTTCGGGTTGCGGATCGATTCGGTCATGGCCGCTCGCCTCCTTCGCGTCCGTCATGAAAGAACTGTTTCTTGCGGCGGTTCAAAAACCAGCTGAGCAGCAGCAGCAGCACGCCGCCGATAATAAAGAACAACGATTTGTCCATGAAATCCCATGTCAGCTTGCCGTATGCAATTAAGGTGGCGACAATGAACAGCACCGTGCCGACATTGATTTTGAAGCGCCACTCCTCCGCATAGCCTCTCCAGAGCACATACAGGGAGAAGAAGAACAGCGCCAGCAGGTACAGCAGCTCGATTCCGTCCGGGAGGTATAAGTACGGTGCGAGCAAAATCCACTCGAATGCGCTCGATACCGCTCCCGCTCCACTGCGCAGCTTGCCGGCAACAGATAGCACGAACAGGATCGCCAGAAGGGTCAAATAAGTGGCAGGCTGCGCCCGCAAATAATCATTCAGGTGCGACCCTGCCCAATCCAACGGGAATAGTACCATGAACATGCCGAAGATGAATGCTGCGACAAGCGGTGCAAACTGCAGTGCGAACCGTTCCGTACGGTCCTTCACCCAATCGCCGATCGTATACAGCGCCATCGCCGGAATGAACATCCATATAAATTTGAACTCGCCGGATGTCGTCCACAGCATGGAATGAAGCGTCACACTGAACGCGAGGCAGCCGATCAGCAGCGGGCTGCGCTGCTGCCATGCGTACCATCCAAGTCCTGCGAGCATCAGCACAAATGCCGCATAGCTGAATGTGTCAAATTCGGATACGCTGTATATTTGCGCTGCATTAAACAACAGCAGGCCAATGAGATACAAGTAGCGGCTTCGGTACAAATAAGCAGTCAGCGTACCGGCCGACGCCCACAAAATAAACGAAAACGCATTATACGCCACCAGATGAAACATTTGGCCGATCAAAATAATGCCGGCTCCGAAGCTGATAACCCCCAGGCTGACAATCGCCATCCCGAGCTTCTCATGGCCGCGGCGCAGCAGCGTTTCTCCACCGGTATAAAATGCAGCCATAAACACGATGATCATCGTCAAGCGCGCGATTTCGGGAATATACTGCCAATTGGCTGCGATAAAGCTCAAAATCCCTAAGCCTACCAACAAACTCCCCAATATCGGCAGCAGGCCGATGGCATGTTTTTTATCTTCATACAAGCTTAATATTTGGTTCACTTGGTCCCGGCTGACGATCCCCCGTTCGATCCAGAGCGGGCTTTCTTTTTCCACCCATTTGCGGCTCATCCTTGCACCACCTCTTGTCCTGACCGCGCTTTGTCGGCTGCGGTCCTTTTGTTATCAGTATACCTAGACGCGCCGGAATGAAAAGTACTAACTTTGCGTAGTACCTCGCCCCCAGACCTTCATGTCAAGCAGGACCATGAAAACGCCGCCATTACGAAGCCATTCGACGGAGCCGGAGCAGCCGCTGCTATGCAGTGAAATACCGGCCAACCACCGTGAGGCAGACAAAGCCTGCGGCACTGAAAAAATTTCATTCGTCCTCCCAGCGTTTCATGAGAAGCATCCAGCGCCCCCTCTCCCCCCTTACATCCGGATTCCCTTTCCAATCTTTCTTTCCTAGTGTATGCCCAATTGCAAGACATCATCATCATTGGGCTTGTCCGACGTGCATGCCAACGCTCAACAGGCTGCCGGGACAATCCCGACAGCCTGCAATGAGGTTCCCTATCCTTAATTACCCGTAACGTTGAGAGACGACTCAGCGTCCCGCGGCGATTACCGCTTGGCGTGAACGGGCGCACGTTTGGATTGCCGCATCCCCAGCGCATGAATGCCAAGGCAGGCGCCTCCTGGCCGTATTCAACATATGGAGCTCTGGCCAGGCACGGGCAGCGGCATTACGATAATGGCCGGATCGTTCCCGTCGAGCCGGATCCGAGGCACAGGCTTGCGGACGCCGCTGGATGAACGGCTGCCGGCTGCAATTTTCTCACGTACCTCCGCCTAATTCATCGGACGCCACCTGCAGCTTTCCCTCGGACCTCCGCCGGATTACTCGGCTGCAGCAGCCTGCGATTTCCTCACACCCCTCCGTCCAGCCACATTGTTGACAACCAGCACGAGCAGCGTCAGCGCGATGCCGCACAGCTCCACAGCCCCCATCCGGTAGCCCGAGAGCACCGTAATGACCAATGACACGACGGGGATGATATTGTTCGTGAACAACGCTGCGGCAACCGGAGAAATATGCTTGCAAGCGACGTTCCAGGCGAGTACAGCTGCTACGCCGGCAATGAAAGCCATATAAGCAAACGGCCACAGGTTGGAGATGACATCCTGCCACGCGGGAGGATTTAGCCATCCCATACCCGTACCCGCTCCTGTTACCACGAGGTTGCTGGCCGTGCCCATTAGACAGGTCAATGTCGTGTACCGGAGCGGAGACCGGGACGGAAACAGCGAAGCGCCAACCGTAAACGTACACCAGCAGATAACTGCGGCCACCATCAGCAGCATCGGCCAGAGGACGCCGGCTCCATTATGCAGCGCCTGCAAATCACCCTTGGTTGCGACGAGAACGATGCCGACAAGCCCGAACGCGATACAGCAGACGGTAATCGACGTCAAGCGCATGCCCTTCCATACCAGCAAAATCAGGGCGGTGACCAGAGGCATGAAGCCCATCATCACCGAGGAAAGGATCGGACCGGACGGACCGGCAAGCCGCTGTCCCATAAAGACGAGGCCATTATATCCCGTAAACGCCAGCGTCCCGAGCAGCCAGACGCGAATCCCTTGGCCCTCCAGCCGAAAGGCGCTCCTTCCTTCCTTGAGCGCCAGCAGCGGCACGAACACCAGCGAAGCCAGCAAATAGCGGATGGCTACGAAATACATCGGAGACACCGATTTCAGTATGTGCGCCGCAACCGGAAATTGCGCTCCGAACGCCAGCCCCGCAAACAGACTGCAGGCGAATCCGATCCACCAGCTATGCTTTGCAGCCATACAAACCACTCCTTCTGCGGCCGTCTCACCCGGCCGTCGTTTATGTTATGATTGAGTACAACAACAATAGCGCGTTTGGCGGCATGGCGGAACTTCCGATTTGTCGCAGGGATATAACAATTCGTTATGGGATGGAGGCAACCTATGCAAGTGGAATGGTATCGGAGCTTTGCGGAGGCCGCGAAATGGAGAAGCTTGTCCAAAGCCGCAGAGAAGCTCAACCTGACGCAGCCGGCGATCAGCAAGCATATACGCCGGCTGGAAGAAGCTTACGGCGTGGAGTTGTTCAGGAGGGGACCGGCCGGCGTCGAGGTCACGGGAGCCGGTGCATTGTTCATGGAGCGAATCGGGCCCGTGCTCGCTTCGCTCGAAGCGCTGACTGCGGATATGCGCCAATTTGCAGAGCGTCCGCGCATTACGCTTGGCAGCCTGCCCAGCGTCGCCGCCCAGGTGCTGCCCGCCCGACTGCGCGATCATTATGCCGCCGGGCATCCGATCGCCGTGAGCGTCCGCCCTTCCTCAAGCGAGCTGCTCGAAGGGCTGGGAGACGGCTCGCTTGACGCCGTGCTGATGGACGACGCCTACACTGCCGGCCGGTTGTGGCGCCGCGAGCTGTTCACCGAGTCGTATATTGCCGTGCTGCCGCAAGGTCACCGGATGGCCGGGCGTGTCTCGTTGTCGGCGGCGGAGCTGGAGCGGGAACTGTTCATTTTCCCGGTATGCTGCGACACGCGGCTCCGGTTCGCAGCAATAGCGGAGAAGCATGGATACAAGCCGCACGTGATCCTCGAGGTAGACCATAACGATTATTTGCTCGGCATCGTTGCGGTCGGCAACGGCATTACCGTCCTTCCCGCGCTGTTCGCCGGCCAATCGGCCCGGCTCGGACTGCACGCGGTACCGATTGAGGAAGAATCGCTGCGCCGGACGATCGTGCTGGCAGCGAGAAGCTCCGAGACCGGCGCCAAGCTGTATCGGCTGTTAGGCGGCGGCACAGAGCAGCAGCACCCGCCGTCTCCCCAGACGCAAGCCGACGCGTAGATTGCGCACTGCTAGGTGGCAGGCCGAAACGGCGAGCAGCGGCTATTCGGAGAAAATATCGATGAAGTGGCGCGCACTCTTCGATAAATACCGGTCCTTGAGCCACAGAATGCCGACATCGTATTGAAAGTCGGCATCGCCGATCGGCAGCATTTTGACGCCGGGCAGCGGAAACGAAGCCATGACGGATTTCGGGAAGATCGTCGCCCCGATGCCTGCCGCGACCAGGGCGATAATAATTGCCACGCTGGAGCTTTCGCAGATGACGCGCGGCTCGAAGCCGTGCCGCCGGCACTCGTTCATGACCCGGTTGTGCATGCCGGTCGTCTCGTCTGTTTTCAATGTGAGAAAGGGCACGTCCTTCAGCTCCACCATCTTGATCGCCTCATGCGAGGAAAAGAGGCTCCACTCCGCGGGCAGCACAGCGACGAACGGGTCAGACGGCAGCGGCAGCACTGAATATGAACGGGCGTCATGCGCTGCTTCGAACGGAAGCCGCGCGACAATGAGCTCGATGCTTCTCCGCTCGAGCCGCTCGCCGAGCAGAAAATGATCGCCCTCGCTAATTTTGAACGTCACGCCGGGATAACGCTCGTGGAATGTTTCGATGATCGGCGGAAGCAGCGAGATGCAGGAGACGACGGAACCGATCGACAGCACCCCCCGAACGCCCTCGTCCACCTCCTTCACTTCCTGAATCGTTTCATGAAACTGCAGCAGCAGCCCTTCCGCCTTTTGGCGCAACAGCTCGCCCGCGTGCGTAAGCTTCAGCCGATGGCCGCTGCGATCGAACAGCGTCACGTTCAGCTCCTCTTCGATCAGCTTCAGCTGGCGGCTTAAAGGCGGCTGCTCCATATTTAACGCCTTAGCCGCGCGCGTAATTTGCCCCTCTTGCGCGATGGCCAGAAAGTAACGCAGCTGCCGGATATCCAATTCGTCCGCCCCCATCTTGCCATACCGAATAAGTATGGATATGTGATAAAAAAGATATTTTAAATATACCCCTGGCGATGCTACAATTCAATAAAAGCATATTTTCGGAAGGGATGACTATATCGATGGCACACAACATTGAAGTTGAGCTTACGTCTAACAAAAAAAAGAAACCGGTTACCGAGCAGCTTGAATTCGGCAAATATTTCACCGACCACATGTTCATTATGGATTACGACGGGGAGCAGGGCTGGCATCAGCCGCGCATCATCCCGTATCAGCCGCTCCTGCTGGATCCGGCGGCCAAAGTATTCCATTATGGCCAGACCGTGTTTGAAGGTTTGAAGGCGTATCGTACGCCGGACGGCCGCACCGTGCTGTTCCGTCCGCAAAAAAACTTCCAACGGCTCAATCTTTCCAACGACCGGCTTAGCATTCCGGCAGTTGATGAGGAATTCGCGCTGGAGGCGCTGAAGCAGCTGCTGGTGATCGATCAGGACTGGATTCCGGAAGAGCAAGGCACATCGCTGTATATCCGCCCGTTCGTCATTGCTACACAGCCGTCCTTGGGCGCATCGACATCGACGCATTATCAATTCATTATCATTATGTCGCCGGTCGGCTCCTACTACGCCGAAGGCATTCATCCGGTCAAAATCCATGTCGAATCCGATTATGTCCGGGCCGTGCGCGGCGGCGTCGGCATGGCGAAAACCGCAGGCAATTACGCGGCCTCGCTACGGGCGCAGGACACTGCGGCGGCTAGCGGCTACGCGCAAGTACTGTGGCTCGACGGCGTCCACCGCAAATATATCGAGGAAGTCGGCAGCATGAACGTGTTCTTCAAAATCAACGGGACCGTCGTAACGCCAGCCTTAAACGGCAGCATCCTGGACGGCGTTACCCGCAATTCCATCTTGCAGTTGGTCCGTTCTTGGAATATTCCTTGCGAGGAACGGCAAATTTCCATCGACGAGCTGTACGAAGCTCACAAAAACGGAACGCTCGAGGAAGCTTGGGGTACAGGGACAGCGGCCGTCATTTCCCCCGTCGGCGAGCTGAACTGGAACAACGAACGGCTTGTTATTCATGGCGGCCAGACAGGCGAGCTGTCCTCGAAGCTGTACAATACGTTAACCGGCATCCAGCGCGGAGAGCTGAAAGACGAATTCGGGTGGCTGGTACAGCTTTCCTCCTAAATTCGCCGACAGGAGGAAGGAGTTTGCGAATGTAATCGCGAATGATCCTCCTGGGGAGGTGAGCAGTCCGTGTCCGAAAAGTATATTTTGTTGAATGAGCCTGACAAAACGATGTTCGTCTTCAGCAAAAACGGCAAAGCGTACGGCCATATCGTGAAAAATAAAACAGATAAAGCGCCGGCCAAATTTGTATTTGAAACGCCGACGTACGATACGATCGAAGCGCTGAAGGCGGATTATCCGCCGCTCGAATCGAACGGATAAGCTCTCCTTATCGCATGCTTTCCTCATACTACAGCAAGGCCGCTCTCGCAAAGAAAGCGGCCTTGCTGCATTTCCCCTATTTTCGCAAAAAACCGCATGTTTCGCTTATTCAAAAAAGTTTCCCGTTCCTATATAATAAAAGTAATCATCCAAATATAAAAAGCATTTGTTCCGAAGGGGTCTGATCTATGATTTCACGACGCAGGTTCATCAAGCAATTGCTCGGTCTGGTCGCGCTTGTCGCAGGGGGCGGCACAGCCGTCTTTCAAGCGCTGAAACGCGAGGAGTTCAAAGCGGAAAGCGGCCCCGAAGCCGTGCCCGCCGGCAAACCGGAGGAAGCCCCGGTCGAGGAAGCGGCGCCGGAACTACCGAAAGAACCGCTATTATCGTTTTTTTTGCTCAGCGACTTGCATATTACGGTTGACGATTCGACCATGACCGATAAGCTGCGTCTCGCGCTGAAAGATGTCACCGACTTCGAGTCGCCGGTGGACACCATCGTTCTCGGAGGCGACTTGACCGACTTCGGCCGGGACAGCGACTATAAGCTGCTGCGGCGAATCATGGACGAATTCAAGCTGCCCAAGGTGTACGGCAATATGGGCAACCACGATTATTACGACATTTGGCTGAACGAGAACGGCCATTTCTCCACCGAAACGATGCCTAACGGCAAGACGGACGCGATGGCAAGAAAGCGATTTCAACAGTTTATCGGCTACGATGATTTGCCGTATACCGACGTCTGGGTGAACGACGTGCATCTCATTCTCGTATCCCAGGAGCTGTACGTTCAGGAAAAAGACGATGTCGGCGAGGGCGCCTGGTATACTGACCGGCAGCTGGAATGGCTCACAGAGACGATGAAGGTACACAAGGACGGAAAGCCGGCGATCGTGTTCATTCATCAGCCGCTGCCTGATCCGGGAACCGACGGCGGCACGCATCGCCTGATCCGTGCCAAGCGCTTCCGCGAAATATTGGAGCCATACCGCAACGTGTTCGTGCTGTCCGGCCATACCCACCGCAGCTTTGTCGGGGAAGACCATTACAACACGCAGAACACGTTCCACTGGTTCAACAACGCCTCCGTCGGACGGACGCGCGGCAATTCGGCTTCCGGCGGCCCATCGGCGCAAGGCATGTACGTGCAGGTGTATCCGCACCAGGTCGTCGTCCGCGGCCGCGAATTTACCGACCGTACGTGGATCGACAAGGCGGAGTGGACCGTGCCGTACGTCTGACACATCTGACGGTCGTTGCCCAGGCCTCTATCCATACGCGCGTATTTCGGCACGCTGCTCAGCGTACGGTTGAACGCGCATTCGCTCGACAATCGCCGACCATTCATACTGTTTTGAAGAAAAAAGACGCTTCACCCGCAGCACGGGGAGAAAGCGTCTTTTTTCTTCTCTGTACGGAAGCTGGCGAATAACCTGGAAATCCGAGGCCCTAACCAACTTTGAGAAATGAGCGTAAAGTACGGTTGTATCGCTTTTTCAGATCAGCTTGATCGCGAGAAATCTATGCCCGTGGAGGCTCCGTGTCAAGGGCAGCAGTTCACAAAAATACCGTGATCAATAATTTGTTTTGTTTCAGAAGTAACATCGTCACTGCTATAAACAGTCTCACTTTTGCTAATCGATGGATCTTGCTTAGGAACTCTATAGAATGTCCCATGATGTGTATGAATAGCTGCCACTTGATTTTGAAGTTCTTCAAGCTCCTTGGGAGTCAATTGTTTAGGGGGAGAAAAGTATTGATTACCATTTGAATCTAATCTATCATTTGCTGCTTTTTCATTAGTTACATTATTAGTAGAATAATTGGCGTTATCATCCCCATAAATGAACGGAATAATACTAGGATAAGCATAAGTACTAAATACAATGCATGTCGTCCCCAACAACACTAAACCTGCAATTACAATAATACTCTTCTTCATACTTCCTCCTTTTAATTTCACCATTTTTCCTTGTACTTTAAGACGAAGTAAACAACATGTTTGTTTCATTAAAATACCATCTTTGTATTAATTAACTAAAATAAAAAACACAACCCCTGATTATTCGGAATTGTGTCTCTGTATGTCGTCATGATGATCAGATCTTAATAACCATTAGCCAAGCCACCTCCGGCCATGGAACAGCTTTGCACCTCTCGCTGCATCATGGCTTTGCCGCCTGTTCGCTTACAGCCAGCACATTCATCACATCCTTGAACAGCGCTACAGACTTGTTGGGCATCCCTTCCGGCACATCCTTGATCAATACAGCGACGGCATAACGCGGATGATCCGCCGGACCGAAGCCGATGAACCAGTGATTTTCCCCGGGGCGGCCATTCTTCAGTGTCACCTGCGCCGTGCCGGACTTGCCGGCCAGCTCCCATTTCGCCGAACGAAGCGAGCGGCCCGTACCGGAATCGACGACTTCGCCCATATAATCGAGCAGCGTCCGTGCCGTCGCCGGTTGGATCGCCCGCTCCTTCGCCGTACCCAGCCGCTGCACCGGAAACTTGTAATACAGCCGGTCGTTGCGGAACCGGATTTCTTCCACCACCCGCGGCGACAGCACCTTGCCTTGATGCAGCAGCGTGACGACCAGATTGGCCGCCTGCAGCGGCGATACGAGCACATCCCTTTGGCCGATCGCGGTCTGCACCAACGCGCCGCCGTCTTTTTTCAACGCTTCGCTGTGGTAGATCTGTCCTTGCTCCTCGCCGTCCAGTTGATGGAATATGCCGATATTCGGCGCTTCGCCCGTCCAGCCGACCGGCACCTCCAGGCCGAGCTTGCGTGCGTACTGCTCCAGCTTGTCGCCGCCGAGCCGCTGCGCCACTTTCGCAAAGACGATGTTGCACGACTGCGCGAAGCCTTCCTCCAGTGTAAGGCGGCCATGGCCTTCCTTGTTCCAGCATGTAAATCCGTATTGCCCGAGCGCCCCTTCGCACAGAAACGTTTCGCCGGGCTCCGTCACATGCTCCTCGAGCGCGGCAGCCGCCGTGACCGTCTTGAAGATCGATCCCGGCGCGACCGCCTTGACGGCACGGTTGCTCCAATCCTCCTGTCGCAAATCGACATGCTCCGGATCGAAGTACGGCCGGCTCGCCATCGCCGTCACATCCGCGTTGTTCGCATCCAGCACGACGACGGCCCCTTGCGCAATGCCGAGTTGATCCATACGCTCCTCGATGCGAGATTGCAGCGTGCGATCGAGTGTCGTTATCACCTTAAGCGGGTAGTACGGGTTGTCCGGCGCAACCTCCCGCAGATCGAGGCCGCCCAGCGGCCGCCTGGCGGCGTCCGTGAACAGCGCCACGGTCCTCACTCCGATGCCCTGCAGCCAAGGCTCGAATGTTTTTTCGAGCCCGGCGTTTCCGATTTTGCTCGTGAGCTGGAGCTCCCCTTTGTGGAATTGATCCGTAAACTGCCGGGTCACCCGCTCCGGATTTTGACCGATGTAGCCGATCAACTGACCCGCAGCCTGCGGCAGTCCGTAGCGCTGCTTGTAAGGCATCACTCTGACGTTGGTCAGTCCCAGCGCTTCAATACGCTGCGCTTGCGCATCGGTCAGCGCGACCGGACGGCCATCCCGCTTCCACACTTGAGGTGTTTTTAGCCCGTCCACAAAAGCAAGGAGCTGCGGCGGCGCAACGTTCAGGATGCGGGCGATTTGCTCCGTCTCTTTAGTCCCCCGCCGTTCCTCTCCGTCCATTTCTTCCTTCATTGGAAAAAACGTAAGTGCCTGCAGCGTCGTGCCGGTGAGCGGCAAGCCGTCGCGGTCGTAGATATCGCCTCTGCCACTGTCCAGCACGAGCCCTTTTTCCCGTTGAATGACCGAGTTCTCGACCAGATCGATCCCTCTGCCGGCAAAGCTTCGCGCGGCTGCCACTTGAATCCAGAACAGTCGCGCATTCCACAGCAAAAGCACGCCGACGATCATAAGCAGAGCGATAAAAATGCGGTTCTTTTTCAGCTGTACCGCTTCGTCCCGCTGCTCTGCAGGCACATTCCGTCCTTCCCTTATGTCGCTGTCCATTCGTCAAACGGCCCCTTTTTCTGGCAGATGTACTACCAGTATGCTCCGAAGCGCAGTTCGACAAACTTTGCGAGCAGCGAATCACTGCGGCAGGACGCGGTCACGTGAAAAAGCGCCCGCTCCCCAAGGGAAACGGACGCTCGGACGTTATCAAGAACAAGCTTACACCCGGAAGCGCGACAGCGACTCCTTCAACGAATTCGACAGCTCCTCAAGCTTGTCGGACAAGCGCACGAGTCCGGAGCTGATGTTCATCTGCTCCGAGCTGAGCGAGGCGACTTCCTCTGACGTTGCCGACGACTGCTGCGCCACGGCGCTTACGCTGGTCATCGCGTCGTTCAGGACAAGCTGCGACGCTTCGAGCTCGCTGATCGACTCGGTCACCCCGGACAGCTGCGCGATGAAGCCGCCCATGTGCGACTGCACTTCCTTGAAGATTTGATCGGCTTCCTTGACGGAGACGATCTGCTCCTGGAAGATCGGGTATGCCTGCGAGAGTACTTGCACCGTTTCGTCGATTTCGCGCTGGATTTTCTCCGTAATTTCGCCGACGACAGCGATCGATTGCCGCGACTGATCCGCAAGCTTGCGGATTTCGTCTGCTACGACCATGAAGCCTTTCCCTGCAGCGCCTGCACGGGCCGCTTCGATCGTCGCATTCAGTGACAAGATGTTCGTCTGCTTCGAAATATTGTTCAGCATTTCGAGTATTTTACGGATGGAGCCTGTGCTTTCCTTCAAATGATCGACCTTCTCCACCATGGAGCGGATCATCGATTCCGTCTTATTCGTTTTCCCCGTCAGCTCCGACATGTAGACGATCCCCTGCTCCGAAGATTGCTGCACCTCGGCGGCGGCGGTCCCCATGACGACGTTCGATTCGACGACGATTTTCATCTGCTGCCCGATGTTGTGGGTCAGCTCGGTGCCGCGCTCCGACTCGACGGCCAGGCTCGAAGCGCCGCTGGCGATCTCCTCGGTGGCGACGGCAATTTCTTTGGCCGACGTCGCCGTCTGCTTGGACGCTTCCGACAGCTCGGTCGCCGTAATCAGCACTTCGTGCGCCGACAGGTTCGTCTGCTGGACGAGCGACGTAATTTTTTCCATCATCTCGTTGAAGCTCTGGCCGAGCTGGCCGATTTCATCCTGGCTGATGACCGTCATGCGCACGCGCAAATCGCCATCCTGGGCATCCTTCATCAGGTTGCGCAGCATAATAATCGGCCTGCCGATCATCCGGACGATGAAGAACCCGATAGCGACCGCAATGATCGCAGCAATGAGGGCCATGATCCAGGTCATCCAAAAAATAAACCCGGCGTCCTTCACCAGCATGGCTACCGGCATCGCGCCGATCAGAAACCAGCCGGTCTTCTCCGATTTGAAGTAAACAAGCTGCATCTTCTCATTGTCGCTAAGCAGGTTGCCGTTCGGGTCCTTGAACGACTCCATGGCCACCCCTATCGCACTGTCCGCGCCAATAGACGCCGGATTCGCGTCATAGAGCAGCTTGCCGTCCGGGCCGACGATCACCGTGCGGCCGCCTTCGCCCATCTCAATTCCGGTAAGCTCCTTGCCGACCGCATCGATGTTGATCTCCAGCATCAGCACCGCATCCCCATTCGCGGATGTCGTTCCGGTCAATCCCTTGAGCACGCGCCCTACGGCGAACGACGGAGAAGCCGAGCCGCCGTCGGCAAATCCTTTGGACCGCGTTTCGAGCCAGGTCGCCTTGCCGTTGTTCTCTACGATCTTCTTGAACCATTCCTCCTGGAGCAGAGACTCCTTGCTGAATGTCGCCGAGCTCGTATTGATCGGCTCACCGTTGCCTTTGAACAAGTGGATCGATTTGATCGTTTTGTTCGAGTACGTGTACACGTTCAGTTTCTCGCCGATCTTCTGTTTGAGCAGCAAGTTGTCGTAAGACCCTTTGCTCGTCGCCTCATACTCGGTAATCATCTTCTTCAGATCGTTGTCCAGCACCACCTGCATGGACAAGTCCTCGTAGTTCGCATACAGCAAATCGAGCTTTTCACCGGCTAATGTAATCGTCTGCTCGGTGGCGCTCGCCACTTTTTTCTGGATAATGCCTTTGGAAATGACATAGGACGTCAGGCCCACCGTCAAAACAAAAAATAAAATGCTGACGAAAAAAATAAGGAACAGCTTAGCGCCGACGGATTTCAGCCCGTTTTGCAAGCCGATGCTTTTCAGGACGCTTTCTCCTGCGGACGAAGCGGCTGCGCCTCTGAATTGAACATTGGATAGTTTGCTGGATAACAGCTTGCCCGCCTTTTGCAGGCTGGCTTTGAGTGAATGTAGTTTGTCCTTCACAGGGTCCACCGCCTTGTAAGTAATGAGATGTCTGAATGGCCGTATAACAAGGTACACGGAAACTATGCAGGAAACGAAAGATAGGCCGAGACCGGACCGGCCTTCGGATCATAATATTCTTTATATCCCTCCATTAATAGTAAAATAGTAGGATGACCGACCTAAATTTTATCGGTCTTCCGAATATGTATAGATTAGCAATTCGACATAAAACCCGATAATCCTTTCCAATATGGGTGATTTTATGAAAAAATATTTCCATTTTCATGCTGCTTCGACAATAAAAAGCGGCAGCCGCGGCTGCCGATACATGAAAAGTTCAGTTCTTATTACCCATACTGGTCCGCTTGCCAATCCTTCGCAAGATGAGTCACACAAACCCATGCTCCCGACTCTTATTCCGGCTTCGCCTCGTTACGGCGGATTTTGGCCAGCACCTCTTGAACGAAATCGGACTTGGCCTCCGCATAAGCGATCCGATCGTCATGATGCGCAGCGGCAAGCCGATACTTCAGCAGCTGATACGCATGCCGGTCCTCTTCATCCGATCTCAAATGATCCCTGAAGGCCAAATGCTGCTCCAGATACCGCCCTCCTTCGTGAAACAGATGAATCTGATGCGTCCGCGGCTTGCCCTTCGTCAAGTAATATCGCTCGGGAAGAACCATGTCCCCCTTGCAGACATAACCAGTTTGCTCCAGCCCCCGAATGCACGCGGACGCATCGCAAGGATCGCCGACTTCAATCGCAATGTCGATGATCGGTTTCGCATGCAAATGTTTGACCGCCGTGCTTCCGATATGATGGATGCCGCGTACAAGACCGCCGATGACGCTTGCGATCGCGCGTTTCTCCGCTTCGAACTCCTGCTCCCACGCCTCCGTCCAAGGGATGAGAATGACTTTTCCTGCCGGTACGCCAAGCATCGCCTCGCCTCCTCAATTATGGCTATTGGATGATTTTATACCCATAATATGGAATATACAACCGTTTTTTTACGATGGCAAGTGCTTGTCGCGGTATTCCTGCGGTGTGAGGCCGGTATGCTTTTTGAACACGTTGATGAACGAATGCGCGCGCTGGTAGCCGAGCTTGGCGGCAATTTCGTATATTTTCTCCTGGCTGCTCAGCAATAGCTCCGCCGCTTTCTCCATGCGCAGACGGTACACGTAATCGCTGATGTTCTCTCCCGTTTCCAGCTTGTAAATTTTGGATACGTAGACCGGATGCAAATAGACCCGGTCCGCAATCGCCTGCAGCGACACGTCCTCGGACAAGCTTTCTTCGATAAACGCGCGAACTTGCCGGATCAATCCGACACGCGAGTCTTTCGTTTCCGCCTCCGACCGGCTTCGGAACTGTCCGAACACCTCCATCGTCCAGTCATGAAGCTGCTTCCACGTCCGGAACGGCGTGCCCTGGAGCAGCCGGTCGTAATCGGGGCCGATCAGCGAGGACAGCAAGATGCCGCTCTTGTGGGCCGTCTGCGTGATCGCCGAAGAAATCGAGAGGAACACCTCGAGCAAGTATTCCTCCGATTCCGCCCCCATCCCCTTCAGCTCGGCGAATATCGCCTCGATCCGCTCCTCGAGCTTGCCCCACTGGCCCGCCTCCAGCAGTTGGGCAATCGTCGGCAGCTGGTACACGCTGTGCAGCAAGGGCAGCTTGCCCGGCAAATCGCTCGCTTCACCGACCGACAAGATCAGCTCCTGCTCGCCACCGACGCGCTGGCGAAGGGCGGTGAGCGTCCGGTCGTACATGGTTGTCAGTTCGTCCGGAAACGCGCCCCACCCGCCGATCAGGATCGATACTTGTCCCTTCAGATAGGTCCGGATCGCATGCTGCAGCTGCGAAGCCGTCCGCTCCAACCGCTCGTTTCGCTCCGCCTCCGACGTCTCCGACATGCTTTTCACGAGAAAAATGACGTTATCATGCGCATCTTTCCCTTGCCACAGCTGAAAATGTTGCGCGAACAGTTCCTCCGCCATATTGCCGATGCCGTACTCCACAAGCGCGATGCTCTGCGCGTCGTAGCCGGGGAACGGGTCCTCCAGCCGAACGAGCAGCATGGCGAAGAAGGAATCCATCAGGTCAGGCGCTTCCAGCAGCTTGATTTTGTTGGCCAGTCCCTCTCGAGAATAGCGCCGTCCTTGCAGCAGCTCGGCCAGCAGCTGGCCGCGAAGCTGCGGCAAGTTTTCGCGCAGCGTCCGCTCGATCCTTTCCCGGGAAATGATCTGCGCCCATTCCTCCTCCAGCCGGTGCAGCACCTCCCTCGCCGTCTGCAGCAGCTCCTCGTCGGTTACAGGCTTCAACAAATAGCTCGCCGTGCCGCGGACAATCGCTTCCTGCGCGTAACCGAAATCGGCATGGCCCGACAGCAAAATGCAGCGCGTCTTATGCCATTTCCGCTGAATTTCCGCTGCCAGCTCCAATCCGCTCATGCCGGGCATCCGAATATCGGTGATGACCAGCTCGATCGGATGCTCTTCCAGCAGCTCCAGCGCCTCGTAAGCCGAGTACGCCTTATACACCTTTGTCACCTGAATGCTGTCCCAAGGCACCAGACCGGCCAGCCGTTCCACAACATGCGCCTCGTCATCCACGATCAGCAGTCTCGCCATCTGCATCTCCTCCTTCGATAGCCTTGGGGCCGCTCCGCTCGGCTTCCTGCCATACCAGCGTCATGCGCATACCGCCGAGCGGCGACGCTTCCAGCAGTAGGCCCGCTTCCGCCCCGTAAGCGTATTGAAGCCGCTGGTGGACGTTCCAGACGCCCGTGCCCATATGCCGGTCCATCGGCAGCGCCAGCTTGCCTCGAAGCTCCTTCATCGCTTCTTCCGTCATGCCCGCTCCGTTATCCTCGACGACGAGACGGTACCTGCCGTCCTTCGACGTGCCGCTGATCAAGATGAGACATTCGCCCGGCTGATGCTCGATGCCGTGCACGATGGCGTTCTCGACGATCGGCTGCACCATCAGACGCGGTATTTTCAGATCGAGCATCGCCTCCGGAACGTCGATCTCGTAATAGAGCCGCTGCATGCGCAAATTTTGAATGTTCAAGTAATGCCGCACGAGCCCCAGCTCTTCGCGCAGCGGCACGCTCTGCTCTTCCAGGCGCGTCGTGTAGCGGTAATATTCCGCCAAGCTTTGCGCCATTGTCACGACCGAATCGTTGTCCCCCATCTTCGCCGTATTGATAATGAAGAATAGGCTGTTGTACAGAAAATGCGGATTGATCTGCGCCTGCAGCTGCTTCAACGTCGCTTCCCTCGCGCGGATTTTTTCCTCGTACACGTCCTCCACCAGTTCCTGTATCCGTTCCGCCATCCGGTTGAACCGCTGAAACAGAAAGTCGAACTCGTCGTTCGTCCGGCTCTGCAGCCGCACGGACAAGTCGCCCTTGTGCATCCGCTGCACGGCATGCATCAGCCTCTGGATCGGTTTGCGCACGTACCGGTACAGCAGCAGCGCCGCGGCGACGCCCATCATGAGCAGCAGCGCGAAGGTGACGTAGAAGAGCGTGCCGCTCATTGTAATCGGCCTCAGGATCGTCTCCACCGGCAAGTAGTCGACCAGGTACCAGCCGAGCTCGGCGGATTGCACGTAATTGACCGAATAATCGCGGTCTTCGATCCGCACAACGCGATGCCCGAGCGTCTGATGGGCGGCCTCCGGCGAATCCGAATTGAGCGCTTCCACAAGCAAACCGATTTTGCGGCTGTCTGGACGGCTGCTGACGACGGGGTCGAAGCCCGTCTTATAGAAGAACGGGTCTCCCTCGCCCAATGTCATTAAGTTAAACTCAGAGACAAGATCGTGAATAGCAAATGAATCTGAAACGGCATGGGGAAAATATCCTGTGCCGTTTGTTTTTTGTGGGCAAGTAAGAAAAAAATGTACAGC
>NZ_CAJVAS010000068.1 GCF_910593845.1 Paenibacillus solanacearum | reverse complement strand
CGTCCGCCGCTAACCCCGAAGGGTCCGCTCGACTTGCATGTATTAGGCACGCCGCCAGCGTTCGTCCTGAGCCAGGATCAAACTCTCCATTAAGGTCGCTTGCACAATCCGAAGATCATGTTCGCTATAATGTAAGCTGATTGAGCTCAAAATTTACTGCTAGCGAGAATTTGCATTCTCTATTTCACTCACTCGTTGTTCAGTTTTCAAAGGGCAATTCATTCTGTCGTTTGTTGTCGTCCGTTTTAGCGGCGACTTTTTTAATATACCACATTCACCTAACTCAATGCAAGCATTTTTTTAAAAACTTTTTCAACGCCTGCTTTATGAAGCTTTCGAATGGACATGCCGTCTTAGCGGCGAAGACTAATTTATCACATCCTCGGATTGAAAGTCAAGCATCGAATCAAAAAAATTAAAAAGGAGCTCGGCTCCTCAAAATAGCCTGCTCCTTTTCGCATAAATTTACTCAATCATTCCTTCAGCCGGACTGCTCGCCGAGGCATAACGCTTCTTCGGAATGCGTCCTGCCAAGAAGCCTTTGCGACCCGCTTCAACGGCAAGTTTGAAAGCTTCCGCCATCAATGCAGGGTTACCGGCCCCAGCTACTGCCGTATTGAGCAGCACGCCATCCGCTCCCAGCTCCATCGCAAGCGCTGCGTCCGCAGGGCCGCCGATCCCGGCGTCAACGATAATCGGCACCTTCGCTTCTTCAATGATAAAGCGCAAATTGCCTTGGTTAACGATACCCTGGCCCGAGCCGATCGGCGAAGCTCCGGGCATGACAGCGGCTGCGCCAGCTTCTTGCAGCTTGCGCGCAAGAATGGGATCGTCGGACGTATAAGGCAGTACGATAAATCCTTCTTCAACTAGAATTTTCGTCGCTTCTAGCGTCCCGACCGGATCGGGGAGCAGCGTCCGGGGATCGCCGATCACCTCGACTTTAATCATGTCGCACAATCCGGAAGCTTTCGCCAAGCGCGCGATGCGAACCGCTTCCTCTACGGTGTAGGCTCCAGCCGTGTTAGGAAGCAAAGTAAATTTCTTCAAATCCAGAGACTCCAAAAAATTCGGGGCATCGGGGTTATCGATCGGCAGTCTGCGAATTGCAAAAGTCAAAATTTCCGCAGCGGAGGCTTTCACCGCTTGTTCCTGTACATCAAGTGCCGTAAATTTGCCCGTTCCAAGCAGCAGGCGGGATTGAAACTCATAAGGCCCGATTTTTAACGTGTCGCTCATCGTTATAACTCCTTCTATGTCCGAAATACGTCAGCCTCCGCCGACAAAATGCACGATCTCCACCTGGTCGCCGTCGCTTAGACGTGTCTGATCGTATACGCTGCGATCAATGATCTCCCGATTCAATTCGACAACCAAAATTTTGTTCTGCAGCTTGAACGCCGCCAGCATATCGGCAACCGTCGATACTTGCTCCACGTCCCTTGTCTCTCCGTTTACGACCAACCGCATTGGGTCACCTCCTCCAGTCGCTGACAACAAAACGAAAAAAATGCCAACCCGCGTAGGCTGACATGAACGAAAATAGATCCGATTCGCATTTCGTCCACTTTCCTACGCTGGTATAATCCAGAGACGTCTCTTGTTCGAAACGCCGTCAACAGGTTCCAAGGGTCAAAGATCCGCTTCTTTTTCTCAGCCCGGCACGGTGGGCTCCCCTAGTGGCTATGTAATTATCGATGCAAGTATATCACACTTTACTTCGTTTGACATCCGTGTAGCGCAGCTCGAGAACGGATAAATCCTGATCGTCGGTAAATACGATTTCTTTGACAAGCGATTTCCTGACTAGCTTGCTCAGCAATAGCGGCAGCTCCATACCGATATCGACGAGCTTTGGTTCCTGCTGCAGCTCGTGTAAGGTCCAGGCTTCTTCCCTGCTGCCCAGCACTTCGAGCAAGGAAGTACAGCATCGCTCCATCTTGGACATCACCGAAAATTCGCAAGCCAAAAGCACAAGCTGCACGCGCTGCTTGACCGTCTCCACGCTGAGCGTCAGCTCCTCGTACAGCTTGTATACCCCCGGGTTGATCGATTTGATCTGGCGCCAAACGGTCACTTCGGGATGATGGCCCGATTCGATGATGACGATGCGCGCCCAATGGCGCAGCGCCTCCAGTACGTTATGGTAAGCATCCAGCGTATGATCGTCGAGCAGGTATTCTTTGCTTTGCAGGTAACTTCTCAAAAACTTGGAAAACTCGATGAGCAGCTTATGCTCCCTGAGATCGTCGGGGAACTCGAGCACCTTATGCCGCAAGCTTTCCAAATACATATTCCGATCCAGAAGTATCTCTCCCTTTAAGATCCAGTAAATAATGCTCCGCTGCTCCCCGTGTAATATATAGCCGTTCAGCGCTTCCGGACTAATCCATCTTTCTTGTATACGGCGTTCCTCTTTTATATAATGGTACTGTTGATGGGCTTGTTCGGCATCGCTGCTTATAACCAGCAGCAGCAAATCAAAACCGTCGGTAATGGCCGAAAACATCGACGGATTGTCGACGGCCGCCACACTGATCACGGTATCGTCCCGACGGAGCTCTTCCACCCGATATGCTTTTAACGATTCCAACATGAGATGAAGCCTCCTGTCGCAATGAACACTTAAATCGATACAACCATCTATTTCTACATTCTTCATCCGGTTTCCTGCAACAGATTATGACAAAACGCACAATTATTACGCGAAAGAAGTGAGTGTTCAGCATGAGATTAAAATCGAGTAAGGTAAATGAGTTCCGGCTATGGGGACTGCTGCTGACGATGGGCGGCATGCTGCTGATGATCCTCGGACTGGCCGGAGTCGTGTTTGACTGGGGAACGGCCGGGCGCTGGGCGGCCGTCATCAGCATGGTCGTCGGCGCGATCGCGATGCTGATCAGCATGGGGATTTATTTCGCCGCCGGTATGATGTCTACGAGCGCAACGGTGGTAACGTGCCCTGAATGCGACAGACCGACCAAAATTCTCGGTAAGACGGACCGCTGCATGTATTGCAAAACGATATTGTCGCTCGATCCCCAGCATGCGCCGAGACCCGACGCCGAAGATGGAACTGTCGCCGGCACGACGAAGCCGACTCCATAATGATTACTGCCATAAGCAGTCGTTCTCCTCTCTTTCGGACATAGTAAAAAAGGATCGCCTTCCGCTATGGGAAGCCGATCCTTTTTATATGATATGGCGTTTACGGCGCATCGAGTACAGATTGAATCCATTTCCACGCCTCCGGATTTTCATACCCGCGAGTCCATGAGGCGACGCCGGCCAAATCGTACTTATGCATAAGTGCGATCCGCGCTTTGACCGATGTCTCATCTTCGATCCAAATCCGCTTCAGATTGCCGTCTTCTTTGTATTCGACATAATTTTGTCCCGTTTCCGGGGAAAAGACCGGCGTAAGCTTCATCTCTTTGATGACCCGCTGCGGCATATCCATGTATACCGACCTGGCGCTGACTTTCGTCTTGCCGTCCTTTTGCAGCTCCTCGGTCCATACCCGGGTATAAAACGGCATGCCGAGAATCAGCTTTTGCGGCGGGATCTTCTCTTGGTTCAGCAAATCGACGACCGATTTCTCCACCCATGGCAGCGATGCGACCGAACCCGCCTTCGGGCTGCTCGCCCAATGCTCGTCGTAAGCCATCAGCACGAGATAATCAACCACCTCTACGAGCGCCTTGCGGTCATAGAACATCGACCATGACTCGCTGCTCGAAAGCGCCGTAACGTCGATCGAGACAACCAGGCCCTGCTCGTGCAGCAGCGGCGTCATTTCCCTCACGAATTGAACGAGGTTTTGCTTATCTTTCAGGTTCACATTTTCAAAATCGATATTGATGCCTTGCAGCGAATACATTTGCGCGAAGCTGAGCAGCTGCTTGATCATCTTCATCCGTTTGTCATACGTGGACAACGCTTCCGTCGTCCGTTTCGGCTCGAAGCCGTTGCTGAACAGAGCCCACACCTGATAGCCGTTGTCATGCGCCCATTTGACATAGGACGGGTCGGCGTTGTTCTTGATGTTCCCCTCGCCGTCTTCCAGTTGAAACCACGTCGGGCTAACGACATCCAGCCCCGGCATCGCCGGAATTTTCGATGTGTCCGGGTTTTTATTGAACACTTGCTCCCACGTCATATTGATCTTACCCGAAATGGGCTGTTTGGGAACAAATTCAGGCTTCGGCGCCTGCTTCGGGATGACTTCTTCACGACCCGACTCCAACTGATCCTTGCGAACATAGCCCATATGCCCGTCGGAGCGCTGCACCTGGAGCCACTCCCCCTGATCTCTCCAGACCATCACTTCTTCCCCTTGCTTCAAATCGGCATAGATCGGCGATTTGATCGAAGGGTCACGCCGCATCGGGACGGTACGCTCAGGCTTGTTCGGATAAGTCAGTGCGCGCTCCCAATGTATCTTATCCCCGTCCTTGAACAGAAACACGGCTCCCGTTTCGGAGGACTCCCGCAGTTCGATGCCGTAAAGTTCCTTGAGCGGATCGATCGGAACATATACGCCGTTCTCCGCTTTCTCGAGCGGGAACCGAAGGGTAAACGGTTTCTCATTGACCATGCCCGTCAGCTGGCTGGTGCGCAGCCGCATAACTTTCTCCTGCGTTGTGATAATAACGGACTCGCTTGATTTCTCATATATAAGTGCGGGATCGATACGTTCTTTGGCAATTTCGAAGGAAAGCTTCAAGCTTTCGTTGTGCCCGATCGCGGGCTGTTCCAGTTGAACGCCATTGTAAAACACAGGCTTCGGATTGCCGCCGAAATCCGGCTGCACATGCTCCGAGTTGGGCATATACACGATATACGCATACGTGCCTAGCATTGCTCCGCAAATGATCGCGAGGCTGAATAAAAGCCACGGCCACTTGCGTCTTCTCCTCCGGCGCGCTCTGCCGGACATCTCCATCATCGACTCCATCTCTTCACTCCTGTAGCAAGATGCCTATCCATTATGCCGTATCTAGCAAAATGGACGTATCCGGCTGCCCCAGCTGGGCGGATGTCCGAACACGTCCATTATACCGTAAATCTATCAATCTATCACCCGCTATGAGCCGCGCTGCAATCCGAGCAAATACCGTACACTTCCACGCGGTGACTTTTGACTTTAAAGCCTGTCAGCTCTCCCGCCGCCTTTTCCAGATCGTCGAGAGGCCGGTATGCAAAATCGACCAGCTTGCCGCATTTCTCGCATAACGCATGGTAATGATCGGATAAGTCGGCGTCAAACCGGCTGGAATGGTCCCCATACGTCATTTCGCGAACAAGCCCGGCTTCGATAAATACTTTGAGATTGTTGTAGACGGTAGCGACACTCATGCTGGGAAAACGCGGGGATAACGCTTTGTAAATGTCATCTGCGGTCGGATGCGACATCGTACCGAGCAAATAGGTCAATATGGCATGCCGCTGCGGCGTCATTCGCACGCCCATCGTTTTCAGTTGATGGAACGCTTGCTCCATTCTGGAATTCATGGTGTTCACCGTCACTCCGAGTAAAAGGATTCGCTTCATTTTACCCGGATGCATGGTGCCTTGTCAATTGGACGGTTGGATCGATACGGTGCCGTTCGTCTCGAAACGGACAGCATATTTGCCGCTGCCGATCGTGCCTTCAACCGTTTTTTTGCTAACGGTGAGAGGCAATGAAGAGCTGACTCCATCCTCTCTGCCCTTCCCTGAGACGCGATAATCGCCTTGGGTCGGCAGGCGAAGCTCGATTTTACCGTTCGAGGTTCTTACGTCCCAATCGCCGCTAACCGTTGGGCTCGACGCTTCGACGGTGCCATTCGTCGTTTCGGCTTTCAGCTTCACGACGTTTCCGTTGACCTTGACGGAACCGTTGGTCGTATGCGCATTGACGTTGCCGGTAATTTCCTGAACGTCAAGCGTTCCGTTCGTTGATTCGAGCATCGCATCGCCCCGGTGACCCGTCACCGCAACGCGGCCGTTCGTCGTTTTCAATGTCATTGGTCCTTCGGTTTTATTGGATGTGATGGTGCCGTTCGTCGTCTCGAATCGAAGCTCTCCGGACAGCTCCGATATTTGAATCGCACCGTTCGTCGTCTCCGCTTTCAGCCGCTGTCGGATCGGAAGCTGGGCCGCCTCGATTTTGCCGTTCTTTGTCTGCAGCTCCAGATTGATCTTCTGCTGAGCCGGGACGGTCACGACAAGATCCATTCGCGGATATTGGCCTCCGATCCATGAACCGTATTGTTTGCCGTTGGCCTCAATTTCTATCGTATCGCCGGACTGCCGGTAATCGATTTTCGACTCGTCGGCGATGCTCCGCGCTTCTTTCTCGTCTTTTACTTTGACATACATCGTCAGCGCTACCTGCACTTTGTCCACATTACCCGGTTTGACCGTCACGCTGCCATCGCGGTCGTTGATTTTTACATTGCCGATCGCCGGACTGATTGGAATTTCCGTCACGCCCTTGTCGAATTTATGCCCTTCGCCAAACGAGCTGACGACGTCGCCCCAATCGAATATCCCGTTCATTTTTTTGAACATATCGACGGATTGGGTACTAACGATGACGACCGCCGAAATGACGACGGCGAATATGATGCCCGGAATGTCCAGCTTCAGCTGGCTGCCGGTGCTCCCGTATTTCATATTAAAAAGGAGATACTCGACTCCCAAACAGATGAACAACAGCGGCCACCAATCGATCAAGGCTGCGGTTAGCCCGCTGCCCGTGGCTTTGTCGATAATGACAAAAGCTCCGACGGCCACAAGCAATAACGCCGCCGTATAACGCCCTGCTTTATGCATGATGCCTCGCTCCTCGCCTTACTTCTTTTTCGATTCTTTATAGAACATATACGCGCCCACGCCGATCAAGATCAGTGCTCCCACGGACGAGCCGGCCATTTCAAATACGCGTTCAAGCCATGCGGGCTTGCCGCCGGCCAAAAACAGCAGTGCTCCGATGCCGATCAGCACATAACCGATCAGGTTGCTGCTGCCGCGCGTTTCGTTCGGAAAACCGCCCGCAGGCGCTTCTCCGGGCATCGATTCTCCGTAAAACCCAGGTATTTCCGCATGGTTTACTTTGTCGGTCTGCTGCAAAGCGTCAAATATATTGTAGAAATAAATGACGGGGACGAGCAGCGAGAACAGCACGACAAGCGGTATATTATTGCCGTTCGTCGCAAAAAATACAATCGCGAATATATCCAGGAAAAACAACAGCATCATGCTCAGCCCGCGCTGCATCAGACCCAAATAAAACTGGCCGGTACCCGGAATGCAGAAGGACAGCAGACCCGCAATCCACTTGTTCTTCCGCAGTCTAGGGCGGAAAAACGGATCGAAGGGCGCTTGCCGCCTCTGCCCGTATCGCTCCAACCGCTCCCGCAGAAATTCGTCTTCGCTATCATGCTCCGTTCCCGGAGGCTTCTTCATGTCATCCTGCATCGTTCCGATCCTCCTTATGTCAACAACTGCTTCGATAATAATTCGATCGTCTGGTATACAAAGCGGGTGCCGCTGCGAACGCCGGCCTCCAGCTCTTGGGCATCCAGCGAGATAAGCTTGCCCATGGCGCCCGAGTAAATGAACAGGAACGTGGCTGCCGTGGCCACCAGACCGTTCGCAAGCTCCGCGCGCCAGAACGTTTTTTTTCCCGCCGTCTCCTGCCGCGGCACCGATGCGCTCTCCGCCGTCATCCGCTCTGTCCTTAGCGCCGCCATCACCCGGTCGGGCAAGCCGCCGGGAGCTTCGAGGAGCGGCATATCTTCGAGCACCAGCTCCATTTCCACGAAAGCGTCCAGTCTTCTGCGGCAGTCCGGGCAGCCGCGGAGATGAAGGGCGATCCGTTTGCTCATGAGTTCGTCGCTATGCTTATTTAGATACCGCTGTAGGGTCCGATCGTCGGGATGCATGAAGTTCATGCCCTCGCACCTCCATCCATTTTTCCTTCAAAAGCGACTTCCCGCGGTACAGCCGGGTTTCGATCGTTTTGAGCGGGAGCCCGGTACTATCCGATATTTCCTGATACGACAGCTGTTTATAATGATAAAGATACATCACCAGCCTGTATTTGTCAGGCAAATCCGACAATAACCGCTGCATCGTCTCTTGCTCTTCCTTCTGCAAGGCTCTCGCTTCGGGCTCCTCCTTCCGGTCGCCGAACCATCCCTTCACTTTGTCGAGAATCGCTTCGTAGGGCTTGCGGCGCTGGGATCTGCGATAATCGGTCACCAAATTGACGGTAAGTCGATATAGCCACGTCTTGAACTTGGCGTCGCCCCGAAAGTGCTCCAGCGAGCGATACAGTTTAATGAAAACTTCCTGCGTCAAATCTTCGGCGGTTTCCCGATGGCCGATCATGCGATACGTCAGCGTATAAATGTAATGTTGATGACGCTCCATCAGGAGCCGATACGCTTCGTCGTCGCCTTGGCGGACTCGATCGATCAGCTGCTCATCCGTCATTTGGTCCACCAGGTTCACCGCCTTTTTGCTTCTTTCATAACAGTTAGACGGCTTTCTGCAGCGTACCCCTTCAAATTTGCAAAAATATTTTTTAATCGCATACGACCGATTTCACGCCGTCCAGGTGCTTCAAATCTTCTACGGTTTGCAGCAGCATTCCTTCTTTGGCCAGACGCAGGTTCAGCATAATCAATACGGACGGATCCGCTATATCGTCATCCGCCTGTTCCTCCACGGACAGCATCTTAATAACGCCGCCCCGATTGGCGACTGTTAGCGACACGCGCGAGAGCATACCCGGCCTGTCGGCGGCCTGCAGCTTGAAGTGATACAGCTTTTTACCGCGAAAATATTTTTGTTCGATGCGGTTCAGGACGAACAAGCTGATCAATACGAGCAGCACCGCCAGCACGGCCGCATAGTAAAAACCGGCGCCGATCGCTAGCCCGATCGCGGCTACGACCCACAGCGAAGCCGCCGTCGTCAGGCCGGTGATCGACTTCCCGGTAAATAAGATCGTACCCGCGCCGAGGAAGCCGATGCCGCTGATCACTTGCGCGGCAAGCCGGGCAGGGTCGAGCCGCACATTGTCGAGCACGGCGAACTCGGAGAAGCCGTACATCGACAGCAGCATGATCAGCGTTGCGCCGAGGCAGACGAGAATATGCGTCCGCATGCCGGCGGCATGGCTGCTATGCTCGCGTTCAAAGCCGATCACACCTCCAAGCAAAAAAGCAAGCACCAGCCGGAGCGTAATGTGCGCAGGATCGATAAACCACGGATTCGCTGCCATTCGGCCGCCTCCTTCTGAAAACATTCTACTGTTTATTGTACCATCTTCCGCCGAAGTTAACGGTTTTCGGGAAAAAACGATTGACTTCATCGCGGCGCACGGTAGACTTAGTATCAGTGAAACGTTTAAATTACTCATAATGGAGGCGTTCCGAAAAAATGGCGACGGACGTAAGGACACGGAAACAGGAGGTGCTTCGGCTCGCAGCCGAACAGGCCATGACGCTTCCGCTTTCGGAAAGCGGGTACTGGTTCCATAAAGATGTGCGCGACAACTTTTACTTTGCGATTCATTTGTTCGGTTACACGGCGGAAGGAGCGCCGGACTGGACGGAAGCAAAACGGAACGAGGGACGGGAGCTTGCCGTACGGATGCTCTACAACGTGCTCAAGCTGCAGATGCAGGATGCAAGTCATCCGATGTATGGACATTGGCCTCTCCAGCTCGGTCATGATCCGGCATCGGCCAAGCCTCACGTGCTGCCTGTGGAATTGATGGGCTGCATGCTGATGTTCTTTTACGAAAAATACCGCGAAGCGCTTCCAGCGGAATTGAAAAGCGAAATCAGCTTGTCCATTCTGCATATGTACCAAAGCAGCGTGTATCGCCATCCGCTAAAATCGATGCATCATCACGAAGCGAAGCATACGGCGCTCAAGCTGCTGCTCGGCCATGAGTTCGGCGACGAGGCGCTGCTCGAGGAAGGCATCCGCTGCGCGCAGCGGATGCTCCGGCATGTGCGGACATACGGCTTCAAGGAATACGGCTGCCTGCCGTGGCATTGGCACTGGATTCAAGCGTTTACCTGCGTCTGGGACACGGTGGAGGACGAAACGGCGCGAACGGTGGCGGGCGAGCTGCTTGCGTATTTGTGGGGTTTGCGGGCGGAGGCGTACTTGCGCGGGGCGTGGGTCGGTCCGCATTCGCGGATTTGGCCCCACGATGCGCCGAAGGATACGAACACGCCGCTCGACTATATCGCCTTCGGCGATTTTACGGCACCGCAGACGTTCCCGCGGCTCGAAGGCGCCGCACTGTACGCCTACGAGGTGCCGGCAGCCGTGCGTGAACGCGCTCTGGCGTATGCCGAGCCGCGCGAGGTGAAGCGGCTGATCCGCTTCGCCGGAGAAGACGGCGAAGTGACGGAGTCGGCGCACACGTACACATACGTGACGCGCGAGTATGCGCTCGGCGGCATTTACGAGCGCCGTGAGGAGTTCGACAACGAACAGCTGCGCTGGGACGTGTCGCTGCCGCTCGATTCGGAGCCGGCAGCGGCGGGGGTGAATCAGCTGTATTTCTTCCATCCGGGCAGCAAATATGCGCCTGGCGACGATCGACACGCCAGCTCTTATGGCGAAGCGCTGTTCGACAAAGGCGCCGTGCTGCAGCTGTGGGCCCTTCCCGAGAACGCGGCAGGGGACACGTTCGGCCAGCTCGTCGGCTGTCTCCCAAAAGGCGAATGGCGCTTCGGTGAATTCGGCGGCTGCGGCAAGCTGGGCTCGGTCTATGCAGCATTTCACGCTTGGGGCGGCGGACCTGTCGTCATTACGGAAAAGGCGGACCGCTATTCGGCTTCGGTTCCTCTCGAAGCCGGCCGCCTCGCAGGCATCGTCGTGGAAGTCATGTCCAGCGAGGAAGCGGCGGCCCTTGGCATCCGCGATCTCGACGCTTGGACGGCAGCAGCGGAAGAACGCTTCTCTGACGCGTTCAAGCTGCTGCCCGATGGCTTGGCCGCGTCGTACCGTTCCTTCAGCGGAAGCGAGCTGCGTCTTGAAGTTCGCAACGACGGAATGCTGGTTACGCGAACCGTTGGCGGAGCGGATCCCGCCTTCGACGACTATACGATCTTCTGAAACTGCGTTAGCGTGATGCCCGGTGCAACAAGCCGCACTCTTACCGGTTCGTAGCCGTGTTTGCCGTACAATTCAACGGCCGGTGTATTGTTGGTGCCCGTCGACACCTTGATGCACGTGCCAGACGGAGCGAATTGCTCCGCATGCCTTAGCAATCCGGTCGCAATGCCGCGGCGGAAATAATCGGGATGCGTCATCATGCGGCATATCGTCAGCTCCCGCACGCCCTGCTTGCAGGAGACGGCGCCGACGAGCCGCCCTTTGCCTTCCGGCACATCCAATTCGTCATAGTAGCCGAAGAACGATTCTTCCGACTCTTTTAACGTTTGCGGCGAATCGAATAAGGGCGGGATCTCGGTGAAGCCGATCAATTCGGCTTCGATCCGGTAAGCGAGCTGCTGAAGCGATAACAGTTCCAACGTGTCGTGCGTATCGTTCAAATCTATTTGCCGAATCATGGACAGCCCCCCTTGGAAAAAACTTCTGATTGATGCCTTTCGGCGAAGATATATTCGTGTTTTAACGAAACCTTCTTGCGAGCAGAAATTGATTAAGCACTTTTATCGCTTGGATGAAGTTAAAGTTTCCTTGCTTTTAAAAAAATGGCATGTCTTCCGGCGCGACTCCGAGGTCGCGCCTTCCGGCATACCACTTGATTTATTCCGCTAAGCATTAAGGCGGTCAATAATTAACTTGTTTACTAATCCTGGGTTCGCTTTCCCCTTCGTTTCCTTCATCACTTGCCCGACAAGGAAGCCGACTGCCTTCTCTTTGCCAGCCTTGTAATCGGCTACGGATTGCGGATTGTTCGTCACGATCTGGTCAACGACCGCTTGGATCGCACCTTCGTCGCTGATCTGCACAAGACCTTGTTCCTCTACGATCGTCTGCGGCGCTTTGCCGGTCTCCAGCATCGCTTTGAATACCGTCTTGGCGATCTTGCTGCTGATCGTCCCTTTCTCCATCAGTCCGATCATCTCGCCCAGCCCTTGGCCCGTCACCTTCACGTCCGACAGCTCCAAATTGTTGGCGTTCAAATAACCGAGCAGGTCGCCCATAATCCAGTTGGATACGGCTTTGGCGTCCTTCGTATAGTTCAAGCTCTCTTCGAAGAAGTCCGCCAATTTCATGGACGACGTGATCACTTCCGCGTCATAGCTTGGCAAGGCGTACTCGTTCACGTAACGCGATTTGCGCGCGTCCGGCAGCTCCGGAATCGACGCTTTCACGCGCGCTTTCCAGTTGTCGTCGATATGCATCGACACGAGATCCGGGTCCGGGAAATAGCGGTAATCATGCGCCTGCTCCTTGCTCCGCATCGTCAGCGTCTTGCCTTGCGCTTCATCCCAGCGGCGCGTTTCCTGCACGACCTTGCCTCCGCTGTCCAGCACGTCCGCCTGGCGCCACTCTTCGTACTCGAGCCCGCGCTGTACGCCTCTGAACGAGTTCATGTTCTTCAACTCGGCTTTCGTACCGAACTCCTCTTGGCCGTACGGACGCAGACTGATGTTGGCGTCGCAGCGCAGCGAGCCTTCCTCCATCTTCACGTCGGACACGTCGCAATACTGCATGATCGCCTTCAGCTTCTCCAAGTACGCGCGCGCTTCCTCCGGAGAGCGCAGATCCGGCTCGGAGACGATCTCGATCAGCGGTGTGCCGACCCGGTTAAAGTCCACGAGCGACGCATAGCCGCCGTCAACATGCGTCAGCTTGCCCGCATCTTCCTCCAGATGAACGCGGGTAATGCCGATCCGCTTCGTCTCGCCGTTCACTTCGATTTCGATCCAGCCATGTTCGCCAACCGGCTGATCGTACTGGGAAATTTGATACGCCTTGGGCGAATCGGGGTAAAAATAGTTTTTACGGTCGAACTTGCTCACCGTCGCGACTTGGCAGTTCAGCGCCATTGCCGCTTTCATGGCATACTCCACCGCCTGCTTGTTCAGCACCGGAAGCACGCCCGGATGCCCGAGGCAAATCGGGCACGTATGCGTGTTCGGCGGAGCTCCGAATGCCGTGGAGCAGCCACAGAAAATTTTGGAGTTTGTATGCAGTTCGACGTGAACTTCGAGGCCGATGACCGTTTCGTATTTCTTATCGGTTGCTGTTGTCACGTAAGGATGCTCCTTTCAATATTGCAACTTGTGCTGGCGTAGCTATAGCATAAGTTGTCAATGGTATTGCAACTTGTGCTGGTGAAACCACAGTGTAAGTTGTCGATGGTATCGCAACTTGCCCGAGTGCGGCTGATGTTTACAGCTGCGGGCGCTGCTTGTGGAAGTCAGTTTGCTGCTCGTACGCATGGGCAACGCGCAGCACCGTCGATTCGTCGAGCGGTTTGCCGATGATTTGCAAGCCGATCGGCAGTCCGTCCGCAAAGCCGCACGGTACGCTAATGGCCGGAACGCCGGCCAGGTTCACCGGAATCGTCAAAATATCGTTCAAATACATCGTCAGCGGGTCATTCGCTTGCGATCCGATCTTGAAAGCAGTCGTCGGCACGGTAGGCCCGATGATGACGTCATATTGTTCGAACACCTGGTCAAAGTCGCGCTTGATCAGCGTACGGACCTTTTGCGCCTTCAAGTAATACGCATCGTAATAGCCGGAGCTAAGCGCGTACGTTCCGAGCATGATCCGGCGCTTGACCTCGTCGCCGAAGCCTTCGCTGCGCGACTTGAGATACACGTCCAGCAAGTTTTTCGGGTTTTCCGCGCGCACGCCGTAACGTACGCCGTCAAAGCGGGCCAAGTTGGAAGAAGCTTCCGACGAGGCAAGTAAATAATAGGTAGCGACGGCATATTCCGAGTGCGGCAAGGACACTTCTTCGACGATTGCCCCTTGCGCTTCCAGCACCTTCAGCGCGGTTAGCACCGCGTCCTTCACTTTCGGATCGATGCCTTGGCCGAAGTACTCCTTCGGCACCGCGACGCGCAGACCTTTCACATCGCCGGTCAAGGCGCTCACATAATCCGGAATATCCGTGTTCAGCGACGTCGAATCCATCGGATCATGCCCGGCAATCGCCTGCAGCAAATAAGCGCTGTCTTCCACATTTTTGGTCAGCGGACCGATCTGGTCGAGCGACGATGCGAAGGCGACGAGTCCGAACCGGGATACGAGGCCGTACGTCGGCTTCAGCCCGACAATGCCGCAGTAGGACGCCGGTTGGCGGATTGAACCGCCGGTGTCGGAGCCCAGGGAGAAAAAGACTTCTCCGGCCGCAACCGCAGCCGCGGAACCGCCGCTGGAGCCGCCCGGCACGTATTCCTGATTCCATGGATTATATGTCGGATGGAAGCTGGAGTTTTCGTTCGAGCCCCCCATCGCGAATTCATCCATATTAAGCTTGCCGATCGTAACGGACTGCGCTTTCTTCAGCTTCGTCACGACGGTCGCGTCGTACACCGGATTGAAGTTGCGCAAAAATTGGCTTGCGCACGTCGTCGTCAGCCCCTCGGTTACGATATTATCCTTGATGCCGACAGGCAGACCGAACAGCAGCCCTCTCGCGCTGCTTCCCGACTGCTCGTCCAATGCTTTGGCCGTATGGCGCGCGCCTTCCTCATCCAGCGTAAGGAATGCCTTCACCTTGTCTTCCACGGCGGCAATACGTTTATAAGACGCGTCTACCAGATCGGAGACGGTAATTTCTTTGGAATGAAGCTTATTGTGCAGCTCCTGCAATCGCAAATCAAACAATGACAAGCGGATATCCTCCCTTCAATAATCGCGGCGCAAAACGGATTATTCCAATACAGCCGGAACCTTAATTTGTCCTTCCTCTTCATCCGGCGCGTTCAGCAGAACCTTCTCGATCGGCAGCGACGGCCTGACGGCATCCTCGCGCATTACGTTCACAAGCGGCATCGCGTGGCTCGTCGGTTCGATGCCTTCCGTATCGAGTGCGTTTAACTGCTCCGCATATTTCAATATAGCGTTCAGCTGCTCGGTAAACTGTTCCTTCTCCCGTTCGCTCAGCTCCAGTCTGGCAAGGCTTGCAACGTGCTCCACGTCCTTGACGGTAATACTCATCCTTTAGCACCTCACTCTATGTCGATCATTTTTCCTATTATAGCTTAGTTGGAATAGGTTCTCAATTGCCTACGCCCGCCGGCATGCCGGAATAAAGCAAAAAAACCGATCTTCTCCTGCTACAGGAGCCGCCGGTTCATGATTTATAATGAAGCCCGTTGTCTTCCACCGCTGCAAAAGCCGGGTTAAATCCACGCCTTCAAATTGATCTGCTTAATAAAATCTTCCTTGGACTGCACTTCTTTGCTAGCTTCGGCTTCCGCAGCCGCCTCGACGTTCTCTCCGTTCAAAATACGGCGAAACATCTCCTCGTTCCGCGTGGCCAGTGCAAAATCGATTAGCGCCTCCTGCTCCAGCCGGTCGACTTCCTGCTGAATCAGTACTTCCTCCAGCTCAATATCCGCTCCGGGCACAAAATAATGTTTATTCGTCTTGGGCACCCGGACGACGTAATCAAATACGTTATCCGCATTACGGTCGTAAGCGATAATGTATCCGTATTCTCCGATCGGCAAATTTTGTTCAAAACTGTCCGCGATAACAATTACTTTTTGTCCCAACCGCAGCATGGACGTTTCCCCCTTGGATCTACCGGCCCTCGCTCTTGATTCATGGTGAATTTCGTATATGATGGATTCAGAAAATGTTGTTGCAAATGAGGTGCCTCATGAATCGTGCCCGCAATGGACGCTTAGTATGGATTATAATTCTATTAATCTTACCATTATTTTTTGGGTTAAGCAATGCTAGACTAGCCGAAGCGCATCCTTTAAACAACGGATATTCGCAGCTCTCCGTCACCGCCTCGGGCGTCGACTACGACCTATTCATTCCCGAGAACAGTCTCCTCCTGTTCGATACCGATCGCGACAGCAAGCTGTCGGAACGGGAACTATCCGATCAGCGCGGCGAGATGACGCGCTATGTCACGGAACGGCTGAAGTTGAAGCAGGATATGGAAAATATGCCGGTAACGATGAAAACCATCCGTATGGACGTAAAAGACTCGATACCGGTCGTCGCCTTCTCTCTGCATTACGAAGCGCTGAAGCCGATCCAACGGTTTATCATCGACTACAGCCTGCTGTTTGACGATGCCGACCCGGCTCATCTGAACTTCGTGCTGATTACGGAAGGCGACGATATCGACCAGGCGGTGCTGGACAGCGCCCATCGTACGTACCATTACGAGTCGTTTCATCCGGCGACGCCGGGAACGGTATTATGGAATTATTTTATGCTTGGCGTGGAGCATATATTGACGGGTTACGACCACTTGCTCTTTTTATTCTCGTTGCTGCTCATCGCCCGGCGCACCGCCGAGGTCGTCAAGATCGTCACCGCCTTCACCATCGCACACAGCATTACGCTGCTGCTGGCCGCTACAGATATCATTCATCTGCCCGGCGCATGGGTAGAAGTCGGCATCGCGCTTACCATATGTTATGTCGCCATCGAAAATATGGTTATCCAAACAAGCCGGTTCCGCTGGCTGCTCACGTTCGCATTCGGTCTCATTCACGGGATCGGCTTTGCCGGAGCGTTAGGCGAAATCGGCCTGCCGCAGCAATATTTTCTCAGTTCCCTGCTGATCTTCAATCTCGGCGTGGAAGCAGGGCAGCTGGCGATCGTCGTTCTGGTACTTCCTCTGCTCATCCGGCTGCAGCGATTCGGGTGGTACAAGCGGGCGGTCGTCATCGGCGGGTCTGCGCTGATCTTCATCCTTGCGGCTCGATGGGCGCTAGAGCGGGCTGGGCTGCTCTGAAGACATGCTGAACGGAAACCGGATTGCAGCTTTACGATAAAGGGCAGCTCGACAATAAACAAATGGGAGATGGGATGAACATGACAGATTCGCTGCGTTATCCGATTGGACGGTTCGTGAAGCCCGAGAAACTGAATATAGCGCAGGTGCAGGCGTGGATTGGTGAAATCGAAGATCTGCCACGACAGGTGAGGGACGCGCTGAGAACGGCAAGCGCCGCGCAGCTCGACACCCCTTACCGGCCCGGCGGATGGACGGTGCGTCAAGTCGTGCACCATTTGGCGGACAGCCATATGAACAGCGTCGTCCGATTCAAGCTGGCGTTGACCGAGGAACAGCCGACGATCAAGCCTTACCGCGAGGAAGCGTGGGCCGAGCTGCCGGATACGCTGCACGCGCCGGTCGAGCTATCGCTTGCTCTACTGGACGCGCTTCATGCCCGTTGGGCATTGCTGCTCGGCGCCTTGACGGAAACCGAGCTGCTGCGCACGTTCCGCCATCCCGACTCCGGCGTCGTCCCGCTGTATGAAAATATCGGCATCTACGCGTGGCACGGACGCCATCATCTGGCGCACATCCGGCTTATAACCGGATGAGGCCTTCGCGGGATACCGTCAGCTTCTCAAACCCGCTATCGGTCACGGCATAGCTGTTCTCGATGCCGACAACGCCGCGCTGCGGAAACGTGAACTTCGGCTCGATCGCAATGACCATGCCCGGCTCGAGCGGATAACGAAAGCCTCTGGCGAGCACGGGCAGCTCGTCGATTTCGAGGCCAATGCCATGGCCTAAAAATTTGACCTGATCGTCCCCATACCCCATGTAATGATCCCCCAGCCCCGCTTCATGCGCCATCTGCAGTGAATCCGCGTACATTTGTTCGCAACTCGTTCCCGGCGTCAGCATCGATTCGACGCTGCGGATAATTCGTTCGGACGTTTCATAGGCAGCCGCCAGATCCTCCGCGAGATTGCCAATAACGACGGTTCGCGTCTGGTCGATCACATAGCCTTCGATGCAGCAGCCGATGTCCATCAATATCGGCTCGTCCCGTCCGATCGGACGGCGGCTTACGCTCTGCGGCACCGCCGGGCCAAGACCTTGTCCGCCGGCCGGGCCGTCAAAGTAGGTCGGCTCCGCAGCAGCAGCACCCGCTCCCAGCATCCCGGTAATGACCTCCTGGTTGTAGCCGCGCATCCGCATCGTGCCGATGTGACCTTGCCGCCGGATGAAATACTCGATCCCGGCCATCACCTCCAGCTCGGTCATCCCGGGCTGCAGACGTTCAAGCGCCTCTTCGAAGGCGGCGTCAATAACGCGCGCCGCTTCCCGGATGCAAGCGAGTTCGCGGGAGGATTTGATCATCCGCGTCTCGCGAATGATGATGGAGCCGTCCACCCATTCCGCGTGCGGCATCACATGCTGCAGCCGTTGATACAGCTGCACGGGCAGCACGTCGAATTCGGCGGCCAACCGGATCGATGGCCTGCCTTCGCCCTTGGCTCCCCGCGCGAGCTGCGGGAACGCCGCCGCTACCCGTTCGCCGAAGGTGCGGAACGAGCCGAGCGGCTCCACGACCGCACTGGCTTCCTGCTGTGCGCGCACGACACTGCGGCGTACTAGGAATAGCGGCTCGCCTTCGGCCGGCACGATCAAATAGCCCGTCTGCATCGAGCCGGTCAAATAATACAAATCTACATTTTGCGTTACGACAAAGCCGTCGATGTGCTGGGCTTGCATCTTTTGCTGCAGCCGTCCGAGACGCTGCTTGTACTCCATCCGATCCATTGGCCAAAATCCTCCGATGTAAATAAGATTATGCTCCTCATTGTACATGACGGATCACAGCAGGAAAAGGCTTGGCCATAGAGCAAAAGCAGGTGGCATAGCGTGGTGGATGACGGTCCTTAGTGCGGATCATCAGCGGATTTCTCGTGCGAAGTCATGAAGAGAGACGGCCCTTCCGGACAACGAACCACGATGCTATTCGCATATAGCAATGCAGCCTACCCGTAGAGAGCTCGTCAAGATTATTTGTTGGGTGACAAATATATTTTTAAGTGGATAAAGTCAGTAAAACAAAGGATTTGGGGGAGAATCGGGCTTTTTCAGTTACAAATTTTCCGAAAAATAACAAGTACGGACTCGTGCTATGCACAGGGTAGGTACACTGTAAACTGGGTCCCACTATAATGCTACATAGAATCTAGACAGCAAAAAAGGAGTTCTTTAGTTGTATGTCATCTACTAGACGGAGATTTACACCCGAAGAGAAGGCTCAGATTGTACTGGAAATTTTAAAGGAAGAAAAGTCAGTTTCTCAGTTAGCCTCCGAGCACGGCATCCATGCTAATGTTCTCAACCGGTGGAAATCAGAGGCGGTTCAGAATCTCTCGCAGTTATTTGTAGATGACCGTAAGGGCATCACGAAAATGAAAAAAGAGTACGATCAGAAAATCGATGAACTCTACGCCGAAGTGGGAAAACTGACGACCCAATTGTCGTGGATCAAAAAAAAATCTGGCCACTAACTTATCTCGCGATGAGCGAGTGGATCTCTTAGAATGGGATAATCCAGATCATTCGATCCTTATCCAAGCCGACTTACTGAGTCTCAATCGCTCCAGTTTGTATTACAAGCCGGTCTCTCCCTCACCGGAGGAAATTCGCCTCAAGCACCGGATTGACGAGCTTTACACGCAGTATCCATTCATGGGCTATCGAACAATCGCAAGCATCATGAATAGGGAACAAG
>NZ_CAJVAS010000067.1 GCF_910593845.1 Paenibacillus solanacearum | reverse complement strand
TATTTTTTCCAGTCGAGGATTGGATCTGAATCAAGATTTACAGGCTTACCAATTAACATTGTGAACTCATTCACACCTTAATTATATCAAAATAACTGTCTTGACATCTTGTAGCACCATACTGCCTGGGAGTAGCTCCTTCTTTAACTGACCTTTGAAGTAACTGGCAGGATATTTTAAACAATTACCGAAATTTTCAATCATAATGGAACGAGTAATTGGAATTTGAATAAATAAGAGCCAAAACAAAAAGGGCTACCGCGTGATTTACCGGCGTTCTTGTTGCAAGGATAGGGAAACAAGATGAAGAGGTGCAACATGATTCGAGGAGTAATTATTGAAGGGCTGTCTACTGTAGGAAAAACATCGGTATTTTCTGCAATAAAGAGAATACATTGCCAAACACACAATGGTGAAAAGGCGATAATTGCAATAAGTGAACATTACTCGCAAGTTTTGCATTCATACCAGGGTGTCTTAAGATCCATGGACAAGGATGAACATATTCAGCTTTTAAATCGTCATGTTGAGTATCTTGAGCAACAATTCGAATGGATTGATTCACTTGGTCATATGAAACCATTAAACGGTCTGTTTTATCTTTTGGAGAGGTTCAATGTAAATCATCGTGCGGCCTTTAAAGATTCTGATGAAATTGAAATGCTGGAAAAACGTCTATCGAGGCTGAATGCACATTGTATACTCTTAACCTTATCCCCAGATGCTGTAGAGCCTAGATTTATTGAAAGTCGGGGTGAAGCTTGGAAATCGTATGTGATGGAAAATCACCCCACGGTAACAGAGGCATGTCAGAAGTTTTTAGAGGATCAGGAAAAGCTTCGTATGTGTGCTAAACAATCGCTTATTCCCACTTTAGAGATAAACACAGATGAAGCAGACTGGGATTCTTATGCAAAACAGATACTAGCGGAATTACTCTAACGGCTAACGATATTTGAGAAGCTCGCCGCCGGCAGCTTCTTTTCGTTTATTGAAATAACAGGCAGGTTACTGACGTGGATTATTTTACCAATAACAATGTGTTACAATAAGGGTAATAAACTAATATATGGATGATCTTAGGGGATAAATATATGATGATATCAGAACTTCAAAAACATGTCGCTGACTTCAGTGAAAAAAATGGTTGGGATGCTTATGAAAGAGGTTCTAAAGATAAATAAGGCCATACAAGATGGAAGCCTAGACGAGCTTAAGCAAAATATAGGGTTTGAGATATTTGATGTTGTTTGGAACATTTTTGATATTGCTAATAAGTTCAACATTGACTTAGAAGAAGCATTTAAGAAAAAGATGGAGATTAACAATCAAAGGAGCTGGCAATAGCAATATGTATAGATATACTCTTTGCTTCATTAATCGCGGCACAGAACTATTAATGATAAATAGAAATAAACAGCCGGAGATGGGTGTTTGGAATGGGGTTGGAGGCAAAATCGAACCAAGTGAAATACCGGAGCAATGCGTTTTAAGAGAAGTATTTGAAGAAACCAATATTCGATTAGAAAAAGTCTCATTTACTGGCACCGTAACATGGATAAATCCTGTCAAAGGTACCTCAGGGATGCACGTTTTTTTAGGCGAAGTGTCTGAAAATTATGAATACTCGACACCGGTCAGTATTGATGAAGGTATTCTTGAATGGAAAGAAATATCTTGGGTTTTAGATTCTAATAATCGTGGGATATCAAATCGAATACAGGAATTTTTGCCTTTAATGATTGATGGTTATATTCTTGATCATAGGTATACCTATGATCAAGATGGAACCACTTTTTGTTATGAACAAGTACCTTTAAACCAATTGGCTTAGGATCAACACGTTCTCTGCTAACAGATAATAATAGCTACAATATCTCAACACAAATATCATGAGGCTGCCGCGGGAATTAATCGGCGGCCTCGTATTGCTGTTACTGCTAAAGCATAATGTCCGCCAGTTGACGGCGTAAGTTGTCATGCTGGTGATGGACAAGTTGTCCATGTTAAATAAAAAGAAAAGGAGAATCAAGATAATTCCCCCTGGATGACGCGCTTGATCATATGATCGTCAATGATCCGATGTTTGTTCTGTGAGCCATAGATAAGAGCGTGCGTGCAGACCTTGCTGATTAACCGAGCCGAACCGCTGGAGAACCGAAAGATGTCGTCGATCGCGCTGTCGGTGAAGATGTCATGCTCTGCTCCGGCGGACGCCATGTGGCGACGAATGTAATCGCCGGTCTGAGCGCGATCGTAATGCGGGAGCTTGCACTGTAGGTCGATTCGCTGCCGGATGGCTGCATACGCCTGAAGATTTAAGCGATCCCACAGTTCACTTTGCCCGACTAGGATGAGCGCCATGGGACTCTGCGCATCCATCTTGAAATTCAGCAGGAATCGTACTTCTTCCAACATTTCACGATCCAGCAGATGCGCTTCGTCGACGACGACCACCGGTTGCAACCGATGAATCCCCCGCATGAGTTCAATCTCACGATGCAACTGACGCTTAGCGTCGCCGCGGTAGAACTTGGACTCACAGCCGAGCTGCTCGAGCAGTCCTTTGTAGAAATGCCTCGGCGTTAACTTGGAGTCCGACAAGTAGAGTACCTTGTACTTGGCGGGGTCGAGCACCTCGGTGAAACGGCGAATTGTCGTCGTCTTGCCTGTACCGCAGTCTCCGGTGACGACCGCGAACCACTGACGCTGGGCAGCGTACTCAAGTCGCCCGAGCGTTTCTTCCAGAATGATCGACTCGTATAGTTCACTCGTCGGCACGTCTCGCGAGAAAGGCGAACGGCCAAGGCTGTAGAAGGATTCAAACATGGCTGTCCTCCTTGCTTACGCGGCGGTAAGCCACAGCCGGCGCCTGCTGTACCTTGCGATCTTGGTTCTGTACTTCTGCCGCCGCTAAGAGTCGTGATGCATCAGCTGGCAATGGACCTAGATGTTCGGGCAGCGATGGTCGCTTGCCTGCACGTTCGCCGATAACGAGTTCTCGCACACGCCAAGGCGTATGCCCCTCATACTCAATGGATAGCTCCGAGATGTCCGCCGGGTCGAACACGACATCGACCGTACAGCCGATGAACGGCAGGCCAACCTCGTATTTACGGTCCATGAAGCTGATGCAACCAGACTTGTCGACCTTGCGCGTTTCGCAGTGCAGGAAGGCATTCGCAAGCTCGTCCGGGTCTACGAACCGCAGGGCTTTCTTGTCGTTGCGGTAGACCGTTTCCGGACTACGCTTATTCTCGAGCGCAGAATGCGGCTTGTTCTGATAGCACTCCGACAACCATACCTGAAACAGTTCATTGAGCCGCCCAAGCGTCTTTGGCTTCTCCAGCGCTGCCTCACTCAGGAACGCGTCAACCACGCGGTTGAAGCGTTCGACCTTACCGGTAGCCTCCGGCGAATACGGCTTCGCAAACAGCAGCCGAATACCTAGTTTCGAGCAGGCGCGCGTCATCCATTTGGTTCGGTATTGCTTGCCATTGTCGAAGTAAACCGATTCGGGCACGCCGAACTTCTGTATGGCATGGCGGAAACAGTCCTCGACGATGGTCTTGTCCATGACCGGGTAGAACGCGCCGTGCAGCACAAACCGCGTCGCGTCGTCGATGAACGTCACAAGGAACACTTGCTTCATGGTGCCATTCGGACCAATGGGTAGGTAGGGACCGTACTTGAGATCTGAGTGCCACAGACGATTACGATGGCGCTGCTGGAAGCGTCTTGCGGCAACACCGGATTCGGCGTACATGCGCATATGGCGCGTGCTGTAGCCTCGCTGAGCCAGCTTCTCTTGCAGGGTGCTACGCTTGATTTCGCCTGGCTGTATGCGGCCTTCCCACTCGAGAATCTGAATGAGCTGCGCAACGCTCCGGCTCGGGACTTCGCGGCGAAGCAAAATGGCCTGCTCCAGCACCTCCTGTGGAATGGTGGCTTCGGAAGGCTGACGCCCTTTGCCTTTAGGCTTTAAACCGCCGAACCCCTCCTCGTTGTACTTCGCCAGGTACCGACGGAGTGTCCGCTCGGAGAGCCCGGTCTGCTCGCAGATTCGCTGTTTTATCTCTCAAGCTCTGGCGGGGTCGAGCCCTTCTGCCAGTAGCGGCGATAACAACTGTACACGCTCGGAGGCGATGGACTCCGCTTTCTTCTGATCTTTCATCTATTCTGCACCTCACTTTGGTAGACTTCGAGATGAGTCTACCGCAGCACCTAGCCGGACAAGAATGCAGAACGGGTATGTACCCACAAATTTGTATTTACGACCGGGCGGACAATTTGCGCCAGCCAGCCGGGGGCGTCCCCGACGTAGTGTCCGAACTCTTGATGTGCAGACTGCGAAGGAACGGACAACTTCTCCACAGGGTTCAGATGAAAGCGGACGGCAATGGATCTTAGTACGCCAAGCAAGTACGTGGACTGCTCTTGAAACCAGTCCTTCCAGCGACGCAGGGTTGCGTCGTCTGCAGCTACCGTGGATGCCGTCTCCGATTGCGTAACGACTTGCTCCAAGCATTCGGATTCGTACCGCTTGTAAGGTACGATGCAATCCGGCAACTCGTGATGAATCTTGCGGCACTGGTTGCACCGCATTCGGCGAATGAGTAGAAGGCGATGATCTCCGCCCCCGCCTACGATCTTCCGCTTCCTGCTGCCGATTACATGCATTTCTTCTCCACAGCAGGGGGAGAGAACCGCCTCAGCACATCTAACTGAAAACGCCGGGTGACTTCTCAACCAACGTATATTCTGATACAATGACCATGTTGATTTGGGGGATGCATCCCGTGCGCCTGTTGCAGCAGGCTCACGTACATGGGAGGCATCCTTTTCCTTTTCTATGATACGGACATTATATTCAGCAACTTGCGGACAGGCAATCCAGCCAGCTATTGGACGTTATCTTCTAGCGGCAACAGTATTGCTACTATCGTTTAGAAAACTTTAGTATAAAAATTCCTATTCCTAATGTTATTTTATAAGGAGATGATTACCATATGAAAATAGAAAAGGGTGGTATCCATTGAGTTATTACATAAAGGAACTAAGAAAGTTAGTCGGTTCAAGACCAGTTATAATGACAGGAGCATGCGTTCTTTTGAGCAGTAATCAACGACTATTACTCCAACGTAGAACGGATAACGATTTATGGGGACTACCTGGAGGTTCGATGGAACTTGGAGAGACCTTAGAAGAGGTTGCTGCAAGAGAACTTTTTGAGGAAACAGGACTCAAATCCAGGAGTCTTGAACTGTTTCATATATTTTCTGGAAAAGACCTGTATTATCAATATCCCAATGGCGATGAAGTATATAATGTTGTAATCGCTTACTTATGTACTGATTATGATGGAGTACCGAAAGAAGATGGAGACGAAGTACAAGAATTACGTTTTTTTAGCTATAGAGAAATTCCAATCGAATTATCTCCTCCAGACAAACCAGTAATTAATAAATTCCTCGAACAAGTTGCACGTCATTAAGTAACGGGAACGATAGCTCGATCAAACACGACGGCAGCCAACTTGACACATCGGTTGCCGTCTTCCGTTGAAGTAACGGGCAGTAATGTTTAACTACCGATGTTAATCTGTAAGTTAAATATCAGCCAATTTTCAGTAGTATAACTTCCAGTTTTATGAAATAATCTTCTTAAGAAAGCTGCCTAATATTCCTACGGCAAGGAAGTTTTTCGAAAACATTTTAATCGAGGTGTACATATGAATAATATTAATCTTGCTAAATCATATGATATTGACTCGCATAGAAGGGTAAATGCTACACCTGCTGAGTGGAAAGTTATTGAGAGAGAAAATTTTCTGAACAAGTTACTTTCATCGGATAAAAAAAAATGCTTGAAATTGGTGCTGGTACAGGCATTGATAGTCTTTATTTCAAGGAAAATGGTATTGAGGTAACAAGTGTTGATTTGTCTTCTGAGATGGTAGGCTATTGCAAGGAGAGAGGACTTCAAGCATATGTCATGGACTTTTACGATTTAGATTTCGCCGACAGTACATTTGATGCTGTATATGCCCTAAATTGTCTGTTACATGTGCCTAAAAACGAAATAGATGACGTACTTTTAGGAATCAAACGAATAATTAAACCAGATGCTCTCTTCTATATGGGATTGTATGGTGGAAAAGATTCAGAGGGGATATGGGATAATGATTGGTGTGATCCTAAACGTTTTTTTGCATCATATTCTGATAATTCAATAAGAGCGGTTGTAGGAAAACATTTTAAAAAAATAAGTTTTAACACAATTCCATTACAGGATGGACAACCATATTTTCAAGCACTTACTTTACAGAAATAATAATGAAAAGTTAAATTTGCGACACCTGTAGATATTAAGCTAACGGGAGACGATAGTTCGGTGGCCTCAAAATTGGTATACTCTAATCAAGTCATGTTCTAAGCTGCCGATTAGGTAGCTTTGTTTGTTTTTTTGGATAAGATGTTTGTATGAATCGAAAGGGGTAAAAGTCAAATGAAGAATATCAAACCAGTAAAGTTGGATGATCTAGTCGGTGAAATTGAACTTCAAATTGATGATACTTTAAGTTTTATAAACACCAAAACAGGCGAAGTTATTACATTAATGAGAGAAGAAATTGGAGCTGCAGAAGATGAAAAACCACTTGAAAGTTTTCCTGAATGGCAAAGAGAGAATATTGAAAAAGCAATAAGCATTATTGAGGATGAAGAAGGGGTATACGTTGACTTCTCGTTAAAAAACGATTTCAACGAATATGAAATCATACAGGATTTTATCGGGACTCTAGAGGATGACGACATTAGAGAAGAACTGTATGATGCCATTCAAGGAAGAGGAGCATTTCGGAGATTTAAAGATAGTATAATTGAACAAAGTGTCGATAAACTTTGGTTTAAGTACAAAGAAAGTAAGATAAAGGAATTAGTAATTGATTGGTGTAAGGAACACGAAATTGAAATCCAGCAGTAAGAAAGGGCCCTATTTTTACAATGAGTGAATAAACAACTCAGTTGTGCTAACTGGCAGAATAGTTCAACTTTATCACCATGAATCACGCTGGTTAGATGCATCTTATCCAGCTTGATCTTATTTTGCCGTTTTTCAATAAATCGAGGAGCGGATTAGAATAATTAACTAAGGTATGTTACAATTTTTAGAAAATGCTATCTGGAGGCTGCAAAGTGAGTAATGAAAAACTAACTTATGCAAGGACCGGCATTAACATAAACGATACCGATGCAGTTAAGCAAAATATGGTCAAAAGCTTGGAGACGAATAACAGTCGGGTATTGAACTCGCTTGGCGCCTTCGCGTCGCTGTACGACTTTAAATTTCCGGAGTACGAGCATCCCGTTTTGGTGATGAAAACGGAAGAGCCGGGATCGAAGCAAAAGCTGGCTTTTCAATACGGACGGGTTCGCTCCATTTGCTACGATATGATTAATCATTTGATCAATGACATCATCGTGATGGGTGCGAAGCCTCTTGCGGTTCAGGATGCGATCATTTGCGGTGCGATCGATAAAGAAACAATTAGCGAAATTGTTGATGCTGTTTCGGAGGCGTGTAAGGAGCAGGATTGTGTGTTAACCGGCGGCGAGACTTCCATACAGCCAGGGGTGTTGGAAAAAGGCTCGTATATTCTTACATCCAGCATCGTAGGGATCGCGGATAAATCGAAAATCATCGATGGTTCAGCAATACGGAAGGGAGATTTAGTACTAGCCGTTTCGTCGAATGGAATTCATACAAACGGCTACACTCTGGTTCGGGCGATTATAGACCAACATCCCGAAATCATGGATATGCAGGTAGGCGAGGAAAGCTTTTTAGACGCTATTATGAAGCCGCACCTCTGTTATTACAAGCCTCTCTTAGATTTATTTAGGATGGATGGACTTCACGGAATGGCCCATATCACGGGTGGCGGGATTGAAGGTAACTTAAACCGGGTAATTCCGGAAGGTTTAAATGCACTCGTTGACCTATCGCGTGTAGAAATTCATCCTGTATTCAAGTTGATTCGTCAAGTAGGGAACGTAGACGAAAGGGATATGCTGCGCACATTTAATATGGGTGTTGGCTTTATCTTGGTTGTTGACCCGAAAATAGCGGATACCGTAAAGCAGCACGTTACCGCAAACGGGTTGAATAGTTATGTAATTGGAGAAATAATTGATGGGGATAAGCAGGTTTTCTTCCAAAATGAATTAAATTGGGTTTAATCAAAAGCCGCCTAGGCTAGGGCGGCTTTTGATTTCTAATAATCGTTGCGCTAACGGATACGATAGCTCAACACAAACATAATGAGGCCGCTTCGGGCGGCCTCATTATGCTAACTGGCAGTTTTCTTCAACAACATAAATTTATATGATCTAACATTAATCCATTCAAATCTAGGCGTTCAATCGATATACTGCAAACAGTAAATTCGTAACTGGTAGTTTTATAGAGCAGAGGTCCTCCATTATTTACTAATGAAGAATGGAACGTGAGCAAACAACATGGACCAAACCATTATTTTAGGTATTCTTGTAATCATATTAGCAGCCTTTGTTCAAGGTTTAACGAGTTTTGGTTTTGCTTTAATATCAGTTCCATTACTTACAAAAATCCTTCCACTGCAACAAGTTGTGCCAATCGTTGTAATACTAAGTTTGATCTCAAATATATCTGTTCTCTTCAAAGCTTGGAAACATGTCGACTTAAGGAAAATATGGATTCTTCTCATTAGTAGCCTTGTCGCTGCTCCAATGGGGACTTTATTATTAATGTATACTGATCCTTCAATCATAAAAATTATAATAGGGTTTTTAATCCTTTTGTCCTCGATAGCAATATTGCAAGGAAAATCCTTCTCGATTAGAAATGAAAGAGTAGCTTTTGTTCCAGTTGGAGTATTAAGTGGATTGCTGAATGGCTCTGTTGGGCTAAGTGGTCCTCCTGTTGCGCTCTTCCTATCAAATCAAGGGGTAGATAAACAGACCTTCAGGGCGAACATCACAGCTTACGCATTTATTTTAAATATCATCACGATTTGTACGTATTTTTACAGTGGGTTGCTAAATATAGAAGTAGCGTTATATCTATATAAGTTGAATTAAAGAAATTCCACAACATGATCAGGCTCCATCCGGACACAGAGCCGGTCTATGACGGTTAGAGGTTGCTGCATTACCGCATTCATGAAAGAAGAGACGTTTTTACGGATCTCGGCTACCGTATGGTAGAAGACATTGTTCACGACATCGGCTTTCAGCCACTTCCAGAGCCCTTCCACAATATTCAGTTGGGGACTGTATGGTGGCAGAAAGACGAGATTTAGCCGCTTGTTCTCGTTCAGAAACAGTTTCAGCAATTTGGCATGATGAATGCGGGCGTTGTCCAGCACCATTGTAATCGTGCCCGAAGGATACGCTTCAAGCACCTTCTTGAGGAAAAATAGAAACGTTTCGGCATTGTAGGACTCATCTTCGTGCCAAACGATCTGGCCACTGCAGTAATCGACGGTCGAAAGCAACTTCACGCCGCGGTGTTTACCGGTGGTTCGGACGATCCGTTGCTTTCCCTTTTCAAACCAGGTCCGTTGAAGAGCCTGGTAGTCCCGGATCATGCTTTCATCTTCAAACAAAAGGTGAGCAATTTCGCCAGTTTCAACCCCTTTTTAGGGTCGGGAATGTTACTTCCACAAACTGTTGTTGTTTGGCGGGGTCTGCGGCAGCAAGCGTATACGTCGGTTTCGTATAGCTCATATGCATATGCTCCATCAGCTTCGACACACCGCGCAGCGAGTAACGATGTCCATAGGTGCGCTCGATGTAATCGGCAATAAGCTGTAAGGTCCAATTGAATTTGGCCGTGAAGCCCACGTCAGCCGGCACCTGATTGACAATCGCTTGCTTCAATTCCTCTCGTTGTTCCGGGGTCAGCCTCGAGGTCCGACCGGGAGAGAAACCCATGTGAAGACCGGGTAGCCCTTCTGTTTCATAAGTATGGATGTAGCTGCGAATTGTTTTCTCGGATCGACATAGGATTCCAGCTATCTCCTTAACAGGCATTCCCATGATTCGTAACCGAACCGTCTGCAAACGTTCGTACATCCGGCGATCCTTTGTGGATCTCAGTCGTTCTTCCACTTCAGCCAGGGCGCCTTTGTTCGTCATCCCGTTCACCGCCTCATTCAGAATCTTACCAAACCAGTTCGACGGTGATAAGGAAATCCCTTGCTTTTTTTTGGAAGTTCAATGCTTCAATCTATATAGGTTGGATGATACCAGCCTTAATTGCAGGCGTATTGGTGGGAATAAAAGCAGTTGATAAATTGAATGAAAAAACATTCAAAAAATTAGCGTTATGGTTAATCATTGTTTCCGGTTCTTGGACGTTATTAACTGGATTAGGATTCGTCTAAAGAAACTTTGATTGCTCAGCTAACGGGGTACTATAGGGTGATAACTCACTTTTAAAACCTCAATAGGGGACGTGTAAACATGGCGAGTAGTTCGAATCAAGATTTGACAGACTTTTTCGATTACGCCTCATGGTTTGTTGAGCCGAGTGATCAAGTATCGTTCTCCCAAACGATCCAAGGAAGAGATTTCTTTCATCTTTAGGTACGGTTCACCAACTTATTCCCTACACTCAGCGAATTGCTGTGGAACTCGCGAGTCACCGAGCTTCAGATCAACCATGAACCTTGCCAGTTATTGGGTTGGACGGATCATCAGGGAGAGACTTCGGATGGCTCGTGAAACCACCTGTAACGGTAGTAGATAAACCGCTTTGTCCAGAACATCGGACATTGTTAGCCCATTTCGGCGGAATCACGAAATGATGGAATGAGATGGAAAACAGCTGGCTCTGTAATTTGAACTCTGCGCTTACCTATCAAGAGGCGGAGGAAGGCTTTCAGGGGTGGGAATCCTATATCGCAGAGGTGTGCAGTGATGAGCGGGAGCTCGTTTGAGATAAAGCCTATCGATTACATTGCGTTTGCCTTTGAAGCCAATGGCAATCTCACGTTGTATCGTAAGACGGACTCGTCCGTCATCATGATCGCGCACGATCACGGTTTTGAGCATATTACACGATTGGAGGGATATCCGGAGTATCGGTCTACACCATTAACGACTGTCCCCAATTTGTCACTTGGGTCGAGAACGTCGCTAAGCAAGAAATCGTAGATTGAATCAATGATGATGTTTCGAGACACCTCATTCCATGGAGGTTTTTGGGCAACCATTGAATAAACTTGATTGAGGGATGGAGAACGATAGTTCAACACCAGAATGGCTGCTGCGGTGCAGCCGTCATTGTGTTAAAGCATTTATAGTTATACGCTTTATTTTGTGAAGGAGGCGAGTTTTTTTGCTCTATATATTTAGCGGGTTACCAGGCACCGGAAAGTCCACGTTATCGTCAGCCTTGGCTAAAGAGTTACAGGCCATGTATCTCCGGGTTGATGTCGTGGAGCAGGCTATGCGGGATGCCGGAACGTGGGTCGACGGACCTGCGGGTTACATCGTGTGTTATGCAATTGCATCGCAGAATCTCCGGTTGGGCCTCGACGTGATAGCAGATACAGTCAATCCCATCCAAGTAACGCGCCAAGCTTGGCGCAACGTGGCGGAATATCTTGAAACTCCGTTTGTGGAAATCGAAGTAGTCTGCTCTGATGATCGTGAACACAGGCATCGAATCGAAACGCGTGTAGCCGATATTCCCGGCATTGTTCTACCTACGTGGGAGAAGGTCAGGAACCGACAGTACGATGCTTGGGACCGAGATCACATTGTCATCGACACAGCTCATCAAACTGTGTCCGAAAGCTTGACGACGTTACGTGAACAGTTGGATCGGGAGCGTAGAAAAATCAGTTGACTGCACTCCCTCAGAGACGATAGCATATTCATAACGAGGCTGTCGGCATGACCGGCGGCTTCATTACGTTAACTGGGAGATTACAACAATACGAACGGGCGGAATAACTCAGGCACAGGCTTAGAACATGATATTTTAGTGCAAGGATTGCAATGTCCCATTTCCCATGATCAGCTATTATCAAACTTGAGAGGAGGATCTGAATGGATTGGCTAGATCGCATGAATAGCGCAATGGAATATGTCGAAACACACCTGACTGAAGCAATCGATTACGATCGAATAGCAAGAATGGCCTGTTGCTCAGCATACCATTTTCAGCGGATGTTTTCGTTCATCACCAGCGTTCCGCTTTCTGAGTATATTCGGCGTAGGCGGCTCACCCTGGCCGCATTTGAACTGCAAAACAGCGGTGTGAAGGTAATCGACATGGCATTGAAGTATGGTTATGAATCGCCTGAGGCATTTTCCAGAGCGTTCAAAAAAATGCACGGTGTGATGCCAATGTCAGCGCGCGACAAAGGTGTTTCACTCAAGGCCTATCCTCGGGTATCCTTTCATATTTCGATTCGAGGTGATGTGGAGATGAATTACAAAATCGAGGAAAAACAAGGCTTTGAAATGTTTGGCGTTTCAAAGTTGATCAGTGGTGCTGGAGATGTACTTGAGCAACCGTTGGTTGAAATACCTGAGTTTTGGTCCAAGTGCATTTCTGACGGAACCGTAGACCGCATTCGTGCCGCTGCGGGAGTGGGGGGGAATGGCCAGCTCCATGCGGTATTATACAACAACGAGGAATACAACAACGAGGACAAATTCTCCTACATGATTGGTTATTTTTTGCCACAGGGCGGCTTGCCTGAAGGGTTTGAAAAGCTCTCAATCCCTCCTCAAACGTACGCAATTTTTTCAACTGGCCTCCACGCTTACGGACAAAGCGGTATTCATGATTTGTGGAGGCGTATTTGGGGGGAATGGTTTCCGAGCAGCAACTACGAATGCGCAGATGGTCCTGAATTTAGGATGACCTACGGTAGAGACAACGGCATGTGCGAAATGGAAGTTTGGGTCCCCGTAATTAAAAAAATTGAATCGTAGGATTGGTATTGAGGAAGTAGTCGTCTTGATGGGGCTACTCCCAGTTAAGACCAAGAAGATTTGAATCCTCCAACTCTTTAAACTAAATGGGAGACGATACTTTAATTAAACAGCCTGCCGGCGTGATCCGGCAGGCTGTTCAGCTAACAGGCAGTATCGTTTAGAAAGCTCGAGGATACAATTCCTATTCCTAATGTTATTTTATAAGGAGATTATTACCATATGAAAATAGAAAAGACCAGTTATAATGACAGGAGCATGCGTTCTTTTGAGCAGTAATCAACGACTATTACTCCAGCGTAGAACGGATAACGGTTTATGGGGCTACCTGGAGGTTCGATGGAACTTGGAGAGACCTTAGAAGAGGTTGCTGCAAGAGAACTTTTTGAGGAAACAGGACTCAAATCCAGGAGTCTTGAACGGTTTCATGTATTTTCTGGAAAAGACCTGTATTATCAATATCCTAATGGTGATGAAGTATATAATGTTGTAACCGCTTACTTATGTGCTGATTATGATGGAGTACCGAAAGAAGATGGAGACGAAGTACAAGAATTACGTTTTTTTAGCTATAGAGAAATTCCAATCGAATTATCTCCTCCAGACAAACCAGTAATTAATAAATTCCTGGAACAAGTAGCACGTCATTAAAGTAACGGATACGATAGTTGAATCAAAACACGACGGCAGCCGGCCAACGATCGGTCGCCGTTTCCACGGGCAGGATAGCAGAGTAATATGTGGAATATATTGTAGTACGGGGATTGAGGAGGAATTGTTATTAATTCTCAAAGTGACAAAATACATAAAATCATTGCCGAATGGGATCCATTTGATTTAAAGATCTACGGGATCGAAAGTTATGAAATACTAAGATGCATTCGCTCTAGCGGGTCAAGGGACCTTGAGCAAATAGCAGGGTATATTGAATCTATGCTTCGACATTTGGATCCTTCGCGGAAATTAAATAAAAGTGAATGCTTATTAACTGCTAAAAAAATTATTGAAATATTGGATTAATTCCAACACCATGAATAATTACCCCTCATTAAGTCATATACCAGAAGAAACTTGTATTCGAGAAGCTAGAGAAGAAACTGGTTATGAGGTTAGTATCATTAACTTGCTTAATAAAGATAAGAAAAAATACATTTTCCTCGTCGAGGAACTTTCAAATTAGAAGAAGGGCTATTGGGATATGGTTAGGTTTCGATAGACGAAGTAGATAAATGGGATGATAAGTCGGCGAAAATAAGGGATTTATATATCGAAACTTGCTTTTGAAGCTTACGGGGAGCGATAGCTTAATAACAACTCAGATGAAGCTACCGGCGAGGATCGGCAGCTTCTTTGCGTTAACAAGCAGCATTCAATAGTTCTTGTTTTTATGATCGAGATAATGGTAATATTTTATAGGAACGTATGTTTGTTTTTCGTTTTCCAACGGATAGGGGGAGTAGGCGTGGTTGAAATCATTGAAAAAGAGCAATTCCCTGTTAATGGAAAATTAGGAAAGGGCGTTTCTGATGAAGCTTCCCAATGGATACCCTCATTAAGGAAAGAAGCAGATAGTAACTTTATCCAGATAAGCAATCTCGCCATCCATCATCATGTGCAAACGGCTCCCGTTTGTTTCGTTAAGGAGATGTGTACATGATCCAATTGACGAACCGCCAGGCACGGCAATTTCTGCTATTGAAGCATGGGTTGTTGGGCGAATATCGTTTTAACGGAAAGCAGGGAGTATTGGATTTTGTGCGGCAGGTCGGTTGTATTCAATACGATCCCATCGATGTTTGCGGAAAAAACGCCGAACTGGTGCTGCAGTCGCGAGTCAAAGGATTTACCAAGAGCATGCTCGCCGAGTTGCTGTACCAAGATAGAATCCTTGTCGATTATTCCGACAAGAATTTGGCCATTATCCCTGTCGAGGACTGGCCGTATTTTGAGCGGTACAGGCAGGCCGCCCGACAACATGCCAAGCGCTATCCCGAAATGGAAGCGTTGACAGAGCAAGTGCGAGCTCACATCCAAAATCACGGTGCGCTAAGTTCGGATGATTTAAAATTGGATGGGAATTTCGCTTGGCGATCGGCCATCCACTGGAGCAGCGGAAACAATTCATCCCGGTCGGTGCTGGAGCAGATGTACTCGACAGGCGAGTTGATTATACATCACAAAAAAGGAACGCGTAAATATTACGATATCGCAGGGAAGTACATACAGCCCAATCTGCTGAATGCGCCGGAGCCGCTGGAAGGCGAGCTGGAGCATCACAAGTGGCGGGTACTGCGTCGAATCGGCGCTGTTGGCCTTTTATGGAATCGCGCATCCGATGCCTGGCTGAACATATGGGGATTGAAAGCGGAGCAGCGCAACGAGGTTTTCCGCCAACTGTTGCACGAAGCTCGCATTGTTGCTGTTGCCGTGGAACAAATGAAGGATATACTTTATTGCCGCGCGGAGGACTTGCCGCTTATTGAAGCCGTTCTGCAAAATCCAGCGCCGAAATGGCGCTGCGAGCTGATTGCCCCGCTAGATAATTTCATATGGGACAGAAAACTGATCAACGAATTGTTTGGATTCGATTACACCTGGGAGATTTACACGCCTGCAATCAAACGGAAATTCGGCTATTATGTGTTGCCTCTACTATATGGAGAAAGCCTCATCGGTCGAGTCGAGGTAATCGTGGAGCGAGAAGCCGGGACGCTGGTTGTTAAAAACATCTGGTACGAGAACAATATAAAGCCAACAAAGCAATTGCGAAGAGCTTTGGACAATTGTTTTCAAAATTTTGCATTATTTAACGGCTGCGAGACGATTTCGACAGAGTCTATGAACGGATAATTCCAGTTCCCCGGTAACATCCGCCGACAAGTCTCCACATACGAATCAGGGCGGTCGACAAAAAGAAGATGCTGCAGGGAGCTCTCCGAATGGCGGTGCAGCATGCCTACGAACAAGGTTACAAGCGGGAGGACTCTCAGTATCGCAATGGCCTAGCCGGTTACGACGCATGGATCGAGGCGTTTCAGAAGCGGAATGTCGAGGTGTTCGGGAATACGCTCCACGGGTTGTATGTTCACGATCAGCGAATGTATGCAGCTGAGTTTATGGAGCGGATAGCTATAGAGCTGCAAGGTGAAGATGAGGAAAACCAACAACTTAGTTCGCTTGCCGGACAAGCGGCCCGCCATTATGACAAGGTCTCCGGCTGCTTCGGAGCGTTCAGAAACAGATTCCCCTTTCCGAAGGGCGGCGATCCGAACGACCCGGAGCAGGCAGAGGCGGCGATTCAGCTTCTGACTGAAGCGAGAGCCGAAGAGGGGAAAGGTGTCGGGTGTCTGGAAAAGATGCTGCAAATCCTGAATAATCAGGCGAGATAAATTAAACCTGTGTAAACCAGGTTATTACGGGATACGATAGCGTGGAGCTGCCTCACACAGGAGCAGCTCCTTTTTGTTTATCGTTGAAGTAACGAGCATCTTAGCCGGTTTCATTTTCTTTAGCGCGGAGATTGCGGTACAATGGGGGCTACAACTAACGTTGAAGGGGGCGGACTCATGCTGCTGATCGATTATCCCGATCTTCACGATCCGGCACTGAACCTTGCGATTGAAGAATATGCGCTTCGGCATTTGCCGGGTGGACACGAATATCTGATTCTCTATGTAAACGAACCTTCAATCATCATCGGTAAGAACCAGAATACGGCGGAGGAGATCAACGCCCGCTACGTTGAGGACAACCATATTCACGTCGTGCGCAGGCTGTCGGGAGGAGGTGCCGTCTATCATGACCTCGGCAATCTGAACTTCAGCTTCGTGACGAACGACGACGGCAAGTCGTTTCACAACTTCCGCAAGTTTACCGAGCCGGTTGTCCGAGCGCTCCGGTCACTGGGCGTTGGGGCCGAACTGACCGGACGAAACGACCTACAGGTCGGAGAACGCAAAATATCCGGCAACGCGCAGTTTGCCTCGAGAGGACGCATATTCAGCCACGGCACGCTGCTCTATGATTCGGACATGGCGGCCGTGGCCGCCGCGTTGAACGCCAACCCGGAAAAGTTCAAGTCGAAAAGCACCAAGTCGGTGCGCAGCCGGGTCGCGAATATTACGGAGTTTCTGTCAGAGCCGATGAGTATCGGCGCGTTCAAGGCGAAGCTGCTGGCGTCCATTTATGAGGGACGGACCCCCGAACGTTATGAGTTGACGGACGAGGACTGGAGCACGGTACGGAAGCTGGCGGATGAGCGCTACCGGAGCTGGGATTGGAATTACGGACGCTCGCCGGCGTTCAACGTACGCAAGACGAAACGTTTGTCGGCCGGCACATACGACGTCCGGCTTAATGTCGAAGGCGGCGTCATCCGCGAGGCGGCCGTGTATGGCGACTTCTTCAGTCTTGGCGAAGCGGCGGAGTTCGCTGCCAAGTTGGTGGGGGTCAGGTACGACGCTGAGGCAATCGGTGACCTCGTCGATACGGTGGATCTGACGCACTATTTCGGTCCTGTTACGCGCGATGAATGGATGGACCTGTTTTTCTACGAGTAACCATTCACAATAGCACCATGACGAGTAGGCTGCCGGCATCATCGGCAGTCTGCCTTACTATCGGGCAGCAGTATGGTGTCATATTGGAATCTAATCATAGGGTGTAGATAAAATGAATAAGCAAGTCGCGATTTTAGTCGTTGAGGATGATAATGATATCAATCAACTATTATGCAACATTATTCGAAATAGCGGGTATTTTCCTCAATCCGCTTTTTCCGGCACAGAAGCCATGATTTATTTGGAGAAGCAGGAATGGGATATGATATTGCTGGATTTAATGCTTCCCGGAATGACCGGGGAAAAGATTCTTGCAACAATCAGCGAGCAAAGTTCAGCACCTGTCATGATTATTTCGGCAAAGATGGAGAAAGAGTCGAAAATCGACGCACTACGAACAGGTGCAGATGATTATATTACAAAACCTTTTGACATTGAGGAAGTATCTGCGAGAATCGATTCTCTCTTAAGAAGATCCCGACGTACTAGCCAGACTGCGCCAAACAAAGTGATCACCTATAAAGACATCTCTATGGATACAGACTCTAAAATCGTAAATGTCAATGGGGCGGAAATTAATTTTACGGCACGGGAATATGCAATTTTGCTCCTTCTTTTGTCTTCTCCCAAGAAAGTGTTTACGAAAGCAAACCTGTTCGAAAGTGTATGGAAGGAAGTTTTCCACGGGGATGATAATACGATCAATGTTCACATGAGCCATATCAGAAGCAAGCTATCCGTTGCCAATCCTGACGAGGAGTATATAGAAACGGTCTGGGGAATGGGGTATCGATTAAAAGCTTAAGCTTTTTTTAAGGACCATCTTAAGCCTTTCTTATGTTTTGCTGCTTACACTAAAAGCATGATATAAGGAGGTACGATAAATGGGCGATTATGTTCTAAAAACAAGCGGTTTGTCCAAGCGATACAAAGATCAATTGGCTTTGAATAAGGTCGATCTTTCTATAAAAAAGGGATCCATCTACGGGTTTATCGGGCAAAACGGCGCAGGCAAATCAACATTCATTAGGGTCGTAACCGGCCTTGCTTTTCCAACCAACGGGAAGCTTGAGTTATTCGGATGCAGCAACGAACAGGAGCTTATTCAGGCTAGAAAGCGAATCGGGACGATTATCGAGGGCCCTGCATTGTATCCGCATATGAGTGCCGCTGAAAATCTGGAAGCGCACAGGTTGTTAAAAGGTATTCCTGGGAAGGCATGCATTGAAAAAACACTTTCCCTTGTAGGACTGCGGGATACAGGAAAAAAGAAAGCCAAAAATTTTTCCCTCGGGATGAAGCAACGGCTGGGTCTCGGCATTGCGCTATTAGGAGACCCGGAATTTTTAATTCTTGATGAGCCGATCAATGGGCTCGACCCTATGGGCGTAGTAGAAATCCGGGAGTTATTGAAGAAACTGAATCAAGAATATGGAATTACCATGTTAATTTCGAGCCATATTTTAACGGAACTCCACTTGCTTGCTACCCATATCGGCATTATTCATAAAGGGCAATTGCTAGAGCAATTAACGGTCAATGAGCTTAACGAGAAATGCCAACAGTACATCTATATTAAAGTGGATAACACGGATAAAGCGGCGGCCGTGATCGAAACTCAGCTCAGGTCTACTCGTTATGAAGTATTGCCTGACGGAACGATAAAACTATTTGAACATGTTCATGCCCCAGGTAAAGTATCCAAAACACTAACGGATGAAGGGTTGATTATTGAACAATTCATGCCGGTCGGGGAAGATTTGGAAACGTATTTTACCAATCGGATCGGGGGCGGCAAGCATGAGTAATTTGTTGAGAGCTGAATTATATAAACTGAGAAAAGATCGAATTTTTTGGTCATTGGTCATTGGCTTGATCGCGGCAGCGGTTTCGTATCTGTTGCTGATCTTCGTTGTATTGAAAACGCCTTCCGTATCCATAAAAGAATTATATGCTGCAGTAGGGCTGGAAGGGGGAAACAGCTATATCATGAAGTTGGTGCCTTGCATACTTGCAGGTTTCTTTATCTCCAACGAATATTCTATCGGTACAATGAAAAGTATCGGTACTTCCGGTAACGGCCGAATCCGTATTTATTTTGCCAAATTAGTTGTATTTTCATTGGGTGCCGTAATGATTTCATTATGCTTTCCTATGGGATTGATGCTGGTGGGAACCATTTTTTATGGGTTCCACGATATGCCGGGCCTCGATTATTTTATTCAGACCGTCGGATTTACCATCCTCTATGCATCGGCCTTTGCGTCGATTATGGCTTTAGCTGCCATCCTATTTACAGATAGCGGCAAGACGATTGGCTTTTTGATCCTATTTTTCTTCCTTTTTGATAGTATTCTGTACACGTTAGGCCAGAAATTTACTCTAATCGAAACATTCTATAATTATTCTGCCTTTAAACTGGTGTTAGACATTAGCAAATTTAATTTGGGTAACGGTGAAGTGATTAAATTAATGATCGTACCCATCGTAACTTTTGTTACTTTCGGACTTATAGGCGGTTTCGTTTTTCAAAAAAAGGAAATCAAGTAATAGGAAAGCGGGTGAGAATGGTGATCTATATTGCATTTATTTCGGTACTGGTCGCCTTATTTTTTCTCACTCGCTTTTATTTGTTAAAAAAAGAAATAAAAAGTGCTACCAAGCAATTACGCCAGTATAACTCCAAGAAGACCGGTAAGAAAATCGATATGGCCTATTATGATAAAGACTTTGAAAAGCTCGCGGTTGAAATCAATCATCAAATCGATTCCACGGTTCAGGCACATGCAGACAAACGGCATAAAGAAAACGAGTTGAAACAGGCGATTGCCAATATATCGCATGATATTCGTACACCGATGACCTCGATTTTGGGGTATATTCAATTTTTGGAGTCGGATGATTTACCTTCAGCAACAGGAAAGCAGTATATTACGACCATTAAAACGGGGGCGCTGCGATTAAAAGCGTTATTGGAAGACTTTTTTGAATTATCACTCATCGAATCGGAAGATTATTCCTTAAAGCTGGAAAAGATCAAGCTGAACCAACTGATTTTGGAAGTGCTAGTCGGCTTTTACGATCCATTTATTCAGCATAACCTTGAGCCGGAGCTTCAAATTCCAGAGGAAGAGATAAGCATCATAGCCGATCCGTCTGCAGTAAAACGCGTGGTTGAAAATTTAATAATTAATGCCATTACACACTCCGACGGAAACGTATCAATTCGCCTGGAACGATCGCATTCTTCTGTACAACTGACCGTCAGCAACGCGGTGAGTCGGTTAAGTGAAAATGATCTTGGTTTTCTTTTTGATCGATTTTATAAATCGGATAAAACAAGATCCGAAAAGGGCACGGGTTTGGGACTATCGATCGCTAAGAGCCTTATGATAAAAATGCAGGGCAAACTGACTTCTAAATTAGTAGATAATAAGCTCATCATGACCTGCGAATGGGACAGGTTACGGTGAAATTACGTTAAATCATAATGAGGTTAATATAATAAAGGGTTCTGTTAAACGAACTTATGGCCATTTTTTCCAGATGGCGGTAAGATAGTAGTAAACTGATCAAAGGAGGCCATATATGCTTGATATTGTAAGAATTAAAGAAAATATTCCTCATCGAAATCCATTTCTTTTAGTCGATAGAATTTTGGAAGTTAATGCGGGGAGGAGAGCTGTCGGGATCAAAAATGTGTCAATCAATGAACCTTATTTTAACGCCAAGTAAAACCAGGAGATCAACTCCTTCTTGTATTCGATATAACTCGAACTAAGGGACAGTTTGTCAAAGGAAAAGGCGTCGCTTCGGTAAATAATGAATTGGTATGTGAAGCTGAAATAATGGTTGCATTTAGCTCGATTTAGGTTTTCATCTAACGGGAGCAGCCATTTATTCCTCCCCGTTAAGCGAAGAGGAACGATAACGTGGAGCTGCCAAGAGGACAGCTCCTTTTAGATTCAGCGTGCCCAGCCAAGCACGCATCTTCTAGCCGGTGAAAGTCCGGTCACGGGAGGGGCCAAGCCCCCGTGTAGCTAGGATGCCTGCGTACGGAGAAATCTGTGCGCAGAAGCGCATCG
>NZ_CAJVAS010000066.1 GCF_910593845.1 Paenibacillus solanacearum | reverse complement strand
TCGATACGCTTTTACGCACAGATTTCGCCATACGCAAGTATCCTAGCTACGCGGGGGCTTGGCCCCTCCCGCGACCGGACCTTCACCGGCTAGAAGATGCGTGCTTTCTGGGCACGCCGCAAAAAAAAGAGCGCCTCTGTCCAGGCGCTCTTGTGAGCCTTTACACCTTTTCTTCCACTGCCTCGGCCGCTTCCGCTTTTGCCGCAGGCTCTTCGTCCGCCGCCTCCGGCTCCGCTTCTTTCTGCGGCAGCAGGATGGTTGCCAGAACATCATGCGGGTCAGACTTCAATTCAATGTTACCCGCGAGCGCCAGCTCCGAGACGAGCAAGTTTTCACCGATTTCCAGCTTGCTTACATCGACTTGGATGACGGAAGGGATCTGATTCGGCAAGCAGCGAATATCCACTTCATGGCGCTGAATCTGCAATATTCCGCCGGTCTGCACGCCTACCGGATCACCAGTGAACTCGAGGCGGACCGTCGTATTGACAGGCTCGTCCATATTGATTTGATGGAAATCGACGTGCAGCAGCTGCCGGCTAAGCGGATCGCGCTGAACCTCGCTGATCATGACCGGTTGTTTGCCGGCCTGGGGCACGTCCATATCGATAATCGCGTGCGGATTCGACTTCAGCACGGCAAGCAGTTCTTTCTGATCGATGCTAATAGCGGTTTGCGGTACTTTTTTACCATACACGACACCCGGGACTTTGCCCTGGGCACGAAGCTGCTTACGCTCTCCCTTGGTCGAGCTCGTGCGCACTTCTGCTTTCATTACAGTGGACATAGTAAAAAACCTCCTTCAATCCAAGCTTCTACTACTTTACCCAATTGAAGGAGGTTCAAAACATGTTTATGAAATTTTTCGGGTAGGATGGACGCGTTACTCCCGATTTTGCTTCGCAGCCTGTTTCTTGGCGGCGAACTTGCTCCGCAGTTTTTCCGCATAGCCCTCTTTGTTCACTTGACGCTCGCGGGCGATGGCCATGTCGTTCGCTCCTACGTTGTTTGTGATGGTCGATCCCGCAACCACGTAGGCGCCCTTGCCGATTTTTACCGGGGCGATCAGGTTGACATTGCTGCCTACAAAGGCGTCGTCCTCCACCTCGGTCAACTGCTTATTGAAGCCGTCATAGTTGACGGTAATTGCACCGCAGCCGAAGTTAACGTTGCGTCCGACTACTGCATCGCCGATATAGCTGAGATGGGATACTTTCACGTCGTCGCCGAGCTTCGCATTTTTAATTTCGACAAAGTCGCCGATCTTGACGTTTTGGCCCAAATCGGCACCTGGCCGCAGATAAGCAAACGGCCCGACGAGCGTGCCGTTTCCGACAGAAGCCTCCAGCAGCACCGACTGCTTCACGGCAACGCCGCTGCCGATCACGCTGTCCGTAATCTCCGATTGCGGACCGATCACGCATTCTTCTCCGATCGTCGTGCGGCCTTTGATGGTCGTGCCGGGCCATATCACCGTGTCCGTCCCAATCGTCACGTCCGCCTCGATATACGTTGCGGCCGGATCGATAATGGTCACGCCGCCCAGCATATGCTTGCGGTTAATCCGCTCCCGCATGAGCCGCTCCGCTTCCGCCAGTGCAAGACGGTCGTTCACGCCGATCGACTCGGCCGCATCCTGCATCACGTAGCCTTCGACCTTTTCATTTTGGCTTGTCAAAATGCCGATAACATCCGTAATGTAATATTCGTTCTGAGCGTTGTCGTTCTTCACCTGCGACAGCGCTTCGAACAGCTTCTTGTTATCGAAGCAGTACGTTCCCGTATTGATCTCTGAAACGAGTCTCTCCGTTTCGTCACAGTCCTTCTCTTCGACGATTCGCTTCACCGTGCCGTCTGCATCACGAATGATCCGGCCGTATCCGCGGGGGTTATCGATAACCGCGGTGACAATCGTTCCTGCCGCACCTTTTTGCTGATGATGCTGCACGAGCCCTTGCAGCGTCTCTTCCGATACGAGCGGCGTGTCTCCACAGATGACGATAGTCAATCCTTCTTCCTTCTCCAGCAGTTCCTTTGCCTGCAGCACGGCATGTCCTGTGCCCAACTGCCGTTCCTGCAGCGCGTACTCCACCCGGTCGCCGAGATACGATTGCACGGATTCTGCGCCATGCCCTACGATCACGACCGAGCGGGCAACATTTATATGTTCAAGCGTCGTAACGACGTGGCCGACCATCGGTTTTCCGCATACTTGATGAAGCACCTTGTACAGTTTCGATTTCATCCGTTTGCCTTGACCCGCAGCCAAGACGATCCCCATGATGTTCAAGCGCGTTCCAACTCCTTTAGTCAATAATCAATGAATGCACAAAAAGAATGCACAAAAAGAAAAGCTTCTCCTCGAAGCCCCTTCCCGAAATCATCGCATTCGCCATTCACGAGAAGCAGGCTGCAGCCGTTCATGCGAGAGCGGCGCAATAAGAAGCCGAATCGTCCCGATACAAGCGATCCGGCGCCGGCGAACTTATTCCCAATATAGCTTACTTCCCGAAAAAAGAAAAGAGAGCCCGGTCAGGGCTCTCTGCAAATCGAACATTATGCGCCTTCTTCAATGACTTCTTCTTCGGTTGCGGCACGCTCATACTCTGCTAGCACAGCGGCTTGAATCTTCTCGCGAGTAGAAGACGAGATCGGGTGAGCGATATCCCGAAACTCACCGTCCGGCGTCCGTTTGCTAGGCATTGCCACGAACATGCCGTTGTTACCGTCAATCACACGAATATCATGAACCACGAATTCGTTATCGATGGTAATGGATGCAATGGCTTTCATTCTGCCTTCGGAGTTAACCCGGCGAAGCCTGACATCTGTAATTTGCACTTAAGTTTCACCACCTTTTTCCATTTCAAAGGACTTGTGCTATAAATTCCACATTTTGCGCCCGATTCCTTCTTGTAAAAGAACTTTTTTATTGAATTTTATAAATAATTTATAAATTAAAAATTATTCGACATTAACCGCCGCAATCAGCTCAATTTCGACAAGAACGTCTTTCGGCAAACGAGCAACTTCGACAGTAGAGCGCGCCGGCTTGTGATCGCCGAAGTATGAAGCGTAAATTTCGTTGATCTTGCCGAACTGATTCATGTCCTTGATGAAAACGGTTGCTTTAATCACTTGCTGGAAGCTCGTCCCCGCTCCAGCCAGCACCGCCTGCAAATTGCGAAATACTTGATGCGTTTGCTCCTCCACGCCGCCGGCCACGACTTGGCCGTCGAGACCGAGCGGGATTTGCCCGGAAGTGAACAGCAGGCTGCCGAATTGCACGGCTTGAGAATATGGCCCGATCGCTGCCGGCGCCTCTGTTGTGGATATGGTTGTCAATGTCATCGTTTATCCCTCCTGAACGAATGCGTTATGCTTAAAATAATTGCCGGGCTCCACCGTAATTTGCTTGGTCTTCGGGTCCACGGTGGACAGCTTGGCGAGCGAAACATAGTCGTCGATCAAGTGCTCCTCCACTTCTCCCGATTCCACGAATACGCCGACACCCTTGACCGTCGCTTTGAATTCCTGCAGCAAGTCCATCATGCCGTGGATCGTGCCGCCGACGCGCATGAAATCGTCGATGATAAGCACCCTCGATTCCTCCTTCAGCGCACGCCGGGACAGCGACATCGTCTGAATCCGTTTATTGGAGCCGGATACATAGTTGATGCTCACTGCCGAGCCCTCCGTTACCTTGTTGTCGCGGCGTACGATGACGACCGGCAAATTGAGGTAGGTGGCCGTTGCATAAGCGAGCGGAATCCCTTTCGTCTCCACCGTCATGACAACATCGATATCGCTTGCGGCGAACACGGAGGCGAACATTTTGCCTACTTCGTTCAAAATCATCGGCTGCCCCATAATGTCGGACATGTACAAATATCCGCCCGGCAGCGCCCGCTCCGGCTGTTCCAGCTGCCGGCATAGCTGTTCAACGATCCGCAGTGAATTCGCTTTCGATACCTTTGGAATGAATTTGACGCCTCCTGCCGCTCCGGCCAGCGTCGTCAATTCCCCAAGGCCTTCCTCTTCAAACACTTCTTTTATGATAGCCAAATCTTCACTGATCGATGATTTGGCGGAATGATAACGATCGGCGAACGTCGTCAAAGGAATTAGCGTATGGGGGCGAAAAAGCAAGTATTGCGTCATCTCGACCAATCTTGCGCTTCTTTTTAGTTTTTTCATCACATGTCCCCCCAGAGCATACTATAATGTAGTTAAAATCCGAATATTATAAAGAAATATACCATTTTTATACGTATTTATTCAAGTTTGTTCACGAAAAATCCTTCCTGCAAACATAACACAAGGCGGCTGACTAAGTCAGCAGCCTCACCGCGTACACTTCTTTGCAAAATCCTCTTAATCCGTTATACATCCGCGCAACCTTCGATTCTTTCGATACGAGCCCGAACACGGTCGGCCCGCTGCCCGACATCAGCACGCCGTCGGCGCCGAGCCGCTGCATGACTTCCTTTAGCTGCCGCACCTCCGGATATAAATCGAAGGTGACCTCCTCCAGCACATTACCGAGTTCCGAGCACATCCTGTCGAAGCGCTTCTCCCGAATCGCCGCAAGCATACCGGATGTGGATGGATGCCTTCGGATCGCCTTGGCGTCCAGCTTGCCGTATACTTCCTGCGTCGATACGTTAATCGGAGGCTTGGCCAACACCACCCAGCACTGCGGCGGCGATTCGATCGGCTCCAGCTTTTCCCCGCGTCCTCTGGCGACAGCCGTCCCTCCCGTCACGCAGAAGGGGACGTCGGAGCCCAGCTCGGCTCCGAGCCGCTGCAGCTCCTCGGAGCCGATATTCAGCCTCCACAGCCGGTTCAGTCCTCGCAGCGTCGCCGCCGCATCGCTGCTGCCGCCCGCTAGGCCGGCTGCTACCGGTATTTTTTTATCCAAGTGAATATATACGCCCTGCCGCACATCGTACCTGTCCTTAATCAGCCGTGCAGCCTGGAACGCCAAATTTTTCTCGTCGAGCGGTATGTATCCGGCTTGGCTGGAAATGATGATCGTGTCGCGAGGCAGCTCCTGCATCTCGATGCGGTCTGCGAGGTCGACCATCGTCATCACCATCTCCACCTCATGATATCCATCCTGCCGTTTATGTAAAACATCTAGCGATAAATTGATTTTAGCCGGCGCTTTCTCGAATACTTTCATTACGACACCTTCTTTTGCCTGTCTAAAGCCCGAATTTGGGGGCTCGTGCCATTTATATCTAATACTATACCAAAATGATCACAAAAAAAAGCTAAAGCCGTCTCTTGCGCGCTTTAGCTTTCTTTTATGACGCATCCCGCCTAAGCCGTCATTGCTGGCTTGGGTACGGCGAGCCGTACGGCTGCTGCATCCCGGTGCCGGGCTGTTGCATGTAAGGCTGGGCCGCGGCGGAATGATAAGCGACGGAGGAAGCGGGCTGCGGCCGTTCCGCCATGGAGCGCGGAAGCGGCTGCTGATACGCCGGCTGCGACGGCGGGTATGCGGCCGCGCTTTGCGCCGCTTGCTGCTGCGCGAGCGTCTGCTCCGCGATTTGAATCGCCCGCTTTACCATATTACCGGCATCTTTCGTCCGGATGCCCGCCCAGCCTTCGCGCTGCACCGTCTCATAAAAACCAAGGTCCTTGGCCAGTTCGTATTTGAATTCTTCCGACATGATGCCTCTTCTGCGTCCCATCGTAACTGATCCTCCCTTATTTGCTGCTTCGATCAAGTTAGGGTGTATTATTCCTCCCCGCAAAAAAGTTCATACATCCCTGCAACCTTCCGCGCGGCTCGACCGTCAAATAAGCAAAAGGGAAAGCGGCCATAAATAATAAAAACCTCCTGATTGAGGTTTTCCAGCAGCCAGACCTATTCGACTTTTGGTTGGTACAAACTTTCTGTAGCAATCAAAAACGACTCGCCTGGCGGCAAGCCGTTATGTAACATGCGCTTATTGATGTATGGTTATGCGAAATTCACCGTCGTTGCTCTGAACCGTCACTTCAACGGATTCCGTAAGTATATCCGCGTAGCTGTAAGAAACGCGTTTGAAAGCGTTTTGCTCTTGATCCAGCTTTACGATAAAAACGGAAGGGTAGGTTTCCTCCAATACACCGGATCGTTCGATTGTCTTACGGCGACCGCCATTTGCTCTTAACATAATCTTTTGTCCGACATGAGGTTCCAAACTGCGTTTGATCTCCAACAGCGCATTTTTAGCCATTGACCACTACCACCTCTTTCCTATAAGATTATACCCCAACGTAGGTAGTATGTCAATTTAAGCGAAATATTATATCAGCCGTACAAACCCATTGTCAACGGGATTTTTCCTCGGAATATGTAGAAACGGGGGGATTGAAGTGGTGACTTGTTCACGAATTTGTCACATTAGTAAACATTGGCAAAAGAAAAAGCGCCTGTTGGCGCTTAGGTGAGGGTCGTATACTGCATCTTGGGTACTCCGCGGCGGTAGCTTCCTAACGACTCAACTCCGCCCAGCCCTTCCAGTCCGCTGTGCGTCAGCCCGATGACATCCATCAGGTTCACCGTATCATTAATCGGCGTGTAGGCGATTTTCGCTGCGATACACAGCGGATCGAGCGCATGAATGAGCACGCGGGCCGGCGAGCTGGCAAAATTCGCTCCAGCATGCAGCAGCGCTTCAAAGTGGGATTGGCAGGCGCCCGCAATGACGGTCAGCACATCACGATTTTTCTCGTATTGTCTGGCAATGCGGACGGCGTTTACAAAGTTATGCGAGTTTTTATAGCTGCTCAGTTGGGTCATATCTCCGGCGTTTCGATGCTTCAGAATGCCGTCGTGGCCGGTAATGACGACGATATCCGGCCTCGTTTGCGGAAGCAGGCGGTAGAGAGCATCCGCCATATTCGATTCCGATACGTAGTACCCTTCGGCCGGAACGCGCAGTTCGTTATATAGATTCATGCATTTACGTAGGTAAAATGGGTCCCCGTCCAGGTGGAGCACCTTGCCGGGCATGTCGAAATAGACCGGGCTCAGCTTTATTTTCTCGCCCATCTCGGGCTGCGGTTTAACGGGGGCGGCGGGCATCGGCGACACGGCCGTCGAACGCTTGAGCGAGTCCAGCCACTGCGGGCTGGCCGCCGCCATATACGGAAAAGGGTCCAACTGCGGTAAGGCGTTCAGGTCCAAGAGCGGAGCGTCCGCAAGCAACCGAAGCTCCACGCCGCGGAGCACCGCGTACTGCTGTCTTATCTCTTGAATCTTGAAAACAATGTCACCGCCATACGATCTGCGCGTGACCAGGTCCCCTTGCTTCATCGCTGCATCGCCTCCTCGTCTATCGTATGGCAGCGATGGGCAAATGGTGCAAGGAACACTTGTTTTGGCTAGCCGTTTCCTTTCAGTGCCTGGCTCAGGTGCCGGCTCAACACCGCATATTCTTCGATCGACAGCGTTTCGCCGCGGCGTGACGGCTCGATTCCAGCAGCCTGCAGCACTTGCTCCAGCGTTCCCTTCGTCTCCTTGGTGAAAAATTTGGAGGCAAGGTTATTATAAATGGTCTTCCTTCTTTGCACGAAACTCGCGTGCACAACATCAAAGAAGAACGATTCGTCCTCGACCTCGACCGGCGGTTGTTGCCGCACCTTCAACTTGATGACGGCCGAATCAACATTAGGCTGGGGAATAAACACGGTATGCGGCACGATGGTGACGATTTCCGGATCACAATAATATTGCACGGCGATGCTCAGGCTGCCATATTCTTTGCCTCCGGGCTTCGCGGCCATCCGTTCGGCCACTTCCTTCTGAATCATGACAACGATATTCTCGAGCGGCAGCTTCTGCTCCAGCAGCATCATAATGATCGGCGTCGTGATGTAATAGGGCAAGTTCGCAACCACACTGACACGGTCCACGTCTTGAAACCGTTCTTCGAACAGCTGCTTTAAGTCGAGCTTCAGCACATCACCGTGAACGACCGCGGCGTGCGGATAGCCCGCCAGCGTCTCCTCCAGCAGCGGGAGCAGCCTTTGATCGATTTCGACGGCTACGACGCGTTTGGCGACCTTCGCCAGCTGCTGGGTCAGTGCACCGATGCCCGGGCCGATCTCGAGCGCGCCTTTGGTGTCATCCAGATGTGCTGCCGATACGATTTTGTTCAAAATGTTCGGATCGATCAAAAAATTTTGACCGAGACTTTTTTTCAGCACAAGCCCGTGCCTCTTCAACAGTTCATTCGTCCGTTTGGGCGACGCAATATCTTCCTGCATCGCTTGTCCGGTCTGTCCTTGCATATGATTTCTCGTCATAAATGGGTACCCTCTTCTTCTATAAATGGACGGCAGGCTTCCAGAAATTCTTCCTGCGAAATTTGAAACATGCGGCACCGGTTATAAAACTGCTTCCCGTTGCAATATCCGATGCCTAGCGCTTTGCCAACGAGCATTCTTCGGGCGGCCGCCTGGGGATGAACGATCAATCCCGCATCCATCAGGTCTTCCCATGAAACTTGGGCTTCCGCCGACTGATAATCGGTGCGCACGTTCTCCAGCGCCTTGCGGATCGCCTCTGCGGATGCGTTCTCCACGCCGATGTCGCCGCGGCTCGTTGCCGCTTCCTGCGTCAGAAAAGCGTGCTTGCAGCCGGGTACTTCCTTGGAAATGATTTTGCGGATTCGCTCTCCCGCATGGTCCGGGTCAGTGAAGACGATTACGCCTCTGCGCTCCTGTGCCAGCCGGATCCGCTTCAACACTTCCTTATTGATCGCAGACCCGCCGGTTTCGATCGTCTCGGCTTCCACCGACCGTTTTACAGCCGTCGTGTCGTCTTTCCCTTCAACGACAATGATTTCCTTAATCATACCATACTTACCTTCTTTCGCTAACAGCAGAAAGAAGAGGAACGTGTTCGCACCTCTTCTTTCCGTCTCGTCTATATGATGAGTCTGCCCTAATTGCAAGTCGTTAATCGGTTGTCGGCTTCTTCGGTCCGATGACGTACATGGTATACCCGCGTTTCAAGCCGAACCGGTTCGCATACGTGCCGTTCTCGAAATAAACGTCGATGACGTTTCCTTTGATTGCGCTCCCCGTATCCTCCGCTCTGCGGAAGCCGATACCATCGATATAAACCCACCAACCCAAAGGAACGACCTTTGGATCTACTGCAATCGTGCGACCTTCCGTTACTATCGTACCTGTAGCCGTCTTACCGTATCCCGGGTGCGAGCTCGCTTTTCCTGTGGAGCTGGCCGTATAGGCGGTAAGCGTGACGTTATTGATGACCTGCTTATAAGCAAAGGTCACTCCGCTTTTCGATATTTCATCCACATTAGGCGATGATGCCGATAATACTGTTACCGGGTTTTTCGTGCCAATCGCAACAATCTTCTTAATGCTTTCCGATTGAACCTTTTCGTCAACCACTTCTTCGGACACCAACTGCCCGTCTTCGAACACTTTTTCCTTCGTTTTGAGCAAGACGCCTTCTTGCCCTTCCTGCACGACTTGTTCCTTGCCTTTCAACAGCTGCGGTTCGTTTCGTTTGACCACTTCAAATGCGATCGGTTCCGAAACTTCTTCCGTTTCTTTCTTCACCCGTACAATTTGAATCTTATCATGCTCCGGCAGCGGCGCATCTAGCGCGGGGGATATTTTATCCAGCTCGCCCAGAGCTATGTTCAACTCTTGAAGCGCGCTCTCTACCGTTTTGCCGATCGTATATACCGTCTTCGTTTCTCCATCGGCTGTAAGCTCAATCGGCTTCGCCCGTGCAATCGTAATCCGTTCTCCCGATTTGACGGCGCTCGCCAACGAGTGAGACAGATGATCGTGCTCGCCGACAGCAATGCCTTGCTCATCCAGTATTCGTTGCAGGTTCTCGTACCGGGTTTGAAACGTTCGCTCCTGGCCGTCTACAACTACCGATACGCGCTTAATGGCCGTACCATACAACATCATTAAAAACATGAAAGCTATCGCGAATGAAGAGAGTGCAATAATCGATATCATACGCAAGTTTTCATGCTTCCATCGCAATGCGAAGGACATGCTGGATGATCGTCTTACATGGGTTTGTTCCGTTGACACAACGCCCACTAGTTCGGTCCTCCTTCAAAGCCTCGCCACCCGAGTGTTTTGCATGAGTAGATCTGACGCGACTATGGTAATTTGATTTGGCTCCACACCAATGCTGCTCCTGATTTAGCGCATCGCTGCACTACAGTTTTGCAGCAACCTCCGTCCGGTTTCATCAGAACTGCGACTTGCCTGCAGCCCCACCTCCTTGAGACCCATGTTATGAACCGGCTCGGACCTTTATCCCATCTAACGGGGAAACACAAAAAAAAGTCAGCGGAGAAGAGGGCTCTTCCCGTGACTTTTCTCATTTGTTCAAATGAAAATAGAAGCACACGACAATTTACCTCTCTCTTAACGCTTACGAGGTTAGCTGACGGATTCGGACTTGAGAGTCGCCCTACCCATGTTGTAACTGACAAAAGCGATACTTGTTGTCAGTTGTCAACGACGTTGCAACTAATGGCGCTTGCTTCGATACTAGCTGCCAGCACGCTGCCGACATCGAGTCGGCCGTCGATCATGCTGCAACTAACAGCGCTTATGCCTGTATTAGTTGTCAACCAGCGCATGGAATGCGCTTGGGATTCACCCCTATTTTACACCGCTGCCATCGGCCAATGCCAACAGCATGCAATGTGGTTCCCCCGTTTCCCATTTGGAAACTCAGCGAAGTTGGAAATATGGTAATCGTTATGAAGTTATTATTGAGTTTACGATGGGAAGGTAGAAGTTGTAAAGTATACAAACTTCAAAAATTAGAGTGAATTTTGACCGAAATCATCCTTATTCGATGATTTTCCTGATATAAACCTTGTATTTCTTTTTCGCACATCCGTTTTTTTAACGTTTTCGCCGTTTATCTTTAGTCGATCAAAAAAAAGGCTGTCCTCCTCGGCACATTTCTCACTTTAGCCGAAACAAATCCATCGCGTTTCGGGTTGTAATCTCAGCCAATTCCTCTACCGAAATTCCTTTGATTTCGGCCGCAGTTTCCGCAACAAGGCGAACGTATGCCGACTCATTGCGCTTGCCGCGGTACGGGTGCGGGGCCAAATACGGCGCATCCGTCTCGATTAGCAGCCGATCGAGCGGCACTTTTTCCAGCACCTCTTTGGGCTGTTTGGCATTTTTGAACGTGACGGGCCCGCCGAACGAAATGTAAAAGTTCATATCCAGACACTGCTTCGCCGTCTCCCAGCTTCCAGAATAACAGTGCATGACACCGCCCGTCTCCGCTGCGCCCTCTTCGCGCAAGGTCTGCACCACATCATGATGGGCATCGCGATTATGGATCACAATCGGCAGTCCGACTTTGCGGGCGAGCCGGATTTGCTCGCGGAACACCCGATCCTGTACTTCTTTGGGGGAGGTGTCCCAATAATAATCGAGGCCAATCTCGCCGATCGCCACCACCTTCTCATGCTGGCACAACGACTCGATCCACTCCAAATCCTCGGGCAGCATATCCTTCGCATCTGTAGGATGCCAGCCGACGGCCGAATAAATAAAATCATACTGCTCGGCCAGGGCGATAGAGCTCGGTATCGTCTCCCGATTAAATCCGACATTGATAATTCGACGAATTCCGTTCTGCTGCGCGCGTTCAATGACTTGTTGTCGATCTTCATCGAACTGCGGCGCGTTCAAATGAGCGTGCGTATCTATGAGCATGTGCAATCTCCTTTGTTCTTCAATAAGAAAGGATAATATTGGTTGAAAGTGAAAATGTTTTATTTAGAGAACAATTTTTGCAAATCCGGGTCAAGCTGTGAAAGATGTTTCAAAATGTGTTCTTGCGGGTAATACAGGTGGTATTTTCCCATGTGGATGCCGCTGATCGATCTTACGATTTCCGATTTTCTGGAGATTTCCGTAAGCCTGTCCTTCGCATCGAGCAGCAGGATGGGCAGTTTCTCGTCGTGAACGCCGGGACGATATACATCATAGGAAAGATCGGACGGAAAATCAATTTCCAGGTAGTATTCGGGATCGACGCCAAGCCGTTCCATCTGCACCCGGAGCCGCTCCACTTGCCCTTCGTCCATCCGCTCCAGCGTAACGTACTGGAACAATCGACGCTGCAAAAAACGAGCGCACAAGTCGGCCAGCGTCTGGTCCTCTTCAAAAGACCATTGCATGAGTGCCGTCTGCATAAAAGCCTCGTCCAGCAAGTAATATTCGTCCACGGTCAGCGTTTGATTGAACAGGCTCGGAAGCGGCGGGAGCATGAACCGGAACGAATAATTGTGATCATACAGATGCTTCGCTCTTTGAAAAATTTTGTGCAATATGACTTCGGCGCTTCGGGTAACTGGGTGAAAATACACCTGCCAATACATCTGATAGCGCGACATTAAGTAATCTTCCACAGCGTGCATGCCGCTTTCCTTGACGACAATATGGCCCTGGTAAGGACGCATCACGCGAAGAATGCGTTCGAGGTCAAATGTGCCATAATTTACGCCGGTAAAATAAGCATCCCGCAGCAAATAATCCATCCGGTCGGCATCGAGCTGGCTGGACACCAGGCTCACGACAATTTCATGGGTGTACGTCTTGGCAATCACGCCGGCAACCTGCTCGGGGAAGGTAGGCGAAACGCGCCGGAGCACTTGATTCACTTCGGTATCGCCCAGCACGATTCGACATGACCATTGCTCATGATGCGTACCGAACGTTTTTTCGATGGAATGGGAGAACGGCCCGTGCCCGACATCATGCAGCAGCGCCGCGCACAGACATAAGAGCCGTTCTTCCTTCGGCCAGTCCACATATGCATTGCGCTCGAACTGCGAAATGATTTTACGGGTAATTTCATAGACGCCCAGCGAATGGGAAAATCGGCTATGTTCGGCGCCATGAAACGTCAGGAAGCAGGTACCCAGCTGCCGGATTCGCCGCAATCGTTGAAATTCCTTCGTATTGATCAGATCCCAAATCGTTTGATCTTGCACGTAAATATATTTGTGCACCGGATCTTTGAAAACTTTTTCTTCATGCAAGGGGGTTGTCATTTGCATCTTCCTCCGAACCGGATTGTTTCTTCCGTTGTTTTTCGACAAAGAGAGTCATGGATTGTTCACATTATTGTCGAATAATGTCGTACTTTCATCTCGAAAGGAATACCATCTTTCGTTATATTTTACCAAGAAATCGATCGAAATTGTACGCTTCCGACTTAAAAAAATGCGGAAAAACCGAGGAAAACCGCGGTTTCATGCGCCACTCCCCCATGTTTTACTTTATTTGGAATAGTTATATGATTGAAATCTATGAAAATATGGTTGACTATTTTGGGAATGGTTGGTATCATATGTATAAAGAATTATGTCGAATAATGACGATTAATTTTTTCGTAGCGATTCGCTGCTCCGCATAAACTTCATGAGAGGGGAATATCATTATGATGAAATCTACTGGTATTGTGAGAAAGGTCGACGAGTTGGGACGTGTCGTTATTCCCATTGAACTGCGCAGAACGCTGGGCATCGGAGAAAAAGACGCTTTGGAAATTTATGTAGATGGCGAACGCATCATGCTGAAGAAATATGAGCCTGCATGTATTTTCTGCGGAAACGCAGAAAATGTCTCCTACTTTAAGGGAAAAATTGTTTGTCACGATTGCCTGACGGAAATGCCAATACCTGTGACAAAATAAAAAAAATAGGTTATAATGAAGATAGCAATTTTAACTAAGGTAATTCTAACCTTTTTCATATCTCCTCTATTCCCTGACTCGCATGAGTCAGGGATTTTTTTTTGGGCAGGAACATCCTGCGCTATGCTGAGCGCATCGGTCTCTCTTTCCGTCGAAGTGTGCCCTTTAACGGCAGCGCCTATGCAGCGCTGCCTTGGGCCGCGTATTCGCTCTATTCGCGGTGAAGCGCATTGTACAGTTCCCGCTTCGGCACGCCCCGGTCTTGCGCGGCTTGGCGCAGCGCCTCCTTATGACTGATGCCTTCGCTCTCATACTTCGCCACATGCTGCTCCGGCGTCAGACTCGCCCACCAGGCGGCGTCCGTATCCTCCCCCGCCATCTCGTCCCCGCGCACAACGACACAGTACTCGCCCTGCGGCGGATACGTCTCCAAGTGCTCCAGGCACTCCGCAATCGTGCCTCGTACAGCTTCCTCGTACTTTTTCGTCAATTCCCGTACGAGACAGATGTCCCGGTCTGCGCCGAGCACCTCTTGCATCACCGACAGCATCTTGACGAGCCGGTGCGGCGACTCGTAGCAAATCCAGGTGCCCCGCTCGCGCTTCAGCACGGCCAGCTCCCGCTCCAGCGGCTTTTTGTCGCGCGGCAGGAAGCCGGTGAAGGCGAAGCGGTCCGTCGGCAAGCCGGATATGATCAATGCGGACAGTGCCGCATTCGCGCCGGGGATCGGTACGACGGCGATGCCCGCGTCCACGGCCATCCGGACGAGATCCGCGCCGGGATCGCAGATCGCAGGCAGTCCCGCGTCGCTGACGAGCGCGATCGAATCGCCCGACTGCAGCAGCCGGATCAATTCCGGCCCGCTGGCGTTCTTATTATGCTCGTGATAGCTTACGAGCCGCGTCGAAATGTCGAAGTGCGTCAGCAGCTTGCGCGTTTGCCGCGTATCCTCAGCAGCGATCCACTGCACTTCCCCTAGCACCCGAACCGCCCGGTACGTCATATCTTCCAAGTTGCCGATCGGCGTGCCGACTAAATATAACTTGCCCGCAGCCTCTCCTTCCGAGGGCTGGACATAGCTTTTTTGAATATTCAAAGCGCATCGGTTCCTTTGCTATGTATTGATGGTCCGTCACAAGGCTGCACTTGTTCATCGATCAGCGCTTCGCGTCTGCCGTAATAGATCTCCATCAGCTCGTCGCTGTATTCCGACTTGTTCTTATAAACGATCAGCGGAGGAAGCAGCCGCACCTCCGGCTTCCCGTCGCGCAGCGCTTCGATCAGCACCATATTCGCCTCGCTGTCCGCACGGGGGTGAATGAAGCGAATCCGTTTCGGCTCCAGCCGATGCGCCTGCATCGCGGCAAAGATCTCAACCAGCCGGCTCGGCCTGTGGACCATGGCCACCCGTCCGCCGCTGCGAACGAGCCTGCTGCTGACGCGAATGACGTCGTCGAGCGTGCAAAACACTTCATGCCTTGCTGCAGCCACATGCTCATTGCCGTTTTGTTCGCCGTTTGGCACGGGCAAATAGGGCGGATTGACCGTCACCACGTCGAATGCTCCGCTGCCAAGCTCCGTATAGGCCTCACGAAGATCGCCATGAACCACAGTAATCCGCTCCTCCAAGTTGTTCAGCCTGACATTGCGCTGAGCCATATCCGCCAGCCGCTCTTGAATCTCGATGCACGTGATATGCGCTTTCGTGCGTGTGGTCAGCAGCAGCGGTATGACGCCATTGCCGGTGCACAAATCGGCGACACGGCCGCGCGGCGGCAGTTGGCAAAACCGCGCCAACAGCACCGCATCCAGTGAAAAGCTGAACACTTCCTCGCTTTGAATGATTTTTAATTGCTGTGTGAGCAAGTCGTCAACCCGCTCGGACGCATGTACAGGTACCTTGTCCAATCCTTTTTCCTCTTTCCATTATCACGTATCGCTAAGCGGGGACCGTAATCCGGCTTATGCTCTGAAAAAAACCGTAGAGAACCATTGTTCCCTACGGCCGGTTGTTATTTATTTAGAAACGACATACAGAACAAGCAATCGCCTTCCATCCGCAGATGGCCGTAATTGACATTGCAGATGTGAAAGCCTTCTTGATAAATGCGCGCCAGATTGTCATAGCCTTCGCCTGTAGGCTCTCTGCCTTGAACCGCGGCAGCGGAGCCGCTGCCCGAGGCTGCTTGCAGCACGGGGGCAGCCGATGCGGAATCTTTCTTTAACAGCTTGCGCAGCTGTGCGTTTTCTATGCTAAGCCGTTTGTTCTCCTCAAGCAGCTCGATCATATGCCGCTTGATTTCGCCCAGCTCGGTATATAATGCGCCCATCTGCTCTTCCATTTGATCGATTTGTACGAATATGTCTCTTTTATCCACGCTCTCACCCCAAAGTGTAAGCAGCTTGTCCGTATAGATTGCCTCCTTAGTGCTGCTCTACCACGTCATCCAAAGGAAGATCCATCACTTTCTTTAAGTCAAAAACTTGCACTTTCGCCGTACGGTCGCCTACATTGAGCGAAATCAGCCGTCCGTTACCGAACGAGGTAATGACTTCGCTGCCTACGCGAGGCAAATCGTCTTTGGCGCTTTCATAATTGTCGTGCTCATACTTGAGACAGCACATCAGCCGTCCGCATAAGCCTGAAATTTTTGTCGGATTGAGCGACAAGTTTTGATCCTTGGCCATCTTGATGGATACCGGCTCAAAGTCGCCAAGGAAGGAGGAGCAGCACAGAATGCGCCCGCACGGGCCGATGCCTCCGAGCATCTTGGCTTCATCCCTGACGCCGATCTGGCGCAATTCGATCCGGGTACGGAAAATGCTCGCCAAATCTTTCACCAATTCGCGAAAATCGACCCGTCCCTCGGCAGTGAAGTAAAAAATGATTTTGTTGCGGTCAAATGTATATTCAACGTCAACCAGCTTCATTCGCAGCTGATGATCCCGGATTTTCTCCTGACATATGGCGAATGCGTTCTTCGCCGCCTGCTTGTTGTCTTCGACAAGCTGCGCATCCTGCGTATCCGCGATGCGTATGACTTTCTTGAGCGGCAGCACGACGTCCGCTTCGCCCACCGTCCGGCGGCCGATCACGACTTTCCCGTACTCTACACCGCGCGCGGTTTCCACAATGACGCTGCTGTCTTTTTCCACCGGCAAATCGCTTGGGTCGAAGTAATATATTTTACCCGCCTTCTTAAAGCGGACCCCTACAACAGAGAACAACCCTACACCCCCTTGAGACGCATTAGTAGTTTTTCCAGCGCTAGCTGGGGATTCGTATGAAAACGCAGTCGTTTCTGCGTCTCGATCGCAAGTTCCATGCATGCAATCCAATGATGCGAAGGATAGTGCATTGCCTGCTGGGCCATCCAGTCCGTTTGGTCCTTATATATAAGCGACTCTCGGTTGCCGACGCTAAGCTGCACCATATCCTTGAGCCATAAGATCAGCATGTCCAAAAAAGTTACAAGATGTTCCGAGAGTTCGCCTTTCGTCAGCTTCTGCTGTGCGGTGAGCAGCGCCGACGGCAGCCGGCCGAGACTCTCCTTCGTTAATTGTATCACTAGGTTTCGGAGTTCTGCAAACCCATTTCCTTGCATAAGCGTACGTGCGGCATCGACGCCGGCCGCCAAATGAACGGCAATTTGCACTAGCGCGGGCGGCTGCCCTTCTTTCAGCAGCGCTTCCGTCATTGCGCTTCGCGCCATCGGCACAAACGGAATCCATTGGGAGCGAGAGCGGATGGTGGGCAGTAAAGCGTGTCCGTTCTCGGTAATGAGGATCGCCACGACGTGTGACGTAGGCTCCTCCAAAAATTTGAGCAGACTGTTCGCCGCCTGTACCGTCATCGTCTCGGCCTTTTCCAGCACGTACATTTTCGTGCCTGACGCAGTAGCGCGGTAAGCGAACTGCTGCTGCAGCTCGCGAATTTGCTCGATCTTGATGGAAGCTCCATCAGGCACGACCCAGTGCAGATCGGGATGGTTGCCATGCTCCACCTTGCGGCAGTTCAAGCATTCCCCGCAGGCGTCGTCTTTCAGCACTTGGCAATATATCGCTTTGGCGAATTCCTTCGCCATCGCACTTCGTCCGGTTCCCGACGGCCCGGTAAATATATAGGCATGCGATACTTTGTCCGTCCTTAAGCTGTTTTGCAAAATACGTTTGACGCGGTCTTGACCGGCTATCGATTGAAAAGACATGATTGCGTTCCTTTCTGCTGACCGCGCGAGCGGGCCGGCGGCTAGAAGAACAAATTAATCAGCATGCCGCGAATTTCGCCGACTTTCTGCAGCAGTTCGATTCGCCCCTGCTCCGATTCCAGCATTTCGTCGGCTATGCCGAGCAGTTCGAGATCAATCTCCTCCAGCAGCTTGTACCGCTTCATTCGCCCGCGGCGGTCCCAGCCGCGCGTTTCTCTCAGCTGCACCCCGCGGCGGGCCGTTTCTTCCAAAAAACGCTTGACCAGCAGCTTGTACTGCCGCAGTTCGCGAATCGTCATCGACTTGGCGAGCCGCTGTCCCTGCTGGTCGATCTGCAGCAGGCTTTGCTGCAGTTGTTCCCGGGTGGCCCTCTCCTGCTGGCTCAGCATCATATCGGAGAACGACTTTTGCTCAAGCTGTTGAAATGATGTGTTCTCGTTGCGGATGATCTCTTTGCCGAGGGGGCGCCAACCGGGGTTTATTTTCACAGACGACAGTCCTCTCTTCTAGAAGTGTTCGAACCGTTCCACCGGAAGGACGAACACGGCGGCGCCGCCGACCTGTACCTCGACCGGGAACGGGATATAGGAGTCCGTCGTTCCTCCCATAGGAGAAACGGGAGTGACCATCTGCTCTCTGATCTTACAATTCGACTTGATAACCGTGAGCACTTCACTCACCCGGTCGTCCTCCGTACCGATCAGAAACGTCGTGTTACCCGCCCGTAAAAAACCGCCGGTACTCGCTAATTTGGTCGCCCGAAAGCCCTCCTTGATCAGCGCATTCGACAAGCGGTTGCTGTCCTTATCTTGCACAACGGCAATAACCAGCTTCATAGCCCCAGCCTCCTCGTCATAAGGATACATTCCCAATTCCTACGGTGTCACGTGTACTAATTAGACAAAAAGTCGAAAAATTCCTTCAATAATATAGGTAAAATTATTATACTCGTCTGAGTAGGCTTTGGTTCAAAATTTCTTTGATTTGTTCCAACACCGTCTCGAGCTTCTTCTCGGCGTCCACGCGAATGACGCGCTCCGGGAACATCGACATGACCCGCGCATAGCCTTCTCTCACCTTTTCATGAAAATCGAGCGATTCCAGGTCAAGCCGGTTCACTTCCCGCCCTTGGTCGGCGCGGATACGAGCCAGTCCGATTTCCGGACGAACGTCCATATAAATCGTCAAATCAGGCATCCAGTCTCCAATGGCAAATCGGTTTACAGCCCAAACCTCATCCATGCCGAGTCCACGCGCATAGCCCTGATAGGCCAAGCTGCTGTCGATAAAACGATCGCATACGACAACTTTCCCCGCCTGTAGAGCAGGAATGACTTTCTCCGCCAAATGCTGTCTTCGCGCAGCCGCGTACAATAGCGCTTCGGTACGCCCATCCATAGCAGTGTTGCCTTTATCCAAAATGACGGAACGAATCTGTTCGGCGATCGGAATGCCACCGGGCTCGCGGGTAGATACCGCTTCGTACCCGCGTTCCGTTACTTGCTCTATGATGGCGCGGATCGCGGAAGTTTTGCCAGCGCCTTCCCCGCCTTCCATCGTTATAAAAAAACCATTTCGCACGTGCGTAGACTCCTGTTCTGCTTCAACGTTTACATTACCACTATACCATAAAATTGCAGATCACGCCGGATCGATCCAATTGAGGAACACCGGAACCGTACGACGCGCTGCCAGATCATGTCCATGAAATCTGGAACCGCCGTCAGCGAGCCGCTCCAGATAGGCCGCCATAGAAGCACTGATCCGCTCGCCGCGATGCAGAACCGGTATACCCGGCGGGTACGGAACGATCATTTCCGCCGCCGTATAACCTGCGCAACCGGCTATCGGTATGTATGCGATCTCATCCTCTTCTTCGCCCGGTAAAGCGCTCAAATCGAATGCGACCGGATGCGAAATGGATTCCTCCCAGTAAGCTTGCTCTTGTCCACGGAAGGCTGTTGCCGATGCAATCTCCTCCGCCTGCCGCTCCGGCGCCCTGCAGGATCGGGCGATATCCTCTAGCGCCTCGCCCAATCGGACCGCATCCTCCGGCGTACTGGACAAGCTGAACACGAGCAGCACATAGTCAGGGTCAGCCATTTCCGGAAAACAGCCTCGCCGTTCCAGTGCTTCTTTCAGCGTGAATCCGTCCATCTTCCCTTCAGCGTCATATAACAACATTTTAAACGGGTCAACGCGAAGCTCATTATTATATTCCAGTGCGCAGAAACGATTTTGCCTGCCGATTTGGCGTAGGCTTTCTTTTATCGCCTGCAGCCCTTCTTCCAATAAAGCCTCCCCTTGCTTTTCCATCATGCGCCGGCTTATATCCAGGCTCGCCATGATCGGGTAGGACGGACTGGAGCTCTGTATCATCGCAAGCGCACGCCCGACAGCGCCGCGTGAAATGCGTTGTCCCTGCACGTGCAGCATCGCTGCCATCGTCATGGCCGGCAGCATTTTATGCGTAGACTGCACCGCTGCATCGGCGCCAGCCGACAGGGCACGCTCGGGCAGTGCCGGATGAAACCCGAAATGCGCGCCATGCGCTTCATCCACCAGCAGCACTTTCCCCGCCGCATGGAGCAAATCGGCCAATGCCCGCAAATCAGCGGCTGTTCCATAATAGCTCGGACTTGTGACGAACAGACCTTTCGCTTCAGGATATCGCCTTAGCGCTTCGGCCGCATCATCTGGATGAACACCCAGCCGCAGCCCCGTGCGCCCGCAAATTCTCGGCGCTATAAATACAGCCCTTGCTCCGGCCAGCATTAACCCATGCAGCACGGACTTGTGCGCATCTCTTTGCACAAGCAGCAGATCGCCCCGCTTGCAGGTGGCCATGATCATCGCCAAATTGCCGGCTGTACTGCCCCCGACAAGAAACCAGGTCTGCTCCGCTCCGAAGCATGCCGCAGCCAGTTGCTGCGCCTCGGCTATCGCCTCTTCCGGGTGATGCAGATCATCCAGACCCGGAATTTCCGTCAAATCAATATGGAGCAGCTGCTCGTAATATGTTTCGGCTATTCCATAGCCTCTTGATCGCGATTTGTGCCCCGGCACATGAAAGCTGACGGGGTTCGCTTCATGATGCGCTTTTAGGCGGTCGACCAAGGGAGCGCTCGCTCTTCTCATGATGAACTGTCACCCTTTATCGATAATTTGCTTTATTGTATCAAACAAAACGGCCCTCTTCCATCCTGCACGGACAAAAGGGGCTGTATTCTTCATGCGATTATGCATTTTTTTTATATATAATTTGCTTCATTTGGTGTATAAAGAAGGGATACTTTACATCGCTGACATCCGTCCGTATCATTTCGGTTTCGCATTCTTCACATATGAATTCCGATATAATCATGATGCCTTGTTCTTTAGCCTGACCGCAGATGATACAGGAAGGATTCGGGGCCAAATCGTTTTGCAGCGCGTCGCCCATGCCGATTCACCTCTATTCTTCTTTTCTACCAGTATGTCCTTATCAGCTCTACTATAAACGTCCTACCCTATTATTATGTAAAAAGGGCTCATTCGGTGCATCGGCGCTCATGTTTTTTTCGGCCTTGTCCGATATATGTATTGTACTGCAATTTATTTTGAAACGATAAGGTGAGGTTAAATCGCTTGAGACCGCTGAATGACAAAGCTATATCCAAAAACTCTACCATTTACAACTATCGACTTCTAAAAAGAGTATATCATAACCGGATCATCATTGGGTCTATTTGGGCGTTACCGGTCTGCCTGTTCGCTTTCGATCTGCGGCTTCGTTACTCCGTGCTGCCTCTGCTTCTCGGTCTGGCCGCCGTCCCGCTTGCTCATACTCTGTTCATTCGTTTGCTCTATACAATGAAGGAAGGCCGAGCCCCCCGAGGATGGCACTGGTCTTGGGACCAGCCGTGGCTCGGAACGGTGCCGGGAAGCTATATTTCGCTTTCCAAGCTGCTCGGTATTCAATTGCATTTGTTTTGGATGACGCTCGTCATCGTGTGCTGCTTCTATCCGTGGATATCCCCGATTGCCTTAGCTCACATCTTGTTCGTCCATCTGTGGATCATGCTGCCGCGGTTTATCATCTTCTTCCGCATGCGCCGGTTCACAGCGGAGGGCTACCTTCGAATAAGTAAAAAAGAAACGTCCTGCTACGAGCAATAGCAGGACGTTTCTTGCTTGTTTATATCTCAACGAAAAAGAGCCCCATCGGATCACTCCGATGAGACTCTTCTGCTGCTTGGCGACGTTCTACTCTCCCAGGACCCTGCGGTCCAAGTACCATCGACGCTGGAAGGCTTAACGTTCGTGTTCGGGATGGGTACGCGTGGTTCCCTTCCGCC
>NZ_CAJVAS010000065.1 GCF_910593845.1 Paenibacillus solanacearum | reverse complement strand
ACTTTTTCAACTTCTTGTCAAGTCCTTTTCTCATTTTTACGCAAAAAAAGAGCGGGTTATCTTTTCGATAACCTGCCCTTGTTCTTACTTCCGGTTCTTAGCCTTATCTTAATGACATTGCTCCCTCGCCCCCCGCTTTCACTTTGTCCAGCATGCGCGTGATGTTATCGACCGGGAATGCCACCTGGAACAACGCCTGCGTCTCGTCAACAGTCACCGCTTTGATCGGAACGGCGATTTGCCGGGCAAAATGGCCGGCGATCGACGAACCGACCGATATTTTCTCATAGTCCCACTGCGCCATCGGAACATGGTCGGCTACATATTGCGGATCATACGTTTTGAATATATTCGAGGATACGACCTTACGGTCTTTCGGCAAATAAACCGTCAGCTCATTCGTCCACGGACTGGAGACGCTTTGCAGGCTCAGCTTCTCGAACACTTTGGACTGCTCCTTGATCGTGTCGAATCCGCCGTCGTCCCGCCGCTCGACAAAAGCCCGGACATACGGGTCCGAGCTGAGAATGACCGGGAACAGCGATAACTGCTCCACGTTCGAATCGAATTGGCTAAGGAAAAAGGACAGCTGATTGAGGCTCGAAGATTGAATCTGGCTCTTCACGACCTCAACGCTGACCTTGTAGGAGTAGCTATATAAGAACAGAATCGGCACCAGCAGCACAATAATGGCCGCCAGCGCCTTGCGAAAGATGGTGAATGGTCCGGTCATCATCTTGATCTGCGTCAACCCCTTGATCCGTCAATCGGCCGTAGCTTCGGATTACCCCTTCACCGCACCGGCGGCCAGACCGCTGACGATGTACCGCTGCGCAAGCAGCGCGATAATGAGCACCGGAAGCGTGATCATGCAGGCTGCCGCCATCAGCGCGCCCCAGTTGATTTCGGAATACGACATGAAATTGAAAACGGCGATCGGAAGCGTTTTGGTTTTGTCCCCTGCCAGTATAATGGAAAACATGAAGTTGTTCCAAGAGAAAATGAACGACAGCAGCGAGGACGTAATGATGCCCGGGCCGGAAATCGGCAGGATGATGCGGCGGAACACCTGATTGCGCGTACATCCGTCGATCAGCCCCGCTTCTTCGATCTCATGCGGCAGCCCCTCGAAGAAGGAGATCATGACCCAGATGATGAACGGCAGCCCGACCAGCATATGGCTTAAAATAAGCGCCGTATACGTGTCCACCAGACCGAGGCCGGAGAAAATGATAAACCATGGAATCAGGAACGTAATTCCCGGGATAATCCGGGCGACCAGAATGATCAGCCCGAGCCCTTGAAGCCGGTAACGGGCAATCGCATAAGCGGCCGGGAGCCCCAGAATGAGCGAGCCGACCGTCGAGCCTACAGCGACGACAAAGCTGTTCCAGATGAACCTGAGAAACTCGTATTCCCCGAACACCTTCGCGTAGTTTTTCCCCGTTGGCGTGAAGAACAGAAACTGGCTCGTCGACATGATCTGCGCCTGCGTCTTAAAGGAGGCGAGCAGCATCCAGATGAACGGGAACGAGAACAGCAGGATAACGACGAACGTCAAGATGCCGAGGACGACCTCTTTGGTCCGGCGGTCTCTTTTCATGCTTTTGGTCGCGCTCATGACGATGACACCTCCAGACGTTTACGAATCCATATGAGCGCAAGCGTCAAACCGAGCACCAGCGCGAAGAAGACGACGAGCAGCGACGAAGCCATTCCCAGCTTGAAGTACTGGAAGCCGAGCACGTAACCGTACAGGTTGAGCGTTTCGGAGGCGAGGTTCGGCCCGCCTTGCGTGGTCGAATAAATGATGTCGAACGTTTTCAGCACGTCGATCAGCCGCAGCATGACAGCGACGATAATCGTCGGGCGAAGAAGCGGCAGCGTAATGTACGCGAATTTTTGCCACGTGCTCGCTCCGTCCACATCGGCCGCTTCGTACGGGTCCGACGGCAGGGTGGACAAGCCCGCCATCACGATCAGCGCGATCATCGGCGTCCATTCCCAGATGTCGATAATGACGAGCGACGGAATGACCTGCGACGGAGAGGCAAGCCACAGCAGCGGCGGCAGCCCGAGCGACTTCAACAGCTGATTGGCGACGCCGATGGACGGCTCGTAAATCAGCAGCCATACAAGCCCCATCGCGACAGGCGTGGCGACCATCGGCAGCAGAAACAGCGTCTTGACGATGTTCTTGCCGCGGAATTCGCGATACAGCAAGAGCGCGATGGCGACGCCAAGAATCGTTTGCATCACGATCGCAGCGATCGTGAAGTAGAACGTCGAAGTGACCGCATGCCAGAAACGGTCATCCTTGAACATATCGATATAGTTGGACAAGCCGACCCATTTCGGCGGTGTAGTCGCCGACATGCTCCACTCATAGAAGCTGATTCTTACGGTATATAAAATCGGAAAAACCATCATGAGCAGAACAAAGAGGAGGGCCGGCAAGGTGTAGATCCATTTGATGTTACGGTCGAACCAATTGGTTGGCATCGTCATACCCCTCTCCTTCATCCTTGTGTAACGCCGTTTACCTTAAAGGAACGAACTATTGAAAAGAGAGTGCCTTCGTCAGGTCGCCTTCTGCAGCTGCCAGGAAAGCACTCTCTTGCGGTATGGCCTTGATCCAGCTTCGCTTCAAGCGATCGCTTACTTGGTTTTGTCTTTGTCGATAATCGTCTGCAGCTCTTTATTCGCCTGCTCCGCGGCGGCCTTGATGTCTTCGCCGCTGATCGCCTTGAGCACGATCGCGCCTACGGCGTCGCGGGCTTCCCCTACGCTGATCACGGTCGGACGGTCGTGGTCGACGCCGCCTTTGGACGACTCCTTGATCACCGGAACGAGTTCGGCCGGGAATCCGGTCGTGCCTTCCGGCTTATCCCATACGGACATCCGTGCACCCGGGTTGCCTTTTTGCTGCGTTTGAAGCACGACTTCTTTGCTCGTCGCCCACTTGATGAATTCCCATGCCGCGTCTTTGTTCGCGGACTTGGAGTTCATCGCCAGACCCCAGGACGTAATGTTGTAAGGCTTGGAGCCTGCCGCGCCGCCCGGGAATACCGCGAAGCCTACCTTGTCGGCGACAACCGATTTTTCCTTGTCGGTGGCGTTGTTATAGATAGAGTTCGCATCCGTATAGAACGCGACTTTGCCTTGCGCGAATATGCCGATCGCTTGCGGCCACGACATGTTCATGACGCCCGGAGGGCCGTAATCTTTAAGCAAGGTGGCGTACGTCCCGAAAGCTTTGAGTGCCTCCGGCGTATTGACCGTCGCCTTGTCGTCCTTCATGAAGTCCGCGCCTTCCGAATACAGGAAGGACGATACTTGCGTGACGAGCGGCGAACGCTGGCCGCGGGCGACGAAGCCGTACATTTCGTTTTTCGGGTCATGCAGTTTTTTGACTGCGGCGACGAGCTCATCCAGCGTCTTCGGCACCGCGATGCCGGCTTTTTGCAGCAAGTCTTTGCGGTAGTACAAAATTTCCTGCTCGGTAATGACCGGTATGCCCGTCAGCTTTTTATCCACTGTCGTCGAGCCGACGGCCGACTTGGAGAAGTCGTTGAAATCATAATTGGCATCCTTGCCGACGTACTCGTCCAGCGGCTGCACCCAGCCGTTCTTGAAGAACAGCTTGCCTTCCTGCAGCGGACGGTACATGAATACGTCCGGCGTCGTCGCGCCCGTCGTGAATTGAACGGTCAGCTTTTGCGTCAGCTGGTCTTCGAAGAAGCTTTGCAGCTCGACCTTCATGCCGGTCTGCTCCTCGAATTTCGGAAGGAGCGGCTTGATCGCTTCGCCCCACGGATGGTTGGCCGTGACGAGTGTCAGTTTTTTACCTTGGAACGGTTTGGCCCCCGCTTGCCCCTGGCCGCCTTCCGCCGGCTTCTGCGCGCCGCCTCCGCATCCGGCAAGCAAGCCTGCCGTGACGACCGATGCCATACTTACGCTCATAACGCGCTTCCATGTATTGTTCATGTTCATATGTTAGACCTCCCTAGAATGCTGCATATGACCCTCGATGCATTTCCTTCTTATCACCGCGATTGGGCCTACGCTTAGATTATCCCAGTTTGCATTTTCTATAAATAACGCACATTCAAGATGGATAACGATCCGTTAAGCAAAAAAAGACGTTTCGCCCAAAGGCGGATGCGAGCATCCGCTATTTCGGACAAAACGTCTGTGATCTGTTGCCTAATTTCCTGCCAAATATCGTTATCGTAACGGTTATTTACCAATCTTCTTGCGCATCATATCCATCGGGTGCACCGGATGATCCACTTGCATGCGGATCAACTGCAGCGGGTGGCGAGCCGCCGTCAACTGCTCCCCATCTTCGCTGAACAGGTCGGAAACGGCCTGCTTGAAGAACGTGCCGTTCGGTCCGAAAAACTCGACCTCTTGCCCCGGCTTGAAGTGATTGCGCTGTTGAATGATCGCCGTCTTCGTCTCCGCATCGTACGACTTCACTACGCCGACGAAATCATACGGCGCCGCCTTGTCTTCCGGCTCGAAGATATGGTCTTCGTGGCCCGGATGGTCGAAGAAAAACCCCGTATTGAGCGGACGGTTCGCTGCCTTCTGGATTTCGTACAGCCATTCCGGCTTCATCTCGTAATGCTCCGGATCTTCGAAATACGCATCGATCGCCTGACGGTACGCATTGACGACCGTGGCGACATAGTGCACGCTTTTCATCCGGCCTTCGATCTTGAAGCTGTCCACACCTGAGCGGACCAGCTCCGGCAGGTGCTCGATCATCGCAAGATCCTTCGAGCTCATCGAGAACGGATTGTCGCCTTCCTGGAACAGCGGCAGCTCCTTGATGCCGACCTGCTGCTGCGAGCGGTCTTCCTCCGTCGTAAACAGATCGTACTTCCAGCGGCACGATTGCGAACATCCGCCGCGATTCGAATCCCGGTCGGTAAAATGGTTCGACAGCACACAGCGGCCCGAAAACGAGCTGCACATCGCGCCGTGCACGAACACTTCGATTTCGATCTCGACGTTCTTCTTGATATCGACGATTTCTTCCATGCTCACTTCCCGCGCCAGCACGACGCGGTCGATGCCTTCGTCCTTCCAGAATTGGACCGCCCCGCGGTTCATCGTCGACTGCTGCGTACTCAGGTGAATCTCCAGCTTCGGCGCGACCCGCTTGCACGTCTCGATAATGATCGGATCCGCTACAATGATCGCATGCACCCCTGCGTCCTGGATGCCGCGCAAATATTCCTCCAAGCCGGTAATGTCTTCGTTATGCGCATAAATATTGGTCGCGACGAACACCTTCGCGCCGTATTTCTCCGCAAACTCGACCCCTTCGCGCATTTCTTCGAACGTGAAGTTGTCCGCATTGGACCGCAGGCCGTATTGCTGTCCGCCAATGTACACCGCATCTGCTCCGTAATGCACGGCGAACTTCAATTTCTCCAGACTGCCAGCCGGCGCCAGCAGCTCCGGCTTCTCAAGCCGTACGCGTTTGCCTAATAATTGTTCCCGAACCAAAGTCATCTGTTTCCCACCTCGCTTAACTCCATTATATGATCAATACACTTGTTCTTTATAAAAGAAACCGTACGACAGCTCGCGTCTCGGATCCTGCAGCTCGCGGATCGCACCCAGCCATTGCTCCTGAAATTCATATCCGGCCGGGTCCGCTTCGTACGCGTCAATCGCCTTGCGATAGCTGCGGACGACCGTTTCATTATATTCGACGGACTTCATCAGCCCTTCGATCTTCAAGCTATCCAGTCCGCCTTCCAGCAGCTCATGCAGGCTGTCCAGCATACAGACGTCATCGGAGCTCATAATATGCGTGCCGTTCTGGTCCTCATACACTGGAAACCGCTCGTCCTGGCGCTCCTGCTCGATCAGGAACAGCCCTTCCTCCTGTCCGAGCGACAGCTTCTGCAGCTCCTCGGGACGGCCCTGATGATCCTGATAGTTCGTGAGCAGGCTCCGCTTCGAATGATAAATATTCGTAATGCCGTGCACCTGCACCTGCACTTCCATCTCGGCGTCCAGCTGCCGCTTGATCTCCAGCGTCTCCTCGAGGTTCAGTTCGCGCGCGAGCACGAAGCGTCCAGCGCCTTTGCTCGCCCAATAGCGCGCCGTGGCGTAATTGGTCGACGTCATCTCAGCGTTCCAGTGCAGCGGCAAGCCGGGGGCCGCTTGACGCACTGCCATCAGCACGGCGGGATCGCCGAACGCAATCGCGTCGACCTGCAGCTCCCCGAGCTTGGCGATATAAACCGTCAAGTCGTCGAGCATATCGTTTTCCATAATATTATTAACCGCTACGTACAGCTTGGCTCCCTGCTTGTGAACCCAAGGCACGATCTCTGCAAGCTCCGACAGCGTTACTTCTCCGGGCATGCGCAGCGCGAACCGGTGTTCGCCGACCATGACCGCATTTGCCCCCGCAGCGATATATCGCCTTACTTCTTCCGCCGAGCCGGCCGAAATCAACAGCTCCGTTTGCATCTTTTCATCACCGTCTTTATCCATTATTGCCTTGCCTTTATAACTAGGGCTTCGCCCCGCTGCTTGCCGTCATGTTGCTGTCCGTAATATTTTTCTTATGCTGCTCATACGTTTCGGCGAACAAATGACCTTTGCTGCCGTCCTTCTTGGTGACGTAGAACAAGTAGTTCGTCTCCGCGGGATAAATCGCCGCGCGGATCGACGCAAGACTCGGACTGGCAATCGGTCCCGGCGGCATGCCCTTGTTCAAGTAAGTATTGTAGGGGCTCTCCGTCTGCAAATCTTTCTCGAAGAGGCGCTCCTTCGGCTTATCGAACAAGTACTGCACCGTTGCGTCGATCTGCAGCGGCATCCCTTGCTTGATGCGATTGGCGATGACACCGCTGACCAGCGTGCGTTCTTCCTCCAATACGACCTCACGCTCGATCAGCGACGCCAGCGTCAGCGCTTGGTGGAAGCTGAGTCCTCTCTGCTTCAGGACCTCCTGCCAGCCGGCCGGCAGCCCCTCCAGCTTCTTGTCCAGCTCGGAGATCATCTTCTCGAGCATCTCCTGCGGCTTGACATCCTTCTTCCACTCATACGTCTCGGGGAACAGATAGCCTTCCAGCCTCCACTTGAGCGGCGAATCGCTCGGAATGAGCGCAGCCACCGAGCCTTCCTTGGCCTGATAGCTCTGCGCCTGCCGGACGAACTCCTCCGCGTCGATCCCGAGCGCCGGCAGCTTGTCCGCAATTTGCCGGACGGTATACCCTTCCGGCACGGTAAGCCGCAGCATGTCTTCCTTGACCGTTTCCCCGCGGTTCAGCTGCCCGATAATGCCGTCCAGCGCGATGCCGGGCGACATCTCGTACTCGCCCGCCTGAAAGCGTGAGCCTTCCTTCTTATATTTCAAATACCATGTGAACATGCGCGCATCCCGCACGATGCCTTTGCTTTGCAGCTCGGCCGCAAGCTGCGCGGCCGTTGTGCCGGGAGGATACGAAATCCGCTGTACCTCGGGCGATGCCGGCATCGGCTTCAGCGCTTTGCCGATATGCAGAGCGAATCCCGCTCCGGCTCCTAGTAACAGTATGATCAAAAAGGCGCTTATTTGTAACACTACCCGCTTCATTGCAGTTCGTCCTTCCCTTACCGGTCGGCGCTGGCCTGATCCAAAGCCTCGGCACACAAACGAAAAAGAGCGGATCATCTCCGCTCGGGCAACAATTTACCATGAACCGTAAATTATAATTGTTCGTCAGCCGGAAAAGTCAGCTCGTCGAAGAGTTCGGAGACGTTCTCCCATTCATCGTCGTCTTCGATCGTTTGCAGCGTCAGGCTGCCGTCCGTTTCCTTCACGATCCGGAAAATTTCCGGTTCGTCTTCCTTGCCAGGCTTCGCTTTCTCCAACATCGCATAGCTTTGGCCCTGCAGCGTAATCTCGGAAACGATGCGGTAAACGACAGATTCCTGTTGCTCGTCATACAAAATAATATCATCTCCGTAGGCATCCCGCAACTGCTGCGAAGGGGTAACATCCGAAATGCGGTACAAAACTTAATCCTCCTTTAGCCTGGCATCTGCTCACAAATGGAGCCGCCGCGGCTTCGTACTTGTATTTTTACCGATGGTAAGCTTGCGCTACAGACCATCATATCATACTTGCGCATGAAAGCTATAATCCGGCAGCGCCGGGCTTACATGCACCGTTTCTATGTCACTGTTTCATCGCTTGCTTCTTTTTTCCGTCTCGATCTTCGCGTTCAGCACTTCCTCCGCTTCGCGCAGCACCGTATTCAAATCTTTTTTCCCTTGCACATAAGGGGTGAATCCGCTGCTTGTATACGCAGATACGGCCGTCGAATCGTAAATCGTCGACGGATAGGCCTTCGGTTTTTTGAGCGCAAAGATCGACTTCACATTTTTGCCGTTCGCAAGCGGGTTCTCCGCCATAATCTGCTCTTTGATCTTGTCGTTGTTCCGTACGGTCATTTTGCCGATCCGGGTCCATTTCGTCTGCACTTCCTCCGAAGCGAGATGCATCAGCACCTGGAACGCTTCCTCCGGATGCTTGCTGCTCTTCGAAATCATAAACCCGTCCATGAACCCGCCTACGCTGACCGGGTTCTCCTTGAACACGGGGTACGTCACCATATCCCATTCCAAGCCTCGTCCTATCGCTTTTTCCAGGTCCACGTTGCTGGCTCCAAGCAGCGTCAGGTCGGGAAATAAAGCCAAGTTTTGCTTTTCGAGGAATTGCGCTTTGCCGCTAAAAATTTGCAGCGCCTTGCCCTCGGACGTTAAATACACCGGCTTCAGCATTTCGAACAGCGCTTTCCAGCCGGGATTGCTTTGAATGACGGCCCGGTCGGTAGCCCGATCGACATTCGGCAGAACGGTTTGCATCGGAATGCGGTTCAATCCGTTCATGTTGAGGCCCTGGTACTGCACGCCGCCTTCCAGCACGTTGAATCGTTTGCCGAGCTGAAGCATTTCATCCCACGTCATATTGTCTTTCGGATAGCTGACTCCGAATTTATCGAAGATGTTTTTGTTGTAATGGGTCACAAACATAATGTCAAATACCGGGAAGAACATCATTTCGCCTTTGGTCGATAACATCTTCACGTTGTCCACGACATGGGTATCGAGCACATTGTAGTCGAAGTTGAATTTTTTGGCTAACGGCGCCATATCCAGCGGAATGTCGAGGATGGAAGACCGCGCAAACAATGTAATCCCGTCCCATATTAAGTCGGGGAGCGTCCCGGCCACGGCCATCTCATTCAAATTTTTAATCTCGACGTACTCGAGCGTAATGTGCGGATATTTCACTTTGACCGGATCGGCCACCAGCGTTTGAAAGTCTTCGCGAGGCAGCGTATACGTCAGCTGCCCTACCTTCAGCGTGACCGGCTGCGGCGCAGCGGCCGCTTGACGATCGCCCGGGGCCTCTTTCCCGGATATGGCCTCCTTATTCGCGCTGCAGCCCGCTATAAAGCTTGCAACCCAAACAACACAGATGATACACAGGATTGGATAAATTCGATGACGCACGCAGTGTGGCCTCCTTCAATGGAATGCATGATGACTGCTCCTCCTGTCTATCCGCGGCATGCGCTTTACGGTAAGCGCACTTCTGTGTAACCCCATGCCAAAAAACGATGAACCTGCCCGACTATAAACCACCTCCTGCAATCGTGGAGAAATTTATGTACGTCAAAGCTGCACATCGTTTAGCACGTAAAGTATTCGGTTGCTTGTAGGATTGCGCATTCAGTATAGCTTTCTGCCTTGAATGGCGTCAAGGGGGAGTTATGGCGAACGGAGAATAGTGCATCATTAAAAAACAGGCGTTTCCCCGGTATACGGGTAGCGCCTGTCGTCTCTGTTATTGGGACTCTTCTTCGTCGTCCGCTTCATCCATCAACGTGTTGAACGTTTCTTCGACAATGTTCCATTCCTCTTCATCATCGATCGTGTACAACTGCAAATCGTCTCCGTCTTCTTCGTAACGGAACGCGTACACTTCGTCCGATTCCTCGTCGGCATCAACCGGAACGACCATCATGTACTTTTTGTCCGAGCCATCTACTTCAAACTTCATGATGACTTCAAATTCCTCTTCATTGCCTTCGTCGTCCGGAATAATGATGATTTCCGGCTCCTCCAGAAGCTGCTCCTGGTCGTTCGTTTGATCCTTAGACAAATCGATCACCTCTTTGATCATTTAGAATGGGCATCCATATATCCTTGCAATATAAGCGCAGCGGCCATCTTGTCGATGACCAGCTTGCGTTTTTTGCGACTAACGTCCGCTTCGAGCAGCGTTCGCTGCGCCGAAGCCGTCGTCAGCCGTTCATCCCACATATGCACAGGTACTTGTAGTGTTTCTTGCAAACTTTGGGCGAATGCGATACAAATTTCACCACGCGGCCCAATCGTGTTATTCATATTTTTGGGCAAGCCGACCACGATCTCGCCGACGCCGTACGCTCCCATCAGCTCCCGCAGCCGGGCGGTATCCCGCTCCACTGTTGTCCGGCGTATAACTTCGAGCCCTTGAGCGGTCCAGCCGAGCTCATCGCTGACAGCGACGCCGATCGTCTTGTCCCCGTAATCCAATCCCATTAAACGCATAAACGCTCCCCCGTTGCAACGGCCACTCCTTCTAATGTCAGGAGTCGGTTGTCACCATAGCGCAACGGTTCCTCTGCGGAAAGCAAGAAGTTCGTCGCCGGCTTGTGCAACGGCATCTCCATGACCGGCCTGTGGAGTTGTCACGATCGTGCAACGTCCTCCCGTATACGAAGATGGCTCCGTTATGATCATGATGCTTATTTATTTTGCTGCAGGTATGAACGGACGAGCTCCTCGATCAGTTCATCCCGTTCCCGTTTCCGGATAATGCTTCTGGCATTATTATGACGCGGAATGTATGCCGGATCGCCTGACAGCAAATAACCTACGATTTGGTTAATCGGGTTATAGCCTTTTTCCTGAAGCGCGTCGTACACAGCCAAAATCACATCTTTCGGAGACGTTTCGATCTCTTCTGCTTTGACGTTAAACTTCATTGTTTTATCCATCGAGCTCATACTACAGCACCCCCTAACCATATTATCGTACAGAATGTGCAGTTCGTCGATGCCATGCAGCGAACGACTATATTCTGTACCAATAAAACCTACCTCTGGATCGCGGTCGCTCATCCTCGCGTTACATCGATATGGTTTTATTTGCGCTACAGAATGTGCAGTTCGTCAATGCAACGCAGCAAACGACTACATTCTGTACCAATAAAACCTACCTCTGGATCGCGGTCGCTCATCCTCAAGTTACATCGATATGGTTTTATTATAACTCTCTATTCGATATTTTCCTAATAATTCCTCTTGACAACGTGAAATTAATTAAGAAAACCCGTGTTTATCCGCAATTTGAGCTGATTTCGCCGCAAAGGCAGCCGGAGCGTACGATCCGCCCCTCGTGGAGCGCGGACGAAAAGCTCTGCCGAGCTTTCCGCCGCTTGCTCGCAAGGATAATCTACAGCACAAGCTGTTCCACGCTTCGCAGCGCTTCTTGCAGCTTCGAGGCATCCTTGCCGCCAGCCTGAGCCATGTCCGGACGACCGCCGCCGCTGCCGCCGCAGCGTGCAGCCACTTCCTTGATCAGCTTGCCGGCATGATAGCCTTTGGATACCAAATCAGGCGTTACCGCTGCAACGAGGTTCACTTTATCTTCCGCAGCCGCGCCGAGCACGATGATCGCCGAGCCGAGCTTGTTCTTCATCTGGTCGACGATATTGCGCAGCGTTTCCATGTCGCCTGCGGTTACTTGCGCCGCCAGCAAAGTCACGCCGTTCACCGTCTTGGCCTGATCCGTCAAGGAACCAGCTTCGATGCCGCTAAGCTTCGCTTTGAGCGACTCGTTCTCGCGCGATACGTCCTTCAGTTGAGCGAACAAGGCGTCGATCCGTTTCGGCACGTCGGCGATGTTCGATTTCAGCAGGCCGGACGCTTCGCGAAGCAATTGCAGCTGTCCGTCCAAATATTGATACGCATTGCGGCCGGCTACCGCTTCGATCCGGCGAATGCCGGAGCCGATGCCCGACTCGCTTACGATTTTGAATAATCCGATCTGGCTCGTATTGCCGACGTGGCAGCCGCCGCACAGCTCCAGGCTGTAACTGCCGACACGCACGACGCGCACGACCTCGCCGTATTTTTCGCCGAACAGCGCCATGGCGCCCATGGCCTTCGCTTCCGCGATCGGCTTCAGCGAAATATCCACGGCTGTGCTCTTCCAGATCTGCGCATTGACGCGCTGCTCGATGTCCTGCAGCTCCTCCGTCGTAATGCTGCCGAAATGGGAGAAGTCGAAGCGAAGCCGCTCCGGTGCCACCAGCGAGCCCGCTTGGTTCACGTGATCGCCCAGCACTTCCTTCAGCGCTTTATGCAGCAGATGGGTTGCCGTATGGTTCTTGATGATATCCTCGCGCACTTCCTGCGTCACTGTCGCCTGCACGGAATCGCCTTTGCGAAGAACGCCAGCTTCCACAACGACCGTGTGCACATACTGTCCATGCGGGGCCTTGCTTACGTCTTCCACCTTGAGTACGGTGTCGCCTGCCGTAATGTAGCCGTGGTCGCTCACTTGACCGCCGCTTTCCGCATAGAATGGCGTCTGATCCAGCAGGACCTGGCATGTTTCGCCCGTTCCGACCAAATCGACGAACTGGTTCTCATGCACGATCGCGATCACTTTAGCAGTTGTTACCAATTCAGTATAACCAACAAACTCGCTTTTATCCGTAAAGTCCGCCAGCGGACCGCCCTGCACCTTCATGCTTTCCGACTCTTGACGCGCCGCGCGGGCGCGGTCCCGCTGCTCCTGCATCGATCGGTCGAAGCCTTCGCGGTCTACCGTAAGTCCTTTTTCGGCAGCGAAATCTTCCGTCAAATCGAACGGAAAGCCGTACGTGTCATACAGCTTGAACGCGTCCGGGCCGCTGATTTGGCTGCTTCCTTCTTTGCCCGCTTTCTCTACGAGCTCCGCCAAAATGGCCAAGCCGTCGGACAGCGTTTCGTGGAACCGCTCTTCCTCCGTACGGATAACGCGCTCGATGAACTCGCGCTTCTCCACCACTTCCGGATAGTATACGCCCATAATGTCGCCTACGAGCGGCGTCAGCAAGTGCAGGAACGGCTTATCCATGCCGAGCACTTTGCCATAGCGTACCGCACGGCGCAGCAAACGGCGGATAACGTACCCGCGCCCTTCATTGGACGGCAGGACGCCGTCGCCTACGGAGAAAGCAACCGTACGAATATGGTCGGCGATCACTTTAAGCGCCACGTCATGCTCATCGTTTTGCTTGTATTTCACGCCGGCCAGCTCGCATGTTTTCTGAATAAGCGGCTGGAACAAGTCGGTATCGAAGTTGCTGTCAACGTCCTGCAGGATCGAGGCAAAACGTTCCAGACCTGCACCGGTATCGATGTTTTTGTTCGGAAGCGGCGTGTAGCTGCCGTCTTTGTTGTGGTTGAACTGCGAGAAGACGAGGTTCCATACTTCAAGGAACCGCTCGTTCTCTCCGCCCGGCCAGCATTCCGGGTCGTTCAGGTCACCGTATGCGTCGCCGCGGTCATAGAAAATCTCGGTACAAGGGCCGCACGGACCTTCGCCGATGTCCCAGAAGTTCTCCTGCAGCTTGTAGATGCGTTCGGCCGGCAGGCCGATCTTCTTGTTCCACAGTTCGAACGCTTCGGTATCCTCGGGATACACCGTAACGGATAAGCGATTCGGGTCGAAGCCGATCCACTGCGGGTCGGTCAAAAACTCCCACGCCCACGTAATGACTTCTTCCTTGAAATAGTCGCCGATCGAAAAGTTGCCCAGCATTTCGAAAAACGTATGATGGCGGCGTGTTTTCCCTACGTTTTCAATGTCGTTGGTGCGGATACACTTCTGGGAGTTCGCAATCCGCGGGTTGTCCGGCACGACGCGGCCGTCAAAATACGGCTTGAGCGGCGCCATCCCGGCATTGATCCAGAGCAGCGACGGGTCGTTGTGCGGAACGAGCGGTGCGCTCGGCTCGATTTTGTGGCCCTTGCTTTCAAAAAACTTCAACCATTTTGCGCGAATTTCACTGGCTTTCATCGGTAGCTCCTCCTATATTAGCAGCCGGCTGCAGCGATGCATCAACGTTGTCAGCCGCCCATCTCAAATGGAATATTTGTGCAGAAACACAAAAAAACGCCCCTATAACAGGGACGATGTGCTCGCGGTACCACCCTGGTTATTACGCTTTCCTTGCGGACAGAAGCGCAATCTCCTCAGAACGGATTGTAACGGCTCCCGCCGGCGGGTTTTCGGCTCATGCATCAATCGACGCCGGCCTTCTCATCCGCGCTCAGAAATGAGCGTTCAGTCATCCTTCATTAGAAAGGCCTTCACAGCTGGCGGTTTGTACGGCGCGCGTACCACCTTACCAAAGCCTTTTCTCTGGCTAATGGGCTATGACCTACTGAATTTCTTCAACGCTTTCCAAATATGCACTATTGAAAATTAATTATAACCTTCCCCCTACTGTCATGTCAATATGACGGCTGTACGGGGATCGATCGGCACGGCATGACTGTCAAGCGAAACGCAAAATGTTGTCAATGGCAGCCATCGCCTCCCAGACTGTTTGAGGGAATACGAAACTACAGCTGCTCCCCGTTCTTCGTCATGGACCGCCGTTTTGCAAAACAGCAAAAAAATATAAATATCTTCGATAAAGTTAGGTAGAACTTCAAAAAGATCATCGTTATAGTGTAAGTAAAAGTTGCGCTGCAAATTCAAGTCAGGGGGCAGCCTACCCTTGGTGCCGAGCAGATCAGCTTTACAAGATAAAACAAGGAACAGCTTGGCGTTAGTTGCAGGGCGGCTGGGCTTTTCAAAAGACTGACCGCGCTTCAGCAAAACGCCGGCACATCCGGCCGGCACCGATGCATCGAGCCCGAACGCGTTGCAAGCGCGTAAGGCGCGCAAATTGAAAGCGCTTAATTTATAGCGCAACGTCCATTACATTATTGCCAAGGAGGAGTTTGAATGAAACCGAACAAACCGATCACAGGACTATGTATGCTCATGGTGATTTCGGCGCTGGCCGGCTGCGGGGGAGCCGCTCCGGGAACCGATAGCGGGAAACGCCAGGCCGACACGCCACAGACGCCGGTTGTCAGCGAGAGTCCGGCAACGTTGAGAGTGTATATATCCAACAGCTCGATCACGGACGAAGATTTGAACACGCTGATTGCAGCGCCGCTCAAGAAAAAATTTCCGCAAATCAGCGTAGAGCCGATCCGGCAGGGCAAAGGAACGACGATCGCCGAGCTGGTCGCTGCAGGACAGCCGCCGGACCTCATCTACACGAACAATATGGATATCGGCACGTACAAGCTGCTGGATCTGCTTGAGGATATAACCCCGCTCATGAAGAAGCATCAGGTGAATCTGGAACGCTTCGATGCGGCTATGCTGGCCAGCGCCAAGTCGGACAAGGGCGAACTGTACGGCCTGCCCTTCTTCGCCCACTTCAGCGCACTGTACTATAACAAAAATATATTCGACAAGTTCGGCGTCCCTTACCCGAAGGACGGCATGACCTGGCAAGACGCCATCGAGCTCGCCAAAAAAGTATCGCGCCTGGACAACGGCGTCGAATACCGCGGTCTTGATCCCGACACGATCGCCCGCATGGCCATGCAGTTGTCGCTTACTTATGTCGACGCCAAGACGAACCGGGCCATCGTAAATTCGGATGGCTGGCGGACCATATTTACAACCGCCAAAGAAATTTGGAGCATTCCCCACAACAGGCCGGAAAAGCTGAACTCGTTCCAAGCCCGCAACTGGTTTATGAAAGATCAGACGATCGCCATGCTGCCTTACAATAATTTGCTCAATATCGGGCTCGAAGAGGCAACCAAGCTTGGCCTGAACTGGGATTTGGCGCAATATCCAAGCTTCAAGGAGAAGCCGAACCTGTACAACCATGTCGATTCGCAGCTGTTCCTTATCGCCAAAACGAGCAAATTCAAGGACCAGGCGGCACAGTTTCTTAACATCATGTCCTCGGATGAGGTGCAGCTGCTGAGTGCGAAGTCTACGGCCCGGTTGTCTTCGCTGAAAAATCCGGAGACGAAGAAGGCGCTCGGAGCCGATATGCCGTTCCTCAAGGGCAAAAATTTGCAATCCATTTTCAAAAGCACCTCTCCGCCATCTCCGGAATTTTCACAGTATAACTCGCTCGGCAGAGATCTCGTCTTCAAAAGCTTCGAGGAATATATGAACGGCAAAGACCTGAACACGGCCCTTCGGGAAGCCGAGGACAAAGTCAACAAGCGCGTAGAATCGAATGCTGCCAAATAACACAGCACCTTACATGCCTTACTAAAGCCGGCACCGGCACACCGATGCACCTGAATGCCGACAAGAGGTACCCGGAGTTTGCAAGCCAACATGACGGCGGCCAGCAGAGCTGGCGAAGCGCCTCGGGCGGGGATTAAGACACTATGGGCTGAAGCCATTCCCCCGCGAGAACGCCCGGCCTAGCTCCGGCCCAGCTTTGCGCCGCCTTTCCCGCAAGCATCCTGAACGCGTATAGCCGCACAACGATCAAAGCGATTCGAAAGGAGCCCCTGTCATGAATAAGGTATGGAAGCGTCCGTATCCACGCTATTTGAGCTTATGCTTGGCATTCAGCTTGCTGTTCCAAATGTTCGCATTCGTCTCCGCGGCGCAGGCGGAGGAAAGCAGCGGATCGAGTCCCCCCTTGCCATCCGTCAGCATTACGTTCGACGTCTATTCGAACATCTCGCAGGCGAACCTGGAAGCCGGCGGCGGGTTGAACATGAACAATGTGAGCCTGGATTCCGCCGTTTACCGCGGCGATTCCGGGAAAAGCGTTAAAATCGGCGGACGCACCCAAACGTATAACCGGTTGAAAATCCCGCAGGCGTTTGGCGGTCTCGATATGCAAGCCGGCAAGCATTACAACATCTCCCTATGGGCCAAAGTGGGCTCGAGCAGCAGTGTGACGAACGGATATTTCTTCTTGTCCGTCGTGACGTACCCGGGTGCGAAGCAGCCATCGGACCCGCCGTATTATTTCGATACGACCAACTATAAATTTTTGGTCGGCCAGGACGGCTGGACGAAGCTAACGCTTCCGTACCTGGCAACCGGAGACCCGGTGTACGGGATCGCCGTCGAACAGATCGGCTCCGGAAGCTGGACCCAAACCGTGCCGATTTTCCATATCGACGATGTCGAGGTAGCCGAAGTGCCGCCGCCGACCTCGAAGCATATTACATACGATGATGCCACCACCATACAGAAGGCGAATATCGGCGTTGGAGGCGGACAAGCGCTCTGGAACTTGTCGCTGAACAGTACGGTCGTACACGGCGTTTACGGTGGCAAAAGCGTGCACATTGCCGGACGAACGGAACTGTATAACCGGGTCAAAATAACCGACGCATTCACAGGACTCGATGTGACTCCGGGTACGCAGTACAACTTGTCCCTTTATGCCAGAGTGGATTCCACCAGTCCCGTTAAAGCCGGCTACTTCTACCTTTCCGTCATCGATTTTGACGGTACGCTAACCAATACGGGCTACTACAACGACAGAGCCAATTACCGATCGCTCGTCACCGATCAGGACTGGGTACAAATTACGATTCCATATACGATCGGGGTGGACTCCGTTTATGGTATCGCAATCGAGCAAATGTCGCTCCCTGGCTATACCGACGTTGTCGGCACGCTGTACATCGACGACGTGGAAGTCGTGAAGACCGGCGTGACGACGGAGATCCCGCCTTCGCGAATCCCTCCTAAAGCGATGGAAGCCGTCGTGGATGGCAAAACGGTCGTGTACTTGAACGCCAAGCCGGAGACGAAGAACGGCATTCCCTACGTGCAGTTGCCCAAAACCTTCGCCACTTTGAGAGCCGCTGTGTCGTGGAATGAACAGACGCTGACGGCAACGGCCGTCAAGGACGGCAGAACGAGCCAGATCACCGCAGGTGATTCCTTTGCCCAGGTGAACGGCTCGAGTGTCGCTCTCGCCGGTCCGGCATACCTCAAGGACGGTGTGCTGATGGTGCCGGCGCACTATGTCGCCGATGCGCTGGAAGCGACAGTGTCTTGGGACGCGGAGGAGAAGATCGTTACGATCGTATCCAAGAAGGTCAATGTCATTCAAGTGGATAAAAGTGCGGTACAACAGGAAATATGGGGCTTCGGCGCGACGGCCAACGACCCGGCTTATGATTTCAGGAACATCGATACGACAACGCAGCAAATGCTGCTCGATCAATTTTTCGGCATGGAAGGCAATGAAGCCGGCCTTAATATCGTCAGACTGGAAATCAATCCGTTCACGAAAAGCGACCCCGATCCGAGAAATGCGTTTCAGGCATCCATAGAGCCTGCACCCGGCGTATGGGATTTTGACACGGATCACCATCAGCGGTGGTTTGCCGATCAGGCGATCAGCCGCAACCCGTCGATGCGGTTCGCCGCATCGGTGTGGAGTCCTCCCGCTTGGATGAAGGACAATGCATCCGCCATTCGCGGAGGCCACTTGAAGCCGGAGCATTACGACGACTTTGCCGAATATTTGCTCACTTGGGCCAAAAAGTACAAGGAAGATTACGGATATGACGTCGACTGGCTCAGTATCCAGAACGAGCCGGAAGCGCTGGTCGATTATGCGTCGGCGATTTATACCGGGGCGGAGATGAGCAGCGTCGTGTCCGCTGTGTACGAGGCGTTCAAGACCGACGGGATCGAAGTGTCGATCGGTGCTCCGGAAGGGGGGCATCTGGGCTCGTCGATGAAGCTGCTGAACCAGATGAATCCGGCTGATATCCAAAAGCTCGATTATATCGGCACGCATTTCTATAATTGGGACACCTATGACGTCTATAACTATGATCTTCGCCCGTTTAACAAACCGTTGTTTATGATGGAATACAGCATGCCGGAGCCTAACGACGCCACGATAGATGGAGGCATTGCCGTTGCCGATCAAATCAATGCTGCGCTGGAGCAAGGCTACAGCTCCTACCTGTATTGGTGGTATGTTGCGAAGCCTTCCACGGCAAGTACCGCCGTGTCCCGGCAGTCGCTCGTCGATCTGAAGCTCGACGGGACGTATGTCATCAACAAGCGACTGTACGCAATGGGGCAGTTCAGCCGCTTCCTTCGCCCGGGAGACCACAAGGTGAAGGCAGACAGCGGCAACAGCTATGTTACTGTCACGGCTGCGAAAAATACAACCACGAACAAAGCGGCGCTCGTCGCGGCCAATCGTTCTTCGGAGCCTGTCACCGTAACGATCAGCGGACTGACCGCAGCGTCGGTCGCGGTATACCGGACGAGCGGCACGGAAAATATTGCGTCGATCGGGAGCTATCCGACAGGCGGAGGAAGCTTTGAATATACGCTCCCTGCCAAAAGCGTAACGACATTCGTTGAATAATTTCTCCGATCGGGACACTGCCGATCATCGGAGCTCAATGCGTGCGTTACTGTACTGTCATAATGCATCGCATCCTTAATACAGCGCTTCAGCCCTCTCGCTTCCTTCATTAGGGAAGCCGAGAGGGCTCTTTTATGCCTCGGGTATTCCCGGCTTCGCGACGAAAGCAGCCACATTTGGCAGCAGCACGACTAACTTGGATGGACATACCTTTTGCGGAAATCCATCGGCGTAAAGCCGCTTTTCTCTTTGAATACTTTGTCAAAATAATTGATGTTGCAAAACCCGCAAAGCTCGGCAATTTCCGTAACGGACCGTTCCTCATCAAGCAGCAGCCGTTTGGCGTGATTAATACGTAGCTGGATCAAGTATTGAACGGGCGGCATGCCGAACACTTTTTTAAACAGGCTGGAGAAATAGTAAAGACTCATATTGACCTTCTCGCAAACCGTCTCCATATATACTTTATCGGCCAGATGCTCTTCCATGTAGTCGATGGCCGGCTTAAGCCGCATGTACTGATTGGCATATTGCCGCGGAGGACTGGCGTTCAAATCCTGCTTATACAGTCGCAGCATAGAAACAATAATCCGATAAACGCAGGAAAGAATATTGTACTCATGCCCTACTTCCTCCAGCGTATACTCTTGGTAAGCTTTGTTCATCTCCTCATTCAATTGCGCCCATAACGGGTGGCTCTGTACATACCTGTTCTCCACTTTTTCCGTTCTCAGGAAGAGCGAGAGCAAATGCCTCATTTCCAAATTTTCTTGAGAAAACAGCAGCGTCTTATCGAATACCATGCCTTGAATAACGCAGTTGACGCCAGGGGAAGAAGCGACGGAGTGAACCTGGCAGCTGTTAATAAAATAAATTTCCCCCGTTTCCGCGTTAAAGCTATGCTGGTCGATCTGAAACAACACCGGTCCTTGAACAATTTTCACCAGTTCCAAATGTTCATGCCAGTGGGAATTGACTAGAAATTGCCGGTTCTGCTGTATGCTCATCTTGAAAGGAAAACGCTTACCTTCGAACGTTTCAACTTTCTTGTTTATCGCAGCAAGCATCGGTTCGTCCCCCGTCTCTTCCATAAATATGGACTTGTTTGTTACTTAATTATATCATGTTCCCCCCATTTGCACGTCTTCCGAATGGCGCTACCAGGCAATATTTCAAAAAAACTGAATCAAACACAAGAGCAGCTGGCGCGCGGCCAACTGCCCTTGTTTGTTGCTTTCGCATGCCAACCTTCGGTTGGACTGATTCTATTTCCACGATCAGTTGTTAATCTTATGAACAACCTGGCTTAACGCTTCTTGAATCGGAGTAAGCGGACGGCCCAGCAGTTTTTCGAAATCGCTGCTCTCTACTTCCAGCGTTCCTTCCCGAATGCCCTGTTGAATCCCTACGAGGATCGGGATCACAAAATCCGGTACGCCTGCATTTTTCATGATATCGGCGTACGTTTCATCACTCACTTGATGTACCGGAACCTCCTTGCCCAATACCGTCCCAAGAGCAGATGCCAGTTCTTCTTGAGTTAACAGTTTGCCGGACAATTCATAAATTGTATGTTCATGTCCGGTGCCAATCAGCACATTCGCTGCCGCTTCCGCGTATTCTTGCTGCAGTGCCCAGCCGACCTTGCCATTATTGGCTACGGATGTTACCCAAGGGGCTCCGGCCAGCACGCCTTGAATGCCGAAGATTTCATTTTCCAGATACCAGTTATTGCGCAGGAAGGCATATGGGATACCCGTATTCGCAATTGCTTCCTCCGTCGCCCGATGTGTGGGGGCCATGAGGTTGTGGCTCTCCTTCGCGTTGGTGATGCTCGTATATGCAATAAACTTCACTCCAGCATTCTTAGCGGCCTCAACCGCATTTCCGTGCTGCCGGATTCTTGTTTCGTTGTCTCCATCAGCAGAGATGATTAGTAAGCGATCGATTCCCGAAAAAGCCGCCTCCAATGTATCCGGCCGGTCAAAGTCACCTTGACGTACGTCTACGCCGCGCTCTCTTAAATGTTCGGCTTTTTCCGGATTCCGGACGCTGACAGCCAGCCGGCTTGCCGGTACGGATTTCAATAGTGTCTCTACAATTTTCGAACCTAATTTCCCGGTGGCTCCAGTTACTAATATTTTCATTACTTATTCCTCCATCATCTTGTGTTGTAATTGCCATTGTTATAACCAATAAGGTTACAACAAGATTATATATAAAAGCTCTGTTAAGAGCTTTTATTCGAACTTGTTAATCAGTTGGTCTAATGTCGTTTGTGCCAGCTTTTGCTCCAAAGCCGCTTGGGCGTCATATAACTCGGATTGCAGTGCTTTCTCGATGTTCCGCCCGACATGGCAATGTATGTTGGGGCTTTCGTGTAAACGAAACAGTTGGCTTTCTTCCGTCACTTTCACAGCACGATAAACGTCAAGAAGTGTAATCTGACTCGGTTCTTTGAGCAATGCCGCGCCACCCACACCCGGACGAACCTCAACTAATCCTGCCTTTTTCAGCATCCCCATGATTCTTCGAATCACAACCGGATTTGTATTAACGCTGCCCGCTATGAAATCGCCCGTACAGTCATTCGGACTGACGGCAATTAAGGATAGTGTGTGTACCGCCATAGAAAAGCGTGTACTGATCTGCTTCAAGTTATATCACCGCCGTTGTATCTATTCTAGTTACAACGGGTCGTTTTGTCAAGCTGTGCGCTTCTGTTCTGGTTCCGGCGTCATTGTCACTTTCCATCAGAGCTGCTTTTACGGGCATAAAAAAAAACCACGTACGTGGTTTTTTTTGCTTGGCGACGTTCTACTCTCCCAGGACCCTGCGGTCCAAGTACCATCGACGCTGGAAGGCTTAACGTTCGTGTTCGGGATGGGTACGCGTGGTTCCCTTCCGCCATCATCACCAAACGATGTTTATCTCAAGGCTTGCACCTTGAAAACTGGATCGAAACGGGCTCCGATTTATCTTTTCTCGTTCCGTTGTGCTTCGCACAAAGGTCACTTCCAAAAAATAAATCTTCGCTGCAACAAAAGTCAAATGCTGAATCTTTAGCTACTGCTTCCGAAGCTAGCTTTCCTTCGAAAAGCTCTTGGATAAGCCCTCGACCGATTAGTATTCGTCAGCTCCACACGTTACCGCGCTTCCACCCCGAACCTATCTACCTCGTCGTCTACAAGGGGTCTTACATACTGGGAA
>NZ_CAJVAS010000064.1 GCF_910593845.1 Paenibacillus solanacearum | reverse complement strand
AATAGTTGTGGCTGGACCCCGGTCCGTTTTGCTGCTCGCATAACTGTTCCTCATTTCTAATCAGGTATTTCTATTATTCTACCATATCGAGTATTCGTGGTGTTTTTCACCACACTTCTAACAAAGCCCCAACTTGTTTGGCGATTGCTTGAGGTGGAGATGGCATTCCATTCCTGATCCACCATTCAATGACGCCTACATAAGCGTTCCCGGTATATTGAAGCATGACATCTTCGCTTAAATCCGTATTTCTTCCGCTTTCTTTATCAATCTCAGCTTGGAATCCTTCCGTAATATAATCAAAAAGCCGTGTTCTGAAAGCAGGGGCTCCCTTACTCGCTAACATAGTCGAAAAAAATACATAGTTTTTCTCAAAATATTCGAAAAAAGGTAAGAGTGCATTGCTCCAATCCAGTCTGCAGGCCCATTCTCCCATCTCCCTTAATTCGTTGATGTGTGCTTCTATGAGTTTGTCCAATAGATCAAATTTGTCCTGATAATGAAGATAGATGGTGCCGCGGTTTATGTTTGCACGGTCGGCTATATCCTGAATGGTAATCTCATCGAAATTTTTTTCGGTCATGAGTTCAATAACTGCTTTTTTCATAGCTTCTTGCGATTTAAGAATTCTCCGATCTACTTTTGTCATCGTAAATATCCACCAAGCTTTCCTAGATAATTAACAATTTCGAACATTATGTTGAGTTATCAACATAATACATTTCTTTAACCATTGAAACTCAAAGTCTTACTTATATAATAATAGACATAAGTTGATTAATCAATTCGATTTGATTAACGATATGAACCGAATGTGGGTGAAAGAAGCAGATTCGGACGGTTGGCCAGTGTCGATGATCAAGAAGCATCCGAGATGGAAAACAAATGGATTGGAGGAACCCATCAAGATGAAACAAGTATTATCGCTGCTTCTCGTTCTGATGATGGCCTTCCCCTGTGCTTCTTACGACGGTAAAGACGGTTCCACCTCCAAAGGAGACGATAACATGAGCAATAACAGAGCCGCCAATCAAGCCGGTACGACGAATGAAACGAACAACCAGGCGGCCCAACCCGCCGCTCCATCGGACGCAGAGCATAACCGTGCGAAAGAGGTGAGGATCAAATTGACGTTTAACAACGAGGAATTCATAGTAAAAATGGTTGATCATCCGACAAGCCGGGACTTTCTGTCAAGGCTCCCGTTGACACTCACCTTTAAGGAGTTTGGCGGATTTGAAAAATTGAGTGTATTAGATGAAGGTTTGTCTACGGAAAGTGCGCCGCCGGGAGACGATCCGGAAGTTGGAGATTTCGGTTATTATGCCCCCTGGAAAGATGTGATGATCGAATCCGATCCCGAAGAGCTTACAGCAAAGCTTGAAGCCATGCATGATGATTTTACGGTAACCATTCAAAAAATCGACTAGTCTTAATGAACAATATATATTAATTTGTTTAATAAACAACGAAGTGCGCTATTTTAACCATTGATAGCAGTTTAATTTAAGTTATAATTTTTAACGGGTGTTGATTAACTATTAAAGTGTTTATTCATGATAGATTCAGGAGGGTATATATGATTACTGCTCATGCACGCGCTACATTCAGTCCGGAAGGACCGTTCACACTGACCACGATTGAGCGTAGGGACCTTCAGCCGCATGATGTCCTTATTGAAATAAAGTACGCCGGTATTTGCCACTCCGATATTCACACCGCACGCGGCGAGTGGGGACCGGTAAAGTATCCTCTTGTGCCTGGTCACGAGATCGCCGGAATTGTCACTCAGGTGGGTTCGGAAGTTACCAAGTATGCCATCGGCGATCGAGTAGGCGTAGGCTGTATGGTTGACTCCTGCAGAGAGTGTGATAACTGCCATAAGGGAGAAGAGCAGTACTGCCTCAATGGAATGACTGGCACCTATGGCGCTATGGATCGGTACGGGCAATATACGCAGGGAGGGTATTCCACCCACATCGTCGTAACGGAGGATTTCGTGGTTCGAATTCCTGACGGCATGGAGCTTGACGCTGCCGCGCCGCTCTTGTGCGCCGGGATCACAACGTACTCTCCGCTGCGCCATTGGGGAGCTGCCCCGGGCAAGAAGGTAGCGGTTGTTGGACTTGGCGGGCTTGGACATATGGCCGTGAAGCTCGCTCATGCCATGGGGTCGGAGGTAACGGTGCTATCGCAGTCATTAAAGAAGAAAGAAGACGGTTTGCGCCTTGGTGCGGACCATTATTATGCCACAAGCGATCCCGAGACGTTTAGAAACCTGGCGGGTTCGTTCGACCTCATCGTGAATACCGTGAGCGCGAAGATCGATATCAGTGCCTACCTTTCGCTGCTGGCGCTGGACGGTACCATGGTCAACGTCGGTGCGCCGGCGGAGCCGTTGTCCGTTAACGTATTTTCCCTGATCGGGCATCGCCGGTCATTTGCCGGGTCGATGATCGGTGGAATTCGCGAAACGCAAGAAATGCTTGATTTCTGCGCTGAACATCACATCGCTCCTGAGATCGAAGTGATTTCCGCCAAGCAGATTGATGAAGCCTGGGAACGCGTGCTGGCTTCAGATGTCCGGTATCGATTTGTAATCGACAACAGCACGATGAAGAATGAATAAATCGTGATGCTAGTCAATATGAAGGGCACGCCTACATCGGTGTGCCTCTTTAATTGGGGAATTATACCATGACTGATTATAAGAAAGTTAAGGTTAACCTAATGCGTACCGTACATGGAAATAAGCAGAGAAAGTTGGAAATCGACGATGAGAGCAGAACGAAATAAGCTGCTTATTATAATATTGGCTACCGGTGTTTTTGGGATTTTAAATACGGAAATGGGTGTTATTGGAGTGCTGCCATTCATTGCGGATCATTTTAATGTCAGTATAGCCAAAGCAGGATTGGTTGTCAGTCTCTTTGCACTTGCTGTAGCCATATCGGGTCCGATAATGCCTTTATTGTTTTCGGGTGTGAATCGGAAGACGACGATGCTGCTTGTACTCGGTGTTTTCATTTTGTGTAACGTGGTTTCGGCAGCAACATCAAACTTTACTATATTATTAATTGCACGTGTGATCCCAGCTCTTTTCCACCCCGTTTATGTGTCAATGGCTTTTACAGTAGCTGCTGCGTCAGTTAGCAAGGCGGAAGCCCCCAAAGCGGTTTCGAACATCTTTATCGGAGTATCTGCAGGAATGGTGCTTGGTGTGCCAGTTACAAGCGTAATTGCGAATTCAGCCTCGTTAGGAATGGCGATGTTATTTTTTGCAATTGTGAATGTTGTAGTATTCAGTGCCACACTCCTCTACGTGCCATCCATGCCTGTAAGCGAGAGACTCTCTTACGGAGCGCAATTTAGTGTATTAAAAAAATCAATTACTTGGCTTTCCATTGCCGCTGTTATTCTAATGAACGGCGCAGTATTCGGTGTATATAGTTACCTTGCTGAGTATCTTGAAACCATTACGAGAATGAATTGGAATGCAGTGAGCTTGATGTTACTGGTATACGGCGCTGCCAATATTATTGGAAACATTCTCGCAGCGAGGTTACTCTCAAAACATGCCTTCAAATCTGTAACAACCTTTCCTTTTGTGCTAGGCGCAGTATATATCATCATGTTTTTCATCGGACATTTGAGCGTACCCATGGCCATCCTCATTTTGCTCTGGGGAGTATTGGCCGGTATAGGAGCGAACATTAACCAGTATTGGATTACTTCTGCAGCACCCAAGGCTCCTGAGTTTGCCAATGGATTATTTCTTACATCTACAAACTTAGGAACAACGATTGGTACAACGGTATGCGGATTATTTATATCAGGTATAGGTTTGCCATACGTTGCGTTAGGGGGCATTCTATTTTTGATATTAAGTACTGTATCCATATTGTTAAGGACCTCCATAGATAACCCCGCCAAGCCATTCTCGTAACGGCTTATAAGTCCAATACACATCCGTTGTCCGGGCGATTACTTTCCTGTAACAGTCGTCCGAACGCCTGGTGGGGCTGGCACTGGAGAGCTGAGGACAAGAATAGTCCACAGCACTTTATAAACATACATATTTAAAAAGTATTAAAAATAAGATATTATAGAAGCAAGGCAAGCACATTCTATGGAATATTGGAGGCGTTTACATGAATGGTTGGATTCAGGCGGGTACAGTAGAAAAGCTTCGAGAGCAAGGACCGAAGCTGGTCAAGGGGGGCATCGTTGTGTTTTATCACGAGGATGAAGTACATGCGCTTGACAATCGATGTCCTCACCTCGGTTTTCCACTCCACATGGGAAGCTTGTGCAACGGAATATTGACATGCCATTGGCATCATGCGCGGTTTGACGTATGCAGCGGAGGGACGCTCGACCCTTGGGCGGACGATGTTCCGGTACATGATATAACCGTTCATGACGGAGAGATTTGGGTCAACCCGAATTGCCGGAATGGCAATCAAGTACAGCTGTATAAAGACCGGCTTCTGAGCGGCCTTGAGCAAAATATCGGCCTTGTCATAGCCAAAGCTATCGTCGGCTTAATGGAGGCGGGCGTTCCCGAGAAAGAAATTGTAGCGATCGGGATCAAATTCGGGGTCAAACAGCGCAGGCAAGGATGGGGCTCTGGATTAACGACTCTGACCGCGATGGCTAACGTACTGCCCAAGCTTGATAAACAAGGACGGATCCTTGCGTTGTATCAAGGATTGCTCCACACCGCACGCGACTCAGCTGGAAGCGGAACACGCTTCTTGCTCGACCCGCTTCCGAATACGAGCGTCTCCGAGGAACGGTTGATGGAATGGTACCGTGACTGCATCGAGGTTCGCGATACGCGCGGCGCGGAACGGGTGCTGTTGACTGCCGTGCAAGCGGGGATGGATGAGATGCGATTATTCTCTATGATGAGCATGGCTGCAACGGATCATTTCTATATTAATGGAGGCCATACGCTTGATTTCCATAATAAAGCATTCGAGAGCTTGAAGTATGTCGGGGACGAGCAGTTCAATGATGTTCTCGCTTCGCTCGTTCCGATGTTCGGATCCGCCTCACGCAGTGAAGAGCTTCACAGCTGGCAGTCTCCGGTTAATTTGGTTCAGCCGTTGATGGAAGCGTTCGAAGAGCTGTCCAATACGGGTGTTTCATCTGGAGTCGGGGACTCCTGTACCGACGACGAGGAGCTGCTCCAAGCGCTGCTAGGAGACGATCCGCTGCGGACGGTCCACGTGCTGAAGGAAGCTTTGCTCGGCGGCGCTTCTCCGGTGCGCATCGCGCAAATTGCCGCATTGGCAGCAGCGGAACGGGTCGTCCGCTTCCATACGCAGAACGATTTCGGGGACTGGATTGCGGTATTACACACGTTTACGCATGCTCATGCCGTTCACGAAGGCTTGATCCGCTCCGCCGATCCATGGCTAGTTCGCGGAATTTTCCATACGGCGGCTACGATTTACCTCGACCGTTTTTTGAACATCCCAGCCGCCCCGAGACCGGCTGTCAGTGACGCGGTTGGGGAAGCGCCGCAGCCCGCGGAGCTACTCGAGCTTCTCGATAAGCAGCAGCAGGTGGCGCCGGCTGCGGCGTGGGTAACCCGCTATCTGCGCAGCGGCGGAGAGCCGGAACCTTTATTCAACGTATTGGGTCATGCGCTGCTCCGAGAGGATGCGGAGTTTCACTCCTTCCAGATGTACGAGGCGGCCGTCGCGGAATATGACCGCTGGGCTTCCGAGTCGGGACCGTTCGCAGAGAAAGCCTGCGAAACGCTGATCCTTGCCGTGACCCGTTATTTGGCTGCGCATGCGCCGACTTCCCGCGAGACGCCGCATACGGCGAAAATTGCATGGCGGCTCCATCGCGGTGAGAAATTGTTCGAAGAAGAGTAAAGTGAGGCAGGCAAGCTGCTGCTCGAATCAGCCTAGCATGCAGCTTGAACGCTACAACGTTTCAATGTAAAAGCCCGGCGTTCGCCGGGCTTTATTGCGAATGAAGCACTATCTTTCCTTCATCTGCATACGTACTTCGGAACAGCAGTCGGCCCTTTCGGCTTTACCAACAGTAACGCTTACGGGAGTTGACCTGCTTCAGGCTGATTTAAAATATGCTGTCGGGAACGTAATAAATTTTTTGCGTATTCTTTTTATTGACCGGGTCGGTCACGATCGTAAAGTATACGTTATTGTTTTTGGTTTGCACGCCTTCGATTTCGTGCGTTCCTACATTTGTAATTTTAACAAGCGATTTGTAAGCTCCCGAATTGGACATCATCGCGATTTGCGGCGTATCGCCTTCTGCGCCGCCCGACGTATAAATTTCCGAATTGCTCAGCATATCCAATCCTTGGAATGAACCGTTCGGTCTCACAATGGCGCTGCCTGACTGCGTGAAGCTGGCCACGCAAGCGCTTTTGGCTGCTGCACTGTCCATCCGTACCTGCTCGTTACTGTCCAGCAGCTGGTTCAATGCCACGGTGTCGTAGATCGACCAGGTTACGGTGCCTTGCGCCGTTTGTACGCGCAATACGGTGTACGTACTGTTGCCGCCGCCATCGACCCGGTATGTATCGCCTAATCTTGCACCGGTTTTATTGGCGTAGTTCATATAGGTGAAACGATGAAGATCCGTATAATTTACGGTCGTGCCGGCGGAATATTTCAGTCTTGCGACCTGCAGCGACCAGTTGTACGTTGTCGAAGGGTCGGCTTTGGAGCTGAAATAAAAGTAATTGATGCCATTGTACGTATACATGTCAAGCGTTTGGCAATGACCGGCATTGGTGACGGTCATTTCGTCGACATAGTTCGCGTCTTTTCCGTTAATGAGCAATCGGGACAGGTAGCACGTTCCGCCGGACCGCTGCGTGACATAAACATACGTGGAAGCGATGTATGCTTTCTGAACGGCCACATTATGATTCAGGCCCTTTAGATTATAGGCGAGCGTCGCTGAAGCGTTTACCGTTTTGGCGGGAGTGGCCGCATATACCGGCAGCACCGTCATCGCCATAACGAGGAAGGCGAGCAGGAATGAGGTGGTTACTTTACTTTGCTTGATTTTGTTAATGCCCCATGCAAAAACTCGAAACATAGCGTTACCTCCAATATAAAAGATGGCCTTGCCGAGCCTGCCGATGGCCTGCTCCTTAAACGTGACACACCTAAAGGGAAAAGGTGCTTACGCGCATCCCGGCACATGCATGCCGCGCGTACGTTGACCGCTGTAACGAAGCCTTATGTGTAAAGCGTTCTCATGGCTGAATGAAACGCGATCCTCCTTTCTTATCGGAATGGGAAGCAGCGGACGGATCGAGAATGGCTTAGCGTTGATGTGCGAAGACTGGGAATGAATGCCTAATCTCGATCACGAACTAAATCATATTGGAGATGATTGGAAATTAGAACGATCATTTACAGAACGGCGCGGGAACAGGGCACGGACATGACATGAGCGCTCTCTTGGATTCGGAGCAGATTTGTAGCATAATAGAGTGTACTGCATCATGACGGAATGAAGGAGACGGCAATGGATTATACGATGGCCGAGTGCCTGCAAGACTACTATTCTCCGCTGGATCGAACCAAGATCATGCACTGGAAAGGCAAAACGTACATAGCGCACCCGACCCGAGCGGAAGGATTTTACGCAATCGAATGCGAGACTTATGAAGGACAACCGTTCCAACGCATCATTATTCAAACGCGCGACACGGATTATATTTTCCGTTAGGTGCCAAGGAGTCTAAAAAAAGGGATTTGCCGCTATCTGTACGGCAGATCCTTTTGTTTGTGATCGAACGTTTAATTCAGTAATGTATTAAATTGTTATGCAACGCTAATTTAGCAACTATGTTAGAAGGAGAATCAGATGAAACAAAAGCAAATTTTTATTGCTTTTTTACGCTCAGGTTTATTAGGATTCGGCGGTGGCCCAGCCGGTATTCCACTTATTAAAAAAGAAGTTGTCGATACCTTTAAAATGCTAACAGAAGATGAGTTTTACGAAATTATGGCTATAGGGAATACGTTACCAGGGCCTATTATTACGAAGTTAGCAGGCTATATTGGTTACAGAGTAGGCGGCGTTTTAGGACTGTTAAATGCAATCCTTGCCTCAATTTTACCGTCCATTTTAATGATGCTCGTGCTATTCAAGTTGTTATTCAAATTTAAATATGTACCGTTTGTAGCGGGTATGACAAATGGTGTATTGCCCATTATTGGTGTGATGATGCTAATTGTTTTTCTTGATTTAATGAAAAAAACGAAGAAATCACTTGGATGGTTAAAGGGTGGGATTTTACTAGTCGCTACAGTTGTTTGCATCTTCGCGTTACATATTCATCCAGGCTTCGTCGTAGGAGTAACATTACTGCTTGCGTTGTTTTTACCGGTGAAAAAAGGTGAGCGATCATGATATACATTCATTTATTTTTAGCATTTTTTATTCCCGGTATGATTGGTTATGGTGGAGGAGCGGCGACAGTCCCATTGATTCAGAAAGAAGTCGTCGAAACCTATGCCTGGATGACAACTGCTGAATATAGCATGATGCTTGCACTTGGTAATACGCTGCCAGGGCCTATCGCAACAAAAATAGCTGGCTATGTAGGCTATCAGCAAGCAGGATTTTTAGGTGCTTGTGTCGCGTTATTTGCAACGGTTGCACCACCCTCATTGTTAATGTTTATTTTGTTGAGTATTTTAAGTCGCTTCCGCGAATCGCAACAAGTCAAGCGACTCAAGACATTCGTTATTCCGGTCGTGGCCATTTTAATGCTGCAACTCACAGTTAAATTTTTCTCAACAGCGATTATCGAAACATCATGGCTCCCTGTGGTAATCATAGGTGTGTTCGCATATATCACTTTGGAAAAATTCAAATGGAACCCTGCGATTGTTATTTGTATAGGATTGCTGTTAGGTGGTTTCTTTTTAAGTTAACTAGGTTTTTCAGCAAGAGCTTAGGTTATCGTCCATTTCAGCTTCCCAGTTATGCTGCAAGCATAACCAGGGCGATCCCGCCTTACTCGAACAGGTATTTGGAGAGTACGGATAAGTTTTATGCAATGCGAGAGACGGCACCGCCGAATATAGCTTTGATGCTCGACGGGGCGAAGTAGGCATCCGGACGGGAACGTGTTCATCATATACCGGCGCTAGGGCAGGGGAGGGTGTCTCGTGTGAAAATTGTGCAGTCCAAGTGTGAAAATAGCCCCGGTCCACGCTCATTTTCTATCCGATGACGAACATCCTTCACTACCCGGCCGGGAGCGGGGATGGTACAATAAAACCGGACAGGTACCCGGCATTAATGGATACGGATGACAGGTGAAAATAATGAATATTCAAGGTTCGGACAGATTAAAGACCGACAAGCCTCGTTCCTTGAAAAGAAGCTTGTTCGTCGGTTTGCTCGTGAGCACCATCGTGCCCATCCTGCTGATGGGCGTATCGTCCTACTATATTATTTATACGGTGCTGGACAGCAAGACGGTCAACGGGATTAACGGCAGTCTGCAGCAGGTCCGATCGAATATCGAACTGTCGTACCGCAATTTGAACTACGTGTCCCAGCAAATGACTAACCGCGATTTGAAGCTGCTGCTCAAGGCGGATAAAGCGATCGATAAATATATTTTGAGCCAAAACGTATTCGCCCATATGAATCTGGTCGCTTATACGAATCCGGACATCGGGTTGTTTTATATTTCCAATCGAACGACGAACGATTATTTGTTTCAGAACTACCCCGTTCAGGCGAACGATCACGGCCCGGTGCTGGCCGTAGACAATGGTGTGACGTACCAGGCTCCGCACCGGACTGTCGGCGGCGGGGAAGGGCTTGTATTCTCCATCTCCCGACCGACCGATCTGTTGACCGCTTCGAGCTACGATATTTACGTAGAAACCGGCCTTGGCGTGTATGAGCAGTTGCTGAATCAGCATCAGTACGGAATGGAGGCTGTTCAGGTGCTGACCGACAAGAACGGAATCGTCGTGTTCAGCCAAGACGAGCAGCTGTTTCCGCCTGGCTCGGTCATGCCGGGCCACTTCTCCGAGCAGCGGTATCAAGTGTCAGGCGGACATTACTATTTTCGCGCCCAGAGCAATCAACTGGACTGGTTCGTCTATTCGATTATCGACAAAAGGCTGTACGATAAGGAAGTCAACCGATGGGCCGTCTACTGGCTGTCGATTTCCGCGGTAAGCTTGCTCGTCAGCGCCGCCATCGGCTGGTGGATATGGCGGATGCTCGTGACGCCCTTCAAGAAGCTGCACGGCGAAATTTACCAGATGAGCGGCGATTTCACGGCCGCGTCGCAGCGGCCGTCCTCGCCGCCGAAGACGAACATTCTCGAATTCGATGAAGTGATGGACAGGTTTCAGCATATGAGAATCAACATCAGCCAGCTGATGGAGGAGCTGAAACAAAACGAAGAGGATAAGCGCTATCTGGAGGTAGAAAAGCTCGTTCATCAAATGAATCCGCATTTTTTATACAACACGCTGAACACGATTCAATGGCTGGCCAAAACCAAAGGGCAGGACGAGATCGTCAGTCTGGTCACCGTATTTATTCGGCTGCTGCGGTACAATCTGGGGAGAGACGGGGATCTCGTTGACCTCAAGCATGAAATTAACGCGCTGAACGATTACGTGACGCTGCAGCAAATTCGCTACAACTACGAATTTTCCGTGCAAATCCATGCGCATCCTGCCGTCATGGATGTCAAGGTGCCGCGCTTCCTGCTGCAGCCCTTGATCGAGAACGCCCTGTACCACGGTCTCGGGGACATGGGAAGCCTAATTCAGCTGACGATCACGATGGAGCATGACGGCTCCGTGCTGATCGAGGTCAAGGACAACGGAATAGGGATGAGCGAGGAGCAAATCGACGAGCTGCTCCATCACGACATTCCAGCGCGTGAGAAGGTAGGCATGGGCATCGGGCTGAACTACGTCAATACGATGCTGCGGGTGCATTTTGGCGAGCAGGCTCGTCTGCAAGCGTCCAGCTCGCCAAACGCGGGAACGACGATGTTCTTCCGTATACCGGTTCAGCCGAAGAAAGGAGGCACGCTATGATCCGGGCGATGATCGTTGACGATGAATACTTCGTACGTAAGGGATTGATTACGACGCTACCTTGGGAATCGTTCGGCATCCGGATCGTCGCGGAGGCGAATAACGGGAAGAAGGCGCTGGAGCTGCTGGCCGACCAGCCGGTTGACCTGATCTTCACCGATCTGACGATGCCGGTCATGAATGGCTTCGACCTGATGCGCAGCGTTCGCGCGCAGTATCCGTGGATCGATATCGTCATTCTGACCTGCCACCAAGATTTTAACTATATTCAGGATACGCTTCGGCTGGGCGCGCTCGATTATATCGTCAAGACGGAGCTGGAGGCGGGCAATCTGGAGGAGTCGCTGCGGCGAATTACGGATCAGCTGCGCGGCGCGGCCGACGGGCGGCGCGAGGCGCCGGAGCCGGTCGCACGCTGGCTTGACTCCGACGAAGCGATGCTGCAATCGCATATGGATGAGTGGCTGAAGCTGTATTGGGTCGTCAAGGACGACGAATTCGATCGCTTGTGCGCTTGCCTGGAAACGATCCGGCCGCCGATGCCCAAGCTGCATAAGGTCATGCATTATTTGATCATGGAGATGAATCGCTTGATCGGTCTGGGCGAGCTGCATGAGTGGCTGAATCGGTCGGAGCATGTGTGCACCTGGGAAGACTGGCGAAGATTTATCGTCCATTTCCGCGGCGCGATCAGCCATAAGCTGCGCTGCTCCTCGTACCCCGAATATGTGCTGCTGCTCATCCTGGATGCGATGGAATATATGAAAACGAACGTGGATTCCAAGGTAACGCAGAGCGCAATGGCGGCGAAAGCAAGAATGAGCCGGAGCTATTTCAGCAAGAGCTTCAAGGACATTGTAGGGAAGTCGTTTCCCGAATATTTGAAGGAACTGCGCATCCGGCGCGCGAAGCTGCTGCTCATGCAGACCAACCGCCAGGTGGCGGATATCGCCGAGGAATGCGGGTTCCAGGATTACCGTTATTTCAGCCGGCAGTTCCGCGAAGAAACCGGATTTCTCCCATCCGAATTCCGAATGTCCGTCGGGGATAGCGCGGTTCTGCCGGGAGGACGGCCGGAGAGCGAGCTTTGAATCATCTTTATCGGAGGAGGCGATTCCGATGCACATCCCATTTACGCTGCGCTTGACCGCGATCGGAGCGGTCCTGCTTACCGTCATCGGCTGTTGGCAGCCCGAGACCGGCTCCTCTCCCGTTCCTCCCACAGCAGCGGAGGCGGTTTCGTCCGACGCGAGCGGCAAGTACATACAGCCTGTCACGCTTCGCGTCGGCTATTACACGACACTGGAAAGCAAATGGCCGGAAGGCTCGAACGATTCGTTCACCGACAACCGGTACACAAGGCGAATCGAGGATTTACTGAATATCCGGTTTGTTCATGCCTTTGAATATCCGAGCTCTGACTATACCCAGAAGGTCGATCTGCTCATTTCAAGCAAAAATATTCCGGATTTTCTGCTGGTGACGGAAAAGCAGTTCAAACGGCTGGCAGAAGCCGGGATGCTGGAAGACATGACGGAGCTGTACGAGCGGCATGCTTCGCCGCTGCTCAAAAGCGTCTTCGACAGCTATGGCCCGCGTCTGATGCGGCGCGTGACGCATCATGGCAGAATGCTGGGTATCCCGTCGACCATTCCGGCGCATGATGCGGACGGGGTGGTATGGATTCGCCAGGACTGGCTGAGGAAGGTCGGTATTCAGCTTCCCGAAGCGATCACAACCGGGGATATCGAGCGTGTGGCCAAGGCGTTCATCGAGCAGGACCCCGACGGCAACGGAATTCGCGATACGCACGGCATCCAGAGCACGTCCACCTTCGTAACGGGAACGATCGGCTTCAATACGCTCGATCCGTATTTCGGCGCGTTTCAGTCGTTTCCGAGAATATGGATCAAACGCGAGGACGGCAGCCTGGTGTACGGCTCGATCACGGCGAACACGAAGCAGGCGCTCGGCAAGCTGCGCGAGATGTACGCGGCCGGCTTGATCGACCCGAATTTCGGGACCGGCAAGCCGGATCAATTCGCCAAAGATATAAGCAGCGGCAAAGCCGGCATTGGAAGCGGTTACACCTCTGCGCCGATGAAGCTGCTCGCCGGCAGCGTCAAGAACAATCCGGCGGCGGAATGGGACGCGCATTATGTCGTAGCAGCCGACGGCCGCTACTATACGAGGCAGCCCGATCCGCTGGGGCGTATTATGGTCGTGAAGAAGGGCGCGAAAAACCCGGAGGCGATCATCAAAGCGATTAATGTATTTGCCGATCTGGACAACAACGCGCCCGGCGTCTCGCAAGTATATATGGACAGTCCCGGGACGAACTGGAGCGTAAGACCGGTCCAGGCGACATTCCGGACGGAGCAGACGGTCGTCAACCGGTTTCAACGGTTTCAGGACGCTGCCAGCGGCAAGCTGCCGCGAACACAGCTGCTCTCGTCCGACCGCAAAATCTTTGAGGACTACTTGAAGGGGTTCCGCCAGCTGGTCGCATCGCCGCAGGACTGGGCTTATGTGCTGTATCAATACCGCGGCGGCCGCGCCGTGCTCAGCCCGGCCAACGTGCCGGTATACAGTGAATTTTACGGCATGACGAGCACGATGGACAATCAGTGGGACAGCTTGCTTCATCTGGAAAACGAGTCCTTCATGCGCATTATCGTCGGCGACAAGCCACTCGATTATTTCGATACGTTCGTCACCGAATGGCTGGCGAGGGGCGGGGAGGCGATCACGCAAGAAGTCGAGGCGGCGGTCACCGACATGAAGCGGCCTGCTTCCGTGCCTGCACAGCCCGGCGAGTAGCGCCGGGCTGTTGGTTTGTGACAGGCCCGAAAGTCAGGGCAAGCCGGCTGCGGGTACGGCATGTCCCGGCCCCAAGCCGAGGGCCGGTGTGATGAATGGCTTCATAACGGTAGAAAATGTACTTGCGCCCGTTCCGTTTTTCCACCAAGGCAGATGCAGCACTGCCTCCCGGCCGTCCTGTGCCATCCCGTACAATATAAATGCAAGGGCATTCCTTATATGCCCTCGGCAAGCATTTTTATATTATTCCAAGGGGTGGGGCATGTGCGTACATTACGAACAACGGCAACGGCTGCGGTAACGGTCGTCGCGCTGCTGTCGGCGGGCTGCAGTCAGGGACAAACGAAGGAGCCTGGCACCGCAGGGGCTAAAGTAGAAGTACCGCCGGAGCCGATTACACTGAAGCTGTATGACGTGCAGGTGGTGAGCGACGAGGACCTCGAAATTTTGTACAACGGGCCGATCAAGAAGAAGTACCCGTATATTACCGTAGAGAAGATCGACCGGACGAAGGTGTCGCTGCAGGATGTCATCTCGACGAATCAGCCGTTTGACCTGTTCACCATCGGAAATTCGGAATTTGCCAAGTACGAGGATCTTGGATTTTTCGAAGACATCACGCCTTTGCTGAACAAAAGCAAATTGGACCTCAGCCGCTTCGACCCGCGGACGATCGAGTCCACGAAAAACGTGTCGCATGGCGCGATGTACGGTGTGCCGTTTGCCCTGCTGACCTGCGCCTTATTTTACAACAAAGACATCTTCGATAAATTCGGCGTCAGCTACCCGAAGGACGGCATGACGTGGGATCAAGTGGTCGAAACCGCCAAAGCGCTGACCCGTCAGGACAGCGGCGTGCAATACATGGGCATTCATCCGGAAGCATTCGTGCGGGTCAGCAAGCCGCTCGGGGTGAATCCCGTCGATCCGGTGACTCATAAGGCAAGCGTAACCGGCGAGCCGTACAAGCGCGCGTTCGAGCTGGGCAAGCTGCTTAATGACGTGTCCGCCAACGCGCAAAAAACAACGTATTGGAATCCGTTTTTCCGGGATAAAACGATCGGCATGGTCGCAACCTACAACATCTTGACCTCTCCGTTCTTCAAGGAAACCGAAGGAAAGCTGAACTGGGACATGGTACAGTACCCGAGCTTCAGCGATATGCCGAACAACGCGGGACCGTATTCGTTCCATCTGTACGGCATCAGCAAAACGAGCAAGCATAAGGAAGCTGCGGCGAAGGTCATCGAGCTGCTGTCCTCCGATGAAGTGCATATGTCCATGGTGCGTTCGACCGGACGCGTCAGCGCGCTCAAAGATCCTAAATTCCAGCAGGCTTACGGGGCGGATAATCCGATTCTGAAAGGAAAGAACATTCAGGCCATGTTCAAAAGCACCTATACACCCGGGCTGCAATTCTCCAAATATTCCGGGAACGCCTCGACGATTATGGAGGCGGAGTACAAAAACTTCTTGAACAACAAATACGATGTCAATACGGCGCTTCGGACGGCGGAAGAAAAAATCAATCAAACCATTGCGCAGGAGTTGAAGAAATAGCCCTATTCCCGCAGCTCGCAGCTGCCAAAAAGAAGGAGGAGTTTGCATGAGTGCAAACGAACAACCGCCAACGCAGCACCGGATGACTCGAAGATCGATGCTTGCCTCGATCGGCATGGCCGGAACCGCCGTGGTGGCCGGCGCGTCCATCTTGAACTCGCTTACTGCGGAAACGAAAGCCGCAGGCGGCACGACTACCGTGCCGATCTATAATGTGAAGGATTACGGTGCCGTCGGAGACGGGACGACGAACGACACGACCGCGATTCAGAACGCGCTGAACGATGCCCAGACGGCGAGCTTCTCGCATGTCGTTATCCCCCGGGGCACGTACAAGACGACGGCGGCGCTGCGCATCTTCGGAAATACCCGGCTTACCCTTGAGAAGGGGGCGACCATTCTCCGCTGCCATAATTCGACGATATTGATCAACGGCTTGAATAACGTGAACTTCTCCGGCTACAACGGGCATGGCAACATCATTATCGAGGGAGGCGTATGGGACTGCAACGTGCTGCAATATCCTGATCCCGGCAACTGCTTCGGCCTGGCGCGCGGGAGAAATATCGTCATCCGCGATCTGGAGGTTCGCGATGTCCCGAACTGCCATGCGATCGACATGAACGGCTGCAGCAGCGTCCTCGTGGACAACTGCCGGTTCGTCGGCTATTTGGACCCGCATACGGATGACGCGAGCGGCTTGCGCGAAGCGATCCAGATCAGCCCGCATCTTCAAGTCGGTTTTCCATACTTCGGCAGCTTCGACGGGACGCCTTGCAGTAATGTCATCGTCCAGAACTGCTATTTCGGCGCCAGCGGAACGGCGGGCACCCAGGCATGGCCGAGCGGCGTAGGCAATCATTCGTCCGTTCATAACGTGTACTGCTCGAACATTAAAGTATACGGCAACACCTTCGAGGGAATGACGTATGGCGGGGTGCGCAGCCTGAAGTTCACGGAGATGAGCGTCATCAATAACCGGTTCATCAACTGCAAGATGGGCGTCATGCTGTCCAATACGCAGGCGAATACCGAAGGCTCCAAGGATGCGAACGGCGTGCAGTCGGGACTGCCGCAATCCGGCAAAAACTACATCATTCAGGGCAACACGTTTACCGGCACGGTGACGACCAACATCTACTGCGCCGGCGGTGTCAAGGATGTATCGACCTATGCCAAAGTGGAATCGGTCCTGATCGCCGACAATATTTTCGAGCAAGGGCCGGCAACGAATAACAGCATGACGATCCGATGGGCGAACAATGTCACGATCAGCGGCAACATCCTGCGCAGCCAGTATCGCGGCATTTTCCTCTCGTACGTCACCAACTGCACGATTCATGATAATACGTTCGTCGATACGGCTACCGAGGCCGTATATACCGAAGAACCGGATGCGGCTTACCGGTACAACGGATTGACCGGCAATCTGTTCGTCCACGACAACCAGATTCAGCGGTGCGGCCGGACGGGCATCTTCATCCAAAGCCTCGATGCCTTTCAGGTGGAACGGAATCTCATCATTGCGCCCGCCACCGAAACCGACAACACGCGAAACGGGATATTGGCCGCCAATATGGCGAAGAACGGCCGGATCGCGGGGAATCGCGTGAAGAAAGCCGCTGCCGGCAATCAGAACCAATACGGAATCAACGTCACGGATACATGCAGCGACGTGCAGGTGACGGACAATTTCGCCGAAGGCAAGACCGGTCGGGTCCATGTTGCCGGAACAACGAACTTCGAAGGCCTATGGTTTCACAGTCCCGACGGCACGCGTTACAAAATGACCGTCGACAACAGCGGCGCGCCGGTGTTTACAGCCGGCTGATGCACATAGCGATCGATAACGAGGTGGCATGCTGATGAATGCTCGACAAGATAATGCAGGGAATGACTCTAAATTTCGGATCATGACGTCCAACATTTGGGGGAATTGCGGAGATAACGCCATCGCCAACCGAGACGACAACCTGGCCGATGTCTTTATGGAATACATGCCCGACGTGCTCGGGCTGCAGGAGGTCTCGCCGAAAGCGCGGCGGGAGCCGGTTTCTTTGTTCGACTTGCTGGACGGCCGCTATACGGAAGTTGCCGTACCGATCGGGGAGCTTAGCAACAATTATACCCCGCTGCTGCATACCCAGCGGCTGACGGTGCTGGAGAGCGGCTTCCATCGCTTCAGCGGATTGAACGATTCGAATTCCAAGTCCATAACCTGGGCGGTGTTCGAGTGCACCCGTTCCGGACAACGCTTCGCCGTATGCAACGTCCATTTTTACTGGAAATCGGATCAGGCCGGCGAGGAAGCGAGAAGGAGCAACAGCCGAGAGCTGATGAGCGTGGCGGATGCGATTCAGCAGAGGTGGCCCGTCCCGGTATGCTGCATCGGCGATTTCAACTGCCGGATCGGCAGCGCGCCGGTCCAACATCTGTTCGAACACGGCTTCCTCGATGCGCAAGTGACAGCGGCCGTTCAGACGTCCGACTCGAATGCGCATCATCCGTATCCGAAGTGGGATGAAGCGCAGCAGGCTTTTGTCCATGGACCTGCCCCGACAGGTACTTACCGCGAGGCGATAGACCATGTATTTTACCGTGGAGATCAGGCGGCCGTAGGGGAATATGTCACGGTCCTGGATCAGAAGGCGCTGGATGCGTCGGATCATTGTCCGGTCTATGCCGATTTCTCTTTTGAAGGCGGAGGGAAGCTATAGTCTAGCACAATCGCTTCTTTATTCCATATATTCAAGAGGGTCATTCAGGCTGCCGACGTCCCTGATGCTGGGCATTATATGGGGCATAAGAGCAATATTGGTCTGTAAAGTTCATTCCGCTAACGGGAAACGAAAGCGTAATAACTAGGAAGCAGATCGCTGCGCGACAACTCCTCCCCGTTTTCATTAAAATAACAGGTAGGATAGATTAATATATATTTTCTTTCCCTTCAAATAGTATTGAATTTAATGGTACTTTAATATGGGGAACTTGGGAACTTTCCCTAGAAAAATGTGTATAGGAGCTACAAATGTTGTAAAAGGAGAAAAAATGTTAACGACACAACAAATAAAAGATATTGAAAAATTGCAAAAAGAGTGTGAAATTCATGATCATTTACAACTGAAGCTTAACTGGGAAATGCTTAGAGAACGCGAATCTGATCAGCTAGATTTTTTTCATTATGAAAATGGCGAACTTGTAGCGTTTTTAGGTTTGTATGCATTTGGTTCTACAGTCGAAGTTTGCGGAATGGTGAAACCAAGTGAACGACGAAATGGGCATTTCCATCGATTGTTCCAACAAGGAATGGCAAAAGTCAAACAAACCGGATACAAGAAAATCTTGTTGAACACGCCTGCAGGATCAGATGCGGCAAAAGCTTTTTTGAGTAAACAAGGTGCTGAGTATGCATTCTCAGAGCATCAAATGGAGTGGCAAGAAAAGGCACTTGAAGAAACGGACGGTATTCTTCTGAGGCAAGCAACATTAGATGATTACGAAATGCGCGTACGATTATCCGTTACGGCGTTTGGGTTGGACGAAGAAGACGCCAGAGCGAGAGAAAGCAAGATCTTCGCGGATAACGCTGAAATGCTCATGATTGACGTAAGTGAAGGAACGGTAGGGAAAATTCGAGTGAGCCGAGAAGAGGGGCAAGCGTGGATTTATGGATTTTCCATTTTGCCAGAATATCAAGGCAAAGGAATAGGCAGAAAAGTGTTGCGCCGAATCATTAAAGATCAAAGATCGGCGGGATATTCGGTACACTTAGAAGTCGAAACGAAAAACGACCACGCTCTAGGGTTATATGAATCGGTTGGATTTAAAATAATGCATTCTCAAGATTATTATAGGTGGATGAACTAATCGTATATCGTCGCAGATTTATGCTAAAACGATAGCTGATAAATGTTACAACCAATTAATATCTACACCTTCCCAACCAACATTCGAAGAAACACTTAATCCCCGTAGCCCAGTTCCATTTTTTATGTGTCTGGTGATTGCAGGCAGAATTGGGCTGTAACATCAATAGTGTACGCATGTTCATGTTTTATATTTCCTAAGCGTACGTTTTACGCGATTTGTTGCTGCGAAAACGAATAAACGAAAGGTGTCTGCAACTTTCACCCTACGTATTCGTCTATTTCATATAGTGGGCGAGTGAAGGAGAAGTGGACATTTTGATAAAAAGATGGATCGGTTGTGCGGCAGCGGCTTCTTTATGCGTCGGTTTGTTGGCTCCAGTCGGAGTTGGAGTGAGCCATGCTGCCGATCCTGGGGTGAGAGTAACGTTGCCGGCTTTTCAGGTGAGTTTGAACGAGCATACGGTCGATAATCAATACCGGGAATATCCGCTGCTGGTCTATAAAGATATTACGTATTTTCCGATGACGTGGTACGATTCGCGGCTTCTCGGGCTTGAAGCTACTTGGACGGAGCAGGACGGGCTCGAGATTGCCCAAGAACCGGTGACGTCTTCCTATGTGTCCTATCAGACGGACCGCCGAAATGCGTCTGCTGACACAGCGGAAGTTCCGGCGTCGGCCATCACGATCAACGGCAAGATGATCGACAATACGAAAGAACCGTATCCGCTGCTCAGCTTCCGGGATGTCACGTATTTTCCATTAACTTGGCGATTCGCGCATGATGAGTTCGGATGGGATTATGAATGGGACACCGCCACCGGTTTGACGATCCGGTCCGGCAATCCGCAACTGCTTACGGCGGAATTTCCTGAGGATGTAGGAGAGAACGACGTTGCGTTGTACAAGGGATATTATTATTTTGCCGAGACAGAGGGAACCCAAAACCGCGTCTACCGTGCGCCCGCACAACACCCTTTGGATAAAGATGAGATCTATACTTACGGCATAGAGAATGGGTATGGGGTGCAGAAACAGGTATCCTTCAAAATTCGCGAAGACGGGCTTTGGCTTATGTATCATCTCGGTGGAGCTACGATGGGGCATGATGAGTTCGTGAAGATAAGCGATGATGGGGAAGCGGAAGTCCGGCATCAAGGCTATCTCGACTTCAGGGACTCACCTAATGGTACGTTAATCGTCAATTTGGGTAATCCGCCGTTCGCGGGCAATCTGTCATTAGTACCGACCGGGCAACAGGCACTCGTAGGAAAGGCTGTCGGTAATCCGGATCTGCTGTATGGCAGGCATGTCACGGTCAGTGAATCCAGTGTCGGTGTCGGCGGCGACGGTTCCTCCACCACGGTGATAGGAGACGATGCCTATGTACTAGGCTCGTCTTATTCGGCGGGACACTATGACGATCTGAACAAGATTTATAGAATCAATCTCAAGTCGAATGAAATGGCGAAGATCATAAATGCCGGCGTGCAACGTTTTGCGGTCATCGACGATCGGCTGTATTACGTTAAAGATGCGGACAGCGCATTATATGTTTCGAATCGCGATGGAACGGGTGAGCGCAAGCTGTCTGAACATGCCGTCTCCTGGTTCGCGGAAGTGGGCGGTAATGTCTATTACACCACAGAAATAGATAATAACAACAATTACGAGTTGAGCAAGGTTGGCCCGGATGGGAACGATGTTGCCGTGTATAATACGCTGTTTAGAAGCGTGCAAGTCGTTGACGGCAAGCTGGTTTGCATTCTGGATGAGAAGGATGACTATGGGGCCGTTGTGCTGGACTCCTCCGGCAACTTGCTTCTCACGGTGACGGATCCGGTTACGCGCGTGCTCGCGTCGGACGACGGGATTCTCATAGCCTCTTCAGGCAAGGTTGTTAGATTGACGGATTTGCCGCTTACGGCGCAAGCGGTTGCACCTGGGAATCATGGGCTACCATTCGTGCCGCTGACTCCAATTGACGGCAAATGGGCGTTCGAGCACCAATATGATGACGTAGCCTTCTATAACGTGTATTCGATCGGCAATCACGTAGCTCCGAACTTGACCTACCCGCGGCCGTCACCCGGAGAGGAAATTAAAGCAGGGAATCCCGTACCATTCAATCTTTCGCTGATCAATCGGAACCCTGATCCTGCGGTAGAAACGGTGATCGGGCATGATTTTGAAATTCAAATCTTAAATCGCGGCAAGTTGGTATGGAGAGGGAGGGTGCCTGCCGCGGCGAATATCCCGCTGAATAGCTTAGCGACGATGGGGATCGATTTTACATGGGATCAGAAAGGTTCGGACGGAAAACAAGTTCCTGCCGGCCAATATTCGGTCTACTTGCTAACGCCGGCGGATATCGAATACACCGTCGAAGGCAAAGTAGGGACGTTCACTGAACATATCGACCATGTGAGCGACAAGACATTAGGCGGAGGTTTCTCCATTCAAGAATAAGGCTGGGTGATGGATAGCGGTATGGCATAACGTTATTTGGTTAGATAGGGGATTCTTGTCAGCACCTCGGTTTTTTTGGCGTTCTTTGTCAACACCACGCTTCGATCATTTCAGCTCTGACCGACTACAAAATATTTTTTCAATTCGGGGACACCTTTCCGGGACAAAGAGAAAGACGACCGGAGCGGATCCGTCATCTCTCTCTTTCGTTGCTGCTACTCCGGGGAATGTCCGAAAACACAAACAAGAGTGCTTTTAGATCCCCGTCAATCGGGGATTTTTTATTTCAAAGCACCTATGTTTGTGTCGTGTGGCCATGACACAAACGCGGTAGTAAAGGTTGGATTTGTAACGGATTATTCACTTGGCCATTAAGCTATTTGGCAAGGAGAATTTAGCAGAGAAGCTGCGATTCGTGAAGTGAAAGAAGAAATTGGATTGGATATAACAATAAAGAAATTATTATGGGTTGAGGAAGGTAGGAATGATAAGGATGAAATTGGATATATTTATTACTTTTTGGAAGAAAAAGTGAATGGAGAACCGACAATTGGATATGAACCAGAATTGCCTAGAAACGAACAAAAAATAATGGATGTCGTATATAAAGGCAGAGAAGAGATAATGGAATTAGAAAAAGTTTATCCTGAAGTAATGAAACATGATTATTTTTGGAAAGTCATGAAAGAAGAATCACATAATCCGTATGTGAACAGACCAAGTAAAGGATTTGGAAAGGAGTAAGGAGATATCAAGTAAAGCAAGGTGGAGGCGCTGACATCCCAGGCTGGCTTGAGATAAAACTTCCGCATTCTTTCATTCGCTGGAGAAACTGCCGTTGTTCATGAGAGCGATAAATCAATAGAAACTTTAATAATTGAAACATAATTTGTAGGATAATTCAGGAAGTCAGCGACATCACCTAACACCGTATCTACGCTGTGGCCCGACGGCCTTGGTCTGCAAGAGGGATTTCGAGGAAGCCTAATCAGTAGACAACCCTGTACTGCATCGCGGCTGGGACTTCGTCCCTTTAGGCAGTGAGGGTTCGTAGATACAAGAACGTTAGCCGAAAGAAGTTCTTAGTTTAGGAGGAGTCTATATGATATTAGAAAAAGTTATAAATAGAATTGTAATACAAAGTGAATATAAGGATTTTGTTGATAAGTATATAGAAAATATACTTACCGAATTTAAAGGTAAGATTCATAGCATTTATATGTGTGGCTCGATTCCAAAAGGAACTGCTAAACCTTTTAAGTCAGATGCAGACTTTACTATTGTATGTGTAAATCCCAAAGATATTGATTACGAAAGATTGTCAAAAATTAAAGACAGGCTTTTGGAAGAATATCCAGTATTAACTAAGATTGATACGACAATTTGCTCGATTGACGATGTATTAAGTAAACCAAATGAGTGGGGTTTTTGGGTTAAGATAATTTGTGTTTGCATATATGGTCATGACGTTGGTGAAAAAGTACCACCGATAAATATTTCTCCAGAGTTCATTTTAGACTTAAATACAGAGACCAAGGAGGAAGTAGATCGTATACATCGTTTACTTTCTAATGCTAGTGATAACACAATGAAAACTAGATATATTAAAGGTTACTCTAAGAGATTAATTCGTGCATTATACTCTTTGGTTTTAGAAGATACAGGTGTATGGCAAGATGACATTATTAAGATGAAGAATGCCATATTAAACTATTGTGAGATTGACTCCGCTTTAGTTGATTATCTGTATGCTTGTTACTTGGATAGTAATAATGTACTTGTTGAAGAGTTTCTGGGAATTGCAGATGAAGTATATAGCTATTTTGAGAACGCCTTAAATGCAATGGCTGCTTCCAGAACTTCCTTCGACTAACCCTATATTGACGCTTCGGGCCACTCTAAGAAGCGAGTGAGCACATCCAGCCCCCTAAGCCCGTCGGGACATCACTGCATTAGGTGTTCGGCAAGCCTCACAACTATAAACAGCGACTCTAATTTAGCAGAAACGATGAAAACAATAAAGCCTGAGAATTCTATGTTGCAAGATTATTACGGAGCACGTGCTTTGAATATGAGAAAGTTTACCATCGTGAAGATCCAGATTACCAACAAGAACTGTCGTTGCTAACCAAAATTATTATAGCTACAATGAATTGCATGAAATTTTCGAACCCATCACAGAGGATCTAAGTATATTCGTTGGGAAGAGTTTTTGGTATGTAAATTATACAATAAAGTAAGAGTTCGTTCCGTTAACGAAGCGCAATCGGACGCAGAGGCTAAAAGAGCTGTTCCGCTTCGACAAGCTCGTCTGCTTCGGGAACAATCTGAACGATCGTAGATGTTCGAGGGTGCCGACGAATGTTACGCGGTCAGCAACTGCGCATGAGTCGGTCAAGCAGCTTGCTACGGGCATCATCGACAGCAATAATAACGACGGTGTCGCTAAGTTTCTAGAAGTGTGGTGAAAAATCAGTTTTTGGCATTGTCTTTCTGACGAGCCAGTTAAAGAAAAACATTGAAATGTGTAAAAGCCAAGCAAGTTGAAGGATACGCTGTGCCCGTGAAGTTTACATTA
>NZ_CAJVAS010000063.1 GCF_910593845.1 Paenibacillus solanacearum | reverse complement strand
ATATATAATAATATATTTTATTGTGATATTATACCAATTGTAAGCGCTTAATATAGATTTTAAAGGAGTTGATTACGCACTACAGGAGCAAGTAACTCTAGTTAACGGTGTCAAGTAAAACTGAATGAAAGGTGGCAATCGCATGAGCAAAAAGTTGATGACGATCGTGCTTGCATTCTGTATGACGTTTGGATTTGGCACTTCTGTCCTGGGCTATTCTAATCCATTCAGCTTCACAGATTCTTGGAATTGGAATAATGGGAATTTTTATGGCGAAGGTGATCCGTATATTTTGAAATTTAACGGCACGTATTACTTGTATGTCAGCACGGTCGATGACAAGGCAGGGGTGAAGGTTTGGAGTTCGACGGACCTTGTAAATTGGACGTATCGTGGCTTATGCGCAGTCGATGCGATTACAAAAGCTGCCTATGCCCCGGAAGTCGTGTATTGGAACGGCTATTTCTATATGTACACGTCGCCGGGCGGCAATGGCCACTATGTGTTGCGAAGCGAAAGTCCACTAGGTCCTTTTACCGTTCAAACTGGAAACAAGGGACTTGGAATCGACGGTCACGTGTTTATCGATGACGACGGAAAGTGGTACTTCTATCGTACTGGCAGCAACAACATTACCGTTAATCCTATGAGCGATCCGTATACGTTCGGTGCAGGCTCGAATACGGGCGCGAACATGAACGGCTGGACGGAAGGAGCGACCGTCTTCAAACGCAACGGGAAGTATTATATGACTTATACGGGAAACCATGTATGGAACAATGCTTACCGTGTCGATTATGCGTTCGGTTCTTCTCCGACGACCGGATTCGCCAAGCAAACTAAGCAGAATCCAATCCTGATCAATTCGGAAGGCCCAAATGACGGGCTTGGACATAACGGTGTCGTCGTTGGTCCGGACCTGGATACGCACTACATCGTGTATCACAGCCATGCAGAGCCGGGTCGTCGATTCAATATGGATCGAATAGTTTGGAATAAAGACCAGATGATTGTGCTCGGTCCGACGACCACTGATCAGCCCAACCCGGACCAGCCGCTGTTCAGCGACCGGTTTGAACGCAGCTCGATCGGAACCGGCTGGACGAACGTGAACGGCGGCACATGGGGGATTTTTAATCAAGAGTTAATGTGGCAGAATACGATCGGAAATGCTACCTGGTATCGGCAAATCACGACGGGCTCAACAGCCGGAAGCTATACGGCGGAGTTCAACATGAAGCAGATGAAACAAGGAACTAGCGCTGCACCGCGCTACGGCGCGGTGTTCTCCTACATCGACGAGAACAATTTTGGTCATGCCGTTTTAAACCGCAATACCAATAGTTTGGAGACACAGTTCCGAGTGAACGGTGTGGATCAAGGCATTTTATCTTCCGTGCTGCCTAGCGGCTACGATTATACGAAATGGCACACGATTCGCATTGAAAAAGTGGATTCTACCTACAAGGTGTATGTAGACGGGATGCTGAAGCAAACCCGTGACAACATTACTCTTGGCGGGGGGAAGGTCGGCTATACGACTTCCGATGCGCATGCTGATTTCGGTTATGTGGCATACAGCAACAAAGTGAACGGCAGCAATGCATGGTACGCGGCCATGCCGGTGCCTGGAACGGTAGAAGCGGTGCATTACATGACGGGATCCGAAGGTATGGCATACCATGATACAACAAGCGAGAACATTGGCGGCGAATACCGCAACACGGCCGTAGACATTCGTTCATCCGCTGCAGAGGTCAAATATGTGGTGGGCTGGAATCAGACGGGTGAATGGTTGAAATATCGGGTCAATGTAGCCTCAACCGATACGTATGACGTCGACCTGCGAGTCGCGACGAACTTGAACGGCGCGCAAGTGCGCATATGGGACGGCTCGACGGATCTGACTGGTGTAAGGAATGTTCCGAACACTGGAGGCTGGGAGAACTGGCAAACGGTAACACTGAAGGGCTTATCATTGACGGCAGGCATTCGCGAATTAAGGGTGGAAATCGTAACGGGAGAATTCGATTTTGCAGGAATGAAGTTTCATCAAGCAGCAAGCGTGAGCAATGTATTTGATGATTTCAACGACGGCAATGATAATGGATGGGTACGTTTTGAAGGCAATTGGGTGGTTGAGAATGGGGAGTTGAGCTCTGAAGGCGGAATCTTCGGGAAGACGACCATCGGCAACGAGCAATGGGCAGACTATACGGTCGAGTCGGACATCAAGCTGATCGAAACGACAGGCGACGCCGGAATTCTAGTGCGGGTTAACAATCCGGCTAACGGCAAGCACCTTGTTGACAATCCCGATTATCTTCAAGGGTATTACGCTCATATCAAGACAAACGGTGTGTATCTGGGCAAATTCAACTATGGCTGGACTTCCTTAACCAATAGCGCGATGAGCATACCGGCCAATACGTGGCAGCACATGAAGGTTGTCGTAAGCGGAGCCAATATCAAAGTATATGTAGGAGATATGGCTACGCCCAAGATCAACTACACAGATACAAGCAGCAATCCCTTCACACACGGCAAAGTGGGACTGCGCTCCATGTATAACCACACGCATTTTGATAACTTTAAAGTTTCTCCATAATTAAAAGAATGCTGAATTCTACAGTTGCTGGAGCTGCCTCCGGCGGCTGTTTTTTTCTATGCATGACAAACAACTAGGGTCAGTATAATTAATATATTAAATAGGTATTGAGGTACGATTATATGAAAACGCTGCCATTATACAAACAGATTCAACATCATATAAAAGAGCAGATTCGAACCGGCAAACTTCGCTCTGGGGATAGAGTGCCTTCCGAGAAGGAGCTCCTGGCTGTTTGAAACAAATACCCTTCTTACTGAGTGACTACAGCCTGAGTGACCCTTTTACTTGTAAGTGCGGATATATGTTAGCCGATTTTACTTTGACACAGTGGTCTGAGTAGAATATCCTTGCAAAGGTTGAGGACGGTGATGTGTTGAAATGGTTAGCAGGTGAAAGGGGAGTTGTTACAGAAACAGATCGACTATTGTTTATTCCTTGGTCTGTTTCTGTTGACATGTTTAATTTCGAACCAACCATCACATCGAAGTTTCCTGACATTGAACATATAAAGAAGATGACCAAGAGAGGCTATTCGTTAAGCATCTGTCGGGTGACAAGAACATTATCTCATTAAGAGCCGAGTAAATCGCGGCTTTTGTGTTTTATAGGATAAAGTTCTTGTCAAAATTCAATGACAAGAACTTTATCCCATTCCCGACGAACGTTTTCTTGCGCATAGTTTAAGATTAAGCGGGGGGAAACCTATCATAAATGAGGCGAAATTTTTGGACCGCCGCGGCACAGGGAATTTCGCCTGTGAGTGAACCGTATCATAAGTAACGGTAAGTTTTTTGGTGTTTCAATCCACGCTACAAATTGAGTTCACATATAAATCATAAACGTTGAGCAACTGCTCCGCAAGGCTCTTCTCAGCGCTATTAATCCATTTAATAAATGCCATGTGAAAAATCTCAACCGCAAATCGCGCGGCAAGCTCCGACAAATCGCTATCATACTGGGCACATAACGAGTTGGCGACAGATGCAATGAGCAACTGCCCCTTCAACAGCTCCCGTTCCTGCAAGTCGGGGTTGTTTTGAATAATTTGATTCCGCGCCAGCACCCTCTCCCGCGAGTTGTCGAAAAACCCGGAAATCGACACAAAGCCATCAACCGCAAGCTTCAGCGGTTTTTTTCCGATGTCAAAATTGTTCGTTATAAAAGCCGCTACTTGTTGGCCCATTTCATTGTTCGTGTCAAAAAGCACGTCCGGCTTGTTCTTGAACTGCCGGAAAAAGGTTCGCTCTGTCACACCAGCAAGATCCGCAATCTCCTGCACAGTCGTGTTTTCATAGCCTTTCTCCATAAATAATTTGGCGGCCGCCGCTTGTAATTTTTCTTTGCTTTTCATTTTATCATTCCTATAAGTGTGATTAATGGAATAAAACAAAAGAGTCAGTCACTGACATTTTTTCTTGACTAAAATAACCTGCAGGGATACAATATTATCAAATGTCAGTCACTGACACTATTTTATCAAAGAAGAGGTGAATCCACAATGAACGAAACACGTACGGATGTTGAAAACAGAGTATTTTTAATTTCAGGGGGAACGTCCGGAGTAGGAAAAGCAATCGCAACAGGGCTAGCCAGACTTGGCGCCAAGGTCGTAATCATCAGCAGAAGTGCGGAGAGTGGAAAAGCTGCATTAAAGGATATTTCGGAAACTACAGGCAATAGCAGGGGAGATTGGGTGGCGGCGGACCTTTCCCTACAGTCATCGATCCGGGAAGTCAGTGACATGATCAAGCGGAAATACGATCAATTGCATGTGCTTGTTAATGCTTGTGGCGCAATCTATTTTAAGAAGGAATTGACGGCGGAGGGGATTGATCGTATGTTCGCGGTCAATGTGCTTAGTCATTATCTGCTGACCAACCGGCTGCTCGACATGCTCCAAGAAAGCGGACCTGCACGGGTTGTCACAGTGTCAGGTAACCCTAGATTTATGAAGAATCCCGTCATTAACTTCGAGGATATTCAAATGGAGCACCAATATAGCGGGATGCGTGCAGCCAACCAGTCGCTGTTCGCCAGGACGCTGTTTGCTTTCGAATTGGCAAAGCGGTTGGAAGGAACGAGAGTGACCTCTAACGCTTTTCATCCGGGGTTTGTGAAATCCAATCTTTCGAGGAACGCGCCTTGGTATCTAAGGCTCGCTGCACCTCTCATGAACGCAACTGTCAAAGCAGAATGCGGGATCGGAGTTTATCTGACGTCAGCTAAAGAAATAGAGCATGCAAATGGTGTTTTCTTCGATGATAAGAAGCAGATCGTACCGATTCAGACCAAGTTTGATGAAGGAGCGGGCAACAAACTGTGGACCTTGTGCGAGGGGCTGACAAGTTAACCGAGTCTCTTGTTTAGCGGTTTAATCCATATAGCTTAGTATTAAACATTTTTGTGAAGAGAAACCTGAGACATCATCAAATATTTAGCGCAGTTATACATTTGTATCGTCTCCTTTTCCTCTCGCGATGCGACAGCGTAGTTGATGTCCGCGAAACGGAACGACTTTGAGAATTTGTTACCGACAGCAAACTACACCACATTGCTTCAAAGTGAGCATAAACGGATTTCTGAGAATCCAATTGAGCCGCAGTTCGTAGCGGTTCCCTCCAATTCAGCCCAAGTTCATTAAGCCCGCCGAATCATAAATAGGCTGCCGATTCCGATTACTTCGGCAGCCTTTTGAAAAATCATCAGAAAGATAAAGTCTGATTAAGGTTAGAAGAGCGAATCTGCTCAATTGGCGTGCTTAACATGTTAGAATCCCATTAATTTTTTTACATAGTTACAATTTTCTTCGGATGTTAACTGCTCCAGAAGTTTAAATGCTACATCGAATGCTGTAGACGGGTTATAGGAAGTGATTATGTTATTATCGATTACAATCGGTTGGTTAACCACATGAACGCCATACGTCGCCAATTCCTTTTGTCTTATTCCATCTTTCAAATTGTATGAGGTTGCCTTTCTACCATCAAGCACTCCACTTTTCGCAATGGGAAGGGATGCAACACAGATCGAGGCGATAATTTTATTCGCTTGATCAAATTTCCTGATAATATTAAGGAATTCCTCACTATAAGCATCCTGATAGAAACCGGCTTCTTCAAATCCTCCCGGTATAGCCAATGCGTCAAATTCATCTACATCTACTTCATCTAGTGTCATTTCAGGAATAACGGTGAAATTAAACGTACATTTTAATTTTTCCCTGGTTCCAACAGTTACCAGCTTAGTCGAACCATCTCCAGATAGCTGATTCCATCCAATGACATCTGTAAATACGCTTGCCTCGACCGCTTCAAAGCCATTTGCAAGAAGCAATAAAACTTTTTTCATGGATGCATAGCTCCTTTCATTTTCGAGAGAATAATATCTTCTCCCCATTTTTTAAGAATAATAATAGAAACCATTGAAAAAAATCAAGTTCGCCAGTTGCCCGTCAGCTGCAGGGCACTCTTACCTCGACCGGACTTCCACCAGCTACTTGCCCGCTAAAGTCCGCTTTTACGAAGGCAAAGATATATTCTTATGGCTGAAGAAGCATACCCGCTCCTGATTCAGAACCAACTTAACGGGGCTTTGACAACATATACAAAACCAGTAAAAACTGGCTGACCTCATAATACGAAGGTGAACGATAGTAATAATCGCCTCATGTGTGGCAGTAGCAATAACGGCTGAGACGACTCCCTAAATCAAAAACGGAGCCCGCCGGCTAGGCTGTAAGCTCCGTTCCTGTATTATCCCGTTGGGGGGCAAGTGCCAAACGCGCTATCGTATAAAAAAATCGGCCCGGTTCATAAATATTCCTTCAATCTTCTCCAATATGGGCCCGCTATCCTCGGATGTACGTTTCACCTCGATCCATTCCGGGTCTTGTAGAAATGCATTCCACAGCCGTTGCCGTTCCTCCATATCCTTATATTCCATCACGTAATATAACTTCGGAAGCCCCGTCTGATCGATCCAGAAATCGTATACCTTCATTTCCAACCGCTCGAAAATACCAAGTGTATGCTGACTGAAACGTTGCAGAATCGCTTCCATTCTCCCCTCATGCATGGTATAAATGCGCAACTCGTAAAGCATGCCCATTCCCTCGCTTTCTGTAAATCGTAGAGTTTTTTCGTTGATCGTTGCCTATTCTCAGTACTATTTTACTATCTTCGATCCTGGGAATAACTTCCTCCTTCTCTGATTCCAGATTTAAAAAATTGCCGAAAGGAAGGAGTTTTTAATTAGCTCAGCTCTTCGCTCAACTAACTGGCAGGACACTGAATGGTAGAAACCCGTATCCAGCAGTAAACAGTAATATCGCCGTTTCCGATGTTTTCCTCCAGCCATTCCGCAATGCTGCCGTTTCAATCGTTCGAGGTTGATCTCAAGCATCTTGTATGCACTCCTCCAAATGGCCTTCCTCCAGCCGGTAGACGATATGCTTCACCCAGGCGTCACTTCGCTGCGGAAAATCCTCGCGGAAATGGCCGCCGCGGCTTTCCTGGCGCAGTAGCGCCGCATTCGTAGTTAGCATTGCACAGATGAGCAAATTGGCAAATTCATACTCCTCGCGCTTCATCAAAGCATATTCGAAGAAGGACGACTGCCGCTTGAGCTCGTCCAGCCCTCTTTGCAGCCCTGCTGCGTCGCGCTTCATTCCCGCTTGGCGAAGCATGACTTTCTGCAGCTTGAGCTTTTTCTCGATGACAGCTTGCTGCGGCGGCTCCTTCCGGTGAACCGCAACCTGCAATTCACTCGGCGTACGGTTCAGCGGCGGCAGCTCGGCGATCCGTTCGATGATGCGGCGGCCGAAGACGATCGCTTCCGACAGCGAGTTGCTCGCCAGCCGATTGGCGCCGTGAACGCCTGTCGAGGATACTTCGCCACAAGCAAACAGCCGCTTGACGGCTGTTTCCCCGTACAGGTTCGTTTTCACGCCGCCCATCATATAATGCGCCGCAGGAGCGACCGGAATCCAGTCCGTCGTCAAATCGAGCCCATACCGCAGGCAAAATTCATAGATTGTAGGAAATCGGTGCTTGATCATTTCTTCGGTTTCATGCGTAATATCGATGTAAACGAACGAGACCTTTGTCTCTTCCATCTCGGTTAAGACCGCGAGAGCGACGATATCGCGGGGGGCCAACTCCAGCTGCGGATGATATTTATCCATAAATCGCTCGCCTTTGATGTTCCGCAGAATCGCTCCTTCCCCACGGACAGCCTCGGAAATGAGAAAGCGCGGTGCGCCTGGGTAACACAATGCCGTCGGATGGAACTGAATGAACTCGACGTCCCGGATTTCCGCACCAGCACGAAGCGCAATGGCGATGCCGTCCCCTGTGGCGATGTCGGGATTCGTCGTATACCGGTACAGTTGGCCTGCTCCTCCGGAGCATAGAATCGTCGCATTCGCTTCCACGAATACGCGCTGACCGTCCGGCTTCTGTACGAGCGCCCCGCGGCACTCCCCGTCCTGAGTAATCAAGTCGATAACATAATGGTCGTCCCACAGCTCGATGTTCGGATCCTGTTTCGTCCGTTCCGACAACGAACGCACAATCTCCGCACCCGTTGCATCCCCATGTGCATGTAAAATGCGGCGATGGCTGTGAGCGCCTTCTTTAGTCAGCGCCAGCTCGCCGTTCTCGATGTCGAACTGAGTCCCCATCCGAATCAGGTCCTTGACGCCGTCGGGGCTCTTATGCACGAGCACATTGACCGCTTGTTCGTCGCAAAGTCCCGCACCCGCCACCAAGGTGTCCTGCATATGATACTCCGGCAAATCTTCGTCGGAGATGACAGCCGCGATGCCTCCCTGCGAAAAACGGGTATTGCTGTCGAGCAGCGACTTCTTCGTAATCATGATTACTTTCTTCGTTTCACTAGCCTTAATCGCGGTGAACAGCCCTGCGATCCCGGCTCCGATGACAATGACGTCCGTCCGGATGCGGGGAAGCCGCTGCAAATCGAAATCGACCAAATACCGAGGAAACATCGCAACCACACCTTTTAGTTCAATTGGAAATTACATATTCTAAGGCTCCAAAAAAACCCTTCTCAACTGCATCATTAACAATATTTTCAATATAACTCTACAGGATGGTAGAACCGTTCTCAATTCTTCTATTTCTTGATAATACTTTTTCTCTTGAGACACCTAACTTATTCCATTGTAGGCACTTCATGGCGAATGTGCAGATGTTCGTGAAGGGTGTCCGCTAGGTTTCGGTAAAACAACTTCTTCCGCTCAAGAGTACGCCCTTGTTGGGATATCTGAATTGTATCAAGGAAAATGTGTGTGCTAGAATGGTAGCGAGTTCGTGTTAGGTGTTCGTGTTGGTTCGTGCGGCGGCAGCCGCCATTCGAAACGGGAGGCGGAAAAGATGCCGGAGAAGAGCGATTATCGGGAATGGCCGGAGGAAATGATTCGTCGCCTGAGGCAGCGTCTCAGGGCGAACGGCAAGCCAAAGTTGAGACAAAGCGATCTGGCGAGAAGCATCGGTGTAGATACGAGAACAATCCAGCAGTGGGAGATCGGGGAGCGGCTGCCTAGCGCGCATAATTTACAAAAGCTTATCCAGGTGCTGCTGGACGAAGAGATCTGGTTGGCGGGATTGGAGAAGGAAGAGGCGAAGAAGCTATGGGAGACGGTCGGTTATTTTCACGATCAGCGATCAGGACACGCTCGCCTATATCCAGTCTTTGACGAGAAGTGGTTTGATGGTGTTCTTGCTGCAACAGGGTCATCCCGGTACGAGCCTCTTCCGGATATTCCAGCAAGACAACAGGAGCGGGCGACAAGAAGAATGACTACCAATATCCAGGCTCGGTCATTCGCACTCATAGGCCGCCGTCAAGAAATCAAGGGAATTTCAGAAGTCCTTGCGAACGCACCGTTAGTTACGCTGGTGGGACCTGGAGGGTGCGGGAAAACACGTCTGGCCTGTCAAATAGCTACCGAGCTGCTGTCGGGTTATTCTGACGGGGTCTGGCTCGTCGAGCTGGCCTCGGTACAGGAATCGGATGAGATGGGGCCGATCCGGGTATTGGCTTCTCTATTGGGAGCAAGGGAACGACAGGGATATACACTAGTGGATGTAATTAGCGACATTCTAAGGGATAAGCAAATGCTCTTCGTACTCGACAATTGCGAGCATTTGTTGGAAGCGAGTGCCGAGCTCGCCGAACTGCTTCTGTCGGCGTCCTCTTCTATAACCGTGCTGGCGACAAGCCGAGAGCCTCTCGGCCTGATGGAGGAGAGGGCATGGAGCGTACCGCCGCTTGCTTATCCCGACTCTGAAGATACCGCGGCATCGATGGCGCTAGAATCGGTCATGTCGTTCGAGGCTGTACAATTGTTCGTAGAGCGGGCGAGGATGGCCGACACTCGGTTCACGGTCAGTCATGACGATATCTCGTATCTTGTAAGGATTTGCGAGCGTCTGCAAGGAATTCCGCTGTCACTCGAGCTTGCCGCTTCGCGTATCAATTTGCTGAGCCTGCGGGAAATCGAGGAGCGGTTGTCCGACATGCTCGCGCTGCTCTCTTCCGGCAAGAGGAAGGGGGCCATCCGCCATCAGTCGCTCTACGCTACCGTGGCTTGGAGCTATGAACTGCTTTCGGAGAAGGAGAAGTCGATGCTGCAGCAACTGAGCGTATTCTCCGGCTACTTCGATCTGGAGGCCGTGGAGGCGATCTGCGCCAACTGCGTGGTGAAAGCCGCTTCCGGGGGGGCGGAGCCAAGAATTTGCCGGGAGGAAGTGCTGGATCTGGTAGCCAGTCTTGTTAATAAATCATTAATCGCAACGGCTGATACTACGCGCCAAGGAGGCAAACGCAGATTGTTTTTGCATGAGTCGATCAGACAATTCGCGGTGGGGGCTTGGTTGAAGGATGGCAATAAGGTCGGGAATACTTCGATTCGATATAATCATGCGGCGTATTACCGGGGAATAACGAAACAAGCGGGGGCGCGATTCCGAAGTGTCGAACGGGAAGATGCGTTATCAGTCATACGCCAAGGATACTCCGACATCATCGCCGCCCTAGATTGGAGCTGTTCCCGAGTTGAAGCAAAACCTATCGCCTTGTCTATCGCTTCCGACATGTACTATTATTGGCTTCACTCTGGGGTGCTTCATGAGGGGATCGCCCGTCTCCGGCAGGTGATCCAGGCGTGTCAAGACCATTCGGCCCATCCGGATTATGCCAAACTATCGCACGGACTCGGTGTCTTGCTGTGGGTTCTCGGAGATTCGATACAGGCGCGAAGTTATGCGCGAATGAGCATGGACGGGGCTAAGGAACTGGGAAGCGCCATTCTGTTGGCGTCCAATCTGCGGCTGCTGGCCCAGATTGCTCTTCAACACGGAGAGCTAAGCGAAGCCGAAGGGTATGCGACAACGGGCGTGCAACTGGTCCGTGATCAAGGCGATCAGTGGCAATTGGCTTCCGCTCTAAGCGCTCTGGGAAACCTGCACAATGTGTGCGGGGACTTTGAGCAAGCGGAGCGAGTCTTATCGGAGAGCGTGGTCCTGTTCGAGAAGGTGAAGGATTATTGGGAACTGACGGGACCACTTCGAACTTTGGGTTACATGGCGTTGCACAAGCGAGAGGTCGATAGCGCGGTAGAGCTGTTTAGAAGGAGTATCGCTGCCTGCCAGCGTTTTCAAGGCGAATGGTTCCTCGCACGCGGATTGGAGGGTCTCGCCTGCTCGCTGTGCTTTAAGGGGGGGTGGGCCAAGGCGGCCGTTCTTCTAGGTGCGTCTGAGAGTATGCGAGAAAAGCTCGGCAGCCCCATACATCCTCATTACCGGGACATATACGATCAAACGATGGAAACACTCGAGAGGGAGTGCGAGCCGGAACTTCGTCTGGAAGCATGGAATAGGGGCCGAGGGATGACACGTGAGCAAACTATTGTCTGCGCGTTGGAAGGATAGGGTTACGCGGCAAAGCCAGCCACAGGCAGCAAACGGACTATCTGCACGCACGTTAAAGTTGTAGTGAAAATCGGGTCTATTTTGCCTGGTATTCAATGGTAATATAAGGGTGGCGGGAGGGAGATTTTGTAGGACCGTTCCCGCAAATTGCGAAAAGCCATCTACTCCATCGACGAATCACTGAAGGGGAAGCTGCCTGCCAAGAACGTCGTGGATACGCTCGAGGCAGAGATCGACTATTGCCAGAAGAGCTCATCGAGGTTACTGAAACCGGGCTTGGTATCGCCCAACTGCCTAAGACTACAGAACCGTTGAACCTGCTAAAAAAGACCATCAAGGATGACATAGAACAACTGCGCATCTCGCAAGATCAGGATGCGCGCGTCGACCACAAGAGCGCAGATTCCTCGTTTTTTGGCTATAAGACGCATATCGCCATGACCGAGGAACGAATCATTACGGCGGCAGTTGTAACGACCGGAGAAAAGAACGAAGGCAAGCAGTTGCAATCGCTCATCGAGAAAAGTAAGGCTGCGGGCATGGACGTAAAGACGGTTGTTGGCGATATGGCCTATTCGGAAAAAGAAAACATCGCATACAGCAAGGAAAACCAGATTGAACTCGTTTCCCGGCTCAACCCGAAAATTACCCAGGGTATGTGCAAGAAGGAAGATGAAATCGAATTCAATAAAGATGCAGGCGTGTATGTATGCAAGGCAGGCCATATGGCGATTCGGAAAGCGCGGACAGGAAAAAAGGGAATCAGCAAAAACCAAAAGGACACTTACTATTTCGATGTGGAGGTATGCAATCGATGCACCTTCAAACAAGGATGCTACAAGGAGGGCTCCAAAAGTAAAACGTACTCGGTGAGCATTAAGTCCGGTGAGCACGCGAGCAGATGGCATTTCAGGAAAAGGAGTATTTCAAAGAGAAGGCGAAAGAACGGTACAAGATCGAGGCCAAAAACAGCGGTACGACGTAGTCAAGTCTTCAGGTCTGTTAGGCATGCAGATACAAGGAGCTATGACCATATTCGCAGTAAACTTAAAGCGGATATTGAAACTGGCTGACTAAAAAATAGCATAAAGCTCTATGAAAAATGCGGCACCCTCCAGGGAAATCGGAACAGGCCACATTTTTTTAGCCTAACGCTTGGACTCACCGAAAAACGTAAGTTTTTCAGTGCCTCACCTAGCATCGTGGGAGCTTTTTTTTGATGAATCGCACATAATGACAAGTACTGAATAAATCGGACATTCGTTTTCGGCAATAGGCGTGGTAGGGTAAGTATATTCCTGAAACAAAGAGGTGGGCGCAAAGATGAATATGTATCATTATGGGGAATATGGTCTAGGAGGTGATCTCTATGCAGGCTATATATAGCTTGTTTCCGAAATTATTTCAAGGTGAATCGCTGGAAATGCTCGCGGATCGTTTGCATGAGACGGGAATCGGCAGCGTCGATCTGCTTATTCGCGACGGCTATTGGGTAACGCCTCCGGGGCTCAGGCAGGAAGCGCCTAACTATGTCCGATACATGCAGCAGCAGCGGATCGAAGTGCCATTTGCCACTACCTCTTATATGCCGGAGATGCTGTTGAATGATCCGGGTCCGCTGGAAGTAATGGCCGACTTGGGAATTAGGAGCTTCCGCTTGGGGTATTTTCAATACGATGCTTCGGTCCCCCTCAACAGCCAGTTGAAGGATGCACGGGTTCAAATGGAGAAGCTCGCCGAGCTTTGCTCGAAGCATCGTGTAAAAGCGATTTATCAAGTACATCATGGACGCACCCATCTGATACAGCATTCGATGTCGGCGCTGTCGATCGTACACGATTTGCCTCCGGAGCATGTCGGCATTATGCTTGACCCGGGAAACCAGTTCCATGATGGCCGGGAGAACAGTGGTAAAGCAGTAGCACTATTGGGACGTTATTTGGCGGCGATCGGTGTCAAAGATGTTGCAGTGATTCAGGATACTTCAAAACGCCATTTACCTAATAAAGGCTGGTCGACAGTATGGGCTCCTTGCCAGGAAGGCTTAATCAATTGGCATGAAATTAGCGAAAGTTTGCAAGTGTCGGACGATCCGGTCATCGTGAATTTACAGATGCATGTTCATTTGCCTGATCGGCGTATGCTGCTTGATACGTTGAGGGAAGAGTGGGCCTATGTTGTAAACGTGTTCGGATAGGGGATTGCTGATCGGCATGAAATCGGCATGAACGAGACTTCCAACACGATCTAACGCTTGTCTCATGGGTCAAATTACCGGTGAACAAGGTACGAATGAACACGAAATGGCTGCGCAATTGTCACTTTCGCTGCGATAGTGTTCAACGTACCTTATTTCCGTCGTATCGAGGGCAAAACCGTCCATACATCAACCGGGTGCGGTTCAGTCGTCCAGTTCATCATGATCTGCGGAGAACGCCGGCTGCGAAGCGGCCTTTTTTCGGAATTGTCGGGGGCTTGAGCCCGTATGCTTCTTATAAAATTTCGAAAATGAAAACAGGTCGTTAAATCCGAGATCGATGGCGATTTCAGATATAGTGTGCGGTCTGTAACGGAGCATTTCCTCCACTTTTTGCACCCGCACCTGATCGATATACGCCTTCAAATTTCCTCCGGTAATCTCTTTAAACCTTTTCGATATATGGCTGCGCGTGTAGGATAACTCCTCCGCCAGTTCATTGATAGTGATCGCTCTTCCGTTTCGGATCAAAACCTTCTCTGTAATAAGCTTCACCAACTGATAGGATAAATCATCGGCTTTATGAAAGTCGTCGGACTGCACGTAACGAAACATCGTTTCAAGGAATCCGTTGACGAATACCTTTTCGTAGTCTTTATAGGCCGTTCCGGGAATCGCAATTCGGAAAGAGGAAATGAGCCTGCTTGTGAACATGTTGCCATGAATGTGTCCGCCCCACACGGGAGTGCCATCGTCTTGCCGTTCGAACTTTAAAGTAATCCAGGTGAGGTCGGGACTATCGTAAGTAAACTCGTGTTTCCAGCCTGGAGGAATGAGCAGCATATCCCCTGTCTGGAGAGCAAGCGGCTGGCTGAGCAATCCGCTATGGACTACGCCTTGGGTGATGATCTCTAGCTGCCAATATTCGTGAGTGTGCGAATCAACGGCAAATTGCTTCTTACCCGAACTGCAATATACGGAAAGTATGTTGGATTTCATGGGCTTCCTCCTCGCAACATCCGAAATGACAAACTAAGACCACACATAATTACAAGTATTGTAAAATCCGAATATTCGTTTTAAGCAGTGCAAATGGTAAATTAAATGTATTATAAATCAAGAGGGGGGCGCTTACAATAGGATGAACATTGGCGTGTTTGTGATGGAAAAGACCGCCAGTTTTGGGCAGCTGCAGCGCAGAGAAGTTGGGCAGTAGCAGTTAAATATGTGAAGATTAGTTGCTTGCAATATCCGAAATGGTCGATTAACCATCCGAAGAGTCCTGCACAAACTCTTTACACCCCGTCTCTTGACAACTCGGGCATCTGGCGTCCGTTTGATCTTCAGCTCGGGGACGACGCTATATGTACTCGATGATCGGGCTAGCGATAACGATCATTGATCCGAAGACGCTGGAGTTTGACCAATTGGCCCCGAAGGCTGGCGTAATTGCGCTCGGCAGCGACGGAGACGTGTTCTATTCGTTGTCGGGCTAAGATATTTATCGGATTCCAGTCAAGCAGTCGGTCAAAATCACCGGCTACAAACCGATTCTCCCTTTGAGCACTTTATCGTTAGGCCTGGAGAGCGTACTTGCGAACGGCAAGCGGGCGGATCTCCAAGCTGTGACCTTACGTTATTCCACCAACAATTCGCAAGTGTTGACTGTAGAGCGGAACGGTCTGGTGAGCGCTCATTCCGGCCGGGGATGCCGGAGCCCGCGCGGAAGTGACGCTGGATGGAATGACAATCGTGTCAGAGTCGATCAAAATCAATGTTAATCGCTAAATCGAGCAGAGCATACAGAGCATAATCATTCACGTCTCGCTGTACTGCGATACGTACAAGGAGGAGCAGCATTGTTTGATAATGGGAAGGAATTCATACGTGGAGACGAGAAGAAATCGATCAGCCGGAGAAAAATGCTCGCCATCATGGGGTCGGCGGGCGCCGCCCTGACGATAGGCGGATCCTCGGTCATGTTGGCCCGAAAACGGATAGCCGAGGATCGCAATGGGGGGAGTTCTATGCCTATGGGATGCAGGAAATGACGCATCAAATAGACTTGCACAAACATTAGGTTTTCGACATGTAGGTAATATGCCGGTTTTATGGTGGCACAAGAACAAAGGAGTTATCGAGAAATATCTCAAGAAGAATCACTACGTGTAATGTCATTCTATATAATTAATGGAACAAAACAACCCCAAATCATTTGATTGATTTGAGGTTGTTTTGTTCCACAATCCGGGCAAGAACTTATTCATTTGATGATCGAAAAACACATTATATAATGTGTAACAATATAAAAGAAACACAAAAAGAGTCTACAAAAGGGATTAATCTTGATTTATTAACATATGTATAAAATACGGGTTTTGTGAATAAGTATTGCATGGCAAAGTCGCAGGCCACCGTCTTTTTCCAATTTGTGCAGTTCCACTTAAATCCGAATTCCTGTCAATACAGACTATAACGAATAAGTTAAGTTCGGAGTTAGGTGCTATTCAAATAGTTCGTATTTTATGTTACGGGCAATTGATACCAGCTTGACAATATTAGCCTCTGGATCGGATTCATCTATTTTTCTTCCCAAACTCATTTTTTTGCTTTACGTTTTTTACGCTTTACTGATCAATAGAATTTCATTTGTTCATAACCCATCATAAGGATCAATCTTTTTCCACAGATATCCCCATCCTCTATTCAAAGAAGTAATGTCCTGCTAATCATTGCTATACTTCAACATAGCTTGTTAAATTCCTTCCCAGACAAAAAATGAGCGCCTCGCGGCGCTCCCTAGCTTATCCATATATACAACAAAAGGAGCTGCCGTAGCAGCTCCTTTTGTTGTATATATGGATCTTACTGTGAACGTACATCGTTGAAATTCCGTAGAAGGCGTTGCTCCAGCTCTTTTTCGTTCGTTTTTAGTTCTTGCATGATCGGAATACTCATATCGGAATTGGGGTTGTACTTAAGGCCCCAATGCATGATGGCAAATATGACCGGAATCAGGTCAAGTGCTTTTTGTGTTGGCCGATACATCGTTTGTGCCCGATTTGAATCGCCTTCAATTTTGACGAGCAAGCCTGCTTCAACTAGTGATTGGAGCCGTGCGCTCAAAATATTGGTTGCGATGCGCTCGCGTGAAGCCAGGAATTCGCGGTAATACCGCTTGTTATGGATAAGGACGTCACGAAGGATGACGAGACTCCATGGATCGCCCCATATATCGAGCGCATATACAATTGGACAAACGGTAGATGTTCGCTTTTTCATGAGCATGATTATACGATCTGTGCTTGCATTTTGCAAGTTTTATTGTGGTCGTTCTAATCAGGTTACCCTTTACCTGTCGTGATCAGGCTGCGCCTAATGCTATACCTGCCAGGTCACTGGTTTATCGAGTATGACGCCATCCGCCTGCACCCATTGATGGAGACTGCCCGCTTGGACTTGAATTACGATGAAATACAAATCGCCAGTACCGTTATTGCGAAGTGTGCGTTCGCCTTCAGGTGAAACACGAATAGCCGTTCCTTCCTTTACATCAACTATCTGTCCATCTACCTGAAACTGACCTTGGCCGCCAATGAATAGGTATAGCTCCTCATTCTCGCGATGGGTGTGATAGAACGGGACAGAGCCTCCCTCCGGCAGTTGGTTCAGTGAAACTTCCATGCCGGTTAGTCCAAGCTTGTCCTTCAGAAAGAGCTTACCTGGGATGGGATCCTTCGACATACTCAAAAGACTGCTAATAGGACCTGATTCCAAAACGCTGAAATGATTACCATTCATTTGTAAACTTCCTTTCGGTTTGAGTTTAGTTCAGGCACACGAAGAATTAAACTAAATGTTAAACTAATGAGGCCGGCAGGGTTTGCCTGTTTCGAGAATTTCAACAGCCCATCCCGGCATTTCGCCACTGGCTTCGTTATGTGATAACTCGAGTATAAAATTTGTACTTTCAAATTGCAAGTACAAATGCAGAACTTATCCCGTACCTATGTTTGTGTCGCTGGACAGGTCACCATAAGGCTGCTTGTTCGCAGCTTGTTCGGCGACACAAACATATACGCTTTCATCGAATTTCAGGTTAACCATTTTTGACCATAAAATAAAAAAGGTTCCTTAGGTTACGTTCTAACAAGAACGATCCTCTGGAACCCATATGGTTATGCGCTTGCCTGTAAATGCTTGCCCCCAATCCCCAATTTACGGGGTTATCAACGCACTTATGTTTGTGTCGCCGGACACTTCGAATACAACATCCGCATGATTACGTCTGTATAAGGATAATGTTGCACATATTCTTCTGGCTTGTCGAGTGCAAGCGTAGTTAAGCCTTGTATAGATTGGAAGATAATCAAAGCCAATTTTGGAGGCGGATCTGGAGCAAACTCTCCGTTTTTCTGTCCCTCAACAATCAATTGCAATACAATTTCATGTATGGTCTGCATTCGTTTCATCATCAGTTCTTGCAAATCCTTAGCTTTCGAATCATCGCTTTTTAGATTTTTGAAAATCCTCTGCATGATTTCAAGTTCGTTGCCGGACGACGATGTTTCCTTCGCAGCCTGTACAGTAATTCCGAATCGTTTAATTTGATCCTGCCTGAATTTGAGCATGCTGGAGATAAGCACTTCCAGACGCTGCGCAGCCGTATCCCCGGATTGCATGAGTTGCTGGAATATATCCAAATCAGATTGGATCGTTTGACCTAACAGTTCACAAAAAATAGCTTCTTTGTTCGCGAAGTAATGATAAATCAATCCTGGACTTACGCTAGCAGCAGAGGCAATATCTGTGATTGTAGTTGACCAGCCCTTGCGGGCAAAGATGTCTTTTGCCGCTTCCAGGATGCTTATACGCTGTGCCTCTCTTAAGCGTTTATTTTCTTCTTCCGTCCGTGGAATTGTTATCACCCCAATAATGATTAAATTGTTTATTCAACTATAAAATCATTATCATACCGCCACTCTACTTTGTCAATCTCAAGCGAAGATGCGATCAACCGCGATAGTAGTCAGCGAGGGTGGTAAATGCCAGCTTAGGTTCCCAAGGCATATCGGAATACGTATCACCCATACGGTCTTCAAAAACCTTCACAATCCCGAAGCTGGCCATATCCAAGTCTTCTAGAGGATCACTGCGGTGTGGCAGATGATAGTAAGCGAAAGAACATACAAACGTATAGTCGACCCCTTCCCTATTGTAAATGTCTAGCAATTCACGAATATACGCGGCTTGTTCAGCCTCGTCACGGATATAGTTGCCATTGAGTCTGAGCGGTCTGCCTACATCGTCCCATACAATGATCTTGTCGCCGCGTCCCCCCAGGTCAGCCGCGCCACGGTAGGTGGTGCATCCGAATTCAGTTATGGCTACAGGCTTTCCTCCAGCCAGCAAAGCTCGCGTGCCGGTGATAATTTGGTCGGCAACCTCGGCCGACCTGTATCCTCCATCGGTCGAAATGATGTCAAAGGGCGACCAATCCACCCCTTCAAAAGGAAGTGAGGCATAGCTGATCTTTCCACCGAATCTTTCCCGGACAAGCACAACGACCTTGCTTAAAAACTCATTAATCTGCAAGGGAATTGTAGTCAATACCTCGCGAAGCCTCTCTGGAGCAGCAAACACGGATAGTCTCTCTTGAAGTGTTTCACCGGGCAGAAACCCGACAGTAAAAATGCTAATCTCAGATCCGGTGAGAAATACGACCTCCGCTCCCAGTTTGCGTATCCGCTCTGCACGCTCTGCACAATCGACGATAAAGTCGAATTGCTCGTCAATGGTCAGACCGCATGTGAATGGGCAAAACCACACCTCCAATCCGGCATTGGCTGCTAATCTCCCCGCCATCTCCAAACGATCCGCATCGCCGCCAGTGATACGGACCGCATTGCAGTGCAGGTCTTCCCGGATAATGTGCATCTCACGCTCGACGATCGTGGCATTAAAGCTTTCACGGGTAATGGTGCCCGACTCATTAATAAATCCTGTCTCATACGTAATCCCTTTTCCTCGCATTGAAATTTCCTCCTTGGTATGAAAATTGCTCATCGTTAACTCATGCTTCCGTCGACCGGGAACCATCCAGGGACACGCATAATAATCCCCCCAACGAATCGGGTATCTCCAATTGAAGTTGATCCGTCTCGGCAGATCAAAAGGTTCGAACAGCGGTAGAAACTCATCCTTCAATTGAAACCCTTCATTTCCTTATGATTTAGACGAAGCATCACATTCCCTATAATATCCCTGTTTTTTTTGGTTGAATGATTTATTCAATATAAAGATTATGTCACCGCTTCTTCACCTTGTCAAATCCCCAATCCTTCTCCGGATCGTTGCGGATGTGAAATTCGGTCTCGAACAAGCCGATCGATCGCTTTTTGAATCTCCCCTTCGTTCTCGGGATCGAGAGAAGCCGTTGCTTCATCGAGGAGAATGATCGGCGCATTTTTCAGTATCGCCCTGGCAATGGAGAATCGCTGTTTTTCCCCGCCCGACAGTGTACTTCCGCCTTCGCCTACCATCGTGTTGTAACCATTCGGCAACTTCAGGATAAAATCGTGACAGCAAGCTAGCTTCGCCGCTTCCTCGATTTCCTCACGAGTTGCATCGCTTCTTCCGAAGCGTATCACTGCTCCCACTTCCGGGTCTTGAAAGCGGGCAATGAGCCGAAGAACAGCACTTTTGCCATAGTACATTGGCACGATCTTAATAAACTGCCGAAAAAATCAAATTCTGCCGTTTGGGGCCCTGAAGCCCCCAGTTCATGAGCGGAACCTAAAGAAAGAACTGGACTGAGGGCGGGGTGCAATCGGTTCTGGATATGATATAATTCATTTGACCAATAGCGAACAACATGTTCGCTTTTGAATTTTATTTAAGAAGGTGATCACTAATGCAAATTTTAAAGGATGAGATTCGTGACAGAATTCGAAAAGCGGCGCTGGCAGAATTCAACAGGGAGGGATATTTAAAAACCTCTATGCGTAACATCGCCGAAAGCGCTAACGTAGCGATCGGCAATGTTTATCGGTACTACAAGAGCAAGGATGAATTGTTCGAAGAGCTTGTACGACCCGTCTATGAGCGTTATGAGGCCAACATGGCCGAAATGCGTCAAAAAATTAGCTTTGGTTACAGCGACGATCCCCCCGACGTGCTCAAGCATTTCAGTAATATCGAAGCGACGCTCATTGATTTGTTCAAAACCTTCACCGCCGAAATGAGCATCTTCTTCAATCGAAGTGAAGGAACCAAGTACTCGCATGCAAAGCCCGACTTAATCGAGCTCTCTTTTTCCGTTATCGAATGCATGATTTTGAATGTCCAGGGGACTGGGAGCCTGGGTGAATATGAAACGGCTCTTGCTCGAATGATATCTTCCTCACTCGTGGAAGGATTGTGCCTGATTCTTAGGGATAACGAGGAAGGGGAAATTTACAACAAACTTGTAGACGAGTTGCTGAGCATCTATTCCACGGGTCTCAATTCCGTTATCCAAAAAATGCAAACGTAAGGGAGAGCTCAAACACAATGACAAAAAACAACAAAGTATCCACCGTCCTGCTACTCATCGCCATCGTCTTTATATTTCTTGGGTATGTCTTAATCAAATCGCTGACTTCCCCCTCAAGCAGCAAGAGTTATATCGCAGCTGATCTACAAAGCATTCAGGTCGATGTAAAAAATGCCCAAGTCCATATTGATACCAGGGAAGGTCAGGAAAATAAAACCGAGGTTCAGGTTGTTGCCAAGGGAAAGTATGATAGCAGCCATATCCTCGTCGAATCGAAAAATAATGCACTTGTCATTAAGCAAACCAAATCACACAAACTACTGAATGTTAACTTAAATAATAAACTGGATGTATTTGTGAGTATTGAATCAAATGGGAAGGCAAACCGGCTGGATCGAACTGCCGTATCCAGTCAAAACGGCAAGGTAGCTATCAAGAATCTCAACAGTCGAGCAATCGTCGTTACCTCTCAGAACGGGGAAATCAATATGAAGGAAATCTCAAGCGACGAGCTTTCAGCCCGTTCCACGTCCGGTGCGATCCGTTTAGATGGGGTAAATACCTTCAAGCTAGACACAAAAACGGAAAACGGCAGCAGCCATATCGTATTTAGCGATAAGTTGGAGAAAATAATTGCAAATTCCTCAAGCACCTCAGGAAGCATCAACTATATCTTTCTCAATGATATCGCGCTTAATCTCAAGTGGAAGGGTAAGTGGGACAGTAAGCTCATAAGCGATGATGTCTCCGCCAATAAAATAGTTATGGAATCCGAATCGGGTCATATGTCCGCAAGCAGAAGGTAAGGAGATGAAGCACTATGCGCAAAGATTACATCGATTGGCTTAGAAATATAGGCATCCTGTACTTGTTTATTTATCACACGGCAAGAGTTTTTGATGACCTCAATCCGTTTTATATCAAAGGAGAAACGAATGCATTCTCATCGCTTGTGATTCATTCCTCCTTTTGGTTTATGCCGCTGCTCTTTCTTCTAGCTGGTATGTCGAGCTTCTATGCGCTCCAGAGTAGAACGGCAGCCCATTTTGTTAAGGAGCGCTTCCTGCGATTATTGGTCCCGCTTGTTGTTGGCACTTTGATCATCGTCCCTCCGCAGGGATATTATGCGAGGAAATTTCATCTGCACGAAGAAGAAAGCTACCTCGTATTTCTGAAACGTTATTTTACCGATATTTCCGATTGGTCCGAGTATGCAGGCGGTATTTCCCCCGCACATTTGTGGTTTATCCTGTTCCTTTTTCTCATCTCGGTCGGCCTTTTGCCGTTGATGATCCGGATAATCAGGAAGCGCTACTCGCCATCTTGGATGCGGCATCCCCTACTCGTTATCTTGCCTTTCGCGGGCTTGTCCGTTCTTTCCTCCCTGCCGGATGTGAGCGGTAAAAACATTTTTCTCTATGCCGGATACTTTATATTAGGTTACTTCATAGCAACCAGTGATACGATCATCGATCTGATTGAACAACGCCGCAGGCTCTATTTAATGGCGACGTTAATAGGAACAGCCCTTCTATTCTGGGAAATCTACACCATTGGGAGTCAGTCGGGCTTTGCCTTTACAGTTCTCCACTTGCTTCTTTATTGGGTAACTCTGCTTACGATGCTCGGTTATGGCAAAAAGTATCTGAACCGGAAATCAGCCTTTATGAACTACTTTAACCCGGCTGCTTTTCCCGTGTATATTTTGCATCAGACTTATCTCATAATCATCGGGTATTATGTTCTAAAAGGGGTCAATCACGGCTTCATACCGTTTCTGCTTATCGCATTTATATCGTTCGGCATGAGTATAGCCACCTATGAGATCATCCGCCGAATAAAACTGCTTCGAGTTTTCTTTGGCCTCAAGGCTTGATAGCCGAGTGAACAAAGTCGTCTCTTCATGGCTCTCTCGCTGTTTGGCAGCATGGGCAAGTTCCAATAGTAATCCGACATAAGCTTACCCCTTTTTCGCATTGGACGTCGCGGGAAGTTCGGGACGAGGCCAGTGAACGCGTCATTGTCGATATGATCTTGGAACGACAGATTGGCCGTTCGAGCGTTCCGCACGATCTGTCTGACCTATGCCTACACACTCCTTCTTTACACCGTCGGCGTTCATTCCATGGACTTGTCGGATGACAAGAACATATATCGTTAAATGTGACAAGAACTTGTATTGTTTTCCCTCCTACATTAGCTGCCTGCTGGATAATGTGCTTATTTACGATCAATTCTGCATAAGTGTTCGTATATATCTCCTCTTCCAGTTTACATATGGTATGATGGAAAATGAAAATATTAGGCTGAGGTGAAAAAAGATGAGTTTAAAACTTGCTAATTTAGAACGGATTTATGTGGGGAAAACGAAAGATGTTTATGCTTATGACGAGAAGTCCATCGTGCTTCACTCAAAAGATAGTGTAACGGGTTGGAAGGTTCAGAATCCTGACGGCACAGTTACTGTGGTTGAAGACCCGGGTGCCAACGAAGTCATTGGCGAAGTGGCGGGAATTGGTCTGAAGAACATCATTTCCAGCGTTCACTATTTTAAAATGTTTGAGGCCGCAGGACTGTCGACGGCATTCTTAGATGCTGACCTTACAGAGAAAAATATTCTGCTCAAAAAAGCTGAGAAAGTCGGACACGGATTGGAATGCATCGTCCGCTTCAAAGCCATGGGTAGCATTCTGCGGACCTATCCTGACTATGTCAAAGAAGGTCAGGAGCTTACTGATTTCTTTGAAGTAACTACCAAACACGATGCTGCTGGAGATCCACGAATTTCAAAAGAATTCTTGACCAACCCAGACTTTGGGCCGGCCATGACTTCAAATCAATACGATGATACCAAAGCCCTCTGTCTGAAAGCCGCCGGTATCATCAAAGACGACCTTGCCAAGCACGACCTTGACTTGATAGACATCAAATTCGAAATCGGGATGGTTGATGATCAAATCATTCTTATCGACGAAATCTCCGCCGGTATCATGCGCGTCTTCAAAAACGGAAAACAATTCTCAGAAGAAGAACTAGCAGACTTTTTCGTTGCACAAAGCGCTTAAAATCAAAACAGCCTGCACAATCATGTCAGGCTGTTTTGATTTTCGAGTTCTATTCGGAAGCTTCAAGATGCGACTTCAAATATGCCGGAATCGATCCAAGCGTCTTTTCATCCGGCAAGTTTACAGCAACCCAGAATCGAATTATCCGACCCTGGCGAAACCCGAATGGTTCCAAGGGTTGTAATCTAAAGTAACTTAATCAGCTCTTCCAGCTCATCAATCAATCTTTTTGCACGTTCAAAATCAGTATCTTTTAAAGCCAATTCTATTTTCATTTCAACTGATTTTTTCTTTTGTTCCATTTCTAAATAGTCTCTATCAAAATGACTAGCATAAATCATCCGTCTAAATTTTGGCATACTCATTTTTCTAATCGTTTTATCGTCAATAATTAAAACATAATCCATACCATTTACAACAGAATAGAAATCATGAGAAATCATGAGAATTGCACCTTTAAATTCTTTTATGGCTTTCTCCAGCGCTATTTGTGTATAGGTATCTAAATGGCTTGTCGGTTCATCAAGAAGCAATACGTTAGCTTTACTGGCAGAAACTTTAGCCAATTGAAGTATATTTTTCTCTCCACCAGATAAAGATTCTATCTTTTGACTAACGATCTCTCCTTCAAAGCCATAGTTGGAAAGATACAATCGGATCTCATCATAAGTTTTAAACCCCGCATCGATGAATTTATGGTGCTACAAGATGTCAAGACAGTTATTTTGGTATAATTAAGGTGTGAATGAGTTCACAATGTTAATTAATGTTAATTGGTAAGCCTGTAAATCTTGATTCAGATCCAATCCTCGA
>NZ_CAJVAS010000062.1 GCF_910593845.1 Paenibacillus solanacearum | reverse complement strand
TCGCACTTTCACTTTACCAAACGAAGCGGTGTTTTTCTATTTTTCAAGTCAACTACCTAATTGCTTGGAAAACCTCTCTGTACAAGGATTCATGCCGATTTTGGCTCTGCGAAAGTTGAGTTAGTTAGCCGTATCTTTTTTGAAAATCCGTCATAAAATCGGCCAGCGCGCGGCACGAATCCTCCGTCACGGCATTGTACGCCGAAGCCCGCAAACCGCCGACGCTCCGGTGTCCCGCCAGACCGTCAAACCCATGGTGCTCCGATTCCTCAATGAACCGCCGCGTAAGCTCCTCGCTCGTCAGGCGCCACGTCATATTCATGATCGAGCGGTCCTCCTTCTCAATGATGCCTTGGTAGAAGCCGCCGCTCGCATCGATCGCTTCGTAAATCCGCTGCGCTTTGCGCACGTTGCGCCGTTCCATCGCCGCTACGCCGCCTTGGTGCTGCACCCATTTCAATACGAGATGGACCATATAGACGGAATGAACCGGCGGCGTGTTGTACAGCGACCCGCTCTCGGCGAACGTCGCGTACCGGAATATGGCCGGTATTCTCCCGGACGCCTGATCGAGCAAATCTTCGCGAAGGATGACGGCCGTAACCCCGGCGGGTCCGAGGTTTTTTTGCGCGCCTGCGTAAATGAGCCCGAACCGGGTCAGATCGATCTCGCGGCCGAGCAGATCGCTCGTCATGTCGCCGATCAGCGGCACCTCGCCCCCCAGCTCGGGAAATGAGCGGAACTGGGACCCTTCGATCGTATTGTTCGTCGTTATATGCACGTATGCCGCATTCTCCGGTATCCGAAGCCCTTCCGTTTGCGGAAGCGCGCGCCAGCCTTGTGCCTTCGTGCTCGACGCAACGACGGCGTCGCCGACCGTCAATGCTTCCTGATACGCCTTTTCCGCAAAGCTGCCCGAGAGCAAATAGACGCCGCTCCGCCCCTCCGCCAGCAAATTCATCGGCACGAGCGCAAACTGAGCACTGGCCCCTCCTCCCATGAACAGCACCCGGTAGCTGCGCGGCAGACCGAGCAGCTCCAGCAAGAGCGTCTGCGTCTGTTCATGCACCTGTTCGTACACCTTGCTGCGGTGGGATACTTCCATCATCGACATGCCGAGCCCGCCGTATTCGACGAACGCCTCCTGCGCCTCTTCCAGCACTTCCAGCGGCAGCGCCGCCGGACCGGGATTGAAGTTGTGTTTTCTTTGCCCGTTCATGCACCTCATCCTTTCCTTTGTTTACGAATAAAATGCAAAAAGCGCCCTCATCCGATTGGGACGAGGAGCGCTTGCTCGCGGTGCCACCCAACTTGACTCGAACGCTTGCGCATTCGGGTCCGCTTGGTTCCGCGGTAACGGGCGGGGCCGGTTGACTTAGGACGCATTACATCGGCGCCTGCCGGGCCGGAATGCTCTTGACGAGAACGCCTCGAGGTTGGAAGCCCGTCATCGGCATAGTCACGGTCTGAAATTATGGTATGATTATATACTAAGAACAGGAGCTGTACAAGAGGGGGATCGACCGTATGAACGACCGTTTTACCGTTTACGAGCGGCAGGTCGCCAAAGAGCTGCTGCGCTGGGAGAAGGAGCTGCGCAAGCCCCCCGGCGTCATCGAGAAAACGTCGCGGGCGGTACAATCGAAAATCAACCAGGTCATTCCGGAGAAAGTGCATGCGACGATTACCGCAACGGTGAAAGGCATCGTGCAGACCGCCCTGTTCGGAATGGACTATGTTCCGAAGAGCGAGCCGCTCACCTCCATGTCGCTCGCACTGCGCGATCACCGCGCCGAAGAGCTGATCTCGTTCTATAAAAAGCTGGCTGCTGCGGAAGGTGCAGGCACCGGCGCAGGCGGCATCCTGCTCGGGATGGCCGACTTCCCGATCCTGATCGGCATCAAGATGAAGTTTTTGTTCGAGCTGGCCCATGTTTACGGTCATTCCACGCTGGATTACAGAGAACGGCTGTTTATCCTGTACGTCTTCCAGCTCGCTTTTTCCGGACAAAACAAGAAGCCCTCACTGCTGCGCACGATCGGCGAATGGGAGGAAACGGTCAAATCGCTTCCGCCGGGCGATACGTATGCGCAGCATATCAATTGGCGCCAACTGCAGCAGGAATACCGCGATACGATCGATTTCCGCAAAATGCTCCAGCTGCTGCCGGGCATCGGCGCCGTCGTCGGGGCATGGGCAAACTATGGCTTGCTGGAGGAGCTGGGGCGTACGGGAATGAACTGCTTCCGGCTGCGCTGGATGGACGAGGCCATACGGCGGGAACAAAGCCCCCGCGAACCCGGCTGGGGCAAACCCGGGCCAACCGATAACGAAGGAGAGCTTCATGAAAATCAGTAAAACGACCGCCGAGCTGGAAGTCGAAGGCACGAAGCACAGGCTCGAGCCGTCGGAAGGCTGCGAGGTGCCGCCCGGCATCCCGCATCAAATCATGAACCGATCGGAAGCCGACGTGGAATTTCTCGTCATTTCCCACCCGCAAACCCGCGGCGACCGTTATGAAGCGTAATGCCCAATAAAATAACCAAAGGATGGGATACCTATGAGTTCAGCCGATATCGATTTGGTGCAATATTTTATCGTCAATGACGAGCTGCGCATGTCGCCGGGCAAAATCGCCGCGCAGGTTGCCCACGCGGCCACGACGATGACGCTGCATATTTTGCTGAACAGCAAGCAGGAGCATGCCTTGTTCCAGGACTGGCTTCAATCCGGGCAAAAAAAGATCGTGCTGAAAGGCTCGGAGCAGCAGCTGCATCAACTGACCGAGAACGGCTTCTTGTCCATTCGCGACGCCGGGCATACAGAGGTTCCCTCCGGCTCGCTCACCGTCGTCGTCCTGCCGCCGATGGCCAAAAACGACGCCCGCAAGTTCACTTCCGAGCTTCAGCTGCTCTAGCCAAATAGGAGCGCTTCCTCGCCGCGGCCGGCTTGAAGCGCTCCTATTTGACGTTTCGGTAGAAACTTGCGGTCGTTCGAACCTCCGGCCTTGTCCGGTCAGGTCAAGCGGAGAGGCGCCCTCCTTCAAGCACGCTATGCCTAGCTCGCGCCGCGGCGTCCGCCATGACCGCATATCTCCTCTTATGTTTCGCCGGTCTCTGTGTACAGCTCACGATCCGACCGCAATTACCAGGTTACGAAGCCTTTGGAGCCGACGCCCCCACTTGTGATCATATCCATGACCGGCATCGCATATGCCACCAAAATCAGGATGACGACGACACTGACCCATACGCCCCACCGTTCGAAGATCGCCGGCGTCTGCTCCGCTTTTTCGCTTACTTCCGCAAGCGGAAATTCCGTGAAGCCTTTAGGCGCATTCAAAAGCATCACAATATTAACAATCATGAGGATCACACCGATGAACAAAATCATACCGCCGATCGCCATCGCTACATGATACGGCATCCAAAGCACGGCGTCAGGATGGTCCTGATACGTTGTGAAAGCGGTGCGCCGCGGCGAGCCGAGCAGCCCGACCGTGTGCATCGAACCGGACATGAAGAACATGCCGACAACCCAGATCAGCGTCTGAAGGATGCCCAAGCGGTGCATTTTCGGCGTCAGCACTCTGCCGGTCACGGCCGGAATGAGCCAGTACGTCACACCGAAGAATGTCAAGGCTACACTCGTCGCAACGGTCAGATGAAAATGTCCCGTTACCCACAGCGTATTATGCACAACGGCATTCAGCTCATGGCTCGCATTGATGATGCCGCCCGCTCCCGCCGGGATGAAGATGAGCATGCCCATAAACGGAGCGAAGAAGCGAACGTCGCGCCACGGCAGCTTTTTCAGCCAGCCGAACAAGCCTTTGGCGCCAACCGAGCGGCCATGCTGCTCGAAGGTCGCGAACAGCGAGAACGCCGTCATCAGCGACGGGATGATGACCATGAAGGTAAGCACGACTTGCACGTATTTCCATACGTTCGGAATACCAGGCTCCATCAACTGATGGTGAAAGCCGACGGGAATCGAGAACAGCAGGAACATAATGAAGGACAGACGGGCGAGCGCGTCGCTGAACATTTTGCCCCCGATTACCTTCGGAATGACGACATACCAGCACATGTACGCAGGCAGCAGCCAGAAATAGACGAGCGGATGGCCAAAATACCAGAACAGCGTGCGGCTCAGTACAACATTGATCGTTTCAACCCAGCCGAACGACCACGGAATCAGCTGGAACAATACTTCGATCGCCACACCCAGCGTCGCAATAATCCACATCATCATCGTGGCGACGGCCATGAACGTGAAGATCGGCGTCGTTTGGCCTTGATGTACTTTCTTCCAGTAACGGTAATTGATAAATATGCCGATGCCGCTCATCCAGCTGCCGACGACGACGAGCACGAGCGAGACATAAAACCACGGCGATGCCTTAAGCGGAGCATAGAACGTATACAGCACCGTCGCCTTGTTGAGCAATATTAGAATTGTGGCGACGACCGTCCCCGTTGACATGAGCCCGAAGCCGAGCCAGCCCAGCTTGCGCGAAATCGGAAGCAAGTAGCCGCCCAGCGACTTCGCCACGCCCGAATACATAAAACCGATAATAAAATAAGTCGTAAAAATCAAAGCCATCAGCACGCCATGCGCTGTGAGCAGCTGGTAATAGCCGATCTCGTACGGCAGCTTCACCATACCACCGCGGACAAGCCCTTGCAGCAAGCCTGCGATGCCGCCGATCAGCAGCGCGCCGAAGGCAAACAAGATATGGGCCAGCACCAGCGCCGAATCGCGGCGGTCAAACCCTTTGGATGTATCCATTCCCATAAGTAGCACTCCTTTGTTAACAACATTGCTTCTTGTGTTACGATTCACGTTCGCGGATAGCAATTCGCCGTTACTTCACGATCAGCGTCGTCATCATCATTTCGTGGGCAACGCCGCAGTACTCGTTGCACAAAACAAGAAAGTTTCCGGCTTTATCGAATTTGTACGTCAAATGGTTCACTTCTCCGGGAACGACCATCATGTTGATATTGGTGCCGGGAATTTGGAAGCCGTGGACGACATCTTTACTCGTAATTTGAAAATGAACCGTTGCGCCGAGCGGTATTTCCATCTTTTCCGGTGCATAGCCGAAGGCAAAAGCAAGCATGGTCGCCTCGTATTCATTCTCGCCGATTTTGCGCAGGCCCGGCTGATTGAACGGCGCTACTTGATCCACCGTCTCCGGGTCTACCGAGTGCCGGTGATCGCCCGGCGGCTGCATTCCCATGGCGAAAGCGCCGACGCCGACCACAGCCAAAAAGGCGATCAGCATTGCAATACCGAACATTAACCAGATTTTTTCCAACCGATGAATATGCATTTGCGTTCATCCCCTCGAATCGTTCTCTCTTTTGTGTGCTCAGCTTCTGGACAGGAACAGTAAAAACACGCCGACCCATGTCAATAATAAAAACCCGCCCAAGATCATGACAGATACGAACGTTCCGCTAAGATTTTGCTCATGTTGTTGTCCTTGTTCCGGCCGAGACGCCCTGTTATCGGGCACTGCATTGTTGCGTTGCGGTTTTGCCATTTTCGTTGCCTCCCTCTGCACCGCAGGGTGTTTATTCTTATGTGCTCATTGTAGAGAAGTGCGGCTCCTGCCACTATGATCAAAATCACACGAAATAAAGCGGAATCGTGAACGATTTATGTACGGTGGAGGCGGGCGGGAAGGTACGGGCAGCGGGAGGCACGCTGTGCGCGGGGGCGGCAGCGCAGAGACGCGGGGAGCAGGTGCGGGGCGCGGGCGGACGGGAGCACGGGGGCGAACGATGGCGGTGCGAGGGACGCGGGAGCACGGGGGCGGGCGCCTGCAACGCGGGTACACTGGCGCAGACGCGGGCTGTGCAGGGACGATGGCGGTGCAGGGGCCTCAGGGAACGTGGGTGCCGACGATGGCGGCGTGAAGGACGCGGGAGCTCAGGTGCGGACGCGAGCGGAGACACGGGTGCGCGGCACAGGCGGTGCGAAGTCCTTCAAACCATTTAGCGGATTAAAAGCAACTATTTATTGCCCTAGCCGCACTAAATTTTCCATATTCCACTCATTTCTCCCGAATAGTTGGAAAAGACAATTACTCAGAGCCTTATCCCTCTTAATAATTCGATTTCCCTACTATTTTGGCTTTTCACCCATTCGCAAGCGAAAAGAGTCCTTTTATGGCTATTGTTTGTTCGGTTTCCCCAATAAACGTTATGAAGCGGACCCTCATGCGTCACACTAATATCTCCCCTTATACCATGTCCTCGCTTCCCATCCGATTTTGCGAAGCACGATACCCTTTCCGAGTCGTTCTTTCCGCATAGTAGGACACATTCAACTATTCATTGCCCTAGCCGCACTAAATTCTCCATATTCCGCTCATTTCTCCCGAATAGTTGGGAAAGGCAACTACTCAGCGCCTTGCCCCTCTGAATAATTCGATTTCCCTACTATTTTTGAATTTCCCCCACTTGCAAGCGGATAGAGTTCATTCATAGCTATTATTTGTTCGGTTTCCCCTATTCTGATCTACCATGCCCCTTTCCGACTCATACTCTATCGAGTCGCAACCCCTTCGAGAAAATATAACTAAAAACCATACGAAAAAGCTTGAAAATCCGCATAAACTGCCGTACAATCATAGCCACAGCCATGTACGATTCATCGCGATCCAATTAAAACCAATAACCAAAATACAACTACCGGAGTGAAGCACACCCCGTATGCAGCGTTTGTTCTGCGTTCGGGGTGTTTTTGCGTTTACAAGGGAACCAAGGGAGGGCGCTATGCATACGAATCTGAAACAGTTTATTGACCAGTTTGAGCGTGAAGCTCAGCAGAACGGCTCTTATCGCAGCCAACTGGGAAGAGCCGAGCTTACATTTTTGAAGGAGGTATGGGGCCCCGCCTTTCAGCACAACTACGACGGATTGAAAGCGGAGTATCCGTTCAAAGATTTTAAGGGCGGCATGCGTTTTGCGGATTTCGTGTTCGTGAAAAACGGCATGCGGCTCATCATCGAAATCGACGGCTTCACCACTCATGCCCGGGACATTTCTTCCGGCGAATTCGACGATCATCTAATGCGGCAAAACGACCTGATCTTGTCCGGCTGGCTGGTGCTGCGGTTCTCGGCGCGTCAAGTCGAGAAGCGGCCCCAGCAATGCCAGAGGCAAGTGATGCAGGCGATCGGACACGTATGGTCGATTGACTATGGAACGCTGTCGGCCGCTGCGGCGAATGTATGGCTGCACAGAAAAAAGCTTATCATTCAGATGGCCAACCGCCGCAACGGCAAAATCAAGCCGGGAGAAGTCGCCGCGGAATTCGGCGTCTGCAGCAGCACGGCAGCCGAATGGATGAAACGATTTACGAAGGAAGGCTCGTTTACCATCCCGCCTTACCGCCAACGGGCAACGATCTATCACCTTCGCGAAACCGAACCATCTACCTAGCCCCAATCTGGGAGAAACTGTCCCTGCTCTACCGCATGTTAGAACGGTATCCCTTACGCTTTAAGGTTCTGTAAGACCTTAAACATTGTTATGTATCCAAAAAAGGAGCCCGTTCTCAATGAACGAGACTCCCTCCCGGATGAAACGAATGGCTGCCCTGCGTAACCACAGCCGTTCGGCGCTGACATGGGGTTCGATCGACCGCCGCGCAGCGCATTAACGCGCCTATAATTCGCACGTGTTGAATTGTCCCCGATCCGTGCGCACTACTGCCGCGCTAGTTCGCCTGCTATTTCCCTGCTGCTCCCGTGCTACTGCCCTGCCGGCTTGATGCCGGTATTGGCACGAACGAGAATCTCGTCGAACTTCTCGGACACCGCCGCACGCACCTTTTGGCGGGAAGTGAGCAGCGTGCCGATCACCGCCCCGATAAAGCCGAGCGGAATTGAGACGATACCCGGATTGGCAAGCGGGAACAGCGGCTGGCCGACGAGAATCGCTTTGCCCGCCTCCGGGCTCCAGACGCTCGGGCTGAGCGCGACAAGAACAATGGCGGAGATCAGACCCGTCAGCATCCCGACAATCGCCCCTGTCGTATTGAAGCGGCGCCAGAAGAACGTGAACAAAATGACCGGCACCGCCGCGCAGCACCGCAACGCGCACGGGATTTGCATGCGTTGGAAAATTTTTATTGCTCCTGCTTCATCGTGCTTGCTTCACAGTGCGTACTTCATAGCGCATCCACAAACCTGTTCCCAGCCGGTATGAATCCTGAAGCGCGCGTCCCAGCGTCGCCTCGCACTGTTCGAGCCCCTTCACGTTTCCTGACTGCCCTCTCCCTTTTCATTCATGGCGACAATCGGTGCGTACGAGTAAAAAAAGCTTAACCAGCGCGCTCCCGCTCCGCTGACGTCCGGCGCAACGGCCGCCTTCGGAGCATTGGATATAAGGTATCTTATAGTGGAAGCGAGGTGAACAGAATGGCTCGCACCCGTGCGGTTCGCCAGCCTGATCTGATCCTGATCAGCTGGTCAAGAAATCCGCTGATGCCCGGCTCTCCCCGCCGAATTACCGCGTCTCGCGTCATTGGCAGCGCACAGCCCTGCAGGTTTGCGATACAGCCTAACGGACTCGTTAAAAACGCGTTAGCCTGCTTATTGGACCACGACATCGGCTTCAAAGTGGTATTTCAGCGAAGAACGTCCACGATCAGCGGATATATGCTGCTGCAGCGCATTCGTTAACTCGCCGAACGGAGCAGGGAAACCTCTGCTCCGTTTTTTATCACAAGAGGCTCCTACCGAGCATCTGATTCCACAGCGGCTTACTGAATATATGGGGCACTCGCACAGCTCGGGCATTCCAGAGAAGAGCAAAATGCGCACTGTGCCCCCAAACGTCGACCCGTATCAAGCAACCGACTCCCCTTCCAACGCTCTGCCCAAGCGAGCGACTACATACGCGCCGTCCCGCCTTGATCTTATGATCTGCGATCAGGCGCCAGCTCGCTCTGCACTGCAGCCGCCTGACCGGCGACAAAGCTTAGCGCCGCCGCCTCTCTGTGCCTCGCTTCGCGGCTCTCCTGTTTCCGAAGGCGAATTGCGATCCGAAAGCACCAATGCAGCGTCAAGCTGATCTTGTACCCCAGCCGGATCAGCTGTTCGTCACCGTTCCAGCCTGCTTCCCGCAGCCCTTTGACGTAGCTCGACAAGACGGTTTCCTGCAGCTGAGCCGCTTGGGCCGGCTCGAATTCGTAAAATACGAGCGCTTCGCCGACCAAATCGGCAATATCTTCCCCCGCAATGCCGATGCCTGCACAATCCCAGTCAATGACGACCGTTTGCCCTAAGCGCTGCACCTCCTTCGCATCGCGCACATGTTGTGCCATCACAAAGACGTTGCCTGCGCTAAAATCGCGGTGACACAGCGTGCGGGGGAGTGTGTAATAGGCGTCGAGCAGCCTGTCCCTTGCCGCCCACAACCGCCGCATCTCGCGAACGGTTTCGTCGGAGAGCTGGGAATCCTCTTGCCGCCACTCGCCGGAGTCGAGCCAAGCAATCGCGCGTGTCCCCCAATCCGCCGAAATATGGGCGAGCCAGTATTGCGTGCTAAGCCACGGCTGTGAGGGAAGCGGTTTGCCCGTGAGAAAAGCTCCCTGCAAGTGGGCCAGATGCCGTGCCGCCTGCGAATATTCGTCCAACGACAGCTGCGTGCCGTTTCGGCCGCTCACTTGTTCCAGCCACATCCAGATGGCGCCGCGCTTTACGGTTACGCGATAGCAGCGGGGGACCTTCACGGTAGGCGGCAAAGCGACGTACACGTCCGAACGATACAGCCGCATTTCGCGCTGCCAACTTTCCGGATCGCCGAAACGGGCAAACGGCTTCTGGATCTTAAGTACAACCGACCAGCGAAGTTCGGCTTGCTCATCGGACACCGTCACCGGTGAGGGACGGCCCGATTCATCCGCGCCGTCCGTAAGTGCAGCTTTGCACATCCGGCGGCAGGTTCCGCTTATTTCGTACACGAGCCCGACCGTTCCGCCGTGCAGCGGTTTCGCCTGCCATACTTCCACTTGAACCGGTACATCACCAAACATCGTTTGCACAACCGCTGTAAGTTCCGTTATTTCCAATGCGACGAGCTCATCCTGATTCAAATTCATTCATCAGCCTCCCAGGTAGGGTCTGCGGGTCATGCCGCATCCTGACTTAACATTATTCACCTTCCCCTTCTCCATCAACATAATGAATCGATATAACCAATGTTTACCGAACCGTCGCAAGCTCACCTTCCCAATGCAAGGAACGAAGCGCGTGCAAAATCAAAAGAACGGCGCCCCGGATCGAAACCGCCCGTCAATGAACCGGATTCGTGCTGCTGACGAAGCAATTAAAGCTCTCAGCCCCCATCTTCACCCGCCGATGCTGCAAAAAAAGACCGCAGCATCCACCTACGGATCTGCGGTCCAATCGTTATATTGTAAGTCTACGCATCGATGAGAGCGTCGCCAGGCAGCGTTCCGCCGCCCGCGTACAGCCCCGCAACGCGCGCTTGGGATTCGTGCTCACGCTCCTAGCACGGCCATGCTTCCTTGCGGTACGCCATGTCCCAGAACATATACTCGTACCGGCTGCTGATGACAAAGTGGCGCATCATCCGCTCCCGGTCTTTCTCCGACGCCTGCTCCGCCAGCTCGTCGACCCGTGCGATCTGCTCCTCTACCAGTTCCCGGAACCATTCGCCCCCGTAGGCGGCGATCCATTCGCGGTAAATCGGCTCTTCCGGCGTGCAGTGCTTGAGCCGTTCCCCGATTTCGTAGTACAGCCAGTAGCACGGCAAAATCGCTGCGACAATATCGCCGAGATGACCCGAGTAGGCCGCCCGGAGCATATGCGACGTATAAGCGTAAGAAGTCGGCGCAGGCTCGAAGGCGGCCCGCTCCTCGTCAGTTATGCCGAGCAATCCTGCGAATTTTTCATGCAGCGACAACTCGGCGCCATATGTACCTTGCGCATGCACAGCCATCCGGTTCACCGTATACAAGTCATCGGCTTTGGCCGCGCCAAGTGCTTGGACACGGGCGAATTGCGACAAGTAATACGCGTCGTTCAGCACATAATGGCGGAAACAATCGAGCGGCAGCGTGCCGTCGCCGATGCCTTGCACGAACGGGTGCTCAAAGCTAGCATTCCAACTGGCGTCTGCCGCCTGACGTAATTGCTCGGAAAATTTCATCGATAAAGCCTCCCCATCGATCGTTATGAAATGGTATAACGGACATCGCCGATATGGAAAAACGGATACTGCCAGCTGGCCCAAACGGCCGCAGCCCAAAGGCAGACGACGGCGGCGGCCAGCAGCGCATCGCTTGCCGACCATCCCACTACGTAGTAGTACGTACGCCCGGATGTCGCGGAGAACCGCTTCGCTTCCATCGCCACCGCAATGCGCTGGGCACGGCGAATGCTCTGCGCCAGCAGCGGGATCGAGAACCGCTTCAGCGTCGCGAACCCTCCCTTGACGCCTCTCGGTGTCCGCACCCCGCGTACCTTGAGCGCCATCTGCAGCGTGCGGTATTCGGCGGCGACCATCGGCATCAGGCGCAGCGCCGCCATGAAGCTGTAAGCATATTTGGGCGGCAGCCGCAGCTGCTGCATCAGCGAGTAGAACATCGCCACCGGGCTCGTCGTAAAGCCGAACAGCATGCCGATCAGCGCCATATCGACGGTTTTCAGCCCGATGTGAACTCCCCGGTAAAAGCTTTCTTCCGTTATATGCACAATGCCATACCGGAACCAGGTCGTATCGCCTTTACCGAAAAAGATCATCGACGTCGCCGACGAGACGAACATCAGCGCAAACGGCGCCGATAATAGCAGCAGCCGGCGCATCGGCTGACCGGATGCGGCCGCCACCAGCACGACGTACATCCACGTGGCGTGGGCTAGAACGTTAATATTGTCCGTCAACAATACAAGCACAAACATGACAACGCAAAGCGCTAGCTTGAAGCTCGGGTTTGCGCGATGCAGCCACGTTTCGCGGACGGAGCCTGCGATCGGCATCCGGCCTCACCTCCCTGTCTCCTGCAGCGCGCGGGGATGCCCGAACCGTTCCCCGTACTGCTGCGGCGTCATCACGCGGCTTAACTTGCCGCTGTGCACTTCCCACACCCGCGTCGCAAACCGCTGCACGATCTCGGGATCATGCGTCACCATCACGATCGCCGTCCCCTGCCGCCTCCACGCTTCGAGCTTTTCCAGCAGCGCGAACGTGTTGGCTGCGTCCTGCCCGAACGTCGGCTCGTCGAGGAGCACAAGCCGCTGCGCTTTCACAGTCGCCGCGGCAACGCTGAGCCGCCGCTTTTGCCCGAGCGAGAGCTGGTACGGGTGCAGCCCGCGGTGCTCCGCAAGCCCGAACCAGGCGAGCAGCTCCTCCGTCTTGGCGCGCACCTCCGCCTCCGGCTCCCCATCGCGGCGAAAATTAAAGGCAAGCTCGTCTTGCACCGACGCGGCGACAAACTGCATTTCCGGATTTTGAAACACATAAGCGGCATAATCCGCCACGTCGTCGAATCCGCGAACCGGTCGTCCGGCGAGCCTATATTCGCCGGAGGTCCGCAGCAACTGCATCATCGACTGGAGCAGCGTGCTCTTGCCCGCGCCGTTGTCGCCGACCACCGCGATCCAATCGCCGGCATACAGCTCGGCAGTCGCCTCGATCTTCGGCGTCTTGCCGTGAAACCCCGTCAGCTCGCGCATAAGCAGCAGCGGCTCGGCACCGTCTCCGGCAGTTGACGCGGCGTCCGCCGCAGCCGCTTTCCGCTCGGCGTCCGCCGCAGCCCCTTTCCGCTCGGCGAGCACCGCCGAGCGTGCGGCATAATCGTCCCATACGCCGGGATACCAGATCCCGTACTCCTGAAGCTCCCGTTGATGCTGCGCAAAAATATGCTCCGGCGCCCCGTCCGCCACAATCCGGGCATCGGGGCCGAACATCACGACACGGTCGACGTAATGGACGATCTCGTCGATCTTATGCTCGACAATGAGCACCGTGTGCTCGCGGGTGACCCGCTTCACCGTATCCCATACATCCGACGTCCCTTCCGGATCGAGCAAAGACGTCGGCTCATCCAGAAACCACACCTCCGGCTGCAGCGCGAGCAGCGTGGCGATCCCAAGCCGCTGCTTCATCCCTTGCGAGAGCGAGCCGATCGGCACATGCGCCTCCGGAAGGCGCAGCCCCACCTGCTCCAGCAGCTGCGTGATACGGCCCGGCATGTGCTCCCGGGGAACCCGCATGTTTTCAAGCACGAACGCGATCTCCTCGTCGACGTAAGGCATGCAAAACTGCGCGTCCGGGTCCTGGAACAAGTACCCCCACGAATCGGGGATGCGAATGCCGTCATGCCGCAGCGGCACTTCGATCGAATGCGGGATCAACCCGCTGAGCACCTGCAGCAGCGTCGACTTGCCGCACCCGCTCGGACCGAGCAGCAGCACCTTTTGCCCCCGCGGCACCTCCAGCGACAAATCTTCAAACAGCAGCTTCGGGCTGCCGGGGAACTTCATGCGAAGCCCCTCGACCGATACGGCTGGTCCCGAGCTCGAATAGTCGATTGATTCCTTCATTATATGTTTTTCTTGTCCAGCGCACGGAAGTCGTCGGCGCTCGCCGGGCGCACGAGCTGCGTCACTCCCGTTTTCTCAAGCGCCTTCACCAGCACGTAAGCCGCCGGGCCGGTAATGATGAAGGTACCGACGAGGCGGAATACAATGGCAAGGGTCAAGTTCCACGATTGCAAATCGGCAAGATAGCCTTTGGAAAAGTCAAAGATAAATGCGCCTACGGCCGAGGCAATCCCCGCAAGCCCCGCCACCGCGGCGCCAAACCGCTTGTAACCATACATTGCGAACACCAGCTCGGCGAACAGCCCTTGCAGAACGCCGTACGTAAGCGCCTCGATGCCGAATTGCGAAGCGATCAGCATCTCGGTTAGCGCAGCTGCAATTTCGGCGAGCAGCGCTACGCCCGGCTTGCGAATGATCAGGAAAGCGACGGTCGCGGCCATGAACCACATGCCGTACACCAGCTGCTCCAGCTGAATGCCGGGAATTTTGGCGATATTGTACAAGTCTCCCCACACCCGGTAAATGACACCGAATACAACCGAAATAACAATCGTGACAAGCACATCGGTCAGCTTCAACCCTTTGAACATGGACAACTCACTCCTTCATTAAAATGTTTGTACCAGGCACCTCTATCGCGGATACGCCAGAAAAACTTCAACCAGCCTGAATCTCGCAGAGCGTTGAGCTCGCTTGGCAAGGCCAGCGGGAAGTTTTCCTTGCAGCGAGCTGCCGGCCTCCCCCGGAATCATGAATCCGAAGCCGGATCGACAATTCCGAATTTCCAATTCCGGCAAGAAGCCGCACTGCTCGCAGCGCACAAAAAAAGCCGTTCCCGAACAATTCGGAAGCGGCTCTCAGTAAGCACATATCATACTATGCGTGCTAACGCTCTCCACTTCCCTACGCTGGCATCATCCAGATCAGGTTCAGAGGGTCTAGGATCTATCGATCCAATCTCAGCCTCGCGGCTCCCCTAGTGACATAACTCATCTTAACATGAAACATTAAATTGTCAATGGGTCGTGACCGAACGGGAGCGGGATAACTTTTTATGGAAAAAATTCACTGTTCATGCTAAAATATGACTGCCAGCACGTCCGGAACGGCATGACGAATAATTCAACATGAATGACCCCAGTAATGCAAGCGCTATCTTTTTAGAGATGAGACAAAGGGGCGATTGGATGAATGAAGCGATGAGCGGCGAACTTCAGCCGGCGGAAGCAGCACCTGCGGTTGCATCCGATGTAGCGGCAGCCGAGGCGATCGCCGTCACGACGGAAAAGATATCCCACTGTTCTTATTGTACGATGATTTCGCCCGACCCGCAGTACAATACGCCCATCCACTGCACCAAGTTTTCCGGATCGAGCAGGCCGGTGCTGGTCAATCTGGCCACCTGCTTATCCTGCGGCGAATACCGGCAAGCCCGGTGCAAGTTGTAAAGCGCGAAAGCTCCTTCGGGAGCTTTTTTTCATGAAGTTCCCCTTCTGCCCGTCATGGTCGGCGAACTGCCGCGTCGGCGGCGCGGCAGACCGCAAGCATTCCGCATAGCAGCAGTATACAGACGCCCCCGCAGCTTGCTTCTTCCGCGTTCAACGCCTGCGTTTTTCTGTTGCTTTGTCCTTCGTTCTGTGTCAAGATAGTCGGTAGGTTCGCATACTTACAACAAAGGAAACAGGTGAAGGTTAATTTTATGAAAATATCGCTGTTCCGGCTGCTGACCGAGCTCTCCTCCCGCAAAACAGTGTCCAGATTGACGGGAGCGTTCGCCAAATCCAAAACAAGCCGCCTGCTGATTCCGCGGTTTGCCAAAGCCTATGGCATTCGCGTGGAGGATGCCGAAAAGGCTATTCACGAATATGCGTCGCTCAACGATTTCTTTACGCGCCGGTTGAAGGAAGGCTTGCGTCCGATCGACCCGACGCCCGACACGCTCATTTCGCCGGTAGACGCGCTGATTACCGGGATGGGACCGATCAAGGATGGCTTGATCGTCAACGTCAAGGGCCAGGATTATACGATCGAGGAGCTGCTCAATCACAGCCCGCGAATGATTAATTATAAGAGCGGCTTTTATTATGTGCTGTACTTAAGTCCGACGGATTACCATCGGATTCATTCCCCTGTCACGGGCGTCATCGTGGAAAAAGAACACGTGGCCGGGAAAGTGTACCCCGTCAACGATTTTGGCCTGCGCCATATGCGCCGCGTGCTGAGCCGCAACGAACGGCTTATTACGTATGTGCAGCATGAACGCGGCGAAGTCGCCGTCGTGAAGGTCGGCGCGCTCAACGTCAGCAGCATTCAATATGTGTCTCCGCTGCCGGATGCGCTCGTACGGGGCGGCGATCTTGCCTACTTCGAATTCGGCTCTACGGTCGTCCTGCTGACCGAAACCGGCACGTTCGCCGGCAGAACGGACTTGTCCGTCGGAAGCAAGGTTCGCATGGGCGAAACACTCGGAACGTTCAAGCCTAAAGCATAAGCCGCAGCACCGCATCTTAGAGAGGAGCGTTACCGAACATGCAAGCCCCAACCGATTCGGCCCGGAGCGGCCCGCTGTACAAGCCTGCTCCCCGAACGGACGTCAAGCCGACTGTGTTTCGCATACTACTCGCAATCAGCATCGTCCATTTGTTTAACGACACGATTCAGTCCGTTATTCCGGCCATTTTGCCGATTTTGAAAAATTCAATGAGCCTGAATTATACGCAGTCCGGCATTATCGTCTTTGCATTGAATATGACCGCTTCCGTCATGCAGCCCGTCGTCGGCATGTACTCGGATCGCAAGCCGTCCCCTTACATGCTGCCGCTCGGCATGGTCTCCACATGCCTCGGCGTTCTGGGACTGGCCTTTGCACCGAATTACTGGTTCGTGCTGCTGTCCGTACTGCTCGTCGGCATCGGCTCCGCCGTATTTCACCCGGAAGCGTCTCGCGTCGCCTTCATGGCCGGCGGAGCCCGGCGCGGCTTGGCGCAATCGATCTTCCAGGTCGGGGGCAATACCGGCCAATCGCTGGCATCCGTCATGACGGCGCTCGTGTTTGCGCCGCTCGGACAGCTCGGCGCCATCTGGTTTACGCTCGTCGCCGGGGTCGCCATCATCGTACAGCTGTATATCGCCAAGTGGTACGGCGGCTACATGGCGGCGAACCCGCCCGTCAAGAAGAGAAATGGCGTACGCGTCATGAGCCCGGCGCGTAAAAAGCAGATCGCGTTCGCCGTCGTCACCTTGATCTTTCTCGTATTTGCCCGCTCCTGGTACTCCGCGGGGATTACGATTTATTATCCGTTCTATATCATGGACCAATTCGGCATCCGGCTGGAGCAGGCGCAGTTGTACATTTTCCTGTTCGCCGCTTCCGGAGCGGCCGGCACCTTTTTTGGCGGTCCGCTGTCGGACAAGTTCGGACGCCGCAATCTGATCTTGTTCTCGATGCTCGGAACGGCGCCGCTCGCGCTGCTGCTGCCATACGTAGGCAGCGCCGGCGCTTACGCCATTTTGCTGATCAACGGCTTTATCCTGATGTCCAGCTTCTCGGTAACGGTCGTTTACGCCCAAGAGCTCATCCCCGGCAAGATCGGAACGGTCTCCGGCCTCATTACCGGACTGGCCTTCGGCATGGGGGCGCTCGGCGCCGTTGCGCTTGGCGGACTGGCCGACTGGATTCACCTGCCGGTCGTCATGCAGCTCGTCAGCGTCCTGCCGCTGCTCGGCCTGCTGACCTTCCTGCTGCCGAGCGACCGGACGGTGAAAGCATGGTCGCAGGAAACGCAGCCCGAGTGACGCAGAACGGCATAGCGTCTTAGCGACAAATTCAAAGCTCCGTACTTCCCGTTTCCGGGGATCGGAGCTTTTTTCTATGTCGAGTCTGGAATTGCAGTTCTATCCCTCAACTGAACTGGAAAAAATAGGTACTTTCCCCTGCGATGCCGGAACACGTACCCGGCGCATTCGCAGGGTGCGTTCTGCCGAGGCAGCACCAGGGAATTCGACCGACCGCTGCGCATCGCCGCAACGTGCGCTTGGGATTCGCAGACGTTGGACAATGAACTTCAGCCGAACACATAGCTGCGCTCTAGCTCCCGTAACCGGCACCGGCCTGTTTCATGCGAAATACCCCTTCGCGAAGCGTTTCTTCCGGCAAATGCGGGAAATTCAAATATACTCCTTGCCTCCACGTCCCGTCGCTTGCGGTCGCTGGCACCTCCGCCCACTTGACGCCGGCCGCCAAACAGCGGCTTCGGTAGGCCGCATACGATGCTGCCGTGCCCCGCCACCAGCCGAACACATGAAGCCCCGCATCGCTTTCTACCCAATCGAACAGGCTGTCCAGCTCGGACCTGAGCAGCTGTGTCAAGCTGTGGAATTTGCGGCTGTAAATCCGCTTCATCCGCCGCAAATGCCGCTCGTACTCGCCGGAGGCCATGAACGCGGCCAGCGCCATCTGCTCAAGCAGATGGACCGGTTGCGGCTCGTAGTGCGCAAGCGCCCGCGCGAACGGCTCGGCCAGCGCCGGCGGCAGCACCGCGTAGCCGAGTCGCAGCCCGGGCAGCAGCGTCTTCGTGAAGCTGCCGACGTAGACGACCCGCTCCTCGCGGTCGAGCGCCTTGAGCGGCTCCAGGCTCTTGCCCCGGTGGCGGAACTCGCTGTCGTAATCGTCTTCGACGATGACGGCTTCGCGCTCGTACGCCCACCGCAGCAGCGTCTGCCGCCGCTCGAGGCTGAGCACCGCGCCGGTCGGGAACTGCCGCGTCGGCGTGACGAACGCCGCCCGCGCGTCCCAATTCGCGGGCACGATGCCCTGCGCATCGACGACCGCGTCGATGCAGCGCCCGCCCGCGGCGAAAATGGCGCGGCGGGTGCCCATGTACGCCGGCGTTTCGGCGACGGCGGCCTCCCCTTCGCCGAGGAGCAGCTGCGCAAGCAGCGCCAGCGCCTGCATCGAGCCGCCGGTGACGGCGATGTGCTCGGGCTGCGCTGCCATACCGCGGGCGCGCCGCAAGTAGCGGGCGATCGCCTCGCGCAGCGCCAGGCAGCCCTGCGCCGGATGCGCCGCCATAGACGCCGCGGGGCTACTCTGCTCGCGCACCTGCGCATGCAGGCAGCGATTCCACGCTTCCCGCGGAAAGACGCCCGCGTCCGGGGCGAAGCGGCTGAAGTCGATCACCGCCGGACCGTCCGGCTGCGCCGCCTCCTCTTCGCGGTGCGAAATGCGCTGTACTCGTTCTCCCCACGGCGACAGGCGGTACGCCGGTATCTGTACCGCCTCCGAGCCCGGAACGGCAACAGCCGCCCCCGGGCTTGACCGGTACGAGACGAACGTCCCCCGCCCCGTCTCGCTGCGCACATACCCTTCCGACGCCAGCATTTCGTATACCAGGTTGGCCGTGCCGCGCGATAGCCCATACAGCTGCGCGAGCTCCCGGGTCGAAGGAATGCGGGAGCCGTAACCGAGCACGCCGCCGGTGATCGTATCCTTCAGCGCATGATATAGCGCCAACAGCTTCGTATCGTACCGTCCCTGGTAGGAGTGGTACGGGATTTGAAAATGCATGGGCGTGCCTCCCTGCTTTGATGCTTCGTTTCCATTTCAATGGTCCAATAAAAACACTTTAAATTGGTTCTTTTTCATTGTCAATGAACCGTGTACACTTGCTTTTAATTCCACTGTCTCACAAGCTTCTCCTATTACACGAATCCAATCAACAAACCGAAGGAGGCACCCGAATGAATTCTCAACCAACCTTGCAGATCGAACGCGCGCTTCTGCAAGACGTTGCGCATCTCGCGCCGCTGTTTGACCGGTATCGCCAGTTTTACGGACAAACCTCCGACCTTGATGGCGCCGAAGCCTTTTTGCACGACAATGTGCAGTTGGACCGATCTGTCATTTATTTCGTTTACGCGAACGAGCGGAGCCGGCCGCACGGCTTTACGCAGCTGTACCCGACGCTCTCCTCCGTCTCCATGAGACGGCTGTGGGTATTGAACGACCTGTACGTCGAAGCCGGTCTTCGGAAGCAAGGCACGGGCCGGGCGCTGCTGGAGGCAGCCCGCAAGCATGCGGCGGGCACCGGAGCCAAAGGGCTCGAACTGGCTACGGCCGCGGACAATGTTACGGCACAGCGCTTGTACGAGGCCGCCGGATATCAAAAAGAAGTGGAATTTCTCCATTATTTTCTTTCATTGGAGGTATGGTCAGATGAGAAGAAGCGAATTCGAAGTGGTGGATCACGAAGAAATCAAGGCTTTGCTGGATGAAGCAAGCTACGGCGTGCTGGGCACGCAAGGAGAGGATGGGTGGCCGGAGCTGACGCCTCTGAACTTCGTCTATTGTGACGGGGCCGTTTATTTTCACGGCAGCAAAGTCGGGCAAAAAATGCGCAATTTGAAGGCGGAGCCAAAAGCAACGTTTTCTGTATCCAAGGAATACGCCATCATCCCGTCGCATTTTCTTGATCCGAAACTCGCGTGTCCCGCTACCGCTTATTTCAAATCGGTGCTGATCAAAGGCCATGCCGAAATCGTCACAGAACTGCAGCACAAGGCCGACGCGCTTGCCGCCTTCATGCGCAAGCTGCAGCCGGAAGGCGGTTACGCCCCGATCGTCCCGTCCGACGCGGACTACGAGCCGCAGCTGCGGGCGACCTCCGTCGTTCGCATCCGCATCGAGCAGATGACGGGCAAATTCAAGCTCGGACAAAACTTGAAAGAAGACACGTTCGCCAAAATAACGGAAGGGCTGGCCGGGCGCGGACGGGAGCTTGATGCGGAGACGATCGCGCTGATGAAAGCGTTCTGTCCGCACCACCGCGAGCAAGCCTAGTTGTGCGCTGCATCGCGGTTCATGGCACGGTAATATTCGCACAGGTCCGCAGCGAGTTCGGCGGTCTGCTCGATGAGCGAGGACGGCTCCAGCACCCGAAACGTTTTCCCGTAAGACAGAAGGAAGTACGGCACGTAGGCCAGCGTCGATTTCGCATCCAGACGAAGCTTCACCCGGCGCTCCGACCGCTCGATCACCGTATGTCCCAGCAGCCAGTGCCGGCATACGTCGCCGATCGCTCTGGGGCTCCCTTCCAGCTCTACGGCAACAAGATCCTCATTCACCGCCGGCTCGGGAATCAAATACTTCAGGAAGTAGTCGCTCGCGGAAAAAGACGGCGGCCGCTCGAACACCGCATCCGTGGTCGACAGCGCCTGAATGCGATCGGCGCGAAAGCTGCGGAGCTCCCGGCGCAAGTGGCAATAGGCGACGACATACCAGCTTCCTTTCCAATACACGATCCCGTACGGGTCGATGCTCCGGTTCTCGGTCGCCTCTCCGGATCGCTTGACGTAGTCCATGCCGAGCGTCCGCCCTTCGGCGACGGACTGCTCGAGCTGCTGCAGCACAGCTTCCAGCGCTGCGTCCGCAGGCGGGCGGATGACCTCGAATCCGGCTGTATGACGTTCAAGCGTCCGGTGCTGCTCCGCGTTCGTGTACCTTTTCAGCTTGGAGACGGCGCGGTTCATCGCATCGCCATGCGGAAAGCCGGACTCCTGTGCGAAGATTGCCGCTTGCACGAGCGCCTTCTGCTCCTCCAAATCGAAAAATAACGGGGCGTCGGTAAAATGGTCCAGCAAGCTGTAGCCTCCGTTATGTCCGGAATCCGCCACGATCGGGACGCCGCTCGCGCATAAAGCATCAATATACCGGTACACGGTACGGATATGAATCTCCAGCTCGTCCGAAAGCTGCTGGGCGGTCACCCGCTTCCTCGTTTTGAGCAGCCATAAAATCGAGAGCATATTATCGGCTTTGGACATAGACACGTTCCTTTCCCCGCCGACAGCCGTCGTACGGAACACTCCATTGTTTTATTGTAGAAGGAACAAATCTCATATTCAACCGCCCGTCGCGCTGCCGTTGACGCCAGGGTGAAGCAGCATGACGGAACCTCTTGTTGCATACAGTCGTTCGTCCCGCTTGCCGCCTGGCCGCTTCTCCCGCTCGTTTCTGTTGTTTTCGTTGTTTTCGCCGTCCGTCATGCGACGTCTCACATAAGCAGGAAGGCGGCGAAGCGATGTCGAATAGAAATGACATGATCAAGACGAAAAATGACGAAATCAGCCTTGATGACGACAGGAGTGTATCCGATGACCGCCGCATCCGAATGGGAAATATTAACAGAACAGCTGCCTGCATGGCTTGAAGAAAGCCGCCTGCAATCGCACAAAGGCCATCCGGCCACCTACATCCCGGAGCTTGCCCATGCCCCAGCCGACGCGCTCGGCATTACGATCATGAGTACGGAAGGACAGTCGCTCACCCTCGGCGACTGCGGCTTGTCCTTTACGATGCAGAGCATATCCAAAGTATTCACGCTCATCCTCGCCTTGATGGATCATGGCGAAGAAGGCGTGTTCCGCAAAGTCGGGATGGAACCGACCGGCGACGACTTCAACTCCATGCTGAAGCTCGAGCTGGTGGAGCCGGGCATTCCGTTCAACCCGCTGATCAACGCCGGGGCGATCGCCATCAGCTCCTTGATTCGGGGAACCAGCCCCGCCGAGAAATCGGAACGCATTCTCGCGTTCTTCCGCGAGCTGGCGGACGCGCCGTCGCTCAGTTGGAATGAAGCCGTCTACCGTTCCGAATCCGCTACCGCCCACCGCAACCGGTCGCTCGCTTATTTTCTGAAAGACAATCGCGTGCTGGAGGAGCAGGATGACGTCGAAGAAGTACTGGACGTCTACTTCAAGCATTGCTCAATTGAAATCACCTGCCGCCAGCTCGCGCGGATGGCGCTCGTGCTGGCGCTGAACGGCAAAGATCCGCGGAGCGGCCGCGAGCTGATTCCCCGCCGCTACGTGCAGATCGCCAAGACGTTCATGGTATCCTGCGGCATGTATAACGCTTCCGGCGAATTCGCTATCCGAGCCGGGCTCCCGGCCAAGAGCGGCGTCGCCGGCGGCATTCTCGCCCTCGTGCCCGGTCGTTACGGCATCGGCGTCGTCGGACCGGCGCTCAACGACAAGGGCAACAGCGTCGCCGGCGTGCACCTGCTGGAGAAGCTGTCCGGCGAATTCGACTGGAGCCTGTTCTAAGCGGTCCGGTCGTTACCGATCGGCCGCGGGCATTTGGCCCAGCTCGATGTTCCACGGCCCCTTGAACAATATCCACGGCTCCCCGATCTTGAACGTGAGCTGTTTCATCTCGGGGAGTATTTCCAGCTGCATCCTATCCATCGCCCGGGTGTCATCCGTGACTTTCCAGCTGTAGCTTTGCCGGTGCGGATCGATCATATCGACGCGGAAGTCCTGCAGCGTCGCCGGCGCATCGGCATCAAAGTGAACATCCGCGAAAATACGAACGTTCTTCGCATCGGCTCGCTCGATCCGGTACAGCTGTACCGGGAAACCGGCGACCGTCACAGAGATGTTCAAGTCCTGCGATTCGCCCGCTGCCGGTACCGGCAGCGTCACGGTCTGAAACGGTGCTTCGGTATGGACGACACGAAGATAAGGAATCGACAGCGTATACCGGCTTTTTCCCCCGGAACCATCCTCGAAATCGAATTCCGCCTTTTTGACAAACCCGCTGTCTTCAGGTATCGTCACCGCTTCTCCCGTCTCATCCAACAGTACGGTGCGGATGGCGGAGTTGATCGGCTGAAGTCCGTACGATTCGAGCTTCATGCCTTGAGGCAGCTGCGACAGCAAATTCACCTTCATCTTGTCCCCCGTAAGCGGCGTGACGACGGCCGCCACCTTGATCCCGTTCGTCGTTGCGGCCATCCCTAAGTCCTGCAGCTCATCGCCCGTCTTCGGCTCGGTCAGACGCAGCGGACCGATATTCGTCCGCCCAAGCTTGAGTATGATGTCCGTCTCCGCCGTTACGGGGATCGTTCCTTCATAATAGTACATTCCCTGCCATTCCCCGCTCGTTGCGAGCATGGCCCGCTTGAACGGATAGGTTTTCCCGTCGGCGGTGACAAAGGCCAACTCGTTCGGCGCCTCCGCCCGTCCCTTACCGCTCACCTGCACAAGCGTCCGGCTTGCCTCCACAAGAATCGCATCGATTCGAAGCTCTCCGTCCTCCACTTGCTTGACCGCCGGCTTCGGCAGCACGAACATAGGCTGTGCACGGTCTTCTTCCTGCACATACCCGAACCCGGGAATGAACCGCAGCGCTTTCTTGATATCGGCGCGTACGTCCGCCGACGAACCGATGACCGCCGCGACGACGAGAATCAGGGCGGAGGCGGCGATCAACGCCTTCTTTCGCCAAGGCGGCAGCCGCTTGCGGGTCGGCTTCTGCTCCGCTTCCGGCGCATGCTCCTTCATCCCCGTCGGCTGTGCCTCAGTTGTCTTTGTCTCGCTTTCCGCGACCTCGGTCACCGCCAGCCCATGCTTCTCCACTGTAGGCAGCTTCCGGGACTCCGCCTGCTTCATTCCGGCTGTCTCCCAACCGCTTTCCTCTGTCTTCGGCTTCTCCAGTCTGTGCGTCTCCCCTGTCTGCGGCTTCTGACGCTCCGGCGGCCTCGCTTCGGTTGGCTCCACGCCGCCTTCCGCTACCGCTTGCGCCGGCAGCCCGAGCTTTTCCCATGTGCGCCGCTTCACCTGCTCCAGCCTCTCCGGAGCCAATGCTTCTTCCGGATGATCGTCAGCCGATACTTTGTCCGCCAGCGCAAGGCCTTCCTCCTGCTCCAGCCGGTCGATCAGACGATATAACTGCTTCTCTCCCGCATCACGCATGCCGATCCTCCTCCCATGGCCATTCCCGGAACTGGCGCCGGATCGCCTTTCTGGCGCGAAACAGCCGGTTCTCCACGGCCTTAACCGTTAATCCGTACATCGCTGCGATTTGCTCCGCCGTTTCATAATAAAAATATTTGCAGCAAAAGATGCTGCGATCCGGCTCGGGCAGCCCGTCGATGAGCTCCACCAGCCTTCGGGACGCTTCCTTCGTCAGCACTTCGTCCTCCACGCCCGCCCGATCCGGCAGCCGCTCGGACACCGGCTCGGTGCCCGGCCGATGCAGCAGCTTCCGCCGCAGCCCAAGCGCCTTGTATTTCGCTTGAATGAGTACGAACGTTTTCAACGTGCCGCGGCCGGGATCGAACGCGTCGCTCTTGTTCCACAGCGCGACAAAGGCGTCGCTGACGCACTCCTCGGCATCCTCGGCGCTCCCTACTCCTCCGAGCACCCGCCTCACGAGTCCATACACGCTATTGGCGTATTCATTCATCACATATTCCAGCGCCAGCGGGTTGCGCTTCGCCAGCTCCAAACCGGCATTCTCCTCATTAATCTCCATGACAACCCCCATCCTGCGGATGCCGCTTCAGTCCCTTTATTGTTTACTACGCCGCCGGATGGCGCAACCACTCACCGGTAGATGAAATTTTTTCCTAACAACATGTCCCGGCCGAGAAATGCTCCGACGGAGACCTCGTCGCTAATGCGATTCCGAGCTCTAGAGTAAAGGGCAGAGAAATCTGCCCCTCCTCATCAAACCGTACGTGAGGTTTTCCCTCATACGGCTTTCCGATGTTCGTCATTCATGTGCATGCGGATTACAAGAGCGTTTTAAGTC
>NZ_CAJVAS010000061.1 GCF_910593845.1 Paenibacillus solanacearum | reverse complement strand
TCTACAAATAGCTACCTGAGTAATACATACATCCTTAATTTACCAAAAAGTCGTCTTTTCGATGGCTTGTTTGCTATGCCATTCTACGTGAGTACAATCAGTTACTATTGATTTCAGACTTATCCTCCTAATTATAAAATGATAGCGCTTTCATTATTGGCGACAAGCCAGACGCAGCGCTGCTGTTTTGGTGTCGGAAAACCATGCGCTACCGGTACGGCTTCCAACTGGCTTCGGCGCGGATGCGAGCCCGTCTTGTTCTCTTGTTCTATGGTGCCGCCGTTCGTCCGCAACGCTTCGGCTTCGCAGGGATGGTCATTACTATAGGCAGCGGCGCTGCGCAGCCGACTCGCTGGGACCACTTCATTCCGGGCTGCGCTGGTTTTTGTGGCGCTGCGGACCTGCATGGCACCATAGCGTGACGATCGGGTCCTCCTCGCTGGAGTGCAGGTGATGATCCTCGCCCGGCTCGACTACGACGATATCGCCGGTTCGGACCGGATGCATCTCGCCGTTCAGCTCCATGAAGCCTTGTCCCTGCACAATGACGAACGCTTCGCAATCGTTGTGCACATGATAATCGCGCCCGTCCGGACCGTCGTTCGAATGGCTTCGCTCTCCCCTCGCCGCGAAGGCGAGACCGCCGCTCGACAAGTAAGCGCCGGGCAGCACGCTTTGAAGCAGATGACCCTCACTCGTATCCTGCAGGTCGGTGAAACGGTATTTTTTCATGAAAAGTCCTCCTGGTTATTCGTTTCTACGATTCGATCTACCGGATGCATGTTCCCTTTGATTGTAGCATGCGGGGCTAAAAATCCTATGTCTTCAGGTATCACAAACATGGTATAATGTCATGAACATACCGTCAGTCTAACGGTAATGCCTGGAAAGGAGGCGCGCGCCCCTTATGCCTCGCAAAGGATTCCGCAACGCAGCGCACCCGCTCGGAAGTCCGATCGATCTGAATTTTTATTATTGCGGTAAAGAAGACTGCAAGCCCGGGCATGAATGGGGGCCGGGCATTCGGGATCATTACAAATTCCATTACGTGCATAGCGGCGAAGGCATCTTAAAGTCAGGTGACACCGAATACCGCCTGCAGCGAGGACAAGGCTTCTTTACGTTCCCGCATGCAATCGCTTACTACAAAGCCGACGTGAGCAACCCCTGGACCTACTCGTGGGTCGCCTTTCAGGGGCTGCAGGCCGAATCGTATTTAAAAAGAGCGCACTTGTCCGCCGCGCGGCCCGTGATGGATTTCGACGGAAATCCATGGTTCGAGACGGTATTCGATCAGCTGCTGGAAGCGCGGCAATCGGAAAAAAGCGGCGATCTGAAATACCAAAGCATCCTGTACCGCTTCCTGTCCGAAGTGATCGATACGACCTGCAAAGAAACGGAGCCCCGCGCCGACGGCAACTTCAGCGAGCTGTACGTCCGCAAGGCGATCGAGTACTTCGAGATCAATTTCAGTCATAAAGTCAGCATCGCCGAGCTGGCCGACTACATTGGCGTCGACCGCAAGTATTTGTCCGCGCTGTTCAAGAAGAAGCTGAACGTGTCGCCGCAAGCCTTTCTGCTGCAGTTCCGGATGAATAAAGCCGGAGAGCTGATGCGAAATTCGGGGCTGACAATCGCGGATATTTCCCGTTCGGTCGGCTATAACGACCCGCTGCTGTTCTCCAAAATGTTCAAAAAAATCACGGGCGTCTCGCCCAAAGCATACCGAAAACAAGCTTCCGACGCGTAGGCGCTTGACGCTTCGGAAGCGGTTGCCCCGGACAGCACCATTGAGAAGGAAGACGGCGTTCTCATCTCCTCGGATAAGGATACGCAACGTGGCGCTGCTTGAATAACCGTGGTCTCGCCGTCCAAATTGGATGGCTCCAGCGGTCCGGAAGTGGATGGTTACAGCCTGATCAGGCCCATGATATATTGGAAATGTAACGAACCTCTTGCGGAGTGTGATGATCATGTCACTATCGATTTATTATTTATTATTCGCTACGATTATGCTCATCGGCGCGGTCTGGACGATGTGGATCGGGATGTCCAAAAAAAATAAAGAAGGCAATCCCTCCTATGATCATAGAACAAAAGGAAACTGGTCGAGATTATCGTGGATTTACATTCTCGTCATCGCTGTCGGCTACGCCGCTCTCGTCATTTATATCGTGCAGTAGCGATGGTTACGCCATCGGCGGAACATTGAAAAAGCTTAGTCAAGCGTCTCGCTTGACTAAGCTTTTTTCAATTGCGCCCATCCGGCCTGGCTGCCGGGATTGGACAGGTACGCCGTACTCTGCCGGGCTGAGCAATCAGGCGGCCGTTGTACGCTTCGTCAGAAATCGGTCCAAGCCGAGCTGCGTGTAATTTTCCGCGGCGATATATAGGGACGCTAGCGCCAGCGCAAGCTCCAGCTCATAGCCCGCCCCCTTGCCGTCGCCCATCAGGCCGAGACCGAGCTTCACTTTCACAATGGCTCCGATCATGATCAGGAATAACAATCCGGCGACATATCTCGATCCGAGACCTGCGATGAGCGCAATGCCGCCGATCAGCTCAATGATCGCAACCGCGTAACCAAGCGCTCCCGGCAATCCAAGGCTTTGGAAAAAATTTGAAACGTTTCCCAGCCCCATCTGGAATTTGGCCATACCGTGCACGAGAAAAATAATACCTAACAAAACGCGGACCGCCGTATAAGACCATAATTTCATGTTCGACAACTTGTCCAGCTCCTATCACTTATTTTTATTTAGTACCTTACATGCGTAAACTATACCATCCTGGCGATTTGGATGTCAACAAATATATTTGTAATACGAATTTAATATTTATATTTAAAATATTATGTTTGCAAAAAAACTGTAAATTTCGGGCTTCTCCCCTTATTTACAGTCATATGTCTCCCGTCACGCAGTACTCCCAATCCTCAATCTTACCGCTGCTTCTTATAATTTTCGTTATAGACGATAATTAACAAAACCGCCTTTTCCTCTCCCGCATTGACGACCCAGTGCGGCACGGAAGCATGCCATGAGAATGTATCGCCTTCCTCCACCGTATACATGTCTTCCCCTTGGCCGACCTGCAGCTTGCCCTTGATCACATAATGGGTTTCCAGCCCTTCATGCGCATTCGTCTCCCTATCCGCCGGAATTCCCGGCGGGATTTCGGTGATCGACATCCGCAAACCGCCGATTTCGGCCAAATGCTCGATTTTTTGAATGCCGCGGTACATGCTGAAGGTGCGTTCCGATTGGCGAACGACGCTCATCCGCTCCTCCTGCTTCAGCAGCAGGTAGGCGATCGGAACGTTGAAATAATCGGCGATCGTCTCCAGCGTCGCTAGCGACGGCGATGTCTTGTTGTTTTCCACTTGGCTCATAAACCCTTGCGACAAGCCTGTCCCTTCACAAAGCTGTCCGAGCGTAATGCCGCGGCGCTGGCGAATCGCCCGTATGGTTGTGCCGATTTGCATGATCATGTCTCCAAACCTGTTATGTTCATGTTGTTCTTAGCCATATCTTAGCAGAACGAAGAGCGGAATCAAACGATATTTCCCAGGCAACCGCAAAAAACGATGCTATTTCGCTTTTATTGACAAGCGTTTCGCCGATTTTCCACATTTTACTTGTATTCTCTCTCTTTCATTTTTCCTTATAATAGATTTGCTGCAACTACGAATGGGAGGGAAACTATGAAGAAAGCAATTGTTTCAACCATACTTGGCTTCAGTTTGCTGTTCGGGGGCGTTGCGTCCGCGGCATCTTCCGATGTGTATATCGCTACCGATGACGATACGTTTTGGACCATTTCTCAAAAAATGAACGTGAATATAAACGAGCTGATCGCTGCCAATCCGAATGTCAGTCCGTACAACATTTACAGCGGCCTGCAGTTGAAGCTTCCCGCTGCATCCAGCGCCAAAGCGGGCTGGGAAGCGAAAGCCGACGCCATCATCGCGACAGGAATGACGCAGCTCAGCGTGCCTTACGTGTTCGGCGGCGATACGCCCGGCGAAGCCTTCGATTGCTCCGGCTTTGTCCAGTATGCGTTCAACAGCCACGGCTTCCAGCTGCTCCACTCCGCGGCGCTCCAGAGCCAGATGGGCACACCCGTCGAGAAAAGCGATCTCCGCAAAGGCGATCTGATCTTCCTCGAGGGCACGTATACAAGCGGCGTATCCCACGTTGCCATCTATCTCGGCGACAATAAAATTTTGCAAGCCGGCACCCTCGGCACCAGAGAAGTAAAAATCAGCACGTTGTTCGGCACCCCCTACTACGATTCTCATTATTGGGGCGCGCGCCGACTGATCAACTAATAGAAAAGCGAAAGCCGAAGACAACCGCTTGCATGCGGCGGGTCTTCGGCTTTTTTTGTCAAAAGCCACACCCCCTGGGCATTCGCTGAATACTGTACCTTAGACTACTTTTCGGAAAAGGGAGGTATCGTATGCTCATCCATGTTATCCAAAGCGGGGAAAACTTGTGGCTGCTGTCCCGGCATTATGGCGTCGGCGTCGATGAGATCGTTGCCGCGAACGAGCTGCCGGACGCCAATCGGCTGACCGTCGGCCAAGCGCTGGTCATTCCGCTGCCGCCCCGGCATATCGTCCGGCCCGGAGACACATTATGGCAAATTGCGCGGCTGTACGGTACGACAGTGCAGGCGCTGCTGCAAATAAACCGCATCCCGAATCCGTATATGATTCAGCCCGGCCAAACGATCCAAATTCCTCCGAAGCGCAAGCCGACCATCGATGTGAACGCGTTCAGCATCCAGTTCGACGAAGCGGGCGCCCAGGAAGTTCGCGATATCGGCCGGCATCTGACCTACTTGACGCCGTTCGGCTACCGTATTCAGCGCGACGGCAGCCTCGAAGCGATCGATGATACGCTGCTGCTCCAGGCCGCCGAACAAACGCGCGTCGTGCCGATCATGGCCATTACGAACTTTTCGTCGCAGGAACTCGGCTCGGAGGTCGCTCATACCGTGCTCGGCAGCACGGAGCTCCAGGATAAGCTGCTATCCCAAATTATCGATACGATGCGCCGCAAAAATTACCGCGGCCTGAATGTCGATTTCGAAAACGTGCGCCCGGCCGACCGCGAGTCGTACAACCAATTTCTCCGGCGAGCCGTCGAGCGGCTGCATACCGAACATTACTTCGTCTCCACGTCAGTTGCGCCGAAAACGAGCAGCGCGCAAAAAGGGCTGCTGTACGAAGCGCATGATTACGAGGCACAGGGTAGCATTGTCGACTTCATCGTGCTCATGACCTATGAATGGGGATACCGGTTCGGACCGCCCCAGGCCATCTCGCCGATCGATCAAATTCGGGCAGTGCTCGACTATGCCACGCGCGTCATTCCGCCGCAAAAATTGCTGATGGGCTTCCAGCTCTACGCCCGGGATTGGCTGCTGCCCCATGTGCAGGGGCAGGAAGCCGAGACGTTCAGCGTACAGGAGGCGTTCCGCCGCGCAACCGAGCATGGAGCCGCCATCCAATACGATACGCGGACCCAGTCTCCCTACTTCCGCTATACCGACGGGCAAGGCCGCGACCACGAAGTATGGTTTGAGGATGCCCGCAGCGCGCAGGCCAAATTCAATCTCGTCAAAGAGTATCAGCTGAAAGGGATCAGCTATTGGGTGCTCGGATATCCGTTCCCGCAAAACTGGCTGCTGCTTGAAGACAATTTCCGTGTGCGCAAACTATAGCTTTCACTTCCATGAAGCCGCGCGGCATCGCCCGTATGGCCCACAAGGCGCCTCGCTACGGCAAGGCGCCTATCTGCTTCTCCTCGCCGCCTTCCGGTATATGCCCGCCAGCTTGCTTGCCGTGCTACCCCAACTAAATTTGCGTTTGACGGTAAGCCGGCCGTTGCGTCCCAGCCTCACTCGCAGCGAGCGGTTTTTCGCGATTTTCACAATGTATTTCGCAAAAGCTTTCGATTTCGTATATTTCGACACCAAATAACCGTTGTGTCCGTGCTTGACGATCTCCTTGATGCCCCCGATCTTCGATGCGATGACCGGCAAGCCCGACGCCATCGCTTCCACATTGACGAGCCCGAACGCTTCATGCTTCTGGGAAGGACATACGAAGCAATCGGCTAGGCGGTACACCCGATGAATGCTGCCGTGCGGAATATTGCCGAGAAATTGCGCCGGCACCTTCTGCTTTCTGACCAAGCTTCGCAGCTTGCCGAGATACGCCCGTTTTCCTTTGCCGGCTACGACCAGCGTGGCGCCGCTCCCTTGCTTTCTCGCCTTGTGGACGGCCTTGATCAATACCGGCACACCCTTGCGCGGAATGACCCTGCCGACGAACAGTACGACGAAGCGTTTCGACGACTTGCCGCCGGACGGCTTGAACCGCTCCGTATCGACGCCCAGATGAACGGTGCGAATTTTGCGCCGCTGTGCGGAGAATAGTTTGCTCAGTTTACGCTGCAGTGAATTGCTGTTGGCGATAATCAGGTTCGCCTTATGCAAGCTGGCGGCGACCGATCGGGTGCGGGGCACGAAGGTCAGCGAATGCAGGAACAGGCTTACAGGCGTTCGCGGGAATGCCCGCTTGATCTGCGCCATATAAAGCGGACGATTGTCCACCTGGATCAGGTCGAAGGTCCGGCCTTTCATATAGCGGAGCACAGACGAAATGTACCGGCCAGCGCTGCCCGAGGGAACGCGGACGATCGTCAAGTTGCGTCCGACCCGGCTTGTTGTCGGCAAGCCGGCCTTCTGACGGCTCACAATCGTGACGTGATGCTGCTTCGCGAGTTTCCTGGCGATGGCCAGCATACATATTTCCACGGAGCCCGAGCCGGGAACGGGAAGCTGTTCCGGGGCCACCATTAATAGACGCATACGAGCACCTGCTTTTTTCCGGATTGTTCTTATGCACTTTATTCCGGGGAGCATCGCGCCTCAACGGTAAATGCCTATCCGGTAAAAATTCATTTTGTCCGGGCGCCGGGAACGGCGCAGCTGCGGCGGCTAACGTCAACGGAGCAACAACAAACCAAGCGCCGCTGCGCGAAAAACAAAAAGCCGAATGCAGCAAACTTGTCGTCTGCAGCATCCGGCTTCCGGCGCTTTCTCACATTGCGATCTCGTCTAATAATTGTGCGGGCTTCGCTAGTTTCGGATGACCCGTAATTTTCCCGCTAATCGAATCCGGGATAAACCAGGTCGCATGATAGGCGGTGAGGCCCGCCGCGCGCGCGCCGTCCAGCTCGTTCGATCCGCCGTCGCCGACGAACAGCGCCAGCTCGGGACGAACGCCCAGTCGGCTGCAGGCCAGCTCGTATATGCGCGCATCCGGCTTGGCGCATCCGGCCTTGTACGAGAAAAGGACAATTTCGAAATACGGCGGCAGCACGCTGGCGTCCCACGCTCTCACTTCTTCTTCGGTACAGTTGCTGATCAGTCCGAGTCGGATGCCCCGCTTCTTCAATCCGTCCAGCATCCCGGTGATGTCCGGGCTGATGTCTGCGAACGGTGCGGCCTTCTCCTCGATCCGCTCCGTGTAGAGCCGTTCGAGCGATTCCTCCGAACATTCGACGCCGCAGCATGCGGCAATATCCTGCACGACGGAAGGATAGTCGGGAAATTGTCCGGTCATCCTCGGTGTCTGCCTGAGCCCCCACTCGCGCTTGAACGTCTCGTTCGAAATGCCCAGCAGCTCCTGGTAGTTACGGCCGGCCCGGCTTGCGCGCCGAACGCCGTCTTTGTACTCGGATATTAACGTTTCGTACAGATCGAAAAACACGGCTTGCGTATGCATGATGGCGTCCCCCCCCGCGAATGCGTCTCCCGTTCTGGCTGCGGATTCTTAAGGTGCCGATTCTCCCTTTAACTATAGGGATTGCTTGCCTGATCCGTCAAGCGTATCGGAGGAGAGAGGCGGTTCCTGTCTAATTCGCCGCGGAACGCAGGAAGCTCGGGAGCCGGAACAGCGCGACGGCGAGTCCCGCCAATCCGAATGCAAGCAAGATGAGAACGGCGCCGAGGACGTTACCGATATGCGCGCCGTGGGCAATGATATCGATCAGCGAGTGCTGCGCCCAATATTGCGGCGTAAAATGCCCGATCTTCTGTACTACTGCGGGCAGCGTGTAGGATGGTGCCCACAAGCCGCCGACGAGCGCGCCGCCCATCGAGATGCACTGTGTGATGACCATCGCCGCTCCTTCCCCCGGCACAATAAACGACAAGCCGAGGCCGATCCCCGTGCCGGCGATGCTGACGCCGAGCACGATCATGGCGAGCGCCGACACGTCGCCCAAATTCAACTGGTACGCGAAGTGGCCGAACGCGAACAATATAACGCATTGCGCAATGACCGTCAGCACGAACGGCACCCACATGCCGATCAAATAATGGAGCGGCTTTATATTGGTGCTGCGAATTCTCGACAGCAGCCCCGACTTCTTCTCGTCGAAAAACCTCCGCGACATCGTGATCATGATGTAGAAAACGAACATGACCGTCATTCCGGGAACGACTTGGTCGATATAGTTGAAATGATCCGAGGCGGTGGACACGTTCTCCACCTGAATCGGGGATGCGAGCGTGGATTCGGCCTGCGTCTTGGACTGCCCGAGACCGATCAGCGCGTTTGTGAGCTTCTGTTCGCGGTATTGTCCCGAGATGCTGTTTAATATCGCATGAATCGGAGCAAGCTCAACTTGAGCCGCGGGATCCTGGTACAGCTTCACGTCGGCCTGCCTCCCCTCTTTCATGGCCGCTTCGAACCCTTTGGGGATGACCAGCATAGCGGAAAATTGCCCCTGCTTGATTTTATCGATTTGCGCATCCAGCTCCGCCGCGCCGGCCTGCTTGAGGTCCATGATTTTGCCGGTCCGGGCAAGGAACGCTTGGGATGCTGCGGTGCCGTCCTGATCGATCGCACGCAGCGTAATGGCTCCGTCAGTATGGGAGCCGCCGAAGACCGAGCTGAACATGACAATAAACAAGATCGGCATAAGCAGCAGAAAAAAGAAGCTTTTTTTATCTTTACGGATTAATTTCAATTCTTTGATGATGATTGCCCTCACGCCTATTTCCCTCCTTCACGCTTCCGTTAGTCTCGCAGAGCGGTCCCGGTGACGGTCAAAAATACGTTTTCCAGCGACGGCCGGACGACTTCCAGCTGCTTCACGTCCCATCGATGTTCCGAAGCAGCCCGAAGCAGCCGCTGCATGACCGCTCCGACGTCGGCCGTCTCCAATATCCATCCGGAGCCTTCCTTCGATACGCGCTGGACGCCCAGATCGACCGGCAGTTCTTTCATGCCGGCGACTTCCACATAAATCGCCTGACGGCCGTAGCGCTCCAGCAGCTGCCCCAGCGGGCCAATCGCCTTCACCATGCCGCGGTCCATGATCGCCACCTCGTCGCACAGCGCTTCGACCTCTTCCATGTAATGGGTCGAATATATGATCGTGACGCCCTCGTTGTTCAGCTCGCGTATCATGGCGAATATATGATTGCGCGACTGCGGATCGATGCCCACGGTCGGTTCGTCCAGAATGAGCAGCCTGGGGCGATGCAGCAGCGCGGCCGCGATATTGATTCTCCGCTTCATCCCGCCGGAGAACGTATGCACTTCGTCCCCCGCCCGGTCGGACAAGCCGGTTTGCTCCAGCACCTCGCCAATCCGCCGCTTCAGCTCGGCTCCTCTCACGCCGTACGCTTCGCCGAAAAACTGCAAGTTGTCCACGGCGCTCAGCTTTTCATACAGCGTAATGTCCTGCGGCACATAGCCGATATACCGCGCGACAGCTCCGGTATCGTTCGTCACGTCACGTCCGAGCAGCTTGACCTGCCCCCCGTCCGCTTTGACGATGCCCGTCAAAATTTTCATCGTTGTCGACTTCCCGGCGCCGTTCGGGCCTAGAAAGCCGAAAGACTGTCCGGCTCGCAGCGAGAACGTCACGTCCTGCAGCGCCATTTGTTTTCCGTACATTTTCCGCAGCCCGGATACTTCCAATACCGTCTCGTCCTTATCCGTCACTGCGAAGTCCTTCACTGCTTGCAACGGTTCCACATCAAGTCCCTCCCTCTCGTAATGATTCAGATATACAGCTTTCGCTCGAGCAAATAGGCCGCCAACCGGATGATCCCATAAGCCGCCAACCAGCTAACGATCATCCCCGCCGGCACTCCCCATGCAAAAGGAAACAGCACGGCCGCCTGATCGCCGATCAATTGCTCCGTCACATTGCGAATGGAAGGCATAACGGAGAGCGACGACCATAACAACCCGCCCCCGCCCATGAACACGATCCAAAAGACCGGAACGATATAGCGGTAAACGGTATACTGCAACTCGCCCGTCAACAGACCGAGCGCCATAATAATCGGACTGAAGCCGGTCGTCAGTACGAACCAATTCAAGCCCGACAGCATGAAGGAGGAGACATCGGCAAACGTATACGGCTCGACCATGAGCGCGATGAGAACGGTGTATATGGAGAATACGATATACACCGTGACCCATATCAGGAGCATCCGCAGCAGCCCTCCGACCCACTTCGCCCCGATCAGCCACAGGCGCGGATACGGCATCGTCAGCCACCAGCCGTACGTATCGTTATCCCATTCCCGTTTCATCAATCCGTAGCCGATGAAGAACACCATGTATGGAAAGCCGAATGTCGCAAACCATAAGCTTTCCAAGCGCAGCGCATGCTGGAAGGCATAATACGTAACGGTGCACATTGCGAAGAGCACCACAAAAGCGGGCCACAGCCATTTGGCAGCCGCGGGACGGTTTTGCTTGCGCCAGCTGCCTTTTATTTTCAGCTCATGGAGCACGAGCGCTCCAAACGTGCCGGGTGCTTTCATCGTCTCCACTCCTTTTTGTACAATGTCCGAAACACATGATGCAGCGAGCCGTATTCCGCCCGTAACGCATCGGTCTCTCCCGACCATATCGCCCGGCCGGCATCCATCATCACGGTATAGTCGAACAGCCCTTCGACCTCCTGAATGTCATGCGTGCTGATCAGCATCGTCTGCTCGCGGTCTTCCAGATGATCGATGATGCCGGAGACAATCGCTTCGCGGGAAAGAACGTCGATGCCTGCAAACGGCTCATCGAGTATAACGAGCGGCACATTCCGCGCGATGCACAAAATCAGCGTGATTCGTGCTTCCTGGCCGCGACTCATGCCGCCAACCTTCATGTCCGGATCGATATCCATCCATTCGGCGAATTTGAGCGCCTCCTCCATAATAAAGCCCGGCAAAAACGACTTGCCCCAATCGAACGCTTGCCTGACCGTTTGGTTCGGATACCAGCGGGCGCGATCCGGCATATAAGCAATATTCGCATTCGTTCTCCAGCCTGGCGGGCCGCCGAGCACTTCGATCCTGCCCTGATCCGGACGCGTCATTCCGGTGATCGTGCGAAACAATGTCGACTTGCCGCACCCGTTCGGACCGAGGATACCGACGATTCGCCCCTCAGGTATGACGAGATCAAGCCCTTCGAGCGCCTTTTTCGAGCCGTATCGCTTGGACACCTGCTCGCACACGATGATCGGCTGCGTCATGACGTCGCACCTCCCTTGTCCTCCGCCGCCTTGCGGCTTATATAGTCCTCGATGTCGTCCCAGGTAAGCCCCAAGCTTTCCATTTGCGCCAGAAACGACTCGATATATTGCGCGGCAAGCTCTGTACGGAACTTCTTCACGCGCTCAGGCGACGAAGTGACGTAGGTCCCCTGCCCGCGCCGCTTCTCCGTTAATCCGTCGCGTTCCAGCTCCTGATAAGCGCGCATGACCGTATTCGGATTCATCCGCAGCTCCTGCGCCAGCTCCCTGACCGAAGGCATTTTATCTCCCAAAGCGATTTCTCCTTTCGCGATCGAGCTTCGCACTTGATCCAAAATTTGCTCGTATAGCGGTTGGCTAAAATCGATCTGAAAACGCAGCGAGCCAACCTGCTGACTGTTCATAAGCGTACCTCCCATGCATGAACACCGTTATCCTTGATATAAGTGTATTATAACACTTAATACACCTAATGCAAGTAGAATGAATCAAAACGGGCAAAAGCCGCTTCAGACTTAAACTGCGACACCGCGTATCTGAACGTGCACCTCTCATCCGCAATCCTATGGTGCGCGGCCGGAGTACTCCACATTTGATGGATGCTGCGTCTTTCGCTGCTTAAGGTCCGGCAAGTGAAAAACGACAGCATGCGATAAACGGTTGTTGACAGCTGGCAATAGGCGGATGTATATTATTCCCATACTTTATTTTGGTAATTCGGTAATATAGTAACTCGGTAATTCAATAAAGCATTTTCTCATGAAAGGCGCGTGTTCCCCTTGTCCAATATAAAATGCGCATGGCCCAAAGGAAGCAGTAAAGAAATCATCCGATTGTTCCAAGCCGCCGGTTATTCGCTTCCCTCCGATATCGACGAATCGAGAAAATATACGATCTCGGGCCAGCATATCGATTACATCCTCGTTAAACCGCAGGACGTGCCGATCCTCGTAGAGTATGGCGCCGCAGACATCGGCATTGCCGGGAAAGACGCACTTCTCGAACAAAGGCGAGAAGTGATCGAACTGCTCGACCTGGGAACGAACCGCTCGAGACTGGCTGTTCTCGGTGCGAGCAAGAAACAGCCGTTCCATGACATCACCGTCGGCACCGGTCATCCGCAAATCGCAACAGCCTACTTTGCCGCACATAAAATTCAGGCGAATGTCATTACGTTAAGCGGTAATTTGCAAACCGCACTCTCCTCGCGGCTTGCGGACGCGGTTGTCGATAAAGTCGAGGAGGAGCATGCGGCCCAATCGTCTCCACTGCACGAAACGATTATGCATATATCGGACCGGCTGATCGTCAACCGGGTCAGTTATGCGCTCAAATACCGCCAGATCGATTCCATCTGCTCTGCACTGTCCCTTGTCCTCTAGCTTCTCGTAGCCGAGGCACGCCAAAAAAATCCGTACCCTTCGGGTACAGATTCATTACGCTTCAGCTAAAATCCCTTGAAAACCGTACGTTTGATATACTCCCATTCCGAGGCGACGATGCTGTAGTACACATCGTCCCTGCTCTCGCCCGCGCTGTTGATATAATTGTTCCTGAACACGCCTTCTTTTGTCGCCCCAAGCTTGGCGATTGCGCGCTGGGACTGTACATTATCAATGTCGGCGCTCATCTGGACTCTTTGGAATCCCATCACCTCGAACGCATATTTCAGAAGCTCGTATTTACATGCCTTGTTCAAGCCTTTGCCGCGATACGCTTTCCCGTACCAGGTCCATCCGATTTCCAGCCGCTTATTAGGAAAAACGATGTTTCCAAACCTTGTCGCGCCCGCTACTTCATTCGTTGTTTTGTCAATCACAATGAACGGATAAGCGTTTCGTTTTTCCCGCTCGCCAACCGTTCTTTGAATGTATGCGTTGAGATCGGACTCGGACCGGCAGTTTACGGAGAATCGGGACAATTCGCTGTCGCCGTAAATAATGCGGCTCAATCCTTCCTCGAATTGTTCGGAAAAAGGAAGTAAGATAATCCTGTCATTTTCCAGACGGATATGCCGTTCAAAAAAGCTTTCCGCATCGTTCACCATGATCACTCCGATCGATGTTTGTTTAAGCGTGCAATCCAAGCAGCTTATAGTTGGTTCTCATGTAGTTATAGCCCGAATACAACGTCAGGACAACGGCGGCGAACATCAGGATCAGACCCGGCCATTGTTCGAACCCGGCAAACGCGTCCTCCAGAAGCATAACCGCGATTGCGGCGACCTGCATGACCAGTTTCAGCTTGCCGTAACGGTCCGCAGCGAGCACGATGTTCCGCATCGCCCCCATAATCCGTATCGCGGTAATTAGCAGTTCACGGCCGATGATGACGACCGCGATCCATGACGGCAGCTTATGCGCTTCGACAAGCATAACGAGCGCGGCGCATATGAGCAGCTTGTCCGCCAGCGGGTCCAGCAGTTTGCCCAGATTCGTCACCTGGTTGTACTTTCGCGCGATATATCCGTCCAGCTTATCCGTTGCCGCTGCCAATACGAACAGAGCCGCTGCGATGTAGATGCTATACGGCAGCCAAGACAAGAGAGGAGACATCGCCAGCAAAAATAGAGGGATCAGACAAATTCTCAACACGGTAATCGTATTGGCCGTATTCAAACAAAAACCTCCCGCTCCCTATTCATTTCTTTACATTCGCATCGCTTGTGCCGCCTCTTCCTGTCCGCGAAGTGGCCGACACGTCCATCGTACCATATTTTGGATACTGGGCAATACCTAACTTCCCATCGGGCGAACAAAAAAACGAGAACCCGCTGAAATCCAGCGAATCCTCGGCTCAAAGTCTTTTTATCAATGGCTCCGCTTTGCCGTTACGGCTCGATCGGGTGCAGCTGCACTTCCTTCAAATTCATTAATACCTCGCCGGTGATCGTTTCCGCACGAACCGTCAGTCCGTAATTCCCCGGTTCGTCGATCCGGACCGTCCCGAGCGGCTGCGCGAAGAACGCGTACCCGTCGCCCTTCGGGGTTACGACGCCGCTGAGCAGTTGCCCGTTCGTTTCCACCGCGAACGTGCCTCCCGCCTTGCCTTCCTGCGCCCCGTAGACGGCCGTAACGGCATACGTGCCTGCCGAAGCCGCGCGGTAATTCCAGCGGATATGGTCGGCGGCTTCGGACCAACCGGTGGCGACGTCACGGTCTTTCTTGCCGGTGTCGTAGCGCAGCCTTTTCCCTTCGATGTCCCCATCGAACGCGCCAAATCGGTTGACGTAGTCTTTAGCCATCAGCCGTTTCACGGGATTGGCATCGATAGCACCCTCCACCTCGACAACAATGACCGTGGCGTCAGGATCGAGCGCTGCAGCATGCACGTGCAGACGAATGTCTTCCTTACCCGCCCGCTCCCACTTTAGCGGCCTCTGCTCCGGATCCGCAAGCAAGTATGCGCGAATCAGCCCGTTGCGCAGACCCGGGACGATCAGTTCCCCGCTTGCAGGCCACTCAAATACGTGCAAGTACAGCTTTTGACCTTTCACGGTGCAGCGTCCCCACTGCGGCTTACCGATCGGGCTGCCTGTCGTGCCGTAAACGCTTTCGCCGTTTTGCTTCATCCAGCGGCCGACGCCTTGAAGGATTTCCACCGATTTTTCATCAAATTCGCCTTCCGGCGTCGGGCCGACGTTCAGCAAATAGTTGCCGTTCAAGCTGAACACGTCGATCATGTTGTGCAATATGCCTTTGACCGATTTCCAGTTGTGATCCGTTTTCTTATAGCCCCACGAATGGTTCATCGTATGAATCGATTCCCAGTCCTTGCGGTTAATCCGAATATGCAGCTGATTATCGCCGGAATTGCCGTAGTCGCCGAAGCCGTCTCTTCTCACCCGGCGGTTGACGAGGCAGTCCGGCTGCAGGCTGCGTACAAAGTCGACGAACCGCTGGCCCTGCTCATCCGTCACCTTATGGCCGCAGTCGAACCAGATCAGCCCGACGTCGCCGTATTGGGTGAGCAGCTCCTGAAGCTGCGGGAACGCCTTCTCGTTCAAGTATCTCTCATATCGGGTTCGCTTGTCTTCATCGTCGATCCACGACTCGAGATCGTCCCAAGCGCCGATATTGTTCGGATAGTCGTGAGTATTTCCTTGCGAATCCGGATGATGCCAATCCATCGAATGTGAATAGTAGAAACAGAGCTTCACACCGTGGTTGCGACAAGCTTCCGCCAAATCCTTCATCGGATCACGGCCATACGGCGTGCGTTCGACGATATTAAAGTCGCTGACGGCGGAGTCGTACAGAGCGAACCCGTCGTGATGCTTTGCCGTAATGACGAGGTATTTCATCCCCGCTTCCTTGGCCATCGAGACCCAGGCGTCCGCATCGAACCGCGTCGGGTTGAACGACTCGGCGACCGTCTCGTATTCTTTTACCGGAATTTGGCCGCGGAGCATGATGTGCTCTCCGTAGGCCCCCGGTACTTCCTTCCCCTTCCAAACGCCGCCAAGCAGCGAGTACAGTCCCCAATGGATGAACATTCCGAACCTAGCGTCCCTCCACCAAACGAGCCGCCGGTCTTGAACCTCTTCCGAAAGCTCCGGCTTTACAGCCTGCTGCACAAGCGCCTCGGCTTCCGCATTGTCCATATACATATCCCGTTTTGTCATGGCGTCCCCCTGCACATCGATTCCTGATCATTTCCCCTTCATTCTACATGCGGTATGATATAATCGAAATGGGCGCGGCTAACACGTTTTTGTACAGAACTAACCTTCGTCGTTGCAGACATCATAAGGGGGAAATGCATATGGAAACGCAAAACGATACGTTGATCAGCCAGTTTTTGGCCGATTTGAAGCCCGAGCTGGTCATCGCGATGTTAAGCAAATGCAAGCCGAATTGGGCGAAACCTATGTTCACGCCGACATATAGCAAAATCTATTACATCGAGAGCGGCGAAGGCAGGCTGACCGTCGGCGGACAGGAGCTGTTTCCACAGCCCGGGCAGATGGTGTTTGCTCCCGCGGGATTGCCCCAAAGCTTCTCCGCCACGCATCCGGAACGGACGTATCAGAAGTACTGGTGCCATTTCAACTCCAACATAAGCTTCATGAATTTGTTCACGCTCTGCAAGCTTCCGTATGGTCTAACGATGGACGACCCTTCCGGCGTCATCGCCGCATTCGAACGGCTCGTTACCGCTTCCAAATCGCAGCATGGTCCGGCCAAATCGATTCGCATCCAGGCGGCGCTGCTGGATTTGATCTCCTGTTATATGGAACAGGCAGTGCTGGAGACGCCGAAAGCATCCTCCACCTTAACGAGCAGCAAGCTGAGCGCCGTGCTTCAATACATCGATATAAATTTGATCAAGGACATGAGCATTGCCGAGCTGGCGGAACAAGTGCATCATCATCCGAACTATTTTATCCGTTTCTTCAAAAATCACCTGGGCGTTACCCCGATGACGTATATTTACGAGCGGAGAATGGAAAAAGCGAAGCAGCTCATTATGTCTTCGGACATGCCGATTGGAGAAGTCGCGCGGGCGACCGGCTTTCACGACATTTTCCATTTCTCCAAGACGTTCAAAAAACGGCTCGGCGTTGCCCCGACCGAATTCCGCAGCTTGTACAGCGAGCTTCATTTCCCCAAGGAACAGCACCTCAACTGATGCGCCTGCACCTCCCGGCAGACCGGCGAATACATTGCAAGTAGACTCCGTTTCGCGCTGCTCGCGAAGATGGGGTCTACTATCGTCTCGGGAGATGAATTTTATGTACCGTATCATCGTCGATTTATCGGACCGGAAGCTGCATTTGCTTCAGAACGATACCGTGGTGGACTCGTTCCCCGTAGGGATTGGCCGCGTCGCGCTGCAAACCCCTCACGGAGAGTTTACCATCATCAACAAACAGCCGAACCCCGGCGGCCCGTTCGGGGCATTCTGGATGGGATTGTCCAAACCGCATTATGGCATTCACGGCACGAACGATCCTTCCTCCATCGGCCACATGGTTTCACACGGCTGCATCCGTATGTATAATGCTGATGTGCTGCGTCTGTCGAAGCTCGTTCCGATCGGGACGCGGGTAACGATTCGTTCCTGACGATGCACACCGGTGCTGGATACGCCGCCGTCCTTTCCCTACACTCCCCGCAGCAGCAAGCTGATCAGCCAATGCACTCTCTTGCCATTAAGTTCCTTGTTCGTAATATACGCGAAACATAATATCCTGGCTGTAGTTACCGAAGCCGGCTCCAAATAGCGTCAGACCGCCTACATGCGCCGCCTCCTCCGGCACCTCCATTCTGAGCACCCAATGATTGCGGTCGAGCGCGATGTCCCCGACGCGAACGCCGGACATGTTTTGCCCGTCGATAAAGGTGCCGTTGCCGCGAATGCGCACCCGCTTCAGCAGCCCGTATTGATTGACGTCCCACCACTCAGGCGTATAACGGCCCCGGCTGCTGCCGTAATCTCCCGGACTTGTCCACATGCCCAGACAAGTGCCGTTCAAATGGAAGAAAATATCCGAAGGCCAATTTTCGTTAAATCCCGGCGCCTCGGAGCCGATTTCCAGCGAAATCTCGATTTCGCTCGGCCGCTGTCCGGGCAGCAAGTAGTTCGGGATTTTGTACTCCACATATCCCCGGCCGAACCACAAAATTTCCGCGTGCATCCGCTCCGGCTCCATAAAGTAGCGCGGATCGTCGAATTGTCCGATCACCTTCTCCCGCGTCGCCAGTCCGCAAGTCGGATAAATTTCATATGCCGTATAATGACCGACCGGGATCGAAGTTTCATGAAATGTCCTTTGCTCCGGCACCGCTGATGGCATGGCGATTTCAACGCCTTCTACCGCAAGCGAGCATAGTTTATGTGTGCCGCCGTTTTTACGGATCATGCGCGCCTGAAGCAGTCCGCCCTGCTCCAGCTTACGGATATGCATGGTCATAATGGCGCTGCTGAGTCCGAGCGCCTGCGCCAGCTCTTTGACGCTTTTCGGTTCCTCGGCGACCAGTTCCAGAATTTGCAGACGGACTTCGCTGGCCAGCGCTTCATACAGCGGCAAAAAACGGCGGTCCGTGTTGGCTTTGATCATCAGATGCGCACACCCTTTAGTTGATTCTCACTTAATTAATATATATATAAATTCATTAAAAGCAATAGCGAATCATAAAAAAGCGATTGCAAAATATCATGCTCCCATGTTAAATAGGAATTGGTTAATGTTTTTACACCATAATTAATATTTATATTAATCTAATGGGAGATGATGGTTGTGGTTGCTTCGGCAAAAATGATCGTAGACAAAGATTTTATTATCGGCGAAGTCGATAAACGCATTTACGGTTCTTTTATCGAACATCTGGGCCGCGCTGTTTATGGGGGCATTTACGAGCCGGATCATCCGCTGGCAGATGAACAGGGATTCCGCACCGATGTGCTCGAACTGGTTCGTTCGCTGCAAACGCCCATTATCCGCTATCCTGGCGGCAACTTCGTGTCCGGCTACGATTGGAAAGACGGAATCGGCACCAAGGAATCGCGGAAGAAGCGGCTGGAGCTGGCATGGCGCACCATTGAGCCGAATCAGGTCGGGCTCAACGAGTTTGCCGACTGGTGCAATAAAGCCGGCGCGGACGTTATGTGGGCGGTCAACCTCGGCACACAAGGCCCGGATGATGCGCGGAGCATTGTCGAATACAGCAATCATCCCGGCGGAACGTACTGGAGCGATCTCCGCGCGCAGCACGGCTACCAGCAGCCCCATGCGATCAAAACGTGGTGCCTGGGCAACGAAATGGACGGCCCTTGGCAGATTGGACATAAAACCGCGGAGGAATATGGGCGCATCGCCTGCGAGACGGCAAAGGTCATGAAATGGGTAGACCCGTCGATCGAATTGGTCGTTTGCGGCAGCTCCAGCCGCGGAATGGCCACCTTCCCCGAGTGGGAAGCAACCGTGCTTGAGCATACATATCCGCATGTCGACTATATTTCTTTGCATACGTATTACGGCAATAAGCAGAACGATACTGCTGCATTCCTGGCCCGCTCGCTGCAGATGGATGATTTCATCCGATCCGTTATCGCCACCTGCGATTATATGAAAGCAAAGAAGCGCAGCAAAAAGACGATGATGCTCTCCTTCGACGAATGGAACGTGTGGTATCACTCGAATGAAGCAGACAGCCAAATAGAGCCTTGGCAAGTAGCGCCGCCGCAGCTTGAAGACGTGTATAATCATGAAGACGCGCTGCTCGTCGGGTGCATGCTGATCAGTCTGCTCAAGCATGCGGACCGCGTGAAGATGGCCTGCATGGCCCAGCTCGTCAATGTGATCGCTCCGATTATGACGCAGAACGGGGGCAAGGCGTGGAAGCAGACGATCTTCTATCCGTTCCAGCACGTCTCCGTTTTTGGCCGCGGCCAAGCCCTCGTGCCGCTCATTCAGTCGCCGAAATACGATACCAAGGAAATAACCGATGTGCCGTATTTGGAAGCGATCGCCGTTCATAACGAGGCGGATGCTGAGTTGACCGTATTTGCGGTCAACCGCGATACGGACAACGCGCTCCCGCTTCAAGTGGATTTGCGCAGCTTCGGAATGTGCCGCGTGATCGAACATATCGTGCTGGAGCATAGCGATCTGAAAGCAACGAATACAGCCGATGCACCCGATCGGGTCAAGCCGCATCGCGGTGGAAACGCGGCAATTGCGGATCGCGTCGTAAGCGCAACGCTGCCCAAAGCGTCCTGGAACGTCATTCGGCTGAAACTGGAGTCGTCCCACTAAGCGGTTATTATCCCTTGTTTTCCTGAAACCTGATGCGTACTTCCTTCGCGTCAGGTTTCTTGATTATTTTTTTATGCGATGTACACAAAAAGGAATTTCCATTCGAATAGTATAATACGCTATAATTATGCCATGACGGACACCTGGAGAGTTATTAAGGAGGGGTTCCAATGGAAACGATCCGGCAGAGGTACTTACCCGAGCAGTGCATACAACAGCAGCCGCTCGGAAAGCTATACAAAGGAAAAGATTTATTTTTTAACCGGGACGTCATGTGCTTTGTGCTTGAGCCAACCAACGAGACGATTATCGGCGAATACGTACAAAGTATCCGTAAAGTTTCCCAATTTTCCGACGAGCGGTTCATGCACGTTCTTGATATTGACGTCAATACCGACCGAATCATGGCGATCTTAAAACCGGGAGCCGGTCGGCTTATTATAGATGAACTGGAAATCCATCCTTTCGGCGAGATGGAAATAATCAAGCTCGTTATGGACCTGGGATACGGCATGCATGAAGCGAAAAAAGAAGGCATAACCGGCTATTCCGTTCGAGCCGATAATTTATGCTTCAGCAGCGAGCAGGGATTGTCCGTTATCAATTATTGGGAGCAAGGAGACATGTCCTGGAGCGGAGCGCTGGGGCTTTGCCGATTGCTCTACCAGTTCGTCATGCGTTCCTGCGAAGCGCCCGACGCGCCCGACGTTTTATGCGCAGAGCTTCAGGAAGCGCTGGTCACGCTGGACGCGGAACAGTCGGCTGACTTGGCGGGAAGACTTCGGCGCGTGCTCGCCGGAGAAGCGACGCTTCCCCATTTGCTTTCGGGGTTGGATAAAATCGTCTCCAAGCATGAAGGGCGAAAAATACTTCAACGGTCCGTGACTACCATCCCGATTGACAAGAGCAGCGCTGCCAAAGCCGCGCGTCCTGCACCTGCACCCGCCGCCAAAACGGCCGCCAAAAACAGATTCAGATGGAATCGCAAGTGGGTTATCGGATGCAGCGCCTTGTTGGTGCTGCTGGCTGGAGAAGCGCTGTTTATTACGCTGATGAAAAAGCCGGAGCCGCCGCCTCTGGCGGAAACCGCCGACATATCGAAGCAGGAAACGGCCCCTGTCACTTCGCAAGCCGGACCGAAGCTGACGGAATCGGCTGCCGCTGCGGCAAAAGCCGCAGAAAGTGAAGAATCGACGAGCACTCCGATGCTAACCGGATTTTCCCAGGAAGTAGCGGAGAAACAAGCGCTGGCGAATGGCCTGCGTTACCAATATTTTATCGAGCCGCACGAGCAGATGAAAGGAACGGTATTCAAGCAGGACCCTGCCCCGAACGTAACCGTCCCTAAAGGCACGCAAATTACGTTCTGGGTCAGCAAAGGAAAATAAAGTGAAGCAAATGAAAATGAGCACTTTCTCCCGCCGCATAGCAGTGGATGAGAGTGCTCATTGTTCATGTTTCGATTATTGCAAACGTTGATTGACTTGCTGCACGATCTCATCCGCCGTCATGCCCTGCGCGTTAATAACGGATGCTTTCGTTGCTGTCTCTGCGATTCCCATCACATTTTTGTCTTGTCCGGAAATGACGCAGCAGTCGCAGCTTTGAAGATTGCCGGAATCGACCGAAATGACTTCGTGTCCGCTTTGCTGCAGCGCGTTCTTCACATCCTGCAGACTGTTTTCCACTGCAATTTTAGCCATCGTTCTTCCCTCCTTTTCCAAAAGATAGTGTGCTTTGAAGCACGCTATTTTATGCAAAAAGGAAGAACGATCCCTTATGATTCCCGATATACCGAGCGCAGAGCGCCGATCGCCCCGCTGAATTCGCCGTTGGCAAGAACGATGGGCTGAGCCCCGCGAAGCACGGTGTAACGCAGCACGATCTCTCGCAGCAGATCATTGTCTACGAAAGAGGAGCCGATATAGACGACGGTTGCAACGCCGCATTTGCCGGCCGCAAGCACGCTCATGGTCGTCACCGTTTCCCCGACAAGCCCTACGACGCATGCCAGTTTATCCGCATCCCGCGAAGAGTCCGAGCCTTGCAGTACGCGGCCGAAATTGCTCGCCGTCAACTCGCCGGGAATCGGAGGCTCCGCCCCCTCATAAATATGGCTTACTTTCAAGTCGATGTTCGCGCGGTCGCCTTCCCGCGATAACGACATAATTTGCCGATAATCGGAATGGCCCGTAAGAAGATAAGATAACCCCATCAACGTACCACCGCCGACGCCCGTCCCGCCGACCCGACTGTGCTCTTCGCCTTGCACGAAATGGATCGATGTGCCGGTCCCCACATTGGTCAACACGTAAGACGATTCGTTCGTTCCCTGCTCCTTGAGCAAATACGCGGCGCCGGAACAGGTCGCCTCGAACTCGACCATTTCCTGCATCTCGCGGCCGAGGTACGATTGAAGCAGCTTGCTCTTCCCCCCGGTGACACATAACTGCGCCCCGGAAAATTGCTCCGTAATCCACGCCGCCGCAGCCGACATATGCGCAGATGGAATTTTATGAAAAGTCAGGATGCCTTTATGATAAAAGGCAAATTTAACGAGGGTCCCCCCTGCGTCAATGCCCAGATAAGATGAATAAACCAGCTTGGAGTTCCCCTTTCTCTGCTTGTCCCGCAATCGCCTGACGGAACAATTGCTGCAACGGATTAGTGCGTATAATCCAATACGATGACATCTGCAAAATGTTCTCGAATCTTCCCGATCGTCGTCTGGTGCTGCCCGCTTGGCAAATACGCGTCGAGTGCCTCTCGATCCCGGAAGGCGATTCGCATACCTACTTCGAACCCGTTGCTTTTTCCTTCTTCGGAATGATTCACGCCCGCCGAAAATTCAACAATACCTTCAATGGAAGCGAGCGTGTATAGCGTTTCAACAATTTCTGCCCGTTGATCGCTTGTCGTCGTTTCCTTTAATTTGAATAATACGAGATGCTCTACCATGCTACCTTGCCCCTTTCGTTGATGAAGGATGAAAATGAACGATGAGCTCGATAATTTCCGAGCGGCTGCCGATTCGAATTGGCGGTCCCCACGTACCGAACCCGGAGGATACGATCGCATGAAGTCCTCCTTTTTGAAGATAGCCCCAGTCCAATTCGAATAATCGTCCGGTAATCCAATGATTCGGTGCCATTTGGCCTCGGTGCGTATGCCCTGAAAGCATAACATCAATGCCGGTCGCTGCCGCCTGGTCCAGATGATACGGCTGATGGTCCATCATGATCAGCGGCAGCGACCGGTCTATCCCTTCCAGAAGCTTCTCAAGTTCCATTCGGCTCCCTTGTCCAAACCGTTCCACCGCACGATCCTTCCGTCCGATAACATAGAAGCTGTCGTCGATCTTCACATGGCGGTCCATCAACAGCTCAACGCCGGCAGCACGCATCTGTTGCTCGAAGGCCTCGATGTGTCCGCCAATATACTCATGATTGCCGAGAACGGCGTATTTGCCCAACGGCGCTTGCAGCTTTTGCATGACTTCTCCCATTCGCTTCCGAACGAAAGGCTCGATGTCATCATCGATGACATCTCCGGGAAGCAGGATCAAATCCGGCTTCAATCCGTTCATCCGATCCACGAGCACTTCCAGATAGGCATTGCCGACAATGGTGCCAAGATGAAGATCGGAAGCCACCGCAATCGTGAGCCGCTCTCGGGCGCCGGCTTGCTTCGGGATGGTCACTTCATATCTGCGAATAATAGGATTCCATGCATTCCATGAACCCCTCAACAGCAGAACGGTCAATACGAGGATAACCAGAACGCCAAGCGCAATAACGACCCTATCGTAGCTCGTCGTATGGGCAACGTTCAGCAGCAAGCCGCCGATGAGATCCGCAATAGGCAGCAGCAGTAAGGCATACAGCAGCACCGCAAACCAATACGAGCCGACAACCTTCAGCGCATGATATAAAAACCTCGGCAATACGCGCGACAACAAGCGCGCTGCGAGATATGAATAGGCGACAACCCAATACATAACCCAGTATAACACGCTCGACTCCAAATGAAAGACCGTAGATAAAAAGATCCAGATGTGCCAGCCGATATAATATTGGATCAACGTCAGCACAATCAATAGACAAGTCAGAACAACCCCCAAACGCCAGCGAATCCGCATACAGCCCTCCCCCTTCTTTCTTAAAAGTGTCCAGCTTATTGTAGCAGACACGCGAATACGAACACAAAAAAACAAAGCACCAGCCAACCGCCGCGCTTTGTCAGTTAATGTAGTTTTTAACCAGCACCTCTGCTGCAACCCACAGACCTGTCCAATGCTCCCAGACCAAGACAGACCTTATGCTTTAATTTCGAGCATGCTGCTCATTGCTTCGATCGCTTCCTCCTCGTCTCCGCCTTTCGTCTGAATCGTCACCCTCGTGCCCGGATGCATCGGAAGCATCATCATTCCCAGTATACTCTTGGCGTCAAGCTGTATGTTTTCTTTCTCAAACTTGATCTTTATATCCGAACGGAACTGGCTTGCCCTTTGTGCAATCAATTGCAAATACTGCGGCTGCATTTCCTTGGAGATCGTAATTTCATGCACTCTCATGTTCACTCACCTGACCCGATGGAATAGTTTTATCTATATATTAAATTATAGGGTAAGCGCTTGCAACACATTTTTATTACCGTTCCGTCTATCCTCTTACTCACGAATGCTTTTCAACCGCCCCTACTCCATACGGAACATTTACTCAAGCAGTGCAGCGTTCACTTCTTCCCGCATGTTCTCATGAAACGCCGTTCTCCATTAAACATTTGTACAATGGTCTATGAACCTGTCTCTCCCACACGCTTTATGTGCACTATCCCTTTGACTCAGAAACGTTGTTATCACGTGGATTCTATTATTATTTTAGCGAAATACCTTGAACCGAGAGCGAAAATGATATTGAACAACTTGCAATTTAGGCTGCCTTTAAAATTCTCTCGAAAATATACCTTTACGAGTTATTTCTTTTATAAAATTATTGATATAAGAACATATGTTTGATATGATATAAACAAGAACATTAGTTCTTATTGTTTGGCAAAGGAGAATTGCTATGAGTGAGGAACTTGCTGAAATCGTAGCCTCTTTTCAAATACAGTTCGGGAACGATGAAGCTTGCGTCCCTTATTTATTTCAAATCAAATGGCCTGATGGTTACTCTTGTCCGCGATGCGGCCATCGCCATGCCTATACAATTAACACTCGCCGTCTGCCTCTTTATGAGTGCCGCGGTTGCCGCCACCAATCGTCTTTGATCGCAGGAACCGTAATGGAAGGCAGCCGCACGGAGCTTTACAAATGGTTTACCGCCATTCATCTTATTTCGCGTACGGAAATTGGAACTTCAGCAGTACAACTAAGCCATGCAATCAATGTAACGTATAAAACAGCATGGCTCATGCTTCACAAGATCCGTCATGCCATGAGCCTAGCGGACCATGCAATGCTTCTTTCCGGGATCGTTCAGGTTAATGCAGCAGTTTACGGAGCCCCTCACAATTCAACGACACAGTTCCACCATCAAGAGCATCCTGTTCTGGTTGGCGCAGCAATCGATGATCAAGGGCAACCCACCCACTTCAAAATAAAAGTTGTACCGCGCACGCATTTAAAAGAACGCATGATTTCCACCTCTGGATGTAAAGTATTTGCAGATCAGTACGTTGCGCGGCACGCCCGTACCGTCGAGATTGTAACGGGTCGATTTTCTCGCAATCGGTCCAAAGCACTCCTTGCTCTTGCCACCGATGCGAACGAATGGATCAACACGACGTTTCATGGTGTAGGCCGTAAACATTTGCAAGCTTACATGGACGAGTTTGCCTATCGCCGGAATTTGTCGCTTTACGACAAATCCATATTCCCTCAGTTGCTGCAACATTGCATAAACAGCTCTTCGGTAACATACTCCAAGTTGTCAAGCCTCGTCCCAGCAACTTGAGTAAGCCTCAATTTATGGTGCTACAAGATGTCAAGACAGTTATTTTGATATAATTAAGGTGTGAATGAGTTCACAATGTTAATTGGTAAGCCTGTAAATCTTGATTCAGATCCAATCCTCGACTGGAAAAAATAAGAGGATAATCCCAGCGTCTCCGTACAGGAAGCTGTGGGCGTAGCCCAAGCGAAGGCGCGG
>NZ_CAJVAS010000060.1 GCF_910593845.1 Paenibacillus solanacearum | reverse complement strand
CCTCTACGGGCATGATTCCTTGCGATCAGGCGATAACTCGTAAACTCGTATCGCCAAGGCAATTAAGCCTATCATGCCCGCCCCTCCATGTAAAGCCTTCCTGAGTTAACTTTGGTAAAAAACCATTTACACAAAATAATTTACACTCCCAATTTTTGTGCATGCTGAATTGTCATCCGTGAGGTAAATTACAAATTCGAGTTTTTCAACATTGCATCAGCTAAAAATTTCGCTTTTTCATGTGTTGTATTAACGATCGTAGCTTCGATTTATTTATGTGAAAGCGAGGAGTTTATATAGATGTTATAACCGAAATTCTTGTCTGTAGCTATCGTATTTGTCATCCAGTAGTCTTCACATTTTTGCAAAAAATCTAATCTAAATCTTCATTGGTGTTCCTTCGAAACGGATGTTAATAAACTCCATTGTTGCTCTGAGATTTGCTAATAATTCACCAGAACCAATAAATACGTTGTTATTTACCGCATTTACAATCGAACACACCCCGATATGATTCTTGATTTTCTTGGTTTTTCGATTGTGCGGAATAATTGAACAATGGGGAGGACCGATCCTCATGGCTATCCCCGTCAGCTTATACCCAACTATTCCTCCTCGGTAGTTCCTAGTTGGTCAGTTAACACAAGTATTCCTTTTGTTCGCGTATTATAGATGAAGTTTCGTTAACTCATAGTTTGATACATGACCATGTTGAGTTTGGCAAGCATCTATTTTCTTATCTGTGATACGGTCATTATATTCAGCAACTCTCGGACAGGCAATCCCAACAGTATTGGGTCAATTTAGTTCAGCGACAACGAGGCCATAATCTTCCTGCCTGCTTGAACAACACAGCCCCGCGAAATAAAAAGGCTGCGGGTCAATGCCGTGGACAAAGAATAAGCCGCGACCGTAACCTTCGTTACGCCGCGGCTTTGCTTGCTACAGAAACTTGCGGTTATGCTTCTTCCCGTCGTACGAGAACAGCACGGGCTTCGCCTCAATGACCGATTCCAGATGGACCGTCTTGCCCCACAGCTGCTGGATGTACGGAATGGTGCGCTCCACATATTTGAGATCCAGCTCCATGCCTTCGTACATGTGCTTGAGGTACAGCTCCCCGTTTCTTTCGAAGTCGCCGTTATCGACGACAATGTACGGGAAGCCGCCGTTCACGCGGGAGTAGACGAGCTGATCGCGGATGTGCTCCCATGATTTGTCGGTAATTTTCCACTCCGGCCCTTTTTTCTCGAAAATGTATAAATCGAGCTCGTCACACAGCTTTTTCGTCATGTAGTTGCGGATGAAGGAGAGGTCGGAGTCGTATTCGCGCACTTCGAATATTTTTTTGCGTCCTTCGCCGCCTTGGCGGCCGAATCGTTCGCGCTCCTCCTGGGTTGGTTGATCCCATCGCTTTTCGATATCCTCGAATATTTTGAGCCCAAGATAGTACGGATTCAGGCTGTGCCGCGACGGCACGACGACAGAGGAGTTCAGCTTGGCGTATTCGATCGTCTCGTCGTCGGTCAGGTCCAGCTCGCGCAGGATGCGCTGATGCCAATACGAAGCCCAGCCTTCGTTCATGATTTTCGTTTCGATCTGCGGCCAGAAGTAGAGCATCTCGTCCCGCAGCATCGTCATGATGTCACGCTGCCAATCGGTCAAGTAATGGCCATGTTCCTCGATGAACAGCATGACGTCCTTCTGTCGGACGGAAGGGAACTTCGGAGGCTGCTCCGCCTTGTCGGAAGGCTTCTTGCCCCGGTCGTCCAGATCCCACAAATCCTCATAGCCGAATCGTCGTTCCTTCGTTTCCTTGAACGGGGCCGCGGACGCGTCGCGCTCTTCGCGCTGCCGGTGATACGGCTTGGAGATGAGCGGGTCGACATGCTCTTGAATGGCGAGCACGGCGTCAATGAACTTTTCGACCTCATCCATGCCGTACTGGATTTCATACTGCCGGATGCGCTCCGCCGTGGCGGACATGCTCTCGACCATGTTGCGGTTCGTTTTCGAGAAACGGACGTTGTTTTTGAAAAAATCGCAGTGCGCGAGCACGTGCGCCACGATCAGTTTGTTCTGAATGAGCGAGTTGCCGTCCAGCAGGAAGGCGTAGCACGGATCGGAATTAATGACCAGCTCATATATTTTGCTCAGTCCGAAATCATACTGCATTTTCATTTTGTGAAACGATTTGCCGAAGCTCCAATGGCTGAAGCGCGTAGGCATTCCGTACGCGCCGAACGTGTAGATGATATCCGCCGGACAGATTTCGTAGCGCATCGGATAAAAGTCCAGCCCGAAGCCTGTGGCGATTTCGGTAATTTCCGTGATGGAATACTCGAGCTGCTTCATATAATCCGCATGGTTCATCGTGCGGCACTCCCTTCGGCGCTTTTCGGGAAAAACGTTTTGAGCGCTTTGTACACTTCGCCTTTTTCGCGAATGACGTAATGCACGAATTTCGGATCATGAATGTTGCGGTAGCTGGACATAAGCGTGCTGCTGCGGTTGTACTGATTCACTTCGCCGTAGCCGAACAAATTGCTGCGCTTGACCAGCTCGCCGATCAGCTTCACGCACCGCTCGTTGTCCGAGGTCAAATTATCTCCATCCGAGAAGTGGAACGGATAAATGTTGTAGCGCGACGGCGGGTATTTGCGGTCGATCAGGTCGACGGCCAACTGGTAGGCCGAGGAGCATATGGTGCCGCCGCTCTCGCCTTTGGTGAAAAACTCCTCTTCGGTCACTTCCTTCGCTTCCGTATGGTGGGCGATAAAAATAATTTCCACATGCTCGTACTTCGTGCGCAGAAACCGCGTCATCCAGAAGAAAAAGCTTCTGGCGATATATTTTTCAAACGAGCCCATGGAGCCCGACGTATCCATCATCGCCAAAATGAGCGCGTTGGAGTGGGGAGTGACGATATCTTCCCATGTGCGGAATCGAAGATCGTCCGGACTGATGCCGTGAATCCCCGGCTGGCCGTCGCGCGAGTTGCGCCGCAGGTTTTCGAGAATGGTCCGTTTTTTATCGATATTGGACATGATGCCCTTCTTGCGCACATCATTGAAGATGATGTCTTTGGTCATCACGTTTTGCTTTTCTTTCTGCTGCAGGTTTGGCAGCTCGAGCTCCTCGAACAGCATCGTCTGAAGCTGCTCCATCTCCACTTCCGCGTCGTAATAATCTTCTCCCGCGCGGTCTCCTGCCCCTTCCCCTTTGCCAGCGCCGCTTGCCGGCTGCGGGTCTACGCCGAGCACGTCGCCCACCTGACTGTCACCGTCGCCTTGGCCTACATGTTTGCTCTTGTTGTAATTGTAACGGAAACGGTATTCGTCCAGGCTGCGGATCGGCACTTTAACGATCTGCTTGCCGTCGGACATAATGATGCTTTCGTCTGCTACGAGATCCGGGAGGTTTTGCTTGATCGCCTCGCGGACTTTTTCCTGATGGCGGGTCTGGTCCTGATACCCTTTACGATGCAAGGACCAGTCCTCACGGGAAACGGTAAATAAAGGTTCGGTCATGCGGGACACCTCCTGAGAGTTCGGTCTTCCGTAAAATCGACTTCGGATGAAAGTAACGTCGATAGCCTGCATCGCCAAGGTAGATGGAGGCCGCGACTGAGGTGACATACGAAAGAGGTTGCAAGCGGCAAAAAATGCTTGTTACTAAATATATTCAAGCAGCGGGAGGATATGTGAGGGGAACAGGAGCCTAATTTGTGCGGAAAATTCTGAAAACTAGCGAGTGTTCCGCTTTTCAATGGTTTTTATCGCTTGTTTTTCTATGTGCATCCCCCAAATGGGGAATATGTTCACAGGCTTGCTCCCTTTACAATATAGAGTGGCAAATCGTTTTTGGGGGAAGAGGAACCGATGCGGGGAACGGAAGCCGCCGCCGTTGTCAATTTGAATAAAAGGATGTGCTTGGGAATTGGGGAAAATAAAATCGGCGGTATGGGTACCGATGGTGCTGTTCGTTATTGCGGCATGCATGATGTTTCCGAAAGCTAGCTTCGCTTTTTCCGGCAGCGGGGCGGGAACGAAGCTGAATCCATATATCATTACGACCCCTGCGCAGCTGAACGAAATCAAGAGCTCATCCGGCTCTTACTATGTGCTGGGACAAGATATCGACTTGACCGGCATACCTTGGTCGCCGATCCCTACATTTAGCGGCACGCTGGATGGCCGGGGATATGCGATTCGCAATATGACCATCGTAACGTCTACGGAGCCCAGCGGATTTATTGCCAGCAGCAGTTTAGGTGCAGTCGTAAGAAATGTAGGCTTCGAAAATGTCAATTTGACGGGTAACAGTACGTCGGCCGGAGCTATGGGGGCTGTGATCGGTACGTTGAACAATAACGGAACAGTAGAGAATGTTTACGTGACAGGCAGTATCGATACATTGGGTCGCCGAGTCGGAGGCATTGTGGGACAGATTCAGAATGGCGGGACCATTCGAAACGCTTATTCTAGGGCAACCGTATCCGCGACGAGCAATACCGGCGGGATTGTCGGCTATACGCAATCAACAAGCAACAATATTCATATTGATCATGTTTACGCGACGGGGGGCATCAGTTATAAAACGGGAGGCGGGAATGCCGGGGGGCTGCTCGGTAACGTGCTGAATGCCTATGTTACCGACGCCTACTGGAACACATCGTCTACCGGCACCTCCAAGGGTATCGGGTTGTTTTACACCGTAACGGATAGCAGCCAGGGGCTTACTGATGCGGCGATGAAGACGCAGAGCTCGTATGCCGGCTGGGATTTCCAGTCGATTTGGAAAATGAGTTCCACTTATCCTGTGTTCCGAAAAATGGCGGCGTCGGTTTCCGCGGACGTGCCTGACGGGAAGTACCGCCAAGGCGCAGCCATTTCAATTGAAGTGACGTTTAACGATACCGTGTCGGTAACGGGAACGCCTGCTATTGAGCTTAACAGCGGAGGCAGGGCTGCATATGCCGGGGGGAACGGCACTGATACGTTAACCTTTCTGTATACTGTGCAGGAAGGCGATACATCGGCCAAATTGAATTATCTGGGAACGGGGGCATTATTGTTACAGGGCGGGACGATTCAAGACTCGGAAGGTGATGACATCAATTTGCTGCTGCCGGACACGGCAACGGGACTTTCGCTGGCGAATCGCAATATTGTGATCAAGACGGATGAACCGTACGTTACCGGGGTTACAACCTCGCTGCCGGATGCCGCCTATGCGCTGGGAGCGAGCATTCCTGTTCTGGTGCAGTGGAACAAACCGGTCACGGTGACGGGAACGCCCAGCTTAAAGCTGAATACCGGCCGTTATGCCTACTATACCGGCGGCTCAGGCACGAATACGCTGCTGTTTCAAAACACAGTAGCTTTGAACGATCAATCGGCCCTATTGGATTACGACAGCGCCGCTGCGCTCGAATTGAATGGGGGTGCGATCAAAGACAGTCTCAATAATCAGGCGTTTCTCGGATTGCCGAGCCCGGGAAACGCAGGTTCTTTAAGCGCAGGCCACGCGATTGTCATCGATACGACGGCAGATCAAACGGCAATTAACACGGTTATCGCGCTGATTGCAGCGCTGCCGGATAAGGCGTCGGTAACATTGTCCGACGCCGCCGCGGTAATGTATGCGCGTCAGCAGTACGACGGGCTGAGTGCAGTTCGGCGCGCGCAGGTTACGAACGTGACGCGCCTGACGGAAGCGGAGGCAGCGCTCGTGGACCTGCACGCGGCGAAGACGGTGCAGGATGCGATTGCGGCGCTGCCCGCGAAGGCCGCGGTGACGCTGGCCGACGAAGCGGCGGTGATGTCGGCGCGTCAGCAGTACAACGCGCTGAGCTCTGCGCAGCAGGCGCTGGTGCCGAACGTGACGCGCCTGACGGAGGCGGAAGCAGCGCTGGCGGACCTGCACGCGGCGAAGACGGTGCAGGATGCGATTGCGGCGCTGCCCGCAAAGGCCGCGGTGACGCTGGCCGACGAAGCAGCGGTGACGTCGGCGCGCCAGCAGTACAACGCGCTGAGCGCCGCGCAGCAAGCGCTGGTGCCGAACGTGACGCGCCTGGCGGAAGCGGAAGCGGCGCTCGTAGACCTGCATGCGGCGAAGACGGTGCAGGACTTGGTCGCGGCGCTGCCCGCGAGGGCTGCCGTGACGCTAGCCGACGAAGCAGCGGTGACGTCGGCGCGCCAGCAGTACAACGCGCTGAGCGGTGCGCAGCAAGCGCTGGTGCCGAACGTTGCACGCCTGACGGAAGCGGAAGCGGCGCTCGTAGACCTGCACGCGGCGAAGACGGTGCAGGATATGATCGCGGCGCTGCCCGCGAAGGCCGCGGTGACGCTGGCCGACGAAGCGGCGGTAACGTCGGCGCGTCAGCAGTACAACGCACTGAGTGGCGCGCAGCAAGCGCTGGTCACGAACGTGACGCGCTTGACGGAAGCGGAAGCAGCGCTGGCGGACTTGCACGCAGCGAAGACGGTGCAGGACATGATCGCGGCGCTGCCCGCGAAGGCCGCGGTGACGCTGGCCGACGAAGCGGCGGTGACGTCGACGCGCCAGCAGTACAACGCGCTGAGCGGTGCGCAGCAAGCGCTGGTGCCGAACTTGACGCGCTTGACGGAAGCCGAATCGGCGCTCGTGGACCTGCACGCGGCGAAGACGGTGCAGGACATGATCGCGACGCTGCCTACGAAGACCGCGGTGACGCTAGCCGACGAAGCGGCGGTGACGTCGGCGCGTCAGCAGTATAACGCGCTGAGCGCCGCGCAGCAAGCGCTGGTGCCGAACGTGACGCGGCTGACGGAAGCGGAAGCAGCGCTGATGGACCTGCACGCGGCGAAGACGGTGCAGGACTTGGTCGCGGCGCTGCCTGCGAAGGCTTCCGTGACACTAGCCGACGAAGCGGCGGTGACGTCCGCGCGTCAGCAGTATAACGCGCTGAGCAGTGCGCAGCAGGCGCTGGTGCCGAACGTGATGCGCCTGACGGAAGCCGAATCGGCGCTCGTGGACCTGCACGCGGCGAAGACGGTGCAGGACATGATCGCGGCGCTGCCCGCGAAGTCCGCGGTGACGCTGGCCGACGAAGCGGCGGTGACGTCGGTGCGTCAGCAGTACAACGCGCTGAGCGCCGCGCAGCAGGCGCTGGTGCCGAACGTGGCGCGCCTAACGGAAGCGGAAGCGGCGCTCGTGGACCTGCACGCGGCGAAGACGGTGCAGGACATGATCGCGGCGCTGCCCGCGAAGACCGCGGTGACGCTGGCCGACGAAGCGGCGGTGACGTCGGCGCGTCAGCAGTACAACGCGCTGAGCAGCGTGCAGCAAGCGCTGGTCGTGAACGTGACGCGCCTGACGGAAGCGGAGACGGCGATTCAGGCGTTGCACATCGCGGACGCATCACGCTCCGGGATCGTCGCTTCGCCTGCAGCGGTCCCTGCCGGGGGGACCGAAGCTTCGCTCGTTACGGTGACGCTGCGCAACGCGCACGATAATCCGTTGTCCGGCAAGCAGGTTCGGTTAACCGTATCTGCAGGCGCCCGTGCAGTCGTTGCGGCAGTCTACGATACGACGAATGCGGACGGTCATGCGGCGTTCAAGGTAACGAATACGGCGGCGGAGAGCGTGACGATCACCGCCGAGAATGTCACGGATCAAATCACGTTAGCGCAAACGGCAACAATCTCGTTCATCGCCGGAGGCGTCAGCCTTCCGAACTCCACGGTGACGGCATCGACGTACGCCGTACCGGCCGACGGGGTCACGCCGTCGCGGATCACAGTCACGCTGAAAGACGCCTACGACAATCCGCTGCTTGGCAGACAAGTTCGCTTGAAGGCGAGCGGCGGCAGCTCGGTGATCGCGGCGGTTTACGATACGACGAACGCGGACGGCCAAGCGGCGTTTCATGTAACGAACGCCGAAGCGGAAAAAGTGATGTATACGGCGGAGGACGTAACGGATCGGATGACGCTGAACGAGGCGGTATCGGTTACCTTTGTTACGGGAGAGGTAAGCACAGTGCATTCCGCCGTAACGGCCTCGTCTTACACTGTTCCGGCGGATGGAACGACGCCATCGCGGATCACGGTCACGTTGAAGGACGTCTACGGACATCCGCTGCCCGGCAGGCAGGTCCGCCTAACGGCGGCGGGCGGCAGCTCGGTCATCGCGTCGGTGTATGACACGACGAATGCGAACGGCCAAGCGGCGTTTCATGTAACGAATATCGCTGCGGAGCAAGTAACCTATGCGGCGGAAGACGTGGCGGATCGGATTCGGATAAATCAAACGGCGGACATTCGTTTTATTTACGGCATACCGCCGGCGATTTTGCTGCATGCCGACCCGCTGGAAGCGACGTACGGCGAGGTGACGGTTACGGTCACGGCAGCCGCATACGGAGAGCGCAATGCCATTGCCGTGCTCAAATGGGCTAACGGCACTTTGCCGGCCAGCTATTTCGCAGGCAACGGCAGCGAATTGAATAATGGCCGTTTTACGGTTCGGGAAAACGGGACGTATACCGTATACGTTAAAGACATCGCCGGGAATGAAAATACAAGCGGCGTGACGATCGCCAATATTTTGGCGCTCAGCCGCGATGCGCGGCTGAGCCGCCTGCAGCTTAGCGGATTGGATGGCGAACTGTCGCCATCGTTTGACGCCGGCATAACAGGCTACGAGGCGTTCGTATCGCATCGGGTCGCCTCAGTAACCGTCACGGCGTGGACGGCGGATGCGAACGCCGCTGTGACAGTGAACGGGCAGCCGGTCCGAAGCGGCGAAGCGTCGCCGCCGATCCCGCTGGCGGACGGTGTGAATACCATCACGATCAGCGTCACTGCACAGGATGGCAGCACGAATGGAGCCTATACGGTAACCGTGGTCAAAGCGGCTGAGCCTGTAGATGATACTTCGTTGGCGGATGACTCGGAGCCTTCTTACGGCGGGGACAGGGAGACGCCTGTTAAGCCTGTGGATCCGAACGCAGCGCGGATGTCCATTAACGGGCAGCAGTACGAGGGAGTCGTGAAAACCGTTCATGGCGATGTTGGAGGGCGATCCACGGTTACCGTGGCGTTCGAGCCGGCTATGCGGGAAATCATCGAACGGACAGAGCAGCAGGCAATCGTGACGATTGTCGTGCCTTCGGATGCGGATGACGTCACCGTCGAGCTGGACGGAGAAATCGTGAAGCGGTTGGCGAGCAAGCAGGCCGTGCTGGAGCTGCAAACGGCGAAGGGCGCTTACAGGCTGCCGGCAAGCGAAATATCGATGGAACGTTTGGCGGCCATGAACGGCGCCGGCGGCGAGCCGACTTCGTTGCAGGTGCGCATAACGATCGCGGCCGGTCCGGAATACAAAATTACGCGTATGCAAAATCACCCGGACAATCATTCCATTCATCTCGTTGCGCCGCCGGTCGACTTTACCGTTACCGCCGCATGGAACGGAACGCCGCTGACCGTGGACACGTTCGATTCATTCGTGGAACGCTCCATCGTGATACCGGACGAAGCCGAGCCGGGGATGATCGCAACGGCCGTCGTAATGAACGAGGAAGGAACAGTCCGTCATGTCCCGACTTACGAAACGGAGCTGGACGGGAGACGGACGGCAGTGATCCGCAGTTTGACCAACAGCACGTATGCGTTAGTATCGCATCGGCCTTCATTGACAGATATTGAAGGTCACTGGGCGCAGCCGTCCATCACCGGGCTGGCATCGCGCTTGATCGTGCAGGGCGGCGCAGGCGGCCGCTTCCATCCGGATTCCGCCATCACCCGCGCGGAGTTCGCGGCGCTCGCCGTCAGGGCGCTCGGACTGCCGGAGAACGGCAGCACCGCAGCGTTCGGCGATGTGGAACGAACGGACTGGTTTTACGGCGCGGTTAGCGAAGCTTATGCCTACGGCCTGATCGCAGGCTATGCCGACGGCACATTCCGTCCGGAGAAGACGATCACGCGGGAAGAAGCGTGGACGATCATCGCAAGGGCGATGAAGCTTGTCGGATTGAACACGAGAGCCGGTCTGAGCGAAGGCAGTCTCTCGCAAACTCCCGGATATGAGGATATAAGCAGTTGGGCGGTAAGCGCCGCCGCAGCTGCGGCTGGCGCAGGTTTGATCGGCGGCGACGAGCAGGGATGGAGTCCCGGGCGGCCGATCACAAGAGCGGAAACGGCGGCGATCATGGAGCGGATGCTGATTAAATCCGGTTACATTCGCCCGTAAAACCGGCATGCGGGGACGTCCAGCTCGCGCGGCTGGCACCAACCTTCGGATCGTTCGCGGTATGCGAACGGTTCGAAGGTTGTTTGTTATACCGGACTACTGCGGGCATGCAGGATGAGGCGTGCGCGCTCCCGTTGCCTGCCGGCGGACATGGATGCGCGATGGAACGGTTCCTTCGAAGCAACCTGCATTCGTCGGAACCGCAATCGTATTACGCCTACAAGCCTGCATCGGTCAACGTATCGGTGCAGGCTTGCTTGCCGACTGCTGGCCGGATCGATCCGCCCGGGTGCCTCCCCCCTTTTCCGGTGACGTTTTCCTGATGGGCATCCTGTTGTAGTATGATAAGGTTATCGAAAACGTTGAAGGAGATGGACGGCCGTGTCGATCCGCAAAAAGCTGCTGTTGTCGCATATCGCCATGATTATTATTCCCGTCGTCGTCTTTGTGCTCACGGCAATGCTGCTTATAACCGCCGTCATGCAGAGTATGACCGGGGAAGGACCGGACCAGAGGCTGTTCCCGGCGGAGGCGTTCGCCCGTAACAACGAGCTGTTCGCCGGACTCGCCTTCATGGCCGATGCGAAGCCGGAGATGATCACCGACGCCGATTTTTTACGGCAGACCGAGCCTAAACTGCAGGAGCGTAATGCGGGGATCGCGGTGGTCCGAAACGGGGAGCTGGTCTACGTTTCTCCGATTCTAGGTGAACGCGGTCCTGTTGAAGCGTTCGTCCGTGGCAATGCGACAGCCGGGGAGCAGCGGTTTCAGGCAAGGCAGGAGCTGGGCGGCAAGCAGTTTGCAGTCCAAAAGCATCCCTTTGCCTTCGACAGCCGGACGCAAGGGACGATTTATTTTTTCGGCGATGTCGGGCCGACGCTGCGCTTTTTTCGTATTTTTTTCCCGCTGTTGTTCGTGACGCTGCTGCTCGTGATCGGTCTGACGAACGGATTGCTCACTTATGTGCTGTCGCGCAGCATTGTACGGCCGTTGAAGACGTTGAAAAAAGCGGCCGAGCACATCCGCGAAGGCGATCTGGAGCATAAGCTGGCGCCGGGGCGAAAGGACGAGATCGGCGAGCTGAGCGACGCCTTCGAAGAGATGCGGCAGCGCTTGCGGCAATCGATCCATACGCAGCTGCAGTACGAGACCAACCGCAAAGAGCTGCTCGCGAATATTACGCATGATTTGAAAACGCCGATCACCGCGATTCACGCATGCGTCGACGGGCTGCGGGACGGCATCGCCGATACGCCGGAGAAGCGGATGAAATATCTCGACAGCATTCACAAAAAAATAACCGATCTGAACCGTCTGATCGACGAGCTGTTTTTGTTCTCCAAGCTCGATTTGAAGAAGCTGTCGTTTCATTACGAACCGCTGGAGCTGGATGCCTATTTACGGGACAAGGTAACGGAGCTGAGCGGAGAGCCGCACAACCAAGGGGTGCGGTTCTCGTATCGCAGCAATGCCCGCGGCCCTGTGTCCGTCATGGCGGACCGCGATCAGCTATCCAGAGTCGTAACGAATATCGTGAGTAACAGCATCCATTACGCCGGCAAGCAGCCCGTCGATATCCGGGTGGAGCTGACGGAACGGGACAGCGATGTGATGGTGCGGATTTCCGACAACGGACGAGGCATTGCGAGCGACGCTTTGCCGCATATTTTCGACCGTTTTTATCGCGCTGATCCTTCGCGGAGCCGTCATACAGGGGGCAGCGGGCTTGGGCTGGCAATCGTCAGGCAGATCGTGGAGGAGCACGGCGGTACAACGTGGGCGGACAGCAGGCCAGGCGAAGGAACGGACATTTTCTTTACGTTGACCAAATCGGGAAAGCGGCAGGTGAGAAACGGTGACGAAAATATTGATCATTGAGGACGATGAAGTGATCGCGGATGTGCAAAAGGATTATTTGGAGGCGAGCGGCTTCGAGGTAGACGTCGCATCCAGCGGAGCAACCGGCCTGCATAAGGCGCTGAACGAGCCGTATCAGTTGATTTTGCTGGATCTGATGCTGCCGGAAACGGACGGATACGACATTTGCAAGCAGGTGCGGAGCCAAAAGAACGTTCCGATCTTAATGGTTTCGGCCAGAAAAGAAGAAGTGGACAAAATCCGCGGACTCGGTCTGGGAGCCGACGATTACATCGTCAAGCCGTTCAGTATCGGCGAGCTGGTCGCCCGGGTCAAAGCGCATTTGGCCCGCTATGACAGACTCGTGTCGCAAGGCGCGGAGGCGGAGGCCGCATCGCCCAAAGAAGTGATCAGGATCAAAGGCATCCGGATCGACAAACGGTCACGCAAAGTATTGATCGACGATCGGGAGGTAGCATTCACGACGCGGGAATACGACCTGCTGCTGCATTTGGTCGCGCATCCGAACAGGGTATTCACGAAGGAGCAGCTGTTCGAGAGCATCTGGGGGCTCGATTCGATGGGCGACCTGGCCACCGTGACCGTCCATATCAGCAAGCTGCGGGAAAAGATCGAACCGATTCCCGCCAAACCGCAATACATCGAAACGATATGGGGCGTCGGCTACAGATTCAATCTGTAAGCCGGCGCCTTTTTGCCATGGACGGGGCTTAACGCAGTTTCATTCGGCGTGGAGGCACGGGACGGATTTTATACTTTTTTTATACTTCGTTTAGCGCCGGTTTAGGCATCGGGGATACGATAAGACTAAATAAACGAAAATGGAGGGGTGGCCATGGCCCGCCTAACGGTGTCCGCCAAAAAGGGGATGCTGCTGCTTCACATCCTATTTGCTTCGATAATGCTCGGCAGTACGGTGGTCGTTCTCATCCTGAGCATCACCGCGATGAATACGACAAGCCACGAAGTGCTGCGTTCCTGCTATACCGTCATGCACCTATTATCGAGAACGAGCATGAGGGCGTCGACCATCGGAACGACCGTGACCGGCATCGCGCTGTCCGTCGGAACGCACTGGGGATTGTTCCGCTATTACTGGATTATGCTGAAGGAAGCCTTAACTGTGCTGGCGATCGGAATCGGCACGGTCGGATTTTACGTATGGACGCTCAAGGGCGTGACGGTCGTATCCACGGAAGGCATGGATGCGCTGCGCCATACGGAATTTATGGTGAACGAAGCGCAGCTTGGGATCGGCATTGTCCTTCAGCTGATGTCGCTGGTGATCCTGTTTGCTGTGTCGGTATTCAAGCCGTGGGGCAAGCGGAAGGAGCTGACAACCGCCGGTCCTGCGACGAAATCGTAAGCAGCTCCCCGGGGGAGGCCTGATTGGTCCCCAGCTTCATGAATCCGTTCCGCCGCGCCCTCAGGTGAATTTTAGACAAAAACAAGTGAGGATGGTACATGTTCGTTCCCCGAGCCGGGCGGTTACATTGGGAATATGGGACGAGAGACTGCCTTGAGGGGGAGCCAGGATGAGCCGTATTTATATCGTGGACGATGAGCCGATGATTTGTTTGGGCTTGCAGCAAATCGTGAAAGAATATGACCGGTTTGAGGAAGTGCATACGTATTCGGACGGCCGCTCCGCGCTTGCCGCGATACTTGCCGAACCGCCGGATCTGGTCATGACCGATATTCGCATGCCGCGTATGGATGGCATCGAGCTGTGCCGGCACATTCGCGAGCATCGTCTGGATACGCAGGTGATCGTGTTGTCCGGTTACGGCGATTTCCATTACGCCCAGCAATGCATGTCATACGGCGTGAAACAATATTTGCTGAAGCCTGTCACCGAGAGCGAATTGTATCCTGTACTGGATCAAATCGTGATCAAAGGCAGCGGCCGCCCTTTTTCGCTGTCGCGGTTCGAGGCATGGATGGAGCGGGTCGAGGAAGCGCTGTGGCTGGCGCAGGAGGACCGGCTGGAAGCCGAGCTGGATGAAGGCCGGCGCGAATTTTTCGAACCGGGCGGCGGGGGGATTGCGCCTCCGCTGCGGATGGCGGCCGACGGGCTGGAGCTGCTCGCCAAAAAGCTCAATGCCCGCGGCATTTACAGCTTTGAAATCGCTTCCGGTCAAGTCGGGGCGGATGCCGCTGAAGCGGGCGCGTTTCACGCGTTCTCCGCGCAAATCCATCATTGGCTGCGGCAGCTGTCGGCATACCGGGGCGGCGGTCAGGTTCATGTCTTCGAAGCGGCGCTGGAGTTTATCGACCGGCATTTATGCGAGGATCTGACGCTGGAGACGGTCGCGGCTCGGCTCGGCCTGACGCCGACGTACTTCAGCCATTATTTCAAGAAGATGTCGGGCGAGACGTTCGTGCAGTACCGGCTGCGCAAAAGGATGGATGAAGCGAAGCGGCTGCTGTCGATTCCGCACTACAAGATCATCGACATCGTGTCGGAGGTCGGCTATGACAGCTACCCGCACTTTTCCCGCATCTTCAAAAAAACGGCCGGTTGTTCGCCCACCGAATACCGCAGCATGCTCGGCATCAAATGATGAAACGAACGATGGCGCGGCGCATTTATTTTTACTTCGCGGTCGTCATTGCGCTGACCTCGGTCACGATCGGCGTCACCGGGTATTGGCGCTCGTCCAAGGAGCTGGACAATCAATACCAGGCGCTGCTGGCGCAAATCGTCGATAATGCGGTGCATCAGACCGATTTGTATTTGAAGGGGTACGAGCGCGCGACGCTGTCGATCTTGACCTCGCCGCTGGTGAAGGACGCGCTTCTTGCGAAGCCGGATAAATCGAAGGTCAGCGAATTCGTTATCGCCGAAAACATGATGAAGCAGCAGTTGTTCCAGACGGTGCTGATCAATAACCCGGAGATTACCATGGTGTATTTGACCGGCTACAACGGCTTTCGGGCGATGGACTTCAACGAGCAGGTCACTCCGTTCAATTACAAGGCATTCGAACAATACATCGACCAGTTGAAGGAGGACACGCGGGACGACGGAGGACTGACGATTCAGGATTCCGGCTTTCTCGACGGTCATTTGACGCTGGCGCGCAAAGTGTCCGATCGCCAAACCTCGCGGGTGTTCAAGGGCGTCATGGGCTTCGAGATGCGCATCAATGAACTGAAGACGCTGTGGAAAGGCATCCGTCTGGGGGAGACCGGGTACTTCTTCATCGTCGGCGACCGCGGTAAAATCATATATCACCCCGATAGCAAGCGGATCGGAAAGCAGCTTGCCGGACGGCAGTTCGAGGCGGTCAAGAGCAATGCGAACCGCGTATTCGAGCTCCCGGACGAGCCGGACCGGATCTTCTTCAGCCGCCATTCCGATTACTCCGGGTGGAATCTGGTGGCCAGCATGTCGCTTAGCGAGCAGCGGGAGCCGGTTGCTGCCCTGCGGCAGACGACAATGTACGTAGGTCTCGGGACGCTGCTCATTGCTCTATATCTTGCTTACCGTTTCGGCCAGTCGATTGTGAGGCCGGTTCGCCGGCTGGAGCATGGCATGCGCCAGACGGAGATCGGGCAGTGGACGAAGGTGCCGCTGACCGGCAGCCATGACGAGATGGACCGGCTGATCTCCAGCTACAATACGATGGTGGAGCGGTTGGAGGCGCTCGTAGACCGCGTGTACGAGACCGAGCTCCGCAATCAGGAACATCAGCTTCGGCGCCAGCTGGCGGAGTTTCAATCGCTGCAGTTGCAGATTAACCCGCATTTTTTGTACAACACGCTGGAAATCATTATTTGCTATGCCGTCATTCAAAAGTCGAGCGAGATTAAGGAAATTGTCCGCTCGCTTTCGTATATGCTGCGCTATTCCATACGCACCGATCTGGAGGAAATTACGGTAGCCAACGAGCTGAAGCATATGATGCATTTTATCGCGATCATGAAGTTCCGCATCGGCCGTGAATTTGAAATCGACGTCCGCATTCCGCCGGAGCTGCTGCTTAAATCGATGGTGCGCCTGACGCTGCAGCCGCTCGTGGAGAACATATTCAAGCATGCGTTTCCCGACGGCATCGAGGGGCATCATACGATCGTCATAGACGCTTGGTGCGATGCGGAAGACTTTTATTTGGCAGTCGAGGACAACGGTGCGGGCATTTCCGCCCATCGCCTGAACGCGCTGCGCGAAAGCTTGCGATGCTCGGCGGATCGATCGCCGGACGGCAGCATCGGCCTCGGAAACGTGCATAACCGGATTCAAATGGTGTTCGGCGAGCGGTACGGACTGCGCGTGGACAGCAAGGAAGGCCGCGGCACCCGGATTACGATGCAAATGCCCGCCGCAGCAACAAAAAAAGTCATGCCGGGTTAAAACGGCGCAATGCACGCGCCCAGGCTTAAGAGATATGCTTCGATTATAGAGGCGCAATCAAACCTGTAGGGATAACGAAACAACACTATCGAAGGAAGAGGGGGACGGATGGTGGGCAAACGCGGGAAATCGCCGTTCTTCTGGCCAGCGGCTGCGGCTGCGCTGCTGCTCTTGGGAGCCTGCAACGGAGCGAAGCCGGGGAACGGCACGGCCGACGCGGACCGGGACGCGCAAGTGACCGAAGCGGGCGTCCTCCCGATTACCAGACAAAAAACGATGCTTCGGGTGATGGTCAGAGGCTCGGGCAACGTGGAAAACTTCGCGACGAACGAGTTTACGAAGTGGCTGGAGGAGAAGACGAACATTCAGATCGAATGGGAGGTCGCCCCGGAACAGACGTATCAGGAGAAGCTGAACGTTACGCTAGCCAGCGGCGATTATCCCGATGTGCTGCTCAATATGGGCATTTCTCCGAATAAGCAGTCGATTTACGGGAAGGACGGCGTCTTTGTGCCGTTGAACGATTATATCGAGAAGTATGGCGTGGAGACGAAGAAGATGTACGCGCAGGTGCCGTACGCCCAAGAGCTGATGACGCTGCCGGACGGCAACGTCTATGCGCTGCCGCAGATCAACGAATGCTACCACTGCGCCTACGGCCAGAAGATGTGGATCAATCAGGCTTGGCTCGATGAGCTGGGCCTGCCGATGCCGGTAACGACGGAGCAATTTTACGAGACGCTGAAGGCATTCAAGAAGCGCGATCCGAACGGCAACGGCAAAGCCGACGAGATTCCGCTGGCGGGCGCGATCAACGGCCCTTCCGCCAGCTTCGAGCATTTTATTATGGGAGCGTTCATTGAGAAGGACAACAGCCTGAAATATATTCGCGACGGCCGAATTCAGGTGGCGTACAGCCAGCCGGAATGGAAGGAAGGGCTCCATTATTTGAACCGGCTGTACGAGGTGGGCTTGATCGCGGCCCAATCGTTCACGCAGGACCGCAATCAGCTCAAGCAGCTCGGGACGAGTCCGGGGTTTGAAGTGCTCGGAGCCGTTCCCGCGCAGAACCCGACCGTCTTCCTGGAGCCTGATTCCCCGCGAATGAAGCAATATGTGGCGCTGCCGCCGCTCCGCGGGACGGAAGGGGTGCGTTCGACGGCTTACAACCCGTACGCGATGGCGTACGGCACTTATGTCGTTACGAATAACGCCCGCAATCCGGCAGCCGCGTTCCGGCTCGGCGATTTTTTGCTGAGCGAAGAGGCGACGATGCGAAGCACGATTGGCCGGCCGGGGCTGGAGTGGGACAAGGCGTCTCCGGGAGAGCTAGGGCTGGACGGCCGGCAGGCGAAGTGGAAGCAGCTCGTCACCTTCGGCAAGCTGCAAAACGTGCACTGGGCGCAGTACGGCCCGAGCTTACGCACCAACGCCTATCGGCTGAGCCAGTATGCCGATCCGAAATATCCACTCGAAATTATGCTGTACAACGAGACGCAGCACAAGTACGAGCCGTATCGCATGGATCCGTCGAAATCGGTTCCGCCGTTATTTTTCACGAGCGAGCAGGCGGAGGAGCTGACCCATATCGAAAAGGCGATAACCGACTACCGCACCGAATTTTTCGCCAAGGCGGTGACCGGGGCGATCGAGATCGAGAGCGAATGGCCCCACTATTTGAGCGCGCTCGACAAGCTGGGCTTGGACCGCGTGCTCGCCTTGTATCAGCAAGCCTACGATGCATCGAGATGGAAAAAATAACGAAAGCCCCGTCCCAAGTCTGTCAATGACGGCACTAAGGAGAGGGGCTTCGTTTCATTTTACAAGCAAGATTTCAGATGCGCGATAGAGGCTGGAATATGCTCCAGCTCGATACCGCCTTCGAAGGATACGTTCGAGTAAGGCTTGTACTGCCGAAGCAGCTGCATGAAGAATGGATAGTCGACGCAGCCGGTACCCATGCGGACGTATGTCTTTTTGCCCTCCGGGGTGAAGTCCATATCTTTCACATGCGCAAGTACGATCCGGTGCCCGAGCTGCCGGAACGCATGCTGCAGCACCTCGTGCTGGCGTTCGATGTTATGGGCGTGAAGCAAGTGGCACGGGTCGATGACGACGCCGATGCTCGTGGACGGCACTTCTTCCAGCATGCGGTGCATCAAGTCCGCCGTGTGGATCACTTCGGTGCCCGAAGGCTCGATCCCGAGGGTGACGCCCCATTTCTCCGCTTCCTCCGCCAGCTCCTCCACAACGCCGCGAAGCTGGTTCCACAACTCCTCTGTGCTGCGTTCCGGATGCGCTTCCATATAGGTCTGGATCGTTCCGGTTTCCGTGGCGACGACGCTGGCGCCGAAATCTCTGGCGTAGCGCAAATGCTCCTTGAAGCGTTCGATGCCGTATCTTCGCTCTTCCATATTCGGATGGATCGGATTGATGTAGCAGCCGAGCACCGAGATCCGTACGCCTTGCCGAGCGAACGTGTCGGCGACATGATTGGCGAGTCCCGGACTTAACCGTCCCAGGCTGGTATCCATATCGGAAAGCGCTTTCGCCAGCGCGAGCTGTACGAATTCAAAGCCGTATGAGCTTACACGGCGGACAAGTTCGTCGCATGTCGTCTTGCCAAGATTATGTGCCAGTATTCCGTAGCGCATGAGCGTGCCTCCTTTGACGTCATATGGATAAAATAACACGGTTCCGCAGGTACAGGCAATGTGCAGCTATTAACTTCTTGCCGTAAACGCGGGCATGGGCGCACGCCTTCCCTTGCCATGTCGTTCGGCGGGATGTACTGTAGAAGCAGAGGGAATCCAATTACTTTGCAAAGCGGGTGCTGAACATGAAAGTATTGATTCTGGGAGGAACGGGCGTCATTAGCCGGTGCATTGTAGAACAACTGCTCGCCGCAGGCCATTCTCCGGTGCTGTTTAATCGCGGAACGCGGAAGGAGCTGTTTCGGGAAGACGTTGAGTGGCTGATCGGCGATAAGAACGATGCGGACACGTTCCAAGCGCTGGTGCGGCCGCATCGCTTTGACGTGGTGATCGACATGATCTCCTTTAACGCGGCCGATGCCGCACTGACCGTGCAAACGTTCAAGGATCGCGCGGGTCAGCTTATTTTTTGCTCGAGCACGGCGGCGTACAGACGGCCGTTCCGGAGCATTCCGGCGCGGGAGGAAGCGGAGGCGCTCGTGGACGATCCTGCGTTCCCGTATGCGTACCACAAAGCGGAGATGGAGCGCTATCTGCATACGGTAATCGAAGGCGGCGAAATTCCGGTGACGATCATCCGGCCTTCGCTGACGTTCGGTATCGGCGGGGCGAATATGGGCGTTCTCCGGCAAAATGTCAACATTGTGCACCGGATTGAGGCAGACAAGCCGCTCGTGGTGTTCGGCGACGGCACCGCTCCGTGGAGTTTCACGTTCGCACCGGATACAGCCAGCGCTTTTGCAGGCGCCGCAGGGAATGAACGGACGTACGGACAATCGTATCACGCGACCAATGAAGATTTGCATATATGGGAGGACCTGTACCTGGAAATCGGCAAGCGGATCGGCCGCGAGCCGCAGCTGGTTCATATCAGCTCGCAGCTGCTGCATGAAGCGAACCCGGCGCTGTTCGGACACCTGTATTATGAGAAGCAGTACAGCGGCTTGTTCGACAATGCGAAGATCAAGCGCGATATCCCGTCGTTCCGCAATGGCATCACACTAGCGGAAGGGCTCGATATGATGCTTCGCTGGTTCGGGCGGGAAGGTCATCCGGTCGATGTGGAAAAGGACCGGCTGGAAGATCGGCTGGTCGAGACGTATTATCGCTTCGGGGATGAACTGAAATCACTATTCTAAGGGAGGCAGACGGCGATGAAATACAGGCAGCTGGGCAATACCGAATTGAACGTAAGCGAGATCAGCTTCGGCACATGGGCGATCGGCGGCTCGTGGGGCAGCGTGAACGACGAGGAGTCGCTTCAAGGCTTGGAGCGCGCGATGGAGGAAGGGGTTAACTTCTTCGATACCGCCGACGTCTACGGAAACGGTCGCAGCGAGCGGCTGCTCGCGCAGGCGACCAAGGGAAAGGAAGACCGGATTCATATCGCGACGAAGTTTTGCCGTTCCGCCGACATTCACGATCCTGCCGTTTATTCGGAGGCATCGGTGCGCGCGTTTTGCGAAGCGAGCTTGAAACGGCTGGAGCGGGAGCGTATCGACCTGTATCAGATTCATTGCCCGCCGATCGATATATTGTGCGACGGCTCCGTGTTCGAAGTACTGGACAAGCTGCGGCAGGAGGGGAAAATCCGCGAATACGGCGTCAGCGTCGAGACCGTGGAGGAAGGGCTGCTCTGTTTGACATACCCGAATGTCAAGGCGCTGCAGGTCATCTATAACATTTTCCGCCAAAAGCCGCAGCAGGAGCTGTTCCCGCGGGCGCACGCGCAGGGCGTCGGCATTCTCGTCCGGCTGCCGCTGGCGAGCGGTCTGTTGACCGGCAAGTTCACCGAGCGCAGCACCTTCGATCCGGGCGACCATCGCAGCTTCAACCGCAACGGCGACAGCTTCAATGTGGGCGAAACGTTCGCCGGACTGCCGTTCGAGACGGGGGTGCAGCTCAGCCGCAAGCTGGATTGGATCGCCGGCGGCCGGGGCAATATGACGCGGGCCGCGCTTCGCTGGATATTGGACAACCCGAACATAACGTGCGTCATCCCGGGGTTCCGGAACACGGCTCAGGTGGAGGACAATCTCGGCGCACTGGCCGTGCCGTCGTTTTCGGCGGAGGAGCGGGGCCGGCTGGAGTCGTTGTACGCGGAAGAAATACATCACCGGATCCGGGGCGCGTATTGATAGGTTGATTTGACGGCGCGGCACATCGAACGGCCTACGCCGGCGAGCCGCCGCATGTTCAGCATTCGGCGAACCGTTCGCTTCGGCCGTATTTCTTTCAATATTAACGCTGGATCGACAGGAAATTCCATTTGTTTTGTCGTATTGTTTAACTATATATGACGCGCAAATGGAGGGTATGATGACAAGGGTTGACAAGGAGCTTGCTTATTTGCGGGAACACAAGGGCGCGGTGATCGAACGTTGGCATGCGAAGATTCGGAAGGCTTACCCCGGCTATTACGAAGGAGCATCGGTGCTTCTGGAGACCGAGCGTTACTTCGAATACCTCATCAGCCTCCATATTCCGAAGGAACAGCACGAGATTTTGTCCAAAGCTCCGGAATGGGCCAAACGGCTGGTCGAACACAACATACCGCTCCATCACATTTTGCGAAGCCATCATTATTGGCGCAACGCGATGAATGAAGTGCTGGCTCAGAACCGTGAGCTGGACCCCGTCTCCACGCTGCTCCTGCTCAACGAGCTGGAGTCTCGGATGCAGCTGTACGAGGAGACAGTCTGCCACATTTTCCTGGAGCTGACCAACGCGAGAATGACCGAGCAGGAGCGGGCCATCACGCAGCTTCACGACGATCGTCTCAATCTGATCGGCAAAATGGCGGCGAGCATGGCGCATGAAATCCGAAATCCGTTAACGTCCATCAAAGGATTTCTGAAGCTGATTCGGGAAAGCATGACGCATGAGGACGATTCGAAAATTTACCGCTATTTGAACGTGGTGGAAAACGAATTTGAAAATATTCATATGCAAATTACCGGCTTGCTCAGCTTTTCGAAAAAAAGGGTCATCGAGGAGCCGTTCGTTCATGTGACGCCCAGACAGCTGCTCGATTCGGTCGTCTCGCTGCTCAATCCGCGGTTTTTGAACGAAAACGTAAATTTAACGGTCGAGCTGCTGGAAGGAGAGCTGCTGACGATTCAGAAAGTAGCCGTGCAGCAGGTCATCTCCAATGTGATCAATAACGGTCTGGATGCGCTGTCCCGGATCAAGCACGACAAAGAGATGGGGATTCGCGGCTATATGCGAAACGATGCGTATGTCATCGAGTTTTCCAACAACGGGCCTGCCATCGCGCCGGAAATCCAGCTGACGCTGTTCGAGCCGTTCGTCACCGACAAGGTGGAGGGCACCGGCCTGGGGCTGGCGATCTGCAAAACGATCATGCAAAAAAATAACGGCGGCATCTCGTTTATTTCCGCGGACGATCGCACCACGTTCACCTTAACGTTCCAGATTAACGAGCAGAGCGAAGCGTGAGAAGCTTACTTTTGTCCAAATGAAGCTTAATAAAATCCATTCTTCCGGGGACAGGCTTACGGTACAATGAAGTCGATGTTACAGGAGAAGGGATGGGTCCGAATGCAGCGGCGCGAGTACAAGCTGTGGTACCGGGATGCGGCGAAACGGTGGCCCGAGGCGCTGCCGATCGGCAACGGCCGGCTGGGCGGCATGATTTTCGGTACGGTAAGCCAGGAGAAAATACAATTAAATGAAGATACAGTATGGTATGGCGGGCCGAAAAAAGCGAACGGCTCGGATGCGCTGCGGCATTTGCCGGAAGTTCGCCGTCTCTTGATGGAAGGAAAGCAGCGGGAGGCGGAGCATCTGGCCCGTATGGCGCTGATGTCCGCGCCCAAATATTTGCACCCGTACCAGCCGCTCGGCGATTTATTGTTTTATTTGCCCGGCCATGACCGGACGCCGGAGCATTATGATCGCGAGCTCGATCTGAGTACGGCGACGGCCCGGGTCAGCTATGTGCTGGACGGCGCCCGCTATGAGCGCGAATATTTCAGCAGTGCGGCGGATCAGGTGCTCGTGGTGCGTCTGACGAGCGATCGGCCCGGCGGGCTGACGTTCGGGGCGCATCTGATGCGCAGGCCGTTCGACTCGGGAACGCATCGGGCCGGGAACGATACGATCGTGATGGATGGGGAATGCGGCAAGGATGGCGTGCGGTTCGCAGCGGCGGTGAAGGCGATTGCCGAAGGCGGGGCCGTGCGGATGATCGGCGACTTTATCTCCGTGGAGAACGCCGACCGGGTCACGCTGCTGGTCGCGGCGAATACGACGTTCCGCCATGCCGATCCGGAGCAGGCCAGCCTCGCTCAGGTGGAAGCGGCGGCGCTGAAGCCCTACGAGCAGTTGAAGCGCGAGCATGTGGCCGACTATGCGCGGTACTTCGACCGGGTCAGCTTCCGATTAGGACCGGCGGCTTCGTTGCTAGCTGCGCGAGAGCAGGATGATCGGCCGACGGATGAGCGGCTCGAGGCGATGCAGGAGGGGAACGAGGATCCGGGACTGGTCGAGCTGTACTTTCAGTTCGGGCGGTACCTGCTGCTGTCCTGCTCGCGCCCGGGGACGCTCGCAGCTACGCTGCAGGGCATTTGGAACGACAGCTACACGCCGTCGTGGGAATCCAAATTTACGATCAACATCAACACGGAAATGAACTATTGGCCGGCGGAAGTATGCCATCTGGAAGAATGCCATGAGCCGCTGTTCGATCTGATCGAGCGCATGCGCCCGAGCGGCCGGGAAACGGCAAGAACGGTATACGGCTGCGGCGGCTTCGCTGCGCATCATAATACGAATTTGTGGGGAGACACCCACATCGAGGGCATTCTGGTCAGCGCGTCGATCTGGCCGCTCGGAGCCGCCTGGTTGTCGCTGCATCTGTGGGAGCATTACCGCTTCGGGCTGGACGCATCGTTCCTTGCGGACAGAGCGTACCCGGTGATGAAGGAAGCGGCGCAGTTCCTGCTTGAGTATATGATTGAGGATGGGCAGGGACGTCTGCTTACCGGGCCTTCGATTTCGCCGGAAAATAAATTTGTATTGCCGGACGGCACGCGCGGCAATTTGTGTATGGCTCCGGCTATGGATACTCAGATCGTGCATACCTTGTTTGAAGCCTGTTTGTCGGCGGCTTCCGTTCTACAGACGGACGAACCGTTCCGGGAACAACTGCAGGCGGCGATGGCCAAGCTCCCGCCGATCCGGATCGGCAAGCACGGACAAATCATGGAGTGGCTTGAAGATTACGACGAAGCGGAGCCGGGCCACCGTCATATCTCGCAGCTGTTCGCCCTGCATCCGGGCGAACGGATTCATCCGCAGCGCACGCCGGAGCTGGCGCAGGCGGCCAGACGGACGCTCGAGCGCAGGCTTGCGCACGGCGGCGGACATACCGGCTGGAGCCGTGCCTGGATCATTAACTTCTGGTCGCGGCTCGGGGAAGGGGATATCGCCTACGAGAACGTGAAGGCGCTGCTCGCCAAGTCGACGTATCCGAACTTGTTCGATGCCCATCCGCCGTTTCAAATCGACGGCAACTTCGGCGGCACGGCGGGGATCGCGGAGATGCTGCTGCAGTCGCACGGCGGGGAGATCGCACTGCTGCCGGCGCTGCCGCAGGCTTGGCCCGACGGCGAGGTGACGGGGCTGCGCGCACGTGGCGGTTACGGCGTCGACATTCGCTGGACCGGCGGGCGGCTGGACCACGCGGTACTGCAAGCCAAGCGAGCCGGCGTATGCCGGGTGCGCGCGCCGCAGGAGCTGCGCGTCACCGAAGACGGGACGGCGGTTGCCGCCGTCTATGCGGATGGCGTGCTGGAATTTGAAGTATCCGAAGGGCGAAGCTATACGCTGGCGCCATAAACAAACGAGAACGGCCGCATGCGAATGAGCATGCGGCTTTGCTGTGCGAAGCCCGGTTCATTTATAAGCTTTGCCTTTGGTCAAAATGCACGGAACACCGCAGCCGATCGCGCCCGGTCGAGACATTTTTTCCAAATAACGCAAGCCTCGGCTGCATTTCCGGCATTTCTCGCATACATCGGAAGTGACAACCTTCATGTTGAACTGGTTTTTATCAATGATGGAGGGAGGGGTACCTTTCTTGGGCGGTTTTTTCGCTTTGCTCACGAGGCTCAACTCCTACGGGCTGTGTAGGCAACGGCCATCGGCGGACGCGATGCAGCCGTTGCAACGTGGTTGACAACGACATCGGCGGCTCGATGTAACCGTTGCAACGTGGTTGACAACGAACATCAGCGGACTTGATGCAGCCGTTGCAACGTGGTTGATGCATAGTATGACAGGCGCTATCATTTTGCTACTGGCTTGCCCTTTCACGGTCGAAGAACATTTTTTGGCGCGTAGGTCTGGCGTGAGCGTAGGGGAACGGCATGATTTTGTTTTCGATGCCCAAATCCTTTATGATAAGAAAGACATGCATTGAAGCTCGATGCTTTCGAATCGTTGATCGCGTTTCGAAAGCATGATAGAGGTCGGAGGGGACAAAGGAAATGAACAGAACGTTTATCGGGCTCGGCAGCATCTTCGGATTTTTGTCGGTCGCCCTGGGCGCGTTTGGCGCGCATGCGCTCAAGGCCAGCCTGACGCCGGACATGCTCGCCAACTATCAGACTGGCGTGCAGTACCAAATGATGCATTCGCTCGGTCTGATCGCCATCGGACTGGCATCTTCGGTGCTGCCGTCAAGCGGGCATTTGCGGAGAGCCGGATGGGCGATGGCGGTCGGCATTATCGTTTTTTCGGGCAGCTTATATATTCTTAGCGTTACGGGCGTCAAAGCACTCGGTGCGATCACGCCGATCGGCGGCGTGGCCTTTCTGTTCGGCTGGCTGTCGCTTGCGCTGGCGGCATGGCAGAAAGCGAAATAATCGAGCGCACATTACATTTCCGACCGGCCGCCGGCCGGTTATTTTTTTGCATAAAAAATAAAAGAGCCCAGAGCCATATATGCGGGCTCGGGCTTCCTATCAGGCTTCGAAATCGTCGATTTCGTTCATTTTAAGCAGATACACTTTTTTCTCATCTACGTGATAGACGGTCACATTGTCGCTGGCCGGATCCGTGCTAATAATGCGGCATGGAATGCTCAGCCGGATGCCTTTTCCTTTCACGACGGTCAATCGAATGAGCGTGTTGTTCTGTTGGAACGATTGCAGCTTATCCCATATTTCCAGATAAGGGTTCGTTTCCGTCACGGCCGCTTTTCTCGGCTTGCTGCCGTCTTTGTCAGCGGAGCCGGTCCCGGCTGTCTGGCGGTTTGCCAGCGGTGGCGCGATTGGGGCTGCCTTCGCCTGGCCCTGCTTCCTGATTGCCTCTTGCAGCGCGGTATCGATTTTTTCGCCTAAGACAATGCCCTGCTTAATGCTGTAATCTTCAATCGGCTGTGAATTCAACAGATGCAGTAAAGCTTCCAGAGCTCGGCCGTTGGATCGTTCTTCGATCATGATGTCCACGCTGAAAAGAAACTTGCGGTTGTGCGGATTCTCCGGACGGTTCAAATCCATCGACGGCTCCTCCTTTCCATAGTTACGCTTTACTAATATACCATCTTTTCCTGTAGGAAAAAAGAACTAAGATTCACATGGAATGGAAAATATTATGACCTAAAAGTGTGGTGAAAAATCAGTTTTTGGCATTGTCTTTCTGACGAGCCAGTTAAAGAAAAACATTGAAATGTGTAAAAGCCAAGCAAGTTGAAGGATACGCTGTGCCCGTGAAGTTTA
>NZ_CAJVAS010000059.1 GCF_910593845.1 Paenibacillus solanacearum | reverse complement strand
GTAAACTTCACGGGCACAGCGTATCCTTCAACTTGCTTGGCTTTTACACATTTCAATGTTTTTCTTTAACTGGCTCGTCAGAAAGACAATGCCAAAAACTGATTTTTCACCACACTTTTAGAAAAAACGGCTTTAACGAGACAGATTTCTTTAAAAAGCAAACGGATAGAATTATAAAAATTACATTAGGAGTGGACCTAACTGATCGCACTGTCAACGATGATTCAAAACATATCATTTCAAAAGTTGGCGGAGCAAGAACTAGTGATGATCTTAATAATTTCTTTTTTCAAATTCAAGGAGAATTTGATAGCAGTGAGGGGATTGGGATACCCAAGCTTTTATGGGGAAACAAAATAGATGATTTAATTGCGGTTTCTCAAGAAGGAATATTTAGTCCTCTAGATAAGCTGTTTAAAGTGGTTTATGTTGATCCAACTATAGACTTAGCCATGACATTTTCAAAAAATAGAAAGAGATTTTTTGATCAAAATAAGCTTGATGATAATGATATAGGACTAAGTGAAGAGATTAAAGAATTAGGTATTGAATTGAACACAAAAATAAGCAGTATGAACCTCATCCAGTCTTTTCAAAGTACTATTACAAATGAATATAGAAAACTAAAAAAAGAAAATATAAGCATTGAGATGAAATCGGAATTGTCAATAAATGGATACTTTACGAATCTTGTTCCATACATTAGAAAAGATGAAGATGATAATATGTATCCAACATCAGGCGATGGGCGCAAAAAAATATTAGCCTATTCTTTGCTCAATTATTTAACACAATTGCAAGAAGAAGGTAAAATTATTATTTATCTTATAGAAGAACCAGAGAACAATTTGCATAGATCAATGCAAATTGCCCTATCTAAACAACTTTTTGAGTCTAAAGTATACAACTACTTTTTTCTATCTACTCATTCTTCAGAGCTATTGTATGAAATGGATGAAGCTTCACTTATTAGGATTTATTCAAAAGACAGTATTAGCTGTGAGTCCTTTATATACCGTGTGGATTCAGAATTCAAGAGCCTAAGGAAAGAGTTAAATAGATCATTATCCACAGCACTCTTTGCAGAAAAAGTACTGCTGGTTGAAGGACCTTCTGAGAAAGCTTTATTTGAAAAAATATTAGAAATGATACACCCAATCTATGAATTAGATGGAGGATACATATTAGAGGTAAATGGTATAAAATTTGAGCCTTATGTTAAAGTGCTGCGAGGGTTAAATATCTCAGTTTTCATAAAGACAGATAACGACTTGAAAGCAAAAAAAAATCATCCAACTACTTTTGATATTATTGGGATGCAAAGATGTTTGAATCTTTTAGATTCTCAAGAGCGTCTAGAACCTGTTGAAATAGATTATTACCATAAGCGAAACGGGAAAAAAATTTTTACTAATAAGACTAAGCTGAATAAAATTAAAGAAAAGAAATTGGAACTTTACATTTTATATAGCGATAAAATCAGAGAAATGGTAAAAAATAATATTTATTTATCAAAACTTGATTTAGAAAATGATTTACATGAAGCCCTTGGAAATAGATTGGGAGAATTATTGGATGAGAAAGACCCAGTGAAATACCTGCAAGAACATAAGCTTTTAAACATGTTAGAACTAACAACAAAACTTACTGAAGAAGATTGTCGAAAAATTATTAATCATTCTTTATTTAGAGCTTTAAGAAAGCTGGTGCCCAATGAAGTTAGTGGATCAGGACGCTAGAGATAGTATTTTAAATGATTCTGGCAATATTGTAGTCTCAGCCAGTGCGGGTTCAGGTAAGACTACCATTATGATTAATAAAATGATATTAGAATTGGATAAAATAACTGATCATAGAACGATTGCTGCAATTACGTTTACAGTGAAGGCAACAAAGGAAATTAGGTTGAGAGCTTCAAAGAAGATAAAAAAACATTATGTGGTAATGACAAATGATTCCTTTATTGAGCAGGAAATAGTTCGGCCTTTCATCAAGGATGCGTTGGGAGAGGAGTTCTATGGAGATTTTTCTGTAGAATACGGCGGGGATTATAAATTTCAGGACTTTAACTCAGGGTTAAAGCAGTTAAAAGAAAATAAAATTTTAGGCAGTTATAGGTCAAACCATTTTAACTTTAAGTTTGAGTTGGCTTTGAAAGTTCTACTTAATTCTGTAGCTGCTCAAGAATACATTAAATCAAAGTATGCGGTTATTTTCCTAGATGAGTATCAGGATTCGGATAAAAATATGCATCAGTTCTTTATGTATTTAAAAAACATTTTGGGTCTGAAATTATTTATTGTAGGAGACGGCAAGCAAGCCATCTATCATTGGCGAGGAGCAATGGAAGATGTGTTTAAGGTATTAAGTAAAGAAAATTTTAATATGTATGAACTAAGCAAGAATTTTAGGTGTGATGCGGAGATAGAAAATTATGCAAACCTACTGCATAATGTAAAGTATTTTTTGCAGCCTTCAATTGTAGCCCAAAATGTTATTTTTAAAAAATATATAGACGAAGGATTTGTGAACTTTTCTTCAAATTTTTATGCATTGGTTTCTTCTAACTTGATTAACTTAAATAAAGAAATTACCATAATAGCCAATATTAATGATGAGGCCAAAACTATCGCGGATAAACTAAATGAAGCTGGTTATGACTTTATTTTTATCCCTAAAACTCCTTTAGACGATGGTCTTCCGAATGGGATTTTATTAAAGGAACTAGCTCTGTATTGTAAAAATGAGCTTTACTCAGTTTATGATTTTATTGAGAATACAGGAATTGACGAGGGAACAAGAATTGAAGTTAATAAAATCATTAGTGGTTTAAAAAAGAATCCCTCTAATAACAAAGTGAAAATTATATTACCCAGGCTAGCAGAGTATCTTGATTTTTCCTTTACAGATGATGAAGTAGACAAATTTTATGAAAGTATTAGTAATGTGAAGTACGATATGGCATTTGAATTATCTGAAAAGAAACACAAAGTAATGACTGTGTTTGCAGCCAAGGGGTTAGAATTTGACCAAGTAATTAGTTTATCAAGGTATTATAGACTGCATCAAGGTGAGCACATACAAAATCATTATGTTTGTATTACAAGAGCTAAAGAAAAATTTGTCATGTTCGTTGAAAGGAAAGAGTACTTTAATTATGTATCGAATATTGCGAAGCACAACAATAATGATGTTAAAAAACTAGTTATGTGTATTTCTTAATTACAGGTAGGGGGCACCATCATGACTTTAATTAATAAACTTGAGCCTCAAGATGATTTTATTGGTTTTTATTTAATTAAGGAGTTAGAGATAAAGCAAACTAACAGTACGCCTCCAAAAGATTATTTTGATATGACTATTGGAGACTCGACTGGCGAAATGAACGCTAAGTTTTGGGATATTAGTGAAAGCGATAAAAACATGTATAAGGCTATGCAACTTGTAAAAATTCAGGGGTCTGTGCAAGTCTATCGTGACAAACCACAAATAAAAATATTGAAAATGCGTACAATTAATGAAAATGAAAATATATCACTTAATGATTTTATAAAATCTGCTCCTATTCCTTCCAATGAACTAATGCAGACCATTCAGCAAACTATAGATAATATCTGTGACTTGAAAATTAAAGAAATCGTACTCTATTGCGTGAAAAAAGTGGAGGATAAACTATTGCACTATCCAGCGGCAAAGACCAATCATCATGCTTTTTTTGCTGGGCTAGCATATCATATCGTCCGTATGTTAGAAATCGGTGATTTTATATGCAAACAACGGCCTTTTTTAAATGCAGACTTAGTAAAGGCGGGAATTATACTTCATGATATAGCTAAGCCTGTCGAAATGAATGCCCAAATGGGCATTGTTTCAGAATACAGCAATCAAGGGAAACTGATCGGGCATATTGCTATTGCTTCAAGTTGGGTAACAGAAGCTGCAATTACTTGTGGTACTTCACTAGATTGTGATCAAGTAATTGGTTTGCAACATCTTATTCTTTCTCATCATAATCTTGGAGAATGGGGAAGCCCTGTTCAGCCCCAAATGGCAGAAGCTGTTGCGTTGCACTATATTGATATGATAGATGCTAAGCTTCAGATGGTTGAGGATTCTTTATCAGCCAGTCCACAACATGAAGAATGGACTTCTACTGTCCGAGGTCTTGAGGGTAAGCAAATATTCCGCACTAATTTTTAACTTGATGAGTAGAATGAATGAATGACCTGTAATAGCCCTGACTGGTCACATTTTTGGTCACACTTTTTCTTTTCTGAGCGCCGCGGCGCACTCGAACGTAGAAACATAAAACTCAAAAAAGCCTTGTCCCATAAGGCTTTCCCCCACAATTCAATTAACGTACAAATCCTCATCTCTCCACTGGCAGCGATGAGGTCAATCCCCTTAGGCTCTGCCAAAAATAAAAATTGTATATTTGTCTTGAAAGGCCTCGTGTTCACACTAAGCTATGTTCGATAAAAAAGACGGGCATCCACCGGGTGTCCGTCTTTATTATGGGCCGCCTGAGATCAAAATTATATTAATCTAGCAGACTTCCCCAAATGAGGGATAGAAATTTTATCCATAATGTGGTTATATTAAATCGAAAATCTAAAATCTTCTATTGTTGCTTGGGGGAAAAGTATGGAGGTCTTGTTTCGTCGAAATCGGCTGGTTCTGCTGTTCGCTGTGCTCATATGCACGATATTGGCGATGCTGCTTGGCGGAGAAAATAAAGTGTACGCAGCGTTCTCGGGTGGGGAAGGATCTTCGGAGAACCCTTATATCATCACGAATGTTGCTCAATTAAACGAAGTGAGAAATGGTATGGATGCTCACTATCGATTGGATGTAAATCTCAATTTGGACGGAGTGCCTTCCTGGGCACCGATTGGGGATTGGAGCAGTAATCCGTTCACCGGTGTTTTCGACGGAAACGGACACACGATTTCGAATTTGACAATAGACACCGGTGGGGCGGGTACAAGTAACCGCGGTTTGTTCGGTTATATTTCTAATGCCGAGATTCGAAATGTCGGGTTGGTCAATGTGAAAATCAATGCCGGAACCGGTGACAACATCGGCGGATTGGTGGCATTTAGCGAAAGCTCCACAATAGAGTATGTGTATGTCACCGGAACCGTAGCCGGAGACGAATCGGTAGGTGGGGTGGCCGGTTATACATCCGGTAATCCCAGCGATGCCATTCGCTCTTCTTACTCGGCGGTCAAAGCAACCGGAACGGTTAATGTCGGTGGATTGATTGGCAAGAAGGAAGGCTTTGGAACGATTATAAGTAGTTACTATAATTCAGACTTGACAAGCGGTTCCGCCGGCGGAGCGCCCCTTACCGAGGCGAACATGAAGAGCAGCAGCTATTTTACCGGCTGGGATTTTACCGATAATGACGGGGACGAAAGCGAATGGGGCATACTCGAAGGCATGACCTACCCTATGCATCGCAAGACCTTCGATCGAATTACGTTGGACACATTGGAGGTTACGGTTGGATCAGGTCCGAATACCGGCGATCCGGTGGAGCTTGAACCGGTCTTTTCAAGCGATCGATTAACGTATTTGGGCCATCTGCCGAACGCTGTGGATAAAGTGACCTTATCCGTAAACGCGCAGGGCAGCGTGGCTTCGATCGATGGGGGAGGCGGAACCGCTACAGAAACGATAGATTTGATCGAAGGCGCGAACACGATCCTTATTAAAGTTTCGAGCGCCGGTACGGCGGTTCCGGCTCCATGCGCGGGACCGTGCACGCTGCCCGACCCTTATGTATTGGAGTATACGCTCCAGCTTAGCCGGGAGGACGGGAGCACCTACCCTCACAGCATCTCGACAGCCGAACAGCTGGCGGCGATCGGCACGGGTGTCACGGACGGCTACCAATTGGGCGATCACTATATATTGATGAACGATATTGACTTGTCCGGGTATTTGAGCCCTTCCGGCTGGGGATACAACGGGGCAAAGGGATGGGAGCCGATTGGAGACGCCGCGCATCCTTTTACAGGAACATTCGACGGAAACGGTCACGTAATCAGGAATTTGTTCATTGATCGGGAAAATGAAGATGACATCGGATTTTTCGGAGTGGCGTCGGGTACCATCAAAAGTATCAGCTTGACGAATATGGATATTACCGGGAAGCGTACGGTGGGAGGCTTGGTCGGATCGCTGCTTGATGGCGGAGCGATGATGCACGCTTATACGGCCGGGACGGTGACGGCAACCGCTCAAAGAGCGGGTGGTTTGGCAGGGAAATTAGAAGGAGATGTGGCGGAAACTTACTCCACAGCGAACGTCATTGGATTAAACGGATCCGACTCCATAGGAGGACTCATCGGGGAGACGGAAAATGCGAGTGTGACCGACTCCTATGCTGCCGGGACCGTAACTTCTACAGCAAGTTCTAGAGTAGGAGGGTTCATTGGCGCCAGCATCAATACGGTGGTGACCGATTCCTTCTGGGATATCGAGACAAGCCATCACAATACTTCGGCCGGAGGAAGCGGAGCCGCGGGGAAACAAACGGCGGAAATGAAATCAACATCTACCTTTTCCAATGCGGATGTGGATTGGGATTTCACAAACACCTGGGCGATGATGGCGGGAACGACGTATCCGATGTTCAAACACGATTACGAAGCGGTGAAGCTGGCGAGTTTGAGTGTGATGTCAACAGGAGCGGTATTGAGTAGGGATCCGGCTTCTTATAAACCCGAACAAGGTTTATACACGATTACTTCTAATCGTTATATTCAAACAGTCGATATTGCCGTTGGTCTCGCTAATCTACATTCGACGGCTGCGATTTCTGGAACTGAAGCGACTTCGGCAACAGTCCCCGTGGTCCCCGGCGATAATGAGATTGCGATTGAAACGAAGGACAAGAACGGAATGACGCGAGGTTCATACAAGCTCAAGATTCAGGTTCCTGCACCACAGATAAACGATGTTGAATTGCCCTCCGACGGATATTACGGAATCGGCGATACCTTGACATTCACCGTAAGCTACGAGGGGAATGTGGATGCACCTGTTGGTACGCCAAGACTGCCGATTGTGATTGGAGAAGGGGCAGATCCGGCAACGGTTTACGCTACCTATACGGAACAGCCTGCAGGTGAACAGAACAAGCTCATATTCACGTATGAAGTGCAGGAAGGATTCACGGATGCGGATGGCATCGAAATCGGAACGGCAATCGATTTGCCGGTTGGCGCCGGTATTACAGCGTCAGGTGTAGTTGTTCCGCTGGCTGTCCCGGCGGCGGGAACGAACCGCATTGTCATCGATTCAAAATATCCCTCCATTATTTTGACACAGTCGCCTGACAGCGGGACGTTGACCAAGGGAGCGGTGACGGTAACTGCAGCAACCTATGGAACGGGCAGCGATATCGTGGTAACGAAGTGGGCGGAAGGTGCGCGGACCAAAGAATTTTTTGCAAGCGCAGGGACGCTGTTGACAGGGGGCAGCTTTCAGGTAACAACGAACGGAGCGTATACGGTTTACACCGAGGATCAAGCCGGCAACGGTGCGGTTGAGATGATCGATATCGACAATATCATGACCGAATTGCCGCAGATCAACTTGTCGTACAGCCCGGCCGTCTTAACCAACGGTTCGGTCACCGTCCGTGTTACAGCTGATGTGTATGGTGATGCCAACGTGTTAACAAAGCTGAATTGGTTGCCGGGAAGCCATCCCGCGGCGGATTTCGCAGGCGGTGCCAACGGAACCGATATTATGGCGGTCAAACAATTCGCGGTCACAGTAAACGGTACGTATACCGTCTATGCCAAAGATACGGCGGGCAACGAGGCGGTTAAAGAAATTTCGATCGGGAACATACTCACGACGGCACCGGAGTTGGCGCTAAGTCACAACCCGATAACCACGATTAAAGGATCCGTTACCATAAGTGTTGTAACGGCAGTGTATGGAGAAGCGGCTGGAAACGCGCTGGCAAAGCTCAGTTGGATGCCCGGAAGCCACCGAGCGGCGGCATTTGATGGAGGCGGCAGAGGTGCCGATATATTGAGCGCTAAAGCATTTACCGTCGATAGCAATGGCGTGTACACCGTCTATGCCAAAGATGCGGCAGGCAACGAGACGGTTGAAGAGATATCGATCGTCAACATACTTACGACGGCACCGAAGTTGGCGCTAAGTTACAACCCGACAACCACGATTAAAGGATCGGTTACCATAAGTGTTGCAACGGCAGTGTATGGAGAAGCGGCCGGAAACGCACTGGCAAAGCTCAATTGGATGCTGGGTAGCCACCGAGCGGCGGCATTTGATGGAGGCGGCAGAGGTACCGATCTATTGAGTGCTAAAGCATTTACCGTCAACACCAATGGCACGTACACCGTCTATGCCAAAGATACGGCAGGCAACGAGACGGTTGAGGAAATTTCGATTACGAACATACTCACAACGGAACCGGAATTGAGGCTGAGCTTCAGCCCGTCAACCGTTACGAAAGGGTCCGTTACCATAAGTGTTACAGCAGCAGTGTATGGGGAAGCAGCTGGAAACGCGCTGGCAAAGCTCAATTGGATGCCCGGAAGCCATCGTGCGGCGGAATTTGATGGAGGCGGTAGAGGTGCCGATATTTTGAGCGCTAAAGCATTTACCGTCAATGCCAATGGCACGTACACGATCTATGCCAAAGATGCGGCAGGCAACGAGGCGGTTGAAGAAATTTCGATTTCAACGATTGTCGTAACGCCGCCTGTTTTGGAATTAAGCTATAGCCCGACAACAAGCACCGCGGGACCCGTCGTCGTCCATGTCAGTACATTCATAGCTGGGCAGGAGTCTGGCAATACATTGGCTGTGCTCAACTGGCTGTCGGGAAGTCATGTGGAGACGGATTTTGCAGGCGGTGCCAACGGAACAAGTATTTTGGCGGCAAACGCATTTACGGTCGCAATAAACGGCGCGTATACCGTCTACGCCAAAGATGCGGCAGGTAATGAAGCGGTTAAGGAGATTTCGATTTCCAATATGGCGGAACCTTCACCTGAGCCGGATGAGGGCGGAGATGACAGCGACTACGGGGCTTCCCTCACGCCTTCATCCCAGTCAAGCATCATCAAAGATCTACTAGGAGGACTCTCCATTCGGATCGATGCTTCCGACATCGTGAAGGAAACAAGGCCTGATGGAACCGTGGTTGAGAAAGCCGTGTTGTCCAATAAGACCATCGAACAGGTGCTGGAAGCTCTGAAAGAAGCACAGAAGCCATTCGTAACCATTGAGATCAACGACTCTGAACAAGCCGTGCAAGTGCAGTTTCCAGCGGCTTCTCTTGGAAAAGTAGCAGATTCATATTCGGATGCCGCGTTCGTGGTTGAACTGAACGACGCCAGTTTCCAGCTGCAAATTCATGTACTCGATCTCGAAGAACTAGCTAAACAACTCGGCGTTGATATCCGGGATATGCAAGTGAATGTCGTTATCGGGAAGGTAAGCGGACTGGCGAAGGAGCAATTGGAGCAAATCGCAGACAACCATGGACTCAAGCTGATCGGTCAAGCGGTGGATTACAAGGTGACTGTGTCTGCAGGTGATCGTACGATGGAAGTTCGTGATTTCGGCGGGACGTACATGGTTCGGGCAATCGTACTGGATGAAGACTTGTCGGATAAGCGTATCGCTGCCGTACTGTATGATCCAGAAACCCGGACGCTGTCCTTCGTACCGGCCGTGACGGCAGCTAGGAGAGACGGTCAGAAGGAAATATCGATGAAGGTTCCACATAACAGCATCTATGCGATCGTGGAAGCAGAGAAGAAGACATTCGCCGACTTGAACGGTCATTGGGCGAAAAATGATGTGGAGCTGCTCGCATCGAAGCTGATTGTAAACGGGGTGTCCGAAGCCCGATTCGCACCGGATGACAGCATTACGCGAGCCGAATTTACCGCGTTAATGGTTCGTGCCTTAGGGATTAAGATGGAAGGAAAGATCGAAAGCACGAGGTTTCAGGATGTATCCATCGATAATTGGTATGCTCCCGCCATCGAGGCAGGGGTAAAAGCCGGATTGGTCGACGGGATCTCGAACGATCGCTTTGCACCGGACAGCATGATTACCAGAGAACAGATGGCTGTGATGATTGCGAACGCCTTATCGATTGCAGGTAAACCGGGAATGGACGACAACCAGGCAGTGAAATACCTTGTTAATTTTGACGATCGATCCGACATCTCCATATGGGCAAGGTCTGCGGTGGCACAATCCGTAGCGGCAGGAATACTACAGGGGCTAACGGAAGGCATGATGGCGCCGGCTGAAAATGCAACCAGAGCGCAAGCGACCGTTATGTTGAAGCGATTCCTGCAGCATGTCGAGTTTATGGATTGAGTATTAAGCGATAGAAGGCTCCATGCGTAAAAACCCTTGTAATTCAAGGGTTTTTCGCTTTTTAATGAACGTTAACAAATGGTCATTAAACCAATTTGGTAAACACAGAAGGAAGGCGCATCACTCTTACAAGGCTGTGTGAAATCAAAAAAAGTCCAAACGCGCTGAAAAATATCCATTGTTGCTTGACTCAAACTCGCGTAAAATATTTCTTTGAATGATAATAATTCTCATTGAAAGGAGAGTTTGGCGTGGATGTTCTCAGGAGACGGTTATGCACTGTCGTTCTAACGGTGCTGCTCCTATCGGTGCTGGCAGCCTGCGTTCCGAACAAGCAGGAGGCTGCGCCTTCTGCGGCGGATCGTGAAGCGGAGAAGGGGATGACACCAGCAAGCCGTATATATACCGATACCGTAGGCCGAAAGGTCGAGATTCCGTCAAAGCCGAAGCGGGTCGTGGCTCATTTTTATGCACCGGAAATGGTGTCGCTGAACGGTACGATGGTCGGGACCAACTTCGCCAACGCTCGTCAGGTACTGAAAGCGGAGCAGTTGAAGGGGGTTGAGGATGTTGGCGGCCAAGGGTCGTCTCCCAGCTTGGAAAAGGTACTTTCCCTTGGTCCCGATCTGATCATCGTGCCCGATTTTCTGGATACGGCTACGCTGGAAGGGCTGTCGAAAGTCGCACCGACCGTAACGATGCCCTATAGCAGCGATGTATTCAGCAGAATAACAGCGCTGGGCGATATTATCGGTAAGCCGGATGAGGCAGCCGCCTGGATCAAACGCTACAAAGACAAGTCGGAACAAAAGAAAAAGGAGCTTGCTCCGCTCGTGGCCAAAGGTCAAACTGCTTCAGCCTTTGTCGTGTTTCAGGATAAGCTGCTGTATCTTTACGGACCGCAGCGGCTGGGACCGACGATGTACGATGCGCTCGGCTTCAAGCCGCCGGAAGCGGTGAAGCGTCTGTTCGCCGCGAAAGAAAATGAAAATAAGCTTTGGTTGACCATTTCCCGGGAGACCTTGCCGGAAATGGCGGGCGATCATATTTTCCTGGTTACGCAGGACGCCAACGAAGCATCTCGCCAAGGCGTCGAGGAATTAATGCAAAGCTCCATCTGGAAAAGCCTGCCCGCTGCCAAAAACGGCCAAGCTTACGTCGTTAGCAACCGCTGGGCTTTTAACGATTCGGTTACGCTGGAGTGGCTTCTGGACGAAATGTCCAAAGTGTTGAAGACCAAACCGTAAGCCATGCCTGACGAGCTGAACAAAAATGAGTAGGAATTGGAGCTTACCGCCAATGAAGCGCGAACCATCAGAACGATCCTCCCGTCCGATTCCCAGCTTGTCGCTGCTCGACATCACGATCCTTTGTCAAGATGAGAGGAAGCTGTATAGTCAGCAGTGCGAACATTATTCAATCTGGTGGATCAAGCCGTGTGGGGCGAACCTGGAAATCGATGGCGAGATGCACGCGATTGGTCCCGGCGGCTGCGTGATCATACCTCCCCGCACGGCTGTCCGGCTGCAGCCGGATGTCTCTATGGACGGGAAACTGGAGGTATATGATTTTCGGTTCACGGCCAATGAGGCGGCCGCGGCGCTCATCGGGCAAGCGTTAATGGTATTTTCCGCTTGCGCGGAGTGGGCTGCCGGCATCGGCGTTTTGCTGGATCAATGGGAGGCGGTGGACGGGCTTGTGCTGCTTCGGCTTCAGGCGCGGTTTCAGGAGCTGGCCGTGCTGCTGCTCGAGCAACGACAGGCATGCACCCCGCTCGGCGTTGAGCGGGAAGTGGAGGAGACGATTCATTATTTGAACCGCGAATATGCGAAGGATATCCGAATCGAGAAACTGGCGGAACGAACGGCGCTGAGCCGATGGAAGTATAACGACATGTTCAAAGCAATGACCGGCAAGACGCCGGTGCAATATTTGACCGAGCTGCGGATTGACCGGGCCAAACAGCTGCTGGTCGGCTCCGGCCAGCGCTTGAAGGAGATTGCCGAGCAGACTGGCTTTCGAGATGAATACTATTTCAGCAGACGATTCAAGCAATCTGTCGGGGTGTCGCCGACCCGGTTTGTCCGTATCCAATCCCGCGCTGCGCGAATTTGTTCCTTGCATTCGCTCGGCGATCTGCTGCCGCTTGGGATTGTGCCCATAGGGACGGACCGTAACTTGGCGGAACAGGGCTGCGCAGAGACGCGGAATATTCAATCCATGGAGGAGCCGCTGGATATGGAGAAGCTGCTTGCCCTGCAGCCCGATCTGATTGTATGTCCCAGTTATATGCCCAGACAGCATTATGACTGCTTGGCCGCGATTGCCCCCACCGCGCTATGGGATTGGCAGGACGACATTTATGTGCGTCTGGGCAAGCTGGGTCGGCTGCTCGGCAGAAGCGCCAAGGCCAAGGAATGGATTGAAACGTACCGGAACAAGGCGCTTAGCGCACGCCGGAAGCTAGAGGCTTACGTGCAGCCAGGGGAGAGCGCGGCAGCTTTTGTGTATTGCCGCAAAGGACTGTACGTTTACGGCGGCCATAATTTCGGTCATACGTTATATGAAGGGCTTGGCTTTGTTCCTCCGGACCCGGTCCGGACGCTGATGGCTAAGGAAAAGCCGCTGAAATGGCGAAAAATTTCACCGGAAGACCTTCCCCTATATGCGGGAGACAGGGTATTCATGGCCGTCGAGAACCAAGACAGAAGCAGCAGGCCATTTCTGGAAATGCTGAAGAGCGAAACCTGGAACCGTCTGCAGGCCGTTGTGAATCAGCGTGTCTATATCGTGGAGCGGCGCTGGGGCCTTTACGATGCGTTGACGTTGGAGCGCCATCTCGATGAAATGCTGCTGCTGCTGACTCGGTGAGCTTCCTTCCCCGCACGGAATTTAGATTCGGCGAGCGGGTGTAGAAGCAACCCGCTGCCGCTTAGTCAGCAGCAGCGGGTTGGCAACGGCAAGCATCGCATTGTTCACCCAAGCGCTCAGCCGTTTATACCGGGATCAGCGGCGCTATGCTTTGTGCCAGAGAGGCGGCCGGACGCCCGAGTAATCGTTCCAAATCGTCGGAGGTCGATGAAGTATCGATCTTGCTTAAGAACCCGTAGATCCAATGCCGGACTTCGGGGTCCGGGTACAGGGAGACGGTCTGAGCGGCATGGCTCGATAAAGCGGCCGCCAAATCTTCAAAGGTCCACGGCGTGGGCGCGGTGAGCTCGTAGATTCGGTTATGATGTCCGGATTCGGACAGGACGGCTGCGCTGGCATCGGCGAGATCTTGGCGCGTGACCGAGTTGAACTTCCAATCTCCAGGGGCGATGCGAAGCGTCCCCTTCGTTATCGCTTCGTGCAAGTCGAGCGCTCCTACAAAATCGGTGTACAGCGCGTTCCGCAAAAAAGTAAAGGGGATTCCGGCAGCCCGGATCGCATGCTCTGTAGCGAGATGCAAAGGAATGGGCGGACCGGATCCTTGCTCGGGGAACGCAAAGCTGGTGTACAGCATATGCGCCACCTTCGATTTTTTCGCCGCTTCAATGACATGGGCATGCTGGCGCAAACGCACGGTATCGTCGTGATGCGAGCTTGAGATGAATAGCAGCTTGGAGACTCCTGCGAACGCGGGCTCAAGCGATGCGGGCTGATCGTAATCGCAAAGCCGGACGGAAATTCCTTGTTCCGCATACGGTTGCCCTGATTCAAGACGGCGAACGCCGGCGATGATGTGTTCCGGCGGCATCTTCGATAAAAGCCGGTTGATGACCAAGCGGCCTAATTGGCCGTTAGCTCCTGTAATGAAAATCGACATGGGTGGCACCCTTCCTTCTTTTAGTTAAGGACTTAACTAAATGGCTGAAAAAAGCTGCGGTTGCTTATTTTTCAACAGAAGCTTTATTGGAGGCATGCAAGTGTTGAACAGCCTTCCAATCAGAAGCTTCTTAATTTATGCAACAGGACGAGGAGCTGATTCAGTTCCTGTTCGTTCAGCACTTGCATCTTTTCCATGATCACCTGCCGATTGCCGGGCAAATATTGCCGTAAGAGATTCTCGCCTTCGCTTGTAATGGATAGGACCCACTTTCTGCCGTCGCTCGGATGAGGATGCCGGCGAAGGAGTCCTTCGTCTTCCAGAGGAATGAGAAGCAGGCTAATATTCGACTTGGTTACTCCGATTTTTTGGGCCAGCGTTGATGGGAGGATGGTACCTCCCTCCTTCATGATTTCAACCAATATTCGAATTCGGGCGCCATGGAGCCCTTGGGACTGCCAATATTTCTCCGAGACTTCGACCAGTCTGGCTGTTGTCTCTACGAGCGCGAAGAAAGCTTGATTGTGCAAGGGCAAATCGAGCACGTATTGCTGCAGGTCTTCCTTCTGCATGGGATGGCCTCACCATTCTCTCATATTAGTTAAGTGCTTAACTAAATCTACTGTACAAAAGCTTGCGGGGAAAGTCAATCCATTCCGGGGAAAAAAACGCCGCGGCGGCGAATGAGATCATAGAAGCTGGGGGACATTTGATTTAAGCCATCGGTACGGGACATTATATGAACTTGTAGTTATATAACCAATATGTTATATTGTGGACAGGAAGGAGAACGAGGAGCCGTGCTTGATACTTATGCAATCATCGCTGAACCGTCTCGCAGACGCATTATGGACAGGCTCTTGCAGTCCGATTCCAGCGTCAATGAACTGGTCCGGGACCTTGATCTGTCGCAGCCGCTCATATCCAAGCATTTGCGGACGCTCCGCGAAAGCGGGCTTGTACGGGTGCGGATTGAAGCGCAGCGCCGCATCTATTCCATCGATCCTCGTCCCCTTGCCGAGGTCGACGAGTGGCTCAGCGCCTACCGGATGACGTGGAATCGGCATGTTGACGCCTTGGTTGAACATCTCGACCAAAAGAAAAAATCACGGGAGGGAAACGAATCGTGAATTCCAAAGCTTCCTACAATCCCCGTCTTACGCAAGACGGCGACGAATGGATACTTGTGCTCGAACGATGGGTGGAACATAACTGCGAGGAGGTATGGGCCGCGTTAACCGAAGCCGATCAAGTCCCGAGCTGGGGACCGTTTACAACCGATCGGAATCTCACCTCGGCCGGTCCGGTACGGCTGGCTCATATCGATATGCCCGAGGAAGATGTGCGGGATGGATATGTACTGGAGGTTGATGCGCCGTACTTGCTTGTTTTTCGCTGGGGTGACGACGTGCTGCGCTGGGAGCTGAGCCGCGATGGAGACCGGACGCTGCTCGTGCTGCTGCACCGGTTTGCGGACCGTCAACAAGCGCCTTCCTATGCGGCGGGATGGCATCTTTGTCTGGAAGGGCTTGCCGGCATATTGGCCGGAAAGAAGATGCCCCTAATGGTAGGGCATAATGCCTACCAGCATGGCTGGAAGGCATTGTACGTGAAATATGCGGCGCAGTTGGGAATTCCGCTATCGTAATAAGGTACTCTGACGATCGTCACGATCTCAACGAAAAGAGGGAACGGATATGAACAATGTTTCCAACATGAGAATATATAAGCCTGCGCATGAAGTGTTCGAAGCGATCGTAGATCCCGTCCAGATCGGAAACTTCTGGTTCTCGTCCAGCTCTGCGCGATGGGAGCAAGGGAAGACGGTAACATTGAAATACGACGAATACGGGGCGGAAGGCGATATCCGCGTGATCGAGATCGTCGAAGACCGGAAGATTGTGTTTGAGTGGGATTACGGCGCTGCCGCGCATGTGGTTACGATGACGCTGAACGAAGCGAATGACGGAAGCACGGTGATCGAAGTGAACGAGGAAGGCTTTGATGAAACGGATGAGCACTTGATCGAGCTGCTGATCGGCAACAAAGAAGGCTGGGTTTATATGCTAACGTGCCTGAAAGCTTATTTGGAATTTGGCGTTACGACGTTAAGAGCGGGACTTGTAAAAGAATGACGCGTCCCTGCATTCCGGGTCCGCTTGCATTTTGCCGCTGCTTGCAGGCAATATTATATTGGGAGTATTCCATAAGCAGGAAGGGGCATTGGCATTGAATCAGGAACAGTTGAATCGCATTCATACGGGTAAAGGCTTCATCGCGGCACTGGACCAGAGCGGCGGAAGCACGCCCAAGGCGCTGCTGCAGTATGGCGTTCAGGAAAGCAGCTATGCTAACGAGGAGCAAATGTTTGAGCGGGTCCACGACATGAGGACGCGCATTATAAAAAGTCCGGCATTTGACGCGAAGTATATTTTAGGCGCGATATTATTCGAAAATACGATGGACCGCATGATCGACGGGCAGTTTACCGCGGATTATTTGTGGGAACGCAAAGGCATCGTGCCCTTTTTGAAGGTCGACAAAGGGCTCGACGAGCTGAAGGACGGCGTGCAGCTCATGAAGCCGATGCCCGATCTGGATAGCCTGCTCCAGCGCGCGGTAGACAAGCATATTTTCGGGACAAAGATGCGCTCGGTCATTAAAGAAGCGAACCCGGCAGGTATCCGGAGCGTCGTAGAGCAGCAGTTTGACGTAGGCAAACGCATCGTATCGATGGGGCTCGTTCCGATCATTGAGCCGGAGGTCGATATTTACAGTGCGGATAAGAAGCAATCGGAGCAGCTGCTGAAGGAAGAGCTTCGCAAGCAGCTCGCTGCCCTGAGCAGCGACACCAAAGTGATGCTGAAGCTGTCGATTCCGACGGAAACGGATTTTTACCGCGATTTGATGGACGACCCGCATGTGGTTCGCATTGTCGCTTTATCTGGAGGGTACGGCCAAGCGGAAGCGAATGAGAAGCTAGGCCTTCACCACGGCTTGATCGCCAGCTTCTCGCGGGCTTTGTCGGAAGGGTTAACCGCTCAGCAGTCGGACGAGCAGTTCAACGCCATGTTAGCTCGTTCCATCCAGTCGATCTATGAGGCATCCATCACCTGATGCATGACCGCCGCATACGCCGCTTGCTACCAGCCCTCGGGCTTAGGCGCAGGCGGCTTCTTTATGTTCGGCGGACAAACGGATTGCGGCGGATCATTTCAATCAAGTGGCTTGCCGCGGCGGATAGCGGTTCCCGCTTGCGCGTGCAGATCGCGATCATGTTCCGCAGATGAATGCCTTCCACGTGCACGCGGCACAGCTCGCCCCGATCCACGTAGTCTCGCACGACGAGCGAAGAGACGAAGTTGGCGCCATAGCCGGCCACCACGGCCTGGATCGCTTCATGCAAGCCGTTGAACTGCAGCGTAATCCGCGGAGAAGGAGCGTTATACGTTCGGCAGAGCGCAAGCAGCCTTTCGCGCGTGGAGCTGCCTTCTTCCCGCATCACGAACGGCTCCTTCACCATATCTGCGAGCGAGATCGTCTGATTGGCATAGCGATGGCCTGGAGCGACGACAAACCACAGCTCATCGTGAAACAAATGCTCGGTCTCAATCGTGTCCGGGTACGCTTCGGGCAAGCCGCCGTAGATCGCCAGATCGACCTCGGCGTGAAGCAGCTTATGGAGCGCGTCGCTGGAATTGGTCGTCGTAATCTCCATTTCGACCTGCTCGTACTGCTGCTTGAATTTGGCGATCCAGGTCGGTATCAAATAATGGGCCGGCAAGTACGTGGCGGCAATATGAATATGACCCATGGCGCCTGCGGCGTAATCCTGCGCATACTGCTCGATTTGCTGCTCGACGGCAAAAAGCCGCTTCGCCAGCATAGCGATCGTCTCGCCTGCGTCAGTCAGCGCGATTCCGCGGCCCTGCGGCTTGAGGAGCGTAAGGGATAGCTCTTTCTCGAATTTTTTTACCTGTGCCGTAATGGCGGGCTGACTGATGTTCAGCAGCTCGGAAGCGCGAGTGACGCTGCCGGTCGCGGCGATCACATGAAACAAGCGCAAGGCATGCAGATTCATGGCCGTACTCCTTATCCATAGAATCATACTTAAAATATATAGGTCGTACAAAACTATATATTATATTTATGATTATAAGTCATTTAAACTGAAAGCAGAAGTTCAAATGACGATAAGGAGAAGTGATCGATATGACTTCACTAGAAACCTGGAGCAAGGTCGATACCTATATTACGAAGCGTCTCCACCCGCAGGACGACGTGCTGGAGCAGGTGCTGGCCGCAAACCGGAAGGCGGGTCTCCCGGAGATCGACGTCTCCCCGAATCAGGGGAAACTGCTGCACATTTGGGCAAGAATGCAGCGGGCCGAGCGTATTCTCGAGATCGGCACGTTAGGCGGGTACAGCACCATATGGCTTGCACGGGCGCTGCCGGAAGGCGGCCGTTTGGTTACCCTCGAGCTGAATCCTGGATTTGCCGAGGTGGCCTGCTCCAATCTTGCGCTTGCCGGCCTCGACCATTTGGTGGAAGTTCGCGTTGGCGCGGCGCTGGATCAATTCACCTTGCTCGAGCAAGAGCAGGCGGAGCCGTTCGATCTCATCTTCATCGACGCCGACAAGCCGAACAATCCCGCCTATCTGCAGTGGGCGCTTCGCTTTTCCCGGCCGGGGACCGTCATCATCGGCGATAATGTTGTGCGCGGCGGGGAGATCATCGAGCAGTACAGCACCGACCCGCGCGTGCAAGGAGTCAGACAGTTTTACGACCTGCTGGGACAGCACCCAGACATCACCGCAACCGCGATCCAAACCGTGGGCAGCAAAGGATATGACGGCTTCGCCATCGGCATTGTAAACGGCTGAACTGTCGTTCCTCTAGGTTTCGATAACTACGATAATAAATAGCCTTCCTTTTCTGCTGTGTAGCGAAGCCTTGACGTTATAAATCAGGTAGAGTAGGATATAAATAAGAACAGGAGCCGGTGCCAGCCGACTCCCTGCATAACACTTGGGCGGGTACTCCTCCGAGTGGAAATACCGGAAAAGACTGAATAACCCGCATCCTTGGCGACTAAACTGGGCGGGTTATTTACGTCTCAAGAACGTCAGCAGCGCGAGAATAAACATCCCGAATACCAACAAATCGTTAAACGTAAAAAGATGCATAGGCATGACCTCTTTTCCGGAGGATGCCTGCCGCCCAATTTCAGTTCTACACCCATATTATATGTATAGGTCGTCCATATGGACGGCTTTTTATTTTATCTGGAGGGTGAACGCGGATAGGCAGGACCCACCTTGCACATACGGAGATTGACGGGCTACGAAGCAGCGAAATCGCTTCGCGACCGCACAGCCCTTTTCACCAATGGAAAAGGTTGGAGACGGTAACTGGTTGACGAGGGGGAGTATGGAGGATATAATGAACGAGTGATTTAGTAAATTACTAAATTAGTAAATGAATAATTGAAAAGAGGCTCTCAAGATGAAAATTCCAACGACATTAAAACATAAGCCTGTCATCGTATCGGATAATTATGAGCAGGTTGACGGCCGGATGGCCAATCATACGGATGCCAAAGGCCTTTCATTGGGGCTGGCTCAATGGAACGATCGGGGAAAAGTCGATATTTCGGCCAAAGTATGGCGATATACCGGAGAGAAGTGGTCGCGTCAATCGGAAGAGCTGCCGCTGCATCGCGTCCTCGATTTGTCGATCCTGATCTGCCGCTCGCTGGAGCATTTCCGCGAGGCGTACCGTTACGAGCATATGTACGACCCGAATCAACCGCTGATCGATCGCGTCGGTTTGCAGGGAGATGCAATGAACGTCGCCATATGTACGGACAATGACAAAATTAACGAGGATATCAAGCTGTTCAGCCAAGCGCTCAGCGACGACGGCGAGCTGCTCGGGGAAAGGCTTCGCACGCTGTCGAGCTTGTTGAAGGAAATGGGCTACTAAGCATCGGCCTGGCGCCGGTTAACATCGCGGGAGGAGACGAGAAGATGGATAAGAGCAAGCGCAAGGAGCTGCTGGAAGAGTTCAAGCAGATCAAGACTTATATGGGTGTCATCCGCATCACGAACAAAGTGAACGGCAAAATGTATATCGACAGTCATTCGAATTTGAAAAACAAATGGATGACGATTACGATGCAGCTCGACATGGGCAGGTTCGCCAACGCGCAGCTGCAAAAGGAATGGAAGGAATTCGGGTCCGATACGTTCTCATATGAAGAATTGGAACGCAAGGATACGGAGAAAGTGACCGATATGCGCTGGGAATTGAAGCAAATTCTCAAGCCGTGGTTTGAGCAGCTGCAGCCCTATGGGGACAAGGGATACCACAAGGTTCCCGCCGAATAACGGCCTGGAAAGCAATAGGCTGATCTTGAAGGAGGATAAGCATGAATATATCTCAAGTAGCAAGCGGCAAAGGCCCTATCGCCCTCGTAAGCGGCAGTGAGATCGTGATTAGTGACGTTCAGTCCGCGCTGGATCTTATGGCAACGGTTCGATATGAAGCGGATAGCGACCGCATCGTCATTCATAAATCGCTGCTGAACGAGCATTTTTTCGACCTGAAGACGCGGCTGGCCGGGGACATTCTCCAGAAGTTTATCAATTACCGCGCAAAGGTCGCTTTTGTTGGCGATTTCTCGGAATACACAAGTCGCAGCTTCAAAGACTTCATGTATGAATGCAACAGCGGCAAAGATATATTCTTTCTGCCGACGGAGCAGGCAGCGATCGATAAGCTGGGCTCCATTTAAAACCTTCGCCGCCGCTTATAACGCGGGCGGCATGCGCCTTCGATCCGCTCCTTAACCGCCGAAGCCGCGGGTACAGGAACAGCAGCGCCCGAATCATCGCCTTTGCCCTGGCGAATCGGCAACACAGGCCGCTGTAGGGAGGAGCGGAGTACCAACCATTGTACCGAAGTTAGATGAATATAGCCTGAAAATAAGCTGAAAGTTAATGGATGACCGCTGCGACCGCCCTTCCCGGGGCGGTTTTGTTGTTTTGTCTTCTTTCTCGATTTTGCCACATCGGCTCGGGAATAGCGCCAAGCTATTTTGCAAAAACTTTGTTCGACAGCTTAATCCACTACATTTTTATAGTCGGGAGGTCTTATTATTAAAAAGCTACTCGTTCTTGCCGCACTGCTAGCCGTTGCCGGATGTACGGGCCAAAATACGGCGAAAAAGCAAGCCGCGGCCGATCAGACCAAGGTTACGGCGCCGAATAAGGCTCAATCCTTCACCCAAGCATCGTCCATATCAACATCGGGCGCGGGAAGTTCAACGATCAAGATCAAGCAGGCCCCTGCCGATACGACCAACTGGATGGACTGGTTCAATCGGTTGAACGGAACGGGACCCGCCCCGGCGAACCCTTCCGCGAATGCGCCGCAGACGTATACCCCACAGCAGCCTTCGGCAGTTCCGCAACAGCCGTATACTCCGCAGCAGCCTTCGCCGCAGCCGTATAACCCGCCGCAGTCGGCCAATCCTCAGCAGTCATACGTACCGAAGCAGCCGGCGAATCCGCAGCCGTCCGCCGATGCCTCCCAATTTGCGCAGCAAGTATTGGATTTGGTGAATCAGGAACGCAAAAAGGCAGGCTTGAGTCCGCTCAGCATGCACAGCGGGCTGAACAAGGTGGCGATGGCCAAAGCGCAGGATATGTATAACAACAACTACTTTGACCATCAGTCTCCGACGTACGGCTCGCCGTTCGATATGATGAAGTCGTTCGGGATCACTTACAGCACGGCGGGAGAGAACATTGCCAAAGGCCAGACGAGCCCGGCCGAAGTGATGAACCAGTGGATGAACAGCCCCGGTCACCGGGCTAATATTTTGAACAGCAGCTATACGCAGATCGGTATTGCTTATTATAACTCCGAATGGGTTCAAGAATTTATCGGATAAAAAGAAATCACAAATATCCGCAGCAGCTTGTCCCCCTTGGGGCATTCGTCCGACACGTCCATGCGACGTGTTTTTTTCTTTTGTCCTGTAAACGGAAAGGCAAAGGTAAGGGCAGCAGCGGCAACGGCTCCCCCAGCTGTCGCTCACACGTTCAACATCGGCTTTCTTGACGGGACGCAGCCATGCGAAGAACCAACGCATGCCGCAGGAGGCGGTCGCCAGCTTAGTCATACGCTTCAAGACGAATACATAAGTTGTAAAATAAATGCGACCGCACGGGCGTGTGTCCACCGGTTGTACGGCTTGGGCTGGGCCTTTTTGCGCTTGTGAAAGCCAGGAAAGGAGAAAAGGAGCGATGTCTGTTCAAGAAACGGAAGAAGCGGGCGTGCTTGCGATCGGGTCCGGGCCTATGCTGCTGTCGCTTGTGAAAGCCTGGTTCGAATCCGGCGCATCCCGGCTCGCAGTGTGTGTCACCGGCTCACAGCCTGCCGATGCGGCCGTTCTCTCACAGCTTGGGGAAGACGCGCGGCGCGGCGGCAAGGAAGCTTTGCTGCAGATCGCGACAGCATCGGACGGCGGTGAGCGCGATTGGCGGACGCTTGTGCGGCCGTACTCGTTTGTTTTGTACGTATCGTCTTCGGGAGATGTGGAAGAGCTTCGGCAGCTTCAGCATGCCTGCGCAGCGGAAGGCAAATCGATGCTGCCTGCCGTTGTGCTGCAAGGCATCGGCATGGCAGGTCCGCTGCTTCGGCCTGACGGGAGCGGCTTATGGGAGTCGGCGTGGAGACGCCTCCATTCGTCTGTATTTCCAGCGGATGAGACGCCGCGTCCATGCTACGAATCTGCTCTTGCGTTGTTGTCGTATATGCTGGTGCATGAATGGCAGTTGGTGACTGCGGGAGCGAAGGAGCCGAACTGTGTGGATGCATGTTACGTGATGGAGCTGGATGCATTCACCGGAAGCTGGCATCCGGTGCTGCCGCATCCGCTGGCATCCGGCTTGGAGGCGGTCCGTCCGGCGGCATTTGAGCTTGGCTTGGAGGCCGACCTCGACCCTGCCGAACCGGAAGCATGGTTTGCCGCATTGCAGCGGCTGACTTCGCCGGTCACCGGCGTATTCCATGCATGGGAGGAGGCCGATCTGATCCAACTGCCGCTGGCACAGTGTCTCGTGCAGCCTGTGGACCCGCTGGCGGAGGGAGCGGCGGGGCTGCTGCCGCCGCTTGTGCGCAGCGGCTTGACGCATGAGGAGGCGAGGCGCGAATCGGGCTTGGCCGGACTGGAAGCCTATGCCCGGCGCATGCTTCCGCTCTTTTTCCCCGAAAGGCCGGCATCGCGGCTCGGGCATATCGGCATCGGCGCGGGATGCACCGCCGCCGAAGCGATGGGACGAGGCCTTGTCGACTGCTTATCCCGAATGTGGAATCGGCGGCAAGCTTCCGCCCGGCGGCGGGCTTCGCCGATCCGATGCACGCAGATCGAAGATGCGCGCTGCCGGTATTATTGGCAAGCGCTGCAGTTGACCGGTGGAGATCCCCGGATTGTCTCCGGCGAGCCGCTGTTCGGTTTTCCGGTGCTGTGGGTGAATTCGGGCTCGTCATGGTACGGCAGCGTCGAACTGCACGCGACCCTCGCGCTTCGCCGCTCGCTGCAGAAGGCGCTTGCCCGGACGGATGCGGCAGCGTCAGGACCGGATATCGTTAGTGAGCCGCCGGAGCAAGCGGTCGCGTTTGGCGGCGTCGAGTCGCTGACGCATGCCGCCTTGCTGCGTTCAGCCGTAAGGCAGTTGGAGCATACAGGGAAACGCCTGGAGCTGTTCGACTTGAGAAATGAATCGTATCTCGGGACAGGACCGTTCGTCACGTACGCGGTTGCGATCGGAGAGGAGGGCTCCCCTTGAATACGGTAATCGTCATAGGGGCGGGGACGCTTGCGGATGAGGTTTGCAGCCGCTTGTCCGGCTTCCCGGTCATTCGCAGGCCGGATTTCGGCGAAGAGCTGCCGGAGGCTCGGCTGGCGTTGGTGGTGGAGGAGGAAGAGGGCGCCCCGTTGCGGGACGAAGCGCTGGAGAAGCTGGAGCCGCGGGGTATTCCATGGCTGTGCGCCTATATTTCCATGGGCGAAGGCGTTATCGGACCCCTGCATCGTCCGGAGCGGGCCGGCTGCCCGCAATGTGCGGAAACACGCCGCTCCTTGGCGGGAAGCAACCGTCAAGAAGCGGAGGAGTCGTTGATGCGGCTCGTTTCGCCCGATTACGTTCCCGGCTATGCCGATGCGGTATCACTGCCGGGACTCGGCTATATGGCCCAGATGATTGCCGAGGAAGCGGCCAAGGTGCTGCGGGGCGACAGACCGAATACGGATAATGGATACATGTATTTGATTCAGCTTCGCGATCTAAGCGCGTCGCTTCATTATATACTGCCTGACAGCGCTTGTCCGGTGTGCGGCCGATTGCCAGACGATACGCCGGAAGTGGCGCAAATCCGGCTCCAGCCCAGCCTTAAAGTCGGAGACAGCTTCCGCTGCCGTGCGAAGAACGAGCTGCGGCAGGTGTTGTTCAAGGAATACTGGGACCGCCGCACCGGCATGTTCAACGACAAGGGTGATGACCTGGTATCGGCGTTTGCCGGAGTGGCCGTCAATCTTCCGCTCGGATACCACGATGAAGTAACGGGAGGCCGCTCGCTTACGTATGCGGACAGCGGGCTTGCCGCTATTCTGGAAGGGCTGGAGCGGTTTTGCGGGATGACCGCCCGCGGCAAGCGAACGGTCGTGTCCGGCAGCTATTCCCGGCTGCGCGAAGACGCGATGGACCCCTCCAAGGTAGGACTTCATGCGCAGGAGCATTACGATGAGCCGGATTTTCCTTTTACGCCCTTCGACCCGGAGGCCGAGATCGATTGGGTATGGGGCTATTCGTTTGCGCAGCAGCGGCCGATTCTTGTCCCCGAGCTGCTCGCTTATTACTCTCTCGGCTTCGGCGGCGGCTTCGTGTACGAAACGTCGAACGGCAGTGCGGTGGGAGGAAGTCTGGAAGAAGCGATTTTGTACGGAATTTTCGAGGTGGTCGAACGGGATTCCTTCCTGATGACCTGGTATGCCCGTATGCCGGTGCCGCGGCTCGATTACCGTTCGTCCGGGGATCGGGAGCTGACAATGATGATTCAGCGGCTCGAAGCGGTCACCGGCTACCGGGTGCAGTTGTTCAATACGACGACGGAGAATGGCATTCCGAGCCAATGGGCGCTGGCCAAAGGCGAAGCGGCGCAAGGCGCGAATCTGGTGTGCGCGGCGGGGGCTCATCTCGATCCGGTGCGTGCGGCCAAAAGCGCCATATTCGAGCTGGCGGGTACGATTCCGATGGTCGAAATGCGCCGGAAGGAGCGGGGGGCGGAAGCCGAAGCGATGGCCGGCGATGCGCTGTTGGTGGAGCAGATGGAGGATCATGCGCTGCTGTACAGCTTGCCGCAAGTGGAGGAACGGCTGCGATTTTTGCTGGACGAAGCCCGCCCTGTTCATACATTCGCGCAATCGTTTCCGGCCGCTGCGGCACATCAGGATCTAACCGACGACTTGCGGCAGACGCTTCAAACGTTTCACAGCCTGCAGATGGATGTCATTGCGATCGATCAATCGTCCGGCGAGACGCTCCGCAACGGCTTGTACTGCGCGAAGGTGCTCATCCCCGGGATGCTGCCGATGACGTTCGGCCACCGCCTCCGCCGGCTGGCCGGTATGGACCGGTTGCTCGAGGTGCCGGCGAGGCTCGGCTACGCGCCGCGCCGGCTGACGCCGCAGGAGCTGAATCCTGATCCGCATCCGTTTCCTTAGGCGTATACCGGACACCTCGGAGCGATCGCCGTTATATTTGCACATTTTTGTCAAAGCGTCCAATCCCGAAGCGCGATCCTTTCATACACTTTAGCATAAACCAGGAGGGAGGGCGTTATTATGGGACTGGGACTTGGTGGAGTAGGTAGCTGCGCAGGCGCGTTTACGACTACGGGTGTAATTCTCGTGCTTTTCATTTTGCTGGTCATCGTTTCTCGTGCATTTGTCATCTAATTGCGATAGAGTCAGGGGCTCCTCCTGGCTCCTCCCTACATAGCGGGCGGCAGCGATGCCGTCTTTTTGTTATTCCGGCATGCTGCCGCAAATGATCTGCAGCTTTCCGTTTATGCTACAATGAACGAAGCAAGACTGCGAATCCCCCGGAAATCGAGGAATGAACATGTCCAAAGCGGAACATATGCTCAGCATCCTGATGCTGCTGCGCGCCCGGCGCAAAATGTCGGCAAATCAGCTGGCCCAGGAGCTGGAGATTCATATTCGCACCGTGTACCGGTGTATCGACGCCCTGTGCGTCAGCGGCGTGCCGATCGTAGCGGAAACCGGCCGCGACGGCGGGTACTATATTCCCGGGAACTTCAAGCTCGATCCGCTGTTCTTCGACGCGGACGAGCAGAAGTCGCTTCTCCATGCGGCCCAATTCGCCCGCGAGTCCGGCTATCCGTACGAGCAGGCGCTCAACCGGGCGGTAACCAAAATCAAGCGGTACACCGAGGCCGAGCAGTCCAGGCGGCTTGATGCGCAGGAGGCGCGGGTTGAGGTCGTCCATCCACCGGAAAATGCGCAGCTGGCTCCGAAGCTGCTGGCCATTGAGCAGGCGGCGGATGCGCAGACGAGCCTTGAGCTGGATTACTATGCGGGCTACGAAGGGGCGGGATCGACGCGCCGATTCGATCCTTACGGTCTCGTCAACTGGAAAGACAAATGGTATGCCGTCGGCTTCTGCCATTTGCGGGGCGAGATTCGTCACTTTCGCGTTGACCGCATCGGCGGCATCCGCGACGCTGGATCCGGGTTCGTGCGTCCGCCTTCTTTTTCCGCGAGGGACTCATTACTGGAAAGTTTGCTCCCGGAGACGGATACCGGGACGGACGCTTATCTCGTATCGGTTCATATTCAAGGACTTCCGCAGGCGATCAACGATTTATGCGGCCATTGGCTGTTTGCCCGTACGTTGGTCGAGCGTACCCCGGCTTCGGCGCATTTCAAGCTGGACGAGCAGAGCTTGTATATGCACGCGCCTTATTATTTGTTATCCTTCGGAGGGAAAATCCAAATATTGGAACCCCAGGATTTGAAAGAATGCTTGGCGGAAATCGCCGAATCGCTGGCGCAGCATTATCGAACGTAACGAGAAAACACTGGCCGGGTTTGTCAGTGTTTTCGTTCTATAATAACGGTATACGCAATCGAAGGAGGAACACGCAGATGATCGGCTCTACATTCAGACAGGCTGTGAAGGAAGCGACAGGATTGTCGTGGGAGCAATGGGTGACGCAGCTTCAACAGACGGTGGACTCGTTATGGTCGCACGAGCGGATCAAAGAGCACATTGGCGGGTACTACGGCGTCCCGGAGGAGTGGGCCGAATGGCTCGCCGCCATGTACGGCGAAGTATTGGGCCGCATCCCCGTCGGTGTGACGAAGGATGCAGGCGTTCAAATCGGCGTGCGAAGAACGATGGAGATGACGAAGGAGCAGGCATGGCATTTTCTGACCTCCCCGCAAGGCATGAAGCTCTGGATCGGGACTGTGTCCGCGATGCAGTGGCAAAAAGGGTATGAATTCGTCTCTGAAGAAGGAGTCTCCGGCAAACTGACGGTCGTTGTGCCGCTCCAGAAGCTTCGCATGACCTGGAAGCGCCCGGAGTGGGACAAGGCGTCACGGCTGCAAATATATTTGTTGTCGACAAGCTCAGGCAAGACGACGATCGCGCTGCATCAGGAGATGCTGGAGGACGTTTATATGAGGGATGTCATGAAGCGGCATTGGGAACAAGCGCTGGTCCATGTCAAAAACCATGCGGAGGCCGTGCAATGAACAAATTCAGCCATATCGATGTGAGGGTACACTCCTGGGAGCAAGCCCGCCCGTTCTATGAAAATATGCTTCACGCGTTAGGATTTTGCCGTACGTTTTCCGGGACCCTTGCGGCAATGCGTTCGAGATGGTCCATCGGCTAAATTAAAGCTCGCCTCCGGCGAATTGCATAGGTGTCCCGGTGTTTCAAGTCAGCTTGGCAATCGATAAGAAATGTCTTGCCTCGTTGTATGGTATATTGAGCCTGCGATACCAATCAAGGAGCCATTCCTGTAATGAAGTAATTTGAGCTTTGAACGCAAAAAGCCCCTCTTGTATACTGGGAAACGTTCCGGCAAGAACAAAACCCACATACGAAAGAGGCGCTCAAAATGAAGTA
>NZ_CAJVAS010000058.1 GCF_910593845.1 Paenibacillus solanacearum | reverse complement strand
TTGTCGATACGCTTTTACGCACAGATTTCGCCATACGCAAGTATCCTAGCTACGCGGGGGCTTGGCCCCTCCCGCGACCGGACCTTCACCGGCTAGAAGATGCGTGCTTTCTGGGCACGCCGCACACAAAGAAGCAGCCTGTCCACATACAGGCTGCCCCACTCCATCATACGATCGTATATTGCCGCAACGGCTTGCTATGCCTGTCGCGCTCTGCGAATGTCCCGCTCCCGTACCTTTCCCGACCCCGAATCAGCTCTCCCTCGAGCGATTCGCGCCGCGCAAGCCTTCCATCAAGATCAGCAGCGTTAGCGCTTGGCCGTAAGTCATCGGGGAAATCGGAATATCTTTATAAAACTGCGCGTCGCCGCCGACCGGCGTGCCGTACGAAACTTCCTGCACGACGCCGCTCGCGTCGATGCGGTCCAGCACGGCGGCGAGCGCCTTGCGGCCAACCGGCGAATACTTCGGCTCCAGATAGCCTTGGCGCACCGCCTTCAATATGCCGTAGCCGAAGGCGGCCGTGCAGGACGTTTCTTTGTAGGACGAGGCATCGTCCAGCACCGTATGCCACATGCCGTCTTCGGCTTGAAGCGCGGCGAGCGCTTCGACCTGGCTGCGCATTGTATCGAGCAAGTATGGCTTGATCCCTTCCTCCAGCTCGACCATGTCCAGGAAGTCGACGATGCCGCATGTATACCAGCCGTTGCCGCGCCCCCAGCGCACGGCCCCGTAGTTATGTCTCCCGTTAAAGTCCCATCCGTGGAAGAACAGTCCGGAATGCCGGTCATACAAATATTTGATATGAATCAAGCATTGCTTTTTCGCTTCCTCGACGTAATCCGGACGGTTGAAGTAGACACCCGCCTTCGTCAAGAAGAGAACGGTCATGAACAGCGTGTCGATCAAGATTTGCCCGTCGTTCGGGTCGCCCGTAATCATATGCTGGAAGGCGCCGTCGCCGGTGCGGATCAGCCCGTCCTTCGCGTCCATGATCCAGCGGCTCCATTCGTCGCAAATCCGAATGTACTGCTCATTTCCCGTCAGCTCGCATAAGGAGATAAGCGTCAGCAGCGGCGAGCACGTGTTGACGTTTTTCTCGGGCAGTCCTTCCCGGATGCGGGCATCGAACCAGTCCTGCAAAAATTGCAGCGTGTCCGCGTCTTTCGTCTCCTCGTAATACTGATACATCCCGTACAGCCCGACGCCCTGCGGCCATTCCCACAGATGAATGTCGATCAGACCGATCGGATAAATCTCATCCAGTCCTTCGTTTTTCATCGACTTCATCGCGCCAGACACGCGCTTGATCGCATGTAACATCGTCTCTTGATTCATGTGCCGGATACCTCCCTTGCCTTCCGCTGCAATGTGCCGCGAACCCCGCAATCGCGGACGCGCACTTCTTCTCCGTCAACCGTCAGCGGCTGCTGCCAGCCAAAGCGAACTTCACCGTACCGGGCATCCTTCAGGCGCACCTCCAGCGTATCCACGGATACTTCGTGCGGCATCCGTTCCATGCGATCGATGAACTGCTCGAAAGAAGCGAACTCCTGACGATCCGCCGCCGTCACCAGCCATACGTTGCGCCGCCCTTTCGACGTAAGCTCGCGCCCGCGGTTCGTGCCGCTATCGGTCAGCTCCAGTCCGCCGGCCGCGTAGACGGCGGCATAGGCACCGGCGCTTTCCGCGAAAAACCACGATCCGCGGCTTTCGACCCGGGCAAAGGCGTCCACCGGGAAGTAGGCGTGCGTGTAGTCGGCGTCATGATCCGGGTCCACGTCGAACAGCAGGATGCCCAGTCCCTTGTACTGCCCGACCTTCGGCAAGCAGCCGTTCCCGGCCCAGAAGCTCGGCCGTCCCGAACCGTGAGCGTAAATCTCTCCCGGATGATTCACCCAGATTTGCGCCACAGGCGAAAACGCAAGATGCAGCACATGCTCCTGGTACCCTTTCAAGCCGGGGCGGAAGTCGGCAATGCTGGACAAGACGAACCCGCTTGTCCGGTAATGCGTAAGCTTCGCGTATCCGTCCTTGCCTTGCTCCAGCTGGAATTCCAGCTCTTCGCCTTCGCCCAGCTTCGTCAGCTCGCCGAGCTCTTGCGGAGGCGTGTAGTCGGATAAATACAGCGACACGTTGAACGAGGTGCTGTTCACGTTGCCGACGCCGTAACCGACCCAGATGAGCGAGGTCGTCCCTGCGGCATGGTTGCCGAGCAGCTCTTTCTCATAGCTGCGGCCGAACGTGGAGGTCAAGTAGCCGTCATGGGCTTCGGACATCATGTACCCATACAGAAGATCCATTGCTCGTCGAGCCTCTTCCCTTAATACCGGCAGCTCGGCCAGGTCATAGAGCTGGATGAGCCCCAGGAAATCGATCGGGATATAGGCGCTGGAATTCCATTCGGCCAAGCCTTCGGCGAAGAACCGCTCGAACCAGCCGATGAGCTGCGCTTCCGCCTTCGCCTGTCTCTGGGCTCCGGTTTCGCCGCTGTTCGTAAACCGATCGTCAGGGAACAGCTGGCCCGCAAGCAGCTGGCAGCTATGGAACAGCAGCGCGTGGTTTTCGCTGAAAAACCACATCACATCGTCCCCCGGCTCGTCGATCCAGTAGCGGAAGCCGAGCATCGTTTCCTTGACGCGGCCCCAGAACGCTTCGTCGAACAAGCCGCTGTCGCGATAATCGCGCCAGAAGCGGAACAAGGCGATCAAGTAAAAGTCGGCGCAGTCCCGCCGCTCTTCGATGCCGATCAATCCGTTTAGAATCATGTCTCTGGATTGCTCGGGGTCGCCTCCGGTCTTGAGCTTCGCGATGGCCGTATGAATATTCGGAATACCGAGGTCGGCTACGCATTCCAGCGCCGCTTGCTTGCGTTCCTTCACCGAGAGTGCCTCGCCGTTCTGCGGCTGGAACCGGTTGTTCACAAGCTCAATGCCGAACAGCTTGCGGACCGTCGCATGGCCGATCCGGGCGCTCACTTCGAAATATTTATAATCGATTCCGAATTCGGACGTATGTCCCAGTACCAGGTCGCGCTGTCCCGCTGCAAGCTCCCGCTGCATCGCATAGCGGCCGCTGAAGAAGCTGCTGTAGCTCACCTCAAACGATACGTTTCGGGTAAACGGCTGTTCAAACATAATACGGATCTCGTCGTCAGTTACGCTGTCTGCCGGGACGCACGACCGCTCCAGCGATTCTTCCATAGCCGCCACATTCGCCGCCGTTTCCGAATCCGCCAACGGGATACGAATTTCCAGCGGCTCGGGGCCTGCATATTCCAGCGTATAATGATACAGTGTGTCGCGCTCCGCAAGATCCTCATGGCATACGAAGAACCGGTTCTCGCCCGCTTCCAGCTCGATTTCCACCTGCGTCTTCTGCTCGATGTTTCTCGTAAAAGGCGTAAAGTCGCAGACGAGCCGCCCGTTCACCCACAGCGCCACGCTTCCGCAGGTTTTCAGGTGAAACACCGCTTTATGCGCGGCCGGGCTGACCACCGTCGTATACGCGTACCTCAGCATATGCGTAGGCACATAATAGAAACCGGATTCCTCGACCCGCGAATTGCCCCATGGGAAGTACACGTCCCAAGACTTGAACGAATCCCAGAGCGATAGCTGTCCCCCGGCCGCCGGCGGCTCCGTGAACGGAAGCTCCGGATTGGCGGACCGTCTGGCGTCGACAAATTCCTTGCGGCAAGGATTCTCATGAATGGAGAAGCCTTTAATGAGCCAATCGTTGATATCCCCTTCCATTGTCATCGGCTCGAACCGCACGTTGCGCGTGAATATGCCGCTGACCATCCACCGGTTGATTACGCTGTGCCGCAAGGGCAATGGAGAATACGCTAAATAGCTGCTGACTGCTGTCATTGTGATGTCGTCCCTTCATTCCTGCTGGTATGATGCCCTCGCTATTATGACTGCTGATGCAATTTGCGGTACGCCTGCGGCGAGACGCCGTCGTACTGTTTGAACATGCGGCTGAAATGGATCGGATTGCTGAACCCGAGCAGCTCGGAGATGAGCGCGATCGGCGTATCCGATAATCGCAGCAGCTTCTTGGCTTCATCGATCCGCTTGCGGGTCATATAGTGGTTAATCGATATGCCGGTGACCTCTTTGAACGAGTGGCACATATAGTACTTGTTCAGATGCATCGCCTTGGATAAGGCTTCGAGCGTGACCGGCTGCTTGTAGTTCTGGTTCAAATACTCCAACATGCGGCGTACGTTCGATTCTTTTTGCGACTGCGCCGGAACCGTCAAGTAGGCGTACAGCTCCTTGGATTTGCGGTAAATTTTCAGGAGCAGCTGCACCATCAGGCTTTGCAGCATAAATCCGGTGCCGATCGCTTCCTTCTCCCGCTCGACAAACATCGTCGCAAAGTGCTGATCCATCTCGCTCGCGCCGCTCTCGTCCCACCGAATGAGCAGACCGTTCGGATGAGAGAACAAGCTCATCAGCTTCGCCTGCAAATCTTCGCCGGCCATCTCCTGAATGTAGTCCGCCGTAAAATTAACGTAGCTGCGAATATACGGCACCTCTTGGGCGGGATTCGGACGGTGCAGCACATCGCCGCTGAACAGCAGCATGTCACCGGGTTGCATCGGATAAATTTCATTGCCGATGATCAAATTCACATTGCCTTGATGAAAAAAATAAATTTCGTACCCGTCATGCGTATGAAGCGGCCAGCTGTCCTGCCACTCCGACACCTGATGCCTGACATAGATGCGCGACCGCTTCAATGCCGTATTCGTTGGAAAATGGGCATAATGCGCCATGTGCCGCCACCCTCCCTGTTCCATCCGGTTTAGTACAAGAATATCACAACCGTTTGAGGCGACCTGCACGGAAGTTGTCTTCTATTCAACGGATGTTGCTGTGCTGGGCAGAGATCCTATCCCCCGACAAAAGAGAAGGAGCTACCCATGAGATAGCTCGCCCCCTGTCGTCCGGCCGTCCAACTATTTGGCTTGATCGGCGATCGCCTTGTCAATGACTTTGGCCGTTTTGTCCAGCGCGTCTTTAGACGTTGTTTTGCCTGCGATCGCGTCGACGATATTATTTTTCAAATCGGTGGAAAATTTCGGGACGATGTCCTGCCGGGACCAGTCGCCCGCCGCAAGCGGCGTCGTATTGGCAAGCTCGTCGGCGAATACTTCGAACATCTCCTTGCCGAACGCGTAGTCCAGCTTCGCATTGTCTTTGCGCGGGCTGATGAAGAGCGATTCCTTGTTGAACTTGGCGTTCACTTCCTTGGACGTCAAATATTTAATAAAATCCACGGTCTCCTTTTCGACCCCGGAGCCTTTGAAAGCCATTACATATTTTCCGCCGGGAACGGAAGAGCGGATTTTTTGCTTCGGCATGTACGTGACGCCCCACTCGAAGTTGTTGATGTCCTTGTAGTTGCTGAGCATCCAGTTGCCCGCCATATGAACGGCTACCGTACCGGAACGGAACAGGTTGTTCGGATTTTCCGAGCCTAACCAGATCGATTGTGGAATGAGGCCGTCCTTATGCAGCTTGACGAAGTAATCCAAGGCTTGGACGCCTTCCGGACTGTTAATCGCCGCTTTCTTGCCGCCTGCGCTGATCATGCTGCCGCCGAATTGATACAGCATCGTAGACCACCGGTGCGGCGTAAAGTCCCACACGAGACCGTACTTGGCGCCGCCCTTATCGACGACTTGCTTCAGCGCGGCGGTAAACTCGTCCCACGTCCACACGTTATCCTTGGACGTCGGTACTTTGACGCCGGCTTTAGCGAACAGCGTTTTATTGTAAAGTATGCCGTTGGCCGTTACGTCCATCGGTGCGGCAATAATTTTGTTATCCATCACATAATAAGGCTTGATGGAATCGATAAACTGCGAGGTGAAGCTGTCCGCACTGCCCACATAGGGCGTTAAATCCAGCGCTTGATTGGCGAACACGCCCGTATCCGTCATGCGTGCGAGCGCAGGCGGCTTGCCGCCGGAAATCATCGTTTTCAGCTTGGTGGTCAAATCTTTAAAGGCCACTTCAACCAGATTGATCTTCACGGAAGGATTTTGCTTCTCGTAATCGGCGATAATGCCTTTCATAACATCGCCTTCAATTCCGTCCGTAAACCATAAATAATCGAGAGTAACCGCTTTCTTCGCGCCGGCATTGTTCTTCCCGGCCTCGCTGCCTGCGCCGCTTCCCGCACAAGCGGTCAAACTAAATGCAAGCGCTGCCGCAACAACGGACATGATCGTCGATTTCATCTTTTTGTTCATATCGACACTCCCTTAGCTTATTATGTTAGCGTTTACATTTTGATCATATCACACCTAAAATCGTCCGAAATATCCATTATTGCTCACAATTTAACACATCTTGCTGTCCGACCCTGCAAATCAAAAACAACATGGGATAAATCACTCGCATAACGCGAGCGATTTTTTGGACTCCAATGCCGATCCATTCCTCCTCCACCTGCGACACGCTCAAGCGGATGACCGAATCTTGTTCGAACTCGGACAAATACATGCGTTTCGCATTGTCCACATACACGTCTTCCTTCTTCAAATGCTCGATAAACGTCTCGGCCTTCAGCGGACTCGGCAGCCGGATGGTCGAGTAAAAGCCCGAATGCGATCCTGAATATGCGGCGCTAGGCGGCAGCTGTTCCTGATAGGCTCTTTGCAATAAAGCCGCTTTCCTCTTATAGATCGATCGCATGCGCTGAATATGCGTCATGAACATGCCGCTCTTCAAATAAATTTCCAGTGCCCCTTGCGTGAGAACCGGCGTATGCAAATCCGAAGCGAACTTGGCGCTTAAGAACGCGTCCCGCAAAACCTCCGGGACCACCGCAAGCCCCAATCGTAAGCCCGGCAGCATTACTTTGGAAAAGCTTTTGGTATAAATCACTCTTCCCGACGGATCATAAGCAAACATAGGGTCCTGACGCGTGTCGGGGTCCAGATCGCCCAAGTAATCGTCCTCGATGATATAGACGTCGTATTTTTGTGCCAGCTCCACGATTTTCCGCCGTTCGGTGTTCGAATAGCTGTAGCCGGTCGGATTATGAAACCGGGACACGGTGTAAAAAAATTTAATGTCATTGTGTTGGAACAAATGCTCCAACCGCTTCATATCAAGTCCATTCGGCGTGATCTCAATCCCGTATGCCTTGGCCTGTTGATATTTGATTGATTCGATCAGACTGATATGCGTGGGCTGTTCGACACAGATGTTCTTTCTGCCATTGGGAAACGGAAGAGAGATGAGGAGATGCAGCGCTTGCTGCGACCCGGATACCACGCATATGCGATCAGGCGCCGTAAACACCTGCAGCTCCCGCAGATGACGAGCCAGCTCTTCCCTCAGCGAATACAGCCCTTGAATCTCCGAGTAGGTAAACATCTCCTCTTTATACACTTCAATCGCTTGATTGATGCAATGCTGATAATCCCGGTAAGGCATGGCCTTCTTGTCCGGTCCGGCCGATAGAAAGTCAATGATTCCCGTGTCCGTTGAACCCGCATGACTGGAGAGCGCCCGCTCCACAACATAGTAGCCGCTCTTGGAGACGGAATAAATTTTATGCTTCTTCTCCATCTCGGAATAAGCTTTGATGATGGTATTGACACTGCAATCGAACCGCTTGGCCAAAGACCTGATGGACGGCAGCTTCTTCCCCGGTTTTAGCTCCCCTCTATCGATTTGCCATTCAATCGTATGCATGACCTCGGCATAGATCATGGGTTTCCCCCCTCATCTGTACAGGTACAAACCGTAAAAAACAAGATTTACTTGCCGTACCGGTATCCCTAGACTAATAGTATCCAAATGCATTTGGTAATGGGAACTCGTTCTGTTCGATGGCCATCGAAATCATTCCCGAAAAAAACGGATGTACAAGGAGTGATCCAGCAATGCTGCAGGTGAAAAAGGGAAATCGTCTAACACTGTTTATCGCTATATTCGCTGCCGTTATTTGTTTATTGGCGTACTCGACAGCCGCCAATGCAAAGCCGAAATTCAATCAGCTTGAACTGGAACAGCTATTTCATAACACCCAAGGGACTCTGGTCCTCAAAAATCTGAAGACCAACCAAGTATATGATTACAATCCGGAAAGAAGCAAGGAACGGTTCACCCCGGAATCCAGCTTTAAAGTGGCGAATGCGTTAATCGGGCTGGAAGTAAAGGCGGTAGCTGACGAATATGACGTCAAGCGATGGGATGGCATCGTAAGAGAGTTCCCGGGCTGGAACCGGGATCATTCGCTCGCCTCGGCCATGAGGGAATCCGCGATCTGGTATTACCAGGCCATGGCCCGCGATATCGGCCAAGAACGGATGCAGGATGATGTGAATCGCATCGGCTATGGCAACCGCGACATATCCGGCGGCATCGATACGTTCTGGCTGGACAGCAGCTTGAAGATTTCTGCCGAAGAACAGGCGGATTTCATGGAAAGGCTGGTCGAGGAAGATTTGCCTTTTCAGAAAAAAACGATGAAGACGGTCAAGCGAATCATGATCGATGACGATCAGGACGAGTATACGGTTCATGGAAAAACCGGCACGAGACTATCCGACATGGGGCTTGGCTGGTATGTCGGTTATGTTGAAACGGGTAAGAACACTTGGGTATTCGCTACGAATGTGGCCGGCAGCGGCGCAACAGCCAAACAATTGACCCTGGATACGTTGAAAAAAATGAAGATCTTGAAAAAGTAATGGACACGGGAGCGTGCAAGGAGGAGATGTGGGAGCAATGATCGCACCCGAGCTTGGCCGATTGGCAGTTGATCGCGTTGTCGGGGTGCATGTGAACGCCGCTACGACAGGGTTCATTCCGACGGGCCCGGTGGAGGAGGACGTGCTGGCCTCGCTTTCGGATGCTGAGAAAATTCGGTTGGGCCGTCTCGGCCAGTTTATGAAGGTACCCAGGGATCCGTCGCCAACGCCTGTAGGCGTCGCCGTATTCCAGCAATCCGACGTTGCCATTCGCCATTATGCAGCGCAAAACAACCATATCGTCCACTGGAGCGAATTTGATAGAGGCACGCATTTCCCTGCTATCGATGCTTCGGATTTAATGATAAGCGATATCCGCGCTTTCTTCCGAGGGTTGAGTCACTAATATCGAATACGATTGCAGTCGAACCAGCAAGAGCAGGTCGTCACACAGCGCCTGCTCTTGTTGGCTTATTTTCCCTACGACAGGCCCAGTCTTATGATGCGGAGAGACGCGCTGTTAATAGGTTGATCGGCCGCTCCGAAGAAAGGAGGGTATTGGATTCGGGCGCTAAGGATAATGTTATCCTGCGTACTATCTTCTGGGATAAGAGCTCGAAGCTCCAGCATATCGTTGACATTCAGAGACAGAATAGCCAGTGAGGATGACGTATCAAGCTGCTGATCAACCGCTGATCTTTCGCCGGATCGTGTGGAATTCTGAAGCGTGCCGTTGACGAAAATCCCGAATGCGCAGTCCTGTTGACCGGCGATCGGCAAATAAACGGTCTGCCACAATACCGCATAGTCCCCCGCGACCGGTACCGTGAGCGAAGCAGCCGTCGCAACAACGCCTCCGGCGAGGACTGCGTCGGGCGAACCAAATTGGTTAAAGCGTACGGTCGGCTGGGCCACACTGAGCGTCTGGTCGGCATTATCAAAGATGTTGGCATACACTCGTGTTAACGTGCCGCTTGTGCGCCGGTCGGTCCGGTGGCTCCCGTTGCGCCGGTCGCTCCTATGGGGCCGGGATCGCCTGTGGCTCCTGTTGCCCCCGTCGAGCCTATAGCACCTGTCGCTCCCGACGGACCCGTCGGGCCGGTCGGGCCGCGTAATCCGGCGGCGTCCAGAAGGGCGGCGTCATCCACGAACATATCGGCGCTTCCGGATAGAGGCAGCTTATTGATCAATACGAGTGCTTGCGTTGTCCCTGCGGGGGCGGTAGAGGTCGTCTGGTAAATGACCGTCCAATCTGCTTCATTATTATCGGGAATGCGGCCGGCAGGAATGCTCGTGATCAGCCCATAACCTAGAAAGGCGAATACTGCATTATAGTAACCGACCGTCAATGTAACCGGAGGGCTGACCGCTGCGCCGAGCTTGGCAAGCGATACGATCAGCTCAAAGCTCTCTCCAGGGGCAACCGGAACGAATTGCTGCATGAATGCGTTGGCCGTGCCTCCGGCCAAACGAACAGAAAAATAGCCTGAATGACTATTGGAACTGACAACAACGGCATTGATCCCGTTAAACGGCGAAAGCGATCCCGTTTCAAAGCCTCCGTTCACCAATCGATTGACGAGCATACAATCCCTCCTTTACGGTCCCAAACGAATAATGCGCAAAGATGCACTGTTAATCGGCTGATTGGTTCCCGTGCCCGGGTATACGACCTCAGCACTTAAATCAATATTGTCCTGCGTACTCTCATCGGGTATAAGAGCTCGCAGTTCCAGCGTATCATTGGCATTCAAAGACAGGATGGCCACCGAGGATGCCGTATCAATCTCTTGATCCGCAAATGCCGCTACACCCGAACGTGTGGAATCACGAAGCGTACCGTTGACGAAAACCCCGAATGCGCAGTGCTGTTGACCGGCAACTGGCAAAAAAAACGTTAGCCACAATACCGCATAGTCCCCCGCGACCGGTACCGTGAGCGAAGTCGCCGTCGCAACAATGCCTCCGGCGATGATCGAATCGGGGGAGTTAAATTGGTTGAAGCGTACGGTCGGCTGAATCACACTCAGCGCCTGGTCGGCATTATCGAAGATATTGGCATACACCTGCGAAAACGTACCGGTCTGTCCTTGCGGGCCGGTCGAGCCGGTGGCGCCCGTTGCGCCGGTCGCTCCCATGGGGCCGGGATCGCCTGTCGCTCCCGTTGCCCCCGTCGGGCCCGTGACACCTGTCGCTCCGGCCGGACCAGCCGGGCCTGTCCCTCCCCGTAATCCGGCAGCGTCCAGAAGGGAAGCGTCATCCACGAACATATCGGCGCTTCCCGATAAGGGCAGCTTATTGATGAGCACGAGTGCTTGCGTTGTCCCTGCGGGGGCGGGAGAGGTTGTTTGGTAAATGACCGTCCAGTCCGCTTCGTTATTATCGGGAATGCGGCCGGCAGGAATGCTCGTAATGAGCCCATAACCCAAAAATGCAAATGCCGCATTATAGTAATTGACCGCCAATGTGACTGGAGGACTGACGGCTGCGCCCAGTTTGGCGAGCGATACGATCAACTCAAAGCTCTCCCCGGCTGCAACCGGAACGAATTGCTGAATGAATGCGTTGGCCGTGCCTCCGGTCAATCGAACAGAAAAATAGCCTGAATGACTATTGGAACTGACAACAACGGCATTGATCCCGTTAAACGGCGAAAGCGATCCCGTTTCAAAGCTTCCGTTGATTAAGCGATTAACGAACATAGAATCCCTCCTTATCTATGAAACTTAATTACATAGTATGGCGGAGTTATTATAGTTGAAGCGTTAATTGCCTCCATGCGAACGTACATTTTAAGTTGTTGAACGAAACCGCCTCCCCTCCACCGCTGCTGAGGTTCCAACCACCCAAGATCGTCACATTTTATCCGATGCCGAGATATCTTGTTTAATGAAACCATTACCATTTCTCTTGGGAGGTACGTACATTGAAAGTTGATTTAGGCTGCGGCAGCCAAAAGCATCCCGGCTTTTACGGCATTGACCGTCATTCGTGGGAGGGTGTGGACCTCGTATGGGACATTGACAATGGCATACCTCTCCCTGATCAATCCGTGGACTGGGTCATGGCTTGCCGCATCCTGCCTTATGTTCGGGATTTACAAGCGGTTTTAGCCGAAATCTATCGCATTTCCATTCATAAGTCTATCGTATGTATACTCGCTCCGTATGCTCACAGCTTCAAACATATGGCGAATCCGCTGCTGCGGCACCGCTTTGACGAGCATACGCCGCGACATGTAACCAATCATTTTTACCAGCCGCCTCACGGTTCGAAATCGCCGGACATTTCTCACTACGCCAATCCCGACAAGCTTCCTTATGATTTTCGTTTGATTCGAATGGAATTCTTTTACAACGACACGTATCGTTCGTCTTTATACCAGGCAGACGAATTAGATGAGCTGCGCCAGGCCCAGGTCAACGTCGTAGACGAAATTATGTATCATTGGGTTGTTGTCAAAAATGAAATCACCATCCCGGAGCTTGATCAATTGTCCAGGCAATCCCACGCGGAGCCTCTTTGTGTACAAGACCTTCGCCTAACAGAACCTGTAGACGAGATGAGAGACGCAGAGCCATTCGAACTGGACGACCCGGATCTGGATCCTTCCTCCCTTATGCCGAATGAATCCAAACACCGGGACAAGAAGGATTCTCATGGACATAAAAAGCGCAAAAAATGACCCCATTCTATTATCCGTAAATTTTATTGTGTCCCCATAACAAGGACAGACAAAAAAAACTTCTCGATTCATATAGTTAAACGTCGAAAAGGAGGTGAATCAACATTCCGCTTATCGTTCGGGCAACCGTCAACGCAACGGGGGCTATCACCTTTATCGGGAATACTTTGGGGCTGAGCCGGTCGGAAGTATCCGGCGTTCCGGGTACAGCCGACAGCATCGGCGCGTTCATTACGACCAATACGGCGCTGCGATATGGGGCCTATCCGTTTGGAACGACGGATAATTACTTGCTGAACAGCTCATCCGCCATCCTGACTCTTCCGGCGGGGAGCAGTGTCCTTTATGCAGAGCTCATCTGGGGCGGCACTTATGTCAACGGCACGACCAACCTGACCGCGGCCATTAACAATCCGGTTACTTTCGCCACGCCTATCGGGACCTCGGAAGTTTCCCTCGATGCTGCGACAAGCAATACGTTTGACTTGGGCGGAGGATCACTCGGATATGTCCGGACTGCCAATGTAACCACCTTGGTTCAACAAGGCGGGGCCGGGACCTATACAACAGGACGGGTCGTCGGAACCTTAACCATAAACAACGATCCCACAGCCAATAATGCAGGATGGACTTTAGGCGTCATTTATCAGAACGCCGCGCTTCCCTTCCGCAATATGTCGCTGCGGGCGGGAGCTGTCCTTGTCCAGAGCACCTCCTCCGCGGTAACCACGACGCTGACCGGCTTCTCTACCCCCGTATCCGGAGCGCTGGGCGGCCGCGCGCTATTCAGCGCCCAAGAGGGAGATGCCAACCGTACCGGCGACCAGGCTTTATTCGGCCCAACAACCTCAACCTTGGTCGCTTTGTCCGGTACTAATAACTTTGCCAACAACTTTTTTGCTTCGCAGATTAACAATAACAGCGGGGCGCTGGACACGACGGGAACCTTCGGAACCCGCAACCAAACCAACGGTGCGCCCGGGAGCAATATTTCCGGGGGAAGGCAAGGCTGGGACATTACGAACGTGGATATATCCGCCCAGCTGGCCAATAACCAGACTTCTGCCGTACTGCGGCTGACGACTTCGGGCGACGCGTATGTCCTCAATGCCAATGCTTTGCAGATCGATATTAACGCGCCGCGCGTCGGCGTGACCAAATCGGCCAATGTAAACGGCTCCCTCGTCGGGGACACGATCCGCTACACTGTCACCGTCATCAATACGGGGACGGCGAACGCAACCGATATGGTTGTTACCGATATCCTGCCGTCAGGGCTCGTGTTCGTGGCAGGAAGCGTTACGGTTGCGGGTGCCGCCAGGCCTACCAACGATATTACGGCAGGTGTCCCCGTTGGGACATTGGTACCCGGAGCCTCCATTGCCGTCGCTTACAGCGCGCGGGTCGTCTCGATGCCCAGCACGCAGTTGCTCGTCAATACTGCGAACGCCTCCTTTAATTTCCAAAGCGTTGCAGGCGGACCGATTACTCCCGCCGTCATTCCTTCCAATAGTGTCACCATTCCGGTTTATTCCCCGATCCTGAGGGTGAACAAATCGGCAAGCACGGCGAATGCAACGGTAGGCGGCATCGTCACCTATACGATTGTTGTCGTGAATTCCGGTAATATTGCGGGCACGACCACCGTGTCAGACCCGATTCCTGCCGGCTCTTCCTTCGTGCCCAACAGCGTCACTGTCAATGGAACAGCGGTGCCGGGAGGAAATATCGTGTCCGGTATTTCGGCGGGCTCCATACCGGCAGGCGGGTCGGCAACCGTCACTTTTCAGGTTGCGGTGCAGAGCCTTCCGTCCCCGCCGCAGATGGTGAATCAAGCTGCTGCAGCGTATACATACACGGTTCCCGACGGTCGTACCTCATCGGGCTCAGCCACTTCGAACACGGTAACCATTCCGGTCGCTTTGCCCAACGTCACCGTCAACAAAAGCTCCAGCGTACCCGATGTTTCGATCGGGGAAACGTATACTTATACGGTAATTACGGCGAACAACGGCACGGATCCCGTTACCAACGTCACGTTGACCGATGCTTTGCCGAGCGGCACGCTCTTTGTGCCGGGAAGTGTAACGATTGGCGGCGTTCCCCAATCGTCAGCCAATCCAGCGAGCGGGATTGTGATTGGAACGCTATCTGCGGGGAGCACGGTTACTGTTGCTTTTCAAGTAACGGCTTCTTCTCTGCCTACACCTGCCCAATATGTGAACAGGGTCTCTGCAGCCTACAGCTCAGGCACGTTCAGCGGCGTATCGTTATCCAATACGGTGAGCATTCCGGTTTATCAACCGGTGATCAGTACGGTAAAGTCGGTCAACCGAAATGTCGCTACCGTCGGGGATACATTAACCTATACGATATTTGTCTCGAATACCGGCAACATCGCCGCGCAAGCAACGCTAACAGACACGCTGCCTGCCGGCACTTCATTTGTGCCCGGAAGTGTGACCGTCAATACGGTACCTGTCCCGGGGGCTTCGCCGCTTACGGGCATCAATCTCGGTTCCGTTGCACCCGGCAGTTCCGTTCCGGTTACGTTTCAAGCCGTCCTAACTACACTGCCGTCACCTCCGCGTCTGGTGAATCAGGCGACTGCCGCCTATTCGTATCAGTTGCCAAGCGGCCGTTCCTTTACCGGATTCACAGCCCCTTCCAACGTTGTAGATATTCCGGCTACCTCGCCGAATCTCACGGTAACCAAAACGGTCAACCGTACGATTGCGACGCTCAATGACATTCTTACTTATTCGGTGAACGTTACGAACAACGGCGTAGAGCCCGTTACGAATGCCGTATTCTCAGATAACTTGCCTGACGGTACTGCGCTGGTTGCCGGCAGTGTGGTCGTGAATGGCGCTGCGCTCCCGAACGCCGATCCCGGCGCCGGTATCTTGCTTGGAACCGTTAATGCGGGGGCCAGTATCCCTATTACATTCAGTGTCCGTGTCACGCAAGTTGCGCCGACGATTCCGGCTTCTTTAAGCAACCGTGCCTATGTCAGCTTTACTTCCGGGGCTTTTACCGGGGCGTCTTCTTCCCCCTTGGTCACAACATCGGCGTATTTACCGGTCATACAAATCGTCAAGAGCAGCAGCGCCGGCTCATTGACCGTCGGCGACACCTTCACCTATTCGCTTGCGGTAACCAATGCGGGCAACTATCCGGCAGATGTTCTCGTGAAAGATCTGCTGCCTTCGGGAGTCACTTTCACACCAAACAGCGTAGTCATTAACGGATTTCCGAATCCAGGCGTTGATCCGGGCACCGGCATCCCGCTAGACACCGTATCCGCTGGTGAAACCAATGTCGTCAGCTTCTCGGTTACGATAACCTCCTTGCCTAACCCCCAGCAGATGACGAACCAGGGGAGCGCGCAATATACGTACACGCTGCCGGACGGGAGACATTTCGAGGATATCGCGCTGTCCAATCCGGTTGTTGTCAATGTATCCGCACCGAATGTGTCCGTAGTCAAAAGTAGCAGTGCCGCATCAGCGGTTCGCGGCGATACGGTCGCTTTCACGGTTGTGATTACCAACAACGGCGCTTCGCCTATTAACAACGTGATTGTAAGCGACATGATTCCGCAAGGCACAAGCTTCATTACCGGGAGCGTAGTTGTGAATGGTACAGCTATGCCGCTGGCAACTCCGGCTTCCGGCATTCCAATCGGTGCATTGGCCCCCGGCGCTTCTGCTACCGTAACTTTCGAGGTGATGGTCAATATGCTGGATCCATCCGTAATTTCCAACCAGTCGTCCGTCAGTTTTACATCAGGCGCCTTCTCGTCATCGTCGCAATCGAATAACGTCAACGTTCCTGTGACACAGCCCGTTATCAGTTTGACGAAGTCGGCCGATACGACCAATGCTTCCGTCGGAAGCCCCGTGACGTATACCATCGCCGTATCCAATACGGGGAACCTGGCTGCACAGGTAACACTGACCGACATCATTCCAGGCTTTACAAGCTTTATCCCCAACAGCGTCGTCGTTGGCGGGCTGCCTGTGGCCGGGGCCAATCCCGCTACCGGCATTCCGGTTGGCAGCGTAGCCGCCGGAGCGACCGTTATGGTCGTTTTCAGCATCCTTGTCGATTCCTTGCCCAATCCCCAGCAGCTTACGAATGAAGCAACCGCAGACTATACATTCGTACCGCCCGACGGGCGCACATTGTCAGGCAGCGCCCAATCGAATACATTAACGATTTCCGTCTCGGCTCCGAATATTACGGTGGCCAAGAGCTCGACAACGACCAATACGGCCATCGGAGATACGATCCCTTATACGGTCGTCATTACGAACACCGGCATTGCTCCCGTCACCAATACGATCGTCTCCGACCCGCTGCCGCCCGAGGTCTCCTTCGTTCCGGGCTCGGTTACGATTAACGGCGTGCCGAACGCATCGGCTAGCCCGATAGCGGGCATTCAAGTGGGAACCATCGCGCCGGGAGCAGCGGCAACCGTAACGTTCAATGTCCTTGTGCAATCGCTGCCTTCATCCGGCTCGCTTGTCAACCAGTCATCGGCCACCTTTACGTCCGGAACCTTCTCAGGAACGGCATTCTCCAATTCCCTCACTATCGCCGTAAACCAGCCGATCCTGACGGCGGTCAAATCCGCCGGAGTCGCCAATGCAACGGTAGGCGACACGCTCACGTATACGATAAATGTGACCAACTCAGGCAACTACAATGCCACCGCCACGGTCACGGATACGATTCCGGCCGGTACTTCGTTTGTTCCCAACAGCGTAATTGTAAACGGTGTGCCTCAAGCAGCCGCTTCTCCGTTGACCGGAATTCCGATTGGCACTGTCGCGCCGGGAAGCACGGTTCAGGTCACGTTCTCTGTCCTGATCGAAACGCTACCGACGCCGCAGCAGTTGTTGAATCAAGCGACGGTCAGCTACCAATTTATACTTCCGGACGGTCGCACATTCAACGGCTCCATCAACTCCAATACCGTCGTGGTGGGCGTTACCGCACCTAACGTTTCCGTAGTCAAAACAACGCCAACGACGGCCTCCACCGTTGGAGACACGATTGTGTACACCATCCAGGTCACCAATAACGGTATAGCCGATATCAACAATGTCATCTTGACCGATCCGATTCCGGCAGGCTCTGCTTTTGTTACGGGAAGCGTTAGCGTAAATGGCGTGCCTCGACCATCCGCCAATCCGGCCGCCGGTATTCCGCTTAGCACCATTGCTGCCGGGGCTTCCGCCACCGTCACGTTCAGCATAACCGTAACGGCCGTTCCCGTTCCGGCGTCCATTAACAATCAATCCTTTGTCAGCTTCACTTCCGGCTCTCTGTCGGCAACAGCCTTCTCGCAAAATGTAATTACGCCTGTATCTCAACCCGCTTTATCCGTTGCCAAAACCGTAAGCAGCACAACGGCCACGGTGGGAGACACAATTGTTTATACTTCAACCGTTACGAACAGCGGGAATATCGGTGCGACAACGACACTGACCGATCCGCTCCCGGCAGGAACGAGCCTGGTGGCCAACAGTGTGCTGCTTAACGGAGCCACGCTCCCCGGAGCCGATCCTTCCGCCGGCATCCCGCTGGGGTTGATCGCTCCGGGTACTACGGCCACACTCACATTCTCGGCCGTAATTACTTCCTTGCCGCCGACGCAGCAGCTAGTGAACCAATCTACGGCAAACTTCAGCTACACCTTGCCGGATAATCGCACCTTTACAGGCACCGCCTTATCCAATACGGTCGCTACATCCGTTTCCTCGCCTAATGTGGCTGTAGTCAAGAGCACCACGTTTACCGCGGCTACGATTGGCGATGTGATTCCTTTTACCGTTTCGGTAACGAATGCAGGCATCGAAAGCGTGACGAATGTTGTGCTGGTGGATCCGATCCCGGCAAATACGACCTTTGTGGCCGGCAGCGTGACGGTTAATGGCACGCCGGTGCCCGGAGGCAATCCCGCCCTTGGTATTTCGCTTGGAACCATCGTTCCGGGTGCCACAGTCACGGTAACTTTCAATGTGACTGTAGCCTCCTTACCGGCTTCCGGCATCTTCAGCAACCAAGCTACAGTCACCTTCACCTCCGGCGCATTCTCGGGCTCGTCATTGTCAGGCACAGTCACCGTGCCTGTGTATCAAGCGATCATCTCGCTGGTCAAGAGCGCGAATGTGACCGTTGCGACGGTGGGCGACACCATCGTCTATGCTTTAACCATCACCAATACGGGCAACACGGCGGCTACCGTTACGCTTACCGATCCCGTGCCAGCCGGAGCCGAGTTTGTGCCTAACAGCATCATGATTAACGGCGTGCCGCAGCCGGGCGTCGACCCCGACCAAGGCATTCCCGTAGGCACCGTGCCGGCGGGCGGAACCGCTACGGTGATCGTCTCGCTTCAGGTCACGATCGAAACCTTGCCATCACCGCAGCAGCTTGTCAACTCGGCCGTGGCCAATTACGCCTTCTCGCTGCCTGACGGCAGAACGGCGACCGGTTCCGTTCCATCCAATACAGTGATCATTCCGGTTTCTTCCCCGGATGTCAGCGTCGTCAAGAGCACGAACGCCATTGATGCCGTCTCCGGAGATACGATCACCTACACGCTGGTTGTCACGAACAACGGCATTTCGACGGTAACCAATGTGGTCGCCATCGATCCGATTCCTTATGGCAGTACCTTCGTACCGGGCAGCGTCACCGTAGGCGGCGTGCCGGTGCCTGGAGCCAATCCCGCCACAGGCATCAACGTCGGCTCCATCGCCGCCGGGGATTCGGTGATGATTACGTTCCAGGTAACGGTCACATGACGAAGCAAGAATGGTTGACGAACCAATCTCGCATCGTTTTTAACGCGGGCGATAGCCGCCACATTGCATTTTCCAACACGGTGAGCACGCCGCTGGTCGGCCCGGATTTTGTATTGGTCAAAAGCACGGAAGCCGCTCAGGCATCCCCCGGCATCCCGGTCATTTTCACGGTATCGATCACGAATTCAGGCAACCGGGATGCAGAGATGACCCTCTACGATCTCCTTCAGGAAGGCGTGACGTTTGTTCCCAACAGCGTTCACAGGGACGGCGTCCCCCTTCCCGGGGCAGATCCGGTTGCCGGGCTGGATCTCGGAGTCGTTTCCATCCATCAGACGATCCGAATTACGTTTCAGCTTGTTGCCGACATGCGCCTGGCCGGGAAGCAGCTGCTCAACCAAATCCGCGGAGAATATACCTTTCAGGCAACGGACGGACGAATAGTCGAAGGCGAAGCGTTCTCCAATATGGCGGCACTCCCCGTCATCGTGACCGGGGGGCCGGATATTACCATCACCCTATCGGTAAATAAATCAAGCGCCGGTCCGGGAGAAACGCTTCGGTATACCGCCATCGTCGCCAACATCGGAGATGAGGCTGCAGACGTCGTTCTGCAGCCTTCCATCCCCAAAGATACCTTGTTTGTTCCGAACAGCATTACCGTCAACGGCACGATGCAAAGCGGAATTTTTTTGCCCTCAAGCATTGCGCTGGGGGCCATAGCTCCCGGAAAACAAACCCTTGTCGCTTTCGAAGCCACCGTCGCTGGGGAAAGTGCGGTATCGCCCGGGCAAGTTTTGCCGAACCAAGTCCGCGCTGAAGGCACGTATCGAAGTTCCGGCCGCGCAATGACCATGGCGGCGTCCGACTTGGTCAATCCATTTACGCCTTCCGTATCCAACCCTGTCTCTACCGTGGTACGATATCCGCTCTTTCAGCTTGATCTTCGCGCCGCGCCGTCCGTTGTCGAGCCCGAGGACGTGGTCCATTATAAGCTCTGCTTAACGAACATCGGCAATGTATCCGCAGACGCCACATTGATCCGACTGACGATCAGGCAAACCTCGCTCGTTCCGGGTTCTATCCGCATCAACGATACAGCGGCAGCAAACCCCGGTCCATCCGGTGCCCTTGATCTAGGAACTGTCCATCCGGGAAGCCATGTTCCTATTCGCTATCAAGCCATGATTAGCCCGCTGGTTATCGATTCTATCCTGCGCGGCTTTGTTACATGCCAGTATGCTTACGAACTGAACGAAATTCGCTACAATAAAGAAGTAATCTCCAACGATTATACCCTCCATGTCGAGCACAACGATGAATAAGACCGAATGTTTTCACTTGCACGGCAGATCGAGGGATCTGCCGCCGATCTTTCAGCACCAAGGCATCTGGCCGGGCCGAGAAGGAGCACAGATGCCCCTGGTGATGATCCGGGGCGAGCCTGACAGGCGGCCGCAGTTTATTTCCTCTCCGCACTATTATAAAATAAACATATACTTATAATTAAAATGACAGGCTTGCTCATTTTCTATTATTCCAAGGAGTCTTGAATGCGTACTTCTACTATTATAAATGACGAATTATGGCACAAGATGCTCGAGCAGGCGGCCAGCACATTTTCCGAGGTCACGCTGAGCCGCGGGTTCGCCTATTTTAAACAGCAGCGCGTCGAAGACGTGCGCCTGACTGCAGACCATATGATTCACGCAGCAATAACGGGCTCGGAGGATTACACGGTTACGCTGAATCTGGACCATCTCAGCTCCTACTCCTGCACTTGCCCGGCGCCGCCGCCTTGCAAGCATTTGGCCGCTGTGATGATGGAGCTGGGCGATCGTTACGGCTACCCCGCTTCCCATATGATGAATGCCAAGCATCATCTCGAACGGGCAGCGGCACGCTCGTCCTCATCCTTCGATTGGCTCGAGCAGCTGCCGCACGCAGACGTATCGGCGTGGCATACCTTTCTGAATCAATACACCGCCCACATCAAGCCGGCCTATGACCCCGGCAATTACTTGAACCAGCTCAGAGATCAGCTTCACGCGATCCGTAAAGCTTCGAATCCGTTATCCGACATCGACCAGGCGTTTTTCGAGCTGCATCAGGAGCTGTTCATGCTCCGAAAGCTGAAAGACTTGAGCGCGCAAAGCAGCGTAGCCTACTTCGCCTCGCACGTGCTGGCCCGGGCGTACGATCAGATCCAAGCTTGGCTTTCGCAAGCCTCCGGACGCTTCGACTTCGCGCTTTCGCCGGAGCGCCTCAAACAAACCTTGGCCTACCTGAGAGCCCAAATCGCCGAGGAAAAGGATACAGACCCTCTTCACTTCCGCTTTTATGCGGCATTATGGCAGCAAGAAATTGCTCCTCTGCCGGATGTGGGACAGTGGGCAGCTCATGAATTAAACGATATCAACAGCCAATCCGCGGAGCCTGCCCAATCCATCGGTTCCTCCATCGTGAAAGCTTACTTATGGATCGGTCAATCCCGGCATGAGGAGGCTTGGACTGCGCTGGAAGCCTCCGGCGCGCTAAAGGACGCTCCAACGAGCCTGCTCGTTGTATTCTTTCAGCCGTTCGTCCAAGCCGGGAACTGGCGGGGGCTGCTCGAATGGTTGCTCAAGACGGCCCCCTCCTTCAACGGCCGCTTGACTCCTGAGATGAACCGCTATATGCATTATTGGAAAATGACGGCGGCACATTTACCGGAAGCCGGGGAGCAATGGTTCACGATTCTTAAGGACATGCTGCCCCTCTCTTCCCATCTCATCGAGGAAGCACTATATGAGCAAGGAAAGTGGAAAGCATGGATCGAGATGCAAATCCATCAAGATCATGGCCCGTTCTACCATCGGGTCAGCGTGCTGCAGCCGATCGAAAAGGAGGCGCCCGAGCTCCTGCTGCCATACTACCACCAAGCGATCGCCCACCATGTGTCGCTTAAAAACCGGCATGACTACAAGGCGACGGTGAAGCTGCTGAAACGACTTCGGAAGGTGTACAAAAAAATGAAGGCGGAAGCGCGCTGGGATGCGTTCCTCCACCATTTTGTGGAGCGGCACAGCCGGCTTCGTGCGCTGCAGGAGGAAATCAGGAAAGGAAAGCTTACGGAATGAACATACAATTATACAATATCACCTTGCATGTGATGCTGACGGACACCGGAGATGCCTTGCTGTGGGGATATGAGAATGGTTTCGAGATACCCGGCGATCGGCTCCGCAGGCTGTTATTCGCTTGGCATGAACCCTCCTGCTACGGCACCTTGCTGGAACTGCGGCAGGCCGGGGAGCTGACGGTGACGGTGCTGCCTTCAGAGATGGTGCTCTCATTCTTCTCCGAGCCGAATGTTATGGACATTGTGGAATGGGAGGGCGGCGAGGCGGCGGCCAAGGCATGGTTTCATGCCGCACCCTGTATGTACAGAGCAGCCGAGGCGGGGCGTTACGTGCCGAGCTACCGCGCTTTCCGGAGCGGCAAGCTGGAGTGGACCTGGGATGCCGAAGCCGACGAGCTCCAGGACTTGGATTGGGATGCGCTGGAAAGCATGGACGCATCCGGCGAGGAGCTGTCCGGCTTGCGCGCCGCCTACTCCGCTGCCGTATCGGCGCTGCACTATGCCAATGACCTCTCCGTGGCTGAGCTTCGCAGGGAATATCCGGCGCTGTTCGATCGTGCGCCTGCTTCCGCTCCGCTGACGGAGGAAGAGTGGCTTGCCCGGCTTGGCTGGAAGCCGGACACGGCACCCTTCCGTCCCGCCCTGCAGCTGCTGGAGCCGGACGAGGAACAGGACGACTGGCGCCTTCGCTTGGTGCTTCAGGACAAGAGCGATAATTCGGCGCTTGTCCCGATCCGTCTGATGACAGACGGACAAGCTTACGGCGTGTGGGCCAGCGATTGGAGCCCCTACATTGGGGAGCGCACCCAAGGCTGGACGGCGAGACTTCGTGAGGCATTGCCCTATGCATCGAGCGGCGATGAGCTGTTCTCCCGGCCGATCGGCGATGAGGACGCTTGGCGATTTCTGAGCGTAGACAGCCGTCAGCTGCTAAGCGAAGGCTGGAACGTCATGCTGCCCGGCTGGTGGGAGGCGGCGTCGAAGCGAAAGCCGCGGCTGCGCGCGCACGTTTCGGAGAATGCGGGAGGTAAAACCCAGGAGTCGCTCTTCGGTCTGAACGCCCTCGTCGATTTTGACTGGCGGATCGCTATAGGGAACATGGACCTGAATGAGCAGCAGTTCGCAGAGCTGCTCAGCCGCAAGGAACGGCTGATCCGCTTCCGCGGGGAATGGGTGTATCTGGACCCGGCGCTGCTGGAGCAAATTCAACGACTCATGAGCAGTATGAACCCGGAGGAAGGGCTGTCCCTGCAGGATGTCCTTCAACTGCATCTGCTCAGCGAGCAGGATGCGGACGCCGCCTCTTCCACTTCCTCCAGGAGCAGCGGCGGCTCTAAGAATGGAGAACCACCGGAAGAAGATGAAGCGAGAGTACAGCTGGAGGTCGAGCTAAACGCGCATCTCTTGGCGCTCATGCGTCAGCTCGGTAAGCCATCGGAGCTGGAGGAGCTCCCCGTACCTCCGGGGCTTCGCGCCGAGCTGCGCAGCTACCAGCGCGAAGGCTTCACATGGCTCAGCTTCCTGAGAAAATTCGGGCTCGGCGCCTGCCTGGCCGACGACATGGGACTTGGCAAAACCGTTCAGTTTATCACGTACTTGCTGCACCATAAGCCGGTCTCGAGCGCTCCCGCCCTGCTGATCTGTCCAACCTCCGTACTCGGCAACTGGCAGAAGGAGCTTGCCCGGTTCGCCCCTGAGCTGGAGGTCATGCTCCATTACGGGAAAGGCCGTCTAAGCGGCGACACGCTCAAGGATGCCCTGAAGCATACCGACGTTGTGCTTACGTCCTATACCATCGCCTTATCCGATCAGGAGACGCTGCAGGAAACCGTCTGGAGCTCCCTTTGTCTGGATGAAGCTCAAAACATTAAGAACGCGCAAAACAAGCAATCCATCGCGATACGCTCTATCCAAGCGAAGCACCGGGTTGCCCTAACGGGAACGCCGATCGAAAACCGGCTGTCCGAGCTGTGGTCGATATACGATTTCCTGAATCCCGGCTATCTCGGGAGCCAACGCGGGTTTCAGCACCGGTTCTCGGGGCCGATCGAGAAGCATCAGGACGAGGAGAAAACGGCCCAGCTCCGCAAACTCGTCAAGCCCTTCATGCTGCGCCGCAAAAAGAAAGATCCCGCGATTCAGCTGGATCTGCCTGACAAACAGGAGACGAAGGTGTATATTAACCTGACCCCTGAGCAGGGCGCGCTGTACGAGCAGACGGTCAAGGACTTGATGGAGCGGGTGAAACAACTGGAAGGCATGGAGCGCAAAGGAGCCATCCTAAGCGCGCTGACCCGGCTCAAGCAGCTATGCAACCACCCTGTGCTGCTGACGAAGGAAGACGGACTTGCCGCGGAAATGCTGCAATCGGCTGTGGCGCGGGAGGCGTTCATCTCACGTTCAGCCAAGCTGGAGCGGCTTATCGCCATGGTCGGCGAGCTCCGCGATGAGGGGGATTCCTGCTTGATCTTCACCCAATATATAGGCATGGGCCGAATGCTTAGCGACATTCTGCAGGCCGAGCGCGGGGAACCGGTGCTGTACCTGAACGGCAGTACCCCCAAAGCGGATCGCGATCATATGAACGATACCTTTCAAGCGGAAGACGGTACAGGGCCGGGAATCTTCATTTTGTCGCTGAAGGCGGGAGGGGTCGGCCTGAATCTGACGGCGGCGAACCATGTGTTTCATTTCGACCGCTGGTGGAATCCCGCCGTTGAGAACCAGGCAACCGATCGCGCCTACCGCATGGGTCAGAAGCGGAATGTGCAGGTGCATAAATTCATATCCTTCGGTACGCTGGAGGAGAAGATCGACGACATGCTTGAGAGCAAAATGAGCTTAAGCGAAAATGTCATCTCCACCTCCGAAAGCTGGATTACCGAATTTACGAACGAGGAGTTGCACGACCTGTTTGCACTTCGCCAGTAGTTGTACTAGCGCCCGGTCGGCTCCATGCCGATCGGGCCGCCGATTATGCTTGTTCAGAGGGATCCTGCTGAATAAAATTCAAATGTTTCATTCGGTTTATGACACAGAATACTTCATTAATTCTTGGTAATTCAAGCCATCTTTCGAAGCCAGGGAAAAAGGAAGAAAATACAATATCTACCCCTTCTCTCTCCATATCTTCGAGAGCCTTTTGGATCTTTTCCTGAAGAAAGATGAGGCGATCCTGATTACTTATAGCGAGTTTTCGAATTAAAAAGGCAATAGCTGCAAGCTGGGCGTGTGATGTGATATTGTAAAGCCCTCTGATATCAATTTGTTCTTCACCTATCATTACATATCCCATGGTTGAAACCATCAGCTTTTCTGTACCACTGCCCTGTGGGTAGCTCGAAAAGTGATCGGCGGTTATTTTTCTTTCGATCTCCCATTTGGTAAGGGGGACCCGTTCGCGTGGTTGGTCGTGTTCACATAATTTTTTTGCTTCCTCAGTTACGTTTTTGGGCATAAAATTGTCCATCAAGATGATTTGATCGGCAACGGATAAAAATTCACCGCTACCTCCAATCACAAGAATGGAAGATACGTGAGCAGCCTCATAAAGCTCCCTGACCCGTTCCGTAAAAGGGGTAATGGGATCATGCTTGATTAATGAACGCATCTTAATGTCTTGAATCATAAAATTCGTCGCACTTCGGTCTTCATCAATAAGAAGAAGCTTACACCCGAAGTTGATGGCCTCCATAATATTTGCGGCCTGAGATGTGGAACCTGAGGCGTAGTCCGTCGAAAACCGATCAGCCGAACCCTGGGGTATCCATTTGATGAAAGGCGTAATATTGATATTATTTATGGAACGGCCTTCCTCCGCAGATATTTCCATTGCACTTGGGTCTGTAATCACAAATTCTCGTCCGTCGCCTAGGACGTGATTGTAAATCCCTGAATTTAGCGCATCCAGCAGTGTGCTTTTACCCGAATAACCACCGCCGGTAATGACCGTCACACCCTGTTTGATTCCCATTCCTCGTAAACCGCAAATTTCAACTTCAACATCTTCCGGGGATACAAAAGGCAAGGCACCTTCCAGTGGCCCGCTGTTGTCTTTATTTCTTGGCAAAATGCTGCCATTCGCAATAAACGCACAATAATCACTGGATTTCAGCCATTCGCGAATCCTATTTTGTTTTTTTGCCAATGCAAAGGCAGCATTTAATTGGGTGAGATCAAAGTTGGCGATGAACGCCTCCACTTCTCTTGGAAGCATCTTGCAGAGCATGCGCATCGCTTTATCATTATTTTTGAATGGAAGCTGAACTGTAATCATTAAGCATAAATACCATTTTTCCGAGATGACTTCGACAAAGGATACATTCCGCTGCAACACTGCATTCGTTGGATGAAAACAATAAAAAGCACCATTTTCTTTATCAGAACGTGACCGATTATAAATCAGTTCATTTAATGCCTTAATATGATGAGCCCATTCTCTTAATGCAAAATCGGAGAGAACCACTTGATCCCTAGTTTCATCTAAGCTGAGACGGTCAAAAGGGATTTTAATGGTGATACACGGTTTATCCAGTGTCAGTTTATGTGTCCGTTCAATGCAATAGGCAACATCATTATCCCAATAGGTGGGGTCGGATATCGTCCCCCCTTCGTCATAGTAGGAACCTTCATAAATCATACTGTACGATGACTGTCCGGATTGTAACGAGCGAAAATATTGAGCGAGTCTTTTAATAAAGCATCATCCTTTCATATTGGGAAAGCGGTGAATACAGGGTAACGACGCCGAAGTTGAAACTGCTGCCTTGACCCGCCTTTTGTCCTAAAAAAATAACAGCCACTCTGTAAGTGGCTGTCATAGACCGGCAAGGAAGCTTCAATGCTCCTGCTGCCTAAATATAAAAGCCCTGAGAGTAAATCCTACCCTCAGAGCCTGATATATTCGTCAAAGAATAACTAAAAAGCAGCATGAGGATAAGACGTATATTGTTTTGTTTTCATTGTCCTCACCTCGTTACGATTTATTTTTCCAGCAACATGATCATAACATGAAGATCATCCGCAATATAGGGAAAGATTCATTATAATTAACTCAAATCCTGAAATAGGTAAAGGATGGCCCCATAGGGGCGTTTCCGTTATACCTGCCTCCGCTACCCGACCTGCACGCCTATGCGCACATCGGCACCGGTGCTGCCGGCCTGGGAAAGCTTCAACTTAAATACGAGATTTGTCGCATCCGCGGCTTGAAACCGAATATACTCGATTTGGCCGTCCCATGTCGCAGCCCTGTCCTCGATGCTCCATGACACTTCGCGAAAATCGGGCTGGTAAATGAGACGGTGCGGTACCGTAATCGTCTGCTCCGTCACAACGGTCATATCGAACGTGAAATAGACCCGGGAACGCGTTCCGTAAGGTACATTGCTCCAAGCGGCGCTAATGTCCCAGTGCTGCGCCCGGTTTTGCAGATCCGGCCTGCTGCCGGCAAACAACGGCTTGGCAGACGAATTGTTCAACACAAGCCGGATGCTCTCGCAAGTCGGGGTTCCGATCGAGGTAAAACCGGTGGCCGCCTCATTCACCGTTCCGGTGATGCAGTTGCCCCTGTTGACGTTGCCGCTGCCGGCGTCCCGGACAAGCCCCGATCCGTTCGTCACATCACGCACGTTCAGTTCGATCGAGGACGTAACCGCCCGGATGACGACCGCATCTCCGTTAATGCGGTGCGCGTTGACGCTGACCGTCTGATTGACGCCTTCGATCACGGCGGCACTGCCGGCATAATAAGTTCCCGTTGCCGCATTCGCATAGCCCCGGCTCGTCAAATGGATCGTGTTGTAGGCGCCGCTTACTTTCAGTGTAGGCCAGCCGTCCTGACTCGGCCCGTTGCGCTGCACGTGCAGTCCAGAAATCTGCATCCCCCACGACGATTCGCACAAGCAGCCTTCGAGCGGGGGCAGCGGAGGAGACCCGGCGATCGAAGCTTTGTACTCCGGAGGAATTCTCCCGTTCGCGTGAACCTCCAATATCGAGACGACGCCCCAAGCCCCGTCCTGGAAGCGGGCGCCTCCGCGGTTATTTTCACTGACGAGATGCTCCGCCTTGATTCTGCACACGCCCCGGGTCCGGATGCCATAGCCGTAATAGACGCCGTAAATATGCACGAAGCCCAGCTCGCAATGGCCGTCGTAAGGACTCGTCTCATCGAGCACAATCCCGTCCAACGTATCGCCGGCGAACAGCGATGACGTTCTGCCCGCGATCGCGTAATAGTCCGGTCTAGGTTTGACCCCGACTACGCCGAAGACGATTTTGTCCAATACAATGTCGCCAGGGCCGCGAAACACGACGGCCTCCTCCCCCGATATTCTCCCGTGCAGTTCAACCGTCGAATACCGCTCGAACTGCTGGCCGGGGTCGCCCATGCATTCGCTGTATAGGGCATGAGCGGCAATATTGTACACTTCCGCATTGATCCGGTATCCCCACCCGTATATGGCGATGGCGGAGCCTTGCGTATTGTTGCAGCTGTTATTGTCCTCTCTCCAGCCCTTCGCTATATAATTGCCTTCAATCGTCAAATGCTCGATTCCGAAATATCTCGGGGCGAGCGCCGCCCCGTTCGTATTGCCTTTCAGCGTGTCGAAATCTCTCGTCCGGAATACATCGCAATTGGAGCCGGCTTTCAGCCGGATGACCGTATTGCCCTTGCCTGAGCCATGCACATAATTGCCGGTATCCAAGATGAGGGAAGACGAAATCTCGAACACGCCGCATGGAAACAGGATGGCGCATTTCTTGCCGAGCGCGGTATTGATCGCGGTTGTGCAGTCATAGGACGACGTTCCTGCGCTAATGCCGGCATGCTCCTCCGGCGGAATGTAGTCCATGACATTCACGAATCCGCCGGCGCGCAAGCCGCCGCCCTCACAGAAGCCGGGCTCGCCGTACGTATGGCGGGTAACGGTGGATTGCCCCCTCTCGGCCCCCATCGCCCCTTGCCCGAGTATGACCCCGGCAGCCAGCGCGGTCCCGGCCGCCCCCATTTGCATAAGCAGCCCTCTTCTGCTGATTTTGCCCGATTGATCCGACATGCGCTGCACCATCCTTCCTGCGCGGTAGCCGCGAACGAATGTTTTAATAAGCTTCGTATATCCTGTTATACATCAACCGGACCGAAGACGGGTAATGGGATGCTTCTAGCGTCTTTTACATTAACCGTCGGATTGTAGCCGACGCCGTGAAGCAGCTTGCTGCCCACCGGTACCGGCTCTTGGAAGCAGATAACGATATGCTGCCGGTCCTCCCCGATGCTTGCCGACAGCCATTGCTTGACTCCGCCGGATATCATAAGGATTCCGTACACCTGCTCAACTTGAGCCAATTCGCCGTTAATTCCCGATAAGGAGATGCGCAGCTCGGTTCGATCCGTATTCCAGGCAAAATCGGCCGGCCGGGGACCGCTCTCCGCCTCGTGTATCCCGTAAGTGAGCCGCAAAGCTGCCGACGCCATACGCCGGCCAACCTCTTTTAACGACCGGGCATCCAAATGGATCGCATCCGAGAGCGTCGCATCGATGGTTGGTACCATAGCTGCATGCTTTATTTTGGATTCCAGTTCGAATTGATCCTGCTGAATGCGGTTCCACCATTTTCCGTCCCCGTTGATGTGAAAAACCGACAGCTGCGCATAAATAAACGGTAATTCCGGCGAAGATAAATCACTGCGCAGGCTGTTCACCCAGCGTATCGTGCGCTCCAAATAATCCGGTGCCGCTTTTTCATTCGCATCAGCTTCCCCTTGGTACCAAAGACACCCTTTCACCCGGCCGCCGAGCTTTCTTACCTTGCGGATCATGGCACCGTAAAAGGAACGGCCTTCTTCGCCGATTAAACCGGGGTCCCATTGGGACATGCTCGTCCCGCCATGCGCACACATGATCAAGCCGATAGGTACGCCTGTATGTTGAAGTATTTTTTTGGCAAAGGTAAGGCTAAGACCCGCCCCATTCGAACGTTCTTGTCTCACGGTACGAATCGCCTGTTCGCGTTCTTCCTCCGGTACGTTCCAGTTCACGGGATCGATCGATTCCTGAAGCCAGCACAGCGGTTCCCGTGCAATATCCCATGTGTCGCCCATATAGAAACAGCTAACCCCTGTTACAGGCATCTCCAGATCAATATTTTTCCCGCAGCCTTCCATATTCGATTGGCCCGCCAGTATCCATAAATCTCCTACAAATACAGGGTCCGCAGTTAGTGTAATCGTTTTCGAATCAAACGAAATCCGCACATCCAACAGATGCTGGCCAACCGGTACATCAGGTAACGTTCCTTTAAAAGATGTTCCATTGACTTCACCTATGTACCTCCATGGGGTTGGAGAGCACTCCGAAGATAAACGCGCCTCCAATCTTCCGGTAACGGGATCGGATAAAACAACTTCGATCGAGATGTCGCTCACACTTTTTTCATTTCGCTGATATACCCGCTGTGCAATCGGTTCAATAAGCTGCGCTGTTATCAAGCCATCACCTTTTCGTAGTTTGTTCATACGTATTGCCGGTTACGTCAGACCATTTTATTTTTTATCGGCTTCGATGAGCTTATTGATTTCTTCATCCGCTTTTCGAAGCGCCGAATTTAAGTCCATCTTTCCTCCAATATACTCGTTAATATATTTCGTAACCGTATTGAGGGAAGCGGTATCATATCTGCTTCGGGAATACGGTTTAGCTTCTTTCATCTTGTAGATCGCGGCTAACACATCTTTAGGAATTTGATTCACGATTGCGGAATCCTCGTAAATATGGCTTCTGAGCTCCGGCTTATTCACGCTCGGTACCATGCCATCCTTCGCCATCTCAATTTGTCCTTCGTCTGACAGCAAGGTCATCATGACCTGCAAAGCAAATTCCGGGTATTTATTCATTTTCGTAATCATAAATCCGCCGGAAATACCGGAGGGCCCTACTCCCGGAGCTTCTTTAAACGTAGGAAAGGTCGTTGCTCCCCAATTTAATCCGCTCTTAACTGCATCTTCGAATAGCTTATCTTGCGCCAACAATAGAAAGTGAGGAAACATCGCCAAGTTTTTGTTTTTCAAGAAATCATTTACGCCATTGCTGAATTTCGCGCCACTCGGATAATTGCCTGGAATATCGTAGATTTCTTTCCATTTCTCGAACATTTTCTTCCAACCGTCATTCGAGAGGACAGCCGATCTTCCTGATTTGGTGTCGACATAGGGCAAAGATAGTTGCGTTGCCATACGGTTGATGATCGTACCTGTCGACATCCCCTTATAATTGACTCCCGCGTCGGTGCGGGATAGCTTTTTGGCTAATTGTATATTATCATCCCACGTATTGCCGACCGCCGGATACGGCACACCGAACCGATCAAAGATATCCTTATTGTAAAACAACACCAGCGGAGGCGTCAGGTTCGTTGGCAGCATAAACAGCTTCCCGTTATAGGAACGAATACTATCAATCGTTTGCTGATCTAAGCTGCTGATGTTTAAGTTTAGTTTTTTAATAATAGGCTCGAGATCGATAGGAAATTCGAGATCAAGCAGTATCGGAGTATTGGTGGTAGCCTCGTCGATAATATCCGGAAGGTCACCTGCAGAAATCATATCTTTCAGCGCTTTCTCGTTGTTTTTGTAGCTGGCCATTTGTTCTAATGTAACATTCGGATATTTCGCACGGATTATTTTGTTGACTCTTGCAAAGCTTTCTTTTGTCCTGTTCGAAGCGACCTTAAACGTAATGGGGCCTTGCGGAACTTCTATCTTCGAAGGCTGCGATGCCTCCGGCTTCTTCTCTTCCTTCACAGAAGCACATCCGGTTACTAATGAAACGACGCTTGCCGCTGTTACGGTCAACACGATCTTTTTTGTAAACACAATTATATCCTCCCCTTCGTTCACAAGCCACGTTTCCATGACGAATCAAAAGCGCCGGTACGCGTCATAAGCGTCCTGATGAATCCGGATTTTGCGGTCCAGCCCCATCTTGTGCAATTCGGCGATATAGCGGTCCCATTCCTCGTCGATACCGCCCTCGATAATCCATTTTGCTTCCATCGCGCTTTGATACGACTGAATGTCGGTATCCAGCGCTTGCAACTGCTGAAGCTGCCCGACCGTATAGTAGATATACTGCGGGTATGTCTCTTCTTCGCTGACGATATAGGGCTTATACAGCTTGTAGGCTTCATTCCGCAGGCTGCTCGTCTCGTCCAGCACGTAGTTGTCCATCATCGTTTTGGTGAAATAGAGAGGAACCGAATTGTACGGAGCGGCCTCGCCGATCCATGCTTCCAGAACCGTTTTGCGCTCGGGCAGCGGATTTTGCCTGATTTTGCCGTCCGCCTCTTTCCGAATGTGGCTGCCGTACGGGCCGCGCCACAGCTGGAACGCGGTATCCTCCTCATTCATAGCGTCGATCAAGCGCATCGTAGCTTCCGGGTATTTGTTGGCGGAAGTAATGGAGAACGTATTCGGCGTAATCCGGTTATCCTGCCTTCGCCATGTACGGTCTCCGTTCGGACCGGCAAGCGGAGGAACGATCGCATACCGCTTCAGCCGATCCAACGATCCGAGCTCCACGTTGCCGAGAAACGCGGTAAAAGCGCCGTAGACGATCTCCGGGGCGCTGCCCTTGGCCATGAACCGCTTCGCGTCCTGCGTGAACGTTTCCGGATCGATCAATTGCTCGGCATACAGCTGATGAATATACTTGATCGCATCTTTGTATTCCGGCTGAGCCGGCTCGTAACGAACGCTGTTGTCTTTGACCGCCAGCTTGCTGCCGTCCGGATTGCGTACGCCGAATGCGTTGAACAGGGCATGGAAATTCTGATTGATGCCGCCGTACAGCGATGCGAGCGGAATTTCGTCCCGTATGCCGTTGCCGTTCGGGTCCCGTTTCTTGAACGCCTGAAGCACCCGATACAATTCATCGGTCGTTGTCGGCACTTCGAGCCCTAGCTTATCCAGCCATTCCCGGTTGATCGCCAAATGGTTGCGGTACACCATGTAGTCGTTAGCTTCCAAAAACGACAAGGAGTAGATGTGGCCGTCGGGCGTAGTCGACGCCTTCCTTACTTCCGGATACGCATCAAATACTTTCTTGATATTCGGTGCGTATTTGTCGATCAGATCTTCCAACGGAATAAGCAAGCCCTGACTGCCGTAACGGACGACGTCGCTCGAGGTGAGACCGGAGAAGAAAACGTCGGGCAGCTCGCCGTTCAGAAACATCCACTTTTTCTTCTCGGTGTACGTTTCGCTCGGAATTTGATCCCATTCGAATCGGATGTTGGTTGCCCTCTCCAAATCCTGGAACGTCTGCATCTGTGCGAAGTCTCCATGCGTCACCGTTTTCCTTACGGCAGCGCGCAGGGTTACCGGTTTTCCTACGATCGGCAGCCCTGAGGTGTATATGCCGGCTCCCGTCTCCCCCTGCGGAGCGGAATTTCCGGCCGTCCCTTCCGACCCGGCGCCTGCGCGTTCTCTAAGGCCTTCATAGCCGATCCATACCGCGATTGCAAGTATCGCGCTTCCGAGCAGCAGCAATTTCTTCGTCCCCACGGCCCGTTTCGCCTGCGTCACCCGCTTCGCCAATGCCGTCCGCACGCCTCGCCCTTCCGGGACTATCCACCGCATTTTCTCCACGCTCCTGTTTGCTTTTTTTGTCCCCCCCTTCATGTTCCCGTCATCGGAAGCAACTCCACTATAACGCCTCTGGGGGGGAAGCTGTAAATCATCCGTTGCCGCCAGCATGTGCCGGCCATTACATTCGCGCCGATGTTCAGCCGGAGCCCGATGTGCCATCCTTTACATACAGCCGCCTGTACTCGCCCGGCGTCATTCCTTCGGCTTCGCGGAATTTGCGGATAAAGCTGGACGGGCTCGCATATCCGATCCGCTTGACCAGCTCCTGAATATTGTCATCGCCTGTGCGCAGCAGCTCTTTCGCCTTGTCCAGCCGCAGCTCGTGAACGTACTGCGAGACGGTCAATCCGGTCTGGTCCTTGAAATACCGGCTCAAGTAAGAAGCCGACATCGACAGCGCCTCCGCCATCGTGTGCAGCGAGAAATGATAATCCCCGTAGTGCCGTTCAATATAGCCGATCAGTTCTTCCTTCAGCGCGTAATTGCGGCTTTCCTTGCTTTCCTTGATCCGCCGGCCGATGTCCAAACTGATTTTGCAGACGAGCTCGGACAGTTCCTCCACCGTCTCGAACGCGAAAAGCGACAACACGTCGGGAAGCGGCTTCCGGTTTCCGCGCATATTCATTTCGTCCAGCGGGCGTAAAATCGTATGAATCAGCTCGTAGCATATCGACCGGGCCATAAACAGCGACGGACCGTTCAGGTGAATAAGCCCGATGACCGCATCGAGACATTCCTTGATTTTGTCCGCATCTCCTTGCTTTAAGGAAAGCTCCAGATCCGCGAGCTCTTTCTTGGAATATCCGCCCGGCACCGATTCCCCGATGTCTCCGAACAGAATAATCCGGTTTTTCCCTTTCACGAGCCTGTACTCCAGTGCCGTCGTCGCCTCGATGCAAGATTTCCCGATATGAGCAGCTTCGCTGTAAACGCCCCCCAGTCCGACGGTCGAATGAAACTGCCATTTCGCCCATACCGATTCGCGGATGCGCGCCAGCGCTTCCAGCACCGTATCGTCGTCGGCGTTGCGGGTCGCAATAAGGAATAGAAACCGGTTGTTCTCCATGCCGTCGATCCCGTAACCTTCCACTCCTTCGGGCAAATGCCGCTCCATATAAGCGATTACGTTCTCCTTTACCGATTTGCCCTCCCCACTGCCGAGACCATCCAGCAAAAAAACCGCTACCCGGTAAAACGTGCCGGCAAAACCGACGCCGCAGCCGCTTCCGGATCGGTTGAATTCCTCGATGTCTCTCATATGCCCTTTCAGCAATTTGTCGAGCACATACGCTTTAAGCGCCGGCTTGTTATGTTTCAGCTGCTGACGCAGCACCTGGCTGTTCTCGGACATATCGCTTACGGCGAGACGGATCGCCTCAAGCTCGTCGCGGCCGGTGGCTTTGCGGCCGGCGAGCGTTTCCGCGAAATTTTTCAGACGGAGCAGCGGGTTGTAATTCAGATTCATCAGCAGCCAGATGACGGCGGCTCCGAGCAGCAGTGTAAACGCAAGCCCTGCCAGTGCGTTCTGCTTGATCCGAACGACGGGAGCCATCACCCGGGCTTTCTCGACGAGCGTAATGTAAGTCCATCCCGTATGCGACGAGCGGATATACGTTACGAAATAGTCGTCGCCGCCAAGCTCCACGGAAGTCGATCCGCGCACCGCCGCCGGCCCGACGCTCGACAGAAAGCCCGGAATGTCGAACCGCGAATCGTCCTCAAGCGAAGTCACGATGCGGCCCTGCGCATCGGCGATGAACGTATTCCCGCCGTAGTCGCGCAAAATATTCAGGATCAGTTTTCTCACCGACTGCTCCGTCAGCAGGAAGATGACGTTGCCGTACGGCACCTCGTCCTTGTACGGAATCGGCACAATATACGGAACGATCCGGCCTTCCTTCACCATGCCGGCTTCCTCGGCCGGTCGAAGCAAGGAGCCTTTGCTCCGGTCGAGGTCGCGCTCGAACTCTTCCTGACTCCAGTCGCGAAACCGGTATATATCCCCCGCGAACCGATCGACCGGATAGGAACTGAACGACGAATAAAGCATGGGATGATCCCGCATATGAAGCACCACTTCGTAGATGAAGCTGTTGCCGGCGGCATAATTTTTCAGCTCGCGGATCGTATTCATACCCTGATAAGCGTTTTTGGTCGCCATGTAAGGCGTCAATTCCGGATTTTCAGAAATTTGATAAGCGATTTTGTCCAGCTCGTCGATTTTCACATCGACGATTTCCTTCACTTGACTGAGCATGTTCAAATTGCTGCCCGTCACTTCCTTCTGCAGCGTGAGGATGAAATCGTAATAGACGAACAGACCGATGACCAGCAGCGGGACAGCCAATATCGCGATATAGGACAACAAGTACCGGTAAAACCATTTGGAGCGGATGCCGGAAGACAAAAGCGTTTTCAATACGATGACCCCCAACTGTTTCATAATGAAGAACTGCGTTCCGATTTGTGGTTACATGCCGTCTCCCGACTACTGGATTGACGATACATGCTTATTCCATCTCTTCCTGTATGAATCATTCGCGGCGCACCCGAAAATTCCTTTCCGACTGAACAAAGGAGTTGATGCATCCATTATTCTTTGCTACTATTTTCACTGAAAGGGGGTCGATTTTGATGGCAAATCATTTTGCCGGTATGTCACGCGGCTCATGCAAAGCCTCTTCTTAAGGCGAACCTTTGCATGGGCGAATGATGAGTACTCCTGTTCGCCCGCAAGACGTTTCAAAGGATGGGCTTTGCACCTTATTGTTTAATTAAAATAAGGGAGTTGAATGCATTGACCAATCCATTTATTAAAAATCGCCAAAATCTCATAGACTTACAGCTTCATGTCAAACAGTTGTTGGATGAGCTTGCAGAAGACGATATGGGCGCAGGATTCCAAGCGGCAGCTTATTGGCATGGAGAGCTGGTTCTGAATGTTTTTTCAGGAAGCGCTGATTCCGCAGGACGACGCTCCGTTGACCAAGATACTTTATTCGTTGTGCAATCTTGCTCCAAAGGCATTATTTCAACTGCTATTCATATTCTCGTCCAACAGGGCAAATTAGCGTATGATGAGAAGATCTCCCATTACTGGCCCGAGTTCGGAGCAAATGGCAAGGAAAAGATTACTCTTCGCCAAGTGCTTACTCATACGGCAGGAATTCCCTTGATGCCGATGTACGCGGATATGCGCCTCATCACTGACTGGAAAGCGATGGTCTGCGAGATAGAGAAGCTAGAGCCGATTTGGGAACCTGGCAGTAAGTCAGGTTATCATGGTCTAACCTTCGGTTGGATTTTGGGAGAAACGGCATCCCGAGCTGACGGCCGGACTTTTGCTCAAATTGTTCATGACGAGATATGCAAGCCTTTAGGCATTGAAAAGGATCTGTATTTAGGCGCCTCCATGGAAGCGGAACCCCGAATCGCTGAGATTAGCGGTGAAGCCGTACCCATTGCTTCCATGCCAGATGACATGCTTTTCAAGCGAGTACTCCCTCCGACCCTGGTCCCTGTTGCAAATCCAGAATGGAATTCACCATGGTTCCATGCTGCGGCCGTACCCGCCGTAAATGTTGTCGCTACGGCACAAGCGTTAGCGTGTATGTATGCTTCACTGATTAGCGAGGGTGTTAATGGTAAACGTCTGCTCGAGTCGGATTCTGTAGCGGAGGCGACGTCACTGCATTTCGAAGGCATTGACGAAGTGGGGCTCGCTCCCAATAGACTGGGGCTTGGCTATAGTCTCAGCCAAGAGGGTGATGTCATGGGAGGTACACCGACGGCTTTCGGCTATGCCGGTTTGGGCGGTATGATTGGGTATGCCGATCCATCGAATTTCCTTGCAGTGGCGGTGCTGTGTAATCATATGAAGGTTGGAAGAGGCGAGCGATCCCCGGATCGGCTTGTAGCTGATCTAATCCGTGAGAAACTTCGTTAGGTCTAGAGTAAAGGGCAGAGAAATCTGCCCCTCCTCATCAAACCGTACGTGAGGTTTTCCCTCATACGGCTTTCCGATGTTCGTCATTCATGTGCATGCAGATTACAAGAGCGTTTTAAGTC
>NZ_CAJVAS010000057.1 GCF_910593845.1 Paenibacillus solanacearum | reverse complement strand
TATATGAAGGTGAAGTCCACCAGTTCGTTGATTTGACGGAGCATATTGTCCTTTGGCACGACGATGTCATACAGTGCCGCGTAAGGACTCAGAACCAAAGTTTGTTGTTGCCGAATCATCTACTCTCACCTGCTTTTCGTAATGCCTTAATTATACAGCAAAAAAGGTACAGACCCCTCAATTTTCTTGAAGGACTGTACCTTTTTTGCATGAAAGGACTTTTTCAGTGGCCTCCCGATAAGGAGGCGCGTCTTTTATTATTTCGTTTCGCCGCCGCAAGCCGGTTATGTCGTCGTGTCGACATCGAGAATATCCAGCAGGAAGACGAAGATGGGAATGCCGAGAATCAGTCCCCAAATGCCCATGTAATGCTCCGAGAAAATGAGCACGATGAAGGTGTAGAACATCGGCAGATTCATTTTGGAAGACATCAGCTTCGGATTCAGCAGGTAGCCCTCCAGCGCATGCAGCACGGCGATCATGGCGATGACGTAGATGACCATCATCCAGCCGCCGAGGTTGTAGCCGATAATGCACAGCGGAACGAGCGAGACGACGAAGCCGACGACAGGAACGAGGCTGAGCAGGAAGATCATGATACCTAGCGCGAACAAGTACGGGAAGCCGAGAACCCACAAGCCGATCACCGTAAATACCGTATTGCATAGGGCGATCAGCAGCTGCGCTTCGATGACTTTGCCGAACGATAAAACAAATTTTTTGCCGAAGTATTCCAGCTCGGTATAGAGCCAGGCGATCTTGCTGTCCTTCAACCTTGACGTGAACGAAGTGATGCGGGGCTTCTCGAGAATAAACACCAGGCTCAGGATGATCGACATGAGAAAGGTCGTGCCCCAGTTGCTGATGCGCAGCACGTATTCGAAGCCGTGCTTCATATAGGATTGCAAATCGAGATCTCGCAGCGTTTTGTAGATATACTTGGAAAATTCATCATCGGGGACGGGAAGACTCGTGAGCGCAACCAAATTATCCTTCAACTGTTTGATTTGCACGAGCACCTTCGGAAAATAGTTGATAATGCCCAGCACGACGGTAGTCACGAGAGCGGCGTATAGCAGAATGATAATGACCTTGCTGTTCACGACGACGAATTTGCTTATTTTTTTCGTTAGCGCCTGTTGAAGACGGTTCATGACATAAGCAATTAAAAACGTTAATAAAACCAGGTTGAGCATGTCCTTTATACTGAACAGCAGCAAACAGATAATGGCAAGGATGAAAAATCGCCTTACCGTCAAGTTTGTAAAAAATAGCTTAAGTCGTTCCATGCGTTCATCTCCAATTCGGGCAACGGGGTATGTTGTCGTCTATTCTTAGTTTACAGTAAGGAAAACAGTATTCGCAACGGTGTACTTGGTACGAAAGTACCTTGTGTCGAACGGAGCGGCGAATTTTTTTGTATGATCGCCCGAATGACGATGCTTTTGGGAAAGAAATGTGATGTTTTGTCGTTATAGCTTATATACGAAACAAACGGCTTTACGATGCAAGACCTTGGAGATCGGGAGGTGATCTTCCGGCCTGAACATGAATGCGGCGCGGTCTGGTTACACTATCATCGATTCCGTAGGGAGGGAGGGGTGACCGTGTCCAGAGACAATGCGAACAATAACGGCAAAAAGCAGCAGCCCGGCAACAATCAGGATTCCGAGGTGGCCGAATCCAAAAGGAAGAAATAGAAGCGCCGCGCAAGCGGAAGGAGGCTAGCCGGCGGACGGCTGGCTTCTTTTTTGGATTTTGGGCGGACAACGGCATATAATGGGAAGAGATGACAATCGATTTGGAGGGATGGCACATGAGTCTGGTTCCGACACAAGAGCAGTTGGATAAATATGCGGCGTTAGCCGTCAGGATGGGCGTCAACGTACAGGAAGGGCAGACGATTGTCCTCACGGCGCCGATCGCCGCGGCGGATCTGGTGCGGCGCATTGCGGCGAAGGCGTATGAAGCCGGCGCCAAAAACGTGCATGTCGATTGGGTCGACGAGGAGCTTACGCTCATTAAATATAAGCTCGCTCCGATGGAAGCATTCAGCGAATATCCGATGTGGCGGGCTCAAGGGATGGAAGAGATGGCCGAGGGCGGCGCGGCGTTTCTGCAAATTTACGCGCCGAATCCCGATCTGCTGACAGGCGTCGAATCGGCGCGCATCGCGACGGCTACGAAGACAAGCGCCACAGCTTTGAACAAATACCGCAGCTACCTGATGTCGCATAAGAACGCCTGGTCGCTGATCTCCTACGCTACGCCGGAGTGGGCGGCCAAAGTGTTCCCGGGCATTCCCGCGGCGTCGGCGGTGGAGAAGCTGTGGGAGCGTATCCTGGACGCGACTCGCGTCGATAAGGATGATCCGGTCGCGGCGTGGAAGGAGCATAACGCGAAGCTGGCGCAAACGGTTGAGGTGCTTAATGGTAAACGGTATAAACAATTGCAATATGAAGCGCCGGGCACGAATTTGACGATTGATCTGCCGGAGGCGCATGTGTGGCTCGGCGGGGCGAAGGAAAACGCCAAAGGCATCCTGTTCAATCCGAACATGCCGACGGAGGAAGTGTTCACCATGCCGCGCAAGGACGGCGTGAACGGCACGGTCCGCAGCACGAAGCCGCTCAATTACGGAGGCCAGCTGATCGACGGCTTCTCCCTGACGTTCAAGGACGGCAAGGTGGTCGAGTTCACGGCGGAGCAAGGGTATGAAGCGCTGGAGCGGCTGCTGAATACGGACGACGGCGCGCGGTCGCTCGGCGAAGTGGCGCTGGTTCCCCACGATTCGCCGATTTCGAACGCGAACGTAATCTTCTACAACACGCTGTACGACGAGAATGCATCCTGCCATCTTGCGCTCGGCCAGGCGTACCAGGTCAACCTGGAGGGTGGCACCGAGATGACGGACGAGGATCTTGCCCGGCACGGCGTCAATAAAAGCTTAATTCACGTAGATTTTATGATCGGTTCCGCGGATATGAACATCGACGGAGTCACCGCGGACGGGAAGCGCGAGGCGATCTTCAGAAATGGCAACTGGGCCATCTGAACCCGCGGCACGAGAAGCCCGCGATCAGGCTAAGGAATACCGAAAAAAGCCGGAAGCATTCACTGGAGGTGAACGTCTTCCGGCTTTTGGTCTTTTGTAAGCTTCTGCTGCATTTACAACGGCGGGTTCGTATGGCATTTGCGGCATACCGGGTAGTACGCGTCGTTGCCGCCGATCTGAATCTGCTCTCCGGTAAACACCGGCTTGCCGGACTCATCCACTCTCAGGTTCATAGTCGCTTTGCGCTCGCAAAACCAGCAGATCGTCTTCATCTCTTCGATTTTATCCGCATACAGCAGCATATAACGGCTGCCCTCGAACAGCTCATTTTGAAAATCGTTTTTGAGCCCAAACCCCATCACGGGGATCTTCAGCTCGTCCACGATACGGGTGAGCTGCAAAATTTGCTCCTTGTTCAGAAACTGCACTTCGTCTACCAGCACGCATGAGATCCGGTTCGTCTGCTGCCGGACGATGCTGATCATGTCGGTGTCGTCGTGGATTGGAATCGCTTCGCGCCGAAGGCCGATCCGCGAGGATACGAAACCGACCTCATCGCGGTTATCCAAGCCGGAAGTAAAGATGAGCACGGCTTTGTCCTGCTCTTCGTAGTTGTGCGCGACCTTCAATATTTCAATCGATTTGCCGCTGTTCATCGCTCCATAACGAAAATATAATTGCGCCAAAATATACACCTTCGTTCGTCGTTGTTCGCATAACGAACAATATCATAGCATAAGATTCAGGGTTGGCACAATCGAACGAGCCCTGCCCATCGGCGTCTTGGAACGGAGAAAGGATACGCCAGCGGTGTCAGCAAACCTGTCAATATATCAGAAAAGTCGAAATATTTTAAATTGCCATAAATTAAATCGGATGTTAATATAAAACATATTTACCTTCGCAGATCCCCTTACACTCAATGTTAGGTATTGTCGCTCTTGCTGTGCTGTATTTTTAATTAAATTCCAAAATTTAGCAAGGAAAGGTTGCGCTGCATGAACAAATATGGACTGCCCGTCAAACAGGGTCTCTATGATCCGCAATTTGAGCATGACGCTTGCGGCATCGGTTTCGTTGCCCACATCAAGGGAAAGCCATCGCATGACATTGTTTTGCAAGCGCTTACCGTACTGTGCAATCTGGATCACCGCGGCGGTCAGGGAGAGCACAATACCGGGGATGGAGCGGGCATTTTGCTGCAGCTCCCTCACAGCTATTTTGCCAAAGTATGCGATGCCGAAGGCATTCGATTGCCGGAGCCCGGCCGGTACGGCGTCGGCATGCTGTTCCTTCCGCAGGACACGGAAGCGCGGATTGCCTGTGAGCGGCTGGTCGAGGAGAAGGTGCGCGAGACGGGGCAGCGGTTTCTCGGCTGGAGAACCGTGCCGACGAATAACGCGAAGCTTGGGCAATCCGCCCGGTTGGCGGAGCCGGTCGTGCGTCAAGTATTCATCGGCGCTGCCGACGACGTGCAGGGCGAGCTTGCGTTCGAGCGCAAGCTGTACGTCATCCGCAAGCTGGCGGAGAACGGAACCAAGGCGATCGAGGATGCGGGGATGTTTTTCTTCTCCAGTCTGTCGAGCCGGACGATCGTCTACAAGGGCATGCTGACGCCGGAGCAAGTCGACGATTACTATACGGAGTTGAAAGATCCGGACCTCGAATCGGCGATTGCGCTCGTCCATTCCCGGTTCAGCACGAATACGTTCCCGAGCTGGGAGCGGGCGCATCCGTACCGCTATTTGATCCATAACGGCGAGATCAACACGCTGCGGGGCAACGTGAACTGGATGCATGCGCGCCAGGCGATGTGCCGGACGGACTTGTTCGGGGACGACTTCCAGAGCATCCTGCCGATCATCGATACCGACGGCTCGGACTCGCAAATGTTCGACAACTGTCTGGAGTTTCTGATGCTGTCCGGGCGCTCCTTGCCGCACGCGGCAATGATGATGATTCCAGAGCCATGGTCTAAGCACGAGACAATGAGCGATAAAAAGAAAGCGTTTTACGAATACCACAGCTGTCTGATGGAGCCGTGGGACGGTCCGGCCGCGATTTCCTTCACGGACGGCAAATCGGTCGGAGCGGTGCTGGACCGCAACGGCTTGCGTCCGGCGCGCTATTACGTAACGCAGGACGACTTGATCGTGCTGGCATCGGAAGCGGGCGTGCTGAACATTCCGCCGGAGCGCATTGTCTCCAAGCAGCGTCTTCAGCCGGGACGCATGCTGCTCGTCGACACGGCGGAAGGGCGGATCGTCGCGGACGAGGAGATCAAGGAGCGGATCGCGGGCGAGCAGCCGTACCGCGAGTGGCTTAGCGAGCATCTGATCTCGCTCGGCGAGCTGCCGGATGCCCCGGAAGTGCCGGAAGGCGACGAGGACACGGTGCTGCAGCGGCAGCAGGCGTTCGGGTACACGTTCGAGAACTTGCGGAAGGTCATTGACCCGATGGCCCGCACCGGCGTCGACCCGATCGGCTCGATGGGCTTCGACGCGCCGCTGGCGGTGCTGTCGGATCGTCCGCAGCTGTTGTACAGCTATTTCAAGCAATTGTTCGCGCAGGTGACGAACCCGCCGCTCGACGCGAATTTCGAGGAGATCATTACGGCGCAGGGCACGACGCTCGGCCCGGAAGGGAACCTGCTCGACCCGAAGCCGGAGAGCTGCCGTCACATCCGGATCGAGACGCCGATTCTGACGAACGCGGATCTGGCCAAGCTGCGCCATATCGAGCGGGAAGGCTTCAAGGCCGTTACGCTGCCGATCGTGTTCCGCGCAGCGGAAGGAACGGACGGCCTCGAACGGGCGATGGACGCGCTGTATGCCGCTGCCGACCGGGCGATTGCGGACGGAGCGACGCTGATCATCTTGTCCGACCGAGGCGTTGACGCGGCGCATGCCGCCATCCCCGCGCTGCTGGCTGTCTCCGGCCTGCACCATCATCTCATCCGCGAAGGCACGCGAACGAAGATCGGGCTGCTGCTCGAATCCGGCGAGCCGCGCGAGGTGCATCATTTCGCCCTGCTGCTCGGTTACGGCGCCGGCGCGATCAACCCGTATTTGGCGATGGAAACGATTGAAGATATGATTCGGCGTAAGCAGCTCAAAGACATCACCTATGAGAAAGCGCTTTACAATTACGTAAAGGCAGCTACCAAAGGTGTTGTGAAGGTGCTTGCAAAGATGGGCATTTCTACGATCCAGTCGTACCGGGGCGCGCAAATTTTCGAAGCGGTCGGCCTCGATGCTTCGCTGGTCGACAAATATTTTACATGGACGTATACGCCGGTCGGCGGAATCAAGCTGGATGCGATCGCTCGGGAAGCACTGCTTCGCCATGAGCGGGCGTATTCGGAGCAGGAAGGCCGCGACCGGGTGCTCGATGCCGGCGGCGAGCTGCAGTGGCGGCGCAGCGGCGAGGAGCATCTGTACAACCCGGAGACGATTCATGCGCTGCAGGCTGCGGTTCGCACGAACAATTACGGCATGTACCAAAGCTTCGTCAAGCTGATCCATCAGGAGAACGAGCGGTTTATGACGCTCCGCTCGCTGTTCTCGTTCCGCTCCGGCCGCGCACCCGTTCCGATCGAAGAGGTCGAGCCGGTGGAGTCGATCGTAAGGCGCTTCAAGACGGGCGCGATGTCGTACGGCTCCATTTCGAAGGAAGCGCATGAGAGCCTCGCGATCGCGATGAACCGGATCGGCGGCAAGAGCAACACCGGCGAAGGCGGCGAGCATCACGAGCGCTTCCGGCCGGATGCGAACGGCGATTTGCGCCGCAGCGCGATCAAGCAGGTGGCGTCCGGCCGCTTCGGGGTCACGAGCAACTACTTGGTGAATGCGGACGAGATTCAGATCAAGATGGCGCAAGGCGCCAAGCCGGGCGAAGGCGGGCAGCTGCCGGGCTCGAAGGTGTATCCATGGGTAGCCGAGGTGCGCGGCGTGACGCCGGGCGTCGGACTCATTTCGCCGCCACCGCATCACGACATTTATTCGATTGAGGATTTGGCGGAGCTGATCCACGATCTGAAGAACGCCAACCCGCGGGCGCGCATCAGCGTTAAGCTCGTATCCGAAGTCGGCGTCGGCACGATCGCCGCCGGCGTGGCCAAAGGCAAGGCCGACGTCGTGCTGATCAGCGGCTATGACGGCGGCACGGGCGCGTCGCCGCAAACGTCGATCCGCCACGCGGGATTGCCGTGGGAGCTTGGTCTGGCGGAGACACACCAGACGCTCGTGCTGAACAACCTGCGCAGCCGCATCGCCGTCGAAACCGACGGCAAGCTGATGACCGGCCGCGACGTGGTCGTCGCCGCGCTGCTCGGCGCGGAGGAATTCGGCTTCGCGACGACGCCGCTCATCGCGCTCGGCTGTATTATGATGCGCGTCTGCCATCTGGACACATGTCCGGTCGGCGTGGCGACGCAAAATCCGGAGCTGCGCAAAAAATTTACCGGCGATCCGCAGCATGTCGTGCATTTCATGCACTTCGTCGCGCAAAATACGCGGGAGGTGATGGCGGAGCTCGGATTCCGCACCGTGGAAGAGATGATCGGGCATACCGAGGTTCTCGAAACGAAAGAAGCGGTCAAGCATTGGAAAGCGAAGGGCATCGACCTGTCGGCGCTGCTGTATCAGCCGGAGGTCGGCGACGAGGTGGGGCGTTACTGCTCTATTCCGCAGGACCACGATCTGAACCGTTCGCTCGATATGACCGAGCTGATGGACATTTGCCGGCCGGCGATCGACAACAAGGAGAAGGTTGGCGCCGTCCTGCCGATTCGTAACGTCAATCGCGTCGTCGGCACGATCGTCGGCAGCGAAGTGACGCGCAAGTACGGCCTCGAGGGGCTGCCGCACGAAACGATTCGACTGCACTTCAACGGCTCGGCGGGGCAGAGCTTCGGAGCATTCGTGCCGAAAGGGATGACGCTTTCACTGGAAGGCGATGCGAACGATTACTTCGGCAAAGGGCTCTCCGGCGGCAAGCTCGCCGTATTCCCGCCGGAGAAGGCCGCCTATGCCGCCGAAGACAACATCATTATCGGCAATGTCGCGTTCTACGGCGCCACCGATGGCGAAGCGTACATTCGCGGCATTGCCGGCGAACGGTTCTGCGTGCGGAACTCCGGCGTCCGGGCGGTCGTCGAGGGTGTCGGCGACCACGGCTGCGAATATATGACCGGCGGACGCGTCGTCGTCCTCGGCCCGACGGGCCGCAACTTTGCGGCGGGCATGTCCGGAGGCATCGCCTACGTGTTCGACGAGCACGGAACGTTCCAGTCGCAGTGCAACAAAGAGATGGTGCTGCTCGAAGCGGTGGAGGAAGTATACGAGGCCGCGGAGCTGAAAAATATGATTCAGCACCATGTCTCCTACACCGGAAGCGCCGTGGCCCAGCGCATATTGCAGAACTGGGAAGCGGCTTTGTGGAAATTCGTCAAAGTGATTCCGAAGGACTACAAGCGCATGTTCGAGGCGATCGAGCGCGTGAAGCGATCCGGCCTCAGTCAGCAGGAAGCGATGCTCGTCGCCTTCGAGGAAAACATGAAAGACGTCTCCCGCGTAAGCGGAAACTAAACCGACGGATGTTGATGATGTGTTCAACCTTGAGTCTGGAGGAACCAATCGATGGGTAAACCAACCGGTTTTTTGGAATACGGGCGCGAAGTTCCGGTCGAGAACAACCCGCTGCTGCGCATAGCGAATTGGAAGGAATTCAGTACGCCGCTGCCGGGGGAGAAGCTGCAGCAGCAGGGCGCGCGATGTATGGATTGCGGCATTCCGTTTTGTCATACGGGCAAAGTCATCAGCGGCATGGCGGCCGGGTGTCCCGTCAATAACCTGATCCCCGAATGGAACGATCTCGTCTATCAGGGGCGCTGGCAGGAGGCGCTGGACCGTCTGCACAAGACGAACAACTTCCCCGAGTTTACGGGCCGCGTCTGTCCTGCGCCCTGTGAGGGCTCCTGTACGGTCGGCTTGAACGGAGCGCCGGTGACGATCAAGAACATCGAGAAGTCGATTATTGACAAGGGCTTTGCCGAAGGCTGGGTGACGCCGCAGCCGCCCGAGGCGCGTACGGGCAAGAAGGTGGCGGTCGTCGGCTCCGGCCCGTCGGGTCTCGCCTGTGCGGCGCAGCTCAATAAAGCCGGACATACGGTAACCGTCTACGAACGGGCGGACCGCGCCGGCGGTCTGCTCATGTACGGCATTCCGAACATGAAGCTCGACAAGAAGTACGTGCAGCGCCGCGTCGATCTGCTCGCCGCGGAAGGCGTTACGTTCGTGACGGGGACGGAAATCGGGAAGGACATTTCCGCCTCCAAGCTCAAGGAGGAGTTCGACGCGATTGTGCTGTGCGGCGGAGCGACCAAGGGGCGCGACTTGAGCATCGAAGGCCGGGAGCTCAAGGGCGTTCACCTGGCGATGGAGTTCCTGTCCAAAAACACGAAGAGTCTGCTCGACTCGGAGCATCGGGACGGGCAGTTCATTTCGGCGGAAGGCAAGGACATCGTCGTCATCGGCGGCGGCGACACGGGTACGGACTGCGTCGGCACCTCGATTCGTCACAAGTGCAAGAGCGTGACGCAATTCGAGATTATGCCGAAGCCGCCGGAAGCGCGCCAGCCGAACAATCCGTGGCCGGAATGGCCGCGCGTCCTCAAGATCGATTACGGGCAAGAGGAAGCGACCGTGCTGCAAGGCGAAGATCCGCGCAAATACTTGATCTCGACCAAGAAATTCGTCGGCGACGAGAACGGGCATGTGAAGGAGCTTCATACGGTGCTGATCGAATGGAAGAAGGATGATCAAGGCCGTTTCGTGCCGGCCGAAGTGCCAGGCAGCGAGCAGGTATACCCGGCGCAGCTCGTGCTGCTTGCCATGGGCTTCATGGGCCCGGAGAACACGGTGCTCGAGCAGCTTGGCGTGGAGAGGGATGAACGGTCCAACGCCAAGGCGGAATACGGCAAGTTCGCGACAAGCGTCGAAGGCGTGTTCAGCGCGGGCGACATGCGGCGCGGGCAAAGTCTCGTCGTCTGGGCGATCCATGAAGGGCGCGAGGCCGCCCGTGAAGTAGACCGGTACTTAATGGGTGCGTCCAATTTGCCGTAACGGCCGGATTGCTCCTTCAGCCGCAATCCTCCTGGCGAAGTAAAATAGGATAAGCGCTGCGTCATTCCAGCCGCATTGGAGGATAAGGACGCCGGTTGATTGCCGTCGTTACGGCATCGACCGGGCCTTTTCCTTCGCTGGGCGGGAAGCTGCATGGCACAAGGCAAGCCAGTCAAAGAAAATGAATTTACCGATTGACAATCATTGTAAACTGGAGTTTAATGGAAGCAGCAGACCGCGTGCGTTTGCAGTCCAAGTGTCATGATATGGCAAATTATGACACCGGTGTCAATAAGTCATCAGGGTGAGAGAGCATGGACAAAAAATATACGATTCGCGATATTGCCGACTTGTCGGGCTTTTCGTTCAAAACGGTTTCGCGCGTCATTAACAACGAGCCGAACGTCAAGCCGGATACCCGGGATAAAATTTTAAAGGTCATCGCCGAAACGAATTTTAAACCGAACGTATTCGCCAAAAACTTAAGCACCAAAACGATGAAGAACATTCTCGTCTCCATTCGCAAAACGTACGGGCAAAACACGACGCAATGGTTCGACATTCTGATGTCATACATGAACCAGGCGGCCCGGAGCCGGCGGTACAGCTTGATTCAGGAAATCATTTACGATGACGTCGATTTGGGGCACTCCATTTTGGAGCAATCCAGCGGTTATATCGATGCGGTCGTGCTCTTTTATTTGCAGGAGCAGGATAAGCGGATCGATCTGGTTCGCAGCAACCGTATCCCGTTTCTATCGTTCGAACGAAACAAGCAGGTGCCCGTCTCCATCAGCAACAATAACAAGAAAGGGATATTGGAGGCGACGCAGTATTTGTTCGGGAGAGGACTGACCCGCATTTGCCTGCTTCTGGGCGCCAGGATCGAAGTGAATCTGGAGAGGGAAGCGGCGATCAAGGACGTTTATTTGAAGAACGGCGTGCCGCTGGAGCAGCTTGAAATCGTCTATGACATGAACAATCTGGAGCGAATCAAGCGATTTGTCGACGGCAAGCTGGCGTCGGGGGATATTCCGCAAGTCTTCTTCGTGTCCGGCGACGAGAAGGCGATTGCCGTCTACCATTCGATTTATGCGCATGGCTTGTCGATTCCAGGCGACGTATCGATCATGGGATTCGATAATATTCCGCTCTCCCCGTACTACTATCCTGCATTGACGACGATGGCGCAAGATTTCGAAAGACTGGCTAACGAAATGTTCAGCGTGATCGACAGACTGCTCGACCAGACGGAGCCGGTCCATTCCATCGAGGTCGATCCGCAGCTGGTCGTTCGCGAAAGCGTCAAATAGAGACATACGGCCGGTCCTGGCGTAAGGCAAGCGGCAAGCGGAGGGCGGTTTCTTCATGCAAGCTGGAGGACGCCGCGCGACGAACCTGCCGAGATCCGAATGGCAATTCTATGTGTAATTAGAAAAATAACGACAAACATGAGGTGTTCCAGATGTCTGAACAATTTACCAAAGCCGTCGGCGAGCAAGCCAAATTCAACGAAGACGGCACGTTCCGCCCGTTTCCGGGCAATACCATCGTATGCAACCTGACGGAAAGCCGCGTGGTCGACGAAATTATACGGGTACAGCAGGCGCATATTTCCGCGCTTTCTTTTGCGCATAAATTCGCGTGGACGCCGCCCGAATCATTTCATATGACCGTGATCGAGCTGCTGTGCCACTATCACCGAAGACCGGCGCTATGGACGTCTCTTCTCGAATTGGATACGCCGATTGAAGAGACCGACCGCTTTTTCGCCAAAGCGTTGGAACCCGTGTCCTTCCCCGGGCATTTCCGGATGAAGGTGGAGGGTCTGCGCAAAACATCGATCGGCGTAAGCCCTCATGACGAGGCGACCCGCCAGCTGCTTCATGCGTTCAGGGAAGAGGTATCCCGTGCGGCGGGCGTTCGGTTCCCGAATCATGATACATACGGCTTTCACATTTCGTTCGGCTATCAGCTGATCCAGCTGACTCCGGAGGAAGAGGCCGAGTTCAAGCAGTTTCAGCAGGATTATTCCAGGCAGCTTGTCGAGAGACTGAGCGTAATCGATATGGAGAAAGTCGATTATACCGTCTTTGAGGATATGACCCGGTTCGTTCCATATGCGCCGGAAGAGCGGGCAGCGCTGCAGCGGCAAGGCCGGTCCGCCTAGTCACAGGAGGGAAGCGGTCGGTCGGATCAGCCGATTTTATTCGACACCGTGTTATATCGAGCCGAAAGCATGCGCGGGCATGCGATTCATCTATGAGGGCACTTCTTGGACTGTTCCCGGCTTTTCCAGCGTATTCGTAAAGGGAGGGGCTTGTCTCCTCCTGCAGAAGGTTGAAGTGCAATTCGACTCGGATGGATAAGGGGATGCGACGATGGATCATCGGAAGCCTGAGGAACAAAGCGGCATTAGCCGAAGAACGATGCTGACAGCGCTGGGAGCGGCCGGCGCAACGCTGGTTGCGGGAGGATTGTTGGGGGCGCTTCCTGGCGCAACCGCAGAATCCGTAACGCAGTCCGTCTATGGCGGCGGCGGGACGGGCGCCGGGCTGGCGCTGTACAACGTGAAGGACTTCGGGGCGGCCGGCGACGGGACCGCGGATGACACGGCGGCCATTCAAGCTGCGCTCGATTATGCTTATGCACAGGGCGGGGGAACGGTGTACGTCCCCGCCGGCGTCTACCCGATCACCGCGACGCTCAGCATCTTTGCCCGCACGAAGCTGGAGCTCGCTGCCCATGCGTCGATTCGCAGAAACGGCAGCAACGTAAAGCCGATGCTGACGAACGGGCGGAAGGGCCAAAATACAGGCACTGGGTACACCGGTCACGGGGATATCGAAATTGCCGGGGGAACCTGGGACGGCAACTCAGCCAACTTCCCGACGCAATTCCCGCATATGTCGTTTGCCCATGCTACTAATCTTGTCATCCGTGATACGAAAATTATTAATAACGTGAACGACCACCATATCGAGGTCAATTCGACGAACGGATGCCGCATTTTGAACGTGTGGTTCGAAGGATATCTCCGCACGTCGCGGGAAGCGGAGGCGATCCAGATCGACCTGTCGACGCAGAGCGCATTTCCGCATTTCGGCCCGTGGGACAACACGCCCTGCAAAAATATTTTGGTCGACGGCTGCACCTTTATCAATTGCTGCCGGGGCGTAGGCAGCCACTCGGTGCTTGAAGGGTACAATCACAGCAACATCCGGATTACCGATTGTCACTTCGAGAATATGTCGGACAACGCGGTCTTTGCATGGAATTACGATAACCTCGTCGTCAGCGGCAATACGTTCGAGAATTGCGTCTCCGGCATCGACATCTCCTCGCGGGCGGGTGAAGTTCATAATGTAGTTGTGAGCGGCAATATTTTACGAAATATTACGCCGAAAAGCGACTGGGGCGGCATTCGGGTGTATACGCCTGTAAGCGTTGCCAACGCAGGGGGACGAATCGCGAACATTGCGATTACCGGGAATGTGGTGGAGAACGTATCGGGCGTCGTCGGCATCCATGCGAATCAAATATCGCGGATTACGATCAGCGACAATACGGTTCGCAACATCGGAGGAAGCGCGGCAGGCCGGGGGATTTACATAGGCAGCTGCACCGGAGGCGCGACAGTCAGCGGCAATCATGTCACGCAATGCACGGAAAGAGGTATTGCGGTTGTCCAGTCGCAGGGATCGGTTAACATGGTCGGGAATGTGATCGCCGCGACCCAATCGCACGGCATTCATTCCGATACATGCCAATATGTCGTATGCGCCAATAACGCCGTCACCGATGTCGGCAAAGACGGCGTAGGCAACGGAATTTATTTTGCAGGCAGCCACCGCTCGCATATTGCGGATAACGTGATCGCCGGCAGTGCGGAGAACGGCATCAATGTGAAAAACTGCAACGACTGCAATATTAACGACAACACGCTGACGGGGGCGCCTTTAAAAATATCGGACGGCAACCAGCGGCATTACGTATCGGGCAATCTCGTTCGCAGAGGGGAGAAGCCGATGACGGCGGGCGTGATCGTCGCTTCCGGTTCGACGAGCATCGCGCTGCTCGCAAACGATTTGAGAGAGTCCGGCACTTCCGCCGCGATCCAAGACAGCGGGTCGGGGACGATCCAATCCGGCAACCTGACGGACGCCGGCATTGTGTAGTAAAAAGAACGGCACATCACCGCGTCTTCCTATCCTTATGGGATAACGCATAACGCGTTATCCCGCTTGGCGGACGGCGATGAAGTCCGTTCGTCTTTCGCTTGAGCGTTGAGGGGATCGGGTCCCCCCGTTGTTACCGCGTCTGCTGATCCTATTGCGCTTTGAAGCATAGCGTATAGACATTCGGCCGCGTGGCCGCCGCCGGGGCTGCTGCTCCCTTAGGGCTGGCTCGCGTTACCTTTTTCGCCTCGCCCTGCACGGCACCACTTTCCGCGACCGGAACGGCGTGGAGCGCATTGTCACGGTTTTCCGCGGCGCTTGAAGCGTCTGGACGATCCGGGGCACATCCTGATTCACCATCCGTTTCAGCAGCTCGATCACCGCCCCATACTTCTTGTAGTTGTAATCCCCCGTCTTGCTGTCTACGAAAGCGTAAGGCAGCTCTTCCGGCGCACTGTACGCGATGATGCGCCCGTCGAATTCGGCCAAATAGCCAAGCGGCGACTCCTCGTATCCCCGGTCGATCCATTCCTTCCGAGTCATCCGATAAATCAGCAGCGCCAAAATATCTTCATATACTTGGCCTCTATACTTAAATCGGAAATGCACCTCATACTCCGTTTCGCGATCCAGCTTGGCTCTGCTCACAACGCAATAATTACGCCACCAGCCAGGAAAACGCAGCGTAAACCCATAGCGTTCGTTCCGGTATACAATCTGGTTCCGTTTGACCACTTGATCCGAGCTCCTTTCCGTTTGACCGCATACTATAACGTATTCATGGGAAGGACGGATTATGGCTTGAACCACAGGTTTTTGAACTGCACCCAGTCGAGCGCATCCAGCGCTATGCCCTTGACCGAGGCGTGATAAATCGTCTTCAACCGTTTGAAATATAAGAAATGGAGCACCAGCCGGCCGGTCAGATGCGATTCGATCGCCTGCAGCAGTTCGGTGCGCCGGTCGCGCTCAGGCTCACGGAGCGCCTGCTCGAGCAGGGCGGATACCGTCGCTTTGGCACGCGGCTCGAGGTGGCGCTGCATGCTTTTGTACAAATCGATGATCCGCAGCTCCGCGTCATTGTCGAGCATGATGGAGAAGAGCAGCAGATCGGCGTACAGCCGCTGCTCCCCCTTGAACTGGTCTACCGTCAGCAGCTTCACTTCGACAGCGAGCCCGGCTTCCTGCAGCAGCGATTGGACGAGCTGCGCATCGCGCTCGTATTGGGTGATGGTGCACAGCGACAGCCGTTCGCCGGCATAACCGGCGCGCTTCAGCAACGTCCGGACCGCATCCGGCGGGTAGCGCACCGGTTCGGAGGCGGAGGCGCGCTCCGTGTGCCGCCGGATAAAGCTGTCGGCGCAGTAGATCGCGTCCCCGCTAAGCCGCTCCAGCAGCTTGCCCCTCTCGAGGGCTGCGCAGACCGCCCCGCGCAGCGCCGGGTCGCTGAGCGGGCCCTGCTTCAGCAGGTTGAAGGTCAGGAAGCGGCATGTCGTTCCCTGCTGCTGCACCTGCTGCCATGAATCGGCCGCTTCGTCGGGCAGCCGGTAATTGTGAATGACCTGGAAGCTTTCCAGCGCCCGGGACCGGTCTTGATCCGGCAGGCCGTCGATGGACCACAGCTCGACCCGGTCGAGATGCGCCCTCCCCTGGAAATAGGCAGGGAACGCATCGAGCACGCACATGGACCGGTCGAGGTGGGTAAGCTTGAAGGGGCCGGTGCCGATCGGCGAAAGCGCGAACCGTTCTCCTGCTTCCTCGCAGCTGTCGGCGGGCACGATCGAGGCGCGGCCGGTGCCGGCGAATTGAAGGAACAGTTCGTTCGGCTCCGTCAGTTGAAAGCGGACAGTAATCGGGTCGATGGCTTGCACCGATTCGATATGCTGCAGCACCCAGCTGTACAGGGTGCCTTTGGCGCGCTTCATGAGCCGCTCGAACGTGTAGCGGACATCGTCCGCCGTCAGCTCCCGTCCGTGATGGAACTGCACGCCCTTGCGCAAATGAAACGTCCAGCCGGTGCGCTGCGCGTCCGTTTCCCAGGCATGGGCGATATGCGGCTGAATCGTCTGCGTCAGCCGGTTATAGCGGACGAGCGGGTCGAACAGCTGATGCACCAGATGCGCTTCGGTAGCGAAATTCATGGTGGCGGGATCAAGCGAATGCACCGCTTGGGTTAACGGGAAACGGAGCGTGTCGTATCGCTTGCTCCCCTGCACTTCGCTGCTGTATCCGAAATGGCCGCTTAGCCAGCCGTGGAAATGCTCCTTCAGCGAATCCGGCAGCGTGGACACGTTCATTTGCTCCAGCGCGCCGCGCAAATCTTTTTTCTCCACCAGCTCTTTGGCGGCAGCCAATATCATGTTCTCGGCCGGCAGCAAAAATGTAAGCAGGGAGCGGCTGCCCCGGCCGCGCTTCGGCGTCCACCGCAGCCAGCCTTCTCCGCCCATTTTCCCCAGGAGCAGCACGACATTGCGGTGGGTGCATTCGAGCAGCAGCGCGAGCTCGTCCAACGTGACGTCGATTTCTTGATGCTCCGCGATATGGGGATAATGCCCCCGCAGCCGAATATAATGGCCGGACAGCTTCATATAACCATCCTTTCCGGTTCCGGTCTGACGTTCCGAACGTAGTTGTGACCCCTCGTTTTGGAAAATATGAAATTAGCTATTTAAAACTTACTCTTTTTATTCCTGTTTTTCAAGCTACAATAACGTTGAAAGCTACCATGACGGGAGGTCTTGCGTTTCGATGAACGGATTGAACGTTTGGGCAGGGCATTGGCGAAGGAAGGAACGTGGGTGGCCGTTGACGATGTCGTGGAAGGTGCAGCTGATCGCCGAAGCGGAAGCAGCCGTCCGTCATGCCGGGAACGGCGCCGAGCTCGGCCGTGCCGTCTGGGCGCTGGCCAAGATCGTCTACGCCCAGTTGGAGGAGACGACACCGGAAGCGCTCCTGTTTGTGCGCGGGGAACCGGTGGCGCACAAGCTCACGGCGGCCTTCGTCCTTCCGGACGATGCGGCGAAGCTGCTGCTGGAGCTGGCGGCCGGAGAGGCGGAGGAAAACGTCAAGGGAGCCGCCGATGCGCAGGCAATTCGAACGCTGCAGAAGCTGGCCGTTCGGTTGATTCAATACACGAGGAGCCTCCGAGTGGGGATGACGATCGCTCGCTGAGCTTGTCCGCAAAAAGGCGGCTGAGCCGCGAAGCGCGATGCTCAATATCAAAGCTTGCGAAGCAGCATTGCTCTGCAATGCTCTAAGTGAATGCTTACGAAGCAAGCATTGCTCCGCAATGCTCTTAGGAGGGAAGCCCATGTCCGGCAACGAAACCGGCACTGCGAAGGAGAGAGGGATGGTGCTGGCCGCGTTCGGTTGCGGTGCAGCGCATCATTATTTGTTTTACGGCAACGACTGGGGCGTGTCTTATCCGATTTTTGTGCTGTTGTTTTATGTATACTTTTTCTGGGCTGTGCGCGAGAGGCAAGTCGTCTTTGCGTTCCGCCGGCAGCATGCCTTGCTGGTCCCGGTTCTGCTGCTCTCGCTTACATACGCCTTGTTTACGAATACATTGTTTGCCGTACTGAATGCGCTGGCCGTGCCGCTGCTTGTGGTGTGCCACGCCACACGGGCGGTTCGTGTGGACGCGCTGCGCAAGGCAGCAAGCGCCGCGGGGGCGGCCGCGCTGGTCATGGAACAGCTGCTCGTCCATACGGCGCGATACCTTCCGAGGCCGATCGTCGTCCTGTATCAACTGGTTGCCGGGAGGCTTCAGGCCGGCCGGTCGCGGGAGCTGCTCAAGGTGCTGCTGGGGCTTGCGCTTTCCGTTCCGCTGCTCATCGTCGTCATAACCCTGCTGTCCTCCGCAGATTCGATGTTCGATCGGACCATGTCAAGACTGCCGCAGCTGTTCGAAGAAGCGGAACTGGGGGAGACGATATTCCGGTTGCTGTGGATCGTCGCCATCGCCTGCGGTTTGTTCGGGTTCGTATGGGGATTGCTGTATCCGAAGCGCATGCAGCTTCAACCGAAGCAAGAGGAGGGGGCGGTGCAGTGGGAGCCTCCGGCGCTGCCGGCCGCAGCGCCTCTGCCGCGAATGGACGCGACCGTCGCCATGACGATGCTGTTTATGCTCAACGGCGTATATTTACTGTTCGCGGTCGTGCAATTTTCGTACTTTTTCGGCGGCGGCACCGCCGATCTGCCCGACGGGACGACGTATGCGGCCTATGCGCGAAGAGGCTTTGCGGAACTGGTCGTCGTTACGCTGATCAACTGGTCGGTCATGATGGGCTCCTTATACGGGGTCAAGCGACCGGGCCGGGGCGGATGGATCCTGCTGCGCACGCTGCTGGCGGTGATGGTCGGCTGCAGCGGCATCATGCTCAGCTCGGCTTATTTGCGGCTGTCAATGTATGAAGAGGCATACGGCTACACGATGACGCGCATTTTGGTACATGCCTTTATGCTGTTTCTGGTCGTGCTGTTTCTGCTTGCGCTCGTGAAGCTGTGGAAAGAACATACGCCGCTGGTCCGGTGCTATTGCATTGCAGCTATCGTGGCGTACGTCATCTTGAACTATGCGAATGTGGACGCCATCATCGCACGCAATAATATGGAGCGGTACGAAGCGACAGGCACCGTCGATACCCGCTATTTGGCGGGCCTAAGCTATGAGGTCGTGCCACATTTGCTGGCCTGGAAGCAAACATACCCCGATATGCCGGGGATCGACGAAGCTTTGCACGATGTACGTTCCCGGCTCGAATCCGACGGTGAATCTGCCTGGATGGAATTCAACTGGTCGAAGCGGAGAGCCGCCGAAGCATTACGGGAAGCCCGATAGCTACCTGCGCCCCGTAGCTCTGCCACGCCAAGTTCGGCTTGGCAGGATGCGGCGGCCGTTCAGCCGCCGGTCTCCCCGTACTTGCGCCGGTAATGCGCCAGCGCAATCAAAGGCCACATCCGGTTATAGCTGGAATACCGGATGTAAAGGTCGCCGGGAAGTCCGGCGCCTGTCGGATACGAAGCCGTCCAGTCGTTCCGGCTCAACGTGCCAATCAGCGCGTCGACGCCCCGTTCCATCTCCGTTGTCGGCTTGTCGAATACGGCAACGAGAGCATCCAGCGCCCATGCCGTTTGTGCCGGCGTGCTCGCGCCGAGAGGGACGTACTGCCGCCGCTGGTCGCTGAAGCACGACTCCCCCCAGCCGCTGTCCGCGTTTTGTGCGTCCAGCACGAAGCGAGCCGCCCGCTGGACTGACGCATGCGAAGGCGGGACACCGACCGACCTCATGCCGGTCAAAGCTGCCCACGTGCCGTACAAATAACAGACGCCCCACCGGCCATACCATGAGCCATCCTGTTCCTGATGCGCAAGCAGCCACTCGACGCCTCGTTTGACGAGCGGATGCCCCCAGGTGAGACCGCTTCTCCCCAAATACTCCAGCGCCCGTCCGGTCAAATCGGCCGTAGATGGATCGACGGCTACCGCATCGGCGCCGTCGATCGGCAGCATCGCGAGCAGCGCATGATCTTTGCCGCGTTCGAAGGCGGGCCATCCGCCATCCGCATTTTGCATGGACAGCATCCACTGCAGTCCCCGGTCTACGGCTTGCGGTGCAAGGGCGTGCGTTCCGCGCGCCGGGGACAGGGCGCGCAGGGCGGCGGCCGTATCGTCCACATCCGGGTTCATCGTGTTGTGGTCGGAGAAGCCCCAGCCGCCGGGAATGGCGCGTTTGGCGCTTTTCGCCCAATCGCCGGATCGCGTGTGCTGTCTTGACAGCAAGTAATCGCAGGCTTTTGCGATCGGGAGATCGGAAGGGGAAGCCCCGGCTTGTTGAAGGGCGTCGGCAATCAGCGCGGTGTCCCACACGGTGGAATCGAAATTCGGCACCTGCGGCAGCCCGTCGCGGACCAGGACCAAGGTCTTCAGCCCTTGGATGGCGCGGACGATGGCAGGGTGGTCCGGCGGATAACGCAAGGCAAGCAGCGCGTAGATCATCAAGATCGTGGCGCTGGCATAGTTGTATACGAGGCCGTCCGGCTCGATCCGGTCGAGCATATACCGCTCCGCGCGCTGCAGTCCGAGCTTGCGGGCTTCTTTGGGCAGCGTCGTAAGCTTGCCGATGACGCCGGCGGCTTCCTTCAGAAGCGATTCGAAGAGGCGCGTTCCGCCGGAGTCGGGCGCTTCGGGCGAATTACCGCGATCATGCCGCGGAAGCAGCAGGTCGGACAGATCCGGCGCGCCGGCGGGCTGAATACGGTAACGGCGATCCGACAAAATGATGACCGGAGCCAGGTGCACGCGGGCCGGCGCGGAAAATGAATTAAAATGAAGCGGCAGCGATTCCGGCAGCAGCATCAGCTCCGGTGGTACGCGCAGCAGCGTGGGCCAAGGGTAATGCCCGGTGACGGCGAGCATCACCTTCGTCAGCAAGCCGCTAACCCGGCGAAGTCCGCCCCGGGAGACGATGAATTGCCGGGCGCGGGCCATCCGCTCGTCGCTGCGGTCGATCGTGCCGGAATAGAGCAGGGCGCAGTAAGCTTCGACGGTGGCTGACAGATGCCCCTCGGGCTCATCCGCATGCCACTTCCAGGCTCCGTTCGTCTCCTGTTTGCTTAACAGCCTGGATGATAAGCCGGATATAAGATGAACGTCATCCATATGTAACGTTCTTAACAAAATGATCAAGTAAGCGTCGATCGACACGCCCGTTTCCACCCCGAACCGCCAGGAGCCGTCGGCCGCCTGCCGGGAGATGAGCTCGCGGACGAGCTGCTCGACGGCTTGATCCGCTCGCGCAAGCGTGGAGCGCATACCGCATCATTCCTTTCCCGATATTCCATGTTATGGGGCATAGCAGGGAATCATGCAGCGGAATCGTTTGACAGCCGATTGCCGAATTACTATTATTGTTATATATAATGATAATAATGTGGGGTGGTTGTGTGGCTTTCAATTCCACGGTGATCGGGATCGCGATCCAAATGGCGCTCGTTGTGGCGCTCGTCCTCACGGCAACCGTGTATTTGCGCCGCAAAGAGCGAATTACGCTCAAGCCGGCGCTGATCGGCACGCTGGTGTTTGTCCTGTTTTCGCAAGTATTGGAAAAGGCGCTTCACGTATACATGCTGCAGTTGAATCCGGCAACGGCGATGTGGCTGAAGCAGCCTTGGCTGCTGGCCGTTTACGGCGCGCTTGCCGCCGGTATATTCGAAGAGCTGGGAAGATATGTCGCTTTCCGCTGGTGGCTGAAGCGGCGGAGAAGCTGGGGAGACGGGCTGTCGTTCGGACTCGGGCACGGCGGAATCGAAGCGGTACTGATCGGTGTGATCGGCGGAGCACAGATGCTTGCCCTCGCCCTGATGCATCAGAACGGCACCCTGCAGCAAAAGCTGGGCGGCAGCGTGCCGCCGGAGGCGGCGGAAGCGCTGATCGCGAGCTTGACGAATACGCCTCTGCACCTTTACGTGCTGGGAGGCGTTGAACGGATCGCGGCGTTCATGCTTCACCTGGCCTTCAGCATCATGGTGCTGCAAGGGGTGAGATCGCGCCGCTTCGGCTATGTTCTTGCCGCGATAGGTCTGCATGCCGCCGCCGATTTCGTTCCGGGGCTGTATCAAGCCAAGGCCGTCTCCATCTATGCGGCGGAAGCGGCCGTTCTGCTCGCCGGTCTGGCCGGATTCATGTATTTGCGGCGAATGAAGAAGCGCTATAGCCGCGAATGGCTTCCGGAATGAGATGAAGTGAGGAAATCGTAAGAAAAGCGCCCTGCGGCTGCACGTTCACTTCCACTTGATTGTATGCCCACTCCAGCTCCGCGGGCATGAAGATGGCGTGGATGCCGCAGGTGAGCGCCGGAATAATGTCCGTCCGCAGCGAATTGCCGATCATCCAGGTGCGGTCCCGCTCGAAGCTACGGGAGTACACAAGGCTTTCCAGAAACTGTTCGTTTTTATGGCGCGTAATATGAATCCGGTTGTCAAAGAAGCGCTCGAGTCCGGCTTCCGTCACTTTGCGCATTTGAATCTTATAGTCCCCGCCTGTATACAAATGCAGCTCATGCCCTTCGCTTTTCAGCTCCCGGAGCGTTTCCTCCATGTAAGGATACGGCTCGATGCTGTGCCCGTATACGGTAGCGCCGAGCTCTCTCAGCCGCTTGACTTCTTCGGGCCGCTTGGACCGTCCGGTCACATTCGAATAATGGTCGTACGTATCGACGAACGATTGCGGGAAATGATCTGGCGCAAAGCCGCTTTTCAGCACCCGGTTCAGATCGATCTCCGTCTGCATTTTTTTAATATCTTCCACATTCAGGTGATAGCCGCGAAACCACGTTTCCATTTGATCCGCGAATTGCTCGATCACCAGATCGAAATATTTATTGCAGTAAATTAACGTATCGTCCATGTCGAAGAGGATGGTCTGTTTCATTCTGTATCGCGCTCCTTCTCTTCTTAAGCTTGTCCGATCCGACTCGGCCGAACAAGTTTTTCTCTCCATTATAGCATGACCGGGTCCGGAACCGCATCCTTCTGCGGCTCATCCATTTCGCTTTGCCCCTGGAAAATAGCGCCTTGTTCAATAATGAGCGAGCTGGCCCTGACGGTGCCGGTCAAGCGGCCGGTGGGCGTGATTTTGACGAATCCATCCGCTTGCACGCAGCCCTCCAGCCGTCCGGCGATAATAACGTTGCGAGCATGTACTTCGGTGGCGCGGACACAGCCCTTCTCTCCGACGGCGACATCGCCGGAGGAGTGCAGCGTTCCCTGAAATTCCCCTTCGATCCGAAGATCGGACGTCGCATGAAGCGTGCCGTCGAACAGGCTGCCTTCGCCGATTAACGAAACGGCGCCCGAACGGTTCGGATGCCCAGTCCATCGCATGATCATTTTGTTCCCTCCTTTCTGCTCAGCGCAGGCAAATAGGGCTGCGGATCGGTGCTCTTGCCGTTATGCAGCACTTCGTAATGCAGATGCGGACCGGTGCTGCGGCCGGTTGTGCCAAGCTTGCCGATCGGCTGTCCTTTCACAACCTGCTCGCCCGCGCGCACATCGCTGCGGTTCAGGTGCATGTACCACGTGCGCAGCCCGGAGATATGCTCGATCACAATATTATGGCCGTGCAGCTTGTCGTAGCCGACCGAATGCACGACGCCGTTTGCCGCGGCGTACACCGGATCGTTCAGCTTGCCCGCAATATCGATTCCTTTATGGAAGCTCAGCTTTTTCGTGAACGGGTCTTTGCGGTAGCCGTACGGCGACGTCACGATGCGGGAAAGCGTCGGCCACAAGCTCGGCGTGTGAAGGACGCGCTCCTGCTTCTCCAGCAGCTGCTTGCGCGACTCCCGAAACCGGGATTCCAGCGCATGCATCTCCGTTTGCAATGAAGCGTACTTTTGGCCGGTGGCGGCGGCCAGCGTCCGCACCTGCTCGGCCGTTACCGTTATCGCCGGTCCTCCGACGCCTCCGGCGGACAAATCTGCCGCTTCCTCCGGAACCGCCGCCGATACGGGCTGGCCTCCGCTCTTGGAGGAGGGAGCCAGCTTCTGCAGATCTTGCTCCAGCCGCTTCATTTCCTCCATTTTCGAACCGACCTCGGCCGCCTGCTTCGACAAGGTGTAAATGTCATTTTTCAACTGCTCGATCGTTGCGTTTTTATGCTTCAAATCTTGCTCCAGCTGCGATTTTTTGCCTCGCAGCTCCGTCGTTCTCAAATATACGGAAGCGGCGGAGTGCACGTGATGCAGGTACATCGCGCCGGATGTCCCGACGAGCAGCAGCAGCGCGCAGGCTGCTCCCCATAACGCCCCCCGGGATAGTTTGACACGGACAACGCTGCCGTTCGCCTCCGGAATAATGACGAACGTCAGCTTGTCTTGCAGCGACTTCAAATTCATGACTTCTCCTTTCGGTATGTTGCGCCCGCTCCCGGCATACATTTCGTAAGGGGAGGGGGGTAATGTGGGAATTGGAACAACTAGCCGCATGCGTCTGACAGAACGTCTGGCCAGGCATCTTCACCGCGAAGTAGCGCTGCAGGCCGAAGGATTCGAGAGCGAACCCGGCATCTTGCAGCATGTCGGCAAACGGTTTATCCGCGTGAACGGTCAGTATTACGTTCCTTCGGCTATGCACGAAATCGTTCTTCTGGACAACGCGGTCAAAAGCAAGGGAACGCCGTTCCAGGTTCAGACGACGTATGGCGGCCCGTTCCCGGCGAATATCGTTCGCGCGGGTATCGATTTTGTCGAAATGCTCGTAAGCCGCCAGGAGGAGGAAGAGGAGCTCGTCCTTTTGATCCCCCTGAACAAAATCATCAGCTTGGGTAAGTAGCCTCGCGATCCTGCTTTGCGCCGTCCCGGCACCGTTATGCGTCAGGAGGTTCCGGCTTTGGGATGCGCGCGGTTTGGCCCGTGGATCTCCATATACGTCGATCCGACACCCAGCACCATACAGAGTCCGTAGCCGAAGCCGCTAATCTTCCCGACTAGCGATACGGTCGGGCCGATCGACATGCCCAGCCCGATAAAGCCAAGACCTAGCAGCAGCAGCGTATTGCTAGTGACCATCCAGGCGCGGTGAGAGATGCTGCGCCGCGGCTTGCCCGCCTTCTGCCGGATAGACCGCCCGGTGTTCGCGTCCGGCGAAGAGGGCTGCTGCCCGGATGCCTCGTTCTCCCGAGAACGCACAGGAAACCGGCGGATCAGCAGCAGCACAAGCACATACAGTATGGGCTGGTAGCTCAAGACAATGGCCGGGGTACTGTAATTGCCGAAGTTGAACACGTCTGACGTACTTTTGAAGCCGAGCATGGTGGTCAGCAGCAGAAGCAGGCTGACGGGCGTATTGATGAGCGTGTAATCCCGGTTTTTGATAAGGCTGGAAATGCCGGTCAGCAGGGCGAGATAGATCAGGATCACCTTGCAGGCCGTTACCGGGTACCAGACGCTCAGCATGAACAGGTCGAGCCGGTCGAGAAAATCGGTGACATGAATTTGCTGCACGAGGCTGTACATCGGATAAATCATATTGCCCGGAATGTTTGAGCCGAGCACCAGCACCTCGATCAACGTAATCAAGGTCAGCACGAACGTGGCGAGCATCGCCCCGTGCCGGATGGCTGAATGGACCTTATTGGCGCTCCAGATCGTATGCAGGAACGCCCCCACGATAAAGATATCGCCATACCACCCGATGCCGAGCAGGCTGACATCGCCCAGATGCTCCCGCGTCAACGTCAGAACCGGCTCTACCAGCCGCTTGTTCATCTCGTTGGTCAGCAGGATCGGGAGGAGCAGCACGAGCAGGATGAAGAACGGGAAGAAGATGTCGTTTACCCTGCCGATCACTTCCACGGTGCTTCGCCCGTAAAACATGAGCAGCAGCATAAACAGCAGCACCACGATTTCCTCGGGCGTATTGGGGAGCAGCACCGTATTGATGAATTTGCCGAACGAGCGCAGGTCGCGCATCAAAAGAAGCCAAATGTGCAGCAGCAAGATCAGGTTGACGAACGTTCCCGGGATTCTGCCGAAGACCGTTAACATAATCTCGAACATGTTCTTTTCCGGAAATCGCTGCGCCATCTGATAGAAGACATAGGCGGTCAGGAAAATGTAGACGAGCGGTATGATGAAACTGAACCAGGCGTCCATACGGGCGATGCGGACAAGCTCGTGCTGAATGCTGACCAGTCCTCCTCCCGTAATCAAGGCGCCGATCAGCCAGGCGTACTGGCGCTCGTTGATGACAATCCGGTTTCTTTTCACCGCGCAACCCCCTTTCTGCGATCAGGTATGAACAAGGGAGAACACCCAAGGCGATACGTTCTTGATGAAGAATACGGTAGGCATGGGGAGCTTGACTCCTGCAACGATGCAGAAATAAACGGCTCCGGTGAGGATCAGCAGACCGAAATACATGCCCTTCGTGCGTTTGTTCACCTCTGGAATATTTTTCAGATCGAGAAACAGCAAGAACAGTGTAAGCAGCGCCACCCACAGCAAAAACTGGCCGTTCATTGCTTCATTCCTTTCTTCGTAACATTTTCATAGATCAAACCGGTATCCGTTATCGTGGAATTCACCTTTACGTGGAATTCGGCATCCTTCATGAGGGCCGGCCACTTCGGAGCGTATTGCTCCTGCCACAATTTCGGGTAATCTCTCCATAGAGAGGTACCGAATTGCACCGGATCGACTTCTTTTTTTTGCATCGTCCGAATCGCTTGTTCGACCATGTTCTTGATCAGACCGGAGATCACGTTCTCCACCTTTCGCAAATTAGCGGGTTGGCTCAAATCGTACAGGCCGATCGTTTCCACGATGCGTACCCGGACATTCAAGCCGATATCGTATATCGGTATCCCTTGCAGCAGCCGAACCCGCAAGTACGAATCATCTTTATTGATTTTGGCAGTCATTGTTACCCCGTCCTCGGGAATCGCCGTGATGACCGCCTCGCTGCTGAGCGTCTTGAGCATCGACAGGCCGATCGCCTCGTCACCTTCCACGAGGCCGATCATTTTATTATTTTTGATCAAGGCGTAGCCCGTCGTATTGATTTCCCGCGAGGGTTTGCCGCTTTTTTCCGATTCCTTGACCGACATATACAATACCATCGCATCGCCGTCGGTTTCGCTCAGCATGACGGCCGTGTCTTTCATGTTCAGATTGAGTACCAGTCGCGCTTTGGCGAGCTCGCGAATCGCTTCCGAAGGGAACCGCTCGAAGCGAGGGGTAGCTTGCAGCATCTCGTACGCTTTTCCCTTCGTAATAATCAGGTTTGTCGTCATCCGGCTTTCGGGAGAACGGGGAGTGGAGTCGAATACATGGCTGATGCCCCGAATCCGCGCAAACTCTTCGCTGACGAGCAGCGTACGCCGGTGGGCAAGGAACATGCGCCGCGACATGCGGGCCTGCAGCTTGGCTTGTGCGTCTCTCACCGAGTCTCCGACCTCGGAATCGATGTAGTAGCTTTTATCCCCGCCCGTACCGCCGCCTCCGCCGCTGGCACCGCCCATTTGCCCGGGAAGCGGCACCATGACGGTGTAGCGGATGCTTCCGTCCTGCTCCAGATCGACCGCGGACGTCAAGATGAACGCAAGATCGTTGATTTCCGTCCGGTCCCAGCAGCCCTGGAGCAGTAGGGACGGCCAGAGCAGCAGAAGGCCAAGGAGGATTCTCCTCATTTGACATCCCCCTCCTGTCCGTTGCGGTGCGGGATGGTCTGCCCTTTTTGCCCGCTTTGGTTCATAATCTCTTGCGGTAGCTCGGTTCCTTGCCGCTCCGTATCCTGCAGCGAAAGATATGCCGGCCGGCTCTTCATGCTCCACCAGGGCGGGCGGATGGCGATGTCCTTTAGATCGCCGGCGGAGAGCGGACCGATCGGTGACAAATAAGGGATGCCGAACGAACGCAGTGCGGCCATATGGCCTAATATCAGCATGACTGCAATCATGATGCCGTACATCCCGAACAGCGCTGCAGCGATTATGATCGGAAAACGCAGCATCCGTATTGCGATCGCCCCGTTGAAGCGGGGAATCGTAAACGACGCGATTCCTGTGAGCGAGACGACAATGACCATCGGTGCGGAGACGATTCCCGCCTCGACGGCGGCTTGTCCGACGACGAGCGCGCCGAGAATGCTGACCGCCGAGCCGATCGTCTTGGGGAGCCGGATGCCGGCTTCGCGTAGCGCTTCGAACGTAATTTCCATAATGAGCGCTTCCACCACAGCGGGGAACGGAATCGCCTCCCGGGCCGCAGCGACGGACAGCAGCAGCGTCGTTGGCAGCAGGTCTTGATGATACGTCGTGATGGCCACGTACATGCCTGGCGTGAGTAGCGATAAGATGAGAAAAATGTAACGGAGCCACCGTATAAGCGTAGCGATTTGGAACCGTTCGTAGAAATCTTCGCTTGCCTGCAATATTTCGGCAAACACGAAAGGTACGATCATCACAAAGGGCGTGCCGTCCACAAGAATGGCGACGCGCCCCTGCAGCATCGCTCCTGCCACGACATCCGGCCGTTCGGTATATTGAATCTGCGGGAATGGCGAGTAAGCCGAATCTTGAATGAACTCCTCGATATACCCCGATTCGAGCACGGCGTCGATGTCGATTTTCTCCAGCCGCCGCATCACCTCTTCGACGATGGCCGGATCGGCGATATTGTTCATGTACGCGACGACGATGCTTGTATTGCTTTCCCGCCCGATCGTCAGCGGCTTCATTTTAAGATGCGGCGTTTTCAGCTTGCGGCGGATCATCGACGTATTCGTCCGCAAGTTTTCCACGAACCCCTCGCGCGGGCCGCGGACGACCGATTCGGTATCCGGCTCGTTGATGGAGCGCTTCTCCATACCGCGAATGCCCATCAGGAGCGCCTTGTTATTGCGCTCAACGATGAGGCCCGTATCTCCGCCGAGCACGGAAAGCAGAAGGTCCGAGTAATTATCGGTTTTTTGAATCTGCGAGACGGGAAGCGTCGTATCCGATATGTTGTCAATAAGCGATTCGTCGCCTTCCAGAATCATGAGCGACTTCATGGCATCGTTCACGAGATCGGTATTCGCCATCCCGTCGATAAAAAACATGATGGCATTCAGGCTGTTTTGTATTTTGAACTCGCGGATGACAAAATCGGAGCTGTCCTGAAACAGCTCGTTCAAGTACGACTTGTTCTCCTCCAGCGTCATAAATACCGGTACCGATTTGAGCTCCTGGAGAAAGCGGTAATTCAGCTTTTTCAGCTGCTGGTCCCGCTCTTCGTTTCGCCCCTTTTTATTGCGGCGACGCGCGATGTACATGGAGCACCTCCTTCGGCGGCTTGCTAACCAATTCCAGTATATTTTTCACCAAAAGCAAAATTTTATGACAAATCGGGTGAATGCGGTAAAATAATAGGGAATAGGCAGTGGGATCGAGGTAAAAGATAGAAAGACGGCTGCCGTGGTGACGGAGCTTGTGTGGAGGGGGAGGAAGTGGATTGCTGTGGCTGGTGCTCGCCTTATTTTTATTCATCTTTCAAATATTGACCATTCTGGTCGGGGAATTCCGCCATCCGTCCAAAGCCATGGCATGGATGTTCATTTTATTCGTGTTCCCGATTATCGGATTTGTCATGTATTATTTTTTGGCCAAGGAATATACCCAGCGTAAAAAAGTAAAGCGCGGACGCATGCGCAATATGACCGATATCCGGTACTTGGGCAAGAAGCACAGGCCCGCTTCCGATTACGATCCGGGATTCGACGAAGAGCGGCTGAACGGATGGCGCCATGAACCGAGGCTGTTCTCGCTGCTTGGCAACATTCCGGGCTCGCTTATTACCCGCAGTAACGAGGTAACCGTGCTGACGAATGCGGCGGCCGCCTATCCGTCCATGCTGGAGGCGATGGAGCAGGCGAAATCGCACATTCATTTCGAGTTTTATACGATCCGCAACGACGGCATCGGCAAACAGTTTCACGAACTGCTCGTACGTAAAGCGCGCGATGGCGTGCAGGTGCGCTGTATATTTGACGGGATCGGCAGCTACCAGCTCGACAACCGGTTTATCGATGAGTTGAAAAAGGCCGGGGCGGAAGTATATATCTTTTTGCCGGCGGTGTTCGCATTTTTTGACAAGCGGGCCAATTACCGCAACCATCGCAAAATATTGGTGATCGACGGAACGACCGGCTTTTTGGGCGGCATCAATATCGGCGACGAATATTTGGGCGGCAATCCGCAGCTCGGGTTTTGGCGCGATACGCACATGAGGCTGGACGGAGACGCCGTCTACTCGCTGCAGCAAACGTTCCTGAACGACTGGTTTTTCGTCAGCGGGCAGCGGCTTGCCGATTCGGAATTGTTTCCCGAGCATGACGGTTCCGGCAGCAAGCCGGTGCAAATCATATCGAGCGGGCCAGACGCGCATTGGGACGCCATACTGGAGATGTACTTCGGCGCGATTGCCGCGGCGAATAAGCGGGTGTTCATCACGACCCCGTACTTCATCCCCGACCCGAGCATCATGATGGCGCTCAAAACGGCAGCGATCAGCGGCGTGGACGTAAGGATCATCTACCCGCAAAAGCCGGACTCCCGGGTGGTGAATTACGCTTCCCTGTCGTTTTTGGAGGAATTGATGCAGGCCGGCGTCCGCTTCTATGCATATCAAAAAGGCTTTATCCATGCAAAAGTCATCGTGATCGACGAGCTGCTTGCTTCGGTCGGGACCGCGAATATGGACATGCGCAGCTTTTTCAACAACTTCGAACTGAACGCCGTGCTGTTCGACAAGGAAACGATTCACCGGCTTGAGAACGATTTTTTGCAGGATTTGAAAGAGTGTACGGAAATGAAGCTGGAGGAATTCGAAAAACGGTCGCGCTGGCAAAAGGGAAAGGAAGTCATCGCGCGGCTGCTGTCGCCGCTGTTTTAGGTAGTTCGCGACGCAGCAGCCCCGTTTCCACGTGGTGCCCATACACAAATACGCCTGCTGACGGATGCGCCGTCAACAGGCGTATTTTCGCTATTGCGGAATAAAGGACAGCACAGGATCCAGATTTTGCGGCGGGAGCTGCGCGATCAAATCCCCGTGCTGCCGAAGCCGCTGCTCGATGTTGAGCAGATGGAAGTCTCTCGGGTCGGGCCGCATGGCGACTTCCTGCCAGGTGAGCGGCGTCGAGACGGAAGCGTCCGCCCGGGCGCGCGGGGTGTAAGGCGCGGACAGCGTCTTGCCGTACCAATGCTGCAGGTAGTCGATATAAATGAGCGAGCCCCGGTCTTTTTTGAGCCGTTCGACGGTGAACAGCCCCGGATGCTTTTGCACCGCGAAGGAGGCGACGAATTGACCGATGCGGCGCAGCTGCTCGAACGTATACTTGCGCTCGCGGGGGATCGGCACATAGATTTGCACGCCGGTCGCCCCCGATGTTTTTGGAACGGAACGGATATTCATTTTATCAAGAATTTCGCCGATGATCTCCGCGGCCTGCATAATGCGCGGCTCCGGGTCGACGCTCGGATCAATGTCGATCAGCCATTCGGCCGGCAGTGTTTCTTCAATATAATGGAAGGAAGGGTGGAATTCGAGACTTGCCAAATTGCCGAGCCATAGCAGCGTCGGCAGCGAGTCCAGATGTACGTAATTGATCCCGTCCAGCAGGGCGGTGCTGACGAACGGCGGCGTCGGTTCCGGCGCGTTTTTTTGATAAAACGACTTCTCGTTCCATCCGTTCGGGAACCGGATCGTCGTCAAGTAGCGGTTGCGGCAGTAGGTGAGCAAATAGGGCGAAAGCGCGACCAGCTTCTGCAAATACATCGCTTTCGTAATGCCCTTCTCCGGCCACAGCAGCTTCTCCGGGTTGGAGATGGCAATCTCCTGCCCCTCAATGATAATCGATCCTTTCACCTGCTTATGCTTTGATCCTGTCGGTGCGGCCATGCCCGTTCAATCCTCCTGCACACGGAAGTTCACCAGCTTCGGATGCCGCAGCTGGCCGGCGGCGGTCGTTTCCAGTCCGGTTACGGTGCCGGTCAGCGGTACGGCCAGCCATAAGATCGTTTCCCTTTTTAACTCGGCCGGCAGCTCGGCTTTGTTCCACAATGGCGATTCCCGTTCATGCTGTTTGCCGTAGGCGAGCAGCGCCGCTTTGGAAGATTCGTTCAATCCAAGCGATACGCGTCCGAACAGCACCCCGTCCTTTTCCATCATCAGGCTGGCAACGCGTCCTTCGCGGATGATAAGCGCGACAAAGCGCACTTCGTAAAGCTGCGCCGTTTTCTTCTTGAACCAGTCTTTATGATGCTTTCCTTCGCGGTATGGACTGGAGAGCCGCTTGCTGACGATCCCTTCCCAGCCGCTAGCCTCGATCCATTGCCATAAGGAGGGGCCGTCGCGGAACAGGTCGGTTACGAACAGCTGCGGGCGTTTCTCCGGGAACAACTCACGCAGCTTGTCGTATCGCTCCGCATAAGGGCGGCTGCGGTAATCTTCTCCGTTATAATGAAGCAGGTCGAACAGCACATAGATGAAGTGACTCGTCTCCGCACCGCGAATGTTCGCTGCAGCGCTGCGGGTTCGCTCCCTTTGCAGCACTTGGGAGAAATCCGGCTTCTGCTTCACGAGGTCGAACATAACGGCTTCCCCGTCCAGCAGCAGCGGGGGAAGATGGGAAGCATGCTGCTTCAGCAGGTCAACGGCCTCTGGGTATAGCGCCGTCTTCTCATCCATTTGCCTGGAATATAAGCGGATGCGTCCGTGCTCGATGAGGGACAGCATACGAACGCCGTCCCATTTGAGCTGAAACCCCCAATCTGGCCCGGCGGGCAGCTGGGGGTTTGAGATCGGAGCCATCGGCATGCTCGGCAGTACGACGGCTCCTGTCGCTGACCGGGTCATAGGGTCGGTCATGAGCCGATGGTATCTTTCACCTTCGTTTTGCCTTTTGCTTTCACGCCTTTAGCCGCTTTGCCTTGTTCGCCCTCTGCGCCAGGCGCGGGAGTCGGGTCGGCTGCGACCGGCTTGACGGCTTCCAGACTAGCTTGCAGCGCCGCCATCAAGTCGATGACGTTTGTTTTTTGCTGTTCCGGCGCGACGCGGACTTCTTCTCCGGCAACCTTTTGCTGAATGGCGTTTTCCAGCGCTGCGCGATAATCGTCTTTATATTTTTGCGGCTCGAACGGGGTGGATAGCTGGGCGATGAGCATTTTGGCCATATCGAGCTCTTTGTCGTTCACATGGCTCTGCTCCGGCAAATTCGGCACTTGTTCCACCGGGCGAATTTCATCCGGGTAAAAGATCGTTTCCATGACAATGCAGCGGTCAATGATCCGAATGGCGGCCAGGCTGCTTTTCGAGCGGATGGATACTTTGGCGATGCCGATTTTCCCCGTCTGCTTCATCGCTTCCATCAGCAGGTTATAGGCGTTGGCTCCGGTGTCGCCCGGAGACAAATAATACGTTTTCTGAAAATAGATCGGGTCGATATCCGATAAGTTGACGAAATCCAAAATTTTGATTTCCTTATTCACTTCGCCGTTCAATTGCTCCAGCTCATCCTTCTCGAACAGCACGAAAGAACCGGGCGCGTACTCGTAGCCCTTCGTAATTTCGGCCCATTCGACTTCCCGGTCGCAATGCTGGCATTTGCGGACAAAATTAAGCGGCGTACTGCACTCCTTGTGAATCATGCGCATCGAAATATCTTTGTCCTCCGTCGCGGAAAACATTTTGACCGGCACGTGCACAAGACCGAAGCTGATCGCGCCTTTCCATAGGGTATGCATCTCCCCAAAAACCTCCCATCGTAACCTATAATCGTGATCAAGCTTTACCTGTTCAACGAAGGCGATCCAAGACGGTATGGCATAAAGCTATTCTTACCAGTATACGCATAATCCGGCTGTCTCATTACAGCTGCGCCTGTGCATGATCGAATATTTTTTGGGACAAGATACATGCTGTTACGGCTTACGCCGAATGGAGAAAGCATAAGGGGGGACAAACAGTGAGCGAGACGAATACGTCAGACGGCCAGCATACGAACGACGCGGCTCATGAAGGCCGGGATTCCTACTTTATGGACATTGATCGAATGATCAATGAGGGACTCGGCGGCGGCACCGTGTCGATGCATAACGGGCTGATTGATGATTCTACCACGGATACGATGGATCATCCGGAGTCCGTTACGGACGGAGGTGAGTAACCGTGCAGTTATCTCGAGCGCAGCAAATTTTAAGCTCGCAAGATAAGATTAACGTGGAATGGAACGGCGTTCCGGTATGGATCGACAGCGTCGACACGAATCAGGCAACGGTCAAGGTTCATGTCGAGCATCAGCCTGCCCAGACGAAAGTCGTTTCGGTAGAGCAACTGCAGGAAGTACAAGAAACGGAATCGGGTGCTCGGCGCTTATATCCTTAAGGAAATCGAGCCGAGCGTGCGTATCATAGAGCTTTCCGGGCGAAGAGCGGTCGTAAGCGGGCCGCCCTGCGCTGCGGGAAGCTTTTTTGTTGCTCCCGGAGGACGGGAGGGCTATAATAATGGTCAAAGTTGCATCTTGGCCGCAGCGGATTGCCGTGCGGCTTTGCAGCATTGTAGTGTCGGAGGCGGATACAGTTGAGCTCGATCGATGAATTTGCGCTGATTCGGCTGCTGAACGGCGGCAAACAATCGGCGGCTTTGGCGCAGGCGGCCGGCGTTGTCACAGGCATTGGCGACGACGCGGCGGTCGTGGAGGCTTCCCCGGGAAGCCATTGGATCTTAACATGCGATACGATGACGGAGCATATTCATTTCAAACAAATCACGATGCGAGATAGGGACATCGGGTATAAGGCGATGGCTTCGGCCGTCAGCGATATTGCCGCCATGGGCGGCGTGCCGCGGTTTGCGCTGGTCGCGCTCTGCATGCCCGGCGGGACAAAGGTGGAGCGGGTACAGGCGATTTACGAGGGGCTGTACGAATGCGCGAGCCGTTACGGAGTCGCCGTTGTCGGCGGGGATACGACCGCCATTCTCGGCGAGCTTACGCTGACGGTAACCGTCATTGGCGAGACGGGATTAGGCCAGGCGAAGCTGCGTTCGGCCGCACAGATCGGCGATGCCGTCTTTGCAACCGGATACCTCGGCCGTTCGGCCGCAGGGCTCGACTTCCTGCTGGAACAAAACTTGTCTTCCGGCCAGTGGGGAGATTTCCCTGAGCCAATCGCTCCGCTCGTTCAGGCGCATTGCCGGCCGGAACCGCAGATTGAAGCGGGACAGCTGCTGCAGCGGTCCGGCTCGTGCCGCGCGCTCAACGACGTGAGCGACGGGCTGGCGAGCGAGCTGTGGGAAATTGCCGAGGCATCGGGTGTCGGCATCGATGTGATGGAAGAGCGCATCCCGGTGGCGGATGAGCTGGCCGCATTTGCCCAGGCGCAAGGGAAAGATCCGCTGGATTACATCTTATACGGCGGCGAAGATTATCAACTGGTCGGAACCGTTCCCGCCGGAGATGCGGTCGAGCTGCAAATGAGATTCAAGGCTGCAGGGCTGCCGCTGCATGTGATCGGATATGTTAATGCCGAAGGTTCCGGCGTTCGAATGGTACAAACTAACGGATATATCGTGCCGCTCGGGAAAAAGGGCTACAATCATTTTTCCGGCGCGGACGGGAAAGGCGGCGCATAGTGCAGGCATCTTACGAATTCCTGTCGCAACATATCGGCGATACCGCGCAACTAGCGGAACGCTTGGCTTCGTTGTTTATTCCCGGCACGGTCATAGCGCTGGACGGAGAGCTTGGGGCGGGCAAGACGGCCTTCTCCCAGGCAGTCGCCCGGGCGATCGGCGTGACGGAGGTAGTCAACAGCCCGACGTTTACGATCATTAAAGAATATGAGGGAGAACGCTTTCCCTTTTATCATATGGATGTGTACCGGCTGTCGCAGGATGAGGCGGACGAGCTTGGACTGGATGACTATTTTTATGGAGAAGGCATCACGTTGGTCGAGTGGGCTTCGCTCATTGAAGATTTGCTGCCGCCGGATCATCTGGCGATCGAAATCGGGCACACTGGGGAAGAAGGCCGCCGCTTTGCGCTCCAGCCCAAAGGCGAAGTCTACGAAGCCTGGTGCCGCGAACTAAAGGAGAACGGATACTTGCTATGACGAACGGAAAACAAGTGCAATACGATGATCAACAATGGATGCTATCCGTCGATACGTCAACCACTTCCATGACGGCGGCACTGACGAAGGGCGATCGGCTGATCGGGGAGATCAGCTCGCGGGCGGAAAGAAATCATTCGCTGTATTTGGTGCCTGTACTGCAGCGGCTCATGAAGGAGGCAGGCATACGGCCGAGCGAACTGTCGGCGTTCACCGTCGGCGTCGGACCGGGCTCTTATACGGGAGCTCGCATCGGCGTTACGGTAGCGAAGACGTTCGCCTGGACGCATAAGCTGGCGCTCATGGGCGTATCGACGCTGGAAGCGATCGCTTTGGGCGGAGCCCACCTGCTAAGCGGACAATCACACGAAGAAGGCCAGGGAGAAGAGGACGCTGTCGTATCGGGCGGGAATCTGCAAGCGTTGGAAGCCGTTGCGGGACAAGGCTCCGCATTGGGCGAAACGGTATGGGTCGTTCCGCTGATCGACGCCCGCCGCGGTCAGGCTTTTACCGCGCTGTACGAAGCAGGGTTGGAAGGCTGGATTTGCCCGGTGACGGATGGCATCCGTCTTGCTTCCGCGTGGGTGGACGAGCTGCTGGAGCGCGCCGCGCTGCACACGCCAGCCCGGGTCGTATTTGCCGGCGAACTGGAGCTGCACCGGGAGGCGATCGAGCGGTTTGCCGCCGGCTGGAACGGCCCGGTCGACGTATTCGAGCACAGCTTGCGGGCGAGATATACGGCCGAGCTTGGCCGCCGCCGCCGGCTGCAGGGGGAGACGGACGATGTTTTCACGCTTGTTCCGAACTATACGCAGCTTGCGGAAGCCGAAGCCAAGCTGCTTGCCAATAAATCGTAAGGGGGACAGGCTCTTGATGGAGCAGCAAAAATACGACCGTCAGCCGATCGAGGAACATCTTCTGTGTTTTCGCCCGATGCAAATCGAAGATATTCCGCAGATTTGCCGCATCGAGCAGGAAGCATTCCCGACCCCTTGGACGGCCGGCGCTTTTCAGAACGAGCTTACGAACAATCAGTTCGCGCGCTATATTGTCATCGAGTTGGACGGCGAGATCGCCGGTTATGGCGGCATGTGGCTGATTATGGAAGAGGCGCATGTCACCAATATTGCCATCCGTGAAACATACCGGGGACGCAAGCTGGGCGAGCGTCTGCTTCGGGAAATGCAGCGGACGGCGAGTTTTTACGGCGTGATCCGGATGACGCTGGAAGTGCGTCCGTCCAACACGATTGCGCAGCGTTTGTATGAGAAGATGGGCTTTCGTTCCGTGGGTGTTCGCCGAGGCTATTATACGGATAATAAAGAAGACGCGCTCATCATGTGGGCGGATTTGCCGAAGGCAGAGCGGGGAAAGTAGCGGGAGCCGCGCTACGATCGCGTAAAGAGCAGGGGAGGCGGCTGTAAGCTTTCTATTGCAGAGGCTTGTGTTTATTGTCACGGCTTCAACATTTAACGGCTGTGGCCCGTGGCGGCGAAGGCGGCTCATCGGTTGCGTGTCGCTCCCTACATTCGAACCGTTTTCCGCTGTGCAGGAATGCGGGAACTCCCCAAGGCACATCCTGCGGCTTCTTAACAGTGCGGGCTCGCTTTGCCGCAATCGGCAAAGGCATGCTGCTCGTTGCTTGCTGCGACGGAGCGTTTTTTCCTTTTTGACTTGGTTATTAAAAAACATGGCTACTCCGATTGAGAGGTTTACGTTATGAACGAACAAGGCATGTCGGATCAAACGGTTGCCGAACATCCGTCCCATTTTTGGGAAAAACCGGTATATATATTGGCCGTTGAAACGAGCTGCGACGAAACGTCGGTCTCGATCGTGCGTGACGGCGAAGAGATTTTGACGAATGTCGTGTCGAGCCAAATCGAGACACATCAGCGTTTCGGCGGCGTCGTTCCCGAGGTTGCCTCGCGCAAGCACGTGGAGTCGATCACGTGGATTTTGGCGGAAGCGCTGGAGCAGGCGGGCCTGCGCCCCGAGCAGTTGTCGGCGATTGCCGTTACGCAGGGACCGGGTCTTGTCGGTTCGCTGCTGGTCGGCGTGGTGGCGGCGAAGGCGTTTGCTTGCGCGCTGGAGCTGCCTTTGATCGGAGTACACCATATCGCCGGGCATATTTATGCCAACCAGCTCGTACACAAACTGGAGTATCCCTTGATGGCGCTTGTCGTGTCCGGCGGCCACACGGAGCTTGTTTTCGTCGAGTCCGAAGGGCGGTTCCGCATCATCGGACAGACGCGGGACGACGCTGCCGGCGAAGCCTATGACAAAGTGGCGCGGGCGCTCAAGCTGCCGTATCCTGGCGGCCCGCATATCGACCGGCTCGCACATGAGGCGACGGATGCGGTGGCACTGCCGCGCGCATGGCTGGAGCCGGATTCGTACGACTTCAGCTTCAGCGGGCTGAAGTCGGCGGTGCTGGCCGTGCTGAACCAGGCCAACATGAAGGGCGTCGCGCTTGAGCCTTCGGCCGTCGCGCGCGGATTCCAGGACTCGGTCATCGACGTTCTGGTGGAAAAGGCGCTTCGCGCCGTCGAAGCCTTCGGCGCGAAGCAGTTGCTGCTCGCGGGCGGCGTGGCCGCGAACAAGGGCTTGCGCGCGCGGCTGGAGGCGCGCTGCAGCGAAGCGGGCGTGCCGCTTCTGGCGCCGCCGCTTTCGCTGTGCACTGACAACGCGGCGATGATCGCCGCCGCGGCGTTCTTGAAATACCGGCGCGGCCAGTTCGCGCCGTTCGACATGAAGGCGGAGCCTTTGCTGAAGCTTGAGGCATGGTCGGTTTAGCGTAAAGCACGCCGTAATCTCACGGGTGAACTTCGGAAGGGATTGCGGCGCGGCTATCGCTATTTCTTAATGGGGAAATCTTTTTTGCAAATAAAGCTTGCATTCCTGATTTTAATTTGATATATTACTCCTTGTCGCTTTTGCGGTAAGCATGACGAAGATCATCGAAAGATGTCGAAAGAAAAAAAGTGCTTGCATCACGATAGCAAACGTGATAAGATGTAAAAGTTGCTTCCGAGAGATTGCTTAAACCGATCGGAGTGCAAGGAAATGAATTGCCCTTTGAAAACTGAACAACGAGTGAGTGAAATAGAGAATGCAAATTCTCGCTAGCAGTAAATTTTGAGCTCAATCAGCTTACATTATAGCGAACATAATCTTCGGATTATGCGA
>NZ_CAJVAS010000056.1 GCF_910593845.1 Paenibacillus solanacearum | reverse complement strand
TGCTGTACATTTTTTTCTTACTTGCCCACAAAAAACAAACGGCACAGGATATTTTCCCCATGCCGTTTCAGATTCATTTGCTATTCACGATCTTGTCTCTGAGTTTAACTTAATGACATTGCGGCCGGAGGCCCTCCTTTTTTCCTGTTGACACGTTAGGGGGAATCCCTTGTCTCCTCTATTCCATGGCGGCGAAAATTGTTTTATACTAGACGGTATGATACGTTTTCCAATGGAAAAAGGAGGATTATATTCGTTATGACAGCCTATCATCCGCTTACGGAAGCCGAAGCGATTCAATACGCCAGAACGCTGCCCGATCTGTTCACCGCAGGTAGCGAACTTGTGAGCCGGGAAATCGGCGACGGAAATCTTAATCTCGTATTTCATATTTCCGAGCCTGCTACAGGCAAAAGCATCATTCTCAAGCAAGCTCTCCCTTACGCCAAGGTGGTCGGCGAATCGTGGCCGCTGACGCTGGACCGCGCCCGCATCGAAAGCGAAGCGCTGATCATCCAGGAGTCGCTGTGCCCGGAGCTGGTGCCGCATGTGCATGCGTATGTGCCGGAATTGGCGCTTACGGTCATGCAGGATTTGAGCGATCATGTAATTATGCGCAGAGGCTTGATGGAAAGCAACCGCTATCCGCTGTTTGCGGGGCATATCGGGCATTTTCTGGCCCATACCCTGTTTTACACATCGGATCTCGGCATGAATCAACAAGAGAAAAAAGAACGCGTCAAGCGATTTATTAACCCCGAGCTGTGCAAAATTACGGAGGATTTGATCTTTGACGATCCGTATATGGATTCGCCGAACAACGACGTGCCTCCGGCGATCCGCGATGCGGTCGAAGCGGTATGGAGCGATGCGGAGCTGCATCTCGAAGTGGCGATTTTGCGCGAGAAGTTTCTGACGCACGCGCAGGCGCTGCTGCACGGCGACCTGCACACGGGCAGCATCTTCATCAAACCGGATTCGACGAAAGTGATCGATCCCGAGTTTGCCTACTACGGTCCGATGGGCTTCGATATCGGCGCCATCTTCGCCAATCTGCTGCTGCATTACGCATCGCGCGAAGGCTGGGACAAGGACGCGGCGGCGCGCGCGGATTTCCGCGGCTATTTGACCGCAACGCTCCGCGAGGCATGGACCGCGTTCGAGAAGGAATTCCGCTCCTTGTGGGATCGGCACGGCGTCGACCGGATGGCGAAAACACCGGGCTACCAGGACTGGTACATACAGCAGGTACTGCGCGACACGTTCGGCTTCACGGGAAGCAAAATGGTTCGCCGCGTGCACGGTCTCGCGCAAGTGGCCGACATCAACAAGCTGGAAGATGCAGCGGCCAAAGAACGGGCTCAGCGCATTGCGCTGGCGATCGGCACGGCGCTGATCAAATTCAACCGCCAGGCTTCCTCCATCGAGGAAATGATCAACATCGCGGACAGCGCGGTTCGCTAATGCGCCGGGCAAAAATCCGCTTCGATAATACAACGGCTTCGACAACAAGCAACAGCTGTTGAAGCCGTAAAAGGAGATCCTTATTACATGACAACGCAAAACGATCTTGCTGCGGATTGGCTTCAGTCCGTCCGCTGGAATTCGCTTGAGGACCGGCTCGATCTGCTCGATCAGCGCCTCTTGCCGGAACAAATCGTCTATCTGGAACTGACGACCGCAGAGCAAGTATGGGATGCCATCAAGCAGCTCGCGGTGCGCGGTGCGCCGGCCATCGGCATCGCGGCGGCGTTCGGGGTGCACCTCGGCGCGCGCGCGTTCGACGGCAGCCGCGAAGCGCTGCTGGCGGAAGTCGGCCGCCTGTGCGATTATTTGGCGACGTCGCGCCCAACGGCGGTAAATTTGTTCTGGGCGCTCGACCGGATGCGGGCGCGGGGCGAAGCGCTGCTCGGCGGCTCCGCGGATACGTCCGTAGAGGCGGCGAAGCAGGCGCTGCTGGCCGAGGCGCGATTGATCCAGGCCGAGGATGAGGAAACGTGCCGCCTGATCGGTGAGCACGCGCTCGAGCTGTTCGAGGACGGCATGGGCGTCCTCACGCACTGCAATGCGGGCGGGCTCGCTACCGCCCGTTACGGCACAGCGCTTGCGCCGATGTATCTGGCGAAGGAGAAGGGCCTGAGCTTGAAGGTGTTCGCGGATGAAACGCGTCCCGTTCTGCAAGGGGCGAGGCTGACCGCCTTCGAATTGCAGCAGGCCGGCGTCGATGTGACGCTGATCTGCGACAATATGGCCGGCGCCGTCATGGCGAAGGGCTGGGTGCAAGCGGTTATCGTCGGCACCGACCGCGTCGCGGCCAACGGCGACGTGGCCAACAAGATCGGTACCTACAGCGTCGCTGTGCTGGCAAAGGCGCACGGCATCCCGTTCTACGTCGCCTGCCCAATGTCCACGATCGATCTGACGACGCCGACCGGAGCGGACATTCCGATCGAGGAACGGCACGAGGACGAAGTGACGCAAGGCTTCGGCAAACGGACGGCGCCGGAAGGCGTCAAAGTATATAACCCGGCCTTCGACGTCACACCAAACGAATACGTCACCGCCATCATTACGGAGAAAGGCGTCATTCGCGCGCCGTACGACGTCAATTTGAAGAAGCTATTCAAGTAGACGCCTCGACTACGATATCGAGCATCGCAGCAGCCCTCCCCTCGCAGTAGACGGGAGGGCTGTTCGATTTTCCCCGATCCCTCTTCTCCCGAAGCCAACTAGCCGAACAAGCAGGCATCCGGCTCCAGCCGTACGTCAAGGGCTATACGGGCATTGCCGATATGAACGGTTACTTGCTGTCGCAGCCCACAAACGGGCCGGGGAGCAGCCATTGCCCTACCTACACGCCAACCGGCGGAAATACGACAAAGCCCGTTCCGGGACGGAACGAGCCTTGCAAGCCGATTACGCATTCCACTGCAGCAGCTCATCGATAATTTGCTTTTGTCCGGCAGGAGACCAGCTTAAGCCGATCCAATCGTAAACGACGCGAACGTGACGGGTCTGGACCGCTGGCATCGTATGCCAGTCTGCGCTCCCCTGCACGCTGGAAAGCGCCTCGCTTCCCGCCTGCGATGCGCTCGCATAAATAAGAAGGCGATCCGACTCGAATGGCGGCAAATCGCCGACTGCAAAATCTTTGAATCGTTGGTGCAGCGGCACGATACTGCCGGGGTTTAGCCCGAGTCCGCCGTACAGCAGCTCGTTCAGCGGATGATCGGCGAATCCCTGGATTCGAATGGTCCGGCCAATCGGCCGCAAAAACGACACGGTTTCGCTGCCGATCGCTTGCGCCAGCGCCCTTTGCGCGTACTGAACCTTCTGTTCCACCTGCATAATATTTTGCTGCGCTTCCTTCTCCCTGCCGGTCAGCTCCGCGATACGGATATGGTTTTTACGCCAGTCCATCGTATATTCCAAAACGACCGTCGGAGCGATCTGCTTCAGCTGCTCGTAAAAAGGCAGATGCCGGCGATCCACCAGAATCAGGTCCGGCTGCGCCTCGCGCATTCGTTTCAGCTGCTCCTGAACCCGTTTCCTCCGATCCTCCTCGCTTTGGCCCAGCACGAAAGCGTTCATCGCCGCATGCGGCTCAAGGCCGAGGCAGCGAAGATTTTGCTCATAACGGAAGCAGGACGCGGTGGCCACCTTCAACTGCCGCCTTCGCGCGTACATCACCGGCGAAATGCCGATAGCCCGTTTGAACATCCGGCTGAAATAAAATTCATTGCCGAAGCCTACCGTATCCGCCACTTCCTTGATCGAACGGCTCGGCTCTTGAAGCAGACGTTTGGACGAATCGATCCGTATGCCGTTCAAATATTCGACAGGCGTCACGCCCTTCGCCTTTTTAAAGCTTCTCGAGTACGAGGTTTGCGTCAATCCGGCGATCTCCGATAAGGCGGTCAGCTTGATTTTTTCATGATAATGCTTCAGCATGTAGCCGATGCTTTGATCGATGCCTTTGCTCGCGCCCTCCGCTTCCCGACGAACGGTCAAATGCTGCAGGATGAAACGCAGTATGCTCTGAAACCGAACCTGCCGCTCGAATGCGCCGATCGCCTTCGATCTGCTGTCCTGATACAGCTGCCTGATCTCCTCGCCTAACGGCTCGCCATGCGCCAGCGGGAGCTTTCCCGGCGGCAGCGGAATTCGGTCCGAGCCGGTCTCGGCGCAGCGCCACTCCCGTTTGTTCCGGGCAATCTCGATCGGGTTCAGCAGCAGCAGGTAATATTCGGCACTGCTCGATTCCAGCATCGCTTCCAGCTCCATGGACGGCCGTAAAAAAAAGGCATGGTGCGGGGCCGCGTCATACAGCTCATCGTCGATGCGCAGCATGCCCTTGCCCTGCACAACCACGCAAAGCATATCGCGCGGAACGACCAGCCTTTGCGGAACGCTGCTCCTCGTGAGCCGCCGCTTGTATACGGACGTGAGGAGCAATAGAGGATAAGTATCATCAGAAGCTGGCAGCACGGACTTCGTCCCCTTCCCAATTCAGGCGTCTGTCATGCGAATGTCTCGATCAATAATGATAATCATTATCAATTATATCGAAATATCGCATCTGCGCAAGAGCTTCTTGCACGCCTTTGGCTGCTGCCGGTAAAAAAATTTATACGGAATCCACAATCGTCAATAGCTGCTCGGCGCTGGTACGGGGCTGCACCCGCGGTACCACTTCCGGGTAACCGATATGCAGCACGCCGACGATTTTCTCTCCCGGCCGTATGCCTGCGGTTTCGCGGAATCCGGGGTTGTAATTATAATTATTCGTCTTCCACACGACGCCCAGTCCTTGCTCCCAGGCAGCAAGCTGAAAGTTCTGGATCAGGGCGCAGACGGCTGCGTAATCTTCGTCCCATTGTTTTTGGCGCGGGTCTTCCTTCATGATCACGATAAGATGCGCGGGCACCTTCATCAAATAGTTATACTTCGGAACGCCGTATTTCTCCCTCTCTTCGGATGCGTACGTCGCAACCATCGCGCTGGCGAACACCTCTCGCCCTTCGTCCTTGAACAGGATAAACCTCCACGGCTGCCTGTTCTCGTGATTCGGCGCCCATACGGCGACATTCAGCAGTTCCAGCAGCAGCGGCGTCGGTACCGGGTCACTCTTGAACAGTCTGACGCTCCTGCGTTCTTTGATCGTATCCGCAACCGTCCGCTGGCGTTCAACTTCCAGTGAGCTCATGTTTGAATTCCTCCTTGTCTTCTTTCCATGACTTCGATGGCTTTGCTTCGTAATCCGCCGCCCTTCGTCCCTTTCCTCTCGGAATGCACAGCGGCGTTCCGAAGAACGGGTCCGGCACCACTTCGCATTCCATGCCGAATACATGCCGTACGAGCTCCGGGCTGATAACCTCTTCCGGCTTGCCTTGCGCATAGACGGACTTGTCTTTGAGCGCCACCACATGATGCGCATAGCGGCAGGCCAAGTTCAAGTCATGGAGAACCATTACGATTGTCGTTTTCTCCCTTTCGTTCAGCTCGAACAGCAAATCCAAAATATCGATTTGATGGGCCATGTCGAGATACGTCGTCGGCTCATCGAGCAGAATCGTTTGGGTGCCTTGCGCCAGCGTCATGGCGATCCACGCTCGCTGCCGCTGTCCACCGGACAAGGCGTCCACGGACCTTTCGGCCAGCTCGGTCGTTTTCGTCGCCTGCAGCGCCTGCCGGACGAACCGCTCGTCATCGGCCGACCACTGCTTCATCCAGTTCTGATAAGGGTATCGGCCCTGCTTGACGAGTTCGAACACGGTCAGCCCTTCCGGCGCGACCGGCCCTTGCGGCAAAATGGACAGCTTGCGGGCTACCTCCTTCGTCGACAGCTCGGCGATCTGCTTCCCGTCCAGGATGATGTCTCCTTCGGAAGGCTTCAGCAACCGCGCCATGGAGCGGAGCAGCGTTGATTTGCCGCATCCGTTCGAGCCGATGAATACCGTAATTTGATGCTTCGGTATGGAAAGGCTCAACCGGTCGATGATCGTGCCGCCGCCGTAGTTCAAGCTTACATTTCGCGTTTCCAGCGCCTGCATGCTCATCCCTCCTATCTCGCATTTCGTCTCGTGTACAGCAAATAAATGAAGAACGGCGCTCCGACCCCGGCCGTGAATACCCCGACCGGCACATCCAGCGGAAGAAAAAACGTCCGGCCGACCAGATCGGCCAGCATGACGATCAAGCCCCCGAGGATGGCAGACACCGGAAGCACGCTGTCGAAGCTCGACCCGACGAGCTTGCGCGCCATATGCGGCGCAATAAGGCCGACGAATCCAATGCCGCCCGCCACAGACACAGCCGCCCCGGCGAGCGCCACACTGAGCAGCAGCAGCAGCAGACGGTTCAGTTCCACCCGGCTTCCGCTGCTGGCCGCAACATCGTCGCCGAGCTGCCCGATATTGACATGGCGAGACATCAGAAAGGCTATCGGAAGAAGAACGACCGTCCAGGGCAGCACGGTCATCACATTCTCCCAGTTCGCCGCATAGACCGAGCCCGTCAGCCATAAGTACGCCTGATTTGCATCATTCTTCGGGCTGAACACGATCATCATCGTCGTTGCCGCCGACATGAGCGAAGACATGCCGATACCGACCAGAATGAGGCGGATCGGCGTGACACCTTTCTTCCACGCGAGCAAATACAGCGTGATCGAGACGACGGCCGCACCGATCATGGCGGCAATCGGCAGCAGGCGAATGCTGACGGTCCCGGCCATATACGTAAGGAACGCCACCGCCGCGACGGAAGCGCCTCCCGTTACGCCTACGATGTCCGGGGAAGCCATCGGATTGCGGATCATGCCCTGCAGGATCGCGCCCGAAGCCGCGAGCGAGGCGCCGACCAAGAGCGCCAGCACGATACGGGGAAGCCGCAGCTTCTGGATGACCATCGCATGGTCCTCGGAGCCTATGCCAAGCGCGCTGCGTACCACATCCAGCGGCGAAATATACATTTCGCCCAGACCCGTGCTGATGATCGCGACGGCTGCGCAGGCAAGCAGCAGAACGAGACACACCGCCGCCGTTTTCTTGTGGAGCAAATAAGAAAAGGATTTGTGCTTCATCCGCACAACGATGTACTGCTTCATGATTTGACCAGCCCCCTCCGCGCGATGTAAATAAAGAACGGGGCCCCGATGACGGCCGTCATGACACCGACGGGCATTTCTTCGGGAATCATCATGAAGCGCGCGGCCAGATCAGACAATATGAGTACGATCGCGCCGAGCACGGCGCAATACGGAATGACCCAGCGATGGTCGATGCCGATAAAAAAGCGCGAAATATGCGGAATGACAATGCCGATAAAACCGATCGGACCCGCAATGGAAACCGAGCTGCCGGCCAATACGACAATAATGAGACCGGCCAGCGCTTTCACGGCGATCGTCTTCTGCCCAAGCCCTTTGGCCGTGTCTTCCCCCATCTGCAGCACGTTCATGTCGCGCGATAGGAACCATGCGCCAAGCCAGCTGACAGCCATATAAGGCAGCACCGCCACCAGCATGTCGGGCGAACGCCCGGCAATCGTGCCCGTCAGCCAAAAGAGCACAGAGCTTAGTCCTTGTTTGTTCAAAACAAGGATCCCCTGCGTAATCGATGCGAACAGTGCGGTCATGGCGGAACCCGCCAGCACAATTTTGAGCGGGGTCAGGCCGTCGCGTCCGATCGACCCGAGCGCATAGACGGCGAGCGCACCGGCGGCAGCGCCGATAAATGCGATCCACGCCAGCGCTTGCATCGAAGAAACGGACAGCGCGACGGCCGCGATCACGACTAGGCATGTCGCGCCCGCATTCACGCCGAGCACGCTGGGAGAAGCGAGTGGATTGCGGGTGAGCGTCTGCATGAGCGCGCCGGCAATGGCCAGGCTCGCCCCGATCGCTGCGGCGATGAATGCTCGCGGCATGCGAGTCGTGCGAAGGATCACCTGCTCCGACACGGCTTCATCATAATGAAAAGCCGCATCCCAGGCCGTGTGCCAGTTGTAATTGACAGCCCCGAACAAGATGCTCGCCGCCAGACACAGCAGCAGCCCCGCTGCCGCCGCCAAGAACCCGACCCATTTCCAGGCATTCGTATGGTTGTTCATCTGATTTTAATTCTCCCCGTAATACGCCGAAGGAACGAGCCGGAACTCCCTCCTTCGACCATGCTGTTTGATGGGCTCAACCCGGATTATTTGATGTCGAACATTTTAAATACATCGTCCAGCATTTTGTTCGCAGCCAGTACGCCGCCGCTCAAATTCCATGTTACGACGTCAACCTTGAAATATTTGCCGTTTTTGACGCCTTTCAAGTTTTTCCACAGCGGGTGGTTCGTCCAGTCCGACTGCGATTTAACCTTGGAAGCATTCCCTTCGCTAACTTGCGTAATATCGAAAATATAGTCGGCATCCAGCTGCGACATTTGTTCCTTGGACGTCAGGTTAACGACCGTTTTCCCTTCGATCTTTTGCGCTTTCGGACGGCCGATCCCCAGCTCCTCGAATATCGTTCCGGCAAAGCCTGTCACGTAAATCCGCGCGCTGCCGTCATCCTCAAACCGCAAAATCGATACTTCGGTGTTCGCCAGTCGGCTGCCGGCTTTTTGTTTGAAATCTGCGACGCGTTTGTTCCAATCGCCCAAAATTTTCTCCGCCTCTTTGTCTTTGTAAAGGGCGTTGGCGCTTATTTTCAAATTTTCCTTCCAGTTGAACACTTCTTCCGTAATGATCGTTGGCGCGATACTCGAAAGCTGAGGATATATTTTTTCATGACGCGTCTTATTGCCGATGATTAGGTCCGGCTTCAAAGCCAGGATCGCTTCCACGTTCGGCTGCGATTCGTCGCCCAAATTTTTGACACCGTCCATATTGGAACGCAAGTATTGATACCAAGGCTTTTGATCCCAGGATTCAACGGCCCCTACAGGCTTGACGCCCAGCGCGATGGCAATATCGACCATACCGTTGAACAATACGACGACGCGTTCCGGTTTTTTCTTGAGCGTGACCGTACCCATCGCATGCTTGATGGTCCGCTCGCCCTCTCCCCCGGCAGGTTGGCCGGTTCCTTTCGGATCGGAGGCTCCTGTGGAAGTCGGTGCGCTCCCGTTCTTCGTTCCCCCGTTTGCATTCGTGCCGCAGCCGGCGACGGCCAGCACCAGCAGCATAATAACGATCATGCGGAAAGCTTTCATCTTGTTTCTCTCTCCTCCTTGTTTGGCAAAGGCAGCTTCCCGATCCAAGCGAACGGATGGCGGAATAAACAGGCTGCTTTTACCGATCCCCTAATTGAGACTGATAATTATTATCAATTATAAAATGCTAGTTTTCCAATGTACATGTCGGATTTTATCCGATTCACATACCAAATTTATCAAGCACGCATTGGGGACAAAGGCTACGTTTCATTCTAATGTTGATATTTGGCCATAAGAAAACCGCCTTGGTGAAAAGGCGGTTCATTGAGCTATGGCTGACAATCCAAAGTCTTACATCTCCGTTAATCATTCTTTTTTTGACTTTAGATCCGGGGCATTTTTTAATGGTTTTTGAAGCGCGTCCACCATGGCTGCGATGATACTTGTTGCTAAAATCCCCATTAGACCTATAGATATTGGACCTGCTGCATCATCACCTGTGAATTGAGCATGCACCCTTAAATACACTATTGCTAACAAAATGAAGCAAATGACAGTAAAAGCGCATTTTTTTATTACCTTCAAAGATTGAAGAGATAACTCCGAGAAAGCATTGTTTTTTTCGATATAGGTTAGAAGTTTGAATACTTGATACAACGCTACAGAAAACGTAATGCATATTCCGTATGCACACACCAAAAGTGGATATAAAGAATAATCACCTGGACGCTCTATTGCGTCTCTTCTGGCTGCTTCAGGCAACAAAAATATACACACGGCAAGCACTGCAATTCCAATCAGAAAAATGATTACCTTTAAGAACGTGGTTGAACCTCGTTTAACATTCATTTAAACACCTCACTATATTTAATGACAACATGATTTTATCATATGATTTATTGTTTTACAATAAATTAGTATTGAAATTTATTATATTGTTATTGTTATTATTATTGAAATAACGATACCTCAAACCATTCAGGAGAATAATCCTTTTCCCCAGTATAAAAAATGCTAAATCCATGATGGCTGGTATTGATTACGCGGTCCGAATTCGATATGATGAATATGTAAATTATTTTCTTCATACTGCGAAATATATGTAAATAAATTTACTATAAAAGCGTGGTGATCCCCCATTTCCAACATTCTGCAGGCGATTCGCGAGAAACAGCCCTCCCTTCACCGTAAAGAGCAAGAGCTCGCACAATACGTGCTGGAGCATGCTCCCGAAGTCATTCATCTCAGTATCACGGAGCTTGCGGAACGGTCCGGCGCCAGTACAGCGACGGTATCGCGCTTTTGTCGAAGCTTCCTATTCAAGGGCTACGCCGACTTTCGGATGAAGCTGTCCGCCGAGCTTGTGCAGGTTCCGGCGAAGCCGTCCTACCAAGATATCGTCGCCGGCAATTCGCTGCACAGCATCGTGCAGGCGATCGAGACGAATCACTTGCGCTCGATCTCCGATACGACGCGCCAGCTCGATCTTACCGAGCTGCAGCGTGCGGTCGACGCGCTGCAGCAGGCGCGCCGGATCGATCTGTACGGCATGGCGACTTCCGGGATCGTCGCGCTCGATTTTCAGCAGAAGCTCGTCCGCATCGGCAAGATGGCCCATTATTGGCCGGATTCGCATATGCAGATCACGTCGGCTTCCAGCTTGACCGGACAAGACGTCGCATTCGCCGTCTCGTATTCGGGCGAAACGCCGGAAACGAACGATGCGCTGCAATGCGCCAAAGAACGCGGAGCGCTGACGATCTCCTTGACCAAATTCGGGATGAACCGGCTGTCGCAAACATCGGATATCCGGCTATTCGCCTCCTCGCTCGAGGAAGGGATGCGACGGGGCGACATGGCCTCCCGCATCGCGCTGCTGCATGTGGTCGACATTTTGTTCACCGCGCTCGTCAGCGAACAATTCGACGCGTATGTTCCTCTGCTGGAGCAATCGTTCCAGCAAGTCAAAAAATATCGTAAAGAAAAAGGGAGATAGCTTGAATGAACATTTTGACATTTCGTACGGACGATGAGCTGAACAAGGCGGGGGCAGGCATTATTACCGGCATGCTGCAGACGAACCCGCGCTCGATTCTCGGGCTTGCCACGGGCGGCACCCCGGTCGGCATTTACCGGGAGCTGGTGGAAACGCACCGCCAAGGACTCGTCAGCTTCGCCAAGGCGACGACGTTTAATCTGGACGAGTACGTCGGCCTGGAACGCACGCATCCGGCCAGCTACTTCGCCTTTATGCAGGAGCATCTGTTCGGATCGGTCGATGTAGATCCCGCAGCCTGCCATATTCCGGACGGCACGGCAGCCGATTTGAAGGCGGAATGCGCCCGCTACGACAGCTTGCTGGAGCAAGTCGGGCAGATTGACATGCAGCTTCTCGGCCTCGGCCATAACGGGCATATCGGCTTTAACGAGCCGGATCACTCGCTTGTCCGCAGCACGCATGCCGTCGAGCTGCGTGAGCAAACGCGGGAAGCGAACGCCAGATTTTTCAACAAGCCGGAAGAAGTGCCCACCCACGCAATTACGATGGGGGTCGGTACGATTTTGAAGGCAAAAATGATTCTACTCGTCGTCCGCGGACAGGATAAGGCGGACATTGTCGCACGCGCACTGCAGGGACCGATCACAACGGAATGTCCGGCGTCGCTGCTGCAAACGCATCCGCATGTCGTCGTATTATTAGATTCTGAAGCGGGGAGTCGATTGAAATGAGAATTAACAGCATCATTACGAATGCCAAGGTCGTAACGCCGCACCGGACGATCGAACGCGGCTTCATCGCCTTGCGTGACGGGCGCATCCGGCTGGTCGGACCGATGGAGACGATCAGCCAGCTGGATCTGGCTGCGGCGATGGAGCGGATCGACGTGAAAGGAAGCTGGGCGCTGCCCGGTTTTGTCGACGTACATGTACACGGGGGCTTCGGCCATGACTTTATGGACGCATCGCAGGCAGCGATCGAGGGGATTACACGGTTTCACGCCAGCTGCGGCACCACGACGATGCTCGCTACGACGGTAACCGGCTCGAAGGAAGCTTTGGCGGACGTGCTGCAAGCATCCGACGCCTTTATCCGCAACGGAAACGGCATGCCCTATGCGCGGCTGGCCGGCGTTCACCTGGAAGGGCCGTTCATTAGTCCGAAATGGCCGGGTGCGCAAAACCCTAGCTATATCGTACCGCCGCAGCCGGACTGGATTCGCGAGTGGACGGCGAAATATCCGGGGCTGATCAAACTGATGACGCTTGCGCCGGAAACGGAAGGCGCGCTGGAGACGATCCGGCTGCTGTCCGAGCAAGGCATCGTCCCGGCCTGCGGTCATACCGATTCTACCTACGCGCAAATCGTCAGCGCCGCCGCGCACGGACTGCGTCATGCGGTTCATACGTTCAATGCGATGAAGGGGCTGCATCATCGCGAGCCCGGCGTCGTCGGCGCGGTCATGACGGAAGATCGGATTACGGCGGAAGTGATCGCCGACGGGCATCACGTTCATCCGGCCTGCATCGGGCTGCTGGCCAAGGCCAAAGGACCCGACGGCCTCGTGCTCGTAACCGACGCCATCTCGGCGGCCGGGCTTGGCGACGGCGATTATCAGCTCGGCGGCCTTGGCGTTATCGTCAAGGACGGCGTCGCCCGCCTGAAGGAAGGCGACAGCCTGGCCGGCAGCACGCTAACGATGATCGAAGCGCTGCGCTTCATGGTGCAGACGGTCGGCGTCAGCATGGAGACGGCCAGCCGTATGGCGAGCGGCAACCCTGCCCGGCAGCTCGGCATGGAGATCGAAACCGGCAGCATCGAGACCGGCAAGCTGGGCGATCTGGTTATCGTATCCCCGGACTTCAAGGTCGAAAGAGTGATGGTTGCCGGCAGAACGCTGTCGTTCGAGCCGCCTGCCGCGGAATAAACGATGAAGTGATATTCCGGTTCTAAGCTCCATCGTTCCTCGTGCGTCGTGCAGCACTGTGGAAGCGGATGCTCGGATGGAAACGCAAATGCAAACAAAATACCCGGCCTGCGCCGCTTTTCCGCGGACAGCCGGGTATTTATATTTTGTTAACAGAATGCCACAAAAGTCCGGACGGCTCTCTCAAGCCTCGGCGAACTGCCTGGCGGCGATGTAATATCGCAGCTTGCTCAGGTCTCTCGCCGAAATCGAATGGATCTCTGCGCCGTAGCGGATCGTTTTTTCCATAAGATGCACGTACCGCACAACTAGCTTCGGGTGAATCGTCTCCTCATCGCAAAAAATCATCGTATCGTATACATGGCCAAGTTTTACCGAAAAGTCGTTAACTTCAAAGCCGAAGCCCAAACGGCAAATGTCGACGAAGCGTACGGCAAGCGTGCGGAACTCTTCGCTGATCGTCCCGAATACGTTCAGCTTGAAGCTATCGAACATCGTATCGTCGTCGATGAACATCTCTTCTTCCGTTTGATCCGGCCGCGCCTTAATCCGGAAAATTTCCGATTCCTCCGGCGCAACGATCAGCTTGTTGCCTGATCCGCGGAGAATACGCATCCGCCGCCGCCTTTTGAAATCGAAGCAAAGCACTTCGTCGCCGCCCTTATACGCAATCGGCTTTTCCAGGGAAAGCTCCATCAGCTCCGCCCCTTCGTAGGCCACCGCCCCTTGATACACTTTGCCATTATAGAGCATTTGAATCGAATTCATCACGCTCACCTCCTGTTTGATACGTCTACTATACTTCGAATTTTTTCAGAAAATATGAGCAAACCTTTAGGAGAGTATTAGATTGCCTTATCTCCTATATTTTGTTACCCGCATGCGGTACAATGAAATCATTCGGCCGAGCTCAACAGGCCGATATCTTCGGGCTTACGCCCAATATGTAAAAGAAATCGGGTGTGTCCAATGAACATCGACCGGATCGACCACCTCGTGCTGACGGTCCGCAGCATCGAGCGTACATGCGACTTTTATACGTCCGTGCTGGGTATGGAAGCGACGTCCTTCGGGAATGGACGCAAAGCGCTCCGGTTCGGAAACCAAAAGCTGAATTTGCATGAATACGGCAAAGAATTCGAACCGAAGGCGAGTGTTCCGCAGCCCGGCTCCATCGATTTATGTCTGATGACGAGCGTGCCGCTGGAGCAGGTTATGCTGCATCTGGAGACATGCGGGGTTCCCGTTGAAGAAGGGCCTGTCGCCAGAACGGGGGCGCTCGGGCCGATCCGCTCCGTCTACATCCGCGATCCCGATGGCAATCTGATCGAAATTTCCAATAATGAAAGCGAACGGGGAACAGGGCCGAGCAACGGCGGATGACATCTGTTCCTTCGCTGCATCGCCGTGACACTCCGCCAGCTTGGAACGAACAGACGCCAAAAAGAGGCATATGCGTAAGCGCAATATACCTCTTTTTTCTATATGCATTTTTCTATGTGCATTTCACCATACAATGACAAGCGTCACTGCTCGCGTTGTGCCTACAGCGCCGTCAAAATTTGCGTTGTCATTAATGCTCCATATGGTCGTCCGGCTGCGCCGCTTTGACGGTAAGACCGCCGTCGACCATCAGCAGGTGGCCGTTGACCTGCATCGCTTCTTCGGAAGCGAGGAATACGACGGCATCGCCGATTTGACGCGATGTGCCGAGACGCTTCATTGGATTGGCCTCGACCTCCTTCGCGCGGATGGCCGAGTCAGCCAAATAATCGGTGCACATATCGGTATCGACGGTGCTTGGTCCTACCGCATTGACGTTGATGTTGTATTTCCCGAGCTCGATGGCCATCCCTTTGGTCAGCATGTTCGCCGCCGCTTTGGACGATTGATAATGCGGGATGACCGGGCTCGTCACGACGAGGCTGGCCGTCGAGAGCACATTAATGATTTTGCCGTATCGCTTCGGAATCATCGTCTTAGCCGCAAGCTGCGAACAGAGGAAGATCGATTTGACGTTCGTGTTGTACGTACGGTCCCACGTTTCCTCCGTCACCTTCAGGAACGACTCGAACGGCGCGATCCCCGCATTGTTGACGAGAATCTCCACGTCGCCGAGCTGCGCCTTCACCTGCTCGAACATTGCTTCCACCTGCTGCTTGCTGCCGACGTCGGCCTGGACGATCATCGCTTTGACGCCGAGCGCTTCCACCTGCTGCTTTACGTTCTCCGCCAGCGCACGGGATCTGTCCGACGTAAAGTTAATCGCCACATGCGCGCCTTCCTCCGCCAAGCGGATAGCAATCGCCTCGCCGATGCCTCGGCTCGCCCCGGTTACGAGAGCGATCCGATTCGTAAGTCTGCCCATGATACAATACCCTCCCGATCCTTGATAAAACGTATCTTGCTTCTATAGTTAAACCGCCGGTCCGGCGGCTTCGCGCCGATTACAAGCTCGGTCCGATCCGGTTAATGCTGAACTCCGTATGGCCGAGAATTTCCGCTTTGGTCTGCTTGCCGTTAGCGACTTCCTGAATTTCCTGCCAAATGCGCTCCCCGGCGTCTTCCAGGCTTAACGTGCCTTCGAGCATGTCGCTCACGTCGACGTCCATGTTGTCGGACATCCGCTCGAACATCCGTTTGTTGCCGGTGATCTTAATGACCGGGATAACGGCTGAACCTGTCGGCGTGCCGCGACCGGTCGTAAAGCAGACCAGATGCGCGCCGCCCGCCGCCATGCCGGATACGCACTCGATATCGTTGCCCGGCGAATCCATGAAGTACAGCCCGTGCTTCGGAATCGTCTCGGAGTATTCGATGACCCCTTCAATCGGTGCGGTGCCGCATTTGCTAATACAGCCGAGCGACTTTTCCTCAATGGTCGACAAGCCGCCGGCAATGTTGCCCGGACTCGGGTTGCCCCCGCGCATGTCCGCGCCCATCCGTTCCACCTCTTTCTCGAAGCGGTCGACGATGTAATACAGCTTGTCGCTCGTCTCCTGCGTAGAGCAGCGAGACGCGAGCACATGCTCCGCGCCGATGATCTCGGTCGTCTCGCCGATGACGACGCCGCCGCCCTGCTGGATCAGCGAGTCGGCCGCCGCGCCGAGCGCCGGGTTGGAGGCGAGGCCGGACGTCGCGTCGGAGCCGCCGCATTTGACGCCGATGATCAGCTCGCTGAACGGCACCGGTTCCGGCTGCATGGCATCGAGCTGCGCGCGCATTTTTCTCGCGAGCTCCACGCCGTGCTGAATCGCCTTCACCGAACCGCCGACTGACTGAATGTCGAACACTTCGATCAATTTACCTGTCGGACGAATCGCTTCGGCAAGCGCATGCGGATCGACCACTTCGCAGCCGAGGCTGATAATAATGACGCCGCCGACGTTCGGATTGCGGCCGGTGCCTGCCAGCACCTCGAACGTGCGGTCCTTGTCGGCACCGATCTGGCTGCAGCCGTGCTGATGCGGAATCGCTACCGTCTCCGGCACCATCTGCATAATGCGGCTGCATACCTGATTGGCGCAAATGACGGTAGGAATAATGAGCAGATGATTGCGGATGCCTACGTCGCCGTTCGGTCTTCTATACCCCATCATATGTGTCATGGTTCGTTCTCCTCTCATTGCAACCGTTACAACGGCTAGGCGTTGTCGGTTGTCAATACTTTGCAACCGTTACTGGAGGCTGCCCATTTGTTGCAGCAATCCGCGGCGGTTCAGCGCTGCCGTTCGTTGCTCACGCCTTGGCTTGATCGCCGCGTCCGCGGATGCCTTCGACATTGTGCACATGCACGTGCTGCCCCGCCTGGATGGCGCATGTCGTACGCCCGATCACTTCGCCGTACTTGCGGATGTCCGTGCCTTCGGGAATGTCGGCGATGGCGATTTTATGCCCGAACGGAACCGGATCGATCAGCGTCAGCTCCAGCACTTGATCCTGTACGCGGTACGTCGCGCGCTGCCCTGCCTGCAAATCTTTGATGGCCGTCGCGACGTGGTCGCGCGTATCCATCACGAGCGCGTCGGCGCCCGAAGTAATATGTGCTGCCATTGAACCGTGTGCCTCCTTTGGCCGCTCCTTGCGGTCGCTTCGCTTTGCGTTATGCCTGCTCGTTCACCATGCGGTTCGTCAGCGAGCCGAGCTTCTCGATCTCGATCGTAACGATGTCGCCGTCCTTCAAGTACACCTGCTTGTCTTCCGGATACCCGAGCACGACGCCTTCCGGCGTTCCCGTCAAAATAATGTCGCCCGGCACGAGCGTCATATGATGCGAAATGTAGCTGACGATTTCGTCGCAATGGAAGATCATATCCGACGTGTTCGAATTTTGACGCACTTCGCCGTTCACGATGCAGCGAATGCTCAGGTCGTTCGGGTTGCCGACCTCGTCCGCTGTCACCAGATACGGGCCGAGCGGGCTGAAGCCGTCGCATGATTTGCCAAGCAGCCATTGCTGCGTGCGCATTTGCAAATCGCGGGCGGACAAATCGTTCACGTTGCAGTAGCCGAACACATGGCTGAGCGCCTGTTCCTTGGACACGTACTTTGCTTCCTTGCCGATCACGATCACGAGCTCCGCTTCGTAATCGACCTTGTTCGTCACGCGAACCGGAAGCGGCACATCGTGGCCGTGGCCCGTCAATGTGTTGTTGAATTTGTTGAACAAAATCGGGTACTGCGGAATCGTCGCGTTCGTCTCTTCCGCGTGCTTGCGGTAGTTGAGTCCGACGCAAATAATTTTGTTCGGATGCGTCACGCAGGGCCCCAAAGTCAGCTTGGATTCATCCAGCACATAGGCGTCGCTTCCGCCCTCGGCAAGCGCTTTGGCTACGAACGCTTCCAGCGCGCCGACAGCCGCCTGACCGCCGTCAATGACCTCGTGCACGGTGCGCGCCACGTTCCCGTCGGCTTGGACGCTCTCCAGCGCCTTGGCCATATGTACGATGCCGCGGTCCGTCTTCACGCCAAGCTGCTGGCGTCCGTTCTCGATAAAAGTGAGCAGTTTCATCTTTATTCTTTTCCTCCTTGGAAGTCGCTTGGAATGTTCCGCTCGAAGCTAAGGCTAAACCTAATGCACATTATCCGTTTTTGCCGAATACGACGCCGCCGTCGATATAGAGCGGCGAACCCATCATGAACCGGGAATCGTCCGATGCGAGGAACAGCGCCGCCTTCGCCACATCGTCCGGACGCAGCAGGTCACCGCTGAGCTGGCGCTTCTTGAGCGATTCATAGCCCGCCTCGGGGTTGTCGTACGACTTCTTCAAGTAATCCTCGACAAACGGCGTCAGTACCGTACCCGGCAGCAGCGCGTTGACCCGGATGTTATACGGCGCATAGTCGACCTGCATCGATTTGGTCAGTGCCAGCACGGCGCCCTTCGTTGCGGAATAGGAGGCTCTGCGGGCCAAGCCGATCTCAGCGATGCAAGAGGACATATTGATGACCGAGCCGTCCTTTTGCTCCATCATATGCGGCAGCACGTATTTGCAAGGCAAGTAAACGCCGCGGATGTTGATGTTGATGACGCGGTCCCATGCGTCGGGCTCTACCTCGTGAATCGCGCCGACACCGCTCACGCCTGCGTTGTTGAACAATACATCGATGCGGCCGTATTGGGCGATGATCGTGTCGACCATCGATTTCACGGACTCGGGACTAGTGACGTCCGCCTGCACGAAGATCGCGCTGCCGCCGGCTTGGCGAATCTCCTCCAGCGTTTCCAGCCCTTTCTCCTCCAGCAGATCGTTGACGATCACGGTAGCGCCTTCTCTGGCGAACAGCAGCGCCGTGCTTTTCCCGATGCCGGAGCCGGAACCGGTAATAAGAATGATTTTGTTCTGCAATCTCAACAGGCCCACATCCTTTTTCACTTAATATCGCTTGAATCGGCGTCCCGGTTCAGCCGTGCGACAGCCGTTTGGCGAGCGCGCATATTTCCGCCGTGGCCAGCTCCCGCTTCTGCTCCCATTCATGCTGAAACATGGAGCAGCTGATCGCCGCGACCACTTCGCCCTCGCTTCCGCGCACCGGAGCCGCCACGCAGCAAAAGCCCATTACCGCTTCCTGCAAATCGAAGGCGTAGCCGGCTTCCCGCACCTCGCCGAGCTGCCGCAGAAGCTCCTCGCGACTTTGCAGCGTATGCGGGGTCAGGCAAGGGCTCAGCGTATCTTCAGCGAACAGCGCCCTCACCTGATCGGGCTCCAGCCAAGCGAGCATCGCCTTGCCGAGCGCGGTTGCGTGAGCAGGCAGCTTCTTGCCCGGCTCTGAGGCTAGCCGCACCGGAGACGGCATCTCCTCCTTGGCCAAATACAGCACTTCATGATGCTCCAGCTTCGCCAGCTGAATCGTCTCCTGAATGAGGTGCTTCGTTACGGAGGCTTCCTTGCGGAATCGATCGATCAGGCTGAACTGCTTGAAAAAGGCGTTGCCGATATACCCCAGCTTCGATCCTAACGAATATGTGCCGTCCGCCTCGCGCACGACCCAGTCAAGCGCTTCCATCGTGTTCAGCAGCGAAAACATGGAGCTCTTGTTAATGCCGAGCCGCTTCGACAGATCGATCTGTTTCAGCCCGGACGGCTGTTCGGAGATGGCCAGCAGCACGTCGTTTGCTTTTTCCAATGCGGGTACCCAATACTTCTTTTCCATGCGTCCTCCATCTGTCCGAAAGCTAACGGTTTATTATAATAAACCAAGGTTTTGTATAATGACAACTTCATAGTACCATCGATCTTTTGCGAGTGTCAATGTGAAAAAAGCCCGGTTCGCAACGAAACTTGCGCCAATCTCCTCGATTTCCGCCCCGCAACAAGATATACTTATTTTTACAGCGAACGATTGCGCGATTCAGCAATCCATCGCGCAGCAGCGCGTCAAGCCATCGCATTTTACCTTACATCATCTAAAGGAGCGATCATTCATGCCATTTATGCAAATACGGGAGCTCGCCGACCGAATCCGCAGCAATGTCGGCAGGGTTATTGTGGGAAAGGAAGACGTGGTCGACCAGCTGCTGATCGCGCTCATCTCATCGGGGCATGTGCTGCTCGAAGACGTGCCAGGCACGGGAAAGACGCTGCTCGCCAAAGCGATGGCGAGATCTCTGGGCTGCGGCTTCAAACGGATCCAGTTTACGCCGGATCTGCTGCCTTCGGACTTGAGCGGCATCCATTACTATAATCAGAAGCTGTCCGAATTCGAATTTCGTCCAGGGCCGCTGTTTACGAATATTTTGCTGGCCGACGAAATTAACCGCGCCACGCCGAGAACGCAATCGAGCCTGCTCGAATGCATGGAGGAGCGGCAGATCAGCATTGACGGGCATACCCATCGCCTGAGCCGCCCGTTCCTTGTCATCGCCACGCAAAATCCGATCGAAAGCCAAGGCACGTTCCCGCTGCCGGAAGCGCAGCTCGACCGGTTCCTGTTCAAAATCAAGATGGGCTACCCGACGGCCGAGGAAGGCCTGCACATTCTGAAACGATTCAAAGAAGCAAATCCGCTGGAATCGATTGAAAGCGTTGCCGATGCTTCGGATATTACGCTGGCGCAGGACACGTATGCGCAGGTGTCCGTGTCCGACGATGTACTCGTCTATTTGCTGCACATTGTGGAGCGGACGCGAGTACACGCTGACGTTGCCGTCGGCGTCAGCCCGCGGGGCAGTCAGGCGCTGCTGAAGGCGGCGCAGGTGCACGCGATTATTCGCGGACGCGATTTTGTCACGCCGGACGATGTGAAAGCGATGGCGGAACCGGTCATGGCGCACCGGATGCTGCTGAAGGCAGCGCTCCGCTCGCGGCAAGCCGAAGCTGTCCGTACGATCATCGACAAAATATTGCTGGACGTCCCTGTGCCGGCGGAGGCCAAATCATTCGCTTAACGCTGCCTTCCTGCGGCAGGAGACGCACTTTCATCATCACGAATAGGGTGTGATTGATTGGGGATTCATTGGTTTCTGTTCATTGCCGCCATCGTCATCGCCGGGCAAGCCTGGATCTTCCGCAGCTTCGGGGCGCGCAAGCTGAGCTACGAGCGATATTTCAACATGCGCGCCTGCTATCCCGGCGACCCGGTGGAAATGGTCGAGCGGCTCTCCAACCATTCGCTGCTGCCGGTTCCGTGGCTGCGGCTCGAATCGCTCATTCACGGCAACGTGCGATTCGGACAGCAGTTCAACCTCGATATCAGCGACGGCATGATGTTCCAAAACCACCGCAGCTTCTTCAGCCTGATGCCGTTTACAAAAATTACGAGACGCCATAAAATCACCTGTCTGGAACGCGGCTGCTACCGTCTGCGTACGGCAACGCTGACCACCGGCGACATCATCGGGCTGTATAAAACAAACCGGCAGCTGACCGTCGACGGCGAGCTGCTCGTCTATCCGCGACCCGTTCCGTTGGAGGACATCGATTTGCCGACGCACAGCTGGCAAGGGGATTTTACGGTGCGGCGCTGGATCATCGACGACCCGTTCATGATTGCCGGCGTCAGGGAATACCGGATGGGCGATCCGCTCAAGGGCGTCAACTGGAAGGCGACGGCGCGCAGCGGCAAGCTGCAGGTGCATCAGCATGATTATACGGCGGAGCATCGGCTGCTTATTTATTACAATGTCGAGGATCACGAAGGCATGTGGGATCAGGTCAACAACGTGGCGCTGATGGAAAAAGGAATCTCCTACGCCGCCGCATTCGCGGAGCGTGCGATCGAGCACGGCATGGACGTCGGCTTCGCAACGAATGCCCATTCCATCGACGATCCGAGCCAGCCGGTGCGGGTGACGCCGATGAACGGGTACGCGCAGCTGGAATATTTGCTCGAAACGATGGCGAGGCTGATCGTCGCCCGCTGCCTCCCGTTCGACTACTTCCTCGAAGAAGAAGTGGAGCGCGCGGTATCCGGCATGGACATTCTTATTATTTCCACGCATGTCGGGGACAAAATGCTCGGACCGATGGAGCAGCTGCGGCGTAACGGCAATGCGGTGAACGTGTTTCTGCTGCAGGACCATGCCGACCAGCCCAGCGGGCAGAGAACGGAGGTCGGCGCATCATGATTACAGCGATCGCCGCAAGCGGCAAATCGCTTGCCAGAGGATATACCGAGCTGCTGCTCTTTTTCCCGTTGTTTCTGCTGCCGACCCTATTTGCATTGCCCGAATCGCCCGAGCGCTGGCTATGGCTGACGACGCTGCCGCTGTGCCACTTGGCCGGTTATGCGCTGGGCCATGCGCGTTTTTTGCGGAGCATCGTACATCTCCCGCTTCTGCTCTGTCTGGTCGCCGCCGCCTTGCTGCATTCGTACGCATGGATGGGCGGGACCGCCATGTTCCTCTATATATGGCCGGTTGGCTTCATCTTCGGCTACCGTGGTTCCCGGACGGCGGTTGTGCGGTGGATCGAGTATTTTCCGCCCGGTTACTACGTCGTTGGGATCGTGCTGTACTTCTTGACGTCGATGTTCATGCGTTTTATTCCATTTGCGGTAGACTCGTTCGCCCCGTACCAGCCGCTGCTGCTCTGGTGCGGCATCCCTTCGCTCGCCCTGATGATGCTCATGGTGAATCAGGGTTACTTGAAGCAGGAGACGTTGTCTGCGAAAAAAACCGCGCCGTTGACCGCCGCCGTGCTGTGGCAAAACCGTGCATTGACGATGGTCCTGTTCATTATCGCGGTGCTGATCGCCGTCTTCCCGATATTGCAGCAAGCGGTGCTGTGGTTGAAAAGCAAGCTGCTTGGCGGCTTCAACTTCGGCATGCCGATCGAGTTCGAACTAAATCCCATAACCCCTGCTCGGCCGCCGGTTAGCCAAATGCCTTCAGGCCCCCCGGAGGAGCCGTCGGAATGGTTGATTTGGCTGCAAAAAGCGGCGCTGATCCTCGTCTATATTTTCATGGCAGCTGTGATCTTTTTTGTCGTGTACCGGCTCGCACGCATGCTGATCCGCTGGATTCGGAACAGCTACAAATGGCTGATCGAGTTTCTTAGCCAAGGCGAACGCATGGAAAGCGGGATCGGGTACGAGGACGACGTGGAGAGCATTATGGACTGGCGGGCGTTCCGGAACGTGTTTACTTCGCGATTCGGCAGCATGTTCAAGCCTGGCGACAAAGAGCCGCGCTGGGATGAGTTGCGCAGCAACCGGGAGCGGGCGCGCTATTTGTATCGCGCAATGCTGGCGATGGGCCGCAGGGCGGGATATAAGGCGAAGCCTTACTTGACGCCGAAGGAGACGGGACAGGAGCTGGAGCGCTGGGAAAAACAGTCCCTGCTCACACCCCAGCCAATTGTGACCGTGTACGAAAAAGTGCGCTACGGCGACAAAGAGGTCAGCGATGAAGAGATTGCTGCGGCGAAAGCGGCGCTGGATGGACAGATGAAAGGATGAATGGTAGTAGGATTGAGGAGGAGCGCTTTCGTTCTCACCCATTATGGCGGAGAAGGGAGCGCTCCTTGGTTTGTTATGCGGATCGAAGACCCGCCCGGCGGCGCATCGAGTCGATTCTGGAACCGGTGAATCGGACCGTCCCAATCCGGTTCCCGCAGTTCCTCGAACTGCCCTTTGGTATACTCGGTAATAATGCTCGACCAGAAATGACGGGCCGGCATATTTTCTTCGATTTGTGCTACGCGCCATACGCCGCGAAACCGGTCGAACAGACGGCACGCAAACGTCCGGCCGAGTCCCGAGCGGCGATATTTGCGCATAATAAAATATTCGGCCATCGAGTAGATCGCCATGCCCTCCTCCGTTTCGCCCAGCTGCCGCACCAGGGCGAAGCCGGCCAGCTTGCCATCCGCCCGGACAAAAAACGCATGACGGCCTTCTTCCGTCCAGTAATGGTCCAAATATTTGTACTCGTATAGTCCGTGCTCGTTCACGTCCTCCGGATCAAACTCGGTAAAATCGTACTTGTACAGCTCCAGTAAATTCCGCAGTACCGATTTTTGCTCAAACGGCACCGGATCGATCGTTATATTCATGGCTGTTCCCCCATCCTTAAGATCACGCACGCTCCCGACTTATGGATTCCGACCTGAACGCTGCGTATCGGACGCGTACCGGTGTTTGTCGCTGGGCCTTGCGCTGTATGAGCCCTATTGTACCTTTTTCTCAAACGAACCGGGTACCGATTATTTCATTGTAACTAAAAAATCCCGGCCTCGCTGGGAGACCGGGATTGGATTTTGACTTACTTAATAATGACCGCGTACACTTTGCCCGGCCCGTGAATGCCGATCGTCAAATCGTTCTCGATGTCGGCGCTTCGGCTCGGTCCGGTGATCAGGTTAAGCGAGGAAGCGTACTGCTCCGGCAGCGTCTTGCCGGACGTGATCTCCGTGAACGCCTCGCCCATCCGGTTCACGAGCTGGTCGGCGCGGAACACCGCGAACAATATTTCCGTCAGCAGGCTGACGGAACGGCCGCGCTCCCGCGAGCATTGCAGCACCAGCGTCCCCGTGTTCGCCACGGCGAAGTCCGGCCAAACGATGCCGAGCTGGCAGCGCTCCGTGCGCCTCAGCAGCTCGCTGCGCCCCGCCCAGTTCGATTCGTTCGCCTGGATGCCGGAGCGATCGGCCGGATTCGAGCTCGGCTCGGCAGCAGCGGCAGCCTCGTCCTCGCCCTGCGGGATTTCCCGCCACGGCACGACTGCGATGCCCTTGGCCGCCAGTGCGGCGTCAAGCCCAAGCGCCTGCAGCCCTTCGTGCTCCCAGCGGGACACCTGCGTCACACCGAGCTCGGCCGCTACTTCCTGCAGCCAGGCGCCGATCTTCTCGCCGGCTTCGGCTTCCTCCACCACGAGCGCTTTGCCGGTCAGCGCAGTCCAATTCTCGATGAACAAGCCGATCTTCTCGTCCGCCGTCCGTTCGATCTCCTTGTAGAACGCGGGCGCGCCCCGGAACGGATGCGCGGGCCGCTCAGCCGGAACCGCCTTGCGGCCCAGCCGCGAAGACAAATTCGCGATGAACGCTTCGCGCCCTTGAATGGTTCCATTAGACATGGCGATGCCCTCCTTCCTGCTGCTCAGCCTGCCGGGTCTGCTTCAATTCCTTTTGAAGCGCCTCCCAGCGGTCGCGGAACGACCGCTTCGGCTTCATCGGCAAATACCGAGATTGCGTCCAGCCTGCGCCCGGGCCCGGCGCCTTCGTAATGAAGCCTTTGCTCACGAAAGGCTTCATCGCGTAGTACGCGGACTTCGTCGCCAGACGGTACAGCGTGACGTTCCCGAATGTTGTCTGGAACGTCTTGAAGGCGGCACGCTCGGCGAGCGGCGTCAGCCCGAGCTTCACTTTGCGTGCCCGCAGCTGCACGAGCATGTCGTGCAGCGGAATCTTGACCGGGCATGCCTCGTAGCATGCTCCGCACAGGCTGGAAGCGTAGGCCAGCTGGCCCGCTTCCTTCATGTCCTGCTGCAGCAGCGGCGTCAGCACGGCCCCGATCGGGCCGCTGTACACGCTGCCGTACGTGTGCCCGCCCACGTGGCGGTACACGGGGCATACGTTCAGGCACGCCGCACAGCGGATGCAGTGCAGCACTTCCTGGAACACCGGATCGCCGAGCTGCGCGGAACGCCCGTTGTCCAAGACGATCAGGTGCAGCTCCTCCGGTCCGTCGAGCTCCCCTTCGCGGCGCGGCCCGGTAATCATCGACGTGTACGTCGTCAGCTTCTGTCCCGTTGCGCTGCGCGCTAGCAAATTCAGCACGACCTCGAGATCGTCATAGGTTGGCACCAGGCGCTCCATGCCCATGATGACGACGTGGCATTTGGGAAGCGTAGACACCATCCGCCCGTTGCCCTCGTTGGAGACGAGCGTGATCGCGCCGGATTCCGCCACGCCGAAATTACAGCCGGTCAGCCCGATATCCGCTTCCAGAAAGTAGCTGCGCAGCCGCTGCTTCGCGTAGCCGGCCAGTATTTTCGTTTCCGGAACGAACGATTCGCCGGCTTCCTCCGAGAAAATATCGGCGATTTGCTGCTTGTTCTTATGAATCGCCGGAATGATCAAGTGCGACGGCGTTTCTTTGGCGAGCTGCAAAATATATTCGCCCAGATCCGTCTCGATCGCCTCGATGCCCCGCTCCTCCAGATGATGATTGAGATGGATCTCCTCCGACACCATCGATTTGCCCTTCGCTACCAGCTTCGCCCGGCGCTCCTCGGCAATCCGCAGGAATGTCTTCACCGCTTCGTCCCCGGTCTGGCAAAAGTGCACATGCCCTCCGGCTTTGGACACGTTGTCGGTAAACTGGGTCAAATAGTAGTCAAGATTGTCGACGACATGCTTGCGGATCTGCTTGCCCCGCTCGCGCCAATCTTCCCAATGGCCGAAGTCGTCCGACGCCTTCAGCTTGCCCGTCTTCAATTTATCCGTTGTAAACGCAACCGCTTTGCGTAAAAAATCGTTCGCCAGCGCTTCTTCCGTCCGCTTCTTCAAGCCGGTGCCGATCAGTTCCTTGTCACTTGCCGTGCTTCCGCTCACCGTTCTTCACTCCTTCCTCCAGCAGCTGGGCCAAATGCATAACGCGCACCGGCTTGTTCTCCTTGTTCAGCCGCCCGCCGATATTCATCAGGCAGCCCATATCCGTGCCGATCAATACGCCGGCGTTCGTCGCGCAAACGTTGGCCGCCTTCTCGCACACCATGGCTTCCGACATATCGGCCATCTTCACCGCGAACGTGCCGCCGAAGCCGCAGCAGTCTTCCTTGCGCGGCAAATCGATCAGCTCGAGCCCTTCGACATGGGCCATCAGCTCGCCGGGCTCCGACTTGACGCCGAGCAGACGCATCGCATGGCAGGACGGATGATAGGTCACCTTCTCCGGGAAGACGGCGCCCAAATCTTTCACGCCGAGCACCCCGACGAGAAACTGCGAGAATTCGTACGTCTTCGCGATCAAGCGCTCCGCCTTCGCCTTCCATTCCGGCTCGTTCTCGAATAGCTGAGGATAATAGTGGTGCACCATGCCCGTACAGGAGCCGGAGGGCGACACGACATAGTCGCTGTGGTCGAACGCGCGGATCAGGTTGCGCGCCACCTCGCGCGCTTCATCCTGGTAGCCGCTGTTATAAGCCGGCTGCCCGCAGCATGTCTGCAGCTCGGGAAAATCGACCTCGCACCCGTACCGGTGCAGCAGTCTGACAACGCTTTCGCCAACCTCGGGATACATTTGGTCGGCCAAACAAGTAATGAACAGAGATACTCGCATGAACGATCGCTCCATTTTTTCGAAAGTATGATTCCGTTACTTATCAGGTTATCAGATAAGTTGTTTTTTGAAAAGCCCTACCCTTCGATCAACTCATAAAGGACCCGTCCATCTGCGGCTTCCGCAACAGGGACGCGTCCTCTTCCTTCAGGCTCAAGTACGACTCCATAGCCGTATTAAGCCCTGTTCACTTGCTGTCTGCTTTCAGTTCGTCGATCTTTTTGTTAATTGATTCTTCCATCGTTCGCAGTCCGGTATTGACGTCGACCTCCCTGGTGAACACTTTGAGCAGGGGCGTCCAGAGACTCGCCTGCACGCTGCCCGAGTACTTGGAGAACGGGGCCGGCGCGGCCGCATTCGACGGAATGACCGCCTTCAAGTTTTTCCCGGCCAGCTCCGGCACATCCGCGCCGAATACGGCGTTGACCGCCGGGTCCTTCAGCGCCGGTATCGTGCCCGTCCGGGAAAGCATCGTCTGGAATTCATTCGACAGCAAATATTCGATGACCCGGAACGCTTCTCGGTGATGTCGGGTACTGGCCGTCAGCCCGATATACGTGGCCGGCGATTGCGACCCTATGCCCGGCTTCGCTGCAAACGACGGAAGCGAGACGTAGTCCATGTCGAACAGCTCTTTGGTCACGGCGGCCGAAGTGAACGTCGTCGGCTCCATCGCCGTAATCCCTTTTTCGCCGAAACGTTTCCAGTCCATAATATCTTTGGCTTCCGGGGTGCCTACCTCATTGCCGGTTATTTGGTAAAATCGCGCAAAATTACGAATCAGCTCGCCCCACTGCGCGCTATTGACGCTCGCGCGATCCGTCTTCGGATCGACCATCCCGAGCGACAGCTGGTTATAATCGATGACATGCACGGAAAAATCGATCCCGCGGTACGTTACGCCGTTATCCTGGCGCGTCATTTTTCGGGCAAGCTCGTACACTTCATCCCAGGTCATCCCATCTCGCGGGGGAGCGACGCCGAACTTCTCGAATAAATTTTTATTGTAATGCAGCACGACGTTTCTCATCGCCAGAGGCAGCCCCGTTATTCCTTTGTTGAACGTATCTTTCATTACCTGAACCGGTCCGGGATACAGCCGGGTCTGGTCAAAATTGAATTGCTTGATCAGATCGGACATATCGTAGGCCAAGCCGAATTCGGCCACATCCCGGGGGTAGGCGATCGGGTCGCTATAAAAAATATCGATCGGCATCCCCGCCGCAATGATGTCGGCCGCTTTCATATTGCTGTATACTTTGAAGCTCAAATGCGGGTATTTTTTCTGAATGTACTTTCCATACATATCCATGAATCCTTGCTCCGACACGTAGCGTCCGCCGTAAATTTGCAATTCGACGGGCTCCATCTTTTCTGCCGCATTCGGCAAGCTCTGGGCCTCTTTCCCGGGAGCTGTGTCCTTCGCGCCGTCGCCGCCCGCCGAACAGGCTGGAACGATGCCGGCCGCAACAAGCAGCGCCGCAAGCGGTACAGTGAACCGTCCTTTTCCGTCCTTCATCCGCCCATGCCCCCTATGAACCAAATCGTACTCATGTGCATTCTGTCCTTCCCTGCAGCAGAACAAGCCGGAACAGTGGCGTATGGCCTTATGCGTTTGTTTGTCTCGTATAGGCTTATTCGGTGATTGTAGACGCTTTTGAATTTGATTATAGTAGGGTTAGGCGGCGCGTTCGTCGCATTTTATTGGGTGGATGTGCGATTTTTTTGCATGGGAAGCGATCTGAGGGAGGGAATGGCGGTGCCTCGATTTCTTGAATTCCAGGATGCCTTGACGCTCAACAAGTACGGTAAAGACGATCTGCCCTTCTACGCGATCATCAGCCGGCTAACGACAAATTACCGTCTACATTACCACAACGCTGCCGAGCTGTCGCTTGTCATTGAAGGAAACGGCGTGGAAAAGCTGAACGGCAAAAGCCACGCTTTACGGCGCGGCACCGTATCTTTTCTGCTGCCGAACCATATGCATGAAATCGTGATTGCGCCGGGAACCGCGCTGTCCAAATACTGCTGCATGTTCGACCTGAACCTTGTGCTGTCGGACAGCTGCGATCCGATCGTACGCCAACACATCTTACAGATCGGAAGCGAGCTTCCTTCGCACTACGATTTGTCCGGAGAGCAGCTTGATGCGTTCTCCAGATTGATGGAAGATATGTTCCAGGAGTACAACGCCGACCGGCTCGGCAAAAATACGGTCATCCGGGCGAGGCTTGCCGAAGCCTGCGTCTTTTTGCTGCGCACGGCTCCTGGCGAAGGCCCCTCCGATCCCGGCACACGCCACGACAAACCCGGCATCGTCATGGACATGCTGAAGTACATGCACCAGCATTACAACGAGCCGTTGTCGCTGACCGCCCTGTCGGAAACGATGGGCCGGAACGCCAGCTATTTAAGCAGCGTCTTCAAACGCCATGTCGGTCAGTCGTTCGTCGAATACATGCATTCGCTGCGGATCGGCAGGGCAGCCGGCTTGCTGTCCGCGACGACGATGTCCGTATCGGAAGTGGCGCTGGAGGTCGGGTTTGATACCTTCCGCACCTTCTCCAAAGTATTCAAGGAGATCAAAGGGGTCACGCCGCAGCAATTCCGGCGCCAAGCGGAGCGCAAGCATGCGCGCTGACGCCTATTTCTTCAAAGACTGCATCAGCACCTGCTCGACATGGAACAGATGGCTGCGCATATGCTCCTGCGCCGCATCCGCATCCTGCTGCCGGATCGCTTCATAAACGGCCAGATGCTCCTGCCACAGCCGGTGCGACACAGTGCGGCTGGCGTACATCTGCAAACGCCTCGTCTCGCGGATGGCCGTCTGCATTTGCGAGGAGATGGAGTCGATCATCCGCATCATGATTGAATTATGCGTCGCTTGCGCCAGTACGAGATGGAACTCGATGTCCGACCGTTCCCCTTCGACCTCATCGCCCAGATGCTCCTCCATCCGCTTGAGCACGGCTTCGAATTTGCGCAAATCTTCTTCCGTCCGCTTCTCGGCCGCCAAGGCGGCGTTCGAAACCTCAAGCGCCTTCCTCGCCTCGATCAGCTCGATCACCGTCTCCCGGCTCATAAGCAGCGCGTTGAATTCGGGCAGCGCCACGTCCTGCGAATCGATGCTGCGCACGTAGCTGCCTTCTCCCTGGCGGCTCTCCACGAGCCCCATCGCCTTCAACCCGCTGAGCGCTTCGCGGACGGTGGAGCGCCCCACCTGAAACCGTTCGGACAGCTCCTTGGTGGAAGGCAGCTTCTCCCCCGGCTGCAGTTCCCCCGCAACGATCCGCTCCTTGAGCTGATCCGCGATCACTTCATGTATTTTGCGCGGCGCCGCAATTTTCTGAATATCCAATCGTTCTCGTCCTCCGTTCGGCAATGATGCTATCCCCATTATACCCGCTTTCCCGCGCAGCACAACGCCGGCTCATACATAGCCGGTCGCCGAGTGACGGTAGGCGCCGGGACTCGCGCCGGCGGTTTTGCGGAACAGGCGGATGAAATAGTTGTAATCGGCGTAGCCGACTTGCGCCGCCACGTCCCGTACGGGCAGTCCCGTATAGCGGAGCAGCCGCTTCGCCTCCTCCACCCGGATGACGTGATGATACTGCAGCGGGCTCAGACCCGTATGCTTACGCAAGCAGCGCGCCGCATAATCGACGTCGAAGTGAAGCGTCTCCGCCATGCATTCCGCCCGGTACGGCTCGGCGAGCCGCGCTTCCAAATACCGCTTCACCTGATCGGCCACGGCCAGCGACCGGCTTCCCTGCCGACTGCCGCGAAGCCCGGCCTGCAGCTGCGACAGCAGCTTGCCGAGCTGGACGTGCAGGTCTATCGCATGCTCCATCGTAAGCGAGCGCCGCATGCGCAGCAGTTCCTCCAGCAGCGGCAGCAGCGGCTTCAAATCGGCCGAACCATACTTCGGCAGGTACAAATACTGCTCGACCGGGCGCTGGTCGGAATCGGTGCCTTGACGCACCATCGCCGACCAGGCGACGGACTTCTCCGCCAGACGCTGAACGGGAGGTGTATGGGCAAAGTGCACCCAGTATATTTCCGTCGGCTCCTCGCACGACCGGTAACCCCTATGGGCGCATCCCGGCTCCAGCAGCAGCATGCTGCCTCCGGGAATTTCATATTCCTTGCCTTCTTCCGACATATACAAGGTGCCGCTGCATACGATTAACAGATCATACACGTCAAACGTTCGCGGAAAATGCCGCATGCCGGGACTCCATACCGAATGGCCCGCCGTCAAAAATTGCGGCAGCGGCGGAATGAGAAGCTGCAAACAATCCAATGCCTACGCCCCCGTTACCGATGATGTTCTTCTTATTGTACACGCCCTTCCGCGCGACCGGCAATACGATCATTTCGTCGGAAATGTGCTACTTTCAGTCGACCGTCCCCCTATGCTCCGCTGCGAAGGCGCTTTATATTGAAAGGGAACTTATTCACCCTACCTTATAAAGGAGTGTGCTCCATGCGTTTCCGCCAAGTCCATCTCGATTTCCATACGTCCGAAGCGATCCCCGGTATCGGCTCCCGCTTCGACAAGAAGCAGTTCCAAGCGATGCTGCAGCTCGGTCATGTCGATTCCATCACGGTCTTCTCCAAATGCCACCACGGCTGGGCGTACCACCCGACGCAAGCGAATGACATGCACCCCCGCCTCGACTTCGACTTGCTCGGCGCCATGATCGAAGCCGCCCATGAAATCGGCGTCAACACGCCCGTCTACATATCCGCCGGACTCGACGAGAAGCTCGCGCGCCGCCATCCTGAATGGCTGATCCGCGACGCAGGCGACAACACCAACTGGGTGGACGGCTTTATGAAGCCCGGCTACCATCAGTTTTGCCTGAACTCCCTTTACTTGGACCTCTTGATCGCTCAGATCGAGGAGGTCGTTCGCGGATACGACGCCGACGGCATCTTCCTCGACATTGTCGGCGTGCGCAAATGCTACTGCCATACATGCGTGGCGGCACTTCGCTCCGAAGGCAAAGATCCGCGGGATTCGGCGGCCGTGCTTGCGCTCGGCGAGCGCACGTATGCCCATTACACCCGCCGGGTGCGCGAAGCGGTCGACGCGATCAAGCCGGGGCTGCCGGTATTCCATAACGGCGGCCATATTCGCCGGGGACGGCGCGACCTCGCGCAGATGAACTCGCATCTGGAGCTGGAATCGCTGCCGACCGGCGGCTGGGGCTACGACCATTTCCCGCTGTCGGCACGCTATGCGCAGGGACTCGGAATGGCGTATCTCGGCATGACCGGCAAGTTCCACACCACTTGGGGCGAATTCGGCGGCTACAAACATCCGAACGCGCTCCGTTACGAGACGGCGCTCAGCCTTGCCAACGGCGCCCGCTGCTCCATCGGCGACCAGCTGCATCCGGAAGGCGCGATGGACCCGGCGACGTACGAGCTGATCGGGGCCGCCTACCGCGAAGTAGCGCAGAAGGAGCCATGGTGCGCCGGGGTCGAGAGCGCAGCCGATGTGGCGCTGCTCAGCGTCGAAGCCGTCTTGTCGGCGGCCGAAGAGAAACGCGAGGACCGTGCGGGAGGCTCCGACGCCGGCGCGGTGCGGATGCTGCTCGAGGGGAAAATTTTATTCGACGTAGTCGATCAGGAAAGCGACTGGACGCCGTACAAGGCGGTCATTTTGCCCGACCGCATCCAGCTGCCGGAGGCGCTCGCCGCCAAGCTGAACGCGTATCTCCGCCAAGGCGGCAAGCTGCTTGCCACCGGACGCTCCGGCTTGAACGAAGCGGGCACCGCGTTCGCCGTCGACCTCGGCGTCCAGTATATCGGCGAGAGTCCGTATAAGCCCGACTACTTCCGCCCGGGCTTTGAGCTCCGCAGCTGGAGCAGCCCGGCCTCCTTCATCTTCTACTCGCAAGGCCAGCAGGTAGAGCTTGCCGGCGGACGCGAGCTTGGATACCGGGAATACCCGTATTTCAATCGGGACGTCTTCACGTTCTGCTCGCACCAGCATACACCGAGCGCGGGCAAGCACAACGGGCCCGGCATGGTGGAAAGCGATAACGGCATTTATTTCGCTTGGAACGTGTTCGAGGACTACGCGTCGAAAGGCAGCCTCGCGCTCAAAGAGACGGTGCTGTATGCGCTGAACCGGCTGCTGGCGGACCGCAAGACGCTGGAGACGAGCTTGCCGGCGCAAGGCATCGTGACGCTGATGAAGCAGCCGGCGGCGTCGCGGTACGTGAACCATCTGCTGTATGCGTCGCCCGTCAAACGCGGCAGCGGCATCGAGGTGATCGAAGACCTGCTTCCCGTGCTGGATACGCAGGTGACGCTGAGGCTGCAGGAGCAGGTGAAGCGCGTCTACTTGGCCCCGCAAGGGCAGGAGCTTCCGTTCGAGCAAAACGGTTCGTCGGTCCGCTTCCAGGTTCCGTCCTTCCAGTGCCACCAGATGGTTGTGCTGGACGTGTAAATCGCAAGGAAGACATCGGTTATTTTATCCATCGGACAGGAGTGAAAGGTTATGATATACCGCAGTTTCGGAAGCACGGGCTGGCATGTTTCGGCCATTGGTCTCGGCACATGGAATATCGGCAATCAATGGGGCGAAGTCGATGACGCAACAGCGTACGCTACGATTCGCACGTCGCTCGACCATGGCGTCAATCTGTTCGATACGGCCGAATCCTACGGCATCCCGAACGGCTTATCCGAGCAGCGCTTGGGCAAAGCGCTGGGCGGGGCGCGCCATAACGCCTATATCGTGTCGAAGATCGGCAACTTCGGCAAACGGACCGGCCAGGGCGTGCCTTTGACGACGCCGGATATGATCCGGCTGTGCGCACATGCGTCCCTTCACCGGCTCAGAACGGACTGGGTCGACGTCATGCTGTGCCATATCGCGGATATTGACGACCCTTCCGTATTCCTGGAAGGGTTCGACAGGTTGAAGCGGGACGGGGAAATTCGGGAATACGGCATCTCGACCAACAATCTGGACGTGCTCAAACGGTTTAACGCGAGCGGCACTTGCCGCGTCGTCGAGGTCGATTACTCCCTCGTCAACCGGCAGCCGGAGGACGAACTGCTGCCTTATTGCGAGCAGCACGGCATCGCCGTGCTCGTGCGCGGTCCGCTTGCGATGGGACTGCTGTCGGGCAAATATTCGGAGGCGTCCTTGTTTACCGACAGCGTGCGCAGCGGCTGGAATCCGGACGGCGCCGGACGGAAGCCGTTCGAGGAGCGCGTGCGCAAGGTCGAGCGCGTCAAGTGCGTACTGGAGGAAGGCGAAGCGATGGCGACGACCGCGCTGCGCTTCGTCATCTCGCACGCTACCGCCCCCGTCGCCATTCCCGGTGCCAAGTCGCCCGAGCAAGCGGCCGCCAATGCCAGGGCCGGCGACCGGCTGCTGACGAAAGAGCAGATCGATCGGTTTGATATGTAAAGCAAGCGGCCGCCGCACGTAAATGTCGCTTTTTTATACACTGTGCGTCGCGTCCTCGGATTACTTGCCATACCGCCCTCCGCTATAATGGAAGCAAAGACGAATCCCCTCTATGGGACAGGAGGTCGTATACGAATGAATTCGAACATCCGCATCGGTATTATCGGCAGCGGCGGCATTGCCCGCGCGCATGCCAAAGCGTACAAGAAAATACCCGGCGTCGACATTGTCGCCGTCGCCGACGTCGTTCCCGGCAAAGCGGCGCAGTTCATTGCCGATCAGGAGCTGACCGGCGCGCTGCCGTTCGAAGATCACAACCGGCTGCTTGAGCTCGAGCTGGACGGCGTAAGCGTATGCACGCCGAACGTCGCTCATCACCGCGCCAGCATCGATGCGCTGGAAGCCGGCAAGCACGTGCTCGTCGAGAAGCCGCTCTCCGTCACGTTGCAGCAGGGCATCGAGATGGTGCAGGCATCCAAACGGACGGGCAACATGCTCAGCGTCGGCTTCCAGCCTCGGTACGACCCCAATATGGTCGCCATCAAGGACATCGTCCAATCCGGCCGGCTGGGCAAAGTATACTACGTCGAGACGGGCGGCGGACGCCGACGGGGTATGCCGGGCGGCACCTTCATCAAGAAGGAGCTTGCGGGTGCAGGCGCGATGGCCGATATCGGCTGCTATTCGCTCGATATGGCGCTGAATGCGCTGGGCTATCCGAAGCCGCTCACCGTCTCCGCCGTCACCTCCAATTACTTCGGCACGAATCCGAAGTATCACAAGGAGGCGGCGAGCTTTGAGGTCGAGGATTTCGGCGCCGCCTTCATCCGCCTCGAAGGAGACATTACGCTGCAGTTCAAAATTTCCTGGGCGATGCATATGGATACGCTCGGCGCCTCGTACTTCTTGGGCACGGACGCCGGTCTGAAAGTGTCGACGCCTTATAACGGCAGTTCATGGAATGGCGTATGGGACGGTGGCGTCGGCTCGATTACGCTGTACCATGACGAAATCGGCCGGCATGCCGAAACATCGATTCCGGTGCTCCAGCATCAAGTCGACCGCTTCTTCGAGAAAGTGAACGACTTCGTGAGGGCGATCCGGGAAAACCGTCCGGCTCCGATTCCGGCAGATCAAATTTTGTTCAACCAGGCGATCATCGACGGCATCCTGCGATCGTCGGAGACGCGGCGCGAGGTGGACATCGTTATTCCGAATTTTTAATCGCCTTCCATCCTTGCTTGCCGCTTCAAAACAAAGAACAGCGCTGTGCTCCTGCCGATCTCCGGCCAGAGCACGGCGCTTTTTTTACGGATCGCGTGCATGCAAACCGAACCTTTTGACCGGACGGGGTGTATATATAGTGTCCTGATGAATGGAAAGAAGAACGGAAGGAGGGACAGCGTGCCATGAATTCGCAGCTCTCGCAAGAAGCGGCGCGAGAAATGTTCGAGCAATATTCGCCTTATGTGTACAGAACCGCCTGGCTGCTGACGAAGTCGGACGCGCTGGCCGACGATATTACGCAGGAGACGTTTATTCAAGCATTCCGCAAATACGGCACCTACAACCCGGACAAGCCGTTCAAGCCGTGGATCTACAAAATTACGCTCAATACGATGCGCAACATGGTGCGAAAGCGCCAATGGCTGACGCTGTTCGGGATAATGCCGGAGCAAGCGGACGAGCGGTCGGCGGAACACGTTGTGATGGAAGGGGAAGAGCAAGCCCAGCTCAGAAAAGAAATCGACCGGCTGCCCCGAAAGCTGCGGGAAGTCATCGTGCTGCATTTTTACGCCGGACTCAAGCTCGGCGAGGCAGCGGAAGCGCTCGAGATCCCTCTGGGCACATGCAAATCCAGACTGCATGCAGGACTAACGAAACTGCGGAAGCAGGTGCCGCAAAACGACTTTTTCCAATACCGGAAAGGCGGGGATGAAGTATATGATCGTGGATAATGATCGGCAGGATGCAGATGTGCATGGAATCGAGCGCGCCCTGCAAGCGCAAACGGCCGGCCGCAAGCCGTCCGTAACGTTCGACGAGGCATGGCGGCGGCATAACGGCGAAGCTGCGGCCAGCGGCCGGCCTGCGGGCCGTTTCCAGACAGCGGTCTGGAGCTTATCCGCCGCCATGCTGCTGATCGCGGCCATGCTCGGCTGTACGCCTTCGGTACGCGCCGCCCTGGATGAATGGATTACGGTAAAGCTCCTCACATCGAAACACGCGCAAGCGTCGATCGTCCATCATTGGAAGGTGCAGCGCAAATGGGACGAGATCCGGTCTTACGATACGATGGCAGAAGCGGCGAAGAGCGTCGGCGTACCGTTTCCCGTTCCGGCTCAGCTTCTGGCGTATGAGAAAGACGCATTGAGCCGGCAATATAACGTAACGACGGATCGGGGACAAATCGCAGGCTATCATTTCTCCATCCGGACCCGGGAGCGGATGCTCGACGTGACCGCGAAGTATGAGGAGCCGGCTGTCCCTTCGTTTACCGCCGAATCGAAGGCGCAAGCGACGGTCAAAGAAACGTTCGTCGAGGGGCAACCCGCCAAGCTGTTTCGCGTGCAGGAGTTTCCGGGCTACACGCTCTATTGGGAACGGGACGGATGGAAGTTCGTCATCTCCGGCTATGCCTCCGGCGTAGGCAGCGTGGAGCCCGCGCCGTTCACGGAAGAAGAGATGATGCGGATCGCGGCTTCGATCCGCTAGGCGGTCGCCGGCGCATCCACGCCGTCTGCCCTGCGGGAAGCTTCTCTATTCACTCGGAAGTTTCCTCGCCGGATGGCGGCAGCTTACGGTCAAACCATTCCACTACGTGCCGCATCACCTCGTCGCGGTTGATTTCGTTGAGCATCTCGTGCCGGCCGCCGGGGTACAGCGTCCACGCGACGTCTCGCAAGCCAAGCTTCCTGTACATGTCCACCAGCTGCTTGATGCCCTTGCCCTGCCGGCCTACCGGGTCCCGTTCTCCTGCAAAAATGTAGACAGGCAGCTCCTTCGGGATCCGCTCCATGTGAGTCCATCGATGAATGTCCTGCAAGCAGTGAAACATGTCGCGAAAAAATCCCGCCGTCGGCAGCGCGCCGCAGAGCGGGTCCTGCACATACTTGTCGACCTCAGCCTCGTCGCGGCTCAGCCAGTCGAACGCCGTGCGGTTCGGACGGAACACCCGGTTGTAGCCGCCGAGCGACAGCCCCATCAGCAGTTCGCTGCGATGCTCCGCCCCTTTCCTCGCGCACAGGCTCTCCGCGATCCGGATGCCAAGCCCGAGCAGCGGGCCTTGCCTGCCGCTTGTCCCCGATAAAATAACGCCCTGCAGCTTGTTTCCGTACCGGTACATATACTGCTGCGCCAGAAACGAGCCCATGCTGTGGCCGAACAAAAATACCGGAAGCCCGGTATGCTCCGCTGCAATCTGGTCGGTGAGCAGCGACATCGCCTCGGTCATCCGTTCGAATCCGTTCTCGCCGATTACCATCAGCTCGTCGGCACTTCTCGCCGTATTCCCATGCCCCCGGTGATCGTTGGCGTACACGATATAGCCCGCTTCCGTCAGCACGCGCGCCAATCTTTCGTAGCGTGCCGCCGTCTCCGCCATGCCGTGGGCGATTTGGACGACGCCTTTGGGCCGGCTGCGCCATTCGCTGTTCTCCTGATCGGACGCCCACTTGTAAACGAAGATGTCCCGACCTTCCGTATCCGCAAATCGAAACGTATCGGTTCGCATCCCTGCTCCTCCCTTCGCTTTTTTTATTCATTATATCAAGTCCTGTGCATATGAACAGCCGTTTTCCGGCGAATACACGCATACCCTTGGGCTTCACGATTCTCCCCGAAAGATCAACAAAAAAAATAGCCGCAGATCCAGGACCTGCAGCAATAGCTCGCATCCATCGTGTCGTACAGCGCCGGAGCAGATCTAGAACATCCGCGCTACCGCGTCTCTTCCCCTCATTCCGGGCACAACGCCGATCGCATCCGCACCGTAGGTCACCGACTCCAGCGGCGCTTCGAGCAGCTCGTCGATGGTCTTCACGCCCGTAGCCCGGGCTGCGATAATGCCGCGCTCCCGCAGACGCTCGTTGAGCAGCCCCACGTCCAACGCGCCGCACATGATGTATCCCTTATCCGTCGTGACGACCAGCAGCGTCGTCTTAGGCAGTTTCACCTCGATCGCCAGCGCCGTGCGGCCTTCGATATCGATCGGTTCCATCCGCATCATGTCCAAGCATCCCCCTTCGCAAGCATTTCTTTGTACTATATGCTGTGCGCCGGTGACCTGTGTATCGTTCGTCGGGCTTCCGTCTATCCCTTAGAAGTGTGGTGAAAAACACCACGAATACTCGGTATGGTAGAATAATAGAAATACCTGATTAGAAATGAGGAACAGTTATGCGAGCAGCAAAACGGACCGGGATCCAGCCACAACTATTTCAGATGATCGACATGGATGCCTTAGTGCCCAAAC
>NZ_CAJVAS010000055.1 GCF_910593845.1 Paenibacillus solanacearum | reverse complement strand
ATGATTTTCTCCACTACGACAACCTTCTTCAATTCTGCTCTGCTCAATGTCATGATCTCCTGTCCCATGGTGACATTATCTCAGAACAGTTACACAGTGACATTATCACAGCACAACGACACCATAGGCTGCTTGCGTTTGACAATAAGCCGGATTTGTGATTTAATCTTCGTTATAATTCAATATCGGACAAATCGATGATGGGCATGGTTAGAACATAACCGAGTAGGAAGAATGTCGAGTGCGCTCAGAGAACCGGTGGTTGGTGCGAACCGGTGCATGCATTTTTGCCGAATTACAGTCCTGAGATGGAAAAGGGAAAGGGCAGTCATGCCGCGAGTAGCTTTTGCCCGGCGAGCAGCCGTTAGCACAAAGAGTGAAAGAAGTCGAGGGCCATTGGCCTGTTCGCTTCTTTAATTAGGGTGGTACCGCGAGATAACCTTCTCGTCCCTTCGGGGATGCAGAAGGTTTATTTGTGTTTGAGGCGAGAATATGAGGAGGAACAGAAGATGAACCGATGGGATCAGCTAACCGAACAACAGAAGAACGAAGTGGAAAGGCAGCTGCAAATCGTTAGCCGCGGCGCGGCGGACATTATTCCGGCGGCGGCGCTCAAGGAAAAGCTGGCCGATTCCATTGCGGAAGGACGGCCTTTGCGGGTCAAGCTGGGGCTGGACCCTTCGGCGCCGGATATTCATATCGGGCATACGGTAGTGCTGCATAAGCTGCGGCAGTTTCAGGATTTAGGTCACGAGGTGCAGCTCATCATCGGCGATTTCACCGGACGGATCGGCGATCCGACGGGCAAATCGGAGACGCGAAAGCAGCTGTCTGAAGAGGATGTCGCGAGGAATGCGCAGACGTACCGCGAGCAGTTGTATAAAATCCTCGATCCGCAAAAAACGAAGTTTTATTTCAACTCCGCCTGGCTCGGCGAAATGAAATTCGAAGAAGTGCTGCAGCTGGCCGGCAAATTAACGGTGGCCCGGATGCTGGAGCGTGATGATTTTGCCAAGCGGTATGCCGGCAATCAGCCGATTCATATTCACGAATTTTTTTACCCGCTCATGCAAGGATACGATTCCGTTTCGCTGCAAAGCGATATCGAGCTTGGCGGCACAGACCAGACGTTCAACATCCTGATGGGCCGGACGCTGCAGGGCGCTTACGAGATGAAGGACGGGCAAGTCGCCATTCTGATGCCGCTGCTCGAAGGGCTGGACGGCGTTCAGAAGATGAGCAAGAGCCTTGGCAATTATATCGGCATTGACGAAGCGCCCAACGAAATGTTCGGCAAATCGATGTCGATTCCCGATGAATTGATGCTCAAATACTACGAGCTCACAACCTCGCTATCGAACGAGGAGCTGCAGCAATTAAAGCAGGGGCTGGAGGACGGCACGGTGCATCCGCGCGATGCCAAGATGAAGCTGGCCAAAACCTACATCGGCATGTATCACGGCGAGCAGGCGGCGATGGACGCGGAGAACTACTTCATCACCGTGTTCCAGAAACGCGCTTTGCCGGATGAGATTGAACTCATCGAGCTGAGCGAAGCGGAGCTGGAGGACCGTAAGATCTCGGTGACGAAGCTGCTGGTAACGCTCGGACTGCAATCTTCCGGCAGCGAAGCGAAGCGCAGCGTCGTCCAAGGAGCGGTCAAAATCAACGAGCACAAGGTCGACGACCCGAATGAGCGGATCGAAGTGCAGGACGGCGATATCGTGCAGGTCGGCAAGCGGAAATTCGCCAAGATCAGCCTGCGCTAACGCAGAACCGGACAACGGCAGCTTGAGCTCAGAGCATGCATCCAGGGAGGGGAAGGTTTTATTTCTCCCTGGATGATCATTCTCCGAGGTTATCCGGCCAGCGCTAACCGAATGATGCAGGCTTTGCCCTCTGCCGGACATGATGAGCAGGCCGCAGCGCGAACGCGATTGCCGCCGGGTGCAGTCAAGACACCGTTATTCGCTTTACGGATTGTTCAGGATCGAATCCGCCACGAGCTCCATGGATTTCTCGTTGGCCATTGGAAAGTCGACGTCGACATAAAAGGGCACGATGAATACATGTTTATTTTTAACGGCTTTCAAGTTGCTCCAGATCGCGCTTTGCTGCAACTCAGCGAGCCGCTTCTCCGCCTCTTTGTCGCCTCCCGCTACCGCGGAGCCAACTTGTATGAACAAGTAATCGGCGTCGAATTGCGGAAGAACCTCCATTGAGATTGATTCGCGCTTTTGGATCGAGTGTACTTTCTCGGGAACGGGAATCCCGAGATCTTCATACAGAATACCGGCAAGCCGGTGATCGGTTCCTTGGATCCGGAATTCTTTTTGCAGCACGCGCATGTATATCGCCGTTTTTCCTCCCGCCAGCTTAGGGGCAAGCTTGACTTTGTACGCTTCCGCCTTCTCCTTGTATTTCTTCAGCCACTGCTCGGCTTCGGCTTGCTTGTTCAACTGCTTGCCGAATTCGATAAAATCGCCCCGCCAATCTTCCGTCTGATTGACGACAATAGTCGGAGCCACTTTGCTTAGCGCTTCATAGTTTTGATTTTGCGGTTCCCATGCGATAATAAAATCCGGCTGAGCGTCCAGGATCGCTTCCGGATTGCCTTTCTCACCCAAATCTTTGACGCCTTGCAGCGCATTCGGTTTGAGCCAATCCAGATTAAGCCCTCCCAAGTAGCTGCCCATGGCAATCGGCTTCATGCCCAAGGCAAGAAGCGGATCGGCCAGCCGGTATTCCGAGACGGCGATTTTTGTGGGCTCGCTTGTTACGGTCGTTTCTCCCTTCAAATGCTTGATTGTTCTGGATTTACTGGCAGCGGCTGTTTCGCTCTTAGCTCCTGCTGGTGCTGCATTCCCCGCTAGCGGTGCGCTGCCGGTCGGCGGGTTCGCTCCGCAGCCTGATGCGAGCACAGCTGCCCCGAGCACGATTACCATGCCGTTGAAGAGCCCTTTCTTGCTTGAAAACATGACGATGTCCTCCCCTTTGCAACCAAATTAAATGAGAATGAATATCATTATCATCAAAATAATAATTTAGTTTTCTTTATTTTTCAACTAAAATATGTAGAATTCGTCTATCGACAATCGTATTTTGCGGTAGCGGGACGGAAGCACATGGATTATTTGTCTACGAAAGGGGAAACGCATAGAGCCCGGTCATTCGTTATTCGCGGGAACTCAAGTGAACAAACAATTACGATCTTTGCGTCTTGTACAAAGACTTGCATATCTCGCCCGCGAACGCCGATCCGTATCCAACCTACATCGAATGGATGAAGCCGGCATGGACTATATAAGCGGAAGGGAAGACTGTATCCATATTTCAAAAAAGCTAACGATATATGTGCGTCAGTTTCCGCTATGTACCCCCGGAAGATACTGCTTCATGGCGATCTCCATCATGAAAATAAACAGGCTCGTCGCTCGAACAATGTGAATACCTCATTGAAAATGTCATTCACGCAGATGCCGTTATGCAGCGATCTCCTTGACAACAGACTCGGCTTCGCGTGAGTAACTGTTGCAAGCGCTGCTGACCGCATTTTTCACGGATGAGAGAGGGTGTGAGGTAACGGCAAACCTTCTTTTCGGAAGAGAAGAAAATGTTCAGAATTTGTTCAGAGGGCGTGTGTTATAATAGAGCTCCATTCTGTGAACAAGAGAGAGGAAGAGCAGTACAATGCAGACATCGGAGACAGGCAATTTTGAAATGGACAAGCATCAGCCCGGCGCTCCGCGGCGGGAAATAAATGGAAGCGGACGGACGAAGTTTACTTCGAATCCATCGTTCGGCCTCGCTCGAGCAGCCCGAATCGTGCTAATGGCGATGCTGTTGTTTACGGCCATTTGCGCATTTCGTTTTCCGGCCGGTACACAGGCCGCAGATATGGTATGGAAGCCGCTGACGGATGCGTATGTGTCGGATCGGGGCACATACTACAACCAAATTATTGCGGATAACGGAACGCTTTATTATGCTTACCGCGATGACGATCTGTACGCCGCAGATCGCTTAACCAATAAGGTTGTGGTCAAAAAGTATGATGGTCAGCAGTGGACGGATACGGGACCTATAGCTACTGGAAATGTGGATTCGATACGGCTCGCGCTTGATCCTTCAGATCATGTGTTGTATGTAGCGTTTGTACAAAATTGGGTTGCGAAGGTATTCAAGCTGACGAATGGCGGATGGGAATCTTTGGGATCTGTTAAAAGCAATACGGCTGCCATCTCGTTAGCTGTAAATAACGGCGTTCCCTATGTGACCTTTGAGGATGGGGGCAATTCAAGCAAGCTTACGGTTATGAAATATAATAACGGCAATCAGACCTGGGGGCCAGTTGGAACGCCGAACTATTTCAACTACAAGAGAGCTACAAACACCATGCCGAGAATTGAAGTCAGCGGGCATATCGTGTATGTTGCTTACAAGCAGAATACAAGCTCGACGGTTATTGATTTGTCTGTCATGATGTTCGACGAGGATCAGCCGGCGAACGGCTGGCAGCAGGTCGGAAGCTTGCTGCCTTCTGTGGCAGAAAGTGGGCTCTTGTACCACGATTTCTACGTATTCGACGGTACTCCTTATGTGGCTTACCAGGATCGCGGCAATTCCAAAAAGCTGCGCGTTGTCAAATACGTCAACACGAACTGGGAGAGCGTTGGTCCCGATCAAGGTATTGTATCGGTCGGTAAAGCTGACTATGCTTCGCTTGCGAAGGATAACAACGGCCTATACCTTGCTTACCAGGATGGAACTAACGATAACAAACTAATGGTCAAGCAGTATAACGGCAACGCGTGGATGCCGGTAGGCGATGCTGCGATCCAAAGAAAGGAAGTTTACTACACTTCTCTATCGGCTGATAACGGCAAGCTGTATGTGGCCTATCAGGATGACGATACGTTACTTTCAAATCCCGTTGCGAACGCCCGGGCATTCGTTATTACGTACGGCACCCCGTTATCCGTTGCTTTATCTGATATTCCGGTGCCGTTCGGGACAGTCAAGTCGAATGCGCTGCCTTCCACGATTCCGATGACATGGTCGGTGACACGACTGACCCGGCGGCCGTGACCTGGGATCAGGGTACTCCCGAATACGACCCCAGAACGCCGGGTACATATAGCTTCAAAGGGCAGTTGACGATCCCTAACGGGAAGCATAACAAGGGGGAGCGCGAAGCAACGGTAAATGTGATCGTAGGCGATCCTTCGCATGATGCAGCATTGGCGGGACTTTCCGCTAGTAAAGGCGCGTTGCAGCCGGTCTTTGCGGCCCAGACCAAAGATTATAACGTGAGCGTAGCTAATGACGTAACTGAAATCAGTTTGACGGCCACGTTGAACGATACAAAGGGCAGTCTCACCATTGGAGGGAATCTAGCGGCAAGCGGCGTACCGTCGCCCCCGATTGCGCTGCAAGTCGGTCCGAACGTCATTCATGTGATGGCAACGGCGGAGGACGGGGTTATCGTCAACGACTATGCGATCACAGTGACGCGAGCTGGTTCGAGCAACGCGGAGTTAATGGGGTTGACGACAAGCGCCGGGGCATTGACGCCTGTATTTGATAGTGGAACAACAGCGTACAGTCAAAGCGTAGCCAATAGCGTATATAGCTTGCGTGTAACGGCATCCCTGAATGAGCCGAATGCGACGCTAACGATTGGAGGCGTGCCAGCAGCAAGCGGCGTGCCGAGCGCGGAGATCCCGCTGCAGGTGGGACCGAATCTCATTGCCGTTGAAGTCACGGCGCAGAATGGAACAAGCCGCGGCCATTATACCCTAACGGTCACACGTGCGGCATCGAGCAATGCGGAGCTGTCGAGCCTTGCGACCAGCGCCGGGCAACTGACGCCTGCGTTCGCCCGGGGAACGACGGCGTATGCACAGACTGTAGCCAATAGCGTCTACAGCGTAAGCGTAACGGCATCCGTCTACGAACCGAACGCGACCATAAAAATCGGAGGCGTACCGGCAGCAAACGGCGTGTCAAGCGCGGCCATACCGCTGCAGGTGGGTCCAAATGCCATTGCTGTGGATGTAACGGCTCAAGATGGAACGACAGGAAGATACACGATCACGGTAACGCGCGCTCTTTCAGGCAATGCGGAATTATCGTCCCTTGCGACTAGCGCCGGACAACTGACGCCAGTATTCTCGCGGGGAACGACGGCATACACCCAGACTGTGGCTAATAGCGTCTACAGTGTAAGCGTCACGGCATCCGTCTACGAGCCGAACGCGACCATGAAAATCGACGGCGTACCGGCAGCAAACGACGTGTCAAGCGCGGCCATACCGCTGCAGGTGGGTCCAAATGCCATTGCTGTGGATGTAACGGCTCAAGATGGAACGACAGGAAGATACACGATCACGGTAACGCGCGCTCTTTCAGGCAATGCGGAATTATCGTCCCTTGCGACTAGCGCGGGACAACTGACGCCTGCGTTTGCGCGAGGAACGACATCTTATGAAACGGTCGTCGCCTCCGGTACGCAAACCGTAACGGTAACAGCCTCGGTTTATGACCCGACCGCATCCTTATTCATTAACGATGCAGCGGTGGCAAGCGGTGCTGCTTCCTCGGAGATCCTGCTTCAGGACGGACTGAACCCGATCCGGGTGAAGGTGTTGGCGCAGGACGGCGTGACTGAAACGAGATATACGCTTTACGTTACTCGTTTGTTGGATGAATCCTCTAGCGAATCGGGTGCCGTATCCGGCGGCTCGGTCAACACAGGCGCGGGCACTGCACGGACACAAGATATTATCGTTGACGGGGTACGCCAGTCATCATGGGCTGCCTTCACTGCGGAGCAAGTAAACGGCAAGACCGTCGTTACGATAACATTGGATGAGCAGAAGGTGCTGGATCAGCTGGCTAACGGGATGGGACAGGTTATCTCCATTCCGGTTACTGTAGAAGCAGATACGATGATCGGGCAGTTGACCGGCCAGCTTGTTAAGCAAATGGCCGATAAAGAAGCGGTTATTGAGATCGGATCCGAACGTGCGATATACACACTTCCGGCTACCCGGCTTGATATCCGCCATATAGCTGACAGTCTGGAAGCCGGCATGAATCTTCAAGACATCACGTTTAGCATTCGGATCAGCGAAGCGTCTCAGGAGAAGGCTGATCTGATCAGCAATGCTGCCCGGGAGAAAGGCTTGACTATGGCGGCGCTGCCTATCGAGTTCGAAATCGAAGCTGCGTATGGAAACAACAAAATGGTTGTGACTGAATTTACAAGCTATGTTGAACGGGCCATTGGTCTGCCTGACAACGTCGACGCTTCGCAGGTAACAACAGGGGTTGTCTTCACAGCGGACGGCAATCTGTCCCCCATACCGACGCGCATCGACGTTCGTGACGGACACAAATATGCTGTATTGAGCAGCTTGACCAACAGCACCTACGCGGCAGTGCAAAGCTCGAAAGCATTCGCTGATCTGAGTGGTCATTGGAGTAAAAACGACGTGAATGAAATGGCTTCACGGCTTATTGTTAACGGCATGAGCGAGGATGCCTTCGCGCCGGACCACTCCGTTACACGCGCCGAATTCGCGGCTATGACCGTGCGTGCGCTCGGGTTACGATCCGGCGTCAGCACACAGCGAGCGTACCGGGATGTTGCTGCGTCAGACTGGTTCGCGGACAGCGTGTCGCTCGCTTCAGCCTTCGGTTTGATTGGCGGTTACGAGGACGGAACGTTCCGCCCGAATCAGAGCATTACACGCAGCGAAGCGGCCGTTATATTGACCCGCGCTGCCGACGTGGCTAAGCTGAATAAGGAACTACCGGCGAATAAGGCTGACGGGCAGTTGTCCGGCTTCAACGATGCCGCCGACATCGCCGACTGGGCTAAAGCATCGGTCGCCTTATTGGTGAACAAAGGCATTCTCCAGGGTGACGAGCAGCAGCACATTGCTCCTCAAGCTGCGGTGACCCGCGCCCAGGCAGCTGTAATGCTGAAACGGCTGCTCCAGCAGGCTGGTCTGATCGACTAGTTCTGAGAAGCCTTTTGACTTCTAGCTACCGGAATGAATGTATGAATCACAATGACGAGCTGGCGGTTTACGCTCGTACATAGAAGTTTCTATAAATACAAAGCCCTGTTTTTCAGGGCTTTGTATTTTTTTTAGAGTAAGATCAATTCCGTTCGTTTTTGTAAGCTTTCAAAATAAATATTGACATTTTCCATCGCGCGAGATATCTTAATAAAGAAAAATGAATAAACGGTTCATTCATGAAAAAGAAAGCGGACATGGGAGGATTATCACGACCGCCTTCCATGGGCACAAGATGGCCCGTAGCCTCGTAACGGTTATGGGAAATGTGCGAGAATCAACTCAAATAGCGTAGGTGCTTTAACAAACGATGATAAGCAGAGAGGAAGCAGAACGGAATGGAAGAGACGAAGATGAAGAAAGTACTTAACCCAAAGCCAGAGGCTTTAGCAGACGACCGAAGGGAACAGATTAAGAAAGCAGCATTGAAAGTGTTTTCCAAGCGGGGGCTGCAGGCGGCCAAGATGAACATGATCGCGGAAGAAGCTGGTGTCAGCCAAGGTTTGTCTTACCGGTATTTCAGCTCCAAAGAAGAGCTTTTTGCGATCCTCGTGAAAGAAGCACTAGAAGAAGCGGAATCCTCTTTGGCGGACGTCTCTCGGCTGCCTGGCTCACCAAAGGAACGATTAAGGGCTTTTACGTTGACTATGCTGGATGAAACCCATAAGGCGTATTTCATGCTTCTACGGTACGCCCAAATCGAGGAAGGTATGCCAGAGCAGGTACAGCAAATCTTGGAGACCTATCCGGCCGACCGGACGATCGGGCAACTGGTTCCGTTGTTCCATCAAGGACAACAGGCCGGCGAGTTTAGCGAAGGTGAACCGGATAAGCTGCTGTTTTTCTACTTGTCGGTCATAACCGGTCTGATGCTACAGGATGTCCCTGGTGACTATGGCAATTGGAAGAACGAGGTTGATCGCTTAATGAAGTTGATTCTAAAATGAAATCTCCGTGACTGAAGTGAACAAGGGTTCTAAACAAAGGGAGGCAGACAAATGAGTAAGCTTTATTGGGGACCAAAGTCAGTATCATTTTGGCTTGTGGGTCTTGTTACATTGTTAATGTTGTATTTAGGAGTAAGAGGTTTTGTCCAGCCAGAAGCTGCAATCCGAGATTTCGGGTTACCACTGCATGACGTTGCGGATAACTACCTTGTTTACATCAAAGCAGATCGTGATTTGTTTATTGGTATCTTCCTACTAGCCTTGATGTTATTTCGTATGAGAAAAGCATTACTTGTTGTGATGTTAACTTCCATTCTAATGCCTACCATTGATGCAATATTGGTCATTATGAATGCAGGAGATAAAACACCCTCTTGGATTCATATTGTTACTGCGTTATACGGACTTGTTGTTGGTGGTATGTTGTATCGAGAAGAACAGCGAACCAAAACAGCGAGTATATGACGCCATTCCATCCCATTCAGAATCAAGGAGGTAACCTCAACCATGTACACGTATTTGTTATTCATTCATATCCTATCCGCCGTAACGGCAATAGTTGCAATCATGGGCACTCCACTCATTATGAGCGGTGTTCGAACGACAGGTCAGGCTAAATTTGGGTTAGCTTTACAAGATAAGTTAGCAATCTTGCCTAAAATAGGAGGTACGCTACTTATCTTATCTGGACTGGGTCTCGGCTTCCTTCAAACTTATCTTTTTCGGGAGATGTGGTATGTAGTCTCCATTGCACTCTTCTTTGTTATTCTGATTATTGTGGCCGTCATGCTTCCCTCCGGCATGAGGAAGCAACTTGTGCTGCTGCAGCAAACGCAAGGTGAATCCTTACCTGATACTTATCGACAAAGTCGCAGACGCTCTGCGTGGTTGGAGGGGATTGCTAATCTAGCAGTATTTATCTCTATTATCCTAATGGTGTTTAAGCCGTTCTAAGAGCTTGATCCATTTATAAAAAGTCTACTTTTGATATTTTACGTTTCAACAGGTCGTCTGGAACCTCCGATCAGTTGGAACGTTTTTTTTTACAATTAAAATAAAAAAATGTAGTGATACCCTTTTCAAAATTCGATTAATGAAATATAATTTAAAAATAATGATTGAAATCATCATTTACATGAATTAAAGTTTCAAAATGAAGTTTGTAAAATTCAAAATTGGGGGAAGAAAATGAAAAAGTCGATTGTTATTGCAAGTTTAAGTATGATGGTGGCAGTAACCGGCTGCTCCACCAAGACAGCGGAGCAACCTACTGCGGAAGTACAACCAGAGAAATTCGAGCCGGTCACATTAACTCTGTATCAAAGCGGCAACTATTTATCTGAAGCGGATTTTAAAACATTAATTACAGATCCGGTAAAGAAAAAGTATCCACACATTACGGTAGAGAATCATGTTTCGAAGAGTGATTTGCCAGACTTGATTGCTGCTGGAGAATCGGTAGACTTTTTCGTCACATACAATGGCAATATGTCCAAATATTTGGATTTGGACGTTTACAGCGATATTACTCCACTGGCTAAAAAGCTAAATTTCGATTTAGGCAAGTTTGAGCCCCGCGCATTGGATGCGATTCGTTCCATCTCGGATAAGAAGGAGCTTTACGCCCTGCCGTACAGCAATAATTTGAATGCGCTTTATTACAACAAGGACATATTCGATAAGTTTGGGATCCCTTACCCTAAAGATGGGATGACGTGGGGGGATACGATCGAGCTTGCCAAGAAAGTGACCCGAACTGACAACGGAACCAAATTCCATGGTCTAGAAGTAGACAGTGTATCCCGATTAACATTCCCGCTATCGCTGGTCCACGTCGAGCCAGGTACGAACAAAGTACTCATCAACAGCGAACCGTATAAACAAGCGTTTGAGACAGGTAGGGATATTTTCTCAATACCCGGAAATGAATATATTAATGGCGGTGCGGCATCGTGGAACAGGTTTATTAAAGATATGACGGTAGCAATGGAGGCGACTGTTAATTTGTTTCTGCGGTTCCCGGAAAACCCTGATCTGAAATGGGACGTCGTCCAGTTCCCGAGCTACAAGGACAAGCCCAATACCTTTGGTATGGACGATCTGCATATAGCGATTCCTATCAAAACAAGCAAACACAAGGACGATCAAATTCGAGTTATGGAAGTGTTGTTCTCCGACGAAGTTCAATCCATCATGGTCAAGCAGACAGCACGTGTATCCGTCTTGAAAGATGCAAAATATGTACAAATGTTTGGGCAAGATATTCCAGAGCTGAAAGGGAAAAATATCCCGGGGATCTTTAAGAGCAAGCCGGCTCCGACACCTGTTTTTTCCAAGCACCAGCCTAAGGCTCAATCGATCCTGAATACAGAATTCGAGAACGTTATTAAAGGCAAGAAAGATGTGAATACAGCCTTGCGGGATGCTGAGGAGCTGACCAAAAACTATTTATTGACAGAAGCAGCCAAGTAGAATTCCTTCTGGTTCTGCCATATTCACTTTGGCCAAGCTGAAAGATGGCTTGGCCAAAGTTAAAGGCTATTTTGTAAGCGGTTCCACGTGTTCAACGTTCAGATTCTTGGGCCCTGGCACTCAACATTTAAAGGAGGACTCCTAATGTTAGAGATTTTGAAATCGAAGAAACATTTGCGGTTGTTTGCATGGTTGGCTATGGTTGCAGGCATTCTTATCTCCTTGTCCTCGGCGACTACAGTTAGCGTATTTGCCGCTGTGACGCCTGTTCTTACGATCACAGAAATTCACCCCAATTCAACAGGAATAGAGGCTTATGAATTTATCGAGATCAAGAACAACTCATCTTCCTCCGTTGATCTTGCTAATTACAAGGTTGACTATGAAAGAGTTGGCGCTTCAACGAAAGTATGGGACATGACTACCAGTCAGACGCTGGCGGCCGGAGCGGTTGAGGTGATCTGGATATTCCAGAACGACTCCGTAGGCAAGACGAAAGCTGATTTCAAGGCTAACTTCAGCATCAGCATACCAGATTCGCAAATTTACATCCTTGACGTTCGTGCCGTAGGCGCCGGTACGGGACTTGAGAACACAGGTCTGAAGTCCATTGTGCTCAAATCCGATAGCGGTACGGAAGTCAGCAGGGCTGCTTATAACGATCAAACCGGCAATGACACTGGCACGACAGTGGACGGCGGAGAGAACAAAAGTGCAGTGTATGAATTCCCGCAATATTTAAACGATGGCAACAAAACCATGCGGAAGGTTGCAAGAGGTTCCGCTCCTTCACCTGGCGGTTCGTATACGGCAGCAGAAGCGCCAAGCATCTGGATTACCGAGATGATGCCGAATCCTGTTGACGACGGGTTTGAATATATTGAGCTGTATAACAATACGACATCCGACATTAATTTGTCGGGGTACAAGTTCAAGCGAGTGAATGATTCAATCACATGGACGTTCGGATCGTTCACGCTACCGGCCAAAGGTTATGCAGCCGTATGGATATTCAATAATCTTTCAACAGGGTATACGACTGCCGATTTCAATAACCACTACAATACAAATCTGTCCAGCACACAGCTTTATAAGTTGGATTTGGGTACATACAGCGGTTTGTGGAATAGTGCTGGACCGAATACTTATGAAATTCTGAATAGCTCGGGCACAGTTATATGCTCCGCCAGCTATAACGATGCCGGGACTACAACAGACGCCAGCTTTGAGGATCGAAGCATCTTATACGATTACCCGGTCACGAACACGAAGATGATGAGAAAGGTAGCCAACGATCAGTACGCGACGCCGGGAGAGCCTTACAACATGTTTTATGGTCAACTGCACAGTCATACCAGTTATTCAGACGGTGTGCAAACGCCGAATGATGCCTATCTGTGGGCTAGAGATAAAGGGCATGCTGACTTCTTTGCCGTCACGGATCATTCCCATTATTTCGACAATGTCAATGACTGGGCGAATAGCACCGAGTGGACAGATTTGAAGCAGAAGGCCGACTACTATTACAATGAGAATAAATACGTTTCTATTGCGGGCTATGAGATGACTTGGCATAACCCAACCGGGCGCTGGGGACACATGAATGTGTTTAACACGGACTGGTTCGAGTATAAGGAGAATCTGAAGATGAATATGCCTGCCTTTCTCGACAAACTGAATCAGTCCCCGGCTGGGTTCGCCCAATTTAACCATCCGATGCTTACGGAGTGGGATAATACGAAGAAATGGGATTACTGGACGCCGGAGCGGGATAATCAGGTCGCGTTAATTGAAATCAATGATCCTAAGGAGCAGTACGATACGTATATACATGCTTTGGATAAAGGCTGGCATGTCGCACCTACCAACAACGGCGACAATCATAGTGCGAATTGGATCACACGCGATAACAATAGAACCGTCATCTTGGCGCCAAGGCTGAACCGGGATGCTCTATTCGATGCGATACGCGCCAGAAGAACGTATGCGTCCTGGGGTGATTCCGACATTAGAATCAACTACCGGATCAACGGGAAGGATATGGGGTCCAGACTTACAGGGCAGTCCAGTCTGGCAGTGAAGGTGGATGTGTACAATCAAAACGCGGACAATATTTCCAAAATATCCGTTATTGCTAATGGAGGAACGGTCGTTGCCTCCCAGACGTATTCGACCAATAAAGTATCGTTTTCCACAACACTCTCACCGAATTACAAATATTATTTCATTCGTGTGGATCAGGCCGACGGCGATTGGGCGGTGACGGCTCCGATCTGGATCGAAGATCCAATACCGGCACAATTGTCCATGGACTTGAAGGCTTCAAGTGTCAGCGGAGTACCTGTCAAAGTAAACGCCAATGTAAAGAACACGAGCGGATCCTCCATGTCGAATGTGATCGTAGACTTCTATAAAGATACCATCAGCGGCACGCCGAAAGGATCGACGACGATTTCTTCCATTGGAGCGGGAGCGACGGGAACGGCATCTCTCGAATGGAATCCAGGCATAACAGGCAACTACACGATTATAGCGAGAGTAACGATTCCGGGTAGCCCAGCACGTTATTTGGTCGGTAAAGCGGTCGTTCCCGAGCTAATCATAACCGAACTTGGAGTTAACACAACCAACGGCGCCGATCCTAACAACTCTCAATACGAATTGTATGATTTTGCTGAGATTTACAACAACTCAAAAAATACGATTAATTTATCAGGGTACAAGATTACCATTGGGCCTACTACGGGATCGAGCCGATATACGTTCGATATTTCCGGTACGTTCAACATTCCATCCCATTCTGCGGGTATCATATGGTTCAAAAATCCGCAAAACACATCTTTGACCGTATCGGATTTCAATAGTAATTTTGGTACCAGTCTAACGAGCAGTCAAATATACTCGGTTTCCACAAGCGAAGAAGGACCTTCCGGCTATCTGGTTAACGGCGGGGGTGCTCGGCAAGTATGGATCATCAAGGATAATGGGGATATTGTAACGATGTCCGAGTACAGCAGCGGACTGGATCTGAAACTGGACACGACGCAAGAGAATAAGAGCATTATGTTCTCTTATCCTACAGACGGCACGTATGCGAATAACAAGCTGAATTACGACCAGCCCCCTACACCTGGCTCGGTCTCATCCAGCCAGTATCCGAACTGAGATATGATTGCGGCTCACTTGTAAAGAGTCTTCTGAGTTAACGGGAACATAGGTGTTGCGAAAAAGGCGATTGTCCGGCATGTACCGGAAATCGCCTTTTCTCACATTTCCTTACGATTTAGCGGTTAGTCACCGTTATTCCGAATCAGGCCTAAGCTCTACGCGAGTCGGCTTCGGTTGGATATGTTCCATCCAGGTTAAGTATTGATTTATGCGTTCTAAAAAAAGATTCTGCGAACCAGAGCTTCCCCTCTCGGTCCAACGCGAAAAGACCCATTACAAAACTGTAAATATTTACAATATGCTCCAGCCCCAAAACTTGAGTCACATAACCTGGGGTATAGAGTCCCCACTTGTCTTTATCTTTTTCCTGAGCCTCCTCATATTCAATTGACCGTACCGTGCCCACAAAAAAACATTGCCGCATGCGGGATTTGTCAAACGATCGTAAAATGAAGAAAGGATTCCGGGTCCATTATGATACAATAGGTGGAAACCTGCGGAGAATAAAGGTGGGCGACGAGAATGGATACAACCGCTTTATATAGAGAGTATAAACCGCTGCTGAGCAGCATCGCTTACAGGATGCTGGGTTCACTAACGGATGCCGAAGATATGGTGCAAGACGTGTTTGCTGAGCTGGAGAAAAAGCGTGTCGGTCAGATCTTGCATGTTAGGGCTTATTTACTAAAAATGGTTACCAACCGGTGCATCAATGGGTTGAAATCGGCCCGCAGAACACGTGAAGTGTATATCGGACCTTGGCTGCCGGAGCCGGAGGTGCATAGTGCGGTGGAAATTCCGGAGGAAATGGCGGTGCGTACGGAATCGATCTCCTACGCGCTTCTCGTCCTTCTTGAACAGCTGTCGCCGTTGGAGCGGGCTGTCTTCATCCTTCGGGAGACGCTCGACTATGATTATCGTGACATTGCGGAGCTGCTGGGCAAGAGCAATGAGAGCTGCCGGAAGCTGCACAGCCGAGCGAAGCAAAAAATCAACCATGGGATGATTCGGAAGCAGGAAGGTGAAGCGCCGATTGTGCTGCCGATTGAAGATGTTCAAGCCGGTTCCTCGCACGCCAAGCAAGCGGAGGTGCTCGCACGCTCCTTTATGAACGCTGCGCTTACCGGGAATTTCGAGCCGTTTGTCGGCATGCTGGCGAATGAGGCGCGATTGTATATGGATGGCGGCGGCAAGGTAAGGGCAGCTGTTTTCCCGATTATCGGCAGTGGACGAATCCTTGCTTTTCTTCAAGGCATTGCACCCAAAAGCCTTGGGTCCAACAATCAGCTGCTTGTCGACGTGAACGGGCAGCCGGGCCTTCTGTTGAAAAGGGACGGCGAGCTCTTCGGGGTCTTGTCCTTCCAGTTCGACAGCGATTCGCGGCCTGTCCGATTGCTCATCGTTACGAATCCGGATAAGCTGAAACATGTCTCCCTGGAGTGATGGTGATCATGTCACAAAATCGGTCCGCTATTTGTCTATAAATATGTATCAGAATAGAGGATAAGGGAGAGATCGAACTTGGAAAAACTGCTCGTTATTAACGCACATCCCAAAGTGGATGCCGATTCGTCCGTAAGTCTGCAAGTGCTTCATCATTTTCTGGACACTTATAAAAAAGTGAACCCCGAAGGACCTGTCGAACAAATCGATTTATACGGGGAACACATTCCTTGCATTGACCGTACCTTTTTAAGCTTACAGGAAAAAAAGGGGAGAGGGGAGCGATTGGCGGAAGAAGAACAGGCGCTCAACTCTCGCATGTCGGAAATTTTGCAACAATTTAAAAGCGCGAAAAAATATGTCATTGCGATGCCGCTGCATAACTTTAACGTTCCGTCCAAACTAAAAGACTACATGGATAACATTCTGATCCCGAAAGAGACGTTTGCCTATACGGACAAAGGATCGGTCGGCCTCCTGAACGACGGCAGGAACGTCCTTGTCATTCAAGCGAGCGACGGGATCTATACGAATCATGATTGGTACACGGAAGTCGAATATTCCCACAAATTTTTAAAAGCGATGTTCAACTTTTTGGGAGTCGACTACCAAATCATCCGTGCACAAGGGAATCATTCCTTGAAAAGGGATGAAGTAGTAGCTAAAGCTTCCCAAGAAGCGGAGTCTGCGGCTATTTCCTTTGCAGGGGCTACAATGGACTGCACCAGTCAAGCTTGAGGTTCAGGAATCGTTGGATAAAATACAATGCGGCTGTCGATGCGTGATCGGCGGCCGCAACTAAAGCGTAGTTGTTGACGATCGGGATGAGCCATAAACCATTATTCGTCATCGTCGGTTCCGGGCCGGGAGTAAGCGCAGGTATAGCCAAGAAATTCGGAAGCCATGGCTTCCGCGTGGTTCTCGTATCAAGAACCCAATCAACACTCGAGCGAAACTTGGAAGACCTTCGGCAGGCACATATTGAATCATATGGAATCACTGCTGATGTTTTGGTATATAATGCGGCACACATCGCACCTGGAGACCCTCTTTCGTTAACCGAACAGCAGCTTATTGAAGATTTTAAGGTGAACACGGTCGGTGCGTTGACCAGCGCTCAACAAGTCATTCCGGATATGGTTGAACGTAAGCAGGGGACGCTCTTTTTCACAGGGGGCGGCATTGCGCTGACTCCGAATCCGCTTTATACCTCTTTATCTATTGGCAAAGCCGGGATCCGCTCTCTTGCGCTTTCGATGGCCGAGACATTAGCTCCTTACGGAATTTATGTAGGGCAAGTTCTAATCGCTGATCATGTCCAACAGGGGACGTATTACGATCCGGATCGGATAGCTGATGTGTATTGGAAATTATATAACGAAAAGAACCCGGCGGAATATTTATTTAAGGAATGATCCTATTACGAACGCGCGAGTGGGATCGAACCGCGGCGGCAGGCTGGATCTTGAAATCAAGGCCAGTCTACCGCAGTTCACCGCCGTTTTCCGGCCGGATCCCGACCAAACATTCCTCGAACGCATTCCTCTGAAAATAGCCTGGGTCTGCTAGCTCGCCTGCTTTTGCGATACAGGCAAATGGATACGAATCGTCGTGCCGCGATTTAACGTGCTCTGTACCTCGATTGTGCCGTTATGATCCTGAATCGTCTTCTGGCATACGGACAGTCCCAAGCCGGTTCCATTTTCTTTGGTCGTGTAGAAAGGATCGAATATTTTTTGCAGCTCCGGGACGGGAATCCCTTCTCCGGTATCTTCAATTTCAATGACGGCGGTTTGGCTGTTATTTTGCATCAGGCGAATTTGAAGAACGCCGGTATCTTTCATCGCTTCGAGTCCATTCTTGACGATATTGAGCAGCACTTGCACCATTTTATCGCGATCCATATCGATATAGATCGGGGACAAGCTGCTGTGATATTCAACGCGATGGCCGTACAATGTTGCTTGCGATTCGGACAGGCTGACGACCCGCTCGATGCATTCCTGCAGCACTTGCGACTTTACATTGACAATGTGCGGCCTGGAAAACTGCAAAAACTCCGAGGTTAGCTCGCACATCCGCGTCACTTCGCTCTCCATAATGTCATACCAGGGCTGGATATTATAATTATGTTTTTGGGATATTTGCAAGAAGCCTTTGATCGTCGTGAGAGGGTTGCGAAGCTCGTGAGCCATACCGGCGGCCAAATCGCCGACGACATTGAGCTTTTCCGTGCGCAGCATTTGCTCCTCCCGCTTTAACCAATTGTCCTTCTTCGTTTGCAGCAATTTATCTTCCGTTAATGAGAACAGATCATCGAGGGATGATCTTTCTTCCGGGTAAAGAGAATACACGAAGATCATTTTCAAATCAACCCAATGCATGAGCCGTACGCCGATCAATTCATGGATTTCCGCAATCGTATTTTCTTGGTAAGGGAGACAGACGATGAATTTATCGCCTTGCCGGGAAATGATTTGCTCCCCGGGAAACGAAAATTTCAGGAATTGGGCGATCTTCTTCAGCGTTTCATTGCCGACGAGAACCCCTTGCTCATCGTTCATTGCTTTGAAGTTGGTACAGTCGACCAGCACATGCACGAAAGGCCGCCGGTCTGCGATCAGCTTGTCCACCTGCTCGTAATATTCCTGATAGTTCAGCAAGCCCGTCAGCGGATCATGCGTTTGCAGTAAATCTTTATCGATTCGAAGCGATCGTTTCTCGCTTTCCAAATCTTTAATATACCGGATGATCAGGACCGCCATCAGAGCGGGCAGCACATCCGAGAGCAATACGAGCACAGCGTGCTCGTTGTCCGTCGCGTGGCTCAGACGAATGAAAGTGTACTGTGCAATAAACAATACGGAGATAGCCAGCGACTTGAGCAAACCGGCTGCCCGGTAAATCGGCTTCAGCGCGACAAGCAGATAAAGGCTGTAACACCAGTCCAAATGGCTGTACCAGTGAAGCATGCCGAGAAACAGCAATTGAAAAAGAAAAAAACCTCGCGTATATTTGTTTTCTACGTATACGGCGCCTAAAAACAGCAGACCCGTTACCATCAACGGGAAAAGATCGGATGTTCTGTGGAGGATCAGTGCCGAGCAAACGATAAAAGCAACCATGGCGGGAAGGGATATGAGGTATAAGATTCTAATATTCATTATCGGACTCCCAGCTGTCGAATGATTCGTACGGTATGGCGTAGCGGCTGCTCATTCTACCGCATAAACTTTCTGGCCTTGTTCCACAGCGGAAACCGACCCTCCATTTGACGCGATATGATCTTTTTGCCCGGAGATCTTCGAATGTATTGTTCCACAGCATTCCGATGAATGCGTGCTACGGATGCCGTTTGATCCGAATCGGAAAATCGCAGCACGAGCGATTTCTCCTCAAAACAGGACACTTTCTTGAAGTTGACGAGATGCGATCGGTCGGTTAAACGGAATAAATCGGATTCCAAGTCTTCGGCGAAGCTTTCCAGCCCCCGCTGCTCAAGGTACTTCTTATTGCCGATCACGAATACGGTAAGGCGATCTTTATGTACAGTAATAAAGTCGCAGTCGTCGGTATGTATGTTCAGCTTTTCACCTGTTTCCATATCTTTCACATAAACCCAAAAACCCATGACTTCATTTCACACCCAGTAATATTATATTCAAGAACGACAAGTCGTTCCTGTTGCAAGTATAATATCACAGTTTTTTCCATCGAAAAATAGCGGAAAAGGTACCCCAAAACGGTATGGAAATATAGCTTGAAATCTATTGACAATTTTCGTTAAAAATGATATGAGCCACTCACTACGTTGAACGTAATGATGTGGCTCATTGTTTTAAGTATTTTTTGTGCCTCGCTCGTGATACGGTAACATACGTGCCGTCATCAAAACGCGCCTCGATTTTGCCGAAAACCGATGTGACGACTTCTTTGATCTTGCTTAAATTGGTGATGTTGTCGGTATCAAGTCTCACAAATCCAAACTGGGCAAAAAATCCTTCCGCCGATTCGATAGATCCCATGAGAGCAAATTCCAATTCTTCACCGTAATCGGAGTGTACAAAAAGTTTGTACTTGTGATTCTTTTTGGAGTAAAAGTAATAGACTCGATTGACTTGGATATCAACTCTGTTCCCTTCAACATCGGTGCAATTTAATAGAATCATAACATCGCTCTTACTTCAGTTCGGCAGGAACTTCTTTTTCTCCGAGCGGCAACTTTTGAACAACAACGAAAGCAAGCGCGCAGACGCCAAGAAAAGACGAAGCATATTTTGCAGCAAGCATTGTTACTTTTTTCATACTCTCACCTCCTTTCCGGAAATAATGAGAACGTGTACACAAGGCATACTAGTGTAAGTGCTTGATCGGCCAGTGTTGAAAGAAATATAACCAGTCCAACGGCCAATATTCTGCGAAAAAGGTTTGTTTTGGATCTGATCAAGATCACGGCCGAGCTGATGAGAGTTGTAGGCAAAATAAGATAGGCGGGATAGTACAAGTGCGGGATCGGAGCAATAAGCGCGGTGGTCACGATTACACATAATGTCAGAGATTTGAAATGGCCGCCTTTTGTGAGCATTCTCAGAGCCCCGAAAATAACAAGAACCATTAGTGTCTCTTGAAATGCCGCCGTAGCGGCACCGATATAAAGAATGAGGAATATGGTCAATCCTGTGTTGATCAGCAGGCTGAGGGCGTACGACATGACCTCGACGCTTTTTGTCTCCTGAGGATTGGCCTTTTTGATAGCGACCGATACTTTGTGAGCAACCATATCTATCGGATCTCTCATAATCGATATTCCTCTTTATAAGCGAGATATAGAACGGCGACAAGTGTTAGTAAACCGACCAAAACAACTTTATAACCGACGCCGCCAAAATTAATGATCCAGAACATTACGCTTGTCAATAGCAGCACTGCAATGGAATGGAAAGTGAGCGTTATTTTTTCTCGCTTGGTTAGTTTTCGAATCCGCTCGTGAGGCGGAACGGCAACATAGGAGAAGCCTAGATTAAACTTGTATATGAGAAATGAAATAAGCGCGCCTGTACACTCGCAAATGAACTGGAACGTAAAAATACCTAGCCCGGATGACTGCATCGCCACATTAGAAGTAACGATTCCGAGCGAATCCAGCAGCATGAAGACGATAATGACGAATTCCGAATACGCAAGAGTGCCGACAAGCGCTAAGGTGAGGGAATGGTACGGATTCACTTTGATAATGAACCTCAAAGAAAGCACGATGATCGTAAACTGTCCAACCATATCCCACTCAGGAATGTGGAGTACCATTCTTGTAATGAATGATTCTATAGAACACAAGAGTGCAATAAGGATGCATTCCTTGATGTAGGAGAAAAATGGCCACCTAAACATGATAAATATTAGGGACAACGTCACCAGCACATCAAATGTCCCCAAAATTAAAAACAAAACCTGCTCCATCCTTCTTTCACCTTTTCCCCGATGTCCGTCCATATTCGCTCTATAATCCCAAATATACTCCAAAATACATCAAAATTCTACTAGTTTTTATTGGTTTTCATTTGCTTTTTTTGGAAATGGGGCAGCCGCGTCGAAAAAATTGAGCTAAGTTGGGGCAAAGGACATGATTCTGTGGACTCAGCATGTCGGTCAAGTTTCCATTTACATCCACTTCGTTATTCGATATAATATACGTAAACACGTAATTACGTAATAATAAAAAACTCACTTCTACGTGTTATTTCAATTGAGGGAGTGTGGCATCACATGAAAAGGGATTATGGCGCCGAACTGGACGCGTTAAAAACGCAAATGGAAGAAATAGAGAAGCTGGTCCGGCAGATGGCCGGACGGGAGGCGAAATCCGCGGCGGAAGAGGGGAAAGGATACGAGGAAAAGCCGCTGCTTGCAGCTGCGGGAGCGGAGTCGAGCGCGATTTATTTCTCCGGCTCGTATCGCAGCGGGGATCGAACGGTGCGGCTCGAGCCGCAGGAAAGACAGTCGGACGAAGTGCTTGGCCTGAACCGCGGCAAAGCGGCTAAGGTGCTTGCTGCGCTCGGGCATAAGCAGCGGCTGGATCTGCTTCTTGAAGTATGGAATGAGCCCCTTACGGGCGGAGAGCTCGTGGAACGGCTCCAAATGGGGACGACGGGGCAGCTGTACCATCATCTGAAGGCATTGACGGGTGCAGATCTGCTGATGCAGGAAGAACGGGGCGGGCGCTACACCGTCCCGGCGCATCGCCGGTTTCCGCTGCTGCTCCTGCTGTCGGCCGTCTCCGATTTAATCGATACGAGCGATTATATCGATATGACGGAGGCGCGCAACGAGGCGCACAGCTATTTGGGCATCGCGACGAAGGAAGGATACGATGTGCACCAGCTGCTGTGGGCCGTCGTCGGCAATTCGGTCGACGAGCACCGGGCGGGCTACTGCAGTGAGGTCAGCATCTACTTGCATGACGACGGAAGCGTGACAGTCGCGGATAATGGCCGGGGCATTCCGACCCGATTGTTGCCGCAAACCGACCAGCCCGCTGTACAATCCGTATTGACCCAAATCGGACAGTTCACCGGGCCCAAAGAAGGAACGTCGTTTTTCGCTCCGGGTGCGGAAAAAGAAATCGGAATTGCGGTCGTCAATGCTTTATCGCGGACGCTGAGCGTGGAAATTCGCCGAGACGGCGGCGTTTATCGTCAAGAATACCGTCACGGCATTCCGCAATCCGGGCTAATGACGGTCGGGGAGACGAACGTGACGGGAACGACAATCACATTCAAGCCCGACAGCGAATTGTTTGCGGGCCCGTTTGATAAAGCGGAGATCGAGGCGCAGGCAGGCGAGCTGGTGAAGACGTACCCAGGGCTGCGTCTGCGTATTCAATGATTTGAGAATGGAGTATCCCTGCGGGCGGAGCGAATGAAGCTCCGTCCGCTGCTTTGCGTGGGCGGAAGCCGGGCTTTGTGCGCTGCGGCGGGCCAGCGGTACCCTCTGGAGGTTCGGCCGGGTACCGCGCGCTGCGTCGGAGCGAAGACGACCGGACCTAACATAGCAGGACACGGTGGAACGGTGATTCCATACTTGTAAAGAGACGCCTTGCTGTGGTAATATCTGTTATGACTGACTTGTCAGTCATTTTGTTGGGACGGGGGAGCATACGGATGGCAGAGGAGAAGAAAGAGAGCATTATCGCATCGGCATTGAAGCTGTTTGCAGAGAAAGGATACCACAATACGAAGGTATCGGACATCGTCAAGGATGCGGGCATGGCGCAAGGGACGTTTTATTTGTACTTTAAGAGCAAGGAAGATTTGTTCCGCTGCGTGGCGGAGCGATGCCTCGACGAGATTGCCGGCGCGCTCGCTCAAGGGGCGCAAGAGCAAAACGCCGCTTGCAATCCTGCACCGATGCGAAGCATGATTCGCCGCATTCTTGAAATTTACTACAGCAACCTGACGATTGTGAACATTATTAATCAGCACGGCGCCGCTTCGCCGGAGATTGCCGATATATCCAAACAGTTTTACGCCAGGATGGCTGGACAGATCAAAGACATATTGAAGCATAGCAACGCTTACCCAGGCTATACGGAAGAGCAGCTCGATATGACCTCCTATGCCAAAATCGGCCTGGTGGAAATGGCCGCCTACCAATGGTTCGTCGAGCGCCGCAACGGACCGGAGCGCATCGACGAGCTGACCGAGGTGCTGCTGGGCATCAATATGAATTGCGGCCTGAATGCGGAAGGGAGCAGCGGCCTATGATCGCCAAGCTAATCCGTTACCGCAAAATTACACTGTTGTTTTTCGTCATGGCGGTGCTGCTCGGGCTGTTTAACATCGCGACGCTCAAGCAGCGGGAAAATCCGGAGATCGAGCTGACGCAGGCGCTCGTGACGACCGTATATCCCGGCGCTTCCCCGGAGAAGGTCGAGCAGTTCGTCACCCGGCCGCTGGAGGATAAGATTAAGGAAATGAGCGGAATCTCCGTGATCAATTCGACCTCCTCGGCCAATGTATCGGTCATTACGGTGGAAGTGAAGCCGGAGCTTGATCTCAAGCGTGCCTGGGATACGCTGCGCCAGAAGGTGCAGTCGGCTGTGCCCGATTTGCCAGAAGACGCGAAGCAGCCGGTCGTCAACGACGACCTGGGGAAAATCGCCGAGCAAATTCTTCATTTTGTCGTTGAGCGTCCGGAAGAGCTGGAGTCGCTGAGACCGACAATGGAGCTGTGGAAAAAGCAGCTTTCAACCGTTTCCGGCGTCAGCAACGTCGAGATCGTAGGGCAGCCGGAACAAGAAGTGGCGGTCACGATCGATGCGGATAAGCTGGATACGTTTCGTTTGCCTTGGGGCGTCGTTGCGCAAGCGCTGACGAGTAAGCATGACCGTGTGCCGCTCGGAACGGTCGATCAAGGAAACAAACGGTATTACGTCAATTTGAGCGGCGAATGGAAATCCGCCGAAGATATTGCGAATACGGAAATATACGGGCTTCCGAACGGCAATACGTTAAAAATCAAGGACATTGCCGACATCGAGCTGCGTCCGAAGAAGAAGGAAGCCAGCATTCTGCACAACGGCAAGCCGGCGCTTGATCTGGTCATCAACGCGGAGAAGGGAGCCGACATTCCCGATTTGCAGCGCAAAATCGATGTGAAGGTGCAGGAGCTCGCGCCGCAGCTTCCGTCGAACGTCAAGCTGGAGTCGCTGTTCACGCAGAAGGAAAGCCTCGATCATCTGTTTCGCGATCTTGGAAGAGAGCTGCTGATCGGCATTCTGGTTGTCATCGTTGTCTGCTCGCTTGGGCTCACGTTCGGCACGTCGCTCATCGTCGCGCTGGCGATCCCGATCTCGATCACGGTCGGCTTCATCCCCGTCGAGCTGATGGGCATCGACTTGAATCAGATTACGATCGTGGCCATCGTCATCGTGCTCGGCATTCTCGTGGATGACGCGATCGTCGTCAACGATAACATCCAGCGCCGGTTGCAGCTTGGCGATGATCCGGCGACGGCGTCGCTGGAGGGCAGCCGCGATGTGGCGATCTCCATCTTGACCGCGACGATCGCAACGGCGGCGGCGTTCCTGCCGCTGTTCTTCCTGAAGGGCAATATCGGCAGCTTTATTCGCCCGCTGCCGGTCGTCATCTCGCTGACGCTGGCGGCGTCGATGGCGATGTCGCTGACGATCATCCCGATCTACCGGCAATGGGCGGGGGAGCGGGCTAGCCGCCGCAAGTCCGCAAACCGCAGCGCTGCGGCTCAGCCCGCGCTGTCCGCTTCTGCGGAAGTTTCGGCCGCTGCAGAGACGGCTCAGCCCCGAGATCCGCTGCTGCTGGAGTCCCGGATGACGCCGGGGCTGCTCGGCAAGCCGATCGGGCGGCTGAGCGAATTTTACGGCAGGCAAATTTATACGTTTTTACGCCGTCCGCTGCTGACCGGCATCGTCGCGCTGCTGCTGGGCACAAGCGCCTTCGGGCTGCTCCCGCTGCTGGGCGTGCAGTATTTCCCGCCGGCCGAGAAGGATGAGCTGCTGATCGATTTCAAGCTGCCGACGGACCGGGTGTTCGCGGAAACCGAGTATACGGTCGCCAAAGCGGCTGCATGGATGGAGCAGCAGCCCGGCGTGCAATTCGTATCGGCTTATGCAGGCACGTCGGCGCCACGGTTTTATTACTCGGAAGCGGGTATGAGCGGGACGAACGTCGGACAGCTGTTCGTGAAAGTCGACCGCAGCAAGATGAAGACGAAGGAGGCGCTGGGCTATTGGCGCGAGCAGCTCAAGAGCATGTTTCCGGCGGATGTGGAGATTACGCCTCGCGAGCTGGAGCAGGGCCCGCCGGTCGGCGCGCCGATCGCCATTCGGATCAGCGGAGATGATCTTGGCGAACTGCGGCAGATTTCGTCCAACATTCAGGATACGCTTAAGCGGATTCCTGGCACCGTCAGCGTCTCCGACGATGTCGGCGCGGACATGAATACGTTCGAGGTGATGGCCGACCCCGCGAAGCTCAGCTTGTTCGGCGTCAACGACAAAGACTTGTCGATGACGGTGCGGATGGCGACGGACGGGCTGAACGTGACGGAGCTGCAAAAGGGCGAGGAGCTATTGGACGTGACGCTGTATGCGAAGGCGAAGTCGCATAACCCTGTCGACACGATGAATAAGCTGCTCGTGCCGAATGTCAAAGGGGGGACGGTCGCCGTCCGCGAAGTGGCGGACGTTCGCAACAGCGCGATGATCAAATCGATTCATCACCGCAACCAGACGCGGACGATCAGCGTCCGCAGCTATACGCAGGACCGGCTGGCCGACGATATCGTGAAGGATTTGAAGCTGGAAATGAGCAAATATCCGCTTCCGGCGGGATACACGCTCGAATACGGCGGCGAGAACGAAGAACGTAACGACGCGTTCGCTTCGATCGGCCAACTGTCTATTGTCGTCATTCTTCTTATTTATATCGTCATGGTCATGCAGTTTTACTCGCTCTCGATCCCGCTGCTCATCCTGTCGACCGTCTATCTTGCGGCAGGCGGCGCCGTCATCGGACTGTTCCTGACCGGCTCGCCGATCGGCTTCATGGCGCTGATGGGACTCGTCAGCTTGTCGGGGATCGTCGTACGCAACGGCATCATCCTGATCGAGTTCATCGAGCAAGCGCTGGAGCGGGGCTTGTCACTCTACGAGGCGGTCGCCGAGGCGGGCAAAGCGAGACTGCGGCCGATTCTGCTGACGATGGCCACGGCCATCGGCGGGCTGCTGCCGATGACGATCATGGGAGGGAACTTGTGGCGCCCGATGGGAATCACGATCATCTCGGGCCTTATCTACTCGACCTTGCTTACACTGATTGTGGTGCCGTCGCTCTTCGTCATCCTGCAGCAATGGCGGGAGCGAAGGGCGGCCAAGGCAGGCAAATCGCTGCATCACCGATAGACGGCGATTTGCTTCGGGGTTCCGCCTTCGTTATACTAAAACCATATTGTTCTATTATAAGAAAGAGATAGGGAGGCAACCCAAACATGGTACAGGTGTTACTGTATTTGCATGTGCTTGGCGCAATAATGATGGGGTTTTATTTGGCGCTGCCTTTCTTGGCAGCCCGCGTGGAGGCGCTGCCGACCGGCACGGGGCAATTCGGATTTCTGAATGTGCTGTTCGCGCTGAACCGCGTCGGCCAGCTGGCTTTGGTCATTTCGTTCCTGTCCGGCGGGTATCTCGTCAGCAAGGCGAGCTACTCCGTTCTTTGGATGGTGCTGTCCGTCGTGTTGTTTCTAGCGATCGGCGCCGTGTCCGGCATTCTGGGCAAAAAAATGCGCGTCGCGCTGTCCGATGCGTCGGGAAGCGGCATTAAAGGCCAGATCGGCTCGATCCGCACGCTCAGCACGGTGGTTGGCGTGCTGTTTTTCCTCACTGTGACGGTCATGAAATTCCCGAATTTGTTTTAAGCGCCGCAGACACACAAAAAAACAGGCTCGCGTGAACATCTCACGCAGGCCTGTTTTTTTGTGCGCATTTACGCGCGTGTCCATCGCCATCGCCGGATGGAACCCGGGATTACAGCTCATCGAGCGTCTTCTCCAGGCTCGGCGCCATATGCTTCAGGAAGTAATCCAGCTCCGGCATTGCCAAATTTTGCATCGATTCCGCGATCTGCTTTTGCGCGGTCGCAAATTCCCGGTTGCCGGCCGACATTTCGGTGACGCATTTGAGATAAGCGTCGAGCAGATCGGCGGCTTTCACATACTTTTTCAGCTCGTAATCATCCGATTTCTTCGTATCGATCAGCGGATCGTATACGTTCCGCAGCGGTTCGGGAATCATGTCGAGCAGCCGTTCCGCGGCAAGATGCTCGATCTCCCGGAAGTTGGCGAGAATTTTTGGGTTATGATGTTTGACCGGCGTCGGAATGTCGCCCGTGAACACCTCCGTCGCATCGTGAAACAGCGCCATGCTGACGACTTTGTCGGTCGGCACCTGCTTGCCGAACTGTTCGTTGGCGATCGTGCACAGCACGTGCGTGAGCACCGCCACATGGAATGAATGCTCGGCGACGTTCTCCTTCATGACGTTGCGCATCAGGCTCCAGCGTTCAATATAGCGAAGCCGGTACATGTAAGCAAAAAAATGACTGTCCACCGTTCATCATCCTAGTTAAAAATTATTTCGCTTCCTCATCCGTAGGCGCCTTATTTCGCCGCAGGGCTTTGGCGCACGGTGAAGCTTTGCACAGTAGGATTATACACGATTTGCACCCCGAACGCCTGCTCCAAATCTTTCAGAGTGATGTACATTTTATTGCTTTTGAGCGCAAGCGGCTTGCGCAGTGTCAGCGCAGTTCCGTCCGCTGCGGTCAGTGCGGCGCCGTTTTCCGTCCCGGACCACAGGAGCTGCTTGTATTGCAGCTGGACCTTTTCTCCGGATACGGTCGCTTTGCCGCCGATTTGGCTCATCGTTTCGACCAGCGGCACCTCGGACGCGGGCGGAGCTACGATACGTCGCAGTATCGAATTGTGCAGCCCTTCGGGCGAAATCGCTATATTGCCGGCATTGATGCGCGGCAGCTGCATCGGGTCGATGTCGCGGGTGACCATCTCCGGCACGACGGTGAAGCCGTATTTCATCCCGCCTTGAACGACATAGCCCATGGACTGCTTGTCGTAAATGCCGTACGGGTATGCATACGCGTCGATCGGCTCGCTGTACAGCTCCGAGAGCGCACTCGCGCACGCTTTCGTATCGCCGACAATGCGCTGCTTATATTCTTCGTCCGTCTCTTTCCTGCCGCTCACGGTCATTCTTCCGATCAGCGGAGGATTGCCGTCCGCCAATGTGTAATGCATGTTATTCGTATGGCACTGCGCGTCGATGAAATTCGTATCGCTCGTCATTTCGATAATTTCGTCTTTGGATAAGGAAGGAATATAGCTGGCGAGCGGATTCTCGAGATCCCCGGTAATGACGAAGTTGACCGCGGGAATGCGCATGCGCTTGAGGATGGGGTAAGCATTAATATAGAAGCTTTCGTAACCGTCGTCGAAGGTAACCAGCACCGCGTTGTTCGGCACGGAGCCGCCGGCCATATATGATTTGAACTGTTTCAGCGTAATGAACTGATAGCCTTTGCTCTTCAAATAGACGAGCTGATCCTGAAACAGCTTCGTCCGAATCGTCCCCGGACTTTGCGCGTCGTCGTCAATATGATGGTACATAATGATCGCCACCTGGTCCTTGTACATGACGGTGCCTTTGGCTGCAAGCAAGGAAGGGACGGTGAAGCATAGGCCGATGAGCGTTAGGGCGATCGCCTTGATGACGAGGTTCCTCATAGTAGTTCCGGGCTCCTTCATTTCTAGTTACAATGTCCTGGATGTCGATATGGAATCAATTCGCGAGAGTGAAGCGTTTTCCTGCATGAGGGATACTCGAATTTTGCAAAAAGCGCGCAGTGCCGCCTACCAGACGCGCCGTAGCAGCACGAAACGGTCAAATCGAATGTTTTTGTCCCTATCGGAATGTGCTATGATAGATTTATGATTTTATGTGCTGCGCATCATTATTTTTTATCGAGCGAAGGGAGACCTCATTGATTATGAAGCATTTTCAAGAGAGCATTTACAACCTGATCGTCGAAACGTCCACGAACTTGCCGGCCGACGTCCGTCAGGCGATTCAAGCTGCCCAGGCCAAGGAAGACGCGGGGACGCGTTCCGCGCTGTCGCTGTCGACGATTGCGAACAATATTCATATGGCGGAGTGCAACGTATCGCCGATTTGCCAGGATACGGGCATGCCGACGTTCATCGTGCATACGCCGGTCGGCGCGAACCAGATCGAGATGAAGAAGCAGATCATCGCAGCGGTGGCGCAGGCGACGAAGGATAGCAAGCTGCGGACGAACTCGGTTGACTCGCTCACGGGAGCGAACAGCGGGGACAACATCGGACCGGGCACGCCGGTCATTCACTTCGAGCAGTGGGAGAAGAATGAGATCGAAGCGAAGCTGATTCTTAAAGGCGGCGGCTGCGAGAACAAGAACATCCAGTACAGCCTGCCGACGGAGCTTGAAGGTCTCGGCAAAGCCGGCCGCGATCTGGACGGCATCCGCAAATGTATTATGCATGCGGTCTATCAGGCGCAAGGCCAAGGCTGCAGCGCAGGCTTCATTGGCGTTGGCATCGGCGGCGACCGGACGACGGGGTATGAGCTGGCGAAGCATCAACTGTTCCGCGCGGCGGACGACGTGAACACGAACGAAGAGCTGCGCAAGCTGGAAGAATACGTGATGGACAACGCCAACAAGCTCGGCATCGGCACGATGGGCTTCGGCGGCCAAGTCACGTTGCTCGGCTGTAAGATCGGCGTCATGAACCGCCTGCCTGCGAGCTTCTTCGTCTCCGTCGCCTACAACTGTTGGGCGTTCCGCAGACAGGGCGTGTTGATTGACGCCGGTACCGGCGAAATTCGGGAGTGGGTCTATCCGAAGGGCGAGGAAGTGCCGATGGGACAAGATGAAGCGGCTGTGGAAGCCGGCGAGCGGCGCGAGTTCGTGCTCCAAACGCCGATTTCGGAAGAACAGATCCGCCAGCTGCGCGTCGGCGACGTCGTCATCATTAACGGACCGATGCATACCGGCCGCGACGCGCTGCACAAATATTTGATGGATCACGATTCGCCGGTCGATCTGAACGGCGGCGTCATTTATCACTGCGGCCCGGTAATGGCCAAAGAATCGGACGGCTCCTGGGTCGTCAAAGCGGCAGGACCGACAACCAGCATTCGCGAGGAGCCTTACCAAGGCGATATCATCAAGAAGTTCGGCATCCGCGCCGTCATCGGCAAAGGCGGCATGGGCGCGAAAACGCTCAAGGCGCTGGAGGAGCACGGTGCTGTTTATTTGAATGCAATCGGCGGGGCTGCGCAATACTATGCGCAATGCTTCAAAAAAGTGGAAGGCGTCGACCTGATGGAATTCGGCATTCCGGAAGCGATGTGGCATCTGCAAACCGAAGGCTTCGCGGCGATCGTCACGATGGATTCGCACGGCAACAGCCTGCACGCCGACGTGGAGAAAGACTCCCGCGAGAAGCTGTCCCAGTTCAAAGAACCGGTCTTCGCCTAAGGCTCGGAACGGACCGATGAACATGGGTGCATTCGGAATTCGACTGAACGCGTATATAGAAAAATATTTGTCTATCATTGTCCCGGTATCGCTGATACTTGGGTTTCTTTTTTCTCGGCACTTTATCGGGCTGGTCTCCGCCGCGCCGTACTTGTTCGCTTATCTCACCTTCGTGATGGCCAGCGGCTGCAGCTGGAAGCAAATCCGCGAGGCGCTGCGCATGCCCGGCCCGATGCTGCTGACGTTTGCGCTTGCGCACATCATCGCTCCGGTCGTCGGATACGTCATCGGCGTCGCCGCCTTCGGCGCGGACTCGCCGTATGTCGTCGGCTTCGTGCTGTTCGCGATCATTCCGCTCGGCGTATCGTCCGTGATCTGGGTGGGCTTGTCGGGAGGGCACGTCGCGCTGACGCTGGCGATGATCGTGATCGACTCGGCGCTCAGCCCGTTTGTCATTCCGCTGGCCGTCGAGCTGTTCTTCGGCAAGTCGATCGACTTCGACCATACGAAAGTGATGCTCGACCTGCTCAAAATCATCGTCGTGCCTACGATGCTCGGCGTGCTGGCGAGCGAGCTGTCCAGGCAGCGGTTCAAAGCATGGTCGGCTCCGGTGTGTGCGCCGACCTCCAAGGCGGCGATGGTGCTGGTCGTCATGATCAACGCGGCGGCCATCGAGCCTTACGTCGTCAAACTGAAGCACGACATGCTCTCGGTCATTCCGCTCGTCGTGCTGCTCGTGCTGTTCTCCTACGCGATCGGCCTGTTCGGCTCGCTGTGGCTGAAGAAGCCCGAGCTGATTGTGGCGATTACGTATTCGTCCGGCATGCGGAATATTTCGCTCGGCCTCGTGCTGGCGCTTGCTTACTTTGAACCGCTCGCCGCGGTGCCGGTCGTCCTGTCGATCTTGATCCAGCAGCCGTTCGCGACGCTGAACCACTGGTTTATGAAGAAAGTGGTCCATATGCCCTTTTACAAAAAGTTCACTGGCGTTTCCTGAACGCCTCTTGTACGATAGGGAGAAAAACGGCGCCGTGCGGCTGATTTATCATCCGGGAACCGCAGCCGCAGCCGCGTGGAGGAATATGCATGATGAACAAATTTCGGGTCCGGCTGACGATGATCTTCGTCCTGATCATCGGTTCTTCCGTGCTGGTGGCGGGTCTGTTCATGGCCAAGAAGCTGCAGGATTCGTATATTGACTCGCTGCAGGGGAATATGAAGCGGGAGCTGCAGGTGATGCTGGCGACGCTCGACTGGAAGCAGAGCGGCACCGCGGCGGATATCGAGCGGCATTATGCGGGATGGGCTGAGCGGCTCAAGCAATCCGCCGATACCCGGGTCACTTTCATCCGCGAGGACGGCACAGTGATCGCCGATTCGGACCGCCGTTCCGCGGAGATGGAAAACCATGCGGACCGCGAAGAGATTGTACAGGCGAAGCGGAGCAGCATCGGCTACGCCAAGCGGTACAGCGACACGCTCCAGCAAAATATGCTGTATGCCGCCGTTCCGGTGAAGGAAGCGGGATCGTCCGTCGCTTATGTTCGTCTGGCGATGAGTCTGGAGCAGGTGGAGCAGGCGATACGCCGGGTATGGTACGGGCTGCTCGGCGGGCTGCTTGCGGTCTTTGTATTGGCGGGACTGATCAGCTACCGTGTCGCGTACGGCTTCACGCGTCCGATCGAGCTCATTACGCGGGTCGCGCAGCAAATTACGGATATGAACTACAAATACCGGGTATCGCTGCCTTCGCATAAAGACGAAATCGGGCAGCTCGGGCAGGCGATCAACCAGATGGCCGACAGCTTGCAGCTTCAGATGGAGCGCATTTCCGAAGACGAGAACCGGCTGAAGAGCGTGCTGGAGAATATGATCAGCGGGGTCGTCATGATCGACCGGGAAGGCCGGATCGCGCTGCTAAACCGTTCGGCTGAAGAACTGCTCGGCTTCGCGGCCCAGGAGCTGCTCGGCAAAAAATTCGATCAGGCCAAACAGCAGCTGGAATTCATGCAGCTGATTCAGGAATGCGTCGATACGAAGGAGCATATTCGCGACGAGGTGATCTTTTATTATCCGGCCGAACGCATTCTCGAGATTAACCTGAATCCGATTTGGCAAAATAATGACGTATGGGCCGGCGTGCTGATCGTGCTGCACGATATTACCGCCGTGCGCCGGCTGGAGCGGATGCGCAGCGAGTTCGTGGCCAATGTGTCGCATGAGCTGAAGACGCCGATCGCCGCCGTCAAAGGGTTTGCCGAGACACTGCTTGCTGGCGCGTTGAACGATAAGGACACAGCGCGCTCGTTTTTGCAAATCATATTCGATGAAAGCGACCGGCTGAACCGGCTGATCGGCGACATTCTGGAGCTGTCGAAGATCGAGTCGAAGCGCATTCCGCTGCAGTTTTCCCCGGTGCATCTGCAGACGTTCATCGGAGATTGCCTGCATGTGATGGAGGCGGAGGCGCGGAAAAAATCGATCGAGCTGTCGATGCAGGTTCCGGGCGAAGTGTATATGGAAGCAGATGAAGACCGGCTGCGGCAAATTTTGATGAATTTGATGTCCAACGGCATCAATTATACCCCCGAGGGCGGCAAAGTGAAGATCAAGGTAGAGCCGATCGCCAGCGGCGCCGAAGGTGAGGAATACGATAAGGTCCGGCTGCACATCGCCGACACCGGCATCGGCATTCCGAAGAAAGATTTGCCGCGCATTTTTGAGCGATTTTACCGCGTTGACAAAGCGCGCTCGCGCAGCTCCGGCGGTACGGGCCTGGGGCTGTCGATCGTCAAGCATCTGGTCGAGCTGCACAAGGGAACGATCCGGGTCGAGAGCGAGGTCGGCGTAGGGACGAGGTTCACGATCGAGCTGCCGCTTCTTCAGCCTTAACGCAAAATTTACGAAACGTTTACGATCGCTTTACAATTCGTTAACGATTCTTTGGTATGATAGAGGCGAGGTTCAGAGGTTCACAACTGATTTGGGGGATTCCCATGCCGTATACAATTTTGGTAATCGAAGACGAGCCAACGCTGGCGAGGCTGTTATCTTACAATTTATCGCAGGAAGGATACGAGACGAAAGTCGTCGATCATGGCAGCGACGGATTGCAGGCGGCGCTTGCGCAGTCGTTCGATTTGATCATACTCGACATTATGCTCCCGGGCATGAACGGGTTCGAAATTTTGTCCCGTCTCCGGCAAAAAGGGAATAAAACGCCGGTCATTATTTTGACCGCGCGCAATGCCGAGGAAGAAGTGGTGCAGGGCTTGAAATACGGTGCGGACGACTACATTACGAAGCCTTTCGGCGTGGCCGAATTGCTGGCGCGCGTATCTGCCGTGCTTCGCCGTACGTCGGCCGACGAGGCGGCCTTTCATACGGCAGGCTCCAGCGACAAAGTCATTGCGGCCGGCGATCTGCTCATTTACCCGGAGAAATATGAGGTTGTGCTGAACGGGGAATCGATTCCGCTGCGGCCGAAGGAGTTCGAAGTACTGCTTTATTTGGTGCAGCGCCCGGGCATTGTCGTGACGCGCGACGACTTGATGAACATCGTCTGGGGATTCGATTATATCGGAGGCCAGCGGACGGTGGACGTGCATGTCAGCTCATTGAGGAAGAAGCTGGAGATGAATCAGCAGTCGGTGCAGATCGAATCGATTCGCGGCGTCGGATATAAGCTGGTCACATCCACCCATAAAAAGGTATAATAGCATAAGGATCTGGACATCAGGGCGGGCACATCAAGGCGCGCCCTGTTTGCCGTGATCTCTCATTTCCCGGGAAATCTGTCGAATAAGGAGTGATAAGACTTATGGCACAAAGGAATATTCGTTGGGGGGTCCTGGGAACGGGCCGAATTATCGGCAAAGCCGGAACGGCGCTTACTCGGGCGGGCAACGGCATGTGGCTCGGCGTAGCCGGAAGGAACGAAGAAAGCAGCCGCGCGGCGGCCGAGAAATACGGGGTTCCGCGCGCCTATTCCGGTTATGGGGAATTGCTGGACGACCCGGAGATCGACGCGGTATACATTGCGCTGCTGAATCATCTGCACAAGGAGTGGGCGATTCGGGCCTGCAAGGCCGGCAAACATGTGCTCGTGGAAAAGCCATTCGCCATGAGTGCCGACGATGCGAAGGAAATGGCTGCGGCTGCCGCACAATACGGCGTGCGGATCAAGGAAGCGCATGTATGGCATTATTACGAGGGAATCGATGAAATCCGCAAGCTGCTCCACGACGGTTCCATCGGACAATGGGTTCACCTTCAAGGCCACTACTCTTTCATTCCGGACGCTGCCAGTACGCGCTGGAATGCGGCATGGGGCGGCGGGTCGCTGTATGATATCGGCTGTTACCTCGTCGCTTGGGTAAGGTATTTCACGGGAGAAGAGCCGCTTGCGGTCGAAGCCGGCGCCCGGATGCACCCGGTTCATCAGGTCGACGAAAGCTTCGTGGGCACGATGTATTTTGCGAACGGCCGGACGGCGCAGATCGGCTCCTTTTTCAATACGATGCAAGGCGCGTACCTCGAGGTATTCGGAACGGAGGGGAAGCTGCGGGTGGATTTCCGCGCTACGCCGGAAGTGCTCGATCTGATTGTTGTCTTGAACGGGAGGGAGCAGCGCTTCTCGATGGTGCGGATCGACTCGTTCCGCCAGCAGGCGGAGCACTTTGCGGACAGCATCCTTGGCGGAACTTCCGGCTCGCTGCAGCTTGATCCTGCACAAGAAGCGATTCGGCAGGCTGTCGTCATGGATGCGCTGCAGGAAGCGGCGGCGAAGAAGAGCAGAATATCGCTGTAGCCGCCCTCATGGCAAAATCGAATAAAAGAAACGCCAGATCGGCAATTTCTTTTTCCAAATAGTTGTCTATACTAAGGTGGAGACCTTATTACTTTTAGGAGGAACAAGGAATGTTCAAAACATACCGGATCGGCATCATCGGCTGCGGCGGCATCGCCAACGGCAAGCATATGCCAGCGCTGAAAAATCAAAAAAATGCGGAAATGGTGGCGTTCTGCGATATCGTCGAGCAGCGGGCGCATGACGCGGCGCAAAAATACGGCGTAGAAGGCGCAAAAGTATACGCCGATTACAAAGAACTGCTGGCGGACGACACGCTGGACATCATTCATGTGTGCACGCCGAACGACTCCCATGCCGAAATTTCGATTGCTGCGCTGGAATCCAGTAAGCACGTCATGTGCGAGAAGCCGATGGCGAAGACTGCGGCGGACGCCAGAAGAATGGTCGAGGCGGCTAGAGCATCCGGGAAGAAGCTGACGATCGGCTACCAGAACCGGTTCCGCTCTGACAGCCAATACCTCAAGCGCGTTTGCGCGGATGGCGATCTTGGCGACATTTATTATGCCAAGGCACATGCGATTCGCCGCCGCGCGGTTCCGACATGGGGCGTATTCCTGGACGAAGAGAAGCAGGGCGGGGGACCGCTCATCGATATCGGTACGCATGCGCTCGATTTGACGCTGTGGATGATGGACAATTACAAGCCGAAGGCCGTGCTCGGCACCGCATTCCACAAGCTGTCGCATAAAGAGAACGCGGCGAATGCCTGGGGTTCCTGGGATCCTGCCCAATTCACGGTCGAGGATTCCGCCTTCGGCATGATCACAATGCAGAACGGCGCGACGATCGTGCTCGAGTCGAGCTGGGCGATCAACATGCTCGCGACCGGCGAAGCGAAGACGACACTGTGCGGCACCGAGGGCGGCGCCGATATGCAGGACGGCCTGCGCCTTAATGGCGAGAAGCACAGCCGGTTGTACATGAACCAGATTCAGCTGGATGCCAAAGGCGTCGATTTCTACGACGGCAAGAAGGAAAGCCCGGCCGATCTGGAAGCGCGGCTGTGGCTGGAAGCGATCGAGAAGGATATCGATCCGGTCGTTACGCCGGAGCAGGCTTGTGTCGTATCGGAAATTTTGGAGGCGATCTACGAATCGTCCAAAACCGGCAAAGCCGTTTATTTCGAATAGCGTGAAATACTGTAGATGAACGCCCCAAAAGATCCTGTGCAGCAGCGATGCACAGGATCTTTTTATGATGATCGTTGTTACCTAGGCCTGAATACAAACGTGTAGTCATGCCCGCATCGTAACCACTCGTTCCCCCATACCCCGAACCCTCCGTCAAAATACCATAGTGCTCTGTATACGATCCGGTTCGTGTTTCGGTCCATCACTTGCAGCTCCAAAGTACCGGCGTGCCTGCCGGGGGTATCGTTATTGCCGCTTTGAAAATGGAAGTCGCATCGGAAAAGGAGTAAAATAAAGGAAACAAGCCGATTTGGCAGGAGAGGGATGCAGATGAGAGCGATTTATCCGGGGTCGTTCGATCCGTTCACGCTGGGACATCTGAATATACTGGAGCGGGCTGTGCGACTGTTCGATCATATTGACATCGTCGTTGCCGGCAACCGGTCGAAGCAGTACATGTTTACGGCTGATCAGCGTTACCGCATCGTGCAGCTGTCGACCGAGCACATCACGAATTCCATCAGCGTCGTATCGTTTCCGGGCATCGTGGCCGATTACATCAAGGACAACAAGATCGATGTCATCATCCGCGGCATCCGCGGATCGTCCGATCTGGATTATGAGATCAAGCTGGAGCAGTACAACCGGAAGGCGTGCTTCGCCGAAACCATATATTTGACGCCGGGAACCGAGCATTTGAATACGAGCAGCACGCTGGTCCGGATGTTTTTGCAGACGAATAAGCCGGAGCTGGCGGCCGAGTATGTTACGCCTAACGCGCTGGATTACATCATGCAAGCATGAGTAACGTCGCTGTCAGCATGATTGTGCCGCACGGAGCCAACGCGGCTCCTGTCCAAGCGATGCATCGCATGCGGCGAATTGCCCCCTAACATAATGTGCGAATTATGGGAAAAGATATAGGAAGCGTATTCCTGTTCCTAATGGAGCCTGCCAAGGAAGTTTCTGCGGAAGGTATGGACTACACCCTATCTTATGGGAGGCATTCACTGCAGCATGAACAAGACAGCGAGTCCGGATTCGATGTGGAGCTTAATCAGAAAAGGCAACATGTCGTCGGCGACGGCGGCGGTTGGCAATACGTTTCTTGCCGTCGTCAAAGGCATTGCCGCAGCCGTATCGGGTAACGGCGCGATGTTCGCGTCTACGATGCATTCGATTGCCGATGCCGTCAATCAAGCCTTTGTATTCGTAGGGAGCGTGCTGGCGGAGAAACGGCCGACCCGCCGATTTCCTACCGGTTTTGGGCGGTTGGTCAATATTTTTTGCATGATTGCGGTCATTGTCGTGACGATCATGGCGTATGAAACGATTCGTGAAGGATACCATCTCGTGCTGCACCCGGTCGCATCTACCGGTTTCGTGCTGAATCTGATCGTGCTGCTGCTCTCCGTCGCCGTAGACGGGTATGTGCTGCGGAAGGCGATGAAGGAAATCATTCACGAAACGCGGTCGAACGCGAAAGGAACCGCGATCATTTCGGAGTCGTTCCGCAGCGTCAAGAGGGCGGCTCCGCCGACGAGACTCGTGTTTTATGAAGATCTGGTGGCAACGACAGGGGCACTGCTGGCGCTCATGGCAGTCGTCATCACAGCGGTGACGAACTTCGCGGTATTGGATGGTGTCTTCACGATCGCCATCGGCCTCTTGATGGTCGTTGTCGCGTTTCGGGTTGGATACGACAATATGGTCGGCTTGATCGGCGTCGCCGCGCCGAAGGAAGTGGAGGACAATGTAGCTTCGGCTATATTGTCCGAGCCCCATGTGACGGATATATATCAGATGCGCATTTTGCAGGAAGGGCGGTATTACCACGTGGACGGGCTGATCGAGCTGAAGCCCGGACTGTCGCTTGCCGATGCCGACGATATTAAATTCAAAGTTCGCGACATGCTTCTTCAAAACCCTGATATTACGGACGTGACACTGGGGATACTGGAAGACAACGGCGTGGCGGATTACGATGCCGCGGAGCGTAAGTAAGGAGAAACAGGCGCAGCCGGAGAACAATCGCTGCCATGAGCCCCGATCCTCGGGATTGGCGAACGCTGGGAAATGAATGTCGCTGCGGTTTAAGCAGCGCGGATGGGGTTAGACCGACCGCCGCGCAGCGCCGCAATGCGCCCTTGGAATTCGTGCGCGTTGGAAAAAAAGCCGATGGCCTCGCGCCATCGGCTCTTTCATGTGAGGCGTGCCCAGAAAGCACGCATCTTCTAGCCGGTGAAGGTCCGGTCGCGGGAGGGGCCAAGCCCCCGCGTAGCTAGGATACTTGCGTATGGCGAAATCTGTGCGTAAAAGCGTATCGACAAA
>NZ_CAJVAS010000054.1 GCF_910593845.1 Paenibacillus solanacearum | reverse complement strand
CCTCAAGATGAGATTTCCCAGTATGTAAGACCCCTTGTAGACGACGAGGTAGATAGGTTCGGGGTGGAAGCGCGGTAACGTGTGGAGCTGACGAATACTAATCGGTCGAGGGCTTATCCAAAAAGCTATTCAGCATGTATTGTTTCGATCCAGTTTTCAGGGCGCAAGCCTTGACGAGAGCTTATGCTTTCGCAACCCGTTTTGCTGATGCAAAACATCGTTTGGTGATGATGGCGGAAGGGAACCACGCGTACCCATCCTGAACACGAACGTTAAGCCTTCCAGCGTCGATGGTACTTGGACCGCAGGGTCCTGGGAGAGTAGAACGTCGCCAAGCATTATTCCCTGATAGCTCAGTTGGTAGAGCACTCGACTGTTAATCGAGTTGTCACAGGTTCGAGTCCTGTTCGGGGAGCCATATGGAGAGGTGTCCGAGTTGGCCGAAGGAGCACGATTGGAAATCGTGTAGGCGTCACAAGCGTCTCGAGGGTTCGAATCCCTCTCTCTCCGTAGATTTTCAACTAGATTGTTATGTAAGGCCCGTTGGTCAAGGGGTTAAGACACCTCCCTTTCACGGAGGTAACAGGGGTTCGAATCCCCTACGGGTCACTTTATCCCATGGAGGCTTAGCTCAGCTGGGAGAGCATCTGCCTTACAAGCAGAGGGTCGGCGGTTCGATCCCGTCAGCCTCCACCATAAGATTACTACTGACGCGGGGTGGAGCAGCCCGGTAGCTCGTCGGGCTCATAACCCGAAGGCCGCAGGTTCAAATCCTGCCCCCGCAACCAAATTACTTTGTGTGGAGCCGTGGTGTAGAGGCCTAACATGCCTGCCTGTCACGCAGGAGACCGCGGGTTCGAATCCCGTCGGCTCCGCCATTGATTTACTTTTTGGAAATAGAACGCGTAGCTTTTATTTTACAAAAAGGTTTACAGAATGAAAGAAATATATTATAATGGCTCGGTAGCTCAGTCGGTAGAGCAGAGGACTGAAAATCCTCGTGTCGGCGGTTCGATTCCGTCCCGAGCCACCATTTACGCCGCTGTAGCTCAACTGGTAGAGCAACTGACTTGTAATCAGTAGGTTGGGGGTTCAAGTCCTCTCGGCGGCACCAGTTAATTTCATATGGAGGCTTAGCGAAGTGGCCAAACGCAGCAGACTGTAAATCTGTTCTCTGACGAGTTCGGTGGTTCGAATCCATCAGCCTCCACCATTATTTTTAGGGGCATAGTTTAAAGGTAGAACAAAGGTCTCCAAAACCTTTGGTGTGGGTTCGATTCCTGCTGCCCCTGCCAATTACATTTTATGGCGATCGTGGCGAAGTGGTTAACGCATCGGTTTGTGGATCCGACACTCGAGGGTTCAATTCCCTTCGATCGCCCCATGTTTTTTACTATCATTGGGGATTAGCCAAGCGGTAAGGCAACGGACTTTGACTCCGTCATGCCTAGGTTCGAATCCTAGATCCCCAGTTTAATATGCGGAAGTGGCTCAGGGGTAGAGCATCGCCTTGCCAAGGCGAGGGTCGCGGGTTCGAATCCCGTCTTCCGCTCCATCTATGGCGCCATAGCCAAGTGGTAAGGCAGAGCTCTGCAAAAGCTTTACCCCCAGTTCGAGTCTGGGTGGCGCCTCCAACTTTTACGCCGGAGTGGCGGAATCGGCAGACGCACAGGACTTAAAATCCTGCGGTAGGTGACTACCGTACCAGTTCAAGTCTGGTCTTCGGCACCACTCCAACAACTTTATAATGTGTGCCCTTAGCTCAGCCGGATAGAGCGTTTGACTACGAATCAAAAGGTCAGGAGTTCGAATCTCTTAGGGCACGCCACTTGCCGGTATGGCGGAATTGGCAGACGCGCGCGACTCAAAATCGTGAGGGAAACCGTGTGGGTTCGAGTCCCTCTACCGGCATCAAAAAAGAGCTTACGAAGTTACTTCGTAGGCTCTTTTTATATTTTAGTTTTTCGAAACATAAAAGAACCAATATACAAAAGCTGGGATATCTAGTATCGTACATAGAAGAGCAATGATTTTAGAAGAATCCATTTCAGGGTGAAGGAGCAAATCCAGTGACGAAAATTGAGGATCAGGCCGTTGTTCTTTTCCAAGGGGACAGCATTACCGATTGCGGGCGAAATCGGGAGACCGGGGCCGATCTTGGCCGAGGCTATGCGCTCATGGCTGCGGGCTTGTTTCAAAGCAAGTACCCCGAGAAACAAGTCAAGTTTATCAACCGCGGCATCAGCGGGAACCGCGTCAAAGATCTGCAAGGCCGCTGGCAGCAGGATTGTATCGATCTAAAGCCGACTTGGATATCGATCTATATCGGCATAAACGATACATGGAGAAGATACGATCGTAATGACCCTACATCAACTGAAGCATATGCGGCGGGCTACCGGGATCTGATCGTGCAGACGAAGGAAAAGCTGGATGCCAAGCTGATCCTTGTCGAGCCGTTCGTGTTGCCTGTGCCGGAAGACAGGAAAGCATGGAGAGAAGATTTGGACCCGAAAATCAATGTGGTCCGGGAGCTGGCTAGAGAGTTTCAGGCGTTGTACGTTCCGTTGGATGGATTGTTCGCGCAAGCGAGTACACAAGCGCCCCCGGCTTATTGGGCGCCAGACGGTGTTCATCCGTCTCCTGCAGGTCACGCATTGATCGCCAAGGCTTGGCTGGAAGCGGTACACGCGTAAGAGCCGATAATATGAAAAAGGAACACGAATCAACGGATAACGATGGTTCGTGTTCCTTTTTTTATGCTCTCACATGCTTGTGACAGCGTACAGTGAGCGGTACCTACTGCTGTGGCTTTCTTATTGCACCGTAAGAAGCAGGGCGGGTGGTGTGCCTACTACATCTGCTTGGATACTTGAAGCAGCTCGGGCAATGTAACGAGCTTGTAGCCACGGCTCTTCAGCGTCTTGATCACCGTAGGGAGAGCCGAGACGGTTCCGCCCAAATTTTGCCCTGGGCCTCCGCCGCTGTGCTGCAGGATGATCGAACCGGACCGGGTATGGTTCAAAATATTGGAGGTGACGCGAGAGGCGTCAAGCTGCTTCCAGTCCAGCGAGTCGACATTCCAGTTGACGACGGTAAACCCGCTATCAGAAGCCCATAACAGCTGGCTTTCGCTTATTTCTCCATAAGGCGGACGAAGCAGCTTCGGAGTATACCCGATTAAGTTTTTCAGCACCTTTTGCGTATCGAGCACTTGATCGCGAAAGACGTCGTCCGATAATTTCGTAAACAGCTTATGGTTATATGAATGATTCCCGATCACGTGTCCTTCGCTTACGATTCGTTTGACGACATCAGGATGCTTGGTTGCTTGAACGCCTAGCAGGAAGAAAGTAGCGCGAACGTTGTACTTTTTCAAAATGTCCAGCACTTGCGGCGTAAACGTGTTGTCCGGTGCATCATCAAACGTCAGCGCAACCGTATTGGAGCGAGACGGGCCTTTGAGCCGCAGACGGTCCGGGTATTTTTTCACCAGCTGAGACAGCGTGAGCCGATGGTTCTGGCTTGTTGAGGCAGCCGGTGGGGAAGAGGCGCGTTCTTTTGGCTTTGGCTTCGGTTTTTCCGGCTGCTTTGGTTGGGGCGCGGGGACCGGAGCCGGTGGCTGTGGTGCAGGCTGTGGCACGCTGGGTTGTGCGGCTTCAGGCACGGGCGCAAGGTCGCTCTGAGGCCTGAGATCGGTGAATCGTCGGGAAGGATCCAGTTCCGGCGGCAGCGGCGATCCGGGATCGCGCTGAACGGAATTAGGGACCGTCTGCGGCTCGCGCGGCTGAGCCGATTTGGGTGATACAGAAGAACAGGAGCATAAGAGGCACAGGAGGACCGATTGATAAAAAAGAACCGTAAACATACACTTGCTCATTCCAGCAACGCCCCTTTCCCCCATGGATGATTGGGGTTAGTGTTGGATGAAAGGGAGTATTTTATCCAATGCGGCGTTGGAAGAAACGAACATAGGCGTAGATCTACGGCTTTAGTATACGTTTAGGCAGTGAGGTACAGCCCTTCCCAGATCATTTTGACCGAAACGACGACAAATGTGACGCGAAGCACCCATAGCAGCTTTTTGCTGCTAAGCCGGCTTGCAATTTGCGCGCCAAGCCAACCGCCGACCAATGCGCTCGGCGCGAGCCCAAGCACCATCCAGAGGTCGACTTCTCCGAGGCCAAGATGAGTAAAGCTCCCCATAATAGAAGAGAGCAATATAACGAACATCGAAGTGGCTGTAGCCACATGCGGCGGATAACGGAACAACAGCACCATAACTGGAACGAACAAGGAGCCTCCGCCAATGCCGAACAGTCCGGAAACAAAGCCGACAGCAAGGCCGGTTACAAGCGCCGGCAGCACGCTGTAGCCGTATTGAAACGTGCGGCCGCTGCCATCTGTATAAGTACGCTCAATGCGCCACTGGATATTCAGCGGCTTCATGTAATCGCGAAGCACGAGCAGAATCGCCATCAGCAGCATAAAGAAGCCGAAGCTGAGCTGGAACGACTTGGCGTTGACGAATTGCGTCGTATACGAACCGAGCATGGCGCCGGGACCGCAAGTAATAAAATAAAGCCAGCCGCTCTTGAAATCGACGCGCTTCTGCTTGAAGAAGGTCATCGTCGAAGACAAAGCGGTAAAAATAAGAACGGCCAGCGAGGTACCGACGGCCGTAGCGACGGATATGTGCTCTCCAAGGAATAACGGCCCAAGGTATACGAGTGCGGGCACAATAATTATACCGCCGCCGAGTCCGACCAAGCTGCCGAGAGTGGCGGCGATCAGACCGACTGCGGTATAAAATAAAAAGCTCATGCTGATAACCTTCTTCCGTGTCATATTTAATACACATAAATATTAACACAGTTGAGCGGATTATCAATCCCTAGTATGTTTATGCGGTTTCATTGATATAAGTTTTATTAGGTAAATAATGAATGGACTTAATGAATCGGATCGTACGTGTTTTCGCACGCATCACAAGCGAGTGCGTCTCTGCGCGGAGATCGGAGAAAATGCGCACGCCGTCGACGATTTCGCCGGGCGTAATCCCGGTAGCGGCGAAGATGACGTCATCTGTACCAACCATGTCGTCCATCGTCAAAATTTTACGCGGATCCTGGAGCCCCATATCCAGGCAGCGTTGAAACTCACCCTCGTCCGCAGGCATAAGCCGCCCTTGCAATTCCCCGCCCAGACAACGCAGCGCAGCTGCAGCGAGGACGCCTTCTGGAGCACCGCCCGAGCCGACATACATATCGATCCCGGAATCGGGAAGGGCAGGTGCCATGGCGCCGGCGACGTCCCCGTCGGTGAGCAGCTTGATTCTGACGCCGACGCGGCGCAGCGTCTCGATCTGTTCCCGGTGACGGTCACGATCCAAGATCATGACTGTCATGTTGTTGAGCGGCTTGCCGAGCAGCTCGGCCGCGCGGCGCAGCGTAGTCTCCAGCGGATCGCTCAAGCTCAGCTTGCCGGCGAGCGCCGGACCTACGGCCAGCTTCTCCATGTACATGTCCGGCGCATGCAGCAGGTTTCCTTTATTGGCGATCGCAATGACGGCCAATGCGTTGTTTAAGCCTTTGGCGACGAGCTCTGTGCCTTCCAGCGGATCGACGGCTACGTCGACTTCCGGTCCTTGTCCGTTGCCGACTTGCTCTCCGATGTACAGCATCGGCGCCTCATCCATTTCTCCTTCGCCGATGACGACGGTTCCGCGAATCGAAACGGAGTCGAACATCGTTCGCATGGCCGCCGTAGCCGCGCCGTCAGCCTCATGCTTGTTTCCGCGGCCCATCCATTTGGCTGCCGACAACGCGGCAAGTTCCGTAACCCGTACAAATTCCAGTGCCAATTCTCGTTCCATGCTGCTAATTCCTCCAGTAATATACAATATATAATTTAATATATCATACTAATTAATTATATAATGTGCAATAATTAAATTCTTCGGATGAATATCCCCGATTCGGAAAAAAAGTATGGTACAATGATGGAAATGACACGCGCAACTTGATAAGTACAGGGAAGGGAGTGAGCGGTCATCGAGCTTAGTGCACGTCAATTGCATATCGTCGAGCTAGTAAAAGCAAACGCTCCCATAACGGGAGAGCAAATCGCGGAATTGCTCGGCCTAAGCCGGCCTACACTCCGGTCGGATTTGGCGCTTCTGGTGATGCTGGGGCTGATCGATGCGAAACCGAAGGTGGGATATACGCCTGGCGTGACGGTAACTCCCGGCTCGATTGCGGCTCAGCATTTGCAACAAATTAAAGTGAAAGACGTGCAGTCTATGCCTGTAGTCATTCGGGAACAGTCGTCCGTGCATGATGCGGTCGTACAGCTGTTCATGGAAGATGTCGGCAGCCTGGTAGCCGTCGATGACGAGGGATGTATGACAGGCGTCATTTCACGGAAAGACTTGTTAAAGTTTACGCTTGGCAACACGAATGCGGCGGCGATGCCCGTTAGCATGGTGATGACCCGCGAACCGAACGTCGTTCATGTCACGCCGGAAGAATCGGTGATCGATGCCGCGCGCAAAATGATTAACCATCAGGTGGACAGTTTGCCGGTCGTCGTCTCCAAGAGCAGTGCGGCAGACGGGCGAAAACGGTTTGACGTGGTCGGGCGCATCACCAAAACGATTATGACGAAAATATTGCTTGATCTGGCGATCAAGGGCTAATAGAGGGAAAGGGAGCAAAACCGGATGAAGGACGATCAGCCTTATGAAATAACGATATGTTCGGACTCGGTTGGCGAAACGGCGGAAGCGGTCGTGAAAGCGACAATCCGCCAGTTTGACGCCCATCAGGTGACAACCAAACGTATCGGCCACATCAAGAGCGAGGACGAAATCCGTGCGATTGTCGAAAGTGCGGCGAAGCGCGGCGGCTTCATCGCCTATACGCTGGTCCAGCCCGAGCTGCGGGAGATGATGAAGGAGGAGGCGCTTCGCTTCGGCGTTCGTGCGGTCGACATCATGGGGCCGATGATGGAAGCGTTCATCGATACGTTCAACGATGCGCCGAAGCGTAAGCCGGGGCTGCTGCATCAGATGGATGAAGATTATTTCCGCCGGGTAGAGGCGATCGAGTTCGCCGTGAAATGCGACGATGGCCGGGATATGAGCGCACTGCTGAAGGCAAGTCTCGTACTGATCGGCGTGTCTAGAACGTCGAAGACGCCGCTCAGCATTTTTTTGGCGCATAAGGGGATCAAGGTGACGAATTTGCCCCTCGTCCCGGAAGCGAAGCTGCCGAAGGAGCTGTCTTTGCTGCCAGGCAACCGGATCGTTGGTTTAACGATGGATGCGGAGAAATTGTACAAGATCCGCACGGAGCGTTTAAAGGCGGTCGGTCTGCCGTTCGGAGCTAAATATGCGACAATGGAGCGGATTACGGAGGAGCTCGATTACGCGCATCGCGTCATGAAGCAGCTCGGCTGCCACATCATCAACGTGACGGATAAGGCGATCGAAGAGACGGCAGGCATCATTATGGGGTATTTGAAATAAGGCAGCGAGAAGAAGGCTTGGACCGAGAAGCGGTTCAGGCTTTTTATTGTCCTGTGGACGTTCAAGCCGCGTGGGTGCACATTTGCAGCGGGCAGCCGGTATGGGTCAGCCGACGGCGACCGGGAAAATCCAGGCATGCAGATGAACGGAAACGAATTCCATGATGGGGGGCGTTAGGCATGAGGGAGAGGAAGCATTGGACGGATTGGCTGTCCGCAGCGCCGTACGGGAAGCAGTTGAAACGGCTGCACGCCTGGAATGCTTGGCTGATCGGTTTGCTGGCTGTGAGCGGCATTATGCTGTTTGTTCCGGCGGTAAGGGAGCTTGGTGAGGGCCGTTCCTGGCTCAAGCTGCTGCACGTATGGTTCGGATTTGTTTCTATATTCGTTGTGATCTTGTATATGCCCTTGCTGCGCAAGCATTGGAGGCAGCTCCGTACCAGGCCGGCGCAGCGCTGGAATTTGGGCTGGGTGCTCGTGCTGCTGGCCGGCTGGATCGTGAGCGGACTGCTGCTCTGGCAGCTTCGCCGCATATCGCCGGCTTGGAGCAATGCGGCGCTGCTCGTGCACGACGCGTTGACATGGATAGGCATTCCGTATGCCGTGTATCATGCGGTATCCCGCAGCCGCTGGGTGAAAGCGTCCAGAAAGGCGCAGGGATTCGGAACGGCTGCAAGCGGGGGAGCGGCGGCCGATGCCCTTGCAGCAGAACCGCAGCGTACGGCGGCGCAAGCGTTCGTCGAATCGCTGAAGAACGCTCCGATCTCTCGCGCTGCATTTCTGCGGAGCGCCGCCGCGCTGCTGCTCGTGTTTGGGGTCGGGCCCGCCTTTTACCGCTGGCTGAAGAGGGTGTCCGACACCGGAGGAACGAGTATGGATCCTGCGATTCTCGGCGACGAGAATTCGATGCTGCCGGAGCCGGTTGCGCTGCCTGCATCGAATCCGCCGGCTGGCGGGGGCGCACAAGGACAATTTCGCATTTATACGGTGACGCAGTTCCCTTCTTTTACTAGCGACCATTGGAAGTTTGTCCTCACCGGTCTTGTAGAACAGGAGCATACGTGGAATTGGAAGCAGTTCTTGGAGCTTAAGCGCAAAGTCCAAGTCAGCGATTTTCATTGCGTCACCGGGTGGTCGGTTTACAAGGTCACGTGGGAAGGGATTCCGCTATCCGAACTTCTTCGTATGGCGAAGCCGACGGAAGCGGCCAAATATGTCAAGTTTTATTCCGGAGATAAGGAATATACGGATTGCTTGTCGCTGAGGCAGGCGGAGATGGACGACGTGATGGTAGCGGTCATGATGGACGGCAAGCCGATCCCGCAAAAGCTGGGTGGTCCCGTACGGCTTGTCGTGCCGCAGATGTATGCTTATAAATCGGTGAAATGGCTGCAGGCCATCGAGTTGATCGATCAGGAGCATACCGGTTACTGGGAGCTGCGCGGATACGACAACGATGCATGGGTGCCGGGGAGCCGGCGGGTGTAGACAAGAGGCGCTGCGGCCGTTACTATGTAAAGAAAAGCAAGCGGGGGAGACATGATGCAGCTGTTATCGCTTTATGTAGGCAAGCCTGTGAAGGCAGAGTACAAAGGCAAGCCGCTGGAGACGGGGATATACAAGCAGCCGGCGGAAGGAACGGTATTTCTGGCAAGGACGAATTTGGAGGGAGACGGCCAAGCGGATTTGATCAACCACGGAGGCCCGGACAAAGCGGTATGCGTATACAGCCAGGAGCACTACGCGTATTGGGAGCAGCGGTCGGGACGCAAGCTTGAAGGCTGCGCGTTCGGCGAAAACTTTACGGTCTCCGGCATGCCGGAAGCAGAGGTGTGCATTGGGGATGTGTTTGAGCTCGGCTCGGCCGCGGTACAGATCAGCCAGCCTCGCCAGCCCTGCTTCAAGGTGGCGCTGAAACAAGATTGGCCGGAGCTGCCCGTATGGATTCAGGACACGGGCTACTCGGGATATTACCTCCGTGTGCTCCAAGAAGGCTTCGTAGCAGCCGGTCAGCCGTTCCGGCGCATCGCGCGCGATGCGTCCGGCGTTACAATTGCCGAAGCGAACCGCCTTAAATACCATGACAAATCCGACATGGACGGCATTCGGAAGCTTCTGGCGGTGGGCGCGCTGTCGGCCAGCTGGCGCGAGTCGTTCGAGAAACGGCTGCGAAGCTAAGGATGGGGCGAAGCACGGTGAAGCGTATAGATACGCACGGATACGCATGGATGCGATGACGAGGTGAGGGATTGCCGATGAATTTATGTGGCGTCATATTGGCCGGGGGCATGAACCGGCGCATGGGCGGGCAGCCGAAAGCGCTGCTGGAGCGGAACGGGCGGACGTTTCTGGAGCTGCAGCTGGAGGAGATGGCGCTGCTGTGCCGGGAGCGAATCATCGTTACGAATGAGCCGGAGCGATATGAAGCGGCGCTCGGGCGGGTAAAGGGAGACGTTCAGGTCATACGTGATTTGCGGCCGGGGGCTGGACCGCTTGCCGGCATGCAGGCAGCGCTGCACGCAGCCGCGAGCGACTTGCTGTGGATTATCGGCTGCGATATGCCTTGTATCAGCGCGGAGGCAGCGGCGGTGCTGGCGCAGTTGAGAGCCGAAACGGATGCCGAGGCTGCGATCGCTCAGATTGGCGGACGGCTTCATCCGCTGCATGGCGTGTATCATCGGCGATGCTTGCCGCAGCTGGAGGCGATGCTTGCGGAAGACGAGCGCAGGCTGATGCGGCTGTTCGACCGCATCAACTGGCGTGCGGCTGAGGAAGCGGTATTCGAAAGCGCGGGAGTCGGGCTCGGGTTCGTGCAAAACATTAACGATCCGGCACAGTATGCCGCGTTGGAAAGACAAGACCAGAACGAACATAAATACGATGGATTCAGATGAGGATAGATCCTCAAAAAAAGAAAACCTCCGAAAGGGCAATGAAGCGCCTTTCGGAGGTTTTTTGCGCTATGCATTAGATCACGAATGCACGGGAAACGATTACCAGCAAAATGAAGAGTACCAGAATCACGCCTGTAGTCGTAAAGTATCCGCCAACTGCGCTCATGTAACTTCCCCCTTTCAGAGATTTGATAAATTATATGAGCGATTGACCTGCCGGGATTGGACGTTAGCCCGGTTGGCGGCGAAAAGTACACGCGTCTCCTGGCACAAGACGGGAATCAGTAGGTCGCGCCTCCGTAAAGGAAACGGAGCTCCCACTGGGAGTCGGCGATGTTGTCAATCCGTACGCCGCCGGAAGCGGCTGAGTACGTATGCAGCATCTTGCCGTCGCCGAGGTAGATGCCGACATGCGTAATCGTCTCTTTCGATTTGTCTACGCCGGCGTAGCTTGATGCGTTATAGCCTTTGTAGTTCATGAAAAACAGCAGGTCGCCCTTTTTTAACTGGCGCCAATCGGATTTCGTTTTACCGACGGCTTGGACATAGGCGCCTTGGCTGCGCGAATCGCCCGGCAGCAGCTGCTTGATGCCGTCAAGGTAGGCTTGTCTTACGAAGTCGGAGCAGTCGAAGGTGCTCGTATCGTTGCGGCTCGAGCCGAATTCATACGGCACGCCCAAATAGTTCATGCCGGCATCGACCACTTTGCCTGCTGCAACGGTATGGTCGAGCTGCTTGTACGGTTCGACGAACGTGGTCGTTATGTATTGGGAACTCGTGCTGACATAGCCGATCACGCCGTTGCGGTCCTGCACGTTATACCAGTAATCGCTCGCCTTATTGAGCACAAGCACCTGCTCGCCTTTTTGCAAATAACGAATGCGGTCGGCATCGGTGGACATGCCGGTTCGGAACGATACGGAGCTGACGATGGTTGCGTTCGGTGTCGACTGGAAGAGCGGCTCCTCCGGCTCCTGGGTCTGCTCGAATGCGGTGCTTATATATTCCTCGCTCGTGCTGACGTAGCCGATCACGTCGTTTTTATCCTGCACTTTGTACCAGTAGGCATTCATTTTCTCTAATATAAGAACAGGCTCTCCGGCTTGCAGATATCGAATACGGGAGGCATCAGTCGTCGGACCGGTCCGGAACGAGACCGATTTGACGATTTGTCCGTTCGGTTCGGCCGGAACCTTGACGCTGGTCAACTGTATGTACGTTGGAGAAGAAGAGACGTAGCCGACTTGACCTGTGTCATCGCGAACTTGGAGCCAGCTGCTGTTATAGGTGCTCACGATATCCAGCAGTTCCCCTACCTTCAAATAGCGGATGCGGTCTCCGGAAGTGGAAGGCTGCTCGCGGAAATTGACGGCTTGGACGACTTTCGCCTTTTCGGTGTCGTAGGAGAAGGCGAGGGCGTGGTAAGGAATGACCGACAGCGATACGGCGGCGCTCATCACGAGGGCGATAAGCTGTTTTTTCATTGGCGGAAGCCTCCTGTAGTTGTTAAATCTTCCTTTCTACCGATATGATAGCATAGGCCCGAAATAAGATAGAGTGGGAAATTGTGGGTAATCCCGGATGCGAAAAGAAGGGGTTATGCCTATAGAACTATGCATTCTCGTTGTTCCGAATAAAAACGGGTATGTACATATGCCTTTCGAATGATTTATTCCGAAATAAACGGAGATCGGATGGGAAGGAAGAAGATGAAACCTTTGTGTCCGGACTGGAAATGAGCCTTGAGTCACCGACATAAACCGGGGATAGCATTCGTGAAGCTTGTTGGGAGAGGCGCAGCTGGAGCAACCATCTGCTTTGACCGTACATGGCATTTTCGCCGGGGCTTTGGTACAATCGACAAAGATACTGTTGAGGGTGGAAGGTAGGGGAGCGGTATGAGCCAAGTACGGCAGCAAGACGCGAGCGAAGCGGCAGCGATCGAGATCAATCGAATTCCGGAGGCGCATTTTCCGGATACGCTGAGCCTTTGGTCGTTTGCCTTTCAGATGACGTATACACCGGAAGAAGTCGAGCGGCGCAAATTGGATATGCGTCATTATGAGCTGTGGGGCGCTTATGTGGACGACCGGCTGGCGGCTGCGATGAACATTCTGGAGCTGCGAACGTGGATCCAGGGAAAGGCGTTCGACATGGGCGGCATTGCCAGCGTGGCGACGTGGCCGGAATACCGGCGCGGCGGATTGGTCAAGCGAATGCTGGACAATGCGCTGCGCTCTATGCGGGACAAAGGGCAAACAGTTTCGTTCCTGCATCCGTTCCAGTTCGGATTTTACCGGAGATTCGGTTGGGAAACGTATACGGAGCACAAGGCTTACGAAATTCCGGCGGCGCTGCTGCCGAAGCTGGCACCGCAGCCGGGCCGGATGGTCCGTACCGCTCCGGACGCCGGCCTGCTGAATCCGTTGTATGATGCGTATGCCTCCCGTTATAACGGCAGCTTGCTTCGCAGCGAGAAATGGTGGACCGACCGCATTTTCGGCCGGAGACCGGGGGATATCGTCGTGTATTACGACGAAGCGGGGAAGCCAGGGGGCTACGTTCATTATCAGGTGAAAAACCGGGTATGCACGGTTCATGAGCTGGTGGCGCTGCATCACGGAGCGAGGCTTGCCATCTGGCGTTTTTTGGCCGATCACGATTCGATGATCGACAAGCTGAAGCTGACTGCGCCTGCGGATGATCGGCTGCCGTTTTTGCTGGACAATCCGCGAATTCAGCAGGAGCTTGTGCCTTACTTCATGGCGCGAATCGTCGACGTACCCGGATTTTTACGGAAGTATCCGTTTGCGTCCGGCGTCGAGGGCACGGTTTGTCTGCAGGTTACCGACGCCCAGGCGGCATGGAATAACGGAACGTTCATGTTAAGGATCGACGAATCGGGAACCGCGGAAGTGCAAACCGAAGCAGCGGATCACGGGGAGTACCCGATCATCCGCTGCGATATTCAGGCCTTGACGGCGATGCTGCTCAGCTATCAGAGACCGTCGTTCCTGCATGAAATCGGCAGATTGCAAGGGCAGGAGGAGGCGCTCGATACGCTGGAACGGCTCATTCCATGCCGGCAGACGTATTTGCCCGATTATTTTTGACCGGCTTTCGGAAAGGCCGAAAGGTATTTCTCCTGCTGCGGGTGCGACGGGGGGCCTCACGGTTGACTGTTGGCGCGCGTCCTTATTGCTTGACGGAGTTGCCCAGCCGTGTATCCGGCGCCGGAGCGGGCTGCTTCTTCGGGCGCGCCAGCAGCCAATGCATCAGGTCGTACTTCTCCAGAAACGGCTTGATTGCCTTCATGTTTCCTTCATATATATACGTTTGATCCTCAGTGCTGAACGCCAGCAACTGGGGATTTTGTTTTTTTTCGGATGGAATGACGACGAACAAATCCCGGCATTGGAAGGATAGCCCCGCCTGCGAGACGGGCAAGGCCGGCTCGAACGGGATGCGGATGATAATGCCGTTGTCGTAGCCGATCTTCACCTTCGGCGTAATCGATTTAGCCTTCTTCAGCCAGCCTTCCGCTTCCCGGCGGATGTCCTCGGAATTCGGGATCGCTCCGACAACCTTCTCCTGCTTGACATCGTATATCAACATCGGTTTATCGGCTTGGTCGGCAGCCGGGCTTTGCTCGGGCGCAGCGGCGGCGACGGCAAAGGCGGGAGCGGGAGAAGCAACGGCGGCAATGAGACTTAATGCGGCCCAAAGGCGCATCCATACCGGCAAACGGCGCGGCGACAGCTTACTTTTCATAAGGCACCATCCTTCGTGAAGTAATGTTACCTTAGTATAGCCTTCTTTATCCGCAGCATGCGCCGAGGAGAGAACGGACTTCGGAGTGAAAATGCGCCTTGCCGGAAGACTCTTGTCCGGAGGCCAGGGCGTACTGGACTTAGGTCCAGTTTCAAAAACCGCCGCAGGTCCGTTTTGGAAAAACGCCATTGAGCCTAAAATGAAGACATGAACAAACGATAACTGAGCGAAAGGCGGTGACTACATAACATGAAAATGAATCGACAAAAGGGACTGGCGATTCTGTTGATTTTCTTTGGCGCTTTGATCCTCTTGAACAAGTTCGGGGTGCATACGGGGCATCTGTTCGGTCACATCGCGGGCTGGCTGTTCCCGGCGGCCATGGTAGGTCTCGGCTATTTGGGGTTAGTCAACGGAAGAAGGACAATCGGCTGGGTGCTTATCGTCTTCGGCGGTCTCATCCTGCTGGGCAAGCTGTCCGGGCTGATCGGAATCGCGATTGCGGTCGGCTTGATCGTCTTCGGCATTTCGATGCTTCGCAGCAAATCGTTCTTGTAAATACACAAGCAAAATTTATGAGCAAAGGTGGTTGAAGGGAGAATGAGTCTGGGCAAACGATTCCGCGACATTACGGTAGCAACCTTTAATGAAATGTTGGAGAATGCCGAAGATCCGGTACGCATGATCGATAAATATTTGGCCGCGCAATCGGAACAGATTCGCGAGTCCGAGAGGCTGCTGCAGCAATGTCTGTCACACGCAGCGTCGCTTCGCCAGCAGTACAGCTCGGCGGAACAGTTGAAGGAACGCCGGGAGCAGCAAGCGCTGCTTGCGCTGAAGGCGGGAGAAGAGGAAGTGGCGCGCATCGCTCTGCAGGAGAAGATGCAGCAGGAAGAAAAAGCGGCGCAGTACAAAGCGCTGTACGAGCAAAGCAAGCTCGGCATCGTCGAGCTGGAGGCGCAGCTGCAGCAGCTGCGCGCCGATTTCGACGAGATCGCTTCGAAGCGCAGCTACTACATCGCCAGGCTCGAGTCGGTTCGTCTGCAGCAGCGGATGAATGAACGGCTCCGCTCGATGGGCGGCGCGCCGTCTCCGCGGATGTTCGATCGGCTGGAAGAACGCGTCTCCGACATGGAGATCACGGCCCGCACGCTGCGGGAGGTTCGCGGGCAGCTCCGCGACGCATGGTCCGCGGCAAGCTCCGCGGCGAACGGCGCGGTGGAGAAAGAGCTGGCGAAGCTTCGTTCCAAACTGGAACAGGAGGGATGGAACCGGCCATGACGAGAATATACCGTTCCCGAACCGATCGCAAAATAACCGGCTTGTGCGGAGGCCTGGCCGAAACGCTCGGGATTGACGCAACACTGCTGCGATTGATCCTGGTGGTAACGGCGTTCTTTTCCGCAGGCATTGTCATTCCGTTGTACTTCCTGGCTACGCTGGTCATCCCGAGCGAGCCATGGAACGGCGGACCGTACGGTCCGGAGCCGGGCTACGACGGGCATGCGCAAGGCTGCGGTTCTTCCAAAGGCCACTTCGGACATTCGTACGGCAGCTGGAAAGATTGGAAGCGCGCCGAGCGGCATTACCGCAAAGCTACCAAATACGGATGGACGCCGCCGCACGAGCGTAACGAATACGATGCGAACTATGCGTATCAGACGGATGCGAAGTCCGATAGCGGCAGCAACCTGGACGATATGATGAAAGATATCGAGAAAAAAGCAATGTGGAAAGAAATCGAAGAGCTTCGCGCCAAAATCGCGAAATACGAAAAACAACAACAATCGACTAAAGGAGATGTGTAATCATGGGTGTATTTTCCAGAATTAAGGATATGACGAAGGCTTCGCTGCATGAGCTGCTGGACAAGGTGGAAGATCCGATTGTTATGCTGAATCAGTATCTCCGCGACATGGAGGAAGAAATTGCTCAGGCGGAAGTGACGGTTGCCCGTCAAATCGCAAGCGAGCGCAAGCTGAAAGAGCGTCTGGAAGAGTCGATCCGCTTGACGGCCCATTACGAAGGGCAGGCGAAAGAAGCGCTGAAGAACGGCCAAGAGATGACGGCGCGCCAGGCACTGGAGCAAAAGCTGTACCACGAAGGCAAAATCGCCGAGTATACGGAAATGCACGAGCAGTCCAAGGCGCAAGCCGCCGAGCTGGTTCAGCAGCTGCATGAAATGAAGGATTCGTTCTATCAAATGCGCAATAAGCGCAATGAACTGGTTACCCGGGCGCAGCTTGCCAAAGCGAAAAAGCAGATGGCCGAAGTGACGGCGAATAACGTCATCGAGGGCGGCAGCGCGGTGAAAGGATTCCGCCGCATGGAGGAAAAAATATTATCGATGGAAGTCGAAGCGGAAATTGCCCGCAAGCCGTTCGTAGGCTCCGCTTATGTCGGTTCCGCCTACGGCACGCCGGCACAGGCCGACCCGGCCAAGCAGCAAAAAATCGACGACCAGCTCCAACTGTTGAAAGAAAAGCTGTCGAGCGAGCAAGGGCAATAAACGGTCTGAACGGGCTGAATTAGCGGCCAAGGCGCCTCGAATAAACTAGTGGAGCCGAAACAACAGTTATGATATGCTATGTAAGGCAAAAGGCCATAGGAGGCCGTTATCGCCAGCTATGGCCTTTTGCGTAAAACCAATTCAACCAGATCAGCGAAAGGAGTGACACGGATGAACAGCAAACGGAACCGCAACATAGCGCTGGTACTGATCGGGGCCGGTTTGTTTATGCTGGCGGACAATCACCTGAGCTTTTTCACCGTCGTCGCTCTTTTTTTACTGCTGCTTGGCGTTCATAAGGTTCGTTCGGGAGCGGAACGGAAAGGCTATTTGATGATGATTGTCGGGCTGCTGCTGCTCATCGGCGGTAATCTTCCGTTAATCATCGCGGTGGTCTTGATCTCGCTCGGCATCTTCTATAACAAGTCGCGTAAGATGCACCGCAGCGACAGGCACGTCCGCAAGCAGAGCTTGATCGAAAGCATCCGCTGGGGCAAAGAACCGTGGATTTTGCGAAACATGTCCATCTGGAACGTGCTCGGCGAGCTGCAAATGGATTTCACGTATGCAATCCCAGAGCAAAAGGAAACGACGATCGTGCTGCAGGGCGTCATTGCAGATATCGATCTGATCGTGCCGGAAGATATGGGTCTCAGCGTAACGGCTTCCGTGTTGTTTGGACAAACAAGCGTCGGCTACGATAAAGAAGCCGGTGTGTTGAACAAGATGGTATGGGAGTCGCCGAACTACTGGACCGCTGAACGCCAGGTGAAGCTGGAAATATCGTACGCCGTAGCGGATATTGATATAAAAATCGTTTAAGGGCCGGAGGACTAGGGAATGGAAGGACATGACAAGCGTCTGACCAATTTAATATGGCGAAGCATGGGTGAGTCCATCGGGCTCAGCCTTGTTTTGTTTGGCGTCGTGGTCTACTTCCTGCAGTCCAGCGGTTATTTGCGGCCCTTCGAATCATGGCAGGTAGGCGTCCGGCTCAGCTTGACGCTCATCGTCATTGTGGCGGCGATCGGGGGCTCCTTCGGTCTGTGGTACAGCAGCCGGATGAAGCGGAGGCTCGAGCAAATCCGCGAGGTCATGCTGTCGCTGGAAAAAGGCAACCTGAGCCGCTCTGTGCCGCCGCTGGGCGAGGACGAGATCGGGCGCCTCGGGGAGCAGCTGAACAGCATTACGAAAAAGTGGGAAGAGCAGGTGTCCTCGCTGCAGCGTCTGTCCAATAACAATGCGCAGCTGGCGCAAAAGGCCAAATATTCGGCCATTGTCGAGGAGCGGCAGCGGCTTGCGAGGGAGCTTCACGATGCGGTAAGCCAGCAGTTGTTTGCGATTTCGATGACGGCGACGGCGGTCGGAAGAACGCTCGACAAGGACTTTGACAAAGCGCGGCGCCAAATTTTCCTGATCGAGGAGATGGCGTCGGTGGCGCAGTCCGAGATGCGCGCGCTGCTGCTGCATTTGCGCCCGGTGCATCTGGAGGGCAAGCGGTTGTCCGAAGGGCTCGTCGAGCTTACCCAGGAGCTGTCGGCCAAGGTGCCGATGGAGATCGATCTGGAGCTGACGGAAGAAATCAAGCTGCCCAAGGGTATCGAGGATCATTTGTTCCGGATTACGCAGGAGGCGATGTCCAACGCGCTGCGGCATTCGAAGGCAAGCAAGCTGGAGGTGCGGCTGACGAAGCCGTCGGAGGGCACGGTCCGGCTGATGATCCGGGATAACGGGGTAGGCTTTAACATGGATGAAAAAAAGCAGGCGTCGTATGGTATACTGACCATGAAGGAGCGGGTTAACGAAATTGGCGGCTCGCTCAATCTGATTACGGCGCCGGGCAAAGGAACGCGAATTGACATCCGCATTCCGATACTGGTGGAAGGAGGGGACTCCATTGGAGGAGACAACGATTAATGTGCTGCTCGTGGACGATCATGAGATGGTGCGCATCGGTCTTGCGGCCGTGCTCAGCACAGAGGAGGATATCGAGGTCGTAGGCGAGGCGAGCAGCGGCCAGGAAGGCATCCGGCTGGCGCTGGAGTACAGACCCGATGTCGTGCTGATGGATCTGGTCATGGAAGGCATGGACGGCATCGAGACGACACGGCGGCTGCTGCAGCAGCATCCGGATTGCAAGGTGATTGTGCTGACAAGCTTTATCGACGATGAGAAAATATATCCCGTCATCGAAGCGGGCGCGTTCAGTTACCTGCTCAAAACGTCGCGCGCCGCAGAGATCGCCCAAGCGATCCGTTCCGCGATGAAAGGGCAGTCCGTGCTGGAATCGCAGGTCGCTTCCAAGCTGATGAACCGCTTCCGCCAGCCGAAGCAAGCGGCTCAGCCACATGAGGAGCTGACCGACCGCGAGATGGAGGTGCTGCGTCTGATCGCAGCCGGCAAATCCAATCAGGATGTGGCCGATGAGCTGTTCATCGGCGTGAAGACGGTGAAGTTCCATGTCACCAACATTCTCGCCAAGCTGGGCGTCGAGGACCGCACGCAAGCGGCGATTTATGCGTTCAAGAATGGACTAGCGGAGTAACCGTACCGATAACGAATCCTTGCATTGCCTGTACATGCTGCGGGCTGCAAGGATTTTTTTGCGTCCGCGCATGCCGCTGGCGGCATCGCCGAGGAGATATTGGCCGGGCTGGGGTTATATCTTAAGTTTTTATGAAGGGTGAGAGATTGAGGCCCTTTCGTTCGTCTATAACATAGATAGACAGAGAACGGAGCGGAATTATCGATGAACGATCCTGTAAGCGACGAGCAGCTTGTCGCCGAAGCGCTGAGGGGAAACCGGGATGCCTTCGCCGAGCTGGTACATCGGTATAAACATAAAGTGTACGGCCTTCTGCGGGGGATGGGAGCGGGTGAAATGGACGCTCAGGACTTGGCGCAGGAGACGTTCCTCAAAGCGTATCGCGGGCTTGCCGGGCATGACTCGTCCAGAAGCTTCGCCTCCTGGCTCTATGCGATCGCGGCCAACGGGCTGCGGGATCATTGGAAAAGGAGACGCCCGTCGGCCGAGGCGGCGATTGCAGCGGAAACAAGCGGCGGGGAAAGTCCGGAGGACATTTATTTGCAGGCGGAGCGGCGCAGCGAGCTGCAAGAGCGGCTGAAGCGGCTTCCGGAAAATTACCGGATGGCGCTGCTGCTCCGGTACACGAACGATTTGACCTATGAGGAAATTAGCGGCATTCTGGCCGTTCCGATCGCCAAAGTACAGAACGATCTCCATCGGGCGAAAAAGCGGTTGAAGCAAGTGATCACGGAAGAAGAGGGGGCGGCGGTGCATGAAATGCTTAAACAGCGCTGAGATCGAAGATTACATCCTGCAGCTGCCGATGCCTGCAGAGCAGCGGGAAGCCGCGGCGCGGCATATCGCATCATGCGCGCGTTGCACGCTGCTGTTCGAAGCGGAGCTGGATGAGCAGGCCCGCGCCGCCGAAGCGTTATTCGCCGATGAGCTGCCGGCTTCGTTCACAGCCGACGTGATGGCGAAGCTGGATCTGGAGCGGGAGCTGCCTGCGGGTGACCCTGTTCCGGTTCGGACGCGCAAGCCGCGGCTTCGATGGAAACGCGCCGCGGCCGTCGCATCCGTGGTGCTCGCCGTAGGCGCTTTTGCCGCTTATTCGAGCCCGACGCTGGCCGATCTGGTGCGCTCGTTATTTTCCCAGGCGACGGTAGATTACGGGCTTCTGCAAGCCAAAGAGCTCGGACTCGTCAGCAATCCGAACGTGACGGTGAAGGATAAAGGCTTCACGATCCGCATCAACGAAGCGGTTGCGGATCCGGCGCGCGTCGTTATGGCTTTGCAGCTGTCCGGGCCGGACGGAAAGAACCTGCACGACCGTCTGTCGCTTGGCGAGCCGAATCGGATCGTCGTTAAAGACGATCAAGGCCGCGAGATCGGACGGCTTCACGATGTCGGCATGACCGATGCGTTCTATATGCTGATCGGCTACTTTGCCGAACCGACGTCCGCCGATCATATTACGGTGGAAGGGACGATTCGCCGGCTGGGCAATGAGATGCTGCGCATCCCCTACGTCGAAGGAAATTGGGACTTTTCGTTCGACGTCGATCTGCGGCAGGCGAAAGCGCAGACGAAAGTCATTCCGCTGCATGGCGAATACACGGCGCCAGACGGTATGACCATTCGGCTGAAACGTCTGATTCGCACGGTGCAGGGCGTCCGGCTCGAACTGGATACGGAGCTCGATGCGCAAGCATTGGCGCGTTCGCCGGGAGAGCTGTGGAAGCAGCAAGGCTTACGGTTTCATTTTGAAGATGGGGCGGGCCAAGAGATTCACAGCGTGAACAGCCGGAAAAGCCCGTTTCTCGCCAGCTTGATGAGCTCCACGCAGACGGCGGATGCCCGCACGGGGCTTATGCATATGTCGTATACGTTCCGGTATTTGCCTCCCGGAGAAAATTATAGGTTCGTTCTGGATGGTTATTTCGTGGCCGAGAACAGTGGATCTTCGCTCGATTTCAAGCCGATTACCTTGAAGGAGCATCCGGCTCTGTTTAACGATGCGGGCGACGAGTTGCGGCTTACGGGCTTCGAAATGGATGCCAGCCAGGATAATCCGCGCATCAAGGATGTCGAAGGCGTGCTGCGGGTACAAGGGGGATTTGCCAATGAGTTTCACCGCGATCAGTGGGTCGTGCGCGATCCGCAAGGAAACGAATACGCGATTCAGATGAGAGGCGTCTCTTTGATGGGAGAAAAAATCGTGCTGGAACATGAATCGGCCGGAAAAGATTATGCTTTCCGGATTCGCGGATTACGAACGATTCCGGATCGCCTCACGCTTGTCCGCAAGGTGATCGATAGAACATATTCCAACGTCGGCTGGTCTGTCGAGATCAAGGAAAAGGAGTGAAGCGGGCGATGGGTTACGCGCTGCAAGAACGGGAACGGCAAAGGACGCTAGCTTTCGGGGAGAAAGCGGATATGCTGAAGGAGCATGAAGTGTACTGCTACCAGGTCGCGTATTACTTGCTGCAAGACGAGGATAGCGCACGGCTGGCCGCCGAGCGGACGCTGCTCGCCTTGTATCCGCGCTGCGACTTTTACATGCTGCCGGAGAAGGAACGCCAGGCTGCGGTCAAAGCGGAGGCGGTCCGGCAATCGCTCCAGGTCAAGCTTCTTAGGCGAAGCGCGGCAGGCGATGGACGGCTGGATTTCAGCAAATGAAAGTGAAGATACCGGAGTGCCGGATGCCGGGTCTTGTGCCGAAAGAAGGGTTATGTCGGCGGATACATGCGGCGTATGCCGATGATGCATCGGTTGACAGTGCGCGGGAGGATGAAGTATGATGATGTATCCCCTTTAAAAGGAGTACTGTCATGAACTGGATTCAATGGGTCGTGATCGCCATCGTTGTTATCATCTGCATTCTTTTCATGGCGTTTGTCGGCAAAAAATATTTGAAGTGACAGCCTGAACCATCTGTCCTTTCGTTTCATACGATAATGTACTTCGTGGAAACGGCAGGAAAGGCGGTCCTCCGAATGATCCGTAAGCGAATTCCCAAAAAGGACGACGGCATCCTATTCGAGCTGGTGGATAAGCTGCTGCTCCCTTATGCGAGACAGACGATGCCCGAGCTTCGTTTGAGCATGCCCATCATCCGCAAGCGTTTGAACCGCTGCATGACGTATGTCGACGCTTCTTCCGGAGGGCAGGCGATCGGATTCGTATCGCTCAAGCCCGAGAAGGATATTTTGTTCGTCGATATGCTGGCCGTTAACCCCAGGTATCAAGGCGCGGGGGTCGGCAGCCGGCTGATGCGGCAGGCGGAGCGGGTGGCTGAGCTGCAGGGCAGCGGCAGCATCCAGCTGTGGGTCGACGATATAAACGGAAACGCGCAGCGGTTTTATATGCGTCACGGCTTCGAGCCGGTTCATTATGATCCGCGTCTGCGCTGTTACTTGATGGCCAAACGTTTGCGTTAAGGCGTTACAATAAATCGACAAGCACCCCCGCCATTGAATTTCAATGGGCTGGCGGTGCTTGTTTCGTTTGTGTGGGTAGGGTGGCTATGGCGGCTTCGCGAAAAAGTAAGTCGTATGGCACGCAAGCCGTTCAATTCAATGCGTACACCCGGGCAACCATCGGCAGTTCAAGCGCAATGGCACTGCTGAACGGACGAAATCCGGGGAATACGGCCGGTCCCAAAGGTCCAGAGGTCTTCACGGACGGTTTCGCTTTGCGGGACGCGCCTTTCTTGGATTGTGACGACGTCTTGCCCGCCTTGGCGCTTGCTGCGGCATCCTCGTTCAATATTAATGTTTGCCCGTCGACACGGCTTAACGTTCCGAAAATTTCCGAGCCGTCCATCAAAAATATACATACGGGCTTTCCGTAAAATGGCTTGCACTTTTCCGCACTGATCGGATAAATCGCTCTCATCGCATGTTCGCCTCCGCAAGAGTTTACTTTCTGCTTTCAGACTATGCTACGCCGCGTCCGTTGCCTAGACGAATGTCCCGGTCGCTGCGCCCATTTTCTAGGTATAAGCCCCGCGGGCTTGGGCATACTGTTTGATAGATTGATAGATTCGGAAACGGAGTGATAGCGCGTGCGGACTTCATGGACAAGAACGGCAGGTATACTGGTGCTGCTCGGGATAATCGGCTTGTGGCTGCTGCAGGCTGGGCACGGCATGGCGGAACCTGGGGCCGGCGCTGCCTCCGACACGGTGAAGCTGCTGCAGACGGCGGCGCAGAGCATGTCCGCCCAAACGCCCGTTCGTCTGGTGCTGAAGAAGACCGGCCCGTACCGTCCGTACGCAAATGATGAAGAGCTGCTTCGCTTCGGGCAGGAGTGGAGCCGGGCGCTGGGAATGCCGGCGCTGGATGCGCTGACGGAGCAGCAGGGGGAACGCGTGTACCGGCAGGAGCGGTTGATGGCGGAGGGCTGCGTGCAGTCGCTGCTGCTCACCTCGCGTGGCGAAGGATCATCCTACGCGATCGTGAAGACGGAATGCGCGGCGGTGCAGTCGGCCGAGCTGACGTCGAAAGCAGCCTTCTTGCAGGATGCGCTGGAGCGGCAGACAGCGAAGCTCCGCTTTGGCGGCATATGGAACGTGATGGCGCAAGGACTGCTGGCCGAGCAGTCGGCCGAAGGCGCACAGGAAGCGTTTCGGACGATACAGGGGCAACTGGCGGCCAAAGCGGTGGAGAGGTATGAGGATGCGGGGACGGTCAGCGTCTCGTATACGTCGGATGTCCTGAGCCAGTCGGTGGACAGCGGCGCGCACCGCATTCATCTGCAGGCGGCGATTCATCGGGATTCGCTTACAAAAGCATGGCGTTTGACGATCGGCACACCGGTAATTACGACTGAGTATTGAATCTCGCTGCGCTTTTCGTTATGCTATAGAAATAACTAGGCATCAGGAAAGCTTTGGCAGTTCGTGATTACCAAAAAATGATAAGGAAAGAATGATGATACAATGTCAAACGCCGTATACTTAATTTTTGGCGCGACCGGGGACTTGGCCCGGCGCAAGCTGTTTCCCGCATTTTACGCCCTTTATCGCGAGCGGAAGCTCGGCGACCGCTTTGCCGTGATCGGTCTCGCCCGCCGTCCGCGGACGAACGAGCAGTTCCGTGACGATCTGTACGAGTCGATTCAGGAATTCGCCCGTTACAACGTAACGAAGGACGAGCAGTGGTCTTCGTTTGCGGAGCATTTCGAATATATGTCTCTCGATATTAACAATGTGGATGGATTCAGACAGCTGAGCGAGCTGACGGGCACGCTGGACGCGAAATTCGAAATCGGCGGCAACCGGTTGTATTATTTGGCGCTTGCCCCGGAGCTGTTCGGCAGCGTATCGCATAACTTGCAGGCGGGCGGATTGCTGGAAGCCGGCGGATGGCACCGTCTCGTCATCGAGAAGCCGTTCGGCTACGATTTGCCGTCGGCGGAGAAGCTGAATGCGGAAATCCGCCAAGTGTTCGAGGAGAAGGATGTTTACCGGATCGACCATTACCTCGGCAAAGAGATGGTTCAGAACATCAATGTCGTTCGTTTTGCGAACGCGTTTTTCGAGCCGCTCTGGAACAACAAGTACATTTCCAATATTCAAATTACGCTCAGCGAAACCGTCGGCGTAGAAGACCGGGGCGGCTATTACGACCGGTCCGGCGCGCTGCGGGATATGGGGCAAAACCATATGCTGCAGATGCTGGCCGTCATGGCCATGGAACCGCCAAGCCGCATGCACCCGGAGGACATTCGGGATGAGAAGGTGAAGGTGTTCCGTTCGCTGCGCGGCTTCCAGTCGCCTGCGGAAGTGCGGGCCAATACCGTGCGCGGGCAATACATCTCCGGCACGACGAAGGGCAAGCCGGTTCCGGGATATCGCGAAGAGGAGTCCGTCAATCCCGAATCGACGACGGAAACGTATTTTGCCGCCCGCGTGTTCGTCGATAATTTCCGCTGGGCGGGCGTACCGTTCTATATCCGCACGGGCAAACGCCTTCCGGTGAAAACGACCGAAGTGGTCATTGAATTTAAAAATGTGCCGAACAACGTCTATTTGTCGCGTAAACATAAGCTGGAGCCGAATTTGCTCGTGTTCCGCGTCAATCCGATGGAAGGCATTTACTTTAAGATGAACGCTAAGCAGCCGGGTTCCGAAGGAGCGATCGTTCCTGTGGCGATGGACTTTTGCCAAAGCTGCCAAGTCGGCCTGAATACGCCGGAAGCTTACGAGCGTCTGCTGTACGATGCGGCGCGCGGAGACTCGACGTACTTCACCCGCTGGGACGAAGTGGCGCTTGCATGGAAGTATGTCGATAAAATCGCCTCCGCTTGGGGCGAGCGCACGGAAGATTTGCATCTGTACGGCGCAGGAACATGGGGGCCGGAGCGCGGCTCGCAGCTGCTCGCCGAGGACGGCTTCCGCTGGTGGCCGGTCAACGGGCAGGATGAGGGCGAAGTCGCTTGGGAATTTACACAGGTCCACAAGTAAAAGAAGCGCAGCAGCATGGCGCGGCCATGCAATGCCCGAGTCTTATTGAAAAGAATAAAGCCATATATACGAAGGTAGGGTATCCGCCGGAGGAGCGATAGCGTTCGACAGCGGCGATCGGAAGCGGATAACCCGCCCCCTCGTACTAGGAGGTAACCGCATGTTCAAGCTGTACGACATATCCATGACGGTCAGCACGTCCGTTCAAGTGTGGAAAGACAAGGACGCGAAACGGCCGACGTTTACGAATACGAGCAACTTCCAAACCGGCACGACATACGAATCTCGCATCAGTCTTGATGCGCATACGGGAACGCACCTGGACGCGCCGCTGCATATGCTGGAGAACGGGGCGACGATCGAGTCGATTCCGCTGAGCGATCTGATCGGCACGGCGCGGGTGCTCGATTTGACCCACGTGAAGTACGAGATTACGCGTAGCGATCTGGAGCCGTTCGCGATTCAGAAGGGCGAATGGATTTTGTTCAAAACGCGCAATTCGGACAACGAGAGCCCGAATTTCGACGTCGACTTTGTTTTTCTGCGTGCCGACGGCGCACAGTATTTGGCCGAGATCGGGATTAAGGGCGTCGGCACAGATGCGCTCGGCATCGAAAGATCGCAGCCGGAGTATCCGACGCATCGTTCGCTCATGCGGAATAACGTGCTGATTCTCGAGGGGCTGCGTCTCAAGGATGTTCCGGCGGGCAGTTACTTTTTCGTACTGGCGCCGCTGAAGCTTGAGGGCATCGAGGCGGCACCGGCTCGGGCGTTTTTGCTCGGATCGTAACATCTTGCATATCAAGAGGAAGAGGGGCTGGAACCAGCCTCTTTTTTCGTTCCCCAAGGCTGGCGGCGGGCCAGGGTTAATTTTTGAGCGGGAGTAGGCAAGAGGGCTACCTGCGCGATATAATGTAAGGATGGGGCGATCCTAGAAAGAGAGTTCAGGGGGCATTATTCTTCATGTCAAGACGCGCATTTATTCGTTGGATGCTTGCACTGCTGGTCATGATCGGCGCTGCCGCAACCGCATTATGGAAACTGCTTGAAGCATCAGTTGCCAAACAAACAAGCGGAGGCGCAGCCGCAGGCGCGAATCCGGGCGTGACCGCACCGAAGTCCGAGCCCGCAGAGGAGAAAGCACCGGAGAAGCCTGTCGATCCTACCGTGCCGCTGTTTTCGTACTTCATCATCAGCGATCTGCACATATCGCAAGACGACCCGAATACGATCAAACATTTGAAGGAAGCGCTCGAGGATATGAAGCAGTTCGAGTCTCCGATCGAGGCGCTGGTCATGACGGGCGATTTGACGGAGTACGGCCGGGAGAAGGATTATAAGGACTTGCGGAACATTTTGTCCGAATACAAGCTTCCGCCCATGTATGCGAATATGGGGAATCACGATTATTACGACATATGGATCGATAAAAACGGCTGGTTCAACAAGGACACGATGCCTAACAGCAAGACCGATTGGCAGTCCCGCGAACGGTTCCAGAAGTTTTGGGGACTCGATAAGCCGTATCACGATGCCACGGTGAAAGGATATCATCTGATCTTGATGTCCCAGGAAACGTACGTTCAGGAAAAGCCGGAGGTCGGCGAAGGCGCGTGGTATTCGGATGAGCAGCTCGAATGGCTGAAGGAACGGCTAGCCTCGCACAAGGACGGCAAACCGGTGTTTGTAATGACGCATCAGCCGCTGCCGCCGGCAGGTCAAGATGGAGGCTCGCACTCGCTCATTCCGGCCAAGAAGTTCCGCGAGATTTTGAAGCCGTACAATAATGTTTTTGTATTTTGCGGCCATCGTCATCAAGATTTTATCGGAACTATGGAACACTATGTAAAAGATAGCGCAGGCTTCCACTACTTTCATAACTCGTCGGTCGGTCGGGTGTTGAACCGAAGCTATCAGAACGCGGCCAAAGAACGGTCGCAAGGGCTGTACGTGCAAGTATACTCGGACCGGGTGACGCTGCGCGGCAGAGAATTTTCAGACCGCACTTGGATTAAAGAAGCCGATTGGACGGTCAAACTCGTATAAGAAAGGAATTTCATCACCATGAGCACCGGATTATCCGAAACATTAAAGCAAGAGGTACTGAAGCGGCGTACCTTTGCGATCATATCGCACCCTGATGCAGGGAAAACGACGTTGACCGAAAAGCTGCTGCTGTTCGGGGGGGCGATCCGGCTTGCCGGGACGGTCAAAGGACGGAAAGCAAGCCGCCACGCGACGAGCGACTGGATGGAGATCGAGAAGCAGCGCGGGATCTCCGTCACGTCGAGCGTCATGCAGTTCGATTATAACGGACATCGGGTTAATATTCTCGATACGCCGGGTCACCAGGACTTCAGCGAAGACACGTACCGGACGCTGACGGCTGCCGACAGCGCCGTCATGCTGATCGACTCGGCCAAAGGGGTCGAGACGCAGACGAAGAAGCTGTTCCAGGTATGCCGCAAGCGGGGGATCCCGATCTTTACGTTCATCAACAAGCTGGACCGCGAAGGGCAAAATCCGTTCGATCTCCTTGAGGAGCTGGAGCAGGTGCTCGGCATCCGCTCGTATCCGATGAACTGGCCGATTGGGATGGGCAAGCAATTTTGCGGCGTATACGACCGCAAGCAGACGCAAGTGGAGCTGTTCCAGGGCGACGATCACCGGGAGATCAAAGTACGCAAAGTAAGCGGCTATGACGATCCGATCGTCAAGGAAATCGCGGGCGAGTTTTTTTACGATCAGCTCGTGCAGGATCTGGAGCTGCTTGACGTAGCGGGCGACGAGTTCGATTTCGAGAAGGTGCGTTCCGGTGAGCTGACGCCGGTATTTTTCGGCAGCGCGATCAACAACTTCGGCGTACAGACGTTCCTGGAGAACTTCCTGCAGCTTGCGCCGACGCCGACGCCGCGCAAGAGCAACGAAGGCATGATCGAGCCGCTCAACGAGAAGTTTTCCGGCTATATCTTCAAAATTCAAGCGAACATGAACCCGGCGCACCGCGACCGCATCGCTTTCCTGCGCATCTGCTCGGGCAAATTCGAGCGCGGGATGTCCGTGAAGCATGTGCGTGTGGGCAAAGATATCAAATTGGCGCAGCCGCAGCAGTTTCTCGCGCAGGACCGCGATATTGTCGAGGATGCGTACCCTGGCGATATTATCGGTCTGTTCGACCCGGGCATCTTCCGCATTGGCGATTCGCTCAGCCAAACGGGCGGTGTGGAATTCGACGAGCTGCCGACGTTCTCGCCGGAACTGTTCTCCAAAGTAACGGTGAAAAACGCGCTGAAGCATAAGCAGTTCCAGAAGGGCGTCGATCAGTTGACCGAGGAGGGCACGATCCAGGTATTCAAGACGATCGGCTTCGAGGATATGATCTTGGGCGTTGTTGGGCAGCTGCAGTTCGAGGTGTTCGAATACCGGATGAAGGCGGAGTACGGTGTGGAAGTGCAGTTGTCGCGCATGAGCTACCAATTCGCGCGCTGGCTTGTCGGCGACGACATCGACCCGGGCAAATTCCGCATCAATTCGCAGCTCGTGAAGGATAAGAAGGACAATTACGTCGCGCTGTTCGAGAACGAATATGCGCTGCGCACGGCCATGGAGAAAAATCCGAATATGAAATTCCTGGAGATGGCCCCGTAAGCTACACGGTCATCCAGCCGGGCCTTATACAAAACCCCATCCCGCGATGGTACCGCGCCTTTCACGGTTAGATTTGCTTCTAACCGTAGAGGGCGTTCACATGCGGGATGGGGTTTATTTGACGATGCGCGGCATGCCGCCGGATTACGTACCCGGTCCGAGAGCGATTGGGCCATCGGCCGGCGCCCCCAGCTCCGCCCTTGGCAGCGTAATCGTGAACGTCGAGCCGATGCCTGGCGTGCTTTCCGCTACGATGGTGCCGCCGTGCGCTTCCACGAGCTGCTTGACGATCGATAGTCCGAGGCCGGTTTCGCTGCTAGCTTTGGTGCGGGAGGGGTCGGCCTTGTAGAACCGCTCCCAGATGAGCCGCAGTTCTTCTTTGGACATACCCCGCCCGGTGTCGGCAATCTCGATGATCGTCGATTGCTCCGTTTCGCGACCTGTCAGACAAATCGTGCCGTATTCCGTAAACTGAATCGAGTTTTTAACGAGATTAATAAAAATTTGCATCAGCCGGTCGTAATCCCCGTACACGAGAAGCTCCGGCGCGCATTCGATCTGAATCCGCAGCTTTTTCTCCAGAACGAGCACCTCAAGCGCCTCGGACACAATTTCGAACAGCTCGCCGAGCGGCGTGCGCTGCTTATGCAGTGTAATCATGCCGCCCTCGATTTTTTCCACATCGAGCAGTTCGTTAATGAGGCGAATGAGGCGGAACGTTTCTTTTTCAATAATGCCGTAATACTTATGCCGTTCTTCCGAAGCGTTAACCAGCCCGTTCTTCAATCCTTCGATAATGCCCCGGATGGACGTGAGCGGCGTACGCAGCTCATGGGTCATATCCATGATGAAGTGGCTGCGGCGCATCTCGAATTGCTGCAGCTTGCTGGACGTGATCTCGAGCTGGTGCGCCATCGAGTTGAAGTCGCTGGCCAGATCCCCCAGCTCGTCGGAGCGCTTCACGGGCGAACGGGCCGCATAATCGCCGGCCGCGATTTGCCGGGTCGTCTGCCGGAGGGAGCTGATGCTCCGGCTCAGGCTGCGCGAGACGAACAAGCTGACGACGACGGCGAGCAGGAAGATGAAAATCGCCATATAGACCAGCGCTTTATTCAGCGTCTGCACGGCGGTCTGGATCCCTTTGAGCGGCGAAATGACGAACAGGTAAAAGTCGCCTCGCGCGCCTTTCGTCCGTATCGGCTTGAAAATGACGACCAGCGGGTCCTCCGTATTGCGCTGAATAATGAAGCTTTCGTTTTCTTTGGCACCGAACATTTTCAGCTTCAGGCTATCGAGGAACGCTTTGGAACGCATGGCGCTCGGCATGCGCGGATCGCGAAAGACGAGCTGTCCCGATTTGTCCAGCAGAATGAAGGTGATTTTCCGTTCCACGAGCAAATTCCGGAACGATTGCAGCGCCGCCGCGTGCTCTTCTTCCTCTTTGACCAACGTTCTTGTAACCGCTTTAGAGACGCTGACCAGCTCGTCGGTTTCCAGCTTGTAAATGTACTGCTTCATAAAATAGGTGAAGCCGAAAAAGAGCGGCACCAGAATAAGCAAGGAAATAATGAGATGACTGAGAAACTGGCGCTGAAAAAAAGTGAAACGGTAGCGGAACGGCCTTCGTTTCTTGCTCATCCGTTATTCCTCCAGTTTATACCCGACGCCCCATACAGTAATGATGAGCGGGTGCTCCGCTGTAGATACTTTATTGCGCAGACGTTTGATATGGACGTCGACGGTTCGTTCTTCGCCTACGTAATCGAAGCCCCAGATGCTTTCCAGCAGCTGTTCTCTCGTGAACACGCGTTTCGGATACCGGACGAACAGCGACAGCAGCTCGAATTCTTTCGGCGTCAGATGGGTGATCGTCATGCTGCCGATCGTTGCCGTTCGCGAAGACAGGTCGACGACAATATTTTTGTACCGCAGCTGCTCGTCCTTGCTCGAATCGATCGTATATGGATCCGCCTCGGGAGGACGCTCCGCCGTACCGCTTCCGCGCTGGTAGCGGCGCAGCACCGCCTTCATGCGGGCGATCAGCTCCATCGGGCTGAACGGCTTCGTCACGTAATCGTCGGCGCCGAGCTCCAGACCGAGAATGCGGTCCTGTTCCTGGTCCCGCGCGGTCAGCAGAATGACGGGCGTCTCGAAGCGGCGGCGAATGTCGCGGCAGAGCGCGATGCCGTCCTTGCCGGGCAGCATCCAATCCAATATGATGAAGTCCCATGCTTGCTGCTCGAGCTGCGCCTCGGCCGACAAACCGTCGTAGACGAAGGTCGTTTCATATTTTTCTTTTTGAAAAAAAAGTTGAAGCATTTCACATACCGAACGATCATCTTCTGCCACCAACAGCTTCATCCGGCCACACTCCCACGTATCAAATGGCTTCATTTAAATCAAGCATATCCGCTTCGGCTACCGTTGGCAAGACGAAAACCATGGGGTATGGTGAAAAGTTGCATCGTCCGCTACGGTGCCGTGATGAAGGGAGACTTATATCCGGTGCACGCGAATCCCAAGCCAGCTTCGGCGCTGCGCAGAGGTCGGCCGAACCTGGAGTCGGCGGGGCGCTGCGCCAACAAGAAGATTGACACCGTGCATTGCCCATGAGATAATGAACGCGCGTACATAATGGGAATAACAGCCAAATATAATAAGAGATGAGGGGGTGGAGTTCATCGTTACCCGAAAGGAAGTCGCTGAGTTAGCGGGGGTATCCGAGGCGACCGTTTCCCGCGTCATGAGCGGCGTAGGCCCGATCAAAGCGGAAACGAGACAGCGGGTCCTTGAGGCAGCCCAGAGCTTGAACTATCATCCGAACGCGATCGCTCAGAGCTTCGCCCGCCGCCGCAGCGGCAATGTGGGCGTAGTGCTTCCTTACGTGCCGAAAGTGCATATATTCTCCACTTATTATTTCTCGGAAGTGTTAAGCGGGATCGGCCAGCAGGTGAAGGAGATGGGCTACGACATGCTTCTCATGTTCCGGACGCCCGGTGTAGAAAGCGATTACATGCGTATTTTCCGATCGCAAAAGGTCGATGCCTGCATCATTCTCGGCGCAACGGATACGCCGGGAGAACGCGAAGAACTGAGAACGATGGCGGAAGCAGGTCTGCCGTTTTGTCTGGTCAATCAGCATTTTGCCGGCGAGCGCTTCCCGGAGATCGATGCCGATCATACCGAGGGCAGCTACCGCGCCGTACGTCATCTGATCGGCAAGGGATACCGGCACATTGCATTCCTGAATGGCTCGCCGCAGTATTCGAACAGCGGCGACCGTCTTCGCGGCTATGTGCAGGCGATGCAGGAAGACGGACTCTTGCCGGAAGCGGAAGCAGGTGAAGACGTCATCGGCGCGGGAGCGGTTCCGCCGCACTGGTACTACGAAGGCAACTACAGCCGTACAAGCGGATACAAGGCGGCCGCCGAAATGGTCCGGAATCGGGAGCGGATCGATGCGGTGTTCGCTTCGAACGATCGGATGGCGATCGGCCTGATGCAAGGACTTCGGGAGCACGGGATTGTGCCGGGCCGCGATATTGCGATCGTCGGCTATGACGATTCGGAAGCCGCCCGTGTGACGGACCCGCCGCTGACGAGCGTCGCGGTGCCGTTCTACGAAATGGGGCGGCTGGCGGCGGAGAGCGTGCTGACCCGTGCGGCCGGCGGCAGCCAGACCGGGGAAGAGGCGTCGCCCGTATCCATCAAGCTTGAAACGAAGCTGGTCGTAAGACAATCGTGTGAACGGTAACGCCGGGCCGCCGCTGCGGCTCTGGCCATAAATCCGCGAGGAGGCGAGCGCAGTTGAAACAAGTTCGTGTGGGGATGATCGGCTATAAATTTATGGGCAAGGCGCACAGCCATGCGTACCGCGATGTGCCGATGTTTTTTCCGAAGGTGGCTAAACCGGTCATGAAAGCGATTTGCGGGCGCAGCGCGGAAGGGGTGCGGCAGGCTGCGGAGCAGTTCGGCTGGGAAAGCTGGGGCACCGACTGGAGGGAGCTTGTGCAGCGCGACGATATCGACCTGATCGACATCAACGCGCCGAGCGATGCGCATAAGGAAATTGCGCTTGCGGCGGCGGCGGCCGGCAAGCATGTGTTCTGCGAGAAGCCGCTGGCGCTGACGCTGGCCGATTCGCGCGAGATGCTGCAGGCAGCCGAAGCGGCGGGCGTCAAGCATATGGTCGGCTTCAACTACCGGTTCGCTCCGGCGGTTCAGCTCGCGAAGAAGCTGATCGAAGAAGGCCGCCTCGGCCAAATCTACCATTTCCGCGCCTGGTTTTTGCAGGACTGGATCGTCGATCCGCAGTTTCCGCTTGTCTGGCGGCTGCAAAAAGAGATCGCCGGCTCCGGCTCGCATGGCGATTTGGGTGCGCATCTGATCGATCTGGCGCATTTTCTCATCGGCAACCTGACCGAGGTGATCGGGATGAGCGAGACGTTCATCAAGGAACGTCCGCTGCCATCTTCAATGACGGGTCTGAGCGCCAAGGGGAGCGGCGATGCGGCGAAAGGCCCCGTAACGGTCGACGACGCTACATTGTTCATGGCGCGTTTCGAGAGCGGCGCGCTCGGCAGCTTCGAGGCGACGCGGTTCGCGCCGGGCCATCGCTGCACGAACGCATTCGAGATTAACGGCAGCAAAGGAAGCGTGAAATTCGATTTCGAGCGGATGAACGAGCTGCAGGTATATTTTACAGGCGACGCGGACGACGTGCAGGGCTTCCGGCGTGTGCTCGCCACAGACCCGGCGCACGCGTATGCCGACGCTTGGTGGCCGCCGGGTCATACGATCGGCTACGAGCACACGTTCATTCACGAGACGGTCGAGCTGATGCAAGCGATCGAGGAGGGCCGCCAGCCGGTGCCGAATTTCGCGGACGGCGTCAAATGCCAGCAGGTGCTTGAGGCCGTCGATTGGTCGATCGAGCAGCGCCGCTGGGTACGGATCGAGGAACTATAAACGAAGCGAGGAGCGTGATCGGGATGAAGCGGGCGTTGATTGTATGGGGAGGCTGGCTCGGCCATGAGCCGAAGGAAGTCGCTGACATCTTCCATGAAGTACTCGGGGAACAAGGTTTCGAGGTCGAAGTGTCCGATACGCTGGATGCGTTCAACGATAAGGAGAAGCTGCTGGCGCTCGACCTGATCGTGCCGGTATGGACGATGGGCAAAATATCCAAAGAACAGGCTGGCAACGTCTCAGCTGCTGTTCAGAGCGGGGTTGGCATCGCCGGCTGCCACGGCGGCATGTGCGACGCGTTCCGGGATAACGTCGACTGGCAGTTCATGACAGGCGGTCAATGGGTAGCGCATCCGGGGAATGACGGCGTCGAATATGCGGTGAATATCAAGTACAGCTCCAGCTCACTGCTGGAAGGGATCGAAGATTTCGACGTAAGAAGCGAACAGTATTACCTCCATGTGGATCCGGCCGTCGAGGTGCTGGCAACGACGCGGTTTCCGGTCGTACAGGGACCGCACTCGCTCAATAAAGCGGTCGATATGCCAGTCGTCTGGACGAAGCGTTGGGGCGTGGGGCGCGTATTTTACTGCTCCCTCGGCCATAAAGCGAACATCGTGGAGATGCCTCCGGTGAAAGAAATCATGCGCCGAGGCTTCGCATGGTGCGCGGAAGGCAAGACGGCCGCGGAAGCTTCCAGGCGGCAGCAAGCGGCGAAAGCGGCATATACGGGCATGGGCGACAGCCAATAAACGCGGGAGAGGGAGACCTTACGGATGAAACCAATCAAAGTGGGGATTGTCGGCTGCGGCAAAATCAGCGGCGCGTATTTTAAAAACTTGAAATCGTATAGCGCCGTTGAGGTCGCGGCCTGCTCTGATCTGGATCTGGGCCGTGCCGCCGCCAGCGCCGAAGAATACGGCGTACCGAAAGCATGCTCGGTTGCGGAATTGCTTGCCGACCCGGCGATCGACCTCGTGATCAATCTCACGATACCGGCGGCGCATGCGGACGTGTGCCTTCAAGCGCTTGAAGCCGGCAAGCATGTATATGTAGAGAAGCCGCTGGCCGTCACGCGCGAGGAAGGGCAGGCGATTCTCGCGAAGGCGGCGGAGCAGCGGCTGCTCGTCGGCAGCGCTCCGGATACGTTCCTCGGCGGCGGCATCCAGACATGCATCAAGCTGATCGACGACGGCTGGATCGGCACACCGGTGGCAGCGACCGCTTTCATGATGGGCCGGGGGCATGAGCACTGGCATCCCGATCCCGAGTTCTACTACGCCAAGGGCGGCGGTCCGATGTTCGATATGGGTCCGTACTACTTGACGGCGCTGGTCGCGATGCTCGGACCGATTGCGCGCATCACAGGGTCGACGAAGATGACATTCCCGGAACGGACGATTACGAGCGAGAAGAAATTCGGCAAAACGATCCAAGTGGAAACACCGACGCATGTGGCAGGCATCATGGATTTCCACAGCGGGGCGATCGGGACGATCATTACGTCCTTTGACGTGTTTGGCGGCGCGCAGCTTCCGCGGATCGAAATATACGGAAGATTGGGCACACTGAGCGTTCCGGACCCGAACACGTTCGGCGGCCCGGTTCTGCTGAAGCGCCATGACGCCAAGGAATGGAAGGAAATGCCGCTGACCCATGGGTATACCGACAACAGCCGGGGGCTGGGCGTGCTTGATATGGCTTATGCGATTCGCGGCGGCCGGATCAACCGGGCCTGTGGCCAGCTCGCGTATCACGTGCTTGAAGCGATGCATGCGTTCCACGATGCGTCGGACGAAGGCAGGCACTATGCGATGAAAAGCAGCTGCGAGCGTCCGGCGCCCATGCCGCAAGGTCTCGTACGCGGCATCCTGGATTGAACGCAAAGAAAAAGCGCAAGGCTTCGGTGAAGGCCTCGCGCTTTTTCTTTGCACTGTGCGGCTGCAGGTCGGCTATGCCAAATGCTCCTTGAGCGTCGTGACCATCTGGTCCTGCAAGCCGGCTTCGCTATGCTTCCAAATGATTTCAAAAAGAACGCCGAGACCGGGTAGCACGCGTTCTTCTCCGTCGATGGAGTCCTCGATCACGTCCTGAAGTTCTTCGTTATTTTTATCCTGCATGCGTTGAATAATGGCTTGTCTCAAGTTTAGGTTCATGCTCGGCCCTCGCTTTATGTTGGTTCGTCTACCTTATTGCGGCAGTTCACTCCATTATTATGCGCGGGTTCTCTTTTTTTCATGCTTGCTTGTTCCCGCCGCTTTCGTCCAGGCCTGGCCGTTGCAGCGATTTTTGTGCTTGCTCGGCCCGACTGTTATAATAGTCCCGAAGGGAGATGAGCGGCGGTGAAAAAACAATTTGCAGTCATCGGCCTGGGCCGGTTCGGGTTCAGTGTAGCCAAAACGCTGGCGAACTTCGACTTTGAAGTGCTGGCCATCGACAGCAGCGAGCAGCGCACACAAGAGGCGTCGAACATCGTTACGCATGTGGTGCAGGCGGATTCGACCGATGAGGAAGCGCTGCGCGCCCTCGGATTGCGCAACTTCGATGTGGTGGTTGTGGCGATCGGACAGGACATTCAGGCGAGCATCCTGACGACGATTATCGTGAAAGAGATCGGCGTGCCGAAGGTCGTCGTGAAGGCGCAGAACGAGCTGCACGGCAAAGTGCTCAAAAAAGTGGGCGCCGACAAGGTCATCTATCCCGAGCGCGATATGGGCATGCGGGTGGCGCATCATCTCGTCTCATCGAATATTATCGATTATATCGAGCTGTCGGACGATTACAGTATTGTCGAAATCGCCGCAACCCACGCGCTGATCGGCAAAAACTTGCGCCAGCTCGACATCCGGGCCAAATACGGCTGCAACGTTATGGCCGTGAAGAACGGGGATAAAATGAATATCGCTCCGCATGCGGAGGATCTGATACAAGAGGGCGACGTACTGGTCGTCGTCGGGAAAAATACGGATTTGCAGCATTTTGAAGTAACATTTGCCGAGTAAACGAACGGAATAGGGGTACGGACATTACATGGAAAAGTCAGGGAAACAACAAGCGGTGCTCACGTCCGTTCATAACGAACGCGTGAAACAATGGACGCAGCTGCTGGACCGCAAGGGGCGTGATAAGCAGGGGCGTTTTCTCATCGAGGGCATTCATTTGGCCGAGGAGGCGCTCCGCAGCGACGTGCCGCCGGAGGTGCTGGTATATTCTGCAGAGCGGGCGGAAGCTTCGCTGCGCTTGCGGAAAGAAGCGGCGGCGCTCGGCATTGAATGCGTGGCGGTCATGGAATCGGTGCTGGCGAAGTGCACCGATACGGAATCGCCGCAGCCGGTGTTCGCGGTCGTGCCGAAGCTGCCATGGCGTCCGGCGGACCTGCTTGCCGCAAGCGAGAAGGGCGGTCTCGTCGCCGTTATTGACGGGATGCAGGACCCTGGCAATCTTGGGACGATCATTCGGAGCGCCGATGCCGTCGGAGCCTCTGGCGTATTGCTGGGCAAAGGTACGGTCGACTTGTATAATCCGAAGACGGTCCGTTCCACGATGGGGTCACTGTTTCATCTGCCGATCGTGCAGGGCGATCTGCAGGAATGGCTGCCGCAAGCAGCAAGCCGTGGGGTGAAGGTCGTATCCACCCGTTTGGAGGATGCGGTCAGCATGTACGAATACGACTTTCGACAGCCGACCTGGTTCGTCATCGGCAACGAAGGGCAGGGCGTGTCGGCCTCCGTGCAGCAGCTGGCGCAGCATCATGTGCGCATTCCGATGCAAGGGCGTACCGAGTCGCTCAATGCCGCGATGGCCGCGACAGTCGTGCTGTTCGAAGCGATGCGGCAGCGGGGGGGGGGAACGAAACAATATTCGTGATACTGATCTAATAATAACATTTCATCGAAAATGCGAGCTCGCATAGCCCTCAGGCTTCTTGCGCGCTTTTTTGCGTTAAAAGAAGTTCATTCTGTACAAGTAGAACCCATGATGTTCGGGGCATAACATGCGAAGGATAGCAGATATTTCCTGTTTGCAGATACACGAACCGAGCTGTTGGAGAAGAACATGATGATAAACACAGTTTATCCAAATTGATGCGATTAACGTTCAATCGGCAGCAGACCCTGGGGCAGTAGTTTTTTGAAAAATCCGCTTGACCTGGAGCATACTCCAAGGATTAAGGTTGGGATGTGCAGCGATGCTGCATCGTTGAAAGGAGGGCTTCAAGCTGTTGACTGGACAGACCTTTACTATTGCGGAAGCCGCGGAAATGACCGGACTTAGTCTCGATACGCTCCGTTATTACGAGAAAATCGGATTGATCGCTTCTCCGAAACGCGGTGCCGGCGGGCAACGAATGTACAGCAGCGAAGATGTGGGAAAAATCCAGTTTGTTACGTATCTCAAGCGAACGAACATGCCACTCAAAAAAATCCTTGCGTACGTTCAATCCTATAACAAACAGGATGAAGACTCTTGCTATGCTTTGCTCGATGAACACCGGGCGTCAATCGAGTGCCAGCTGACCGAATTGAACACAACGCTTCAGTTAATCAAGTACAAGCTTGAACATTTTCAGGAAATTAAAGACGGTACAACAAAAGGAGGCACATTGTGATGGATAAAGCAAACTTGGAAAGAACGTCCCAACGGCCGCTCCATACCGGTTACGGACCGCGCACCACGGCAGAGGAAGTGATCGGGCATGTCGACTTGAACGGAAAAATTGCCATTGTCACGGGCGGTTACTCCGGTCTAGGACTGGAAGTTTCCCGAGTGCTTGCCAAGGCTGGCGCCCATGTCATCGTCCCCGCGAGATCGCTGAAAAAAGCGGAAGCCGCCGCAGCGTCCATCCCGGGAGTGGAGCTAGCGGAGCTGGATCTGGCGGATCCTGCCTCCATCGATCGGTTTGCCCGCACGTTCGAAAGATCCGGACGTCCGCTGCACATCTTGGTGAACAGTGCCGGCATTATGGCCATTCCGGAGCAGCGTGACGGCAGAGGGTACGAGCTTCAATTCGCCACCAACCATTTGGGACACTATCAGCTCACGGCAGGGCTGTGGCCGGCGTTGCAGCGCGCGAACGGCGCACGTGTCGTCTCCGTTTCTTCTGGCGGACACCGATTGGGTGACATCAACTTCGAAGATCCGAATTTTAGGAGCCGATCCTACGAGAAATGGGAAGCTTACGGACAATCGAAAACGGCGAATGCGCTCTTTGCCCTGGAATTGGACAGGAAGGGGGCCGTTCACCATGTACGGGCGTTCTCGGTTCACCCCGGTTCTATTGTAACGGATCTGTCCCGCCATTTGTCCGATAACGAGATGAAGGCCATGGGGGCGCTTGACGAACAGGGGCAGCGTACTTTTACCAAAATGACAGAAGAACACAAAACGATTCCCGAAGGAGCGGCCACGATCGTCTGGTGTGCCGTAAGCAAGCAGTTGGACGGCAAGGGGGGCGTTTATTGTCAAAATGCTGACATTGCTCCGGCGGTGCCCAAGGAACAAATTCATGAGTCCGGCCTAACCGGCGTATGGCCCTGGGCCATGGATGTACAAGCAGCCGAGCGGCTCTGGCAACTGAGCGAGAAACTGACGGGGGTCTCATTTCGAATCTGAATTGTCGAATGCGTAAACGGGGGGCTCGACTGAGGCTCCCCATTTCCTTAATATGTTCCTAGAGCATGCGTCCGCAACCATATTAGGGGTCCTCTTCGCAACTATCGCGTGCGTTTCGATATTGTAAGATGGTCAGCGGTCCTATACGCAAGGCACGATTTTACCGCATAAGCGGCCTATATTTCATTAAGGATCGTAAGAAGCGTGCTTCCTATTTTTGATTATGTTACAGATCAAAGTTCTCGCAACCAAACCAAAAAAATATTTACACTTGCATAACAAGAGCAAATATGATAAATTTCTAATTCCGGTCGTCGTTGTACTGAACAACGAGGCCAGTGAGGCAAGAGATGTTCTTCTGAGCTTGCAGGAATTGATCCAAAGTGCGGAAGATAATCACACTTGCATTACAAAAGTAAATGTGATATATTTCTTTACCTGGTCGTTATTGCTGTAAGCAGTGTTCGTTTCTGAGCTTGATGGACTATCCCAAGAATGGAAAACATTGCACTTGCATTGAAGATAGTAAATGTGATATATTACTTTCTTGTCGGCTGCTAACAGCGGCTGACGCAAACGATCACCAATTGCCCTTTGAAAACTGAACAACGAGTGAGTGAAATAGAGAATGCAAATTCTCGCTAGCAGTAAATTTTGAGCTCAATCAGCTTACATTATAGCGAACATGATCTTCGGATTATGCAAGCAATTTGTATCCATTTCGGTCTTCGGTCCGAAAAAGATACCTTAATGGAGAGTTTGATCCTGGCTCAGGACGAACGCTGGCGGCGTGCCTAATACATGCAAGTCGAGCGGACCCTTCGGGGTTAGCGGCGGACGGGTGAGTAACACGTAGGCAACCTGC
>NZ_CAJVAS010000053.1 GCF_910593845.1 Paenibacillus solanacearum | reverse complement strand
CGTGATTTGTAGTGTGCTGATATCTCTGTATCTCTAGAATACAAGAGAACCGCTCAAGGCGAACGGATTTCATTCCGTTTTGTGCCTTGAGCGAAGCGAAAGGAATGGAAATAATCATGAATATATTGTGGGATTTTGACGGCACGTTGTTTGATACATACCCTTCGTATACGAGCATGTTCAAGGAAATGTTGGGCGACGCTGTGTCGAAGCAGGAGATTTATTCTCAATTAAAAATTTCTATAACGCATGCCGTCAAACATTATGGATTGAGCGAAGAGCAGTTGAAGCAGCTGCGCGGCAAGGAGCATACCGTCGACCCGGCGGATACCCCGCCATTTCCTGGTGTGGAGTCAATTCTGAAGCAGGCGGACGTCAATGTGATCATGACGCATAAGCCCCGCAAAGAAGTTGCGAGAATATTGCAGCACTATGGCTGGGAGGGTTATTTCAGCGAAATGGTGGCCGGGGACGACGGCTATCCGAGAAAGCCCGATCCGGCATCGTATCAATATTTGCATGACAAATACAAGCTGGATTTGGCGATCGGAGACCGCGAGCTGGACATCATTCCGGCAAGGCTCATCGGGATCCAAACTTGTTTATTTCAGAACGAGACGCCCGGAGCCGATTTTTATTTAACGGCATATGATGAGTTTTTCAAGCAAGATATCCCCGGCGCGTTGAGCCGCGGCTAGTAGATAAACGAACAACAGAGCCGGTTGAACAGGCGCATGCGCTATTCAATCGACTCTGTCTTTGTATTTGCCCGTGTGCAGCAGCTTGACCTTGACATCGATCCGGTCAAGCGATTCGGGAGTCAGCGCGAACTCCCCGTCCGACTGCTGGCGCCATACCTTCGGATGGTTGCGGTACAACTGCTCGCCTAACTGCAGCACGTCCACGTTGATGCGCAGTCCTTTATTGTAGGTCTCCCGAATTTCGTTGCGAATCACTTGGGCTGCTTGCTCCTCGATTTCTTCTTTCTTCATGTCGCGGACCATTTCATCGACGTATGCTTTGATGCTCAGGTGAATATTGTAATAGATTTTGCCGTTTTTCAGGACCGGATAAATATGCGGCTTCGGTTTGATCATGACGAGCGCTGCGGCGGGATGTGCGTCGTTCGGAATATTGATCGGAGAACGCTCCAGTTTTTTTTGCAGCCATCGGTATCCTTCCAGGTCCTTCTCGGAAAGCCAGCCCACCATGGAATTGTGATTGAAGTAATAGGCCCCATCGATTTTGAACATACGCCTCGGCTTATGATCCTCTGTCCACGAGCCATTCTCCAGCGACAAGGAAGGCAGCATGGCCGATTGCCCAGGTTCTTTGATATGGGCGATAATTTTATATCCGTACACCGGCAAAATGTACGAACGCTGAGAATACATTTGGTTCGGGGTGGCGAGCAGCGATTCCAGCGGCGAAAGATTGAACAGCGACTTTTGAACGAATATATTGCGAAGCGGCTCTTTCGTCCCGTACATTAAAATGTTGTAACGGATTTCCCGGTACCGGTTCACCATATCGTATGCCTCTTGCATTCTCCCGCCTTGCTTAATAAACCTCTCCGTTAAAACGATCGATTTGACATGCCCCCAGAAGATGCGCAGCTGCGAAGTCGCATAGATGTTATTGAACGACTCGGTGACGGTCACGCCTTCGCCTTTGCCGATCCAGACCGGAACCGTGCTGCCGACTTTCGATGTCTCGGATTTAGCGATGTTGCTGAAGTTTAAAATTTGTGCGTAGGTCACGAATTTTCCGTCTTCGAAATCAAAGCCGATCGCCGTCACATACGCCATGTTTTGTATGTCCTTTGAGTTCCAGCAGCCGGGCAGCAGAAACAGCATTGCCAGCGCAGCCATTATTGTACTTAGAGTTTTCATGGGCCGCCATTTCCTTGATGATCCGGATCGGTCGGGTGAAGGACGCTCGGCCGGTTTCTCAATTTGTTCCATGGCACGCGTAAATAGGCGTCCGTCATATCCCTGAACGCGGGAGGGGATAACGGCGCAAAATACGGAATGCCGAACGACTTCAGCCGGGACATGTAGAACACGAGCAAGATCAAGCCAAGGATAAGCCCGTACATGCCAAGTATGGAAGAAACAAGAAAGATGGCGAACCGCATAATGCCAACGGCCGAGCTCATCGACTGATTGATCAGTGTGGCTCCCATCACCGCGGTGATCGCTCCGACGACGACGACCGAAGGGGAGACCAGTCCTGCCCGAATGGCCGCATCGCCGATGATCAGCCCGCCGATGACGGTTAGCGTTTGGCCGATCGAGCTCGGAAGGCGAATGCCCGCCTCCCGGAAAATTTCGAGCAGCACCAGCAGCAAGAACATTTCCACCTGAGCCGAAAACGGAATGCCGATTCGGGCGACCGATATGGTCGCCATCAGCTGAAACGGAATTTGATCCTGATGAAACGCAGTGAGCGATACCCAAAATCCCGGCAGCACGATCGATACCCAGAAGCTTGCGATGCGAAGCAGCCGGGAGAATGAAACGTATTGAAATCCGAAATGAATATCTTCCGGCGACTTTAGCGTGAGCGCGAAAGTCGCCGGACCGATCAGCACCATCGGATTGCCGTCCACAATAATGATGAAGCGCCCGGCCAGTAAGCTGGCGACGACGAAGTCGGGACGGCCGGTAAAATGGAGCAGCGGGAATAACGAGTACTTCACGTCGGAGAGCGCCTCTTCCAGCTGACCGATGCTGTAGATGCCGTCCACCTTGATGTTCTCGAGCCGCGATCGCACTTCATTCAAGATGCCGGGCGAAATGATGTCTCTAATATAGAGCAGCCCGACCCGGGTTCGCGTTCGGCTGCCGAGAATGACCGATTCGCAGCAGAGCGAGTTGCTGCGAATGCGTTTGCGGATGAGCGCGATATTGATCGTCACATCCTCGACGAATCCGTCCCGGGGGCCCTTAATGGAAATTTCCACGCTCGATTCATCCGGCGTTCTCGACGGCCGCTTGCAAATCGCGAGCTTGTACACCGTACCGGTTTCTACGAAAACGACCAGCAGATCGCCTTGGAACACGGCGTCTACAATCGATTGCTCGCAGGCATCTCCCTCGAACGCAATGAGCGGCAATGAACCGAAGACATGCCCTTTTTGCAGCGGGCCGAATCCGGTTTGCCGATACGCATGCGTTAGCTCCGGAAGTATGACCTTTCCGATTTGCGAGCTGTCGCACAGCCCCTCGGAATAAATCATCAGGAGATCGGAGGAGGAGCCGCCTTCGCCCAGACGGAACATTTGAATTTGAACGTCGGCGGATTGCTCGAACAACGTCCGAAGCTTTAGCTCGGTCCACCTCGTCGATGGTTCTCGCGTCGGTTGATTCATGCGGCTCGCTCCTTTGCAGATTTGGCAAACAAGGCAAAGACCGCCCATATGGACGTAAAGACCAGCGTCATGATTAAGGCAGCCGGGAAATATATGCGGAACATCTGCAAGTAGAATGTGTTCTCCTGGCTGACGATGATCGCAAGGACGAGATAGCTGACGGTTATAAACAGAATCGCGCGATTTCGCATCTTCGCGGCTCGCAGCGGCAGCAGCTCCGTGATCAGAAACTGCGATAAGCTGATGCGTACCGTCGCCCCGGCGAGCCACTGGTACACGGATAAAAAGTCGACATGCTCGATATAGTTTCCCAATTTGACAAGGCGCCACTGCTCATACGGCGATACCATTTGCTTTGCGGCTTCCTGCGGGCCAAATTCCGTGATCGCACCGCAGATCGGCCCCAGCGTAATGTAGACAAGGACGAGGCCGAGCAGCATCAACTGCCACGCTCTTACTTTGTTCTTTAACCGATGCTGCACCAGCATCAGCAGCATAATTTCCACAAAAGCCCCTCCGGCGTACAAGGATCCGCTTAAGGCAGGCTGCCAGCCATGTTCTAAAATAGGCCTGAGCAGGCTCCAGTCTTTTTCCGATTGATTGGCCGTCGCGACAAAATATCCGAGTATCACTACAGTCGGAAGCAAAATACCTGCGCCGATGGCGATCGTACGAATGCCGGATTTGGCTGCATAATGACAGACGAGAATGAGGGAGATGATCAATACATACTGCGGCGTCGCCGGCAAGTAGTTGCTGATCCCCCAGATCGTTGTGTGAATAATCGTTAATCCGCCGATCAAATAAAGCTGCAGGCAGAGAGGTGCCAGAAACAGCCAGACGATAAAGCGGTTCGTGCGCTGCTGCAGCCACTGCGCAATGTGTTGACCGCGCGTTCGTTTCATAATGAAGGCCAGCAGCGCGCACCACGGAATGTACACCGCGCCGGTAAGCAGGACGGATATCCATGCGTCTCTTCCGGAGGCGTCCAGCAGCAGCGGGTTGACGATCACATGGCTGGCGAGCCCGTTAAAAAGCATCATAATCATAAAGATTTGGATGAAGCTGATCGAATGGTTCGATTGGTCCACGTCGTTGTCCTCGGCCGTATTTTACTAAAAAGGGATGGTTTTCATAGTTTTCCAATTTGGCTCGCGAATATGCGCCCTTGGAGTACCTGCGTTACAGGTAAGCTGCCTCCCCAAAATAAAAAACGAGCGCTCAACTTAAGGCGCCCGTTCGATGGGGGGATGATCATAGATGACAGTTGTTTTTATGCATATTGTTCGCTATGTTGGATATGGAAATGAAAAGGAGTGATTTCATGAGCGATCCTGTCGTCATCGTTCCGTACAATGCGGAGTGGCCGCAGCTGTTTCGCGAGATCGGTGAGCGGCTCCGAACGTCATTGGGAGGAACGGCCATTCGAATCGATCATATCGGCTCCACTTCGATTCCGGGACTCGACGCCAAGCCGGTGATCGATATTCAAGTGTCGGTTGCGCAGCTGAAGCCTTTGGACAGTATCATAACGGCGATGGAAGCGACGGGCTACCGCTACCGCGCGGATAACCCGGATTTGACGAAGGCGTACTTCCGCGAAATGCCGGGCGGCCGAAGAACGCATATCCACGTGCGTAGAGCCGGAAGCTGGCCGGAGCAGACGGCGCTCATGTTCCGCGATTATTTGCGTCTTCATCCGGACGATGCGGCGGCGTATGCCGAGGAGAAGCGGCGGCTGGCTGAGCGGTATCGGGACAACCGCGGGGCCTATGTAGACGCGAAAGACCCCATCATCTGGACCATCATCCATAAGGCGGCGCTGTGGAGCCAGCGCACAGGTTGGCTGCCCGGACCGTCCGATGGCTAGCAGCGGAGCGGCCACGGCGTCGTCAGCGCCGTTCAAGCTCGCCTGCGGCCGTACCGCCAAGCGGATATGTTTTACAGGCTTCGTACATCGGCTTCCGGTTCAGGTGGCTTTGGTACAGCACGACATGTTCGGCCGTCCATGGGGTAGAAGGGAATGCGGGCGCAGTGGCCAGCGCCGCTTTGTCGAACGCCTCCGTTCCGTTATATCGCCTGGCGACGGTCAGATGCGGGCGGAAGGCGCGCGCTTCCTTGGCAAAGCCCAGCGGCTCCATTGCCGCTTCCACATCCGCCTGCAGCGACGCCAGAAGAGGAAGCTCGCCGTGTATGCCCATCCATAAGATGCTCGGGGCAGCAGGTTTGCCGAATGAGCCGACGCCTTGAATGGACAAGCCCATGGGGGGATGAGCGGATGCGACCCGCGCGAGCTCCGCTTGGACTTGCTCCGCCTTCTGCGGGGGCGTTTCTCCCAAAAATTGCAGCGTAATATGCAGATCGCCGGGATGAACCCATTTTTGAAAAGCGAACGCCGTCTTCAGCTTTTCCATGTGCTGCTCAAGCGCGTCCTTGACGGGCTGCGGGAGCGGAACGGCGATAAATAGCCGCACTGCGTTTGGGGTCGAATTCATAAGAGCGAATCACCTCTTGGACCGATGTAGACCATCAGCAGCGATATTGTTGCATGGTTCGACAAAAAGTTTTATTGAATCCGGTGAACTTGCCGAGAAACGCTTGAAGTTGCCCGGGCAACTTTGCTATCATTAGCCATATCCTATGTAAAGTGAAGGTGTGAGAACAGTGTCAAAGCGCGCATACAATTTTAACGCCGGGCCAGCCGCGCTCCCTTTGGAAGTACTCCAAAAGGCGCAGGAAGAGCTTGTGGAATACCGTGGCATCGGCATGTCCATTATGGAAATTTCCCACCGCAGCTCGCAGTATGAGGAGCTGAACGCCGAAACGCAGCAACTGCTCAAAGAATTGTTCGCGATTCCGGACGGCTACAAGGTTATGTTCATGCAGGGCGGCGCGAGCACGCAGTTCGCTACGATTCCGATGAATTTCCTGAAGTCCGGACAGACGGCGGGTTATGTGCTTACCGGCGCGTGGGCCGACAAGGCGCTGAAAGAAGCTAAGCTTTTCGGGGAAACGAAGATCGTTGCCAGCTCCGAAGCGGACAAGTTTACACGCATCCCGGATTTGAGCGGACTGCAGCTGGACCCGAACCTGGCTTACTTACATATTACCTCCAACGAAACGATCGAAGGCTCGCAATATCAAGCGTATCCCGGCACCGGCAGCATTCCGCTGATCGGCGACATGTCCAGCGATATTTTGTGCCGTCCTGTAGATGTTTCCAAATTTGCGATGATTTATGCGGGAGCCCAGAAAAATTTGGGGCCGTCCGGCGTTACGGTCGTCATTATGCGCGAGGATCTGCTGGCTGATTCGCCGAAACATATCGCGACGATGCTGCGCTACGATACGCATGCGAAGAACGACTCGCTCTACAACACGCCGCCGGTCTATTCCGTGTACATGGTCAATCTGGTCTTGAAGTGGATTAAGGAAAACGGCGGGCTGACCGCCATGGAGAAACGCAACCGGGAAAAAACCGATCTGATCTACCAGGCGATCGACGGCAGCGGAGGCTTCTACCGCGGCGTGATCGAGCCGGGCAGCCGTTCGATCATGAACATCACGTTCCGGATGCAAAACGAGGAGCTGGAGAAGAAGTTCGCCAAAGAATCCGAGCAGCACGGATTCGTCGGCTTGAAGGGACATCGCAGCGTGGGAGGCTTGCGGGCATCGACGTACAACGCCGTACCGTACGAAGCTTGCAAGGCGCTTGCCGAGTTCATGGCCGATTTCCAAAGACGCAACGGCTAACAACAACGAAGGTGTCGGGATTTCGTCTCCCGGCACCTTTTCTTTGCATCGATCGGTTCAGGCCAGCGACTCTTTGACGGCGGGCTCCATCAGTTTGTAACCGACATTGCGGATCGTCATGATGTACTCGGGATTGCGAGCGCTGCTTTCGATTTTATCCCGCAGATGGCTGATATGCACGTCGACGATGCGTGTATCGCCGAGGAAATGGTAGTCCCATACCCCATGCAGCAGCTGCTGGCGGCTGAGCACCTTGCCGCGATGCTTGCAGAGGAACAACAGCAGCTCGTACTCCTTCGGCGTAAGCTCGATCGGCTCGCCCTTGACCGTCACTACGCGCTCGTCGGGCTTGATCAGGATGTCGCCGATGGCAATCGGCGCTTGATCCACGGAAGGCAGCGCCTGCGTGCGGCGAAGAATGGCCTGAATGCGGGAGATCAGCTCCTGCGGACTGAACGGCTTCGTCATGTAATCGTCCGCGCCGTTATCGAGTCCGGCGATTTTATCACTCAGGTCCTGCATCGCGGTCAGCATGATGATCGGCACCATATTGCTCTGACTGCGCAGCTTGCGGCATACCTGCAGGCCGTCCATTTTCGGAAGCATCAGATCAAGAACGACGATATCGGGGCGAAAGTGCTGGATGGCGGGAAATACGGCTTCTCCGTCGAAGACGCAGTGCACCTCGAAGCCGATCAGCTTCAAATTGAATTCGATCAGCGTCGAGATGGAAGGCTCATCGTCCACGACAAGAATTTTTTTCTTCGGTATCATCCACATCATTCTCCTTATCTTGTGATCTATAGCTGCATTATACCGCCGCTGTATGATCGACATATGAAGATTGCGTAAACCGAATGTTAAAATTGCCTTGCGCTTTATGTATAATAGGGTAGGTAAAAGGAGTGAGAGACAAGCATATGGCATTTCATATCGTACTGGTAGAGCCGGAGATTCCGGCCAATACGGGCAATATTTCAAGAACATGCGCGGCAACGGGCACCTGGCTGCATCTGGTCAGACCGCTTGGCTTCCATACCGACGACCGGACGCTGAAGCGGGCTGGACTCGATTATTGGCATGCCGTCAAACTGGAGTATCACGATTCCTTTCAGGAAGTGAAGGATAAATACAAGCACGGGCGCTTCTTGCTGGCCACGACGAAAGCGGACAAGCTGTATACCGATGTTGCGTTCCAAGACGAAGATTTTCTCGTATTCGGAAAAGAAACGAAAGGCCTGTCTCCCGAAATATTGGCGCAGCATCCCGATACGCTGATGCGGCTTCCGATGACGGGCGACGTTCGCTCGCTTAACTTGTCGAATGCGGCAGCCATCGTGCTGTTCGAGGGCTTGCGGCAGACCGGATTCCAAGGGCTGTCCTGACGGTGCGGCCTGCAGGATAAGGGAATTAATGGATAAACGATCGGTTTTGGGAAGGAATTTTCATCTACGCGTCGAACATTATAGAGAACATATTTATTCGTATGAAGGCGAGGTGTATGATGGATGAAGCCGGCAGGAGTGGTCCGCAAGGTCGACCAACTGGGTAGAATCGTATTGCCCAAGTCACTTCGAAAGCGATATCAGATGAACGAGGGGGATCCTGTTGAAATATTGGTAAGCGGGGATCACATTATTTTGGAACGATATCGCCCGCGCTGCGTGTTCTGCGGATCGCTGGATCAAGTGAGCGATTTTAAGGAAAGACATATTTGCAATCAGTGTCTGGTCGAGATGAATCAGATCAAGGAAACGAAATAAGAAGCGCATGCCGGCTCAGAAGAACAGTTCCCGGTCGAAGCGTTTCGATGAAAGTAAAAAAAAAGTATCTGCTTGAGAGCGTTCAAGCGGATACTTTTTATCGTTTTATGGTGGGTAAACCGTATGTACATACAGCGCCGGAGCTGCACTCCCTATTCCGTTACAAGAAAAGCTTCCCGCAAGCGTGAAGGGATGATCGCCGCAAATGGCTTGAGCCGGAAGCTTTTCTCCGAATGGAATTAAAGACCTTTGGTCTTGTCATCATTGTATGATGCCGTAAGCATGGCGGTAATAAACATCAAGAAGACAACAATTGTAATCCAAAATGTAGCTGACATCGGGCTAGCACCTCCTGAAGCATATTATAACCAACCGAATCCCAAATGAAAACTTATAAATATGTGAACATTACTTGAAAAATAAAAAATGCGTCGCCAGCGGCCGCAGCCGTCCGTTATCCGAAGGGCGATTGATCACTTGTCCGTCAAAAATCAAGGTGGTGGAGCCGCCGCCGTCCAAATTGTAAGCATCCTTCACGCCGAGGGCCGCGAGCTTATCCTGCAGCTCCGGCAGCGAAGCGCCGGAATTGCCGCGCTCATCGTATCCGTCCGTCACCAGAAAGATCAGCTGGTCGTTCTTGAAATTGCCGACAACCGTCCGCGGCGCGCGGGCCGGAGAATTGATCCACAAGGACGGAATCGACTGTTTTTTGCCGCCCTGCAGCAAAATCGGTACGAAGGTGGCGCCGAACGACGGATTGAGCTTGTCCAAATCCTGCTGTCTCGCAAATTTCCCGCCGATCAGCTTGCGGTCCTTGCTTAACCCGATAAAGGCCAAATCCTCGAACGTCGGCTCAAAGCCGTATACGTATTTTCCTCCAAGCATCGTCGTGCTTAGCGGATACCGCTTGCCCGTTTTGTTGTCGTCGGCAAAGCCTCCGGCATTGACGCCGGCCACAGCGCCGTATCGGCGAACCGCTTCCAGCGTCGTCTCGCTGCCTCCGACCTTGTCTTTTCCCAGCACCATTTGCATCGCCTTATCCGATTTTAAGTCGATTTTCAAGGCGTACCCCTTATATTTCGAATCGCTGAACGTGTACAGCTTCAAATCGATATTGCCCGACGAGGCGGTGCGGGACAGCTTGCCGCCCAGACGGCTGGCTACGCGGCTGTCGAAGATGATCGTTGGCCGCTTGGACGCGGCTTCGGCAAGCTGCGTCATCCCGGCGACTTCGGTTGCGCTTTTGGCGTACAGCTCGAAATACTTCTCGACGGTTGTACGCGTCTGAGCTGCATCGCTGTTCATCTTGTCCAGCTTGCCAAGCGCCTGCTGAAGCTCGGCCTGGATGGAGAAGGTCGTATGCAGCGTATCGCCGAGCTCGGGCAGCACGATCGAAATTTGTGTGGAGAGCAAATAAATGAGAAGTCCGAGAAACGGCGCGAAGAAGAATAGCATCGTCCGGTTCAGTTGTTGAATTCCGTTCATTGCGATACATTCACCATCCTGTTGCTTACTGCAGTGCGTCCAGATTTTTTTTCAGCTCATCGAGCTTCTTTTTCACTTCGGCCAGCTGGGTGTACAGCTGGTTGCTGTTGTCAGTCTTGCTGTTCGCGCTGTCCTTCGTAAAGGCGAGCAGTTCATTCACCGAATCGATCTTCGCTTGCATTTGCGCCATATCGGCGGTCAAGCTTGTTCTCAGCTCGGACACCTGGCGCTCGTATTCCTGCTGGATGACGGCGAGCTGGTCGCCGGTTTGCTTCGCGATGTCCTGCGTAATTTGCATGCGGATATGGTCCGTGTACAGTTTTCCGCCCCATAGGCCGAGGCCGATCAAGACGGCCCAGATGAAGAACATAAGAACATAAGCGCGCGCATTCGATTTCTTTGGTTTGGCGGAACGAACCGCAGCCGGCGCGGAAGCCGGTTGAAGAGATGTACTCAAGGGGATTCACCTTCCTATGGTTTAAGGCGATATTGTCATATTCGGCAGTATCGTGTCGAGCGTTATCTTCTCTATGATACATTACTCCGGGCTTATATTCAAAGAGGTTCGGGTCACTGTTTTGCGTGTATAGACCCAACTTGCCGGAGGTATAGTAAGGAAACGAACGAGGGCGAATGCAGCAAGATTCCGGCATGTCCGGGTATGACAAAGCCATATCGTGGAAAAATGGCGGACATCGATGTAGACGACAAAACCGGGACAAGGGTTGCAGCATGCGTACCGGATATTTAAAAAAATAGCTCGAATGAAAGGGGAACCCGACGATGAATCGACGAAAATCGGCAGCGTGGGCGGAGCAGCTTGTATTTATCGGCCCGGCATTCATCTGCTTTGCGTTGATTATGATCATGCCTTTTTTCCTTGGCATGTATTATTCGTTCACCGACTGGAACGGCGTTTCGGGTCAAGTGACCTGGGTCGGATTGACCAACTTTGTGCAAATATTGACGCAGGATCCTGACTTTGCCCGATCGTTTTGGTTCACGACCCGGTTTGCCATAGCGGGCGTCGTGCTGACCAACGCACTCGCCTTTGCGATCGCCTTGCTGCTCACGCGGCCGCTGAAGACGCGCAATGTGCTGCGGACAATCTTTTTTTTGCCGAACGTAATCGGCGGGCTGCTGCTTGGCTTCATATGGCAGTTTATATTTGTCAAAGGATTTCCGGCGATCGGGGAGCTGACCAAGCTGGCGTTTTTTCAGCTGCCGTGGCTTGGCGACGAGATAACCGCCTTCTGGGGGATCGTCATTGTATTCGTATGGCAGACGGCCGGATATTTTATGGTCATCTATATTGCGGCGCTGATGAATTTGCCGCAGGACGTCATGGAGGCGGCCCAGATCGACGGGGCCAGGCCAGGCCAAATGCTGACACAAATCATTATTCCGCTGGTCATGCCGGCGGTGACGATTTGTTTGTTTTTGGCGATATCTAACTCGTTCAAAATGTTCGATCTGAACTTGTCGCTAACGAAGGGCGGTCCGTTCAAATCGACCGAATCCGTCGCCCTGAACATTTATACGGAAGCGTTCCAAAATAATCGTTTCGGCCTTGGTACCGCCAAAGCGTTTATCTTCTTCGTCATTGTTGCCGTCATTACGTCCATCCAGGTTCGGCTGACGAAAAGCAGGGAGGTCGAAGTCTAGTGGAAGCGAGCAAAACCTATTCGTCCCGCACCTTGATTCTCGAAGCCGCCGCCATCCTGGTCGCGCTGTTGTTTCTCGTTCCGTTCTATTTCGTAATCGTCAACTCGCTGAAAACGTTCGGCGAGCTGCTGAGCGATCCGACCAGCTTGCCGGTCAAGCTGCAATGGAACAACTATACGAGAGCGTGGACGATCATCAAATTTCCGCGCGTGTTCATGAACTCGCTTATCATTACAGTGATCAGCAACCTCGGGATTGCGCTGATCAGCGCGATGGCGGCGCACCGGATGGTACGGCGGCCGACGCGATGGAACAATATGCTGTTCGCCTTATTCGTGGCGGCCATGGTTATCCCGTTTCAGTCGATCATGATTCCGCTGGTCAAGGTAGCGAAGACAGCCGGATTGTTCGACAGCATCCCGGGACTGGTCGTTTGTTATTTGGGATTCGGAACGCCGATGTCGATCTTTCTGTTCCACGGCTTTATCAAGTCGATTCCGCTGGAAATCGAGGAGTCGGCCGTCGTCGACGGCACGAGCGCGTACGGTACTTTTTTTCGCATCGTGCTGCCCTTGCTGAAGCCGATTGCCGTGACGGTCATCCTGCTCAATAGCTTATGGATATGGAACGACTTCCTGCTGCCGTTCATCATCTTGCAAAGTCCGGACTTGAAGACGATTCCGCTGGCGACGAACTCGTTCTTCGGTCAATATACGAAGCAGTGGGATTTGGCGTTAGCCGCGCTCGTGCTCGGTGTCTTGCCAATTGTTATTTTTTTCCTTGCGATGCAGCGCCATATAATAGAAGGAATTACGGCAGGATCGGTCAAAGGCTGAGCACGAGGCGCGGAACGAAGCGGGACCCGCGCTCTCCGGACGTTGCTTCATAACACCGTTATGCCAGGAGCGTGCCGCCGCATTGCGGCGGCTTGTTTCTTGTGCGCAGCCCCAGCGGGAGGAAGAAAGAAAATAGACGGCAAACCACAACAAACAGCAGGCTCCCCAGACGGGAAGCCTGCTGTTTGTTTCACTTTGAAGGTAAATGCGAAACGCGCTAATCGGTTTCGGAGAAGGTGGTCTTTTTGTTATCCCATTCGGCCAACAGCCGATGATACATCGCTTCAACGGCCCCCAGCAGGACGACGAGCACGAACAGCTCCCCGTTGGATAGCCCCCAATGGAACAAGCGCGCTGCGATCCAAAAGTAAAGACCCGCCATCGCGGCATCGGCGATCGTGGCCACCGCGTTGTTGCTTCCGCGCAATATCCATTGGTCGCCGATCGCAAATGCGACGAGCGAGAAGACGATGGAGGTCGTAATGATTTCTGTAACCGAAGCCGACGTTTGAAGGTACAGGAGCGGGATCAATACGGCGTTCATCACGATTTTAACGCACACACGCTGAATCAACGGTTTTCGCATCCTTTCGCCTTATAGTTCATTTGTATATATTGCATAAGATGTCCACCCGTTAGTTATCTTATGTAGTGAGCTCACAGCGTTTATCCATTAGAGGGAGGTTCATCGCATGAAAAAAACGTTCAAATCCATTACGGCGCTATCCGTCGGCACGCTGCTGCTGGCGGGAGTGACGGCAGGGTGCGGAAATAAAGCGGCGCCGGGGAACAACCAGGGCGGCGGCGCGGCCGCAGGGACACCGGTAACGCTCAAAATTTTCCAATATAAAGTGGAAATTAGCGAAGCATTCAATCGGCTAAAGGATGAATATGAGAAATCGCATCCGGGCGTCAAGCTGCAAATCGAGACGGTCGGAGGCGGAGCGGATTACGGCGCCGCGCTGAAAACGAAGTTCGCTTCCAACGACAAGCCGGACATCTTCAATAACGGGGGCTTCCGCGAGGCCGATACGTGGATGGAGCATCTGGAGGACTTGTCGGACCAGCCTTGGGTGAAGGATGTGCTTCCGGTCGCCAAGGCGCCGATGACGAAGGAAGGCAAGCTGTACGGCATGCCGCTCGGTTTGGAAGGATACGGCTTTATTTATAATAAAGACTTGTTTGCCAAAGCGGGCATTACGGAAATTCCAAAGACGCTCAGCCAGCTGGAGGCAGCGGCCAAGAAGCTGCAGGCGGCCGGCATCACGCCGTTCTCTAACGGATATCAGGAATGGTGGGTGCTCGGCAATCATACGTTTAACGTCGCGATGGCACGGCAGCCGGACCCTGACAAATTCATCGCCGGCTTGTACGACGGATCGCAAAAAATGGGCGGCCCGGTCTTCGACGAATGGACCAAGCTGGTCGATATGACCTTAAAATACGGTCAGCCGAACCCGCTCACAACCGACTACAACACGCAGGTGACCAATTTTGCTACCGGCAAGGCGGCCATGATGCAGCAGGGGAACTGGACGCAGGTGCAGATTGACAAGATTACGCCGAACCTCAACATCGGTGTGCTGCCGATGCCGATCAACGAGGACGCGGAAGCAAACGACAAGCTGCTGGTCGGCGTGCCGAACAACTGGGTCATCAACAAAAACTCCGCGTTGAAGAAAGAGGCGAAGGACTTCCTGAACTGGCTCGTCACCTCCGACACCGGAAAGCAGTACATTACGAAGGAATTCAAGTTCATTCCGGCGCTCAGCACCATGAACGCCGATCCGAAGGACCTCGGTCTGATCGCGGCCGACATTATGACGTACAGCAAAAATAACAAGGTGCTCGGCTGGTATTTCCCGAAATATCCGGACGGCATGCCACAGGAAGTTGGCGCAACGATGCAAGCTTACATCGCGGGCAAAAATACGAAAGAACAAATGTATGCAGCCTTCCAAAAATCTTGGGATAACTTGAAGGCCAAAAAATAACGGCACACAAGACGCATCCGAACCGCCGCAAGCGACGGGCGGACAAGCAGGCCCCGGCGCAAGAGCGCCGGGGCTTTGCCGGCTCGCGGGAATGAGAAGCGGCGCTTGGCCGGCGCATGCGATGCGCGCGATGGGAGAAGCTAAGGAGCATGCGAATAGGGTTGAAACGAATCCCGTACGAAACATTCAATGGATTTTACGACAAAGGGGTGAATCAGCATCATGTACGATTGCATTATTGTCGGCGGCGGCATCGCCGGTCTTCAGGCATCGATCCAATTGGGACGGTACGGACATCGCGTGCTCGTCGTCGATAAAGGACGCGGGCGTTCCACGTTATGCCGCAGCTATCATAATATATTAGGCTGGCCGGAGGGCGTCTCCGGCCCGGAGCTTCGCCGTCTCGGACAGATGCAGGCCGGCCGTCACGGCGTGGAATTCCGAACGGACGAGGTCATTGCCGCGGCGAAGCGGGAGGACGGCTTCGAAGTGGCGTTCGCCGGCGGCGGCGTGCAGCCGGCGCGTACACTGCTCGCCGCAACGGGGATTATGGACCGGTTCCCGCCGCTTCCCGGGCTTGAGGCTTGCTTGGGCGGCACCGTCTATGTGTGCCCGGACTGCGACGGGTATGAGGTGAGCGGCAGGCAGACGATCGTGCTCGGCTCCGGCGAGCCGGGGGCCGGGATGGCGCTCACGCTGCGGCATTGGACGGACCGGATCGTCTATATTAACCATGAGCGGAAGGCGATCGGGAGCGGGCGGCTGGACAAGCTGAAGGAATGCGGCATCGTATACGAGGAAGCGGCCATAGCCGAGGTGCTGGCCGAAAGCGGCGGGTCGCTGCTCGGCGTCCGATTGGCGGACGGCCGTGTAATCGAAGGAGAGCGCGGGTTTATCGCGTTCGGCGGCAACGCCGTTCATTCGGACTGGCTTGCCGCGCTTGGCGTGGAACGGCTGGAGAACAAGCATATTGTAACGGATCCGAGAAGCAAACAAACGTCCGTACCGGGCGTATGGGCGGCGGGCGACGTCGGCATTCATTCGGAGCAGGCGACGATCGCGATGGGGGAAGGGGCGCAAGCGGCGATCTGGATTCACAAGTCGCTCGTCAAGTCCCCAGCCCCACAGCTCACGCACACCTAAGCGATTCGTATGGAGACAGCACGTCTTACCATTTTTCCAGCTTGAACTTCCATTTGTCGAGCGCCTCTTCGCCGTTGACGAAAATACGTTTCAGCTTCAGCGCGGATTGAGCGGGCGTCGTGACGCCTTGATCGATGGTAAAGGCATAGCGGAATCCGTGATCCTTCAAGATGGAAAGCGTCGTGTTATTAAATTCGCCATACGGGTAGCAAAAAATATCGGCGGTCGTACCGAGCTTCTGCTCGATCAGATGGCGAGCCTCCGTAATCTCGTGCAGTTGCTTCTCTTTATTCAGCCGGGGCAGGTGCGGATGCGTCATCCCGTGGGGCTGAATGTCCCATCCGGCTTCATGCATTTCCGCCACCTGTTCCCAGTTGAGGAAATAACCGTCCTCGACCATTCCTGGCGACATGAATAATGTTGCTCGGAAACCGAGCTTTTTGAGGAGGGGATACGCATGGGTGTAGTTATCGGCATACCCGTCGTCGAAGGTCAGCAGCACCGGCTTGTCCGGTGCGCTCTCTTTGCCTTCGAGCACATCGGTAAACTGCTGGAGGGATAACGTCGTATAACCGTTTTCGGCCAAATACATCATTTGCTCCTCGAATTTTTCCGGCGTAATCGTTGCGCGGTTGCCGGGATCGACGGTAATGCTGTGGTAGTTCAGGACGGGAATGCGAACTTTCTTGTCCGCGGCGGCTTGCGCCGCGGCGAATGCGGGGAGCATGGAGAGGAATAACATGATCGACAGCGGGACGGAGGCCAGGCGCAGGAATAAACGATAGCGCTTCATCAGGACAAGCAGCTCCTTCCATGGAAGTGTATTACTATATTTTTATCCTGTAGGGGGCCGGGTTATGCCTGTTTTATCCGCTGGTTGCCGCCTCTTGGGGTGAAGGCTCCTGGAAGCCGGCAACGACGTGGGCGAACGTTTGGAGCGCCTCTTCTCCGAGCGGCGTAAGCTTGTAAACGCCGCGTTCGACGCGTTGGAACCATAAATAGTAGTTTTTTTGCAGCATGCCGGCCGCGCCGGCGTTGCCGGTCATATCGCGCAGCTTGCGCGGGCTGGCCGGGCCGTGCTGCTGCAGTGCACTGGCGAGCTGCAGCGATTTCTCGCGGTAGGCGGTTACCAGCTTCCGCTTGGAGCTGCCGCCGACGTTATAGTCTGCCCGGCGCTCTTGAAATTCGCGAACGACCCGGGTTGTTGCGTATTTGTTCAGACGGGGCGCATGCGTCAGCAGCGACGGGTCATCCCCCGGGTGGCATTCCACCTCGACGCGCGGCTTGCGCGTTTTATAATATTGAACGGTGATCATCCCGATGCCGAGCATCCGGCATAAATTTCGCAGCTCCGGCCAGCTGGCGCTGTGCGGAGCGCGGCCCTTGGCCGGCCGCTCGAAGGCGACGTACACCGTGCGGCTGATCTTGAGCCGGTCGATGGCCTGCAGCAGCAAGGGGATCGAGAAGCTGCGCTTCAGCTCGACGATAATCGGCGGTTCGTCTTCGCGGATCGCGACAAGGTCGCAATGGCGCACTTCCCCCCGTACTTCATATCCGAGCGATTCCAGGTAAGTTTTGACGGGAGCGTAGAGCTCCGTTTCGCTTTTAATGGGCACAGCGGACGGTCTCCTTTGTCATTGGTAATGTAATTATAGCATAATTTTGGTACGATAAAGGGGTGCGAAGGGAGAGATCAACGGATGAATGAACAGCAACATCGCGATCAAGAACATGAGGAATTTGACTTAAGCTCTCGTGAGAGCCAGATGAAGCAAGCGCATCGGATCGAGCCTTGGCTCGGTCGCACGTTTACTTGCGGAAGCTGCGGGCAGGAGCATAGCGTGCCGCTGCGCAAGGTCGTGCTGGAGCGCGGGGCGATGGCGGCGCTGCCGTTTTACGCGCAGGAGCGGGGGTTGAGCAGCCTGCTGCTTGTCAGCGACGGGCGCACAGCGGAGGCCGCCGGCCGGAAGCTGCTGGAGCTGTGCGGAGAGGCCCAGCTCCAGGCGCGGCAGTGCGTGCTCCCAGATGACGAGCACGGGGAGCTCGCCGCGGACGAGCGCGCCGTCGTGCAGCTGCTGCTGCACGTGACGCCGGACACGCAGGCGATCGTCGCCGTGGGCGCGGGTACGCTCCATGATATCGTGCGCTTCGCGGCCCATCGAACCGGCCGCGCGTTTCTGAGCGTGCCGACGGCGCCTTCCGTCGACGGCTTCGCTTCGGTCGGCGCGCCGCTCATTATCGGCGGCTTCAAGCAGACGATCCCGGCCTGCTCGCCGGAGGCGATCTTCGGGGATCTCGAGGTGCTGGCGACGGCGCCGCGGCCGATGGTCGCCGCCGGCTTCGGCGACATGCTCGGCAAATACACGTCGCTCGCCGATTGGGAGCTCGGCCGCCTGCTGCTCGACGAGCCGCTCTGCGACCTGGCTGCCGACATGACGCGGCAAGGGCTCGAGCTGTGCATCCGGCATACCGCAGACATTGCCGCGGGCACGGAGGAAGGGCTGCGCAAGCTGCTGGAAGGCTTGCTGCTGTCCGGCATCTCCATGCTCCTCGTGGGCCATTCGCGCCCGGCCTCCGGCGGCGAGCATCACTTGTCCCACTACTGGGAGATGAAGTTTCTGCAAGCGGGCCGCCGCGCGCTGCTGCACGGGGCCAAGGTCGGCGTCGCCGCCGTCAAGATGGCGGCGCTGTACCGCGAAGCCGCTTCGCTTGACGCCGAAGCGGTCCGGGCATCGGCCTCGCAGCGGCTCGCCGACCCGGACTATGCCGCGCCAGATGCCGCCCGCGCGGACATCGCCGCCGGCTACGGCGCCATTGCCGGCCAAGCGCTGGCGGAGAACGCCGCCGAGCTTGACCCGGCGCGCCGGGTCGTGCTGCAGCGGCAGCTTGCCGAGCGGCTGTCCAGCCGCTGGGCCGCAGTGCAGGCGGTCTGCCGCGCCGTCCCGGCGCCCGAACGGCTGGCTGAGCTGCTCGCCGCGGCCGGCGGTCCGGTCACGGAAGCACAGCTTGGCGTCGAGCCGGAGCTGGTAGAAGAGAGCTTGCGCTACGCGAAGTATGTGCGCCACCGTTATACGATCATGCGTTTGCACGAATGGCTGTAGATAGACGCCTTCGATCGCCAAACCCGCAGCTGCCGCCGTCTTCGACGGGCGGCGTGAGTCACCCGTTGAAGTGTGGGTGATTCACATTTATACCCGTTGACAAATTTTTACTGATACTCTATATTTATTATTATTCAGATGGATTTACGGCATAGGCTTGAGTCCTGGAGAAAACCTTATCCGTAATCGTATCCTTCCATTTTATGTGGACGGGTATGTTTACAGGATAAGGTTTTTTTCATTATGAAATGCAAAATAGTTTACGGATCTTCGAGGGTTGCCGTATGAAGCATGATGTTTTGAAAGCGCACTCAATTTTATTTCTGTCATTGTCCGAGGGTGTGGGACTTTGAAGAAAGCAAGCAACGGGTGAAGTTGTCCGGATGAAGTTGGAGCAGCACGATCCATTGAGGAGTCAGCTTGTTATCGGGACTCTGCAGGTGTAGGGTATGCAGGTCTGGCCGACCGCAAACACGAAGTTAATGTGAACTTGCTTAAGGGGGTGGTAGCATCTTCTGAACGTCCTTGCGGAACGTGCGAGTCATGCTAAAGCGCTTAACTAAAGCTGGCTCCACGTATAGTGAAGTAATGATATTTGTAAGCCTTTTCACAATAGTCAAAGGGGAGATTCCGTATGACCAACCAGTTGAAGAAAATGACAATACCCGTTCTTATCGCCGCCATTGCATTATCAGGATGTTCATCCGCCGTGCCGGCAGCTTCAGGCGACACATCGAAAGCGGCGGAGCCCGAATTTAAAGTATCGACAGATCCCGTCACGATAAAGCTGTTTGCCAATACAAGCCTCACGGATGTCGAGTTTCAGAAGTTCTACGTCGAACCGATTAAAAAGAAGTATCCGCACATTACACTGGAAAAATTGAGCGGGAAATTGGAAAACCTGATTGTCGCCGGGGAAGTTCCTGATCTTATTCTTTCCGACAACGACTGGCATATGCCGCTGATTGCTCTGGATCTTCCCGCAGACTTAACGGATTTGTTGGCCAAATCCAAGCTTGACCTCAGCAAGTTTATCCCGGAAACGGTTCAAGCCATCCGGAATCTCGATCCGAAAGGGAAAGAACTGCAGGGCATTCCCGTTGGCAGAAACACAGGAGCTTTATTTTACAACAAAGACATTTTCGATAAGTTCGGGGTTCCTTATCCGAAGGATGACATGCTCTGGAGCGAAGTGCTGGATATGGCCCGCAAATTGACAAGGCTGCAGGACGGCGTCCAATATGTCGGATGGGATCCGCGCTTCCCTGACCATATCATGAGCCCGTATACGCAGGCGTTCGTCGATCCGAAGACGAATAAAGCGATTGTCGATATTCCGATGTACAGGAAGGTTCTGGAGCTGTTCCAGGCGAATTACGAAATTCCCGGCGTTGTCAACGGGAAATCGTATGCTTATGCTGCAGAAACGTTCATCAAGGACAAAAAATTGGCCATGATGGCGGATTGGGTTTCGAAAATACTGACACAGATTCTTGATGCCGATGATGATGCTGCGCCAAACTGGGATATGGTGACCAATCCAACCTTCGAGGATAGAAAAGGGAAGGGACGCCATACGCTTGCGAACATGCTCATCATTACGAAGGGCAGCAAGCATAAGGAGCAAGCGATGCAGGTCATTCAACACCTCGTCTCCAAAGAGTCTCAGCTGTATATGGCTAGATTTTCCCGGATTCCTGCGTTGAGCGATCCGGAGATCGAAAAAGTATTCGGTTCGGAGAACCCTAAGCTGAAGACCAAAAATACAGCAGCCTTATTCAAAAACCCTTCTTCCCCAACGCCGACGCCAAACAAATATGATAAAGAAGTGCAGGAGCTGATTCGCGGCATGCGGGCGGAACTGGCTCTTAAGAAAAAGGACATCAACACGGTGCTCAGAGAAACGCAGGAAGCGGCCGACAAGAAAGTTGCCGAATTGATGAAGCAATAATGAGATGTACATAAACTCGGTTCGCAGGATTTCAGCTTGCGACAAAGGAAGCAGTTGCACACAACTGCTTCCTTTTTTTTATCGGCATCCCTTGCCATTCCTGAGGTTTGGCCACCGGATCGAACCGCGGTCAACAGTTTTTCTTATTTGTCTAAAAATTTCGGTCAACTTAGTCGGCCTTGCCGCATAGGTATTTAATACACTTCGCATTGAAAAGAAGATGATTCCGATGACTTAAGGCGTTCTAATGGTATCAGGTGTCCCACGAAGCCCGATTCGCCGCGGAATCGCCTCTCTGGCGTCCGCGCATCGCAAGCTGACCTGTCAGTCAGCGCAGAAAGGCGACAGAGCCGCATCCGGCCAGCGCTACACTTCATGTAACCGGCAGCATTCGCATTTGAGCATCATCGGCGTTGCAGCGGCTATCCAGAAAGCACGTGGACCGCTTGCTTGCAGGCAAGGCGCGCCCTGACGAAGCCGGTTTTGCCCCGCGAAACCACAAGCCAAACCTGATGAAGCCGGTTTTGCTCCGCAAAACCCTAAGGAGGTAGAATCCATGAACTTGTTTAAGAAAATCGCCGATTACCGCACGGAAACCGAGAGACTGGCCTGGACCGGAACCTTCGCCGAATATATTCAGAAGCTCCGCGAAAATCCGCGACTGGCGATGACGGCGCACGCTCGGGTGTACGAGATGATCGCCTCCCAAGGCATTGTTGAGGAAAACGGTCGTCGTAAATACAATTTCTTCGAAAAGGAAATATTCGGACTGGATCTGGCGATCGAAAAGCTGGTAGAGGAATACTTTCATTCGGCGGCGCGCCGTCTGGACGTGCGCAAGCGCATCCTGCTGCTCATGGGGCCGGTCAGCGGGGGCAAATCGACCATCGTGACGATTCTCAAGCGCGGCCTGGAGCAGTTCTCCCGTACGGACAACGGAGCGGTATTCGCCATTAAGGGCTGCCCGATGCACGAGGAGCCGCTGCATTTGATTCCGATCGAGCTGCGGCCGGATGTAGAGCAAGAATTCGGGGTCAAGATTGAAGGGAACTTATGCCCGTCCTGCCAAATTCGGCTCAGAGAGGAATATAACGGCCGGATCGAGGAGGTGCTGGTCGAGCGGGTGCTGATCTCCGAAGATAACCGTGTCGGCATCGGTACGTTCAGTCCGTCCGACCCGAAATCGCAAGACATCGCCGACTTGACCGGCAGCATCGACTTCTCGACGATTACGCAGTACGGCTCCGAATCGGACCCGCGCGCCTACCGTTTCGACGGCGAGCTGAACAAAGCGAACCGCGGGCTGATGGAATTCCAGGAAATGCTCAAGTGCGACGAGAAGTTTCTATGGAACCTGCTGTCGCTGACGCAGGAAGGCAACTTCAAGGCCGGCCGGTTCGCGCTGATCAGCGCCGACGAGCTCATTATCGCGCACACGAACGAGTCGGAGTACAAATCGTTCATCGCCAACAAGAAGAACGAAGCGCTGCAATCGCGGATGATCGTTATGCCGATTCCGTACAACCTGAAAGTGTCGCAGGAAGAGAAAATTTATGAGAAGCTCATTCGCCAAAGCGATATGAAGCATGTACATATTGCGCCTCACAGTCTGCGCGCCGCGGCGATCTTCTCCATCCTGACCCGGCTCAAGGAGTCGAAGAAGCAGGGCATGGATCTGGTCAAAAAAATGCGCATGTACGACGGCGAGGAAGTGGAAGGTTATAAGGAAGCCGACTTGAAGGAAATGCAAAACGAATATTTGGAAGAAGGCATGACCGGCATCGATCCGCGCTATGTCATCAACCGGATATCCAGCGCCCTGATCCGGCAGGATCTGGAATTCATCAACGCGCTTGACGTGCTTCGCGCGCTCAAAGACGGATTGGATCAGCACCCTTCCATTACGAAGGAGGAGCGGGAGCGGTATCTCAACTTCATCTCTATCGCGCGCAAGGAGTACGACGAGCTGGCCAAGAAGGAAGTGCAGAAGGCGTTTGTGTACTCGTTCGACGAGTCGGCGAAGACGCTGTTCAACAATTATTTGGATAACATCGAGGCGTACTGCAACTGGCAAAAAATCAAGGACCCGCTGACCGGGGAAGAGATGGATCCGGATGAAAGACTGATGCGGTCGATCGAGGAGCAGATCGGCATATCGGAAAACGCGAAAAAAGCGTTCCGCGAAGAAATATTGATCCGGATGTCCTCGTATTCGCGCAAAAACAAGCGGTTCGACTACAGCAGCCACGAGCGGCTGCGCGAAGCGATCGAGAAAAAGCTGTTCACCGATTTGAAGGATATCGTGAAAATAACGACATCCACCAAGACGCCGGATGAGAACCAACTGAAGCGTATTAACGAAGTGATTAAACGGCTGGTGGAAGAGCACGGATATACGACCGCCTCGGCCAATGAACTGCTGCGCTATGTCGGCAGCCTGCTGAACCGCTGACTTTCGGCCTTGACCATCTGCCCTCTCCGTCCCGCTTGCGCCGGGCGGAAGGGATTTTTTGTTTTCCCTCCTTCCACGTACTCACCTCATGGGCATTCGCACATATACTGTGGTATCGATCATTCAACAACAAGAAGCGAGGGTTTGCGATGAAGGGACAACAAAAAGCAAGGAACGAGCAGCGCAGCAGCGGGCAAGCAGGAGAGACGAGCGCTTCCGGGCCGGTTGTATCCCGGCCCGCTCCGAGACCGAGGCCGCCCTATGGATATGGCTACGGGCATTGGCACGGTCACGGCTGGTACCCGCCGGTCATCGTTCCGCTTCCCGTTCCCGCGCCGTATCCGTATGGATACCCGTATGCAGGAACGCCATATCCTTATCCATACGGTTATCCGTATTCGCCTTACTATGCGTATTGATTCGCGCGAAGCAAAACAGCCTTTCGATCCGGAATCCGGACTGAAAGGCTGTTTTGTTTGTATAGGCGGGCTGAACCGGGCGGCGTCCATTGGAAGCATGCGGCTTGCTGTGCAGCGCCGTCGTTCCTTATACAAGCCGTTTACGCCTCGTTTGCTCCGGCTTCAGCAGGCGGCATCACGATTTCGACCGTCGTTCCTTTGCCGACTTCGCTGAAGATGCTCATCTTGCCCCCGTGGTTGTCGATAATTTTGTACGTTACCATCAGGCCGAGGCCCGTTCCTTTTTCTTTGGTTGTATAGAAAGGCTCCCCAAGTCTGGGAATGCGGTCCTCCGGGATACCGCAGCCTTGGTCGGTAAAGCGCATAAGCAATTTTCCGGTGTCCGTCTTGCGCATCTCGATGAGGATTTGTCCGCCCTCCGGCATCGATTCGATGGAGTTGTTCAATATATTGATGAATACTTGTTTGATCTGGTTTTCATCGCAGTTGATTTCAGGCAAATCGGGCGCCGTGTCCGTTACGATATCCACATTATGAATGAGGGCTTGCGAGCCGGTCAGCATAATGGTATTGTGCAGAATGGACGACGCGTCCTTTTGCTGGAAACGGACGGATTGCGGTTTGGCGATGACGAGAAATTCGCTGACGATGAAATTAATCCGGTCGAGCTCCTCGAGCATAATGCTGAAATAATTATCGAAGCCGCTGACCTTCGATTGCATCAATTGAACGAAACCTTTGAGCGAGGTGAGCGGGTTGCGGATTTCATGGGCGACGCCGGCGGCCATTTGCCCGACGACGGACAGCTTTTCGGAGCGAAGAATCATCTCTTCCGCCCGCTTGCGTTCGCTGATATCCTGCCCGATCATATACACGCCGGCAATTTGCTTGCCGACAAATATCGGGAAGTTTTTGACGCTCAGCTCTACGGCGCGGCCGTCTTTGCTGATGAACGTAATTTCGTAATGGGGAGTGCCGCCCTTGACCGTTTCGGCGAATTTCTTGGACCACAGCCCGCGGTGCTCCGGCAAAATCATGCCCTCGATCGTCTTCTGCAGCAAATCTTTCTCGGAGTAGCCCATAACGAAAAACATGGCGGGATTAACGCTGGTAATCGATCCATTCAAATTGAGCGAGCAGATCGGATCGGGGTTATGTTGAAACAACGATTTATATCTGAATTCGCTTTCTTCAAGCAGCAGCTCGGCTTTTTTCTTCTCGTACAGCGCTTTGATCATCGCGTAGGAACGGGCAAAACGGTGATCTTCTTCCTGCGCCAGGATTGTTTCGAATATATCGTCGTCGTCGTCGGTTTCGGAAACGCCGTAATCGAGGTTTTTCATCTTATTGAGCAAATGCATCACGTTGACGATGTGCTCTCCGTGAATCCATGCGGCGGAGGCGGTTTTGTACCGGGAGGTGCCGTCCGAACGGAGCGTGACGACGCCTTTGCGCGGATCGTACTCGGTGACATGGTTCATATTGACAACGTTCATCTGGTCGATGAGCCGAAAGCCTTCTTCATAGAGGAGCTCTTCGATCGCTTCCGTGGAATTCGCCCAATAATATTTATCCGAAATCGTATGGATGATATATTCTTTGTCCCGGATGCATTCGATTTTTACCACTTCGTCCGCGGGAATAATCTTGATGTCGGAACTTTTTTTATCGCGGATAACTGGAATTTTCTGCATATTTTGAAATCACCTGCCTGTCCGCATTCGCTTCATTATACCATGGATGCCGTTATTCTAACAGAAATAAAGTTTGGCTGAGGTAGAGCCCGAGCAGCGTAATCAGCAGGGTCGGGACGGTCAGCACGACGCCTGTTTTGAAATACGCGCCCCAGCCGATGCGCACATCTTTGCGCGCTAAAATGTGCAGCCAGATCAATGTGGCGAGCGATCCGATCGGCGTCATTTTCGGTCCGAGATCGCAGCCGATGACGTTGGCGTATATCAAGGTCTCCCGAATTGCGCCCTGCGCTTGCGAACCGTCGATGGCCAGCGCGCCGATCATGACCGACGGGAGGTTGTTCATGACGGAGGACAGCACGGCCGACAGCAGCCCCATTCCCATCGCGGCAGCAAGCATGCCGTATTGCGAGAACGTATCGATCCCGGCGGACAGCCACTCGGTGAAACCTGCATTCTTCAAGCCGTAGACGACCACGTACATGCCGATCGAGAACAGCACGATCGACCATGGCGCTTCTTTGAGCACCCGCCGCACATTCATTATACCGCTTCGATGAGCGGACCAGGCAAGCAGCAGGGCGGCGATGCCCGCGATCAGGCTGACCGGCACCCGAAGCGTCTCGCTAAGCAGGTAGCCGGCCAGCAGAAGCAGCAGGATCCCCCAGGCCATGCGGAACATCGGCACGTTTTTAATCGCCGAAGCGGGGCTCTGGGCGAGCGACAAATCGTAGCTGGCCGGAATATGCTTGCGGTAATACAAGTACAGCACGCCCAGACTGGCGAGCAGGGAGAAGGCGTTCGGCAGCAGCATGACGGATGCGTACTCGGTAAACGAGATACGGAAATAATCGGCCGAAACGATATTCACCAGGTTGCTGATGATCAGCGGTATGGACGTGGTATCGGCAATGAACCCGCTGGCCATGACAAAAGCGATCACCATCGGCGCAGGCAGCTTCAGCGCCCGTACCTGCGCAAGGACGATCGGGGTCAAGATGAGCGCGGCTCCGTCATTGGCGAAAAAGCAGGACACGAGGGCGCCCAGCAATATCGTATAGATATACAGCTTGATGCCGTGGCCGCCGGCCAAGCGCACCATATGAAGCGCAGACCATTCGAAGAAGCCGAGCTCGTCGAGCAGCAGCGAGATGACGATGAGTGCAACGAACGTAAGCGTCGCATTCCAGACGATGCCGGTTACCGACATGACGTCCGTCCACGTCACGACGCCCGACAGCAGCGCTGCGGCGGCTCCAAGCACGGCGGGCCAAGCGACGCTGATTCCGAAGGGCTGCCAAATGACGAGTGTAATCGTGATGAGAAACAAAATGACAGAAAGGATAGAAATCATGATGCGCCTCCGGACGTTAGAAAAAAGACATTCATATCATTATATCAGTCAAGGGAATTGCGCGTAAATGAGAACTGTAATAATAAAATGAGTTTAATAATTTCGCTAAAAATAAACCGTATTCGTTTTGTCGAATTTCTGCTAAAATAATTACATCATATCTTGTAAGCGCTTTATAATTCCTGGGGCACATCCGTTGGATATGTCTCCGCGATTGGACAGCCTGAGGGGAGCTCGATGACGGTGAAACGGATCCGCAAACAAACATGGCTGCGCTATGCGCTGTCCGCGCTGGCTGTCAGCATACTGGTCGCCGTTCAGATGATCATGACGGCCGAAGGGGAAGGGCGGGTGCCCAAGTTTGCGATGATGCGGCTGGAGGATATCGGTCCGGGCGGACAATACGGCTCGCCTGAGCAGCTTGGCAAGCTGAGAGCCGTGTTCGAATATCTTCGTGAGGAAGGCGTGACATATCATCTGGCGGTGATCCCCCGCTGGATCGATATTCCGAAGGACGGTCCGCGTTACGACCTGCGTCTCGACGATCCCGCCGATCCGTACGCCGTTTCCTTTCGCCAGGTGCTGCGCGAGGCGGTGGGCGGCGGAGCGACGCTCGGCATGCATGGCTATACGCACCAGGTGGGCGACGTCCGGCGCGACGACGGTCATCAGGAGTCCGGCATCGGCAACGAGTTCAATGTGGACGGTTTGAAAGAAACGAAGACTGCGGGGTTTGCGGAGCGTCGTATCAAGGAAGGGCTTGCGATCTTCACGAACATCGGATTGAAGCCCCAGTTCTGGGAGGCGCCGCATTATCATACGACCGCGGAGCAGGATCGGATGTTCCGGTCCTACTTCGGGCTCCATTACCAGGCGGACGTGCAGACGAACCGGAACGCCCCGGCAGTTCAATATACGAGCGGCCGCAATAACGGCTACGGCGCGTCGACGCTCGGCGCGGCTTATGTCCCTACGCCGCTGGACTACATTCCGTCCAACAAGGACGAGAAGATGATTTTGGACCGGATGGGGAAAAGCGGCATGGTCACTTCCTTTTTCTTTCATCCGTTTTTGGAATTCAAGTATATGGAGAAAGTAACGGACGCGGACGGCGAGCAGGCGATGCGGGACGGCATACCGGAGTACCGGTACGCGGGCTCCGGGAAGAGCCTGCTGCACAAGCTGGTGTCGGGGCTGAAAGCGAAAGGCTACACGTTCTATTCCATTCAGGATTACGTGCCGTTCACCCCGTCGGCCAGCGCCAGGCTGCCCGCCGTCTCCGGGGGAGCGAGGGAGAAGGGCTACCCGCTGCTGGCCGATGCGAACGGCGACGGTCAGCTTGACATCATCCACCTCGATGCGCGGAGCGGCACCGTCTACGTTACGGAGGGGCGGTACCGCGGACTGCGTAACGAAGCGGCGCCGCCTCCGGCCGAATGGGGGCGCGTCGGTTACGTGAAGGGCTCGGCCGCCACGGTCAGCGGGCGCGACGAAGCCGGCCCTTGCACCTTGTGGGTGGCGAACGCAGACGGCCAGCTGGAGCGCCTGGTCTCGGACGGCGGCCGATTCGTGAAGCAGGGCAGCTGGAAGATCGAAGCGAACCGCTGGAGCCGGCTGTTCGCGCTTCGCCAGCCGAACGGCGATATGGTCGTCGCCGGGTTGTCGCTTGACAAGCTGGAACTGTACGGCTGGCGGATTCGGCAGGGCGACATGCAGCCGCTGAAGCCGTACCGCTTCAGAAACGCGCTGAAGAGCGAAATACAGCCGCGCCAGGACGGGACGATCTTTGTCGCGCGGAACAGGGCGTCCTCCGGAATCCAGCTCCGGCCGGACACGTCTGCGCTGGAATGGAGCTTCGGGCGAACGGATACCGGGCTGCCGAACGAGGCCGGCTTGCTCAAGTTCGGCGATTTCAACGGCGACGGGCTGGAGGACGTGATTCGATTCGATCCGGCGACGATGAAATATGCGGTTTATTTGCGAAACAGCGAAGCGCAGTGGCGGCAGCTATCGACCTTCGGCCCATGGGGACGACCGGGGGCCGATGCGGAACTGGTGATTGCCGATTTCGACGGGAACGGGAAGAGCGACCTCGGCCTCATGAATCATGCGGACGGATATTTGGATACGGCCTTATCTTTTGTTCATCTACAATAATACGCAGGGAGAAAGCCCGGTCGATTGGAACCGGGCTTTCGCGCGTGCCAAGCAGGCGTCCGGCGCGGACTACAGCCCCATACAGCCTCGTGTTGAAGAGCTGCGGCTTGCCCCCCACAACCGCTCGAATATCCATAGGCGAAAAGAGAGAGGTTTATGTCGAAAAAGCAGGAATTTTTTGGGCTGCCGGCGAATTAACAACATACTTTTTTCAAGATTCAGAGCGATTCGTTATCAGCGGAGCGGAGCTGGAACATGTCGGCAGGCCTATTCGGGCGAAGCCGCATGACGTATTCGGCCCGCGATTCAAGAGGAGGAGGAGACCGGCTTGGAACCAAACGGAGCGTCCGGCGGCCGCAAGCGCCGTCCGCAGCGGATGATCAAGCTGAGCAGCACGGCGGCAGCCGTTGTGGCGGTGTTATGGCTGTTCTATTGGCTGCCGTACGGCGCGCATGCGCCCGCAGGAGAGGCGCCGGAAACGATGCAGCAGAGCCTGCCGGAGCCGGCCCCGGTGCAGACAGCGCTTCCCGCGTCCGAACGCACGGAACCGCAGCTAGCTGCATCGCCAGCCGCCGAGGAGCAGGCTGAAGCGTCGGCCGCCGAGCCGGAGCAGGCCGCCCGGCCGGCCCGGCTCATTGTGATCGATCCCGGCCATCAGCGCAAGGGCAACAACGAGCCGGAGCCGGTAGGGCCGGATACCCGCGCGACGAAGCCGAAGGTATCTTCCGGAACGGTCGGCGTGCAAACCCGCAAGCCGGAGTATGCGCTCAATCTGGAAGTATCCGTGCTGTTGAAGGAGGAACTGATGCGCCGGGGATTCGAGGTGCTCATGACCCGGGAGAGCCACGATGTCGATATCAGCAACAAGGAGCGGGCCGAGCTGGCCAACGAGGCCGGCGCCGCGCTGGCGATTCGGATTCATGCCGATGGCGACGCTTCTCCGAAGACCCGGGGCTTTTCCGTGCTGTATCCGTCCGCTGCGGCTTCCTTGGCGGGCCCAATTGCCGAGCCGAGCCGGGCTGCCGCCGCCGAAATCTTAACCGGACTCCGGGAAGCGACCGGCTCGAAGGGCAGAGGCTTGTCGGCACGCAGCGACTTATCCGGATTTAACTGGTCGGAAGTGCCGGTCGTGCTGGTCGAGCTCGGCTTTATGACGAACCCGGAGGAAGATACGCTGTTATCGGATCCGGATTATCAACAACAGCTGGCGAGCGGAATCGCGGAGGGAATCATGAAGTATGTTGAGGCGGAAGAGCTTTAGACAAGGATGGTTGGCGGGGAAGATTTACAAGCGGCTGGCCATTGCGCTGCTGCTCCTGCTGGCGCTGGGGATGACCGTGTTCGCCGCTGAACGCGTCTTTTGGCCGGACAAGGCGTACCCCCGGGCGGCGAACGGGACGCTGGATTTAACCGGCTGGAATTGGCAGAAGGACGGCACGCTGCCCTTGAACGGGGAGTGGTCCTTTTCCTGGAAGCAGCTGCTGCTTACGGATAGCGACGCGGGGAACGGGACTTCTCCGCCGCCGGAGCAAACGATCAAGGTGCCCGGGTCCTGGAACGGCACCGTTGTGGACGGGACGCCGCTCTCCGGCGAAGGCTACGCCACGTACCGGTTGACCGTCTTGCTGCCGGAGGGGGAAGAGGAGCTGGCGCTGCGCGTGCCGGCTGTCAGCACCTCCTACAAGCTGTGGGTGAACGGCAAGGCGATCGCTTCCACCGGGCAGCTTGGAACAACGGAAGAAACGGCGGTCCCGCAGTTTGCGCCGGAAGTCGCGGTAGCGCCCACGCTGCAATCGGAGATGGAGATCGTCATTGAGGTGGCTAACTTCAGCCATCAGCGGGGCGGGCTTCGGCAGCCGATCGAGCTCGGCGCCGCCAAAGACATTATCCGGACCAAGGAGCTGGCCGTCGGCTTCGACATGCTGCTTATCGGCTGTCTGCTGATCATGGGCTTGTACCACATGGGGCTGTTCGCCGTCAGGACCAAAGAAATGTCGATGCTGTACTTCGGCTTGTTTTGCCTGCTGTTCGGCATCCGGATGACGCTGCTCGGCGAGATCGTCATTACGAAAGCGATTCCGGGTTTTAACTGGACGCTGGAAATCAATTTGGAATATTTGAGCGCCGCTTTGAGTCTCCCGCTGTTCATTTTGTTTTTTTCCAGCTTGTATCCCAAAGAAAGCTCCCGGCTCATGAACGCCGCCTTTTGCATCCTGACCGTAAGCTATTCGGTCGTCATTGCCGTGCTGCCGACATTGATTTTCACGCAGGGGCTTGTCCCGCTGCAGCTGGTCGTGGTTGCGGCGATCGTATATGTGATGAGTATCGCCGTGTTCGCTTGCATCCGGAAGCGGGAGGGCAGCGGCATATTGCTCATATCCTGCCTTGTGCTCGGCACTTCGATCGTGAACGACATGCTCTATGCGCATCAGCTCGTTGCGACGACGGACCGGATGTCGGCGTTTGGACTGCTCATCTTCATTTTCTCGCAGGCGGCGATGCTGTCCATCAAGCTGTCGCGGGCGTTCGTCAGCGTGGAGAAGCTGTCGTCCGAGCTGACCGAGCTGAATAACGGGCTGCATGAAAAAATCGCCGAGCGCACCTACGATCTGGAGCAGGCGAACGAGGCGCTGATACGGTCGAACGACGAGTTGTCCCGACTGGAGACGTCACGAAGCCACTTGATCAGCAACATTTCGCATGATCTGGGAACGCCGATGACGACGATTCAGTGCTATATCGAGGCGATTCTGGACCGCATGGTTGACTCGGAGGAACAGCAGGAGCGCTATCTTCGCGTCATCCACAGCAAGGTCGTCGGGATGGACCGGCTGATCGAGGATTTGTTTCAGCTGTCTCAGCTGGAGGCAAGGCAAGTCGCTTTTAAACAGGAGCCGGTAACGACGGATCGGCTGATCGAGCGGCTGTTTGCCCGATACGAGCTGGATGCGAGGGGAGCGGGTATTGAGTACACGCTGACCGTGTTCCGGGACAAGGGCGGCGGAGAAGGCTTTTCCATGGTTGAAGTGGATACGGAGCGGCTCCATCAGGCTTATTCCAACCTTATTTTCAACGCGATCAAGTTTACGCCTTCGGGCGGGACGATCGCCGTCGAGATGCATGACAACGGAAGCGAGATGCGGGTGAGCGTCAGCGATTCCGGGTCGGGCATCCGGCCGGAGGACTTGCCCTACGTATTCGATCGTTTTTATACAAGCAACAAAGCGCGGAACGAATCCGTCGGGGGGAAGGGACTCGGCCTATCCATCTCGAAGGAAATCGTGGAGTATCACGGCGGGCGGATCTGGGTGGAACGGACCGGAAAGCAGCGAGGAACGGTCATCTGCTTCACGATCCCGACCCGGACGAGCCGCTCCGCTTCGAAAGCAGGCATATATCAGACGGTAGGTGACGGGACATGACGGGACAAAAAATTTTGGTGGCGGAGGACGATCCCGAAATTCGGGAAGTCATCCGATTGTATTTGCAAAAAAACGATTACGAGGTTGTACTGGCCGATAATGGAGACGATGCGGTCCGATTGGCCAGAACGGAGCTTCCGGATTTGGCGATCCTCGACGTGCTGCTTCCGGGCAAAGACGGATTCGACGTATGCAAAGATATTCGCGCGATGTCGTCGGCGCCGATCTTGTTTTTGAGCTGCCGGAAGGACGAGAGCGATAAAATTACCGGGCTGAACATGGGCGGCGACGATTACATTACGAAGCCCTTCAGCCCGAACGAGCTCATGGCGCGGGTGCGGGCCAATTTGCGCAGGCCGCATATGGCTGGCGGCGACTCGGACGCACAGAATTTGAAGCTGACGGCGGGCGCTGTTCAGATCGACCGTTTGAGTCGTGTCGTCAGGCTGAACGGGCAAGAGGTGGCGTTGTCGCGCAAGGAATTCGACCTGCTGTGCTACCTGGCTTCACGTCCGGATCAAACGTTTACGCACGAGCAGCTGTTCAAGGAGATTTGGGGCCAGGAATGCTTCAACGATACGAGAACGATCATTGTGCATGTCAGCAATTTGCGGAAAAAAATCGAGCCCGACCCGTCCAATCCCGTCTATATCATCAATGTACATGGAGTCGGCTATAAGTTTGCGAAGATCAGTCCGCAATAATGCGGTCTGCAGCAGCGGTATCACCCCCTTCCAGGGAAAAGGCGCTTTCAGCGAAGAAGCGCCTTTGACAGGGGGGGGGGGCGAGGGGAACAAGGTTGAAGGCGATTCACCTCTCTTACAGCGCAGGGGTTCGGATGCCGGGCAATACCGTGCGTCATAACGCACAAGATACACGTTGTCTTCGCGTGCGGATAAAAGTAGTTTTAGACAAATTTTGCTGAGGATTCGACATCGAATTTCGGGCAGCGTTCGAAGTATAATTATGTATGAAAGCGTATACATATACAAAAAGGGGAGGCTTATCATGTTGACAACAAAAGTTTCATCCGGCTTGCTGGCCGCAGCGATGATGGCGTCGGTTCTCGCCGGATGCGCGAGCAGCGGGGAGAAGAAGGCGGGAGAGACGGCGTCCAAACCAAACGAAGTCAATTATAACGAAGCCGTAACGCTGACGTTTGTTTCGCAATTCGCCGACAATCAGGAATATTTCAACAAGCTGTATGGCGACCGGATCAAGAAAAAATTTCCGAACGTCACCATTGACTTCATCCCCCGCGGCACCGGAACGGGGATCGCCGACCTGGTCGCATCCGGCAGAAATCCGGACATCATGTACGGCAATTTATCCGATATCGACGGCTTCCTTATCGATACGGGCCTTGCCTATGATATGTCCGATCTCGTGAAGAAAAACAATTATGACCTGAACCGGTTTGACCCGGTTCATATCGACAGCATCCGGAATACGAATCCCGACGGCGCGCTGTACGGCTTGCCGATGCCATCCTCGCAAGTGCAGGTGATGTTCTATAACAAAAGCCTGTTCGATAAATTCGGCGTGCCGTATCCGAAGGACGGGATGACGTGGGACGACACGTACGAGCTTGCCAAAAAAATGACGCGCGTGGATGCCGGCCAAGTATACCGCGGCTTTAGCTCCTTTATCGGCGCCGTGCTTCGGGATAATCAGTTGTCCATTCCGTATCTGGACCCGAAGGCCGATCAAATGAACAATTCCGAGCGCTGGAAGACGCTGATCGACAACCTGGGCCGCTTCTACTTGATTGAGAACAATAACCGCGATCCGAAGAAACGCTCGCAAACCGATGAATATACCGCATTCCAGAAAAATATGAACGTAGCGATGCAAGTCAACCAGCTGACCCGTTATTTGGAATTCCCGGAAGAGCTGAACTGGGATATGGTGACGATTCCGACGTTCAAGGAAGCGCCGAACGTAGGCTCCCAGCCGGGCGCGTATTATTGGTACATCTCGCAAACGAACAAGCATAAGGATATCTCGTTCGCCATTATTTCGTACATGCTCTCCGACGAAGTGCAGCTCGATATGGCGAAAACGCTGGGACTTGTCCCTTCGCTGAAAAACACGAGCGATATTTTCAAATCGATCGGTCAGGACGTGCCGCAACTGAAAGGGAAAAATATCCCCGCCGTGTACAAATACAAACCGGCTTCCGCGCCGCCGAAGCGGGATAAATCGCTGATCGGAGCGAACCCGAACGAGCTGAAGAAATCGATGGAGAAAGCGTTCGACCGTATTACTCTGGATAAAGTGGACCTCAATACCGCGCTGAGGGATGCGGCGGAAGAGATGGCGAAGGCCGTAGAGCAGAAGAAAGCGAATATGAAAAAGTAAACGAATCGAAGAACCCCCTTTCTCTTATGCCGAGAAAGGGGGGTTGCGCATGAGGCGCGCAAGGGGCCGAAGCGGCCCTCGTCCACTGAAGCCTCAAGAGAGGCACACAGGATTCGCGTGTCATATTCAGGACGGTAACGCCGCATTGCGCGTTATACGATGCACCGCTCGCACCACACAGCCATGCCTTCGTGCCTCGGACACATTGCTCCCCGCACGGCATGCTGCGGCTCGAACCATCGCTTAGTCCGGGTCCGTAGAAGAGGACGTATCCGCCTGCGGGCCCGGGATCAGGACGGTCGCCAAGCTGTATCGTCTGCGGCCCGGACCGGGCTCATTGGGCAAATAGTTGACGACGGCAGCCGATAAGTCCGTCACCATTTGCTTCCATTCCGCTTCGCTCAAGTAGACGGCGATTTGCCGGTAGCCCGCGCCGTCGCGTGCCATATCCATCGATTTCTGCCCGGCGTACTCGCCGAAGTCGCCGAGCAGCTGCGCCAGAAACATCATAAAATACCGGAGATGATCGTCCGAATCGAACGAGGCCAAATCCTCCTGCGTAATGTCCTTGCCCCGCTCGGCCAGCGCGTACGTTTTCTCGACCGCGCCGCGAATCCGCTTTTGTTCGACCACCTGCAGAATGCCGGCTTGCACAAGCTTCTGTAGCTGGCGATACAGCGTTGCCTGGGGAATATCGGGAAGCCACTCCTGCAACTGCTGCGTGCTGCGCCGCTGACCGATCATGGCCTGGATGATTCGCATGCGAACCGGATGCAGGAGGAGGTTGGCTTTTTCGTTCATGGAAGGTCCCTCATTTATCGATATGTTATACAAAATGATAATAAAACAATGCACGCCCAGAAGCAAATCTGCGCGTGCATGACAATCCGCGCAGGAGACGACCGACCGGTTCGCAGAGCGAAATGCGTGCCAGGATTCGTCATGTGTTGAGACACCGGCTTCGGCCGATCCGCGCTAGCTTGAACAACAAACGATACAGCCCCCGCGAAAATAAGAGGGCTGCGGGTCAATGCCGTGGGCAAAGAATAAGCCGCGACCGTAACCTTCGTTACGCCGCGGCTTTGTTTGCTACAGAAACTTGCGGTTATGCTTCTTCCCGTCGTACGAGAACAGCACGGGCTTCGCCTCAATGACCGATTCCAGATGGACCGTCTTGCCCCACAGCTGCTGGATGTACGGAATGGTGCGCTCCACATATTTGAGATCCAGCTCCATGCCTTCGTACATATGCTTGAGGTACAGCTCCCCGTTTCTTTCGAAGTCGCCGTTATCGACGACAATGTACGGGAAGCCGCCGTTCACGCGGGAGTAGACGAGCTGATCGCGGATGTGCTCCCATGATTTGTCGGTAATTTTCCACTCCGGCCCCTTTTTCTCGAAAATGTATAAATCGAGCTCGTCACACAGCTTTTTCGTCATGTAGTTGCGGATGAAGGAGAGGTCGGAGTCGTATTCGCGCACTTCGAATATTTTTTTGCGTCCTTCGCCGCCTTGGCGGCCGAATCGTTCGCGCTCCTCCTGGGTTGGTTGATCTCGAATATTTGCTCGACAGGTCATGGAGAACGCGAAGGCGTACATTCGCGGCTGGATCGGCTACTACTAAGCAGCCGACATGTAGCCGATATGTAATGGAAGAAGCCGAGGACGAAGGAAAGCTAGGGATACAAGAGTGGCAGGCTTACCAATGGGAAATACTCGGCAGGGCAGGTCTATTGGCGAATAGCCGGTAGTGCAGTACTGCATCGCTCTGTTACAAACGAAAGGCTCGCACCAGCAGGGTATTACGATTCCCTGTTCAGAACGAGCGCCTTCGTCAATTGCACGTAAAAAGCTGAACCGCCGTATACCGAAAGGTACGTAAGGTGGTGTGGAAGGTCGGTGTTCCTAGTAGGATGGCCTCCTATCCGATTAATTTAAATAACACCAATTTTACCTAAACGAATAAATAATGCTTGTTGACTTACTTTAAACTGTTCAGCTATTTCAGTGAACTGTTTCGATTCATTGTTAAGTAAATCAATTTCCCCATCTAACTTTTCTTGAACAGCTTCTATAAGAAATTGTTTTGGCATCAAAAGTGCAGCGGCAAAAGCATTCGCTTCAACCTCTTCAGGGTTAATTGCTTTCGAAGAATTTTCATCCCTAAAGTTTAACTTAAAGCCTCTGTCGACATGCATCTCGTTGCCTTTATGTAGTAGAAAATGACCCAATTCATGAGCAATTGTAAAACGTTGTCTATTTACAGAGTGAGAAGAGTTAACACCAATTATTACTTCACTCTCGTCTTCATTTCGAAAAAGCAGTCCAGATAGCTCACCTTCAAAAGGTTGGTATTGTACATGAATATTTAAGTTTTTTGCAATCTCTTCAACTGGAATTGGTACCTCATGAATATTTAATTTGTTTAGCAGTTGTTCTGCTTTTTTTTCTGCTTTATTAATATTCATGATTTATCCCCCAGTTTTTTAGTATTCATATACATTTTTTTGAAAAATTCAATTCCATCAGGGTCGAGCTTTTCCACATTCTCGGGTAAGTCAATATTTGTAATAAGCTCAGTTGGAGGAGGAAGCAAATCTAAAGGAGTAATGCCTAGAGTATCTGCAATTTCATATAGAGAATGGATTTGAAACCGTTGTTTTCCTTGCTCAATATTAGTTATTGAAGTTCTTGATCGATTAACACGATCGGCCAATTCTTCTTGTGTCCATTTTTTTTGTTCGCGGTAATTTCTAATTCTCTTTCCAATTTCCTGGTAAAGTAAATCTTCAATCATCATGTTTTAGCTCCAATTACAAAGTCTTTCTAACATTAATATTACCTTCAAAAATTTTAAAGTCAATGAGAGTAAAGTCTTGCATATATAAATGTTTGTGTAGTTGACAATTATATGTCAAAGATATTGACATTTTAAAATAAAAAGGTTTGTGTTGTTGACATCATCGTTTTAATAATGTTAATCTAGAAATGTGCTTTAGGGAAAAAATATCCAGGAGAGGAGGTGATAGCATGGCGACAAACGGTAAACCAGGTCCAGGAAGGGTTGGAGCTGTTCGCGATCGGAGTCAATTTCAAGCTCCAAACGGTAATTGGGTAAAGAGAGATGGCAATACCGGCAGATTTATGGATCAAAAAACAAGCAGCCCAACTCCATTTAAAGGTGTTCGTAAGGAGAAGTAATGTGGACTAGCCCCGTTACAAAAAAGGAAAAAAGCTTAACCAAAGTTAAGCTTTTTTCGCAGGATTTGGTAGAGCATGTTTGTTTTTGTTAACCTTCGCCAAAAGTCATTAACAAAAACCTGAATAGTCATTCTAACCTGATTCTACAACACGCGCCAAATTCCTGCTACTTCACTGAACTTGTAAAGTTTTATATGGCTAGTCCTTCACTATTTGAAAATCACTTGTGTTGCATCTTCTGCTTTGCTACTGTGCGGTTCAACAACGGTTGTTTCATTCCGAATGTCATATGCAGGAGACGACTTTGCAATGTGGTTACGAATTGTTTTGTGTTTGCTTGGCGTGTTATGTGTGATCGTCAGCTTTTACTTCCTTGTTTACTTCTCGTGGCTGTTGATTGTGTTTTGTATACTTGGATTATTCTCGTTGCTATGGCTAACAGTGACTCTCGTCCAAGACGACGCAGAGCATACTAAGGAGGAAGCAATTTGACAATCTACTACCCCGTGTTGCGAGTGTCACCAGCTGAGATGAACGCGTACGAAACATTAAAGGAAAGCACGAAACATCAGATCATTCCGGTTCTTGAAGCAAAGCGCATATCAAGGGATAGCAAGGAGACTTGGTGGAATACATACAATACACTGGGGAGCTACTTAAAGGGGAAATTGAATGATAATCTATTTATCTATGATTTCAAGCAGTCTTTCGATAAGTTAGGGGAAGTTGATGAACACTTGGTTGATGAGAATAGGATGAATGTTATTAAGCATTGCTCACGTAAGCTTGATGAATCAGAGATGAAGTTCATTCCATGTGTACACTTTGATTCTCCACAATGGTATATTCAGTCGGTAATTAACTTGCAAAAATCAAAGCTTGCTATTCGAGTGCGATGCAAAGATTTTAATGCAACAATGGATCAGATTGTGTTGCAGACAATTTACAATAATGTAATCGATAATTTGCAGCAGCCAACTCAACTTATTTTAATTTTGGATTTCGCGAACAAACCAACTTCGCCCGAACGTATTCAAAAAGCGATAGAAATGTTTTCGAAACTGGAACATGCTCAACTTGTCTTGTCGTTAACTACTTGCCCGGAAGATGCAAGTAATGTAGGGGCTATGAGTTTTGATGTAGCAGCAGAGAGGGAAGATTACAGAATATTCAGAGGGCTGGCAGAAAAATACCCCAATTTAGCATTTTCGGATTATACCGTAAGACCAACTGGGGAGCCGGACAAAGAAGCGCGGATTGATTATTACAACACATACATTAAAGTCTTCTACACGACTCATAATTCCTATATGATTGGTAAGTCGACATTAATAAAAGATAATGGAATTGATACTTTTCATGAAGTTTGTCAAGAAATCATTGATAGTGATGTGTATCAAGGAAGTGACTTTTCGGCTGGAAGTTATGCCATAAAGCAATGCGCGGATCGTATTGTTGTGGTTAGCAATCACTCTAAACCAATTGAATATGGTATAAACCACCACATTGAGCTAACGGCTTCTCAATTACGCCAAAATTGACGTGTCTTTAGTGCTTGATAAACATACGGTCTTATGGTCTCAATACAGGCAACTTGATTGAATAGATGAAGAAGTTGCTGTTTTTTTAGGCTCTTATACTTTTTGGGATAACCTAACACATCAACAAATCCTTCAAGTTCATCTTTCCAAAGTAATTTCAACAGAATACTTTTATCTTGGGACGATTTTTTTCGTCCTGTTCTTTTTGTAATTAGCCTGCTACCGTCTTGGCTAATGACTTGTATACCCCACCAGTCTGGGACCAGTTCTTTTGCATGTTCATAAAACTTCCGCGCGGTAACGACCGTCATTCGTTCAAATAGTTTATTATAACTTTGAATTTGTTGTGGTAAGCGATCTAACGTATCACAGTCACTTTTTATTTCGTATCCATGAATAATCCCGTTAACAACAGCAACATCAACTCGGTTGGATCCAAAATCAATGCCCAGCTCATGGATAATTCTTGTGTCTGGATCATTACCATGATTTTCAATTAATTCTTCAATTAGAAGTTCCCTGTAATATTTATCATTCAATTTTATCATAAAATCACCTAATTACTTTTAAGGTTTTGGTAATCATTCTAATAGTATTCTACATGTTATCTAAATAGTTGTAAAATTGGTAGATTAACTTAGCAGGAGAGGAGAGGGATTGTTCGTTGCAACGGTAGGACTGGGCTTCCTGTCAGCCGTGTTGTCATCCATCATGAATAACATGCCAACGTTCATGATCGATGTCCTTGCGATTAAGGGCATGAACACGGATCGCATTGTACGAGAAGCTCTGATTTATGAAATATTGTCTGGGTGATCTTGGTCCTTAAGATTACACCAGTTGAGCCTCTTGCCGCCCTCTTATGGTTTTATCCACGACAGTCGTGAATCAATACGTAGTACAAACCGCAGGTTTAGAAGCCCATGGACTAAATACGCGTGCCGTTGCAACGATGAAAGAAGAAGGAATCGATATTCTAATCACACATCTAATGTCATGATTCTAGGATTTTGAACCTCGCTGATTACGTCATTACGCTATGCGGACAATTGCCCTGTAATCTCCAATAAGAACGTTGTAAAGCTACTGGGGCTTTGGGGAATCGCTAAGGTAACAGGTACGGAAGAAGAATTTATAGCGAAATTTCGTGAGGTTCGCGACTCCATCAAAGACCGTATTGAGCTGTTTGTGAAAGAAGGAAAATTTATGCTGCATGCTCCTCATAAAAGTTAAAACCCAGCTGAATTACTCAGCTGAGTTTTTATTAGGTTGGAAAATACGGTGGTTGAGATGAACGACTCTCAGTTAATTTTTGGAGGACGTAAAAAGTTTTGTGTAAATGGTTAAACTTTCCATTAAGGAGATGATCATTTATGCAAGATCTAAAGGACAAGACGATCAAGGAGCTGGCAAAAGATTGCCGGACAGTTGAAGATGTACATGAAATGTTGAAGAATCTTTTCAAGGATACGATTCAGCAATTGTTTGAAGCTGAGATGGACGATCACTTGGGTTACAGTAAACATAGTTCGGATGGCGACAACACGGGAAATAGCCGCAACGGTTATACCAAAAAGACAATTAAAACGAAGTTTGGTAACACCGAACTGAACGTTCCACGTGATCGAAACAGCGAATTTGAGCCTCAAGT
>NZ_CAJVAS010000052.1 GCF_910593845.1 Paenibacillus solanacearum | reverse complement strand
TTAAAGACGCTCTTGTAATCTGCATGCACATGAAAGACGAACATCGGAAAGCCGTATGAGGGAAAACCTCACGTACGGTTTGATGAGGAGGGGCTGAAAGTTTCAGCCCTTCACTCTAGCTGCATCGGAATACGTGATCCGGCCGGTCGGCACGCAAGGCAGCGAGCGGGTGAAGCGCCGGGCGCTAAGCGATCAGAATCGCGGGTCTTTGACGCGATGCTTTAAGTAAAACAGGATGGCGGCGCAGTCGATGCCAATAAATTGCTGCGGCTCGTTCCGCACTCGCTCAGCCAGCTCGTCTACGGTAATCCAGCGCGGGTTATGCGTCTGGTCGCCTTGCGCGAGCAGCTCGCCTTCCGCCATGCAAACAAAGTAATAGCCGACGGAATCGATCCCGCCTTTCAGCGTCTGGTAGGCGGCGAACGGCCGAATTGCTTCCACAACGGCATGCGGATGGATGCCGTCCGTGTCGATCCGCGTATCTTCCCCTTCGATCCAGGTGACCTCAAGTCCGGTTTCTTCCTTCACTTCGCGGCGCAGCGCGCCGGTCAGCGATTCGAAGGGCTCAACCCGTCCGCCCGGCAGCTCCAGCTGCCTCGGCTCGTTAGGCTTGACACGGGTTTGAATGATGATTTCGGTCTTTCCGTCGGATTCTCGCTCGACAATGGCACGGGCATTGACATAAAACAACGGCGGTCACTCCTTCTCCCCAATTGGACATTCTATATTTTAACATAAATGGATCGAGTGGAGGGCAGACCGAGACGGCACGGAGGAAAACAATGAAGAAATCGATAATTGTTTATTGCCAAATGGAAAAGGTTGGACTAATATTTTGTTATGTTAATGCGTTATCGAGTTAAATTAGTAACGTATTAACTTAATGAAAGTTCATGAGAGGCGGCGCGAGACATGACTAAAGCGATATTCCTGGATTTTTACGGTACGGTCGTCCATGAAGACGATGCTTACATCGACATGCTGTGCAAGCGAATCGCAAGCACCGCTTCGGTTCCGGCGGTATCTTCAGAGATTGGCCGGTTTTGGTGGAAACGGTTTTGCGGCAAATGCGCCGAAGCGTACGGTGAACGGTTCCAAACGCAAAGAGCGCTGGAAATCGAGGCGCTGCACGAGACGCTGGCCTCCGTCCAATCGCCGGAAAATCCCGACGAGCTCGCCGGGATTTTGTTCGAGCATTGGATGAAGCCCGGGCTGTTCGAAGACAGCGAGGCATTTTTTCGGCAGACGCAGCTGCCGGTATATATTTTGTCCAATATCGACCGCTCCGATCTGATCGCGGCGACCCGCAGCTGCGGCCTGGCGCTGGAAGGGGACCGTCTCATCACCAGCGAAGACGTTCGATCGTATAAGCCGCGGCAGGAAATGTTCGCCGAAGCGCTGAGGCGGTCGGGCGTCAAGCCCCATGAAGCGCTGCATGTAGGCGATTCACTCGCCAATGATGTGGGAGGCGCACGCATGGCCGGCATTCCGGTCGTGTGGATTAACCGCAAGCAAAAGCGGCTGCCGCCGGATTGCCGGCCCGATCGCGTCATATCCCGCTTAACGGAGCTGCTGGAGCCGCAATGAGATGCAAGAAGGAGTAAACAACCGTCAAAAATGTTGCAATGGTCCATACTTATAGACGGCATGCGGAATAAAATATGGAAGCGAATGCTGCGGGTTGTTTCCATTCGGTCAGAACAGCAGCAAATGGTCAAGAAAGGAACGATACTATGCCGAGCGACAAACAGGAGAACTATTCGCAGCAGCGCGATGCGACCCGGCTGCATGACATACTTCAGTGCGGTTACGCCAAGTTCAAAAGCTTGGAGTATGACGAAGCGCAGCAGCGGTTTGAAGAGGCTGCGGCGCTGGAGCCCCGCAGCGCCGAAGCGCACGCATGGCTGGCTGCGGTATACGGCCGCCGGATCGAAGGCGCGTGGAGCTTGATGGAGAAGGTCAAGCTGCTGCAGATGCTGGAGAACGAAGTGGCCATCGCCCTCGACATCGACCCGTCGCTGCCGCTTGCCCGAAGGATGAACGGCGCCCGCATGCTGAATACGCCGGAAATGCTCGGCGGCGATCCTGCGGCGGCGATCGATGAATTCCGCTACTGCATCGCCCAAGGAATGGATGAGGCCGACGTATGGCTGGCGCTCGCCGAATGCTATATTCAGACGGAGGAGCCGCACCAAGCGGCGGATGCGCTGGAAGAGGCGCTGCGGCGCGAGCCGGACAACGAGAAGGCGGCCGGGCTGCTGCGGCAGCTCGAAGGCGGAAGCGGCAGTGAACCCAATAACGCGCAATAAAGCGAAAATGCCCTGAGCTTATAGAAGCTTAGGGCATTTTCGTTTGAAGGCAAGAAACGTGCTGCTGCCGCCTTTGGCGGGCAGGCGACCGGCATACACCCGCCGCCTTGCCGCCGCCAGACGCATTCAGCGGGCTTTGGCTTGTTTGCGGGCAATTTCTTGCCCGGCTGCAATCAGACCGCTTTTCAACGCATTTCCTACTTTCTCCATGATTTCGTCGATGGGCTGATCCAGGTCATCGGCCACGATCAGCAGTTGTTCGCTGACCGTATTGGCTCCTGTTTTCAAAGCCGACTTAATGTAAGGCATCGCTTGCTTTTTTACCCGTTTGATGATTTTTCTCCGAATGTTGGACATGATGCTCACCTCCTTTCAAAGCTCCTGAGACCGAACCGCGGCTGTGGATCTGCTCGTTTAATGCTTGCGGCTATTCTTTTTCGGTTTGCTGGATGATTTCTTGTTCTTCTGGCTTGAAGACGAATCTTTCTTCGCTTTTTTGGATGCAGCGCGTTCTTTCTTTTCCTTTTTTAATACCGATTCGTCTTTCTTCTCTTTTTTGGCTGCGGTCTCATCGGGTTGATTTGCTTTGCGGGAAGCTTCTTTTTTCTTCTCCGCCGACTTCTTCTTTTTCGGCTGTCCCCAATGCTGGAGGGCGTCGCCGGTGGTGCGGGCGCCGATTCCGATCAATATCGCCTGAACGCTGTTGGCCGGCGGTTTGATTTCAACCGCGGGCTTGCCTTCCGCCGCCTGCAGCTTTTGGCTGACGCGCTGCCGCATGTCCGGCGTGAGCGTCCGGGTTTGCAGATTGCTCCAGCACATGACGGCATCCCGGTTCCGGCCGATGCTGGAATACGCTTCGCCCAGCTCATAAATGATGTTCGAATATTCGTCCGCCTCCAAGACGCCGGGCTGACGCAATTCCTGATCGATCAGGAACGTATAGTCTTCGATCGCCGTCTGCGTCCGTTTGAAGTACTTCTCCGGCAGTTGAGCGGCAGCTTTGCCTCGCAGCAGCCGGACCATGAGGTCATGCGGTGCGGCGGCCACCGCCTTGTCCAGGAGCATTAATCCGTTCTTGCACCATTTGAGCTTGTCGAGCGGCTTCGTCGCGTCCCGGGCGACCAGAATCATCGTGCTGCCATGATAGGCCTCCGCAAGAGGAACGCCCGGGTAATCGCGCCGCAGCAGCTCCAGCAGCCGGTTCGCTTCCTGAACGGAAGCTGCATTGCCTACGACGCCTTCGCCATGCAGCCGGATGATGTGATTCAGCCTCTCGTGGAACGAGGCGGATAGCTGGCTGACCTTTACGCTTTGAATTGTCAACGGATTCCTTCCCCCCTGCGTTATGAATTGTTCGCGTTACTTTTTCGCGGATTTGTGCTGGGCTAGACGCTGCAGTACCGCGCTCGCTTCGGCGGGATTTCCCGCATTTTGATAGGCTGTGCTCAGTTGGCGTAAGATCTCGCTTACCTGTTTATGCGACAAATAGCTGGAATTCTCCTTATAACGGTCCAGCAGAAACGTAAAATCCTCGATCGCCGTCCTGGAGCATTGGAAGTATGACTCTGGCAGCCGTACGCACACGTTGGCGCGCAGCAGCCGGATTTCCTTATGGCCCGGATCGAGCTTCACGGCCCGGTTCAGTGCGTCAAGCCCTTCCTGCGCCTTATCGGCCTTCTCCAGCGGCTTCGCCGCATCCCGCGCCAGCAAAGCAAGAGAACTGCCGTAGTACGCTTCGATGAGCGCATCGGAAGGCTCCGCTTCCCGCAGCTTCGCCAGCTTCTCATTCGCGTTTTTCGCCGCTTTTTTGTCGCCGTCGACGCCTTTGGCATGAAGCTTCTTCACTTCTTCTAACGGTTTCTTCTGTTTGTCGTTGGCCATGAACGATTAACCTCCCGATGGAAATTGCTGTTGAAGGATGAGAATCTGGTACACCTGCTGTGCAGGAAGCGGCACAAATCGGGAGATTCGGAACTCCGGATTGTAGACGTAGATTCCGCCGTCAAGGCTGCAGTTGGACATTTCGTGAGGAATGCGCAGCACATGTCTCATGCGGCTCTGCCCGATAAAGACCGTATCGTCCGTTATGGCCAATCCGCGCGTAAAGCCCGCCACTTGAATTTTCGTATCGTTTCCGGTAACGGCGTAAAAGGACATGGAGTCGCAATAAGCCAGCTGCGCGTTATGCACCATAACCGTGTGCGGCATATACAGGCGGCTCACGACAATATGATTCGCCGGGTCAATGCCGATGCTGTCATGCGGATGAAAGCCGGTCAAATCGACAGCGATAATCGCGCCGTTCCGCTGCATCGGGTCCAAAAACCATTTGTCATAGGGCGAGAACATCGAAACATATAACGTCGAACCTTCCAACCAAATGTCGTTGATATGATGAATATCTTTCTCTATCGGATTGAAACGGATCTCTCCGATTCGCGTGAACGTATCGGTCTCATAGCAGCCGATCGCATTCACCGCTGTCTCGGCCACAAGAACTACCCGCTCGCTGAGCTTGGCGACGCCATGGAAATCGAGCTTCCGGTGCTTCGTTCTGGATGTCAGCCGGAACGCCGAATCGAAAGCAAGGATCTGGTTATCGTCGGTCGCCACGATGAGCTTGTTATCCGCCCACGCCATCCCCATGCAGCTGGCGGTGTACAGCTTCTGCATGGCGTTGCGCTGAAAGTCGAGCAAAAACAATCCTCCTTCGTCCGGACCGCTGGCCGGACAGCTGACCAGGAGGCGCGTATGAACATATTGGAAATCTTGGTCATTTTCCAACCCGTACAGCAACACAGGCTTAATTCCCTCCTTCAGGTTCGATCGCTCTATGCTAGTTACGATATGTGAGTCTTGCAATCGGCGGTTGGATGAAATGCTTACTTTATCGAAAATATACACTTGTCTGAGTCAAGTCTTGTTTCTCTTGCATCTCATAAATAGAGTAATCCGGAAGGGGGGAAGATCACTGATCAATGGGAAGTAAGCGAGGAAAGGGTCCTAGCGAGAAACAAGAAAGAAGCGGAAGCGACCGCCGGCTCCTTGCCTCCGATGGGTATAACGCACACTATAGATTCGCTGTGGGAGGGTAGAATCGGTTGGAAACGAACATTACGCGGCATCCATCCCATATTACAAGAGATCACCGGTACAGGCTGAATCGACATCATAGCAGCGTGCTATGGCTTACGGGCCTGTCGGGATCGGGTAAATCTACGCTGGCTTATGCACTGGAGAAGGCGCTGTATCAGGCGAGCTGCCGCTCTTATGTTCTGGACGGCGACAATATCCGTCACGGCTTGAATCAGGATCTCGGGTTCCAGCCCGAAGACCGCAAGGAGAACATTCGCAGAATTGCGGAGGTGGCAAAGCTGTTCGCGGATGCGGGCATGATTGCCGTAACCGCGTTCATTTCTCCGTATCGGGCGGATCGCGAGATGGCGCGGTCGATTGTCGGCGAAGGGGATTTTATAGAGATTTACGTGAAATGCTCGCTGAGCGAATGCGAAAGGCGCGATCCGAAGGGGCTGTACCAAAAGGCGAGAGCGGGTGAAATCGCGCAGTTCACCGGCATATCCGCGCCTTACGAGCCTCCGGACCGGCCGGAGCTGGTCATCGAATCGGACCGGTATTCGGTAAGCGAATCGGTGGCCCGGATTCTGAACTTGTTATCGTCCCGCACGAAGCTGAGCCTGGAGAACCGGAACCGGGAATGACGCTGCTTCGCAGCCTGACGGCGGCGCCATCCTCTCGCGGGTCACGATGGCCCGGGCTTTCTGCGGAAATGGAATAGGAGGATGAATATGAAACTGCAATCTCACAAGATGACGGTTTCGATCGACGAGCATGCGTCCCATCTGGAACAATTCAAAGCTTTCTATAAACAGCTGGACGACGAAGGAAGAACGATAGAGAAGCTGCCCCGGCAGCGAATCGAAGACTATCAGCTGGAAGCGATCAACGCGACGCTGGCGCATGTCTGGAACCGGAACGAACATTACCGCGCGAAGCTGGAGGAAGCCGGCTTCACCGAGCCGAAGATCGACCGGCTGGAGCAGCTGTCGACGGTACCGCTGCTGCGCAAAGACGTCATTCGGGGAGATAAACAAAAATTATTATGCGTCGACCCGAAAGAAATCGGCCAGGTGCATCTCACGAGCGGAACGTCGGGCAAGCCGATCTATACCGCTTACACGCTGGCTGATCAATACGTGTACGATCTGCTGCCCAAATATTTGGAATTGTTCAAGGAAACGGACGCCGACGTGGCCGCCGTTGCGCTGCCGTACGAGTTTGCGCTGCCGGGTCTCGGATTCCAGCGGCTGTTCCAGTTTGCATTCGGCACGGCGGTGCTGTCGCTCGGCAAAGGCGGATACATGGCTCCCGTCGATAAATCGTTGGAGCTGATGAAAGAATACCAGGCCACAGTGCTGGCCACGACGCCGTCCTATGCGGCGCTTCTGGCGGAGCAAAGCGAGCGGTACGGCATTAAAATCGGCGAGGATATTAAGCTGAAACGAATCATACTCACCGGCGAAGGCTGCTCCCACACCTTCCGCACGCGGCTTGAAGCATGGTGGGGCTGCGAGGTGTCCTTCTTCTACGGCTCGACCGAATGCGGCGGCGTCGCGGTGGAGTGCAGCCATCACAAAGGTTATCACCTCATGGAAGGGCATGTGAAAGTGGAGATAATCGATCCGGTTACGGAAAAGCCGCTGCCTTACGGACAAACCGGAGAAATTATCGTCACGACGCTGCTGCGCGAGGGCATGCCGATGGTGCGGTACCGCTCCGGGGATATCGGCTATTTGCAGCCGTCCCAGTGCGCTTGCGGCATCACGATGGACGTCCTGCATCTGCGAGGCCGGATGGAGAGCATGCTGCGCTTGGGCGGCGAAGATTATTCTCCGTTCCTGATTGAGCATTTCCTGATGGAAATTCCCGATGTCGGCATGTGGTACCACTTCAAGCTGAACAAAGGGAAGTTCAAGATCGAAGCCGAGCCGTTCCGGACGAAGCTGAGCGACAAGCAGCTGGCGTCCAAAATCAAAAAGCATATGTTCGAGCGGATCGGCGTGGAGTGCGAAGTGGAAATCAGGCACGATATTCCTCGCACCTTCGGCAAGGCGACCCGGATATTCCAGTAAACGGGCGGAGACAACCTCTGTCGTCTGCGATGGAAATTCGCTGCGTCATGTGTGCTGGAGCGCATGTTTTCGAAAGGAGGTGTCCTTATGGTCGACAACGGCAAGGGGAGGGAGGCCAAGTTCAAGAATTTGTTGGCGCGCCTGGCAGGCTCCCCTCTGTATCGGCAAAAACTGTCCGGCTATGAGCTCGCCGGCGCGGGATTGGATCACATTCCGGCGCTGCCGTTCACAACGAAAGAAGATCTTCGGAAGGCCGGAACGTTCGGTCATCTGGCTGTTGAGATGAAAGACATCGCGCACTACCACGAGTCGACCGGGACGACCGGCGAGCCCTCTGCTTCGTGGTTTACCCGCGAAGATTTGGCTGCCGGCGGGAGACAGCTGAAGGATTGCGGCGCTCGGCTGACGGCGGACGATCTCGTGCTGGTCCGGTTTCCTTACGCGCTGGCGCTGCCCGCCTTCTTAATGGAGCAGGCGGCTTGGCAGACGGGAGCCGGGATCGTCCCGGCCAGCAGCCGCACCACCGTCACGCCGTACCCCAAAGTGCTCGATCTGATGAAACGGCTGCGCGTCACCGTGCTGGCGGGGCTTCCGCGCGAGATGGAGCTGCTGGCGGAAACGGCGCGTCTTCGGGGGATGGCGGCGCATCAGGATTTTCCTTCGCTGCGGGCCATATGCGTCGCCGGAGAATTGTTGGGCGAGAAGCGAAGGGAGCATATCCAAAGGCTGTGGGGCGTCCCTGTGTTCAATATGTACGGCTCGACGGAAACGGCCAACATCGCCACGATGTGCGAATACGGCGCGATGCATATCGTAGAGGATGATTTCTTCGTGGAGGTGCTGCGCGAAGACGGTTCGGGCCCTGCAGCCAGCGGGGAAAAAGGGTTTGCGGCGATCACGACGTTATCCCATCAAGGCTCTCCGCTGCTGCGGTATTTTAACGAAGATATGATCTCGGTCGAGCATTCTCCGTGCGCCTGCGGCCGTACGGGCGGCAAAATGACGCATTACGGCAGAAGCAAGGACCGGATCCGATTCGGCAGGACCGTTCTGGATGCTTGGGATATTCAAGAAGCGGTATACTCGCTCTCCCCCGTGCCCGATGCGTGGAAGGTGATCGAGCAGGAGAACGGGCTGCATGCGCTTCTCGATTCCCATGATGCCGGCAGCTGGCTAGCGGATGAGCTTGCCGGCGTATTATCCTCCAGGCTGCATGTGCCAGTCACCGTGCAGATCGTCACGGACGCATCGCTGCTCGACCGGGCCGTTCTCGCCAATAATGCGCCGTCCACCAAGCCGGTGTACATTGAGCGGCAGCCAGGGAGCGTATCGAGGCCGGATGCGTCCGCCAGCTTGCAGTACCTGCTGCGCCTTGGACAACGCAAGCTGGCGGACGGCGAGTTCGCTCTGGCGCGAGACCTGTTTCAGCAGGCGGTGACCGCGGATGCCCGGAGCGCGGAAGCGCATGCCTGGCTGGCGGCTGCCTACGGGCGGCTCATCGAAGCGGGCAGCATGCCGGTGAAGCTGAGGCTGCTTCCGCTGCTGGAGCAGCACGTTTCACTCGCGCTGGAGCTGGACCCGTCACAGGCTATGGCGCGACGAGTCAATGGCTCCCGGCTGCTGTATACCCCGGAATCGCTCGGCGGCGATCCGGCTGCGGCTGCGGCGGAGTTCCGGTACTGTATCGATCGCAACGTGGACGATGCGGACGTATGGGTGTCGCTCGGCGAATGCTATATGAAGCTGGGCAAGCCGGAGCGGGCGCTGGACGCATGGAAGGAAGCGTTGTCCCGTGAACCGGGGAACGGGAGGGCTAGGGAGCTGCTGGCCGAAGCCTCGGAAGGAAACGGTGAAATGGAAGCGTAAGGCTGCCGGGAACGGTTATTGACATTGGAGGAAGAGAAGGGAGTGCTCGTGATGAGCGATAAATTGCAACAACTGAGAGCTCAATTGGACGGAATCAACCGACAGCTGCTCCATCTGCTGAGTGAACGGGCGCGCATGGCGGGTGAATTCGTTCAGGAACAGCAGCAGCTCGGTTTGCCGGATGCCGGACCGATGGAGGACCCGAAGCTGATGAATGAAATGGCCCGCCTGCTCCCGGACATTCCAAAAGAGCGGAAGGAAACGAAGCCGAGCAGCCCGCTGCTGGTAAGCCGGCAGCATCAAAGCGAGGATACGGTCATTCGGGTCAAGCACGCGGAGATCGGCGGCGCCTCACATGTCACGGTGGCGGGTCCTTGCTCCATCGAGTCGGTAGAGCAGCTGTATGCCGTAGCGACCGCCATGAAGAAGGCCGGCGTTACGGTTCTGCGTGGCGGGGCGTTCAAGCCGAGAACTTCGCCGTACGACTTTCAAGGTCTCGGCGTGGACGGGTTGAAAATCATGAAGCAAGCGGCCGACGAAATCGGACTGATCACGATCAGCGAGGTCATGAGTGCGGAACAAATCGATATCGCCGCTCCGTATATCGACATCCTTCAGATCGGCGCCCGCAACATGCAGAACTTCGAACTGCTGAAGGCGGCCGGCCGCAGCGGGAAGCCCGTGCTGCTCAAGCGGGGATTATCGGCTACGCTCGAGGAGTTTATCCTGGCGGCGGAATATATCATGTATGGCGGTAACGACCAGGTCATGCTGATCGAACGGGGAATCCGCACCTTTGAGAAATGGACCCGGAACACGCTCGACATTTCCGCAGTGCCGTTATTGAAGCAGGAGACGCATCTTCCGGTGCTCGTGGATGTCAGTCATTCCACCGGCCGCAAAGATATACTGCTCTCCTGCGCGAAAGCGGCGCTTGCTGCCGGAGCCGACGGAATTATGGTCGAGGTGCATCCGAATCCGGAGGCGGCGCTCTCCGACGCGAAGCAGCAAATCAATATTGAAGAATTCAACGCCTTCTGGAAAGGGCTCCGCGATTCGGGCTTGTATCGTTGACACGTACCCGACCGACCATGCTCTTGCTTCCAAACGAGCTCACGAACAGACAGTCGATGGAGGAGAGTATATGACAAATCATGATTCGACGGGCAGAGACCCGCAGGATGCGGGCAAGGCGCTTCATTTGATGCAAGAGTTGATATTCGATATTTTGCTGGCGACGGACGGGCGGACGACGGATTTGCTGGAGACGATGCTGAACGAGAAGACGCTCGTGACCGTTCTACGGCAGGAGCAGGCTGGCGGGGAGGCGTCCGGACATCCGGAGGACGCTCCCGGAGCCGCCTATTATGTAAGGGAATCGCTTCTTTCGGGCGAGAAGAGCGGCTTTATCGTGTCTCACAATATCGCGCTTGTCCACTCGAGGCATGTGCCGCCCGCATTGTTTGAGAAGATTGCACGCCGCCGGGAAGGAATTGGAAAGGCAATCAGCTCAATGGGGCTGCAATCGTTCAGAAAGGTGGAAGAGACCGGGCGCAGGAACGGGGATGAAGCAGTCGACTTGCTCGGCCAGCCTATCAGCCTCCGATTCCCCGAGCTGCGCTCCCCAGTGCCTTACAAGAAATACGTGATCTATTTCGAGCATGCGCCGGGTATCGAGATGCTGGAGTACTTTAACCCGGATGTCATCCGCCACCGGCTGAACCAAGTGTTGAATCGTACAACGGAGGGATAAACCATGAGTAACGAAACGAAGAAAGCGCAAATGGAGGAAAAAAAGCAAATGAAAAAAGAAGAACAGCAAAAGCACAAAGAGCAAATGGAAGCCAAAAAACAGCAGAAAAAAGAGCAAAAGGAAAAAGAGAAAGCGATGAAGCAGGAAGAAAAGCAAGCGCGGAAAGAAGAGCACAAAGCCAAAAAAGAAAAACAACAGGAAGAAAAGAAGCAAAATCAGCCGCAAGAAGACTGAATCAGGCGGCTTGATCGCTAGACGATCGAGGTCCGGCCGCCGCTTGCGGCGCCGAAACATGATCGGGAATAAAGCGTGCACCGGGAATACCGGCCGCTTCGGAGAATTCTGTCCGGCCGCTTCCCTCCATTCGGAGGGGCGGTCGGTTCAGGTTTGAAGAGGCGGCCCTCCTCCGGTCAGCAGCAACATATCGATTACATACGCTCCAGAGGGAAGCCCGCTGCGGCCGCAAGGATGATGGTCATGCAGCGGGCCGTCGTCGCTTCGTTCCGAGGGTAGAGCGGACGCTTCACTTCTTCTTTTTCTTTTTTTGACCGCTTGCCGTGTTGTCCATTTGACCGAAGAAGTCGATTCCCGAATGAATCAATTGCTGGCCGGCATGTCGCGCACCGTTCCTCAGGGCGGCGATCAGCTTACTGGCCGGAATATCGGTCGGCTGATCCAATTGTTCGGCGGCTTCAATGATTTGCTGTCCTGCCATATCGGCTCCGCTCTTTACCGCCTTGGCATAGCTTTCGGTAAATTGCAGAAGATCTTTCTTCAGGCCGCTGATCAAATTCGAGATATCTTGCGGGTTCGATGACATGAGGCTCTCCTCCTCCATTAAGTTTCTTTCCCGTCCTGCGAGTCTAAGCCTCGTCTGCTGTTTTATCCCTATCCAGTCTTCTCAGGCAGTAATCCGCCTCCTGATGGCGGCCGGCTTGGCGGTACGCATGCGCCAGCTTGCCGATCGCTTCGAAGCGGGCATCGGTACCGAGCTCGCCTGGCTTGCGCAAATCCGCTTCCAGCAGCATAATATTCGCTTCAATGGAACGCTCTGACTCCGTTTCACTAACTGCAGGCGCGTGCTGCCGATTTCCGGCTCCCGGGGGCACTTGCCCGGACGTCTCCGCTGCCAGCATCTCCTTCGGCTGGTCAGGCGCAGGAACGGAACGAATTTGCACGGACTGCCTTTTACCGTCCGCATACATTTTCAATACGGCGACGATGATGCCAAGCACGAGAATCGTCATAATAAAGCTGCCCATAATAATTCCGAGAATGAAAATCATTTTGTCCGCGAGTCCCAATTTCTTCAGGTCCACGTCGTTTCACTTCCTTTGTCCGTGAGATCGGTGCCTCTTGCCGTAGTTCAGTTTCAGTATATGTACGGGTGTCCCCGATTTCATGGGTACGTGCATATTGTTCGGCGGAATTCCGCTCTCGTCCATTCCTCCGGCGGGAAGCGGCACATAAGCATATGGAGAAAGCAGCGGACAGAAGCTAGGCGATGATGAGGCTGCTAACGGAATGGATCGGGTCTGCCGTTAGGAGGACAGCCCCAAGGGAGGAACGATGGACATGAGTAACGACGATATGGCTCCTGTGGAAAATGACGAGCCGGCGGAACGCGCGGAGGATGCGGCGCAAGCCGAGCTGCCGCAGGCTGCAACGGAAGCTGACGGCGAATGGAGACAGTTCATTCGCAGCGAAGCGGAAAAGTGGCGGCGCCGGAAGGATGACCAGGAGGCGACATTGAATGCGGCCGCATCGGGACCGGAACCAACGCTCACTTCCGTCGTAGAACAATTACCGATCGATCGCATGATTCAATCCGCCGTGCGCTTGATCAAGAAGGAGCTGGACCTGCAATCGGCCAAAAAACGCAAGAAGCGTCGATAAGGTTCATAAGCACGTAACCGATACCGAGAGATCCTGGAGGATAGACGATGACACACGCATTTCTCCGCCGCACGGCGTCCTTGCTCTTGTTCGGGTCGCTGGTAACTGTGCTTCAGACGGGTCCCGCTGCGCTGATCGGCTGCTGGGGCCTATGCGCCGGACTGCTTGCCTTATATAAGCCAATGCGGTGGTTTGTACTGACGGCGACGTGCTTCGGCGCCGGTTTTTTTGTTTATTTGCACGTGAATTCGCGTTGGATTGCCGAGCTGCAGCCGGAGCAGCTGCGCATTCTGGCCAGCCGGGGGTCGCTGCTGCTTGTGATCCTGCCGCTTGTCCTGCTGACGCTGGCGCGGAAGCTGCCGTTCACAAGGTACGGGGGCAGGCCGCAATGGAACGAGCCGGTGGGCGTTCCTTGGATTTGGGCCGGGGTGGCGCGGACGAACGTCTCCGTATTTTTAGGAATCGCGATGACGGTTAGCGGTTTGGCCTTCCTGCCGTTGATGCTGCGCAGCGGATGGACTTCTATTCAGGAATCAATAGGATTCGCCGTCCTGTTCGCGATGACCAATGCGTTGCTGGAGGAGTTCATTTGGAGAGGCGTGCTGCTCAGCCGGTTTGCTGAGCAGTTCGGCGATCGATGGGCGGTTGTGCTGACGAGCCTTGGGTTCGGGCTGCAGCATTATTCACTTGGATTTTCGTGGGATCTGTGCGTCGCCCTTGCCGGCGGCGGCTTTTATTTCGGCGCAATGACGGTTCAATCGAAAAGCATCGTTCCTGCGATTGTATGGCATATGTCCATTAACATCTGGATGGTGCTGGGCGGCATAATCGTTTAGAGGGGGCTGAGACAATAGTCGGAGGCGGCCGGGCGAGCCTGTTATTCCTCTTTATTCGACAAAATCAGACATAACTCGGGAAAGCTGTTATAATGATAAGGAACTTGGCGCAGGAGGCGATGGAAGCATGAGTGTATGGAAGCATATCCCGTGGAAGGCCTCTCTTGTTTTCATCGTCATTCTTTTGCTGATGAACGGACTGTACTATTATCATGCCAAACAGATCTTGATGAATAACGAGAAGGAAAAGACGATGCTGCTCTTGAACAGCATCATTGCGAACGTCGAGAAGGCGGCGGCAGGGGAAGCCTATGTCGAACGGTTGATCGGAGAGAAGCTCCGCACCGCGGCGATGGCCGTCAAGACGAGACTGGACCCGGATATTGCGAACGTGACGAACGAACAATTGGCGGAGCTGAAGCAGTGGGCCGGTGTCGACGAAATTACGCTGTTCGTGCCCAAGGGAGACGATATTGTCGGCGTCCGATCGTCGGATCCGAAAGACTTGAATATTAGCTCCAAAGGCTGGGACACGATATTTATCGCATTTCAGCAGATGCTTCGCCTTGAGCCGGTGCAGGTCGGAATGGGCCAATCGCTGCCGAATTTCTGGAGCGGCCCGATCGACACCGCGTCCTCCAATCCCGCAGATGTGAACAAGTGGGGTTATTATTACGACGGAACGACCAATTACATCATCAATCCATATGTTCACGCCACGAGCTTTCAGCATTTTCAAACGTCGACCGGCATGACGGATGCGATCCGGCGCGTAACCCAGGATCACCCGCATGTGGTGCTGGAGGTGTCGGTGCTGCGTTCCGACAAGCTGCTCGGACGAAATCGGAATGAAACGCATCCGACGCCGAGCCACTGGTACTCGGAGCGGGACACGCTATTCGGCCAGTATCGTTACCGGGATGCACAGGAGCAGTATTACGCCGAAATGGCGTTATATGAGAGCAGGACGGTCATGTACAGAGCGGAATCAGAAGGCAAGCACGTATTGAAAAGCTTCTCGCCGCTTGTCATGGATTCGATGAAATACAAAGGGCAGGATTCACCGCTGTTAATTGAAATCGCTGCGGATTACGGCGAGATGGAGCATCTGATTCAGCCTTCGCTGTGGCGGTCCATGCTGTTTATGGCGGCATGCTCGGCATTCGTGGTCGTGATTCTGGCAGTCGTGCTAGGACTACTCCGCAAAAATAAGGAAAGCGCGCTGCAGGACGCGCAGGACGTATATGTCGGCAACATCGAAACGCTGTTTCAGTCGATCCGGGAGCAGCGGCATGATTTCATCAATCATATTCAAACGATCCACGCCTTTTTGTCGATGAAGCGGTATGATGACTTGCATCAGTACACCCAATCGCTTGTCGGGGAAATTCGCGTCGTCGGCGAGCTCGTCAACATCAAGGATCCGGCGCTGATTGCTTTGATGCACGCCAAAATTTCGCAAGCCGATTCGCTGCACGTTCAGCTTGAGCATGATTTCAAGCAGATGGAGCAGCTCAAGCTGAGCCCGATCAAAGCGACAGATGTGGTGAAAATGTTATGCAATTTGATCGACAACGCCTTCGATGCGACCGGCGAGCTTGCGCCGGAAGCGCGCAGCGTCCGCGTGAGCGGGAATATAACGGGCCGCCACCTGCAATTCCGCGTCTCGAATACCGGGCCGGCCATACCGTCCGAGCTGCAGCATAAAATATTCGAACGCGGCTATTCCTCCAAGGACACAGGCACGAATTCCGGTCTCGGGCTGCATATCGTCACGCAGCTGGTCGTCCGGTATAAGGGCATCATTCGCATGAAAAGCGATGACGGCATCACCGAATTTTCGATCGACATTCCTTTATCGTGAAGTGTATCGTGCATTAGCGTGCGTGCACTTGGCTTCGGGCGGAATGGAACAGCAACATGACAAAAGTCTCCTCATGGTATAACGAAGGGGAAGCGGGAATCCCGCCGACTACGTATTCAGGAGGAGATCACAGGATGGATCGGTTGAATGGAAAAGTTGCTGTAGTGACCGGAGCAAGCCGGGGGATCGGACAGGCCATAGCGCGGAGGCTGGCGGCCGAAGGCGCGCTTGTCGCCGTTCACTACGTTCACAATCAAAGTGCGGCGGAAGCTACGGTGCGGCACATTCAGGATGGCGGAGGATCGGCATTTGCCGTAGGGGCTGATTTCAGTACGTTTGAGGGCGTCAGCGCTTTTTGGGAAAAGCTCGATGCCCAGCTGCGGGAGCGCACCGGTGCGGCTTCCTTCGATATTCTCGTGAACAATGCCGGTATCGCTCAGATGCTATCCATCGAAGAGATGACGGAGCAAGCTTTCGACGAGGTCATGTCCGTGAATGTCAAAGCGCCGCTGTTCCTCATTCAGCAAGCGCTGCCTCGGCTGAGAGATGAAGGGCGCATTATTAACCTCTCGTCGGCGGTTACGCGGATCGCTTTCCCGAACCTGATCGGTTACAGCATGGCCAAAAGCGCGATCGAGACGTTGACGTTAATGCTGGCCAAGCAGCTCGGGGGGCGGAACATTACGGTTAATGCCGTTCGGCCCGGGATCATCGACACCGATATGAATGCCGCGATGCTGCAGAGCGATGAAGGCCGGAGCTTTGCCGCAGCGTTGTCCGTGTTTGGACGAGTGGGGCAGCCGGGGGATGTCGCGGACATTGCCGCTTTCCTTGCCTCTCCGGACAGCCGCTGGGTCACCGGCCAGTTCATCGATGCGAGCGGCGGTACGCATCTATAACGGCGGCGACGCGGATCGCGGGACTGTCCTGAATGTCTATTATGATGTTTTGAGTTTCGCTTTGGGCTGAATTTTTTTGAAAAAGGACCTCGACCTCCATTTTATAATGGAATGTGAGGTCCTTCTGTTCTGTGTAGGATAAGATGTCCAATGTCCTATGCTACGCGTCAGGCAAGCGCTTCGAGGACGGGGCCCTATTGCTCAGCTACGTTGTTGCGGGCCGTGGCCGGGTTTCGGCCAGGCGGCTTCCAGCTGAATGCCGTTATTGTCCGTAAATATAAAGTTGCGGATTCGCCCCTGGTCGTAAATAGCGGTGGTCACAACTCCGAGCTGCTCCAGCTTCGACCTCAGTGCGAGTCCGTCCGCTTCGGACGGCAGAGAGAAGGCGATGTGCTGAAGCGCTCCCGGCAAGAATCCGTAGATCGCATCGGAAGACGGTTGTTCCGCCAGACGCTTCAGCTCGTCGATGCTTTGGAATATGCGCGCATCCGCCGTTTCGAAAAAATGAATGCCCCACGTCTCTACATTGCCCGGCCGGATAAAGCAGTGCCGTCCCCTCCGTCCGGCCGCCGCGAACACAGGCCCGGCCTGCATTCCCAGCACCTGCTCATAGAAGCGGATCGTCTCGTCCAGATCTGGTGTGACGAGCGCAATATGATGAAACCCTGCCCATTGTGGAAATGCCGCTGTTTGGTTGTTGAAGTTCTCCTGCATTCATCATCAGCTCCTTCATTGATTAGATGGCTCCGTCAGGCGTTCCTACTTTGTTTCGAATATGCCCACGGTTTGGACGAGAAGCGCTTTGAGCGTTTCGAATTGTTCCGGCGTCATGCCTTCCTTCATCCGGTCTTCAACGTTTTGCGCAAAATGCGCGGTTTGTTCGGCCAACTGCTTGCCCGATGCGGTTAAAAAAATTTGTTTCGAGCGGGCGTCGTCGGGATGATCCCGGCGTACAACGAGATTTTTGTTCGCCAAGACGTTGATCAGGCTCGTTACGCTGGGGCGTTCGATCATAAGAATGAGCTCCAGCTCGGAAGATGTCACGCCGGGGAAGTGGTTGATGATGCCGAGCGCGCTCCACTGTGTGTGGCTCAGTCCGATCGGCTTCAGCTGCTTTTCGATTTCCCGCCGAAGGGTAATATAGGTCGTCTTGATCAATCGGCCGACCGGTCCGTTGTTCCATTCCCATGATGAAGCGGCTTTGTCGTTCATGCTTCGCCTCCGTATAATAGTTAGATTTCTAACTAAAATATAAGACTGCAGATGATACATGTCAATAGGCTGTATCACTGTGCTGTTGTAGTGCTCTGTTTTTTGGTATAGATAATATCTATGGAAGATAGTGAAAAACGCTATTTTATCTATTTCTTATGACTCCATATAATGAAACTTAAAGATGCTTTGGAGAGGGTGAGAGGAATGGATCATAGCAACATTCACGAACCGGACCGGGAGGCCAGGTCTCCCTGGTCGCGCTATAACGACAGCGAGTCGGTGGAGATCTCCCCGCCATCGCTTCCGATGAACGCCGACATCACCGTGCCTGGCAGCAAAAGCATGACCAATCGTGCGCTCCTCATGGCCGCACTCGCGAAGGGCACTTCCCGGCTCGCCGGCATATTGCAAAGCGACGATTCGCACTGGTGCATGTCGGCTTTGCGTGAGCTGGGCGTTGCCGTTGAGCTGGAAGGCGATACGGCGGTCGTTCATGGGGCAGTGGGGAGCTGGCCGAACCGCAGCGGTTCGCTGTACGTCGGATCGGCCGGGACAGTGGCCCGCTTTTTGCCGGCGGCGCTTATGGCTGCCGCGAGCGGCACCTGGCGGTTGCGCGGAAGCAGCCGCATGAGCGAGCGGCCGCTCGCACCGCTGCTGGATGCGCTTGCCGGGCAGGGCGCGGAGATCGCGTACGATGGAACGCGCGGCTGCTTGCCGTTCACGCTTCGCAGCAGCGGGCTGTCCGGCGGAGAGGCGGTGCTGCCAGGAGCCGTATCGAGCCAGTTTATCAGCGGGCTGCTGCTGGCGGCGCCGTACGCCAGGAAGCCATTGACGATCCGGATCGACGGACCGGTCGTCCAGCGGGATTATGTGGAAATGACGATCGACATGATGAAGTCGTTCGGCGTCGAACCGATCGTGGCGGACGAAGGTCGAACGATCGTTGTCGAACCCGGTATTTACAGCGGGCGTTCGCTTGCGCTCGAGCCGGACGTGTCGACCTGCAGTTATTTTTGGGCGCTGGCCGCGCTGACGAACGGCCGGGTACGCATTCACGGCATTCACTCCAATACGCGCCAGCCGGATATTGAAATATTGAACGTTCTCGAACGGATGGGCTGCACCGTCACGAAGAGCGGCGATGCCATCGAAGTGATCGGCACGGAACGGCTGCGGGGCGGATGTACGATCAGCATGAAGACCTGGTCTGATCAGACGCTGACGATCGCCGCGTTGGCACCGTTCGCCGACGGTCCGGTTACGCTGACCGATGCGGCCCATATCCGGCATCATGAATGCGACCGCCTTGCCGCCATCTGCCAAGAGCTGCGGAAGCTCGGCATCCGCGTGGAAGAGCATCCGGATGGCTTGACGGTTCATCCGGGAGTGCCGCAGCCCGCGCTGCTCGATCCGCATGACGACCACCGGATGGCGATGGCGTTGTCGCTCATCGGCGCCAAGGTCGCGGGCGTCCGCATAGCCGACCCCGGCTGCGTATCGAAGACGTGCCCGGACTACTTCGACCGGCTGCGCGAATTGGGCGTCGCCGTCGTCTTCGAAGAGCGGCCGGATGCGATTTCCGCACACGGCACGGAGTGACGCTATCGCGTGTGATCTGCTTGCGCAGCCCGGTGAGGCGGCTGTGTTTAATGTGTTTTATACGCAACGGTGCAGTCAACTGATGACACACGCCGGACCGATCGAGCGGAAAGGCTGCATGCCGACGGGGGCAGCAAGCTGATGGTATTTCTCGCCGGGCCGATTAGCCGAATGGTTGCACATTTGAGGAGCAGTCAGCCGAACGTCCCTCGCCAGGCCGAATGGCTGCACACCGGACGACGCAGCATACCGATCCTCCAACCGACACCTGTTATATGCAGGTGTCTTTTTTTGCTTGAACAACGACCGGCAAGCGCAGTCTCGTCGCCTCCTCCACAGCTTGCTGCAGATCAGTTCCCCTCGGTCTCGGGACCGGAGCCTTCTTTTATAGTAACGAGGCTTTATAGTTAAGAGTGGATCATCATATAAAAGGGCGATCAATGAGTTCGGGCAAGCTCTGCCGGACATATATATGCAGTACAACCGGTCACCGCATATACTTGACAGGGGATCAGTGTCCAATACCATACGAAGGCCGCGAGGCCTGCTATGTAATGCTTTTGCCATATGGCCTGCGTAAATCATAGAAGGGGGGAACATGGCAATGAGTTACTTCGGCCGATACATCGGCAGATTGATTGACTTGGAGCTGGATGGAGGGGTGAAGCATACCGGTATGCTGGTAGACGCCGGACCGGATATTGTGGTGATGTATTCCAGGGACAGCTACATGTACATTCCGCTAACGCATGCGCGGCATATCGAGCCTCTGCCGCCCGGTTCCTCTTCAATCTCCAATTCTCCCAAACCGCCTTCGGACGATAATCCGATCTGGAACGAGAAAGAGCTCTCGTATCGTAAAGTACTGCTTCATTCCAAAGGAATGTTCGTTGAAATATTCGTTACCGGCAATCAGTCGTTGCACGGCTACGTCACGACGATTTTGACGAATTATTTTGTGTTTTACTCACCCGTCTACAAGACGATGTATATTCCGCTGCTTCATTTGAAGTGGCTTATCCCGTATCCACCGGACCGAACGCCGTACACGCTTGAGCGAAACAAGCTGCCGGTCGCCCCCTCCGGATTAACGCTCGCACGTACATTCGAGGAGCAACTGAAGAAGCTGGCGGGTAAAATCGTTGTGTTCGACGCGGGGCTGCAAGCGGATTATACCGGTCTTTTGCTTAACAGTGAGGACCAAATTGCCGAGCTCGTTACCGCACACGGCAGAAAGCTCCATACGAACGTTCGGCAGATCAAGACGGTTCATTTTCCCGACCTGTAGCCGTACTGCTGGTTTCCAAGTGAAAACGACCGCATCAATCGCCGTTTGCTTTGTCCACGAGGCCATTTGCGAGGTTCGTGCTGTGAATCGCGTTTATTCGGTCTTGGCCGGGGGATCGGCGTATCCGGTATGGTATCGTATGGAGTAAGCAGGAGCGATTCTTTCCATTCGCCGAAGGAATTCTAGCTGCGGAATAACAGCCCTAGTTGTCATTTATTACAGAGAAGCCTATTCCGAGTAGGGGAAATCTTACGATTTCCGCTCGTAAATCTCGAAACGTCCGCTGTAATTCGTATAACCGAATTATTCAGAGGGAAAGGTCTCTGAATAATTCGGTTTTACTTGTTATGTTCGGATCGGACCGCATTTTGCTAGGATATACTGCGATTTGCCCTGCTAGTAACGAGGTTAGCCGAACAATGAAGAAGGCAGCCGAATGTAAAGGTTTGCCGTATGAATCGGAACTGGCATTATCGATGAGCCGCCTGCGAGGGCTATATTGTGAATCGCATTTGCTCCGGTTTTGGCGGATGTTCCGGCGTATCCTGGTATAATACTTGTGTAAGCACTAGCCCCAAATGATGCCATTGAAATCGTTTCCTGGCACAAATTTAAAACACCACCGTATCTTTCGAAGGAAGCCAATCGTATATATAGTGTATTTCGTTAAGAACGACAGGAGGGAGCCTACATTGACGATTCACGAATTCGGAAGCGCGTCGTTTACGGAAGAGCGGAGCCGCTTTGCAGCGCTCATTGAACCGTATCGCTCAGCCCTGCAGGCGTACTGCCGGTCCATCGCCCGCTCCTCCTGGGAAGCGGACGATCTGGTGCAGGATACGTGGCTGAAGGCATACCAGATGTTTTTGCGTCAGCCTGCACGCGGCGATATGTCCAAGACGTATTTGTTCCGTATCGCGCATAATACATGGATTGACCGCTGCCGGAAAAAGCGGCATGCCGCCGGAGCCCTGGAGGGCGAGACATTTCGTCTGCCGCAGGAAGAGGTGGATCCGATCGAGCTGCGCAGCGCGATGGAGACGCTGGTCGCGCATCTGCCGGCACGTCAGCGGGTACTCCTGCTGCTGGTCGATGCGTTCGGTTATACCGCCGCGGAAGCGGCGCAGCTGATCCGCTCGACCGAAGGCGCGGTCAAGGCGGTGCTGCATCGGGCACGCGCCAAGCTGAAGTCGCTGGTGGGCGTGTCCGGCGAACCGACGGAAGCGGCTGCCCCGACAGACGGGCGCGTCGTGAATGAGCACATCGTGTACGCTTATTTGCAGGCGTTCCGGCAGCATAACCCGCAAGCGCTGGTAAGGCTGCTTAACGAGGAGGTCCAGACCGATTGCGTACCCGCTGTTGTCGGTTCGTTTCACACTGGCACGCTTAGCAGCGGCATGCCGATGCACCCGCAAGCGGCGCTCAGCAGGGGGTTCAGTCCGGGCTATTCCAGCCCGCTGTTGGTTGCTTAAAAGTAAAGGATGAAAAGGAGGATTTTCGCGATGAGCACATTTATTCCATACGTCGTAGAACAGTCAGGCCGGGGAGAACGGTCTTATGATATATATTCCCGGCTGCTCAAAGACCGGATCATCTTTCTGGGATCGGCGATTGACGATCATGTAGCCAATAGTATCATTGCGCAAATGCTGTTCCTGACGGCCGAAGATCCGGAAAAAGATATCCATCTATACATTAACAGTCCGGGCGGGTCGACGACGGCCGGCTTCGCGATCTATGATACGATGCAATTCATCAAGCCCGACGTATCCACCATTTGCACCGGATTCGCCGCTTCGTTCGCGGCGATCCTGCTGATGTCGGGAGCCAAGGGCAAGCGCATTGCGCTGCCGAACAGCGAAATTATGATCCACCAGCCGCATGGCGGCGCGCAGGGGCAGGCGAGCGATATCGAGATTAGCGCCAAGCGGATCATCCGCACCCGCGAACGTCTCAACCAGATCGCCTCGGAGCGGACCGGGCAGCCGATCGAGAAGATTGACAGAGATATGGATCGCGATTACTTTATGTCCGCAGATGAAGCGAAAGCATACGGAATATTGGATAAAGTCATCCAATCGTTCCCAGGTTAATGGACCGCATGCAATGAATGGAAGGAGGCTTCTGTCTTCCCGTGTCAAACCGACCGGGAGGATGGGGGCCTTTTTGTATAAAAAAGAGGGAAATCCATCCAGTTTCTTGAAAATAGTAATAGGATCCGGACATTATGGAAGGGAAGATCCGGTTCCGCGCGATGTGTCCATTATAAACGGAAAGGGGCCATGCTATTGTACGATTGGATTGCATCGATCCGATGGACTGCAAAATCAAGCGTGATCGATCATTTGCTGAACCGCGTTAAGGAGGTGGAGGCAGTCCGGCTGCCTGCGGGACTCGAGGCGGAAACATGGGAGCTGCGCCTGGATGACGACCGGTTCGTTCTTAAAATCTGGAACAAGGAGTCCGATCCCGACGTCGGGTTCCAGTACACTTTGCTTGACACGCTGCACCGGCAAGGCGTCGCCGTTTCCGTTCCGCTGGGTTGGGGCTTAGACGCGGCGAACCATAAGGTGCTCGTCACCAGCTTTGACGGGAGCCCTGTCCAATCGCCGGGAGTACGAACTTTCGTCGATCTGGCCGCTCTGATGCTGGCTTTGCACAAGCGGCCCTTGGACGATTTTGCCCCGGCGCTGCATCGAAGGTGTGACTTTATCGCGTATTATTACCCGCGGCTGCGCGAACATCCCGACATCGAATCCGTCCTAACGGGGCTGGTGGGGAACGCAGAGATGCTGCAAACCTGCATGATTCACGGCGACGTTCACTTGGGCAATATGGTGGAGCAGCAGGGGCGGTATACGATCATTGACTGGACGAACGCTCAGTTGGGCGACCCGAGGTATGACGCGGCATGGGCGGCGTTCCTGGCTGCCATTTATGATGGGGAAGAGGGGTATCAAGCTTTCCTTGATGCTTACGCCGCGGCAAGCGGTTATTCGAGAGCGGAGCTGGAACCGTTCGAGGCGATGGCTTGTTTGCGCTGGGTGCTGCTAAACCGGATTGCCGACATCCCCAAAACCGAGGGAACAATCCGCCGGGTTAATCAAGCGATGAATGCGAATGCCTACGTGCAGGGGCATCGCGAATTGTTTATCGCGGAATGACGGCCGGTTCGTCAACATCGCAATTCGTAAGAAACGCTTTCCTGTCGCCCGAGCTATAATGAGGTGAAAGATAGCGACTAGACGGAAAGGATGTTGAAGGATGGCAGTGCTGACGCCTTATATTTTTTCGATGGATGCAAGGACCCAAGCGGATTTTTACTTACGCGCGTTCGGAGGAGAAATTGTATCTGTGCTGACATACCAGGAACAGCCTGAGGTTGCGGGGGAGCCTGCAAGGGAGCGGGTGCTGTACTTGAGCCTGGTGGCCGGCGGTATGAACTTCCTGATGTCCGATACATGGCTTGAGCCGATTAGCCGGGGGAGCGGTATGGAGTTATCGCTCGAGTTCGCTGGCGAGAGCGAAGCTCAAGAAGCGTTCGACAAGCTGGCCGCAGGCGGTTCCGTGAAAAGTCCGCTGAAACGGTCGTCCAAGGGGGCACTATTCGGGCAAATTGAAGATAAATACGGCGTGATCTGGAGGATCACGAACCGGAGCGAAGCGAAGCTGGCGTAGCGGGGCTGGGCTATGTATGTAATAGCACGCGAAGCTCAGTAGGCGCTGCGACACTGCGCGGCGGTCGTTCGAACTTTGGCGAACTTTTCGATGCGGCCGGATCTCTCTTTCGCGACTATGGCAAGTAATAGACCAAGAATCAACCGCTTCGGGAACGGCTCGGATACAATCGTTTCCCGGCGGACCACAATATTGGAGAAAGCGCGGTGTTAAGCGGAGTGATACGAACAGAGACGATTATTGCGGTTAACGATGTCAAGGCAAGCGCGAACTGGTATATGTCGCTGCTTGGCTGCAGCAACACGCACCCGGATGGCGATGTATTCGACCAGCTCGTCGATTCGGACGGGACGATTCTGCTCTGCCTTCATCGCTGGGGAGACCACGAACATCCGACGCTGCGGAGCGCGGAAGAAGGCCGGGCGGGCAACGGTCTGATGCTGTTTTTTCGCGTGGAAGCATTCGATGCAGTATGGGAGAGAGCGCAGGCGCTTGGATACCAAATCGATGAAGAGCCGCATCTCAATCCGTTTGCGGGGCACCGGGAATTCGCGCTGCGCGATTTGGACGGGTACGACGTGACGATTTGTTCCATGCCGGATTCAGTTTGACGCGTGATTCGGATCGAGCGGGGATCTCCTCTCCGTTTGGCAGACGTGCTGTCTCCACCAGCATGTATCGTGCAAAGTTGATGATTCGTTTCGGCATACCTCGTCAGCTTGCATCAGAATATGGAAGAAGGACTCTCGATAATGGATCATCGGGGCGGTCTTTGGGGGAATTGTCAATATTGAATAAAGAAAGACGGCTTGGCTCGCGAATGCAGCATTCTCGGGCAAAGCCGTCTTTTGCTTCGGAATATGACCCAAACGTGCGGTCCCGTGATTGCTATGAAGAATGACGTTCCAGATGGATGCGCAAAAAATGAAAATATTATAAAATGGTAAAATATGTCGTTCCATACCATAAAAAAGTATGATATGATCGATAAGAACATTTGTTCCTCATATTGGAAGGAGTGGAATTTGTGAATGAGCGGTATTCGGAAATCGACGAGGTCATCGCGTTTATTCATGAGAACATATATGACCCGCTTCCGCTTTCCCGACTGGCTGCCTATGCAGCATACAGCCCATACCATTTTACACGCATATTTAAGGAAAAGACCGGCCTTCCGCCGCTGTACTATGTCTCTTCGCTCCGTCTGCAGAAGGCCAAAGACTTGCTGCTTCGCACCAACTTGAGCGTACGCGATATCGGGCTAACGGTCGGACAGCAAAGCCTGGGGACGTTCACGACCCGTTTTACCGAAAGGGTAGGCGTAACGCCGTCCGACTTTCGCAACAAGGCCCAGCAAGCGGACGAGCATCTGCGCTCCTTGCAGGAAATCAATGATTGGCAGGAGCCGCAGCTGATTACGAGTCCTTATTCTACCGTCGAAGGGACGATTCATGCCGTAAGGCCATTCCAAGGCATTATTCTGATCGGCTTGTTTGCCAAACCGATCCCCGAAGGGCTGCCCATCCACGGAACGCTGCTTTCTTCGGTCGGCCAATTTTGCTTTACCGGCGTCAAGCCGGGCACCTATTACTTGATGGCGACAACGCTTTCCTGGGGAATGAACGCGATGGACATTTTAATTCCGCAAGCCACGCTGCGCACCCGGACCAAGGAGCCGATTGTCGTCGGTCCTGCCGCCAGCGTCCACTATCGGGAAGTCATGCTTCACGAGCCTCGTCCGGACGATCCTCCGATTTTGGTTTCTTTGCCTGTATTGATGAACACTTTCCTGACGAAGGTGCTGCAAACGAGCCGGTGAACTTGCCCGCTTGCTTCGTGCCGCCCGAGACAACGGCCTTGCTCCGCATGTTTTCGTTTATAGCGGTGAAGGCCGTTTTTGGCGAGCATTAGCCTTGATGCTTCATGCCGATGGCGAACGGCTCAAAGCCCAGCTTGCGGTAATAGGCGGCGGTTTGCTCCGTGCAGAACAGCTGGACATGAAGCCGGTGCTGCCGGCACTGCCCGACGAGCCGGCGAACGAGCTCGCTGCCGATCCCTTGCCTCTGATAATGCGGGTGCACGGCTATGCCGCACAGGCAGCCGTTGATGACGCCGTCGGAGATGACGCGGCCGGTACCGATCAATCGTTCCCCGTCGTAAACATGAAGCGCGTACCAGCTCCGGGCGGTCGCTTGAGAGACTTGTTCCTTGGACAAGCCGAGAAACTCGTTCCAATTCACCGCATCGTATAGCGCGAATAATGCGTCGAGATCCGGCAGCTCCTCTGTAAAACGGTAATTCATGCACAATCCCTCCTTGGTTTATACACGGCTCTCGCCAGACTATGCTTGTTCCGCAGCGATGCTCGCCGCTACTGTGTTGAGAGGGCCGAGCTTGCTGACTCGGGTCAGCAGCAGCGCCATGTGATAAGGCGAATATTTCAATCCGCTATCGAGCCAGTGCTGGACCATGCCCAAATTGGCGGAGATCAGATACGCGATAAGGTATTCGCGCGGCAGCATCATGAGCTCCTCATTGGGCTGGACGCTCGACATTTTGTTAAACATATGCTTTCTCATCAGCGCTTTCAGTTCGTTAAGATAGGAAGGATCCCCCTTCGGCCCCAGCATAATGCGGAAAAATCGGGAATGGTCGTAAAAATATTGAATGATGTCCAAAATCATCTGCGGCGGCTCCTCCAGGGTCGGATGGTTCAACAGCACGCGCAGATCGAAGTTGACTAATCGCGCTTCCACCCCGCTCAGCATCTCGTTCTTCATCTTTTGCAGCAGATCGTACTTGTCCTCGTAATGCAAATAAAACGTTCCCCTGTTCAAGCCGGCGCGGGTCGTCAGATCGCGCACCGTTATTGCGTCAAATCCCTTCGTTTCGATTAAATTCAAAAACGCCTCATACAGCATTTGCTTGGTTCGGATCACCCTGCCGTCCGTTTTGTCCATCTACACGACACCTCCCGCCACGAATGATCATTTTTGATTGGAATATGAACAGCGCGAACCGTAAGTGTTCATTAATGAACAGATGCGGCTAAGCTGATCATTGCCACGATCGTTGATCCGATTATAATCAACAATGTGTTCATTAATCAACAGGTCGTCACCGGCACAGTACCATGCTCGAGGCCGAATCGCAATCGATTCGATCCTGTTGCTGAGGAGTGATAGCGTTTTGTTTACCCGGTTTTCATTGAACAACGTCTCGGCGGTGATCATTCTGATCGTCATGCTGGCGCTGGGCGGTTCTTATATGGCGACCCAGCTCCAAGTGGAAAGCGTGCCGAATATCGATTTTCCGGCGGTCACCGTTCGAACTGCGTACCCGGCGCCGCCTGAGGACGTCATGAAATATGTGACCGAGCCGATCGAGGAGGAGATCCAAGGACTGGACGGGCTCAAAAATCTGTCCTCCGTCTCGGACGACAACATCTCGCTGATCGTTGTTCAACTGGAGGACGGCGTCGATACCGACAAGGCGAAAAAAGACATCGAGAGCCTGATCAACCGGGTGGAGCTGCCGCAAGCCGCCAAGCGGCCGGTCGTTTCCGTCGACAGCCCGGTCACCCAGCCGGTCTATTACTTGGGCTTGTCATCCGCGGACGGGGTCTCGCGATCCGAGCTGAGCCGTCTCCTGAATGACCGTTTCCTCCCGGGACTGCGCAGCATCCGGGGAATCGAGCGGATCGAGACTGTGGGCGACGACGAGGACGTGCTGTACATCCGGCTCGACCCGAACGCCCTTCAGCAATTTGGGCTCACCCCGACCCAGGTAGCCGGCTGGGTTCGCGGCTCGCTCGCTGATGCGGCGGCGGGTACTGTCAATATCGGCGGAAACGATCAAATGCTGCGCGTGAAGGGGAAGTTCGCCGCCATCTACGATTTGCATAACATGCAGCTCGTTTCCTCGCGCGGCGACGTGGTGCTGCTGGGGCAGTTGGCAGCCATCCGCACAGAGCATAAGGCCTCCTTCGTCAGCCGGCTGAACGGCGAACCGAACATCGCCATTCATCTGTACAAGAACGAAGACGCCAATATTATCGAGCTGATCGGGAAGGCGAACGAGCTGCTGGACCGGTGGAAGCGCGACTACCCGAGCATCAAGTTCGACATCGTCATCGACGGCTCCGCGGAAATCAAAAAGTCGATCTCCGGCATGCTGAGGGAAGGCGGGTTCGGGGCGGCGCTCGCGTCGCTGATGATTTTGCTGTTTTTGCGAAATGCGCGGATGACGCTGATCGCCCTCGTCTCGATTCCGGTGTCCATCTTCGCTACGCTGATTTTCATGAAGCTGATCGGGCTGACGATCAACATATTTTCGCTCGGCGGGATGGTGATCGCCATCGGCCGCATTGTCGACGACAGCATCGTCGTCATCGAGAATATTTACAGCCAGCTGCAAAAGGCGCAGCAGCGCAATGATTCCGTGCTGCTGCTCGCGACCGGGCAGGTCAGCAAGGCGATTACGTCGTCCACCGTTACGACAGTCGGCGTATTCGCGCCGCTTGGCCTCGTCAGCGGTCCGCCGGGGCAGCTGTTCTCCGAGTTTGCGCTCACGATCTCGTGTGCGCTGCTGGCCTCGCTGCTGGTCGCCTTGACCGTCATTCCGGTGCTGTGCAAGCTGCTCGTCTTGCGCGGCGACGGGCCGGTGAAGCACGAGGAGCACAAGGAGACCGGCTACATGCGCATGTACCGCCGGCTGCTGATCGTTGCTCTGAACCGCCGGGCGGTTACGCTGCTGGTCGCGTTTGTTCTGCTGCTTGCTTCTGTCGGCGGGACGGCGCCTTTTTTGAAAAAAGAATTTTTGCCGAGCGGCGACACGGAGAAGACGATGCGCTTCGATCTGAAGCTGCCTCGGGAAACGTCGCTCGACACGATGGACGCCAAGCTGAAGACGCTCGAGGACATGATGCGGGAAGGCAAAGACGAGAAGGGAGCTCCGCTGTTCAAGACAGTCGAAGGGCTGGCCGGCTACAACTGGAACAAGCAGGAGTACCCGTACCGCGCCTCTATCTTGGCCGAGGTTTACCCGGAAACGGATGCCAAACCGGTGCTCAAAGCCTACGTGGACAAAATCAAATACGAGCTGCCGCAAGGCTCGGAAGCGTTCGGAACGATCGTGAAGTTCGGTCCGCCGACGACGAACAAATTCGAATATATGCTGAAAAGCGACAATCAGGACGATTTGAAAGCCGCGGCCGCACTCGTGAAGGAGGAATTGAAGAAGGTTCCGGAGATGAGCAATGTGAAGGACAGCTTCGGCGACCTGAAGCGGGAAGTTCAGGTGCTGGTCGATCCGGCTAAGGCGCGTCAGTATGGACTAACGACCGCTTCGGTGCTGGAGTCGGTGAACAGCTGGATTGCCGAGGTGAGGCTGGGGGATATCACCTTCGAAGGCGTCGAGTACAGTACGCGAGTCCGGGTGGATGAGGCCCATCTGGGCAGCATCGGCCATATATCCGCCTTGCAGCTCAAGACGCCGGCCGGGCGCGCGATTTCGCTGCGCGACATCGCCGAGGTGCGGGAAGTCGGGGCGCCGTCTTCGATTGAACGGGACCAGCAGCGCCGCTACGTCAGCATCACCGCAGATGTGGAGGGCAACGACGTCGGAGGCGTCAGCTCGCGCGCCGCCGAGCGGCTTGCGGCCTTGCCGTTCCCGGACGGCGTAGAGCGGGAGCTGAAAGGAGCGCAGATCGACATCGAGGAGGCGTTCTCCGACATGATCGCGGCGATCGTCTCCGCCGTATTTATCGTCTATCTGGTGATGGTGCTCACGTTCGGCAACGCCAGTTCGCCGTTTGCCATTTTGTTCTCCCTGCCGCTTGCCGCTATCGGCGGGTTCCTCGGCGTCGTGATCGCCCGGGAGGCGATCAGCGTCACTTCGTTAATCGGCTTTCTCATGCTGATCGGGATCGTCGTCACGAATGCGATCGTGCTCGTCGACCGGGTGGAGCAGCTGCGCCATGAAGGCATGTCGGTTCGGGAAGCGCTGGTGGAAGCGGGCGTTACCCGCTTGCGTCCAATCATCATGACGGCCGGCGCGACGATTATCGCCTTGATCCCGCTTGTGCTCGGCGAGTCCGGCGGCGCGATCATTTCCAAAGGGCTGGCGGTTGTCGTGATGGGCGGCCTGACCACATCCACGCTGCTGACGCTGGTCGTCGTACCGGCGATCTACGAACTGATCGCAAGCGCGCTTGAGCGCATGCGCAGTCGCGGGCGGCGGTCCAAGTCCAAGCCGCTTGCTTCGGAATCCAGCGCAGTGCCAGGGCCGTAACCGCGATGATGAAAGACGATGCGATGGCAGGTTATGCGTGGCCGAAAGGAAAGCTTGCGTAATGAAGCAATATAAAGCGATAGCTGCGAACGATGTGTGACTGGCGTTAACGAGCGATACCCCGGGAAGCGATTTCCCGGGGTATACGCGTTAGAAGGGCGATATTAATGGCATTCCTTGAAGTAAATGATTTGCTGGTAACGGATATGATATTATTCCCCGTTGATCGTTAATTGCAGGTGGTCGACGGCCGCGCCGGTCCAGATGCCTTCGAGTACTTCTTGGGTCGTGGCAATGCGGATTCGCTTACCCAACTGCTGCAGCACGTGATCTTGAAATACGGCTCCGCCTGAACGACATAGACGGGAGACATTTAGCTGCGTTCGTGCGAAGAAAGCAATCGCTCCAGTGCGTCCGCAAGTCCACCCGTTATGGGGGTTAACGGGAGCCGTACCGCATCGCTGGCAATGACGCCTTGGCGAGCGAGCAGCCATTTGAGCGGCGACGGATTCGGCTCCTGGAACAACAGCCGGATAAGAGGAAGCAGCCGCGCGAACGCTGCGCCCGCGTCCTCGAGCCTGCCGCTTGCGGCTAGACGGTACGCCTCGCAGAACGAATCGGTGTACACGTTGGCGGACGCCGTCATGCCGCCGGCAGCCCCGGCGCGAAGCGCATCGAAGAGGCATGGGTCTTCGCCGCACAGCACCGGCTTGTCGGTAAGCGGGGTCAAGGCTGTGACCAGCTCGGTGCCGCCGGAGCTGTCCTTCATCCCGATCACACCGTCGATGTCCAGAATCGTCCTTGCCGTATCGACGGTTAATCGGACTCCCGTGCGGGCGGGAATCTCGTATACGATCACCGGGATTCCGATCTGCGCCACCTGGCGAAAATGCGCGATGATGCCTTCCTGCGACGGACGGCTATAATATGGTACGACGACAAGGACGCCGTCGGCCCCTAGCCGGGCGGCCATCTCCGTCCGGCTCACCGTCGCCGCGGTATCATTCGTTCCGGTACCGACCACGATCGGAACGGAGGTTCCTTGCTCCCTTATCAGCGCCCGGGTCTCCTCCGTGAGCGCCTTCACTTCCTCCCACGATACGGTAGGCGATTCCCCGGTCGTGCCGTTGACGACGAGCCCTTGAATGCCGTGCGCGAGCAGCTTCTTCACATGCGCCCGATACGATGGTGTGTCGAGCGTTCCATCCGGCAGGAAAGGGGTAATAACAGGCACGTAAATTCCTTGCAAATCCCGCTGATTCATCATGAGACCATCCCTCCAATAGAAATAAGTTCGAAATGATATGGCCGGCGAGGCGGAGCGGCGTTCTGGCCGCAAATCAAGCTTTGCTTTGCAGGTGGCGTACCGCCGCGCTGCCAACGGCTTCGTTGCGCTGACGCACCGACTGACCGTCCGTTACCGGAACCTTTTGTATAAAGTACTTTACCATGGTTTTTATCATCATAGTTATCTATAATAATTGATAGTGTTCATCTATATTATTGATAATGGGGCGTGAAACATGGATTTGACCTATTTCCAAACGTTCCGCGAGGTTGCGCAGCTTCAAAGCTTCACTCGGGCCGCGGAGAAGCTCGGATATGCCCAATCCAGCGTCACGACGCAAATTCAAAAGCTGGAGAAGCATTACGGCGTGCCTTTGTTCGAACGATTCGGCAAGGGGATGCGTCTGACTGCCTCTGGCGAAGCGCTGCTCAAGATAACGGCGCAAATGCTGGAGCTGTACGAGGAATCGCAGGAGACGATCGGCCGGCATCGCGGCGGGACGCTATCGATCGGCACGATCGATTCGCTCGCCTCTTATTACCTTCCTCCGGTGATCCAGCAGCTACGGAGCGGATTTCCCGAGCTTGCCATCAGGCTCCAGCCCGGCAGCGAAGCGCAAATGATCAGCTCGGTCAAAGAAGGCGAGCTTGACCTCGGATTGCTGCTGGACAATAAGCCGCCGGATTCATCCTTGCGGTGCATGGCGATGAAGGAAGAGCCGCTGCTGCTGATCACCCGGCCGGATCATCCATTGACGCAGCTCGCCGAGGTGGGGCTGGAACAGCTTCGCGGATCGGAGTGGATCATGGCTGAGGAGAGCTGCAATTACCGGAACATGCTGGAGAGCGTGCTTCGGGCACATGACATTCCGTATCGTGTCGGCTTTGAGCTGGGCAATCCGGAGGCCGTCAAACGATGCGTAATGGCCGGGCTCGGGCTAGCGCTCCTGCCGCGGATGGTCGCCGAGGAAGAGGTGCGCAGAGGAGAGCTGGCGGTGCTGCCATTCGCGCATCCGGACATACGCCTGCAGGTGCAGCTGTTTTATCATCCGAAAAAATGGATTTCGCAGGCGATGCGCGCTTTTATCCAACTGCTGCAGGCCGAATCGCCACCTGCGCCGGAGTCGTATTCCGCTGCTAGAGCGGCACGGAAGCTGTAAGTATGCTTACTCATCACAAGGTGTGCATAGAAGCTTTCTTCATTTCATCAATAAGAGCCTCCTTGCATAACGAATCATATCGCAGCACAATCGCGGCCTGAGTAATCGCATGCACAATTCGCCCTCCTGTCTCAAGGAATCCCTCTTGACCGGAGGGAGGATCCGTCCTATACTTTTATATACATATAGGGGTATATGTATATAAAAATGTTTGAGGAGGATCACAAGATGAATGAACCGAAAGAGAAAACGACGATTGTTCTGTTCAGCGGCGATTTGGATAAAGCGATCGCTGCCTTTATTATCGCGAACGGCGCGGCCGCATACGATCATGAGGTGACGATCTTCTTTACGTTCTGGGGGCTCAACACGCTGCGTAAGGAGGAAGCTATCTCGGTCCGCAAAGGCTGGCTGGAGAAGATGTTCGGCTTCATGATGCCGCGGGGGGCCGGCCGATTAGGACTTTCCAAGATGCAATTTATGGGTATGGGACCGAAGATGATCAAGCATGTCATGCGCAAGCACAATGCACTGTCGCTGCCTGAGCTGGTCCGTCTGGCGCAAGAGCAGGGCGTGAAGCTTGTGGCATGCACGATGACGATGGATCTGCTGGGGCTGCAGAAGGAAGAGCTGCTTCCGGGTATCGAGTATGCGGGCGTTGCCGCTTATTTGGGCGATGCGGCCGATGCAAAAGTAAACTTGTTCATCTAGGCTTGTATATTATTTATTTTTTGCTGTATAGTATACCCATACAGGTATAGGAGTGAAGGGGCGAGATGCAATGGGCAACTATAACTACACGGAGGATATGAAAAAACGGCTAAGGCGGCTCGAAGGCCAGGTTCGCGGCGTGCTGCGGCTGATGGACGAGGAGAAGAACTGCAAGGAAGTGGTCAGCCAGCTATCCGCTGTGCGCAATGCTGCGGATAAAGCGATCGCGCAAATCGTGGCGGAAAACTTGCACCACTGCATCCTGGAGGAGCAGCAGGCCGGCGGAGATCCAGGCAAAATGGTTCAAGAAGCGATCGAGCTGCTTGTCAAAAGCCGATGAAGCTGCGCTTCGCGGGCTGATTAATCGAATCGTTCGCAGGCCAGCGAGGTGCTGATTGCGCTGAATGCAGTATGCTGCGGTGGTAGCTGTCGTTTCATTGTAGGCAAGTTCAGGGTAAGTATGATGAATGTCACAGCCAGCCAACCTAATGAAGTGATAGGATCGGTGTAACGAACTACAGAGGGAGCGATTGCCATGTCATTCACGAATATTTTGATGTCCTACGACGGGTCGGAGCCGTCCAAGAAAGCTTTGGAGAAAGCGATCGCGCTGACGGAGCAAAACAATGCGAAGTTAACGCTGCTTCATGCGTATCACGTGCCTTCGATGGTGTCTACGCATCCTTTTTTAATTGTGCCGCCGGAATACATGACGAGTGTAGCGGACACGGAAAATCTGATTGTGGAAGAGCTTCGTGCGCTCGTATCGCATTTGCCTAACGCCCAAGCAGTTGTGGCGAACGGTCAGCCGGCCAAAGTCATCCTGGACTATGCCAAAGAACAGCAGTGCGATTTGATCGTTATGGGCAGCCGGGGGCTTGGCGGCCTGCAGGAGCTCGTTCTCGGCAGCGTGAGCCACAATGTCGTGCAGCATGCGCCGATCCCGGTACTGATCGTCAAATAAGAAGCGGGCGATCGGACACCGGCACTGCACCAGCGTATCTGTCAGCCGGTCAAGCCCTAAGCCTCGCGCAGCGGGCAGGCGTCCCCACAAGCAGCATTACAACAGGAACCATGCCGAACAAACGCGGCATGGTTTTTTTGCCGCGCCATGGCCGCACGACGCAGCGGCGTCTCGATGCTTGTCCCGGTTATATTGTTTTGTATAATAGTGGAAGAGCGCTTACTTCGAACGGTTCGGCCGTATTCGGCTTTACTGTCACACGAAAAACGGGAGGAATGTGTTATGGGACATGATCGCCAGTTGGTTACAAAAGAAGGACATGCGATGCTGGAACGGGTACGGCAAATTTGTGCGGAGCTGCCTGAAGTGGAAGAAATCGTAGACGGGTTCGGCCACATTACGATGAAAGTGCGAGGGAAATCATTCGTCTTGATGGGGGAAACGGAAGAAGGCGCGGGTATGTCGTTTAAGAGCGATCGCGAGACGCAGCACTTCCTGCTTCAGCAGAATGCCGGCTATATCAGAACGCCTTATATCGGTCAGCACGGCTGGGTATCCACGAAGAAGGGCGAGCCGTTCGACTGGGAGGGGCTGAGCGAGCTGCTCAAGGAAGCATACTTGCGGGCTGCGCCAAAGCGTCTGGCGAAGCTGGTTCAGCCTTGAAGCCACTCCATAAAAGCAAACCGCCGTCTCTCCTTGAAACGGCGGGCTTTGTGTCTATTCAAGCGGTCAAAGTCAAGAACACATAATTTTTTCGCTGCTTCGCTGTGTACATGGCCTGATCGGCTTGGTTCACAAGCTCGAGCATGTTCGTACACCGGCCGTAATCGACGGCGATTCCGACGCTTACGGTGATGGCCAATGGGGTGGTGTTATCGAGCGGGAGCGCGATTTGCTGAATACTTTTGCGAATGCGTTCTCCGACATCCTTCGCCCCGTTCTCGTCGATATCGGTTAATATAATGGCGAATTCCTCGCCGCCCCAGCGACCGATCGTGTCGCCCTTGCGCACCGTTTTGCGGAGCGCTTCCGCCACTTCCTTCAATATCAGATCGCCGCCAATATGGCCGGCCCGCGTGTTAAAGCTGCGAAAATCATCGATGTCAATGACAGCAAGCGCGATGGAGGCATTCCCGCCGCGCGTCGATCTGAACTCATTCTCCAGTTTTCGAAACAGGTAGCGGCGGTTGTACAACCCGGTTCCGTCATCGATAATGCTCTGTTCGTACCAACGAACGCTGATTGCTGTCCATATGGCACCGCTGGTAATGGAAATAACTACGGCAGCGCTAATCCCCCAGTAACCGAACTGCAACAGCTGCACCGTTACCAATAATAAAGCGGCGTTAGCGGCAGCCCCTGCCAGAGATAAATAATATCTCTTTTCCATATGCCTCACCTTATCTCTCTAGTTGGTCGTACTTTCGTATCAAGTCGGTCAAAGCTTCTCGGAACAAGGAAGACTCCTTGCGGTCCAGCTTCTCGGATAATGCTTTCAACTGCCGGACCAAGGTCGACGGATAGTAACAGGTTTTCATGACCATTTCTTCGTTGGGGGGCAAGGCAACCTGATTGCGCCCCGATTCCTTGGCCGACAGCAGCGCCGCACTGGCGGAACGCATTAATGTCTTGGAATCTTTGGCGTCTCGCGGATATTGGGCCACACCGGCCGTCACGCTTACTTCGGGAACGTTCGGGGACAGTCCGAACCGGTCTGCTGAACGATGAATGATCGCCCGGATCGATTCCATTCGCAGAAACGCTTGCTCCAGGCTAATCCCGGACAGCATGATGGCGAATTCGTCGCCGGATACGCGGAATACGTTGTCCTGCGCCGTTTCTTCGGACAAGATCGCCGCTATGGTCTTCAATACGTCGTCGCCGACATCGTCTCCCAGCTGATTGTTGATCTCCATAAAATGATCGATATCGATAAGAGCCAAGGCAACGGGCTCATGCGATTTAATCGTTTGCTGCAAGCGAAGCTCCAGCTCTTTGCGGTTCAATAAACCGGTCAATCCATCCAATGCACTATTCAAAGAAACTCTCCACCCTGTACGCTATTATATATAATTTTTCGTATGGTCAAATTAATTTTTTTTAATGTAGGTCGAATGATCCAGAAATTAACGGTGGAATGGCCTATAGAAGCAGCCGTACCGCAGCCGGCTGACCCATGATGACGGGCGCGAACAATCACTCCTGGTTTCGCTAAAAGAAATACACTTGTAGCTGGTAGGTTTAGGAATATACTGTAATTAGACGATCTGGACGCTGAGGAGCGGCCGACGCGATGTCGGCGCATCACGTGCGGCTTCGATCGCGGGGATGATTGGCGAGAGCGCACAAGACGAACGAACGAGAACAGGTCAAGAAACGGAAACAATCCAGTAAAGGAGCGGGATGAAGCGGATGGAGCACTCTGAATTTGCGATGCATATGGCTGGAGCTGCCGGCGAGGTGATCCCGGCGTGCGAAATGGCCGGCAGCCATAGCTGCATTCAAGACGCGTTCCTCGCCTGCGTGGGCAGCGACGGGAGGGATTTCTATGCTGGATAACGTTCGTGTGGCGGTGATGGGGCTCGGCCGTGCCGGTTATCGGCATGCGGCGCATTTGGCTGCGGGCATTCCCGGAGCGGAGCTGGCCGGCGTATACGATCCGAACGGTGCCCTGGTCGAGAAGGCGGAGCTGGAATGGGGCGTGCGCGGCTCGGGTCGCAGCGCGGAGGATTGGCTTGACGATCCCGCGGTTCACGCGGTCGTCATTGCCGCCCCGACGCCGCTTCACGGGATGCTGATCAAGCAGGCGGCCGCGCGAGGCAAGCATGTATTCGTGGAAAAGCCGCTCACAAGCCGGCTGGATGAGGCGGATGAGATCATCGAGGCAGTGGAGCGCAGCTCGATCCTGTGTCAGGTCGGCTTTATGCGCCGGTTCGACCCGGCCTACGTCGAAGCGAAACGAAGAATCGCGGCCGGTGACATCGGCAAGCCGATTTATTTCAAAGCCATATCCCGCGACCCGGGCTCGCCGCCCGCGGAATTCATCAAGCACAGCGGCGGCATCTTTCTCGATATGGCGATTCACGAATACGATATGGCCCGCTTCTTGATGGATGCGGAAGTAAGCTCCGTGACGGCGCACGGTCAAGTACTGGTACATGAATTCATGAAACCTCTCGGCGATATTGATCAGTCGCTCACGTATATGACGTTCGATTCGGGAGCGGCCGGCGACGCGGAAGTCGGCCGGAACGCCTTTTACGGCTACGACATTCGGGGCGAAGTGATCGGCACCGACGGGAGCATCACGATCGGCTCGCTTAAGCATCACGATGTCCATATTCATACGCGCAGCGGTTCGTTTCATGACATCGTTCCGTCTTTTCCGTTCCGGTTCCAGGAGGCGTTTCGGGAGGAGCTGGTTCATTTTATCGCATGCGTCAGAAAGGGTCAGCCTCCCTCCGTGACGGAGCGTGATGGAAAAGCGGCGCTTGCGATCGCCTTGGCGGCGCAGCAATCGTTCGATACGGGAGCGACGGTGAATATCGGACATGGGTGATTCGTGTGCGGCAAGCCGGATGCCGCCGCTGGCATACAGCGATGGCGGGACGTTCGCTTAGTTCTTCGCGTACGGGGGTGCTTCCGCGGATTAAATCCCAAAGCGGTCACCCTTCTCGACTTGGAGTTCGACCGGCCGCCGCGCAGCGCCGCAACGCAACGAGCGCCTGGGATTCGCTGACGTTGGAAAAGCGATCGGCAGTCCATCGGCCACATCGGCCATTTCGCCCCGGGTTGAGCGGTTTTGCCTTCTGCTGGTACAATGAATGCAGGAAGATGCTTGACCAATCCATATCGTAATGGAGGAAGCTATGGGATCATCTGATATTCGTATTAAGGCGACGACGCCGATCTTGCGCATGTTCGACATTGACAAGGCGAAGCAATTTTACATCGAATTTCTCGAGTTTCAGCTTGATTGGGAGCACCGGTTCGAGCCGGATTTGCCGCTGTATATGCAAATATCGAGCGGTGAGTGCGTGCTGCACCTGTCCGAGCATCACGGCGATTGCAGTCCGGGGGCGGCGGTCCGCATCGAAGTATCCGGCATTGAGACGCTTCATGCGAAGCTGCTGGCGAAAGCCTTCAAGTATGCGAGGCCTGGGCTGGAACAAATGCCGTGGGGAACGAAAGAGATCAGGGTCACGGACCCGTTCGGCAACCGGTTATCATTTTACGAAGCGATTGCATCCGAATAAGCCGCACCGCGCATTACGCGGCGCCAGATCAGGAGTCCCGTCTCAGGCGGAGGCTCCTTTTTCGTCTAAAGATAAGAGTATATCAACTTTATATGAGAGTTTAGGGATCTTCACAGAGAGAGACTTGGAGTAGAGAGTTTTGTACAGCGAGAACATTTGGTACAAGGAGAGGTACGGGGTACAGTTGGAGCAATTTTCCCAGGCAAATCCCAAGCGCGCGGTTCGGCGCTGCGCGGCGGTCGGTCGAATCCCACTATTTCCGCTTCAGAACTTTAGACTGGGAACGGCATTCAGCTATTGGATAGGAGGGCTCTATACATCCTCAACTTAGCAATTTAAAAGAAACTAATGTATTTGCTCTATGGTAATATGAAAAATAATTTTGAACAAAGAAGAGCTTGCGGCTTGATTTTGCTGATCAGTTGAAACCAGAAGGGGTGTAAGAATGGAAACTTTAGGGTCAATGAATGTCAATGTTATTACTTTATTCGTTGAGGATTTGAAAGACGCGATGTCGTTTTATCAGGAAGTCTTTGGCCTACTATCCGTTTACGAAGACAACAATTCAGCAGTATTCGATCTTGGCAATATAAGCATTAATCTACTGAAAATTTCTGAAGCGCAGAAGCTTATTTCTCCCGGAACGGTCGCAAATCGCAAGGCCGGTTCACGTTTTCAATTCACCATACGTGTGGATAACTTGGATGCTGTGTGCGACGAATTGAAGATACGTGGCGTAGCCCTGCTCAATGGTCCAATGAACCGGCCATGGGGAGTACGCACTGTCAGCTTTACTGATCCGGGAGGACATATCTGGGAGATAGCGCAGCAGCTCACTTAACCTAGGGCTGCTATACATGCTTGATTGAGCTCTAACGGGAGATAATAGTTGAACGGCTGCCGCGAAGCAGCCGTTATTACGCTACGGGCAGATTACATTATAACCATTCAATAACTTGCCCTATTTGACTTCTATATTTACGATGAGATTGCCCCTATTGGGGAGATCTTTGAAACAGGCAGCATCGCAAGGTCTTAAACCAACAATATATTTGAGGGTGATGGAATGGAGATTGTTTTGGAAGCATTGAAAACTCAAGAACAACTGATGAGTTGGAAGGAAGCATTTGAAGCTAACAATAAAAAGCGATCTGATGATTCCTATGTAAAATGTCTACACGAGAATAAACAAGGGATTCGCGTAACATTATTAGCAATTGCAGACAAAAAAGTAGCTGGCATTTGTCACCTAAAGTATAAATCAGGATATCCCTACTTTAATAATCTAGATATTCCAGAAATCAATGCACTTGACGTATTCCCGGAATATCGTCGGCATGGAATTGCTACCAAGTTAATTGAAGCACTCGAGGAAATTGCTAAAAAGAAATACAAACGAATTGGAATTGGTGTGGGATTGTTTAAGGATTATGGGATTGCCCAAAGAATGTACTATAAGAGAGGATATATGCCAGATGGCAATGGAGTCGTATATCACGGTAAAGAAGTTGCAGCCGGTGAAATGGTCCGAGTGGATGACGATTTAAATCTATTCTTCATAAAAGAACTTGTAATAGACTAATTGTATTGATTACGCGAACGAGGAAGAGAGATAGAGAGCCAAATCCATGAATGCCGGCATAAACTTCGTCAAAGATATAATACTCTTTTGAAGAGCCAGGATGATGAACTCTCGCTTCAACTGTATGAAGTAAGCAATCGCTTGGAGAATACTTGCTTGTGCAATCAATTTATGGGTAGTGGAGGAAATAATGATGTTGAAGCTTCTCTATTATTTAACTTTTGCATCCTCGTTGGGGGCCGGCTTGCTTGCCGGTGTATTTTTCGCTTTCTCGGTCTTCGTCATGCAATCGCTTGCCAAGCTTCCTACGGAACAAGGCATATCTGCCATGCAGAGCATCAATACAACGATTCTGCAATCGTCCTTTATGGTGGTCTTCATGGGCACAACTGCCTTAAGCGTTGTTTTGGGAATCGTTTCATTTTTCAAATTGGGCAAAATCAGCGCGTTATACGTGATTGCTGGGAGTCTGCTCATCTTTGTCGGAGTGTTCCTGGTGACAGCTTTATTCAATGTACCGCTCAACGATACTTTAGCCGCCGTAACCTCCGGGAGCTCGGAGGGGGCACAAGCGTGGAAGGAATATTTGGACAGTTGGATGCCGTGGAATCATGTGCGGACGATTGCTTCTATCGGGGCACTGATTTTCTTTATCATCGCAATTCGCAGGTGGGAAGTCTAACGGTAATGAGGCCGCTCGGTAGAGCAAAGCTGTTGTCGAAGCCATTGATGAAAACTTTCATTTATTACTGAGTGTTCGTGGCGAACTACACCGCAAAGGATGGCCTATTGACTGAAGTCCCCGCCGATTTCAGGCATTTAATGAATTTGGATGATTGAACTCCTAACGGGTAACGTTAGTTCAATAAAAAGGCGACAGTCCAGGACTTTATTTTCTAGTCCATGGCTGTCGCTTTATCAATATCAGGGGCCGGTCTAATACTTTATTTTCATCGTACAGCAGTTGGTCTTTAGAAGTGTGGTGAAAAACACCACGAATACTCGGTATGGTAGAATAATAGAAATACCTGATTAGAAATGAGGAACAGTTATGCGAGCAGC
>NZ_CAJVAS010000051.1 GCF_910593845.1 Paenibacillus solanacearum | reverse complement strand
TAAAGACGCTCTTGTAATCTGCATGCACATGAAAGACGAACATCGGAAAGCCGTATGAGGGAAAACCTCACGTACGGTTTGATGAGGAGGGGCTGAAAGTTTCAGCCCTTCACTCTAGCAGACCGGCGATCGGACTGCTGATACGGGTGGTGATGCCCCGGTATTCGGGTCAAAGAGATAGGCCGGAGCAACTGAACGATGTCGAATTGGCGCAGGCCGCCTTTTTACGATATGATGGTATAAAACGGTTCTAAAATGGCGGTTGCCAGCATGGATTGTGAAAGGGGCAAGATGAGGTTGAAATGGTTTGTTGGTCTCGGCAACCCGGGACGGCAATATGAATCGACGCGTCACAACATCGGTTTCATGGCGCTTGACCGGTTTGCCGATCGGCACGGGATCAAAATTACGCAAAGCAAATGCAAAGGGCTGCTCGGCGAAGGGCATGTGGCAGGGCAAAAGGTATATTTGCTGAAGCCGCAGACGTATATGAATTTATCCGGCGAATCCATTCGGGCTTTTATGGATTTTTACAAAGCTTCGGTCGAGGATTTAATCGTCATTTACGACGATTTGGATACGGTGTTCGGCCATATTCGGCTTCGCTATCAAGGAAGCGCAGGAGGACATAACGGGATCAAATCGACGATTCAGCACCTTGGCTCGCAGTCGTTTAACCGGATTCGCATGGGGATTTCACGCCCGGTTCCGGGGCGGGAAGTCGTGGATTACGTTCTCGGTTCGTTCACGAAGGAGGAAACGCAAACGCTGCCGGACGTTCTCGACAAGACGGCCGAGGCGATGGAGCATCTGCTGACGAATCCGTTCGAGAAAACGATGGGCAAGTACAACGCATAGGCGTATTTTAGGCTAAAATTCACCCGTTCTGGACATAATGTTTAACAATGCGCAGATCATTGGCAGCGAAACGGCGGCTGTACGGCCGAACGCTGCACTGACGAGCCGAAGCATTCGGTCCAAGACGGGAGGAGTTTACGTATGGCTATAAAATATACTTGCCGCCATTGTCAAACCACGATCGGGGAAATTCATCAGCACGGAGTCAGCGAATACCAGCTGGGCTTCCATTTCTTGACCCCCGAGGAACGTAGAGATATAATATCATATGACCCAAGTGGGGACGTCACCGTGAAGGTAGTATGCGATTACTGCCGTGAAGCGCTTGAAGCCCATCCGGAGCTTTCGCTTTTGGGGAGTCCTCTGCAATAAGGGTTTTTTTCGTATTTCGGCTATCCGAGCATCTTTTCATTGGTGGACCGGCCTAAAGCGTGAACCGCTCTAGGCTTTTTTATAACATCAGAATGCTTAAGTTTCCAGCGAAGCTGGATCATTCTGATGTTTCAAGAAAAGCTTCCGCTACAACACGAATGTATCTTCTTCGAATAGACGTCGATGCGAGCTTTTCTTATAACATCAGAATGCTTAAGTTTCCAGCGAAGCTGGATCATTCTGATGGTTCCAGGGAGGCTTCCGTTACGCCTGCGGCGTATTTCCTCTCGAAAGGGCTTCGACACCGGAAGCTTTTCTTTGCGGCGCGGAAGCATTCCTTCGCTGACTGTTCATTATTCTGGATAAACGTTTGCCGCCGCTTGGGCGGCATTAGCCGTTTGTCCTTCGTTTACGTGGCTTGAGAGGAGTGTCCAGCTTTGCAGGCTTTAATCCAGACGTTTTCTACGGATTCGGATTTTCAAAGCATCGTAACCGGCATTCGTTCCGGGATGAGAGAGCAGCTCATCGCCGGCTTGACCGGTTCATCAAGACAAGTTATGCTGGCTGCGCTGTACGAAGAGTTAAAGCAGCCGCTCTTTATCGTAACGCACAATATGTTTTCCGCCCAAAAAATGTTCGAGGATTTGGCCGAGCTTGTGCCTGCGGATCAAGTGGTGCTGTTCCCAGCGCAGGAGCTGCTTGCGGCGGAGGCGGCCATCGCAAGTCCGGAAATGCTGGCGCAGCGCATCGATGCGCTGTCGAGGCTGAACGCCGGATTCCGCGGCATCGTCGTCGTTCCGTATGCGGGCATGCGGCGCGTGCTTCCGAGCCAGGAGTCGATTGCGGCTGCGCAGTTCTCGATCAAAGTAGGGCAAACCATCGCGATGGACGATCTGGTCGCAAGGATGGTTGAGCTTGGCTACGAACGCGTGGAGCGGGTCGAAAACAAGGGCGAGCTTAGCGTTCGCGGCGGCATTGTCGATTTTTTCCCGCTGGCGTCCGCGCACCCGTATCGCGTGGAACTGTTCGATGTAGAAGTAGATTCCATTCGCTCCTTCGATACAAGCGATCAGCGCTCCATCGAGAAGGTTGAGGAGCTGCGGGTTACGCCGTGTCGTGAGATCGTTGCGGACCGTAACCGTTTACAATCGGCTGCGCAGCATGCTTTCGAGCTGCTGCAGGAGCAGCTTGGCAAAATGACCGACCGCCAAGCGAAAGACCGGCTGCTGGAAGGCATCGGCCGCGAAATTGAAATGCTCCGGGAAGGGCAGCATTTCGCGGGCTTGTTCAAATATGTATCGCTATTGTTTCCCGAGAAGCAAACCCTGCTGGATTATTTGCCGAATGACACGATCCTGCTCGTCGATGAGCCTTCCCGTTTGCTAGAAACGGCGAAGCAGCTGGAGAAGGACGAAGCGGAATGGACGACGATGTCGCTGCAGGAGGGCAAGAGCCTTCCCGCGTTCGCGCTGTCCAAACCTTATGAAACGCTGCTGCACCGCAGGCCGTATCCTACGTTGTACATGTCGTTATTTCTTCGTCAGGTGCCGCAAACGACGCCGCAAAATATCGTCAACTTCATGTGCCGCGTCATGCAAACTTTTCACGGGCAGATGAATTTGCTCAAGAGCGAGATGGAGCGCTGGAAAAAAGCCGGCGCGAAGGTCATCATGCTCGCGAGCGGGACCGAACGGGTCGAACGGATGAAGCGGGTGCTGGCCGACTACCATATCGAAGAACCGCAAATTCTCGACGGCAACCTGCAAACCGGTTTTGAGCTGCCCGGAATTCATCTGGTTGTTATCACCGAAGGCGAGATGTTCACGCGCAAGCAGCGCAAGGCGCGCAAGGTGGACTCGAAGATGGAGAACGCCGAGCGTATCAAAAGCTATCAGGAGCTTAAGATCGGCGATTATGTCGTGCACGTCAACCATGGCATCGGGAAATTTGTCGGCATCGGCACGCTCGAAGTAGGCGGCATTCATAAAGACTATCTTCACATTATGTACGCCGGCGGCGACAAGCTGTCGGTACCGATCGAGCAAATCGACCATATTCAGAAATATGTCGGGGCCGAAGAAGGCAAAGAACCGAAAATTTACAAGCTTGGCGGCACGGACTGGAACCGCGTCAAAAGCAAGGCGCGCGCTTCCGTGCAAGATATTGCCGACGATCTGATCAAGCTGTATGCGGAGCGTCAGGCGACCAAAGGCTATGCGTTCAACTCGGACAGCGCCTATCAGCAGGAATTCGAAGGCATGTTCCCTTATGACGAAACGACGGATCAGCTGCGCGCCATCACCGAGATTAAGAAAGACATGGAGAAGCCCCGGCCGATGGACCGGCTGCTGTGCGGCGACGTGGGCTACGGCAAGACGGAAGTGGCCATTCGGGCGGCGTTCAAATCGGCGATCGACGGCAAGCAGGTGGCGGTGCTGGTGCCGACGACCATTTTGGCCCAGCAGCATTATGAAACGTTCCGCGAGCGTTTCTCCGGATTCCCGTTCAACATACAGGTACTGAGCCGGTTCCGTTCCAAGAAGGAACAGACCGAAACGATGAAAGGCGTCAAAAACGGAACGATCGACGTCGTTATCGGGACGCATCGACTGTTGTCCAAAGATGTGGTGTTCAAGGATCTCGGGCTGCTCATTGTGGACGAGGAGCAGCGCTTCGGCGTATCGCATAAAGAGAAGCTGAAGCGGTTGAAAACGAATGTGGACGTGCTGACGCTGACGGCGACGCCGATTCCGCGCACGCTGCATATGTCCATGCTCGGCGTACGGGATTTGTCCGTTATCGAAACGCCGCCGGAAAACCGGTTCCCGGTGCAAACGTATGTCGTCGAGCATAACGCGTCGCTTGTACGCGAAGCGATCGAACGGGAGCTGGCGCGCGAAGGGCAAGTGTATTACTTGTTCAACCGGGTACAGGGCATTACGCAGATTGCGGAGCAAATTTCCATGCTCGTGCCGGATGCGCGCGTGACCGTAGCGCACGGGCAAATGTCCGAACAGGAGCTGGAGAAGGCGATCCTTGACTTCCTCGACGGGGAGTACGACGTGCTGGTCAGTACGAGCATTATCGAAACCGGGGTCGACATTCCGAACGTCAACACGCTGATCGTGCATGATGCCGACAAGATGGGCTTGTCCCAGCTGTATCAGCTGAGAGGACGGGTCGGGCGGTCGAACCGGATCGCCTACGCTTACTTCACTTACCAGCGCGACAAAGTATTGACCGAAGTGGCGGAGAAACGCCTGCAAGCCATCAAGGAGTTTACAGAGCTGGGGTCAGGGTTTAAAATTGCTATGAGAGATTTGTCCATACGCGGCGCCGGCAATCTGCTTGGCGCGGAGCAGCATGGATTCATTGCGTCGGTCGGGTTCGACTTGTATTCGCAAATGCTCGCGGAAGAAATCCAGAAGCGGAAAAAAGAAATCGGCGGCGAAGCCGTACCGGAAAAGAAGGTTTGGTCGACGCAGCTCGACATTTCCCTCGATGCTTATATTCCAGGCGATTACATTTACGACAGCATGCAAAAAATCGAAATCTACAAAAAAGTGGCAGGAGCCCAGACGCTCGAAGAAGTCGCGGAGCTGCATGACGAGCTGGTGGACCGCTTCGGCGACCTCCCGCAGGCCGTGCACAATTTGCTGCTGGCCGCCAAGCTGAAAGTATTCGGCGCCATGTATGCGATCGAGACGGTCTCGCAAAAAGGCACGGACTACGAGCTGAAAATCGATGCAGGGCAAAACGGCAACCTGGATGGACAAAAGCTCTTTCAACTCGCAGCCGAGTTCGATAATCGCGTGAAGCTGATCAGCGGCCCGCAAATTCATATCGAACTGAAAGGCAAGGGACTCAAGCCAGAAGAATCCATCGATTTGCTCGAAAGGTTTCTGGTACAATATAAGCGTGTGCTCAAATCGAAGGGAGAGCTGCAACATGTGGCGAAATAACAAAGGATCGATACGAAAAGGGCTGACCGCTCTTTTGGCTATTATACTCGTATTTACAGTAGCGACAGGCTGTGGCAACAAAAAGAATGCGGCGGCTCCTGACGGAGCGCCGGCAGGCAAGCCGGGCGACGTGCTTGTGACGTACAAGGACGGGGGAAATGTGACCCGGGAAGAGTTCGATAAATTTTTGAACGTCAATATGTTTTTCTACAAGCAGTATGCCCAGTTCAAGGACGATCCTGCGTTTCAACAGGACATGATGAAGCAGCTCGTCACGTTCAAGATTTTATCGTCCCGCGCGGACGATAAAGCGAAGACGGAAGCGGACAAGCAGTCGAAGGAGCAACTGGATCAGATCAAGACGTTCCTGGGCGCTCAAGAAGGCGGAATGGACAAGATGCTGAAAGACGCGAACCTGTCCGCGAAGGACGTAGAGGATTTCGTTCATCGCAGCGTGCTGGCCATCGTGTCCGAGGAAAGCAAAGTGTCCGATAAGGAAATCAAAGACGTATACGACGGGAAGCTGACGCAAGATAAAAACGCGTTCGACTTCGCGACGGTCAGCCATATTTTGATCGGCACGACCGACCCGGCGACGGGCAAAGAATCGCGCACGAAGGAAGATGCCTTGAAGCGCGCGAAGGAAGTGCAGGACAAGCTGAATAAAGGCGGCGACTTTGTGGCGCTGGCCAAGGAATACTCGGAAGATCCGGGCTCCAAGGACAACGGCGGCAAATACGAGAACGTCAATATTTCGCAATGGGTGCCGGAATTCAAGAAAGCGGCAATTGAACTGCCGATCGGCAAAATCAGCGATCCGGTGGAGACGAGCTACGGCTATCATGTGATGAAGGTTGAGTCGCGCAAAACGAAAACGTTCGATGAAATGAAGGAAGAGTTAAAATCGGAGGCGGCCGAGTCGAAGCTGTATGAATTCGTCGATAAAGAGCTGCCGACGTTGATCGAGAAAAACAATTTACCGCAGCCGAAAGCGCCGGAACAGGCGCCGGCGGACGCTCCGAAAACGGAAGCGCCGAAGACCGAAACGAAGTAATATTTTACCAAGGCCTCCGCATGGGGGCCTTGGTTTGTTTTCTTTTTTTTGGACATAATGAAAACAGCGGCGGCAAGCTTGGTACATAGTGGAGAGGCGACCGCGGAACAAGGCAGTGCATGCATAAGCATCTGGGAATCGAAGAATACTATGGATAGTCGAATTCCCTCCATACGTATACAAGCATTAGTCCAGTCTGTATCCAATTTCTTCAAGGAAAGCGAGGCATCTAGACTTATGAAAGCAACTGGAATCGTTCGCCGCATTGACGACCTTGGAAGGGTCGTAATCCCGAAAGAAATACGCCGCACCTTACGCATCCGGGAAGGGGATCCGCTGGAAATATTCGTCGATCGGGACGGAGAAGTGATCTTGAAGAAATATTCTCCGATCGGCGAGCTTGGCGACTTCGCCAAGGAATATGCCGAATCGCTTTTTGAAAGTACCAATCATATTACGATGATTTCCGACCGCGATACACTGATCGCTGTAGCTGGCGGTTCAAAGAAAGACTACCTGGAGAAGCAAATCGGCGCAATGGTTGAGCAGTGTATGGATAATCGCAAGGCAACGCTCGAAAGCAACTCAGGCACCTATGAGGTGTGCAAAGATATGCCCGAAACGTATAGCTCCTACGTTGTCGCTCCGATCGTAGCGGGAGGAGACCCGATTGGCTCTGTGATTTTGGTCAACAAAGACGAGAGCGTCAAGATGGGTCAGATGGAGCTGAAAATGGCGGAAACGGCGGCCGGCTTCCTTGCGAAGCAAATGGAACAATAATCGGTCGTTGGCATCCGGTATTACATGGCAATGGAATCGCGTTAATGACGGATAAGGCTTCTTGCTTCCTCCCTGTGCGGAGGGGCAGGGGGCTTTTTTCGCGCGCGGTGCTTTGGAAATGGGCGGTAAATACGATATAATGTTGGCGGTGGCAGAGGAAAAGAGGGACCGGGATGGACAATGGTAACGAGCGGAACCGAACGGGGCACGGAACGTCAGACAAGCAAGACGCTGGTTCCGCGCTGCTGAAAGGAGCCGCAGTACTCGGGCTGGCTGCCGTCGTCTCGAAGCTTATCGGCACCTTGCAAAAAATACCGCTGCAAAACATCGCCGGAGATGCGGTATTCGGCATTTATAATGCGGTCTATCCGCTATACATTTTAATTTTGTTTCTGGCCACCGCGGGCTTCCCGTTGGTCGTATCGAAATTTGTATCCGAATATGCGGCGCAGGGACGTCTGGAGGAAGCGCGCCGGGTGCTGCGGGTTGCCGCTGCCGCGTTAACGGTCACCGGCGCGCTGTGCTGCGGGCTGCTGTACTTCGGCAGCGAACGGCTCGCCGCATGGATGGGCGCGGCCCAGACCGCCACGGCGATTCGCAGCGTGTCGTTTGCGCTGCTGCTCGTGCCGATGATGTCCGCTTTGCGCGGGTACTTTCAAGGCTTTCAGCTTATGGCGCCGACCGCATGGTCGCAGGTGGTCGAGCAAGCGGTGCGGGTCGTGACGATGTTCACGCTGCTCATCGTATGGATGCGCGCCGGGTTCGGGCCGGACGCGATCGCTGCGGGCGCGACCTTCGGGTCGGTCACCGGCGCGGCCGCTGGCCTTGCCGTCATGCTGTACTATTGGCAGCGTGAACGGCGGGGGAATCAGGCGGTCATGCTGCCGGACGGCAAGGGCAAGGAGCGCCCTGCGAAGTCGCTCCGCGAAGACGGAGCGCTGCTGAAGCGGATGGCCGCCTACGCCATTCCGCTATGCCTGGGCTCGATCGCTACGCCGGTGCTGACGTTGGTCGATTCGTTTACGGTCCCCCGGCTGCTCCGGGGGACTGGACTCGGAGAAACGGAGGCGCTGTATCAGTTCGGGCTGTACAATCACGGGCTGCCGCTTGTGCAGCTCGTGGCGATGATCGCTTCGTCCATGTCGGCGGCGATCGTACCCGCCATCGCCGAAGCGCGTCAGCGCGGTGACCGGGCAGCGGTGCGTCGGCGCGCCGGGATGTCGCTGCGGGTGACGTGGCTTCTTGCTTTCCCGGCCGCGGTTGGACTGGCGCTGCTGGCGGCGCCGATCAACGGGATGCTGTTCAACACCGCCGAAGGCACGGCGGCGATGTCAGTTCTCGCGTTCACCGCGTTGTTCTCGGCGGTGAACATCGTCGCGAGCAGCGTGCTGCAAGGCTTCGGCGCCGTCCGGGCGCCCGCGCTGTACCTGCTGCTGGCGGCGGGCGTGAAGGCGGCCGCCAACGCGGTGCTCGTGCCGCGCCTCGGCATCGACGGCGCGGCCTGGGCCGCCGTCGCCGCCTACGCCCTCGTGGGCGGGCTCGCGCTGGCGCACGCGCTGCGCGCCTGCGGCGTCACGGCCCCGAGCGGCCGCGCGCTCTTGAAGCCGATCGCTGCGATCGGCTTCATGGCGCTCGGCCTGCTGGCCGTGACGCACGGCGCTGCGCCGCTCGCGCGGTGGGCCGCAGCGATGCCCCCGCGGGGCATTGCCACGGCTGTCGCGCTCGGCGGCGTCGCCGCGGGCGCGCTCGTGTATGCGCTCGCGCTGCTGCGCTTCGGCGTCGTGACCGCGGCCGAGCTGGCGCACGTCCCGCAGCTCGCGGGCAAGCCGCTGGCGCTGCTTCGCAAACTACGGCTGCTCCGCTCGTAAGCGGATGCGCCCAATGACAAGGAGAGTGGCGGGCCATGGCTACGCAACCGCAAATTACCGTCGTCGGCCTCGGAACCGGCGACGAAAGTCAATTGACACTCGGCGTCTGGAGGAAGCTGCAGGCCGCCGGCAAAGGCGACGGTGCGCTGTACCTGCGCACCAAAGAGCATCCGATGGTCTCGATGCTCGACCATCACGGGCTGCGCTACCAGACGTTCGATGCCGTGTATGAGGCGAACGACGCCTTCGAGAGTGTATACGAGCAGATTGCCGAAGAACTGATCCGGCTGGCGAAGTCGACGCCGTCGGAAATATTGTACGCTGTGCCGGGGCATCCGATGGTCGCGGAGCGGACGGTGCAGCTGCTGCGGGAGCGCTGCTCCGCAGAGCATATCGTGCTGGCGCTGCTGGGTGGCGAGAGCTTCCTCGACCAGGCGTTCCTTCGCCTCGGCTTCGACCCGATCGAAGGCTTCCAGCTGCTGGACGGCACATCGCTTGCTGCGAGTTCGTTAAACCCGCTCATGCATACGCTGATCGGGCAAGTATACGACGCGTATACCGCTTCCGATGTGAAGCTGACGCTGATGGAGCTGTATCCCGACGATTACCGCGTCGTCGTGGGCCATGCACTCGGCGTGGCCGGGGAAGAGCGCGTGCGGGAAGTACCGCTCTACGAGCTGGACCGCGTCGAAGGCTTCGGCAATTTGTCGCTCGTCTGGGTACCGAGGGGGACCGTGGACGAGCTTCGCAACCGCACCTTCACGCGGCTGCACGAAATCGTCGAAATTCTTCGCAGCCCGGAAGGCTGTCCATGGGACCGCGAGCAGACGCATGCCTCGCTGCGTAAAAATTTGATCGAGGAAGCGTACGAAGTATTGGAGACGATCGATGAGGACGATCCGGATCATATGTGCGAAGAGCTTGGCGACTTGATGCTGCAGATCATGCTGCACTCGCAAATCGAGGCAGAAGCGGGAACGTTCACCGTCTACGACGTGATTCAGGGGCTGAACGAGAAGCTGATCCGCCGTCATCCGCATGTGTTTGGCACGATGAAGGCGGATGATGCCGAAGAGGCGCTTGGCAACTGGCAGCAGATCAAAGCAGAGGAGAAGCGCAGCAAGGGCATCGATCCGGAGGCGCTGCCGCTGCTCTCCGGCATCCCGCGGGAGCTTCCGGGACTGATGAAGGCATACAAGCTGCAGAAGAAGGCGGCGAGCGTCGGCTTCGACTGGAGCACGCTGGAGCAGGTGATGCCGGTTGTCGAGTCGGAGCTGGCGGAACTGAAAGAAGCGATCGAGCGGTTCGGCCAGGCGGAGCGGCAGGAGGAACTGGGCGATTTGCTGTTCGCCGTCGTCAACCTGGCGCGTTTTCTCAAGGTGGACCCCGAAGAAGCGATGGCGGACGCCAACCGCAAATTTTTTGAACGGTTCGGTTATATCGAATCGCAGCTGCGTTTAAAGGGCAAACAATTTGACCAGACTGATTTGCTAGAGATGGAATCTTTGTGGCAGGAAGCAAAAAAAGTTCTAAAAAACAAACGAAGCTAGCAGGAATTTCCTGATCAGCAAAGAATACATAAGCTTAGCTTTATCTAAAGAGGAGGATTATTGTCTCATGAACAAAACTGACTTGATCAACAACATCGCAGAAAAAAGCGGCCTGACGAAAAAAGACGTCGAGTCCGTATTGAACAGCTTCCTTGGCGAAGTAACAGATGCGCTGTCGTCCGGCGACAAAGTGCAGCTGATTGGCTTTGGTACATTCGAAACTCGCAAACGCTCCGGCCGTACAGGCCGTAACCCGCAAACCGGCAAAGAAATCACGATTCCGGAATCGAAAGTTCCTGCCTTCAAAGCAGGCAACAAGCTTAAAGAAGCGGTGAAGTAATGCGGCTTGATAAGTTTCTCAAGCTGTCCCGGCTAATCAAGCGGCGCACCGTCGCCAAGGATGTGTCCGAACAGGGGCGCGTCTGGATTAACGGCCGGGAAGCGAAACCGAGCAGCGCGGTGAAGGTGGGCGACGAGTTGACGGTTCAATTCGGACAGAAGCTGGTTACCGTTCGCGTGGAGCTTTTGTCCGAGTCGACCCGCAAGGAAGACGCGGCTCAAATGTACACGCTGCTGAAGGAAGAAATGAACAAGAGCGACAACGGGTTCCTGTGAGCGGAACCGTGGAAAGACCGGGCAATGCCCGGTCTTTTCTTTTTCGCGCAGCGCCTCGCGGCCGTAACTGCCGAAATCGGTTGTTCTAAACCTGGGACGACCTCCATACGTTAATAGTAAACAAGTAGCCTGTACAACGGACTCGCGCAGAGTCGCGGTTGCAAGTTTGCATGCAAAACGTCAAGGAGGGGATCGATACCTATGGTCGAACAACCGGGGAAAGTCAAGCGCCAGGAAATTCGAATGCTCAATCGCAAGCTGCTCGAAGTATCGGGCGTGATGAATGTCGAAAGCTTCGACAGCGAGGAGTTTTTGCTGGAAACCGAGTGCGGCTTTCTAATGATCAAAGGGCAAAACCTTCATATCAAAAACCTCAGCCTGGATCAAGGCTTGGTGGCGATCGAAGGCTACGTGAACGAGCTGGCATACGTCGATACAAACTCCCAGGGCAAGGCCAAGGGATTTCTCGGCAAGCTGTTTAAGTGACGCTGCAAATCCAATTCGTGACGATGGGCATGATGTATGCAGGAGGGCTTGCGTTAGGAGGACTGTTCGATGTGTACCGGGTGCTCTCAGGCCAGCTTAGAGTACCCTTGTGGTTAAAGGCGGTTCTCGACCTGCTGTACTGGTTTATCGGCACGATTATCGTATTTAAGCTGCTCTACGAGAGCAACTGGGGCGAAGTGCGCTTCTATATTTTCGTAGGGCTGATCGCCGGCATTCTTTTTTATTTTTGGCTGTTTAGCCGGCCGGTCATTCGGGTAATTCAATTTATGATCCGTGCGGTGCTGACGGCTATTCGCATCGGGAAGCGGATGATTGAGCTGTTCATTATAAAGCCGATCGTCCTGTTGTACCGTTTGATCGTGATCATTTTAGGATTTTTAGCCGCCACCGCTATATTCCTGTACAAAATTATGTTACAATTATGCTATCCTGTGTGGAAATTGTTATTATGGATGGTGCGGCCTCTAGGGCGCTATCTCCGTATCCCGGTTCCCGCTTGGGTAAAGAAGTCAGGTCAAAGCATCGCGGCGTGGGTTCGCAAGCTCTTTTGAGCCTTTGCGAGCAATGGGATCATTTGCTATGAGTACCGAAAGGGGCTTTGAGCCGAAGCGCTTCTTGACAATGACAAGGCGTATCGCGTGACGCAAGGATTCGTCCTTCCGGTCTTGCAAGCAAGCGGCATCAAAAAAACGGTCTGGCTACTGGAAGAACTCGGGGCGGAGTTTTTTCCTATCGGACGTAGGAGGATAACCAGTTCATGCAGGCAGTGTCTAAAGCAAACCGGACGCAACCGATTAACAAGGGTTCTTTCCGCAGACGTCGATTGGTGTTTCTCATGCTTGCCGGTTTCATGAGCTGGGCGGGGATTACCTTATGGAACCAAGAGGGCAAATTGTCCGAACGCCAGGAGAAGGTAAGCGCGCTGCAGCAGAAGCAGCTGGAATCCGAGCAAATCAACAGCAATGTCCAGCGGGAGATTGAACGTTTGAATGACCCCGAGTATGTGGAGCAAAAAATTCGCAAGGACCTTCATTACGTGAGACCGGGGGAAACGCTCTTTTTCACCCCAAAGCCGCAGAAGCAATAAAAAGAGAAGCGTGCGCTTTAAAGTTGTGTTGACCGTATATGGATGGTACGATATAATCGGCATAGCTCCGATTTTTCCATGTCTTTTTTAACTATTTAAGGGAGGAACATTTTACTTTATGTCAATCGAAGTGGGCAGCAAGCTGCAAGGAAAAGTGACAGGGATTACTCACTTTGGCGCGTTCGTTGAGCTTTCCGAGGGCGTGACCGGTTTGGTTCATATCTCGGAGATTGCAGACAACTATGTCAAGGATGTAAACGATCATCTGAAGCTGAACGATACCGTCACCGTGAAAGTAATTAATGTCGACAAAGACGGCAAAATCGGGTTATCGATCAAACAAGCGGTAGATAAACCGGTGGACGCGCCCCCAACAAGGCCCGCTCGTTTTGAACGCCAAGGCGGCGGAGACCGCGGCGGATTTGGCCGAGGCGACCGTGGTGGCCGTGGCGGTGGAAGACCTCCCCAACCAAATCGACTTTCGTTCGAAGACAAGATGGCACGTTTCTTGAAGGACAGCGAGGACCGCATTTCTTCCCTGAAGAAAAACACGGAAGGCAAGAGAGGCGGACGCGGCGCTCGTCGTGACTAATATATTCATCGACAACCGTATGGACCAGCGGCTCATACGGTTTTAATTTTGCCGCCGGGAATGCGATGTGCCATGCGAACGGCTGTCGGTTGACAAGCTCCCGACAGTTGATATATACTCATTTGTGTTGTGGCGGCGTAGCTCAGCTGGCTAGAGCGTACGGTTCATACCCGTAAGGTCGGGGGTTCGATCCCCTCTGCCGCTATAAGCATACCTCTTCGACCCTGCGGCTTACGTTTAAGCTGTCAGGGTCGTTTTATTATTGGCGACAGCAGTTGGCGGGACGGAAAGCCTGTCATCCTATAAGCAAAAGGAAGAGCGATCCATGAGTTCAGTGAAAGAAGTGGCGAAGCGGGCAGGGGTATCCTCCGCTACCGTATCGAGAGTGTTGAACAACGATCCCGCGGTCAAGCCGGAAACAAGGAACAAAGTGCTGCACATTATTCGCGAGCTGAATTACAAGCCCAACCTGATGGCCAAAAATTTGCGGAAGCAGTCCAGCAAGACGATCGTTATGGTGCTGCCTACGATGGCGAACCCGTTTTTTGCCGGCATTGCCCGGGGAGCGCAGGCCGCGATTTCCGAAAGCGGCTATAACGTCATCATCGGAACGACGGAGTTCGACAAGCTTCAACTGGGCACGTACATTAACCTGCTCAATACGAATTTGGCCGACGGCCTCATCCTTGTTTCTTCGAACATGTCGAAGGAAGCGCTGTTGAAATTATCGAAGCAGCATCCGGTCGTGCTGTGTAACGAATATTACGACGATCTGGACATACAGAGTGTGAGCATCGACAACCGTCAAGCCGCATATGACGCCGCGCGCGAATTGCTCGCAAGAGGATACCGGAACATAGGCTTTGTGACGGGGACGAGAGAATCAAGCTCGCTGCTCGGCCGGATGAGCGGATATCGGCAAGCACTGCAGGAAGCGGGCATGGCGTTCAATGAGCATCTGGTCGTTAAAGCGAAGAGCAACTATGAACAGGTGGTTGAAGCGGTCAATAGCATTGCAGAGAAAGAGAAGTCCTTGGAAGGCTTGATCGCCAATTCGGATATGCTGGCCTCCTATATACTGAAAGGGATCAAGGAAGGCGATATTCGACTTCCCGGACGGCCCGGCTTGATCAGCTTTGACGGTACGTTTTTGTCCGAGGTTATGAATCCGGCATTGACCACGGTGGCGCAGCCCATGTATGACCTCGGTTATGCCTCGGTCGGATTGCTGCTTCAAAAACTGCGAAACCGACCGGAGACGGCGGACAAGCGGCATTTTTTGCCGCACCGGCTTATCGTTCGGGAAACTTAAGAGACAACCAACATCCGTGCTTCGTGACGGATGTTTTTTTGTTTTGCAGGGAATTTAAATTTATAGTTGATTTATTTGGTAAATAATATATAATAAAAAATTGAACGTAAAATGTAATCGATTCCATGAAAGGGTGGTATGCATGAAGGGGAACCTGCAAAAAAACAATCACAGCGGGGATAGCAGCATGCTGAAGACCGGGGCGGCGGCCCTTGCACTGATTGCGCTGCTGGGCGGCTGCAGCAAAGGCAATGACAGCGCTGCTGTTCCGCCAGCGGAAGAAAAGCATGATCCGGTAACGGTTAAGGTGGGTATCAAATCGACCGGCTATTTAAGCGAGGAGGAATTCGACAAATACATTACGAAGCCGGTAAAGGCGAAATACCCTTGGATTACGGCAGAGCGCGTCGTGTATACGAATAACTCCATTAACGAGCTCGTCGTTGCCGGGCAAACGCCGGACATTATCATTACGAATAACGTGAACGGGATGCCGCAGCTGAACGATCTCGATTTGCTCGATTCCATCCAAGGCTTGGTCCAAAAGCAAGGACTCGATCTTTCGCGCATCGAACCGGAAGCGCTTGCAGCGGTCAAGGCGGCGACGGGCCGCGAGGATCTCGTTGCGCTGCCGTACACCCGCAATTTTGCGGTACTCTATTATAACAAGGACATTTTTGACCGTTTCGCGGTTCCGTATCCGAAGGACGATATGACATGGGAGCAAGTAACGGAGCTGGCGAAGAAGGTCACTCGCAATGAAGGCGGCGTGCAGTATCGGGGGCTGGAGCCGAACGTGCCGGAACGATTGGGCTCCCAGCTGTCGCTTTCTTTTGTCGACAAGAACAATCGTGCCGTAGTCAATACGGACGCGTGGAAAAAGGTGCTGGGCCAGCTGACGGCCATCTATGAAATTCCGGGCAACAAGGACATCAGGTATAAAAGCAAGGCGGACGATCAGTTTGCAAAGGACCGGACGCTGGCGATGCTGGCGGAAATCAACATCTTGTTTGATGCCAAATTAAACGAGCTTCCCGATCTGCATTGGGATATGGTCTCCTTCCCGGTGTGGAAGGAAACGCCGGGCATCGGTCCGGGCCCTGACGAGCATTTGATGGTGCTCAGCAAAGTAAGCAAGCATAAAGAGGATGCGTTTCGTATCATGACGACGGTGCTCTCGGACGAGGTTCAACTCGATATGGCCAGACAAGGGCGAATCAGCGTATTGAAAGACAGCAAGGTTCAGAAGGCATACGGAGAAGGGATGGCTTTCATGAAAGGGCGCAACATCGGAGCCATCTTCAAAACGAAGCTTGCGAATCCGTACGTCCCTTCGGTTTACGACTCCGCGGCGATGACAACGCTGCAGAATGAATTGAAAAACGTTGTAACGAAAGGGAAGGATCTCAATTCGGCGCTTCGAGATGCCGAAGAAACCATCAATAAAAATATTCAAACGCAGCAGAAAAAATAACGGTACGAGCCGAAACGCAGGCCCGCGTCTGCTTCCGAGCAGGCTCGCATAAGGAGATGGCATGATGGGCAAAAGGAACATCTGGCGGATAGGCGGCGTTGCGGCGGTCGTTATGCTCCTTTGTGCCGGCATAGGGTTCTGGCGAAGCGGGGAAGCCAGCCTCCCTGTGGACGCGCCTCCGCATGTCCCGGTCAAAGTGATGACCTTTAACTTGAGGTATTTGAACACAAAGGATGAGCAAACGTGGTCCAAGCGGCTGCCGGTAATAGCGGAGCTGCTGCGCCGCGAAATGCCGGATGTGATCGGGACGCAGGAAGGCGTTCTTGCGCAGCTGAGCGGCCTGGATCGGGAGCTTTCTTCCTATGGACGAATCGGAGAAGGCCGGGAAGGGAAAGACAAGGGCGAATACGCCGCCATATTTTATAATAAAACTAGGTTAGCGCTGCTGGAATCGGGCAACTATTGGCTGTCCGATCAGCCGGAGAAGGCCGGGTCCAAATCTTGGGGCAACCGGCTTCCCCGTATGGCGACTTGGGCCAAATTTGAAGACGTGATCACGAAGCGTTCGTTTTATTTGGTCAACACGCATCTGGATCATGAGTCGGAGCAGGCGCGGATAAGAGGGGTACAGCTCATTCATGAGAAGAGCAAGGCATATGACTCGAAGCTGCCGGTCATTTTGACTGGCGACTTCAACAGCACCGCGCTGCACGCCCCCTATCGGTATTTGAGCAACGAAGGCCAGTTTCAGGATGTGACGAAAACGGCGAAAACGATGATAGGCGAAAAGCTCGGAACGTATCATGGATACCGCGATCCGAAAGGCGGCGGCGTGCTTAATCGGATCGATTGGATATTGTACCGTGGCCAGGTCACAGTGAATTACGCGAAGATCGATGACTTTGTCAAGGATGGCATATATCCGAGCGACCACTACCCCCTCATCGCAGAGCTGTTGTTGTAAATCGAAGGAGGATCTATTTCATCATGATGACTATTACCAATCGGAAAGTGGCTGGGCTAACGCCCGCCTGGGCCCCTTTTTACGGCTTTTCCCTGCTGTTCGACAATCCGGGGCACAGTGTAGCGGCGGGCGACGCAGAAGGGGAGCTCGAAGCGATGGCATGTCACCCGGATGAACCGGCGTTATCGTTTTACCGCACATTTCATGAGCAGTCCGCAGAGCTGGAACAACTGCATGCGGATTACTTGCTGTGCCCGCTGCCGTTTCATTCGTACCATGTCACCGTGTGGGACGGATTGAACGTCTCGAACGTGAATAAGATGACGGCATACAGCCAGGAGGCGGAACGTTTCGTTTCGGAGCTGCCGGGAAGTCTTCTGACGGACAGCCCGTTCTTGCGGCGCACGGGAGGCGAAGCGATTCGAATTAATGTAGACGGCGGCATCCGCTTCGCGTACGACGCCTTGGAGAACCGCGGGAACAGCGCGCTCGTGGTGAACGTCAAAGCCGCCGACCCGGAATCGGCCGAAAGGCTGAAGGAGGTCGAGCGGCTGCGCAGCGAACTGAACGCCGAGTTTCAGGAGCGGTTCGGGGTAACAACCGCTTCGGCGGATTATCGTCCGCACGTATCGCTCGGTTACTTCGCCAACAAGGAGCTGGGCTCACAGTCCGCAAGCGCCCTGGAGCGGCTCGACGATAGGCTGCGCCAGGCGTCCGAAGGCCGTACGGTTACGTTCCGCAGCATCTCCTTGTATGGCATGACCGATATGCAAACGTTCATTCGTAAGCGGCCGGACAACGCAAGGCCGCAATAATACGCGATACACAAAAAATAAGCTTAGCCGGGTGCTGATTTCCCCGACGAAGCTTATTTTTTTGCATGTTTGTACACGTCAACGCGCTCGGGGCGGCCACTGGTTTTGTCGGATGGACGGGTGCGTCCCCGTGAATCGACACGTTGTAACGTAATCAGCCGCAGCTTCATCCGGCGATGCTTCGAACGCCTGTTCGAAACGACGGTCGAAGCTCATTCATGTAATCGATTACAATGTGTTCAATGCGTGCTCTTCCTCACATTTCGCGAACGGCACCCTTTTTGTCGGAAAAAACTTTGAATCTACCAACTCATTATGACAAACTTTCCGAAAGACACCTATTATACTAAGTACCACTAATAGCTTATGGGTGGTGTAATGAAAATATGCAAAAATGGCAAACTTTTAATCAAGTGGAAACGGTTTGGTCTGGATGGATGCATCGTGCAAAGCAAGCGGCAGGCAATGCACTTGTGAAAAACCGGCTCGTGCAGACGCTCGTCGCCAAGAAGTGGTCCATTTTGCTGCTCTTTATGGCCTTTCTGCTCGGTCGGGCAATGATCCTCGATCAGCTTGCTCCGTTCGCGGTCGCGTTCTTCGCCGTCATGTATTTCTTGAGAAGGGAACTGCTGTATTGGTCGGGTGCGTTCCTGGCGGCGGGAAGCTTGTTCTCGTTAGATCCGAAGCACACGGGATATTTAGTCGTCGAGATGCTGGTATTCATTCTTATCCAGAAAGGCGTCGAACGATTCGAGCGGTCCGATATTTCGTATGCACCGGTGATCGTGTTTGCTTCTACTTTTCTAGTCCAGCTGTTCTCGCATTTGGCTGATGCGCAGATGAGCTGGTATACGTTCATGATGACCGGCGTGGAATCGATGCTCAGTCTCATTCTGACACATATCTTTTTGCAAGCGATCCCAGTGTTTACATTATCCCGCAAAAATTATGTTCTTAAGAATGAGGAAGTGATCTGCCTCATTATATTGCTCGCCTCGGTCATGACAGGGACCGTAGGCTGGCTGATCGGCCCTGTCACGCTGGAGCATGTGCTGTCCCGCTATTTGATCCTGCTGTTCGCGCTTGTCGGCGGTGCGCCGCTTGGAGCATCGGTCGGCGTCATTACCGGGCTCATTCTCAGTCTTGCGAATTCGAGCGCCATTTACCAAATGAGCCTGCTCGCCTTTGCCGGGATGCTTGCCGGGCTGCTTAAGGAAGGCAATAAAATGGCGGTAGCGATCGGCATGCTGCTCGGGACATCGATCCTGTCCATCTATTTGGGCAATCAATCGGAAGTGATCAACTCGACATGGGAATCGGTTGCCGCCGTTCTGCTGTTTCTCCTAACGCCGAGAGGCGTCATTCAAACGCTGGCCAAATATGTTCCCGGGACGCAGGAGAATTTGAAGTCGCAGCATGACTATGCGAAGCGGGTACGGGATGTGACGGCCGGGCGAGTGGAGCAGTTTTCGGAGGTATTCCGCCAGCTTTCCCGCAGCTTCAAGCAGATTACGGCCGAAGTGCAGCCGATGCAGCGTGAAGAAGAGGTCGGCCATTTTATGAACTCGGTGGCGGAGAAGTCATGCGCTTCCTGCTGGAAGAGGCAGCAGTGCTGGGACGACAAGTTTTACCAAACATATAAATTCATGACCGATATGATGACCGAGGTGGAGCTTCGGGAACAGATGACGAAGAAAGATTTGCTGCCGGAATGGAGAAAGGCGTGCATCAAGCCGGATCAGGTGCTCGGCGTTATGAAGCAGCAGTACGATCTGTACAAAAACGATCAGCATTGGAAGAGGCAGATTATCGACAGCAGGCAGCTTGTGGCGGAACAGCTGTCTGGTGTTTCGCAGGTGATGGAAGACTTGGCGAAAGAAATCAAACGCGAAGGACAGGAGATGTTCATGCAGGAGGAGCAGATTCGCAGCGCGCTTGAGGAGCTGGGGCTATCCATCCATAGCATTGACGTGATCAGTCTTGATGAAGGCAATGTGGAGATCGAAATCATTCATCAATATACGAAAGGGTTTGACGAATGCCGTAAAATTATTGCGCCGCTGCTCTCGGAAATATTGGGCGAGCATATCGCCGTCAAGGACGAGCAGGCGCTCGAACGGAAGGAAGGATACAGCACGGTGTTGTTCGGCTCGGCCAAGGAGTACGAGGTGGAAACGGGCGTAGCGGGAGCGGCCAAAGGCGGGGATTTATTGTCCGGCGACAGCTTCAGCACGACGGAGCTCAGCAACGGAAAGTTTGCGGTGGCGCTCAGCGACGGTATGGGCAACGGCGAGCGGGCGCGGGCGGAGAGCAGCACAGCGCTCACCATTTTGCAGCAGCTGCTGCAGTCGGGCATGGACGAGAAGCTGGCGATCAAGTCGGTCAATTCGATATTGATGCTGCGTTCCTCGGATGAAATTTACGCGACGGTCGATGTGGCGTTGATCGATTTGTACAGCGCGCAGACGACATTCATGAAGATCGGCTCGACGCCAAGCTTCATTAAGCGCGGCAGCGAGGTGTTCCCGGTGACGGCCAATAATTTGCCGGTCGGCATCGTGCACGACATCGATGTCGATCTGGTCAGCGTCCCGCTGCAGCATGGCGATACGCTCATTATGATTACCGATGGCATCTATGATGCCCCCGGCCATGCGGTCAACAAAGAAATGTGGATGAAACGGATGATCGGCGAGATCGATGCCGAGACGCCGCAAGAGTTTGCCGACGTGCTGCTGGAGCGGGTTGTCCGATATCATCACGGCGAAATTTATGACGATATGACGGTCGTCGTCGCGCGCGTCGAGAAGTTTCAGCCCGAATGGGCGACGTTCCGCTGGCCCGGCCTCCAGAAGATCGACCGGCCGAAGACGGTCAGTTGATCGGCGGCAGCGGCGGCGCTATGGATCAGCATGCAGCATAAACTATAAAAAGCGGTGCTCCGAACGGATGCCGCTTTTTTGTGCTGCCTCAGGGGCGATCCGAATGCTGACGGTTATTGGCGGTCGTACCGGAACTTTTCGAAATCTTCGCAGCCAGCTGATAGGGTTATCCAGCTCTCCCGAGGCAAGGCGCAATAGCGACAAACCGATTTCTTCCAAGTTTAGAAATATTCCAATTGGAAAAACTGGGAAGTAGATAGAAGGGAGGCAGGAAGCCATGAAACAAATCATTCTCATTACCGACGGCTGCTCGAACGTAGGGATTAGCCCGGTAGTGGCGGCTGCCCATGCCAAGGCGGAAGGAATTGTCGTGCACGTTGTTGGCGTATTGGACAGCGGGGGCATAGGTGAACAGGGAGCGGAAGAAATTCAGGCGATCGCCAGAGCCGGGGGCGGCATGAGCCGGATCGTCCAGCCTGCGCAGCTGTCCCAGACGGTCCAGATGATGACGCGCAAGACGGTGATTCAGACGATACAGCAGGTGGTAAGTGAAGAATTAAGAACAATTCTCGGGCATTCGAGGCTGGAAGCGCTCCCCCCGGAGCAACGCTCCGACGTCGTGCACGTCATTGACGAACTGACGGAGACGACCGCGCTGAAGGTATCCCTCCTGATCGACGCCAGCGCCAGCATGAAGCCCAAACTTGACGCCGTCAAAGACGCTATCTATGATTTACAGCTCAGCTTGCAGTCCCGCATCGGCGAAAGCCTGCTATCGGTGTTTCATTTCCCCGGAAATGTTTCAGGCGAGCAGGAGGTGGAGATGGATCTGGATTGGACGCGAGACCTTGCAAATTTAAACCGGTTGTTTTATAAATTAAACATGAAGGGAACGACGCCTACCGGCCCGGCTCTGCTGAAAGTGGTTCAGTTCATTGCCGGAGATGCCGTTGGGTTGGAAGTGGAAGACAGAACACTGCACCGGGACGGCCGCGACTCACACAACCGTGCAAACGCAGGTAGGGATGGGATATGGAGTGACTACGTCGTTTGAGCCTGCTTTTCCGGCAGGAACCCTGATTCAGGGGAAGTGGAATAACGGCCAATACCGCGTAGAAAGGCTTCTCGGCGAAGGCGCGAACGGCAGAGTGTATCTTGTTCGCAAGGGGAAGCAGCATTACGCGCTGAAATCGGGTTTTGATCCGCATGATCATCAATCGGAGGTTAATGCGCTCAAAGCGCTGTCCCGGTCATCAAGCTCGTTTCAGCAGTTCATGGTCGATTCCGATGACTTTGCATATGAAGGCAAAGACTATCCATTTTATGTCATGAGGTACATACGGGGCAAATCGTTGACGGATTTCCTGACGGAGAACGGCCGGGACTGGGTGCATCTGGTCGGTCTGCATCTGCTGCGCAAGCTGACGGAGCTCCATGCCGGCGGCTTTGTGTTCGGCGATTTGAAAGCCGAGAATATGATCATTAGCGGCTACGGCGATACGGAGCTGATCGATTTCGGCGGATTGACCGCCAAAGGGCGGTCGATCAAGCAGTTTACGGAAGTGTATGACCGGGGGTTCTGGAATGCCGGCACGCGCACGGCGGACGAGGCATATGATTTGTTCTCCTTCGCTGTGCTGCTTCTGAGCGTAACGGACCGGCAGCGGCGCCTTCAAGGGTTCAAGGCGATACTTCCGCAAAATCGCAACGTCGAGGCGCTGATCGAGATGCTTAGAGACAATGAGCTGCTCGCTCCGGCCGCGCCGGTATTGCGCAAGGCGCTGCTCGGCCAATATGCGGGTTCGCGGCAAGCGCTTGCCGATTGGCGCGCGCGCAGTCTGGCCAAGCGGCCCGTTCGCAAGAAGCCGGTGAGCGGCGGCTGGATCAAGGTATGCTTCGCCGCTTCGCTGCTGTTATTCGGAGCGACGGTTTATATGTTTTGGCCGTGAGGCGCGCTCAGCCAAGGGAAGAGGTTTATGGGGATGGGATCTGCAGGAGAATTGACGGATCGCGTAGAGCGGGTTATCCGTACGGAACATTTGATTTCGCCAGGGGACGGCGTCGTTGTCGCGGTATCGGGAGGGCCTGATTCCGTCGGGCTGCTGCATCTCCTATTTGCACTGTCCGGGCGCTATGGGTGGAAGCTTACCGTCGCCCACGTCAATCACAGCTTCCGCGGCGAGGAGTCGGAGCGGGAGGCTGAGCTTGTCGAGCGGCTGGCGCAAGAGCTGCAGCTGCCCTGCACAAGCACACTGATCGACGTGCCGCGGCATATAAGGGAAACGGGCAAAAATCCGCAAGTCGCGGCAAGGGAGCTGCGCTACGCATTCTTGACGGAAACGGCGCAGCGGGCGGGGGCGAGCCGCATGGCGCTGGCCCACCATGCGGACGATCAGGCGGAAACCGCGCTGATGCGGCTGATCCGCGGTACATCGCCGTCCGGTCTGGCAGGCATGCCAATGCGGAGAATGGTAAAAAATGGGTTGGAACTTATTCGCCCCTTGCTTCGTATATACAAATCAGACCTCGTCGATTACTGCCAGGCGCAGCATCTGTCTTATTGCATTGACAGCAGCAATCTCGAGAACAAATATTTTCGCAATCAGATCCGGAATGCGGCGCTGCCGTTTTTAAGACAATATAATGAACAACTGCCTACCGCGCTGCTCCACCTCACGGAGATGGCTGCTGCGGAAAACGATTACTTGGAGCAGGAAACCAAGGAATTGGCCTCGCGGCACATAAGCCGGGAGGACGGGGTGTACGCCTGGTCCGCAAATTGGTTCGCAGGGGTACATGTTGCTTTACAAAGGCGTTTGATTAAACTAATATTAAATTATCTTGCCTCTGACCCGGACGGCATTGATTTTGTGACCGTTGAAGGGGCCCGTCAGGCGATGACGGCGAAGTCGCCTTCGAATTTCCGGAGAGAGATCGGACAAAACATTACGATCGTCAGGGAATATGATCGTATTGCCGTTCATACTATGGTTTTACAGCCGGTGGCTTATGCGTATGCTGTAGAGCGAGGGCAAGAAGCGATCGCCATTCCGGAGACCGGAGTCAGCCTGGAACTGCGCTGGCTTGGCACGGAAGGATCTCGCGAACGCGGCGCCGCTGCCTATGAGGCGTGGTTCGATGCCGACCAGCTTGTTTTTCCGTTGTCGGTCCGCAGCCGCAGGCCGGGAGACCGGATGAAGCCGTACGGACTAAACGGAACGAAAAAAGTAAAAGATATGTATATCGACGCAAAAGTCCCTCCCCTGCTTAGGGAACGCATACCGATTGTGGAGGACGCCGCGGGAACGGTGCTTTGGCTTCCCGGTGTCAGAAGGTCGGCTCATGCCGGATGCAGCGCCGAGACGGTACGCTATTTACATATGAAGCTTCACATGCCGGAGAGTCTGCTTTTCAGCATGTCAAGATAATCATAATGCAACCAATTTTAATTGAAAAGTGGGAGGATCACTCTTGCAAAACGACGTACAAGAAACACTCTACTCGGAACAACAAATTCAAGACAAAGTAAAGGAGATGGGCGCTGCGATCAGTCGGGATTTCGAGGGGCGTAATCCGCTCGTAATCTGCGTATTGAAAGGGGCCTTTATTTTTATGGGCGACCTCGTCAAGCAGATTAACGTCCCGCTGGAAATTGACTTTATGGCCGTATCCAGCTACGGGGCATCGACCAAGTCGTCCGGTGTCGTGAAGATCATCAAGGATCTCGATATTTCCGTCGAGGGCAGACATGTACTGATCGTTGAGGATATCATCGATAGCGGCTTGACGCTGAGCTATTTGATTGACGTGCTGGAGCGGCGCAATGCGCAGTCGATCACGATCGCGGCCCTGTTCGATAAACCGGGACGCCGTACCGTGGATTTGGATGCGGATTACAAAGGATTTGTCATCCCCGATGCATTTGTGGTCGGCTATGGGTTAGACTATGCGGAGAAGTACCGGAACTTGCCTTATGTAGGCATCTTGAAGCCGGAAGTGTACTCCCATTAGCATTTCTTGAGATGCCGAGACTTGCTGTGGTACAATATACAATGTTGCCGTTTTTTGAGAGGAGGTAGGGGATGAATCGAATTATTCGCAATACGGGCTTTTATCTGCTCATTTTTTTGGTCACCGTCGGTATCGTACATTTTATCAGCACGCAAAATGATCAGAAAGATGTCATAAGCTACGATAAGCTTCAGCAAGCGTTAGCGCAGAAAAATGTCGAATCCATCATTGTGAAATATGACGCTCAAACGTATTTGGTTCGGGGGAAATACAAGAACGCGCCTGCCGCGGACAAGAAAAATTTTGAGACCCGTGCACCTTACAGCGACGAAATATTCAAGATGATTCAGACGAGCGAAGTGCCAAACGTGAATATTGAGAAGATGGAAGGGGACAACGTTTGGATCAGCTTCCTTACCTCCATTATTCCGTTCGTGATCATCTTCATCCTGTTCTTCTTTTTACTGAACCAAGCCCAGGGTGGCGGCGGGAAAGTAATGAATTTCGGGAAAAGCCGGGCGCGGCTTTACAATGAGGAGAAGAAGCGGGTTACGTTCGAGGACGTTGCCGGCGCTGACGAAGAGAAGCAGGAGCTAGTCGAGGTTGTTGAATTCTTGAAAGATCCCCGGAAATTTTCGGCCGTTGGCGCCCGAATTCCGAAAGGGGTACTTCTCGTAGGTCCTCCGGGTACAGGTAAAACTTTGCTGGCCCGCGCGGTTGCCGGTGAAGCCGGTGTTCCGTTCTTCAGTATCAGCGGTTCCGATTTCGTAGAAATGTTCGTCGGGGTCGGGGCATCGCGCGTACGCGATTTGTTCGAAAATGCAAAGAAGAATGCACCTTGTATCATATTTATAGATGAGATTGATGCGGTCGGCCGTCAGCGCGGCGCCGGACTCGGCGGCGGGCATGACGAGCGCGAGCAGACGCTCAATCAGCTTCTTGTCGAGATGGACGGCTTTGGCGCGAACGAAGGCATTATTATCGTAGCCGCGACGAACCGCCCGGACATCTTGGACCCGGCGCTTCTCCGCCCGGGCCGTTTCGACCGCCAAATTACGGTCGATCGTCCGGATGTGAAGGGACGCGAGGCAGTGCTGAAAGTACATGCGCGCAACAAGCCGCTTTCCAAGGACGTCAAGCTCGATCAGTTGTCCCGTTATACGACAGGCTTTACGGGAGCCGACCTGGAGAACTTGCTGAATGAAGCGGCATTGATCGCGGCGCGCCGCAACCGCAAAGATATCTCGATGGATGAAATCGACGAAGCGTTCGACCGCGTCATCGTTGGTACGCAGAAGAAAAGCCGCGTGATCAGCGAGCGTGAGAAGCGGATGGTCGCTTTCCACGAAGCGGGCCATACGATCGTCGGCGTCCATGTCGAGAACGCCGAAATGGTGCACAAAGTGACGATCATCCCGCGCGGACGCGCAGGCGGATACGTGATGATGCTGCCCAAAGAAGGCGAAGACCGCATGATGCAGACGAAGTCCGAGCTGCTGGATAAAGTGACGGGCTTGCTCGCAGGCCGCGTGTCCGAGGAGCTGTTCATCGGCGAGATCGGAACCGGCGCCTATAGCGATTTCCAACGGGCCACCGGCATCGTCCGCCGGATGATTACCGAGTTCGGGATGAGCGATAAGCTCGGTCCGATGCAATTCGGCACGACGCAAGGCCAAGTATTCCTGGGCCGCGATATCGGGCATGAACAGAACTATAGCGACGCCATCGCGTACGAGATTGATCAGGAAATGCAAAGCATCATTCGTGCTTGCTACGACCACGCGAAAGAAACGCTGACCAAATACGCGGATCAGGTACGACTCATCGCCGAAACGCTGATCGAGAAAGAGACGCTCGAGAAGGATGAAATTCGCGAGCTGATCGAAAGCGGGAAGCTGGGTCCGAGCCAGGATTCGTCGCAAAAGAACGATGATGTGAAAGTGAACATCCAAAGCCAAAATCAAGAATCCGGAGTCAACAAGCTGGATTTTGATAAAGAGGATGCGGATGACCATAAAGACGAGAAATAGCAGCAAACGAGCCGGCGCGCAAGCGCCGGCTTTTGTTGTATAAGATCAGAGGCCGTTCCATAGAAGAAGCCGGATAACCTTGCCTAGGGTAAAAAGCAGGGTTTGGCGGGAAACTATAGTGGAGGGGAGCAAGACGCTCCATATCGTAGATAAATCAGTGTTTATCGAAGCTTTTCCCGGCGATTTAATCATTGACACAACCAAGATCGTTGTGTAAATTAGGTGTAAATCTGCAAGCGTTTAGGTGCAAAGCTTTAAGCTGTTTGTGAAGTAATTCACTAACTACCAGGTGTTCAGAAAAAAGGATGGTGTACCATGGAAGCATTAGCGTTGGAACGCAAGGCCGAGCAGAACAGAGAACTGAAAGAACGAATCGCTCAGCTGAAAAAGGAACGAAACGCTATTATTCTTGCTCATTATTATCAAAGGGATGAAATTCAAGAGGTAGCCGATTTTCGCGGGGACTCGTTTCTGCTCGCACAAAAGGCCGCTTCCACCGATGCCGATGTCATCGTCTTTTGCGGCGTTCATTTTATGGGAGAAAGCGCTAAAATTTTGGCTCCGAACAAGACCGTGCTGATTCCAGACGAACGAGCCGGCTGTCCCATGGCGGATATGGTGAATGTCGACGGACTGCGTGCGCTGAAGAAGAAGCATCCGAACGCCAAAGTCGTCGCTTACATTAATACATCGGCAGACGTGAAGTCCGAGACGGACATTTGCTGTACGTCCGCCAACGCGATTAAAGTGATCGAGGCAGTGGACTCAGATGAAATTATTTGGGTACCGGATAAAAACTTGGGCGATTACGTATCCAAGTTTACCGATAAAAAGATGATTATCTGGGAAGGTTACTGCAACACCCATGATATGTTAACCGTAAAAGATGTTGAGGAGATGAAGGCGCAGTATCCGAACGCTCAGTTCGTTGTTCATCCGGAATGCCGTCCGGAAGTGGTCAAGATGGGCGATTTCGTCGGAAGCACGACGGCGATTATTAAATATTGCCGCGAGTCGGACTGTCAGGAGTTTATCGTCGGGACGGAAGACGGAACAGGATATCAGCTGCGTCTGGACAGCCCGAATAAGAAGTTCCATTTTGCTACCAAATATTTGGTTTGTCCGAATATGAAAGTGAATAATTTGAAAAAAGTGGTCAAATGCCTGGAGACGAACGGCCCTCAGATCTACGTACCGCCTCATGTTGCCGACAAAGCCAGAGCATCCTTGGAGCGCATGCTGCAGGTCAAGTAGCATGCGCTACTTCTCTTCTTGTAAGGATAGGTGGGACTTATGATTCCTCGTTATTTAGTCGATTTCGATCTGCAAAGCTTACCGCATGTACATACCGATGTCATCGTGATCGGCGCCGGAATTGCCGGTCTTTTTACCGCTTTGAAGGCGGCAGAGCAGCACAAGGTGATGATGGTCACCAAGAAGTCGCTGCTCGACAGCAATACGCGTTACGCGCAAGGCGGGATCGCGGCTGTCATTTCGGATGAGGATTCGCCGGACTACCACCGGCAGGACACACTCATTGCCGGCGCGGGGCTTTGTTCATCGGCCGCCGTCGATGTGCTCGTCCATGAAGGGCCTGACGGCGTCCAGGATTTGATCCGCATGGGTACCGAATTCGACATGGAAGACGGGCATTACGCTCTGACCAAAGAAGGCGCTCACAGCCAGCGGCGCATTCTGCATGCCCAAGGCGATGCGACCGGCGCGGAGATCGTAAGGGCATTGTCGGAGCGGACGAAACAAAATGAGCAGATCGAAATATGGGACGATCATTTTGTGATCGACCTCATTACGGAAAACGGCGAATGTTTCGGTGCTCTGGTACAGAAGCCGGACGGGCAAAAAGTCTTCGTGCGCGCCAATGCGACAATCCTTTGCAGCGGCGGCGCAGGACAGCTGTACCGCTACACGACGAATCCGGAAATCGCTACCGCGGACGGCATCTCGATCGCCTACCGGGCCGGAGCGAATATCCGGGACGTCGAATTCGTCCAATTTCATCCGACATCGCTATGCTATCCGGGAGCGCCGCGGTTTCTGATCTCCGAAGCGGTGCGCGGAGAGGGTGCTGTCCTGCGCAACATGAACGGGGAACGCTTCATGGAGAAGTATCACCCGCAGTTGGAGCTTGCTCCGCGGGATGTCGTTGCGCGCGCGATCTTGAATGAAATGGAACAGACAAAATCGACGTTCGTCTACATTGATTTTACCCACGAATCGGAAGAGACCGTGAAGCACCGGTTCCCGACGATTTACGAGTATTGCTTGAACTACGGTCTCGATCTTTCGTCGGACTGGATTCCGGTCGCTCCGGCCGCGCATTATATGATGGGTGGGGTCGAAACGGATCTGTACGGAGAAACATCAGTCAAACGTCTGTTCGCATGCGGTGAAGTTTCGTCTACCGGCGTTCACGGAGCGAATCGGCTGGCCAGCAACTCGCTGTCGGAAGCGATCGTTTTCGGCCGCCGCATCGTACAGCGAATCGAGGGCCTGCCGCCGTTGGAAAGGACGCCGGTCATCCGGGAGGTGCTGGGTCGCAACGATAACGCCATCCAGCCGGTGGTGGAAAAGAGATTGAAGCTTCAAAAGGTCATGCTGCGCTATGTCGGCTTGAAGCGGAATGCCCAGGGCCTGGAGAAAGGCTGCGAGGAACTGAAGCGGCACATCACGATATACGACAGTCACTTGTCCAAAAGAGAAGAATATGAATTTGCGAACCTGCTTAACTGCGCTTTGTTAACGACGCAAGCCGCTTTGGCCCGGCAGGAAAGCCGCGGCGGGCACTATCGGGAAGATTTTCCGGAGAAGGACGATATGCAATGGCAAAAGCATATTATTTTCAACCGGGTAAACGGGACAACGGAAGGAAGGATCGACGATGTTTGAACTTAACCGGTCCGTGCTGGAGGCGAATTTGCGCTTATGGCTGGAAGAAGATATCGGCATGGGCGATGTAACGACGATGACAACCATCCCTTTAGACGGGCAGTCTAAAGGGATCATCCATATGAAGGATACGGGTATTGTGGCCGGCCTTGTCGTGGCTGAAGCGGTATTTTCCTTGGTGGACCCGCAGCTTCGCTTTGAAGCGAAAGCGGCCGACGGCGACCGGGTCGACTACGGGACGGTCATCGCTGAGGTGAGCGGCAGTACGCGCAGCATTTTGCTTGGAGAACGGCTTGCGCTTAACTTGCTGCAGAGAATGTCGGGTATCGCGACGCGCACGCGGCAATTCGTCGATCAGCTGGACGGGCTCCCCACCCGTCTGGTCGATACGCGGAAGACGACGCCAGGACACCGGATGCTTGAGAAATACGCGGTTCGCGTAGGTGGCGGTCATAATCACCGGTTCGGCTTGTACGACGCCGTCATGATCAAGGACAATCATATTAAAGGCGCCGGCGGGATCGCCAAGGCGATTGCGGCAGCCCGCGCGCACATTCCGCATACGATGAAGATCGAAGTGGAAGTGGAGAGCTTCGAGCAGCTGGAAGAAGCACTTGCCGCCAAGCCTGACATCATTATGCTGGACAACATGACACCGGACCGGATGAGGCAGGCGGTGCAGCGCATGAAACAAGAGGCGCCGCATATCATTGTAGAAGCGTCCGGCAGCGTGTCTCTGGATACGGTAAGGGGCATGGCGGAAACGGGGGTCGACGTCATTTCGGTCGGACGGTTAACCTATTCGGTGCAATCGCTGGATATTAGTCTGGATTTGAACGAGCAAAAGGGACAAAGGGAGGCCCGTTAATGATTTTGGTCGTGGACGTGGGGAACACGAATATCGTACTTGGTATTTATGAGGGCAAGGAGCTGCTGCATCATTGGCGGCTCAGCACCAACCGGTCGGCGACGGCAGATGAATACGGCATGACAATGTACAATTTGTTTCATCATGCGGGCATCACCCTGCATCAGGTGGAGGGCGTCATTATCTCTTCCGTAGTTCCTCCTTTGATGTTTGTGCTCGAGACTTTATGTTTAAAATACTTAAAGAAGAATCCGCTGATCGTGGGTCCGGGCATTAAGACCGGACTCAATATCCGCTATGAAAACCCCAGGGAGGTCGGAGCGGACCGGATCGTCAACAGTGTGGCGGCGATCGAGCTGTACGGCGCGCCGTGTATTGTGGTTGATTTCGGCACTGCTACGACGTTCGATTACATCGACGAACAGGCGCAGTATATCGGAGGAGCGGTCGCTCCGGGTATCGGCATCTCCACTGAGGCGCTCTACCAGCGCGCCGCGAAGCTGCCTCGCATCGAGCTCGTCAAGCCGAAGAGCGTCGTCGGGCGCAACACGATCGCCTCGATGCAGGCTGGCATTATTTACGGCTTCGCAGGCCAAGTCGACGGCATTGTGGGACGAATCCGGCAAGAGTTCCGCTCGGAGCCGAAGGTCGTCGCGACCGGGGGGCTCGCAGAGCTGATTGCCGCCGAATCCAAGACGATCGAGCTGGTGAACCCGCTGCTCACCCTGCAGGGCCTGCAACTGATTTACGAACGCAACGTGTAACGGTGCACGGCGCTTGCCATCCAAGGTTTAAGATTATAAGAAGGAGCTTTGTTCCATGCAGGATTATTTGATTCGCGCCACGGCCTACGGCGGGAAAGTCCGCGCGTTTGCAGTGCTGACCACGTCCATCGTTGAGGAAATGAGAAGACGGCATCAGACGACGCCCGTGGCTACGGCGGCGTTGGGACGGACGGCTACGGCCGGTATTATGATGGGGGCCATGCTGAAGGGCGACGAGAAATTGACCATTCAAGTCAAAGGCGACGGTCCAATCGGACAAATCGTCGTCGATGCCGATGCCAAGGGAGACGTACGCGGTTATGTGGACAATCCGGCAGTCGATCTGCCGCTCAATGCGGTTGGCAAGCTCAACGTGGCGGGGGCCGTAGGGACGGACGGATTTATGTACGTCATTAAAGATTTGGGACTCAAGGAGCCGTATCGCGGCAGTGTGCCGATTATTTCCGGAGAGCTCGGTGAAGATTTTACATATTATTTCGCCAAATCGGAGCAAACCCCTTCTGCGGTAGCGCTGGGCGTACTGGTCGATGTCAACTTGACGGTCAAGACAGCGGGCGGCTTTATTATTCAGCTCTTGCCCGGACTGGCCGATGAAGAGATCATGCAAATTGAGAAAGAGCTCGGAGCGCTCCCTCCGATTACTTCCTTGTTAGACCGCGGAGAGAAGCTGGAAAATATTCTTACCGCATTCCTGCCCGATGTGGAAGTGCTCGAGCGGCGGGAGGACATTCGATTCCAGTGCAAATGCTCCAGGGAACGGGTGGAACGCACGCTGCTGTCCTTGGGACGAAACGAAATGGAGCGTATACAGGAAGAAAACGGGCATGCGGAAGTGGTGTGCCATTTTTGCAATGAAGCGTACCGTTTCAATGGGGAACAGTTAGAGGAGATCATTAGGCAATTGTAAGGATGAGAGTGATCGTACGAGGGGATTAGGAGATGCGAAACGTCAAAGTATTATGGGGCACTATCGGATTTTTGCTGATAGCTGTGATCTCCCTTTCCTCCGTACTGGCAGCCAATTCCTTGAAGCCATCCAATGTCGGGATGACCCCGGATCAAACGAAACAGGACGACAGAGCGCGGCCCATAGCAACCGTAGGAGACAAAACCATTACCGTTCGTATGTTGGAAGAGCAGCTGATGAGCAAGTATGGCCGGGAACTGCTCAATCAAATCATTGATCAAGAAGTCATTCGCATGGAAGGCAAAGCGCAGGGGATTAGCGTGGACGATGGCGAGGTCCAGCAGGAAATCAAGCGGATGCAGCAAGGATACGACAGTGAGGAACAATTTTATAAAGCGATGAAGGAGCAGCTCGGCTTCTCGCCGGAGGCGCTTAGAAAAGATATTTATTTCAAGCTGCTGTCGGAGAAAATCGCAATGCAAGGGATACGGATTACCGACGAGCAGGTAGAGGCGTTCATCAAGGCTCATGCCGAAGAATTCAAGCAGCCGGCACAGTTGAGGCTTGCGCAGATCGTCACGGCGAACAGGGACCAGGCGAACCGGACGCTGAATGATTTGGCGAAGGGCACCGATTTTGCACAGGTCGCCAAAGAACGGTCGCTTGATGATGCGACCCGAGATCATGGCGGTGATCTCGGCTGGGTCGAGGAGGATGATCCTTTCGTTCCCCCTGTAGTCATGAAGTCGGCAAAGCAGTTGAAGGCGGGACAAACGTCGGCCCCGATCGAGCTGAACGGACAATACGTCGTACTGAAGCTCAAAGAGCGCAAAGAGGCGATGAAGCTCGGGAGCGATGCGATCAAGGAGCAGGTCCGCAAAGAAATAGCGCTTCGCGAAGCGCCTTCGATCAAGGAAATCATGAAGAGGCTGCGAGATAAATGGAAGGTCGCCATTCTTCAGGCATTATAGGATGCAATTGGCAAAAACGTATTGACAACCTAGGTGCGGGTTGATAAGATATATATATTATAATACCTACCAAAATACTCGGATATCATCTGAACAAGGAGAGGGAATCGGATATGGCCAGATTAGTGCAAAGCGTTACGCAATTGATTGGGGATACACCGCTCGTCAAATTAAACCGCGTTGTTCCGGAAGGCAGCGCAGAGGTATACGTGAAGCTGGAGTTCCAAAACCCCGGCGCCAGCGTGAAAGACCGCATCGCAATCTCCATGGTTGAAGTCGCTGAGCAGGAAGGACGTATCAAACCGGGGGATACGATTGTCGAGCCGACCAGCGGTAATACGGGGATCGGGCTTGCGATGGTCGCCGCGGCCAAAGGTTATAAAGCCATTCTGGTCATGCCGGAGACGATGTCCGTCGAACGCCGCAACCTGCTTCGTGCTTACGGGGCCGAGCTCGTGCTCACGCCGGGAGCAGAGGGAATGAAAGGCGCGATCAAGCGGGCAGAAGATATTGTCGCAGCCAATCCGGGCTATTTCATGCCGCAGCAGTTCAAAAACCAGGCGAACGTCAAAGTTCACCGCGAGACAACCGGTCCGGAAATCGTCGAAGCGATCAAAGGCCACGACGGTAAGCTGGATGCATTCGTTGCAGGGATCGGCACGGGCGGAACGATTACGGGCGCCGGCAGCGTGCTTAAGGAAAACTTCCCGAACATCAAGATTTATGCGGTCGAGCCGAAAGCATCTCCGGTCTTGTCCGGAGGCCAGCCGGGACCTCACAAAATTCAAGGCATTGGCGCAGGCTTTGTGCCTGATATATTGAATACGAGCGTATATGACGAAGTCATTCCGGTCGAAAACGACGAAGCGTTCGAAACTTCCCGCCGCGTGGCGAAGGAAGAAGGCATCCTCGGCGGTATTTCCTCCGGCGCTGCCATCTTCGCCGCGTTGAAAGTAGCCAAAGAGCTGGGCGCCGGCAAGCGCGTCGTCGCGATCATTCCGAGCAACGGCGAACGCTATCTCTCCACGCCGCTCTATCAATTTGAAGACTAATCCGGGTCATCGTCCCCTTCGCAATGTGAAGGGGATTTCTTTTTTTTATCAATGTCGTTATATGCAGCGATCTGCTTTTCATCGAATGCATTTTCAAGTATACTAATTCCATCTATGGAAGAACGGGAGGGGTAGTAGCGTGATTCTCACCTCATTAGAGCAGTGGTTGCATTGGGCGGGTGAATTCACCGCACTCCCTTATGTCGTAAGCTGGCCACTTCAAGAAGATCGGCCGCTCATGTGGGAACAAGCTTGGCGCGAGGCGGCACCGGAATCGTTCGTGCTGGAAAGCGGCAAAGGCGGTCGGTATACGTTTATCGGACTGGCTCCGGTATCGACAATTCGCGGCGTGGGAGAACAAGCGGTCGTCACCGGGGGAGAAGCCGAGCGGGAGGAGTGGAGCGGGAAGCCGCTCCAACTCGTGAAGCGTTGGATGGCGCCATACCGCTCGCCGAAGGTCGACGGGGCACCCAAATGGATCGGCGGCTGCGTCGGGTTCTGGGGCTACGACGTCATCCGTTCCATTGAGCGCATCCCGGTTCAAGCCCGAGCGGACTTGAACGTTCCGGATTACGCGTTTATGCGGATGGAAGAGCTGTGGATTATCGATCATGCCGAGAAAATGCTGTATTGTGCGGTTCATTCGGTCATAACGCCGGATACGCCGCCATCGATGCTGAAGATTCGGTATGAGGATGCGGCAGCGGCGGCCAACCGTATGAAGTCGGTGTGGGATCGTATAGTCTCCACTGGGGCTGGCGAGTTAACGAAGCGCAGGCTGGAACGCATGAAGGAAGCGATTCGTGAAGACAAGCTGCAGATCGATATCGAATCAATCGAAGGCATTACCGCCGACTTTGAAAGAGAACAGTATATCGAGGCTGTCCGGAAAATTCAAAGCTACATCGGAGCCGGCGACGTGTTCCAGGTTAATCTTTCCGTGCGTCAGCATAAATCGCTGAAGGAGACGCCGGAAACGATCTACGAGTGGCTGCGGCTGGTGAATCCTTCTCCCTACATGGGGCTGCTGCGGTTCGCCGATTTTCAGCTTGTATCCGGCTCGCCCGAGCTGCTCGTTCAAGTAGAGGACGCCGAAGTACGGACCCGGCCGATCGCCGGAACGCGGCCGCGCGGGGCGAATGCGGAAGAAGATCAGCGTCTGGCGAGCGAGCTGATCTCGAACGAGAAGGAACGGGCTGAGCATATTATGCTGGTCGATCTGGAGCGCAACGACCTGGGGCGGATCTCGACCTACGGTACCGTGAAAGTCAAAGATTTCATGGTGATCGAATATTACTCCCATGTGATGCACATCGTATCTCAAGTTGAAGGGAAACTTGCCGAGGGCCGGGATGCGTTCGATGTCATCGCGGCCACCTTCCCGGGCGGCACGATTACCGGCGCTCCGAAGATCCGGACGATGGAGATCATCGAAGAGCTGGAGCCGGTCCGGCGCGGTCCGTACACTGGCTCGATCGGCTGGATCGACTATAACGGTGATACGGAATTCAATATTATTATCCGAACGCTGGTCGTTACGGATGGCGTCGGCTACGTGCAGGCCGGCGCGGGGATCGTGATCGATTCTGTGCCGGAGAAAGAATACACGGAGTCGATCAACAAAGCGAAGGCGATGTGGAAAGCAATCCAATACAGCGAACAGAGCGGTGCGGCCGCAGGAGGTAGAAGCGTATGATTCTGGTCATCGACAATTACGATTCGTTTACGTACAATCTCGTACAGTATTTAGGGGAGCTTGGGGAACAGATCGAAGTACGGCGCAACGACGAGATCGATCTCGCCGGAATTGAGGCGCTGAAGCCGGATCATATTCTCATTTCGCCGGGACCTTGCACACCGAACGAAGCTGGCATCAGCCTGTCCCTGATCGAGCACTTCAAAGGAAAAGTCCCGATTCTCGGCGTATGCCTGGGCCATCAATCGATCGGACAAGTGTTCGGCGGCGACGTGATTCGTGCCGAGCGGTTGATGCATGGCAAGACGTCGCAAATATTCCATGATGGCAAAACGGTATTCAAAGACCTGCCATCGCCGTTTACGGCCACGCGCTATCACTCCTTGATCGTGAAACGGGAGACGCTGCCCGATTGCCTGGAGATTAGCGCCGAAACGGCGGAAGGCGAGATTATGGGGCTTCGCCATAAGCATTATCCGATCGAAGGCGTACAGTTTCATCCGGAATCGATCATTACAGACCACGGTCATCAAATGCTGCGCAATTTTTTGCGCGAAACGGTTGTGGGCAAAGCGTGAACATTGTGCTGAATGGAAGCATGATCGACGAGAAAAAGGCCATGGTCTCCGTATACGACCACGGCTTTCTTTATGGAATGGGACTGTTTGAAACGTTCCGCACGTACGGCGGGAAGCCCTTTTTGCTGGAGACACACCTCTCTCGCTTGGCGGTAGGCTGTCGTGAGCTGGGCATCGATTTTACACCGGACCCGCTCAAACTGGCCGCAGAGGTGTCCATGCTTTTGAAGGCTAACGGGCTGCCGGACGGCTACTTTCGGTATACCGTAACGGCGGGGACGGACGTGCTGGGGCTGCCGACCGCGAGCTACGAGCGGCCGACGGAGGTATTGTATGTCAAGCCGCTGCCTCACGACGGTGTTGTTCAACAACCGATAGGAAAAGCACTGCAGCGGTTGAAGCTTCGCCGCAACACGCCGGAAGGCCTCATGCGGCATAAATCGCTGCATTACATGAACAATATTTTGGCGAAAAAAGAATTGAACCGTTACTCCTGGGCGGCTGCGGCCGGAGCGGAAGGTTTATTTTTGGACACGCGCGGGTATGTATGTGAAGGGATCGTCAGCAATCTGTTTTTTGTGCGCGAAGGCTCGCTGATGACGCCTGCCGTTGAGACGGGATTACTGCCGGGCATCACGCGCCAATTTGTCATGGAGCTGGCCTTGCAGCTCGAAGTGCCGGTAATGGAAGGGCTGTACACCTGGGAGGAGCTGCTTGCGGCGGAAGAAGTGTTCATGACAAACTCAATTCAGGAGCTTGTCCCGGTTACATGTCTGTACGACGAAGCTGGGATGAGCCGCTCGGTTGGAATCGGCTCGATCGGACCGCTCACCGGTTTGCTGCTGGCGCATTATCGAAAGTTAGCACAGCCTGCGAGCGACGGGCATCTCGACGAAGGAGGGCTAGTGAAATGAACAAGCGGACAACGATCCAAAGTCGGAACGGGGTGCTTGATTATAGCGGACGTACGCTGGTGATGGGCATCTTGAACGTTACCCCGGATTCGTTCTCGGACGGAGGGCAGTACATCGATCCACAGCTTGCGGTCGGTCGGGCGAAGCAATTGATTGAGGATGGCGCCGATGTGCTCGACATCGGAGGGGAATCGACGCGTCCGGGATTTGCCCCCGTGCCGCTGGAGGAAGAATTGCGACGGGTTATCCCGGCGATTCGGGCGATCCGGGCTGCGGGGCTGACGATCCCGATCTCCGTGGACACTTATAAGGCCGAGACGGCCAGGCAGGCACTTGAGGCTGGTGCGGATTGGCTCAACGATATATGGGGATTGCAGCGGGACCCGATCATGGCGGAAGTGGCCGCTGCATATGGCAGCCCGATTGTCCTTATGCATAATCGGACCGAAGCGGTGTATGCTAGCTTTATCCAGGACGTCGTGGACGATTTGCGGGAAACCGTACGGCGTGCACACGCTGCGGGCATACGGGACGAGCACATTATTCTCGATCCGGGCATCGGCTTTGCCAAATCGTATGAACAGAATTTGCAGCTGATGAATTATTTGGACCGGATCGTGGAGCTCGGTTACCCGGTTCTGCTCGGCACATCAAGAAAAAGCATGATCCAGCGGACGCTGGGGCTCCCTGCGGGCGATATCGTAGAAGGGACGGCGGCGACCGTCGCGCTCGGTATCGCGCAAGGCTGCCAGATCGTTAGAGTACACGATGTAAAGGAAATGAAGCGGGTGGCGCGCATGACCGATGCGATGAAGAATGCCCGGTAGCGCCTATTTGAATACGCGGTGAAGGAGGTCTCGGTAGTCTTGGATAAAATCATAATGAAAGGCATGGCTTTTTACGGCAATCACGGCGTATTTCCTGAGGAAAATGTACTCGGACAGCGTTTTTACGTCGATGTCGAGCTGCATATGCCGCTCGATCGGGCGGGGAAGTCGGATGATCTCGGGCTTACCGTCAATTATGCGGAAGTGCATGAGCTCATCAAACGAATTGTCGAACAGCGGACGTTCAAGCTGATAGAGGCGCTGGCGGAGCAGGTTGCATCTGAGGTGCTCCGAACTTATACTAGTATAAATGAAATTACCGTGCGCGTGCTGAAGTCGCACCCCCCGGTGGCAATCCACTTCGACGGGGTCACGGTTGAAATTCATAGAAAGCGGGCATGATGGACATGGACGTTGGGGAATCGCAGCCGGACCGGCGAACGGAACGGGCGTACATTGGTCTGGGCTCGAATATCGGCGACCGGGAGCGTTATTTGCAGGAGGCGGTTAGGCTGCTGCAGGAGCACCCGGAAGTACAGGTGACGGGAACGTCAGGTAGGTACGAGACGGAACCGGTAGGCTATGTGGAGCAGGATCCATTTTTGAATATGGTTATTCGGGTTGAAACGACGTTGACGGCAGAGCGCCTTTTCGAGCAAATGCTTCAAGCGGAGCAAATGCTGGGACGCAAGCGTGAGATCCGCTGGGGCCCGCGGACGATCGACCTCGATCTGTTATTGTACGGTGATATGGTGCAAGACCGCCCGGACCTTATTTTACCTCATCCTCGCATGCTGGAACGTGCCTTCGTGCTTGTGCCTTTAATTGAAGTCATGAAGCCGCATGAGCCGGAGAGGGCAATGGAGTTGAACCGGCATCTTGAACGGGCGGAAGGAAAGGAAGGCGTTAAATTGTGGACAAATTGAGTGCTGTCGCTCAGCGTATCCGGGCATTTCGCAAGCTGAAGGGATACACGCAGAACGAATTGGCGGAGAAGCTCGACATCTCGATTTCGGTGCTTGGTTCCATCGAACGGGGGACGCGAAAGCCGGATCCGAGAATTATCCGCAAAATTTCGGAAGTGCTGGGCATCGCGCCGGAAGAACTAATCTCCGCATCCAGATAAACAGGCTTGCAATGAAAGGAGGAATGAATAATGCTGCAAATCGGAAATGTAACGGCCCCCAATAAAGTCGTATTGGCCCCGATGGCGGGTGTCTGCAACCCGGCGTTCCGCTTAATCGCCAAGGAGTTTGGCTGCGGCCTTGTATGTGCCGAGATGGTTAGCGACAAAGCGATACTGCATGGTAACCATCGCACGATGGAGATGTTGTTCGTGGACGAGCGGGAGAAGCCGCTCAGCCTGCAAATTTTCGGAGGCGATACCGAGTCGCTGCTGGAAGCCGCCAAATATGTCGACCAGCATACGAACGCGGATATCATCGATATCAATATGGGCTGTCCCGTGCCGAAGATCACGAAGTGCGACGCCGGCGCCCGCTGGCTGCTCGACCCGGGGAAAATCGAACAAATGGTATCCACGGTGAGCAAGGCGGTCAGCAAACCGCTGACAGTCAAAATGCGCATCGGCTGGGATGACGATCATATTTATGCCGTACAAAACGCCAAAGCGGTCGAAAATGGCGGCGGAGCTGCCGTATCCGTCCATGGCCGCACTCGCGTCCAAATGTATACGGGCCATGCCAATTGGGACATCATTAAGGAAGTCAAACAGTCTGTATCGATACCGGTTATCGGCAACGGCGACGTATTTACCCCGGAGGACGCCCAGCGCATGCTTGATCATGCCGGCGTAGACGGGGTGATGATCGGCCGCGCCGCGTTGGGCAATCCGTGGATGCTGTACCGGACGATTCAATATCTTACCAAAGGGGAGCTTCCGGACGATCCGACGCCGCAGGAGAAAATCCGTATCGCCATCCTGCACCTGGACCGGTTGACCGCGCTGAAGGGCGAAGCGGTCGCCGTGAAAGAAATGCGCAAGCATTTGGCGTGGTATTTGAAAGGTCTCCACGGAGCGGCTCGCATCAAAGATGCGATTATGGAGCAGACGAAGCGGGAGGCGCTCGTGCAGCTGCTGAACGATTTTATCGCAACGACAGTCGGTCGGGAATCGGGCACGGAGCCGTCCGCTGCAGTGCATTAAGCTTGACGGCCGGTGCGCCGTCTTTGGCTTACATTGACATTTTTATTGGGTTGAAATATAATCAGTCAATATAAATTGAGGTCCCGGGCATGGTCATTTCGCCTTGGTACGTTCATATATTGGTAATCAAGTGAATTCATAATCGATTCAGCTCGAACTATGAAAATCCTTCACATGATGGGAGATCGGTCGCAATGAGCGAAAAAGAAGTTATTCTCACCCAGGAAGGCTTAAAGAAGCTCGAAGAAGAGCTTGAACATTTGAAATCGGTTAAACGCCGCGAAGTGGCGGAGCGGATCAAAGTCGCTATCGGCTACGGCGATATTAGCGAAAACTCGGAATATGAGGACGCTAAGAACGAGCAAGCGTTTAACGAAGGCCGGATCATCACGCTGGAGAAGATGCTTCGGAATGCCCGCATCATCAGCAATGACGAAGTGGATACCGATACGGTGAGCGTCGGTTCGATCGTGACATTGAAGGACCTGGAATTCGGTGACATCGTGGAGTATTCCATCGTAGGTACGGCGGAATCCGACCCGTTCCAAAATAAAATTTCCAACGAAAGTCCGGTCGGCAAAGCCATTTTGGGAAAACGTAAAGGCGCGACCGTTGACGTGAACGTACCGGCGGGCGTCATTCAATATGAGATCATCGATATCAAGAAGTAGTGCGCGTAAAAGCTTCCTTGGGAAGCTTTTTTGCTAAGCAGGCAGCCGCTTTGCCGGCGCGATATATAGTTGTAACGCAGAGCAGCTCCGATAGGGGCTTTTCTTAGGGTGCGCAACGGATTATTCCGAACAATTCAAGGAGTTGGAATCATGTCAGTCGAACTGGAATTAAATGAACTGCTGCAAATCCGCAGAGCAAAATTGGACGAGCTGCGCAGCCTCGGCATCGATCCTTTCGGGCAAAAGTTCGAAAGAACGCATCGCGCGGCAGAAATTGCGAAGGCGTACGAGGACAAGTCCAAGGAAGAGCTGGAGGCGCTGGAAGCCGAAGTCAGCATTGCCGGACGCATCATGCAGAAACGGGAAATGGGAAAAGCAGGTTTCGCTCATCTGCAGGACATTACGGGGAAAATCCAAATTTATGTTCGCGCGGACGCTGTAGGGGAAACTCCCTATAAAGCATATGATCTGCTGGATATCGGCGATTTGATCGGCATTCGCGGCACAGTGTTCAAGACGAAGACAGGCGAGCTTTCCGTGAAGGCGAAGTCTGTTGAAGTGCTGTCCAAATCGCTGCTCCCGCTGCCGGAAAAATATCATGGGCTAAAAGACGTAGAGCTGCGCTACCGTCAGCGTTATGTCGATTTGATCATGAATCAGGACGTGCAGCAAACTTTTATCGCCCGTTCCAAAATCATTCAATCGATGCGGCGTTATCTCGATGCGCGCGGTTACTTGGAAGTGGAGACGCCAACCCTGCATGCCATTGCCGGAGGCGCGGCCGCACGACCGTTCATTACGCATCATAACGCGCTGGATATGCAGCTGTATATGCGGATCGCGATCGAGCTTCATTTGAAGCGTTTGATTGTGGGAGGGATGGAGAAGGTGTACGAAATCGGCCGCGTTTATCGGAACGAGGGGATTTCCACGCGCCATAATCCCGAATTCACGATGATCGAACTGTATGAAGCGTACGCGGATTACAAAGATATTATGAAGCTCACCGAAGAAATGGTGGCGCATATTGCCCAAGAAGTGCTCGGAACCACCACGATTACGTACCAGGGGCAGCAGATTGATCTTGCCCCGGCGTGGCGCCGTGTCTCCATGGTTGATGCGATCAAGGAAGTGGTAGGCGTGGACTTCAGCGTTCAGATGAGCGACGAAGAAGCGCATCGTCTGGCCAAGGAGCATAAAGTTCCGGTCGAGCCGATGATGACATTCGGTCATATTGTGAACGCGTTCTTCGAGACGTTTGTTGAACAAACGTTAATTCAGCCTACGTTTATTACGGGCCATCCGGTAGCCATCTCTCCGCTTGCCAAGAAAAGCGCGGCGGACGAGCGGTTCACGGATCGTTTCGAGCTGTTTATCGTGGCGCGCGAGCATGCTAATGCGTTCACTGAGCTGAACGATCCCATCGATCAGCGCGAGCGGTTTGAAGCGCAGCTTGTCGAGCGTGAACAAGGAAATGACGAAGCGCATGAGATGGACGAGGATTTCGTCCGCGCGCTTGAATACGGCATGCCGCCAACGGGCGGGCTCGGCATCGGGATCGATCGGCTGGTCATGCTGCTTACAGACGCCCCTTCGATTCGGGATGTGCTGCTGTTTCCGCTTATGCGGGAGCGCCAGGGCGAATAGGTGTACAACGAAAGCAAGCTGCCTACGGGTAGCTTGCTTTTTTATATGCCCGATCTTTTGATGGAAAACGGTTTGATCATATGTCCAAAATTAAAGTTGCATTCGCTGCTTCGTTTGTGCTATATTACTCCTTGTCGCTTTTGCGGCAGAACAGCAAGTGAAAATGAAGTTCAAAAAAAACACTTGCATTGAACTGGGCGAATGTGATATATTAATTAAGTCGCCGCTGAAACGGTCGACAACAACCGACAGCAAATGATGTCGGGAAATGAAACGAATTGCTCTTTGAAAACTGAACAACGAGTGAGTGAAATAGAGAATGCAAATTCTCGCTAGCAGTAAATTTTGAGCTCAATCAGCTTACATTATAGCGAACATAATCTTCGGGTTATGCAAGCAACCTTAATGGAGAGTTTGATCCTGGCTCAGGACGAACGCTGGCGG
>NZ_CAJVAS010000050.1 GCF_910593845.1 Paenibacillus solanacearum | reverse complement strand
TAAAGACGCTCCTGTAGATCGCATGCACATGAATGACGAACATCGGAAAGCCGTATGAGGGAAAACCTCACGTACGGTTTGATGAGGAGGGGCTGAATTTATTTCAGTCCTTCACTCTAGCAGAACGAATTGAGCTCCTTGTCAGGCCTCGCAGAGCAGTAGTACGAGATCTGTGTGACACAGAGTTCTGTCCGGGATATTTTAACTCATGTAGCCTTGCATGGTCAGTATCATCGCGGGCAGATTAATTCGCGGTTTCGAGCGGACAGCATTGAACCTGTTAATATTGACCATATAACATTTGTGAGATAAAGGTATTCGGAGCAGCTTGTTCAAAAAATGTAGTTCGGAAAAATACCTTCATTGCCAGGATGTACGCAAAAACCCCCAAGTTTGCAGCGCTTCATGCGTCCAGACTTGGGAGTTTTGGTATCAATCGATAAATTTCAAATAGTGGAGCATCCGCTTTAGCAGAGCCGAGCATTGGGCTCGGGTAGCGAGCGCTTGCGGGGCGAACGTTGTGTCGGTGACACCTTCGATCACGTTCGCTGCCAGCAGCTGGGCTGCCGGTTGCTTGGCCCAGTCGGCTACAACGGCATGGTCGGCGAAGCGATCCAATGCGGCTTCGTCCGTCTCCCGAAGCTTTCCGGCGAATTGGAGCACGCGGGATAGCATGACCGTTATTTGCTCTCGGGTGATGGGCGCATTCGGTTTGAACGTACCGTCCGCATACCCCTCGATCACTCCGGCCTTGGAAGCGGCTCCTACCGCGCCTGAATACCAATCCTTCTCTGGCGATACATCCGAATACAGGGTATAGCCAGGCTTTTCATCCAGTCCGAGTGCGCGGATCAGCATCGCGGCGAATTCGGCGCGAGTCACTGTCCGGTCTGGGACAAAGATATTCTGATCCGTCCCTTGCACGACGAGCTTGTTCGCCAGCAACTCAATGTCGGCTTGTGCCCAGTGTCCCTTCACATCCTCGAACGTTCGGTTGGATCGTATGGCGGTATACAAGCTATGATGCGGTGCATAAAATACCGCTTCCGGCTGCGGGTCCACCGTCCTGAAGACGGAGGGGATAAAATGCGGCCGGCCGGCTCCATCTATCCAGACTACGGTCGAGCGGTCCGGGAGGACCGGGGCATCAAGTGGAATCGTCCGCATGATATATACGCTGCCCGTATCTGTCATGTCGTTACCATCAATGTAGAGGGAAAAGTCTACCGGTTCCGCAAGCATCGTATAGCCCTGCTGGTTGAGCGAAGCTGCCAGTTCATCGCCATCGGTATCATTGATTCGCGCGATCGCCACTGTGGCAACCGCATCGATCGGTACGCTTAGCCAAAGATGGAGCGGCAGGCTGTAGCTTGCACCGCTCGCGCTGATGCGAATGACGGCGTTCGGGTGTCTGTCGGCCAGGGCCTGCAGCGCTGCCGCAGGAAGGTCTACTTTCACGATCGGCTCCGCACTATTCAACTCGAGATCGGCTGCTTCGCTACCAGCAAACAGTGTATTCAGAAGTTTGCCGTCCAGCATAAGGCGCAGGACTGCCCGCCCATCGCTTGCTTGCTCTTTGGCCATGACGACGCGAACGTCCTGGCCGTTGATGGTGATGGTCATCATGGTCTCTGGATCGGGAGCGGGGACCTGCCCTGTACTTTGAACGGAATCCGAGTGGTCCGAAGGCTCCTCCGTATCCAAGGCTGTCAGATCGAAGCGGCCACTATCTACGATTTGGCCGGCAACCACGGTTACGCTTGTCATGTAGTCATTGTATCCCGGGGCGGTAAGCGTTAAGGTATGTGCGCCGGGGGCAATGTTCCCTATTATAAATTTCCCATAGCCGTCCGTCGTGCCGCTCATTCCGTTCGCAGATGCCGTAGCTCCATCGATCGGCGCATCTCCAATGCCGTATACTGTTCCCGTCACCGTGCCGGTTGTCGGCGGGACGGGCTGCACCGTTACCGTTGCATGGGCGTTATAGGACCCGTCCACGGTCGTGACCGTAACGGTTGCCGTCCCTTCGGCGACCGGCGTTACGGTTCCTGCCGAGTCCACCGAGGCTATGGCTGGATTGCTTGAGAGCCACGTCACGGCGGGATTCGTTGCGTCGGCGGGCTGGACAGTGGCCGTCAGCTTCTGCGGAGCTTGTCCTGCCGTAAGGATCAGCTCCGTCGGATGAAGGCTGACGCCGGTGACCGGCACTGGGGTGAGGGTCAAGTCGATGCGGCCCAACTGCGCGGTTTGCCCAGAGATGACGTTCACGCTCGTTATATAAACGTCGTATCCCGGTGCGCTAATCGTTAAGGTATGCGTTCCTGCCGCAACGCCCGTCAAAGTAAAGTTCCCATGCCTATCGGTCATGCCGCTCATCCCGTTCGCCATAACCGCAGCTCCGGAGAGCGGAACATTTCCAATCCCGTATACCGTGCCCGTCACCGTGCCCGTAGTCGGCGGCACGGGCTGCACCGTGACCGTTGCATGGGCTGTAAAAGCCCCGTCCACGGTCGTGGCTGTGACGATCGCTATCCCTGCTGCGATCGGCGTCACTGTTCCTGCGGAGTCCACCGAGGCAGCGTCGGGATTGCTGGTGCTCCACGTTACGGCGGGATTCGTCGCGTCGGCAGGCTGGACGGTGGCCGTCAGCTTCTGCGGAGCTTGTCCTGCCGTAAGGGCCAATTCCGACGGATGAAGGCTGACGCCGGTGACAAACACCTTGTCTTGAATATGGGCCGCTTCTAGTCGGGCGCTGCTCCAGGCCCGGACCGTTTGCCCGGCGTCCAGCTCATAGACCTCGAGCGTTTGGCCCGCGGCTGCGGCAGGAATGTCTGTCCCAAGCGAGTACGGTATCGTACCGCCTGGAAGCGGAACTCCGACGAAGGGGCGTACGCCTGCCGAGCCGCCGAACCTATAGGCGAAAGTATGATCGGGATTCCCCGGAGTGGCGGTCACTTTCGTCGATCCGAACAGACGGCCCGGGACGATGCTGAATCCGGCTATATCCGGCGCAAACTCGTCTACGTAAAGTGTCATAAGCGCGTTGGCTGTTCGCAGCCCGGCATCGGTCGCCGTCACAGTGATGGGGAAGGCGCCAGCTAGCTCCGGCGTGCCCTCCAGCGTGCCGGAGCCGGTCAGCCGCATGCCCGCCGGAAGCGGGGAAGCGCTCCAGCTCAATCCGCCGGCCGCGCTGTCGACCGCCTCCAGTGTCAAGGAATAGGGCGTTTCTTTGGTCGCCCGCGGCAGATCGTTCGTCAAGAAGATGGGGCGAAAATAAGGGTAGCCTCCATTCACGGCGGGATGAACAGTCCACGTGTCGGCGAAATCCCAGCCCTCGTAATTGGATTGCTGCCGCATGTCGGCTGTCGCGCGGCCGGCGAGCTGAACCGACCCGCCGCTGCTGTAGTCGGCGACACCTTTCGTCTGCTGGGTGGTCACATTATCGAAATACGAGTCTATGATCGATGCTTCAGTTATCAACGAGCCTGCGAAACCGCCGGCTATCACATAGCTGACGCTTGCGCTTAGCGTGAGGGCCCCTGCCGCATAGCTGCTTTCAATCGTACCGTAAATGAGCTGTGCCGCAAGTCCCCCGGCAGTGAAAAAAATGCCTGGATTCGACGCATTGGTAACCGTGCCTGTCGCGTAGGCATTGCTGATTATGCCGGTTCCTTGCGCTCCGACCAAACCGCCCGCAAATTGATTGCCGGCGGAACCGCTTTTCACGGAAGCGGACGAGTGAGAGCGTTCAATGGCCGAATTGACCGCTACGCCGACCAGCCCTCCGACGCTGCTCACGCCCGTGTCGCTGCTATTGCCGCCCGTAACGGTGCCCTGCGTAGAGGAAAGGATAACGCGTCCTCCGTTAAGCCTGCCGACCAGACCGCCTGTGGAGCTGCCCCCCTCCGCCTCGACCGAGAGGCTCAAGTTCCGGATGGTTCCCGATACGATGCCGAAAAATCCGACGTCTGTCCGTGCAACGTCATGAATCGAAATTCCGGAAATTCGGTGCCCTCGGCCGTCGAAAGTGCCGCTGAACGCCGGGTTCTCATTGCCGCCGAACGGGATCCAATCATATCCGGTCATGTCGATATCGTTCATCAGCCGGATGCTGCGGCCGACGTAAGAGGGTTGATTTTGGTTAATATGCTCCAGCTGCGCTGCGGTCGAGATCAGCACCCAGCCGGCTTCCTCGGGCGGGATGGAACCGGCGTCGGCGCGGGCGATCGGCACAAGAAAGCCCTGCCCGCCGATCAGTACGGAGAAAGCGAGCAGCAGGGTCAACAGAATGGATAAACGTTTCATGGCTGTAAATCTCCTTTTGCAAATGAAATCAATCAGGAAAATCGTTTATTCGGATGCTTCTTGTAGTGTAAAATAGATAGAAACGACTGTGTGTTTCAAATTTGTTTCAATTTATCGTTCGGAAAGAAGTGAACGGGATGGAATCCATTTTGATTTCGGGAAACCCTGCTTCCCGTCGTCGAGTAATTGGCTTCGAGCGGGAATTGGACCGTCTGGAGCAGTGGCTGGCCGGCCCTCATGCTATTGCGCGGATCTTCTCGATCTCGGGGATCGGAGGCATCGGCAAGACAACGCTGCTCGCCGAAATGGCCCATCGGGCTAGTCGTTCGTCCGCGCTTGCATTGTGGCTGGACGGACAGGGCGAGCTGGCCACGTCGGGCACGTTCCTGTCGAGCCTTGAGCTGGCACTGGAGAGCGAATATGGCAGAAGGAGAGAGCCGGGGACCGGCCTTCTGCCTCACGTGGTCGGCGAGCTGTCGCGTCAGCGAACTGTGCTCATGGTGGACAATGGCGAGCGCCTGGATCAACTGGAGGGCTGGCTGCTGACGAGCTTCTTGCCGCAGCTGGAGTCATCCGAGGTGCTGCTCGTCGTCGCCTCGCGCGGCGGCCTGTCCGATAGGTGGCACATGAATCCCGCTTGGGGCGGCGGCGGGCGGATCGAGACGTTCCCGCTCGGGCTGTTCACGCGTGCGCAGGTGATGGATTATTTGCGGGAGAGCGGTCTGGTAACGAAGGTACAGACGGAAGTTGTCCAAAAGACCGACGGGCATCCGCTGCTTCTCTCGCTGACCGTCGATCTGCTTCGGTCACGCGGCGGAGAGCTGCGTGACCGTTCGAATGAAATTCCGGCTATGCTGAGCGCCGATTGGCTGCGTGAAGCGGCCTCGCCGGCGCTGCATCGCGCCTTGACGGCGTTGTCGCTGCTGCCGGCGGGAGATCCGCTCCTGCTGAACGCTTTGCTGGACAAGCCGGTCACGCCCGGCGAATTTCATGAGCTGGCCTCCATGTCGTTCGTCCGTGCCACGCCTCAAGGCTTATCCTTGCATCATGTCGTATCCCGTCTGCTGCGGGACGATTACAGCCGCCGTCACCCGCAGCGGTTCCAATCGCTTCGCCATCGGGCGCTGCGGCTGCTGGCTGAGCGATTCCGCACGGTGGACCGGCGAACGCAAATGCGCATCGCCTCCCATGTGCTGGAGCTGTACCGTGAGTTTCTGCCTTCTGCCCATGCGTATGTCGACTTCTCGTCTGCCCTTCGGCCGGGGGAGCCGATACCGTATCGGCCGGAGGATTTGCCTTTCCTGCACCGGTTTCTCGCCGATTCCCTAGCACGTGCCGACTGGCAGTCGGAGCTGGTCCGGGCAGAAGACTGCCATGCGGTTCTCGACGAAATCGCCCTGCATAGCCCAGAAGGGTTCTGTATTGTGCGAAGCGACACGGGAATACCGCTCGGATTTTGCGCAGGTTTCCGGCTCCATGTGCAGTCCGTGCCATTGCTGGAGCGGTTTGCGCCGTCGCTGCTTCCGATGCTCGGAGAAGAAAGCGTTCATCTGCGTCGTGTTCCTGCGGAGGCGGCGGACACCTTGTGCATCCTGCTGGCTGCGGTTGACGTAAACCAGTCGTGGTATGGCCCCGAAGAACTGGGCGCCATGCTCATGCAGCAATGGCTGATCCATATGACAAGCGGCTGGCGGGCAATCCTCTTCACGTCCGACCCGCAGCTTAGCATGCTGCTGCCGATATTGGGATTTCAGGCGAAGGACAGGCATCGGCAGGATGGTTCGACCGGCGGCCAATTGAATTGGTGGGAGCTGGATTTCCGGCACATTACCTTTGAAGAGTGGGTACAGCGTGTCATTCAGCAAACGGCATCCGGCGGGCCGGCCACCGTGGCCGGGCAAGAGCCGGATGCCGGCATCGATGCGATTGAGACGAAGCAGATTCTCCATCATTTGTCCGAATACGACAAGCTGGAGCAGCTGCCTATCGTCCGGCAGCTGCGGGTCTCGGGGGCAGCCGTCCAAGCTTGCGTACGGGCCATCCTGACCGAGGACAATCCGCCGTTCCCGCTAACGCGGCTAGAGCAGCGCATTTTGTGGGAAAGCTTTCTGTGCAAAGAGCTGAACAAGAATCAGCTCGCCGAAGCGTTTCATATGAGCCGGACCACGTTTTACCGGCATTCGCAGCAAGCGGTGAGCCATCTGGCCCATGTACTGACGCAATCGCTGGCTGATGGGGGGAAGGGGACCGGATGAGAGGAAGCATGCATCACAAGACAGATCGAACGGAACAGAGCCGGTCAAGCGTCTTTGCCGCTTCGAGACGGATTCACGACAGACGATCGAACATGAACGGAAGGGAAGTAGCATGATGAAACAAAATAAATACGACGATCCGGAATTTTTCGCAAGCTACAGCCAAATGGCAAGATCGGTGGGCGGATTGGAGGCGGCCGGCGAATGGCACGCCTTTCGGGCGATGCTGCCGGAGCTGCAAGGCCGGCGCGTGCTGGATATAGGCTGCGGCTTCGGCTGGCACTGCCGGTATGCGCGTGAGCGCAAGGCCGAGAGCGTAATCGGCATTGACCTGTCAGAGAACATGCTTGCCCGTGCCAGAGCAAGCACCGACGATGCCGCCATCGAATATCGCTGCATGGCGATCGAAGAGATGGCCTTTGCCAGAGAATCATTCGATGTCGTTATCAGCTCGCTCGCGCTCCATTATATCGAATCCTTTGAAAGTATCTGCCGGAACATCTACCGATTTCTCGCACCGGACGGCACCTTCGTGTTTTCGGTCGAGCATCCGATCTTCACCGCGGTGGCAGCCCAAGACTGGGTATATGGCACGCAGGGCGAGCGGCTGCACTGGCCTGTCGACCATTATCAGAGTGAAGGCGTACGGCAGACCCGATTTTTGGACAATGATGTCGTCAAGTACCACCGCACTTTCGCCTCCTATATCCAAGCGCTGCTTGAATCCGGCTTCACGATAACGGGGGTATCCGAGCCGAAGCCGCCGCAACAGATGTTAGATCAGATTCCCGGCATGCGGGATGAATTGCGCCGCCCGATGTTTCTGATGATCGCCGCGACGAAACCAGAGTCGCAGATCGGCGCGCACAAGTAAACAAACGACACGATGCGACATATGCTTGTAGAGCAGGGGATTTGTTTGACGAAAGTTGAACGAGTATTGTATGATAAGAATACGCTTAATTCCCGACTATCTATGGGCCGGGAAGCGGGGGAACCAACGATTTTGGGGCGAATCAGCAATGTAGGGAACCATCTTTCCCGAGCCCGGCAGCTAACCTCGTCAGCAGTGGATGGGTCAATTTCCATGACTTTATGCATACGTATAGCATATATGTTGACCCGTGAGCCGGGTCTTTTTTTGCACTTTTTCCATGGCCCGCCGCCTAGCTGTTGATCGTTGCCTTCCTCGCGTTCAAAGCAAGCCTGCTGCGGGCTTTTTGCATTGCGGTTACAACAGCGCTCCATCCATCCCAGAAGCTTCATGCACAAGCTTCTCTCATCAAGCCGGCGAAAGGGGAATAACCGGACATGATTATGAAAACAAAAGACGGGAAAGTGGTTGAAATTTTGTTCAAGGATGAAAACGGATTTTGCCATTGCGACGACGGCTGGAAACGGCCGGAAACGGAGCTGATCGTACCGACCAAGGAAGAGGTGATCGAGAAACGGAAAAATTCGCAGCGAACGAAATAAGGCACTGCGGGGGGATGCCTATGCTTCAAAGAATTACTGCCGTCCATCTGGAACGGCTTTCGGAGCGGCAGCAGGAGAAGCTTCGCTCCTGGTGGGTTCCGCAAGAAGGCGAGTATATCTTGTTCAGCGGCCAAGAAGAGATGATCTACTACTTGAGCGGTGTGGATAAGGGCAGGTCGCTGCCATTGCTTACGATCGGGCAAATGATGGCGTATATGGCGCAGCAGGGGCATAGGCCGACTATCGACAGCGCTTGGAACGAGTGGATCGTCAAGATGCCGGGCTTCGAAGCGAAAGCGGCAGAGCTGTGCGATGCGATGTGGGACGCAATGGTAGCGGTATTATAAGTTATCCGTGTGGTAAGCCTCCGGAATAACTTGCCGGCAATACGGGAATCTTAGGGGAAACGTTTCCCCGGAGGTTGGCATGGTATTCGGTATTTCGGTTGCGGTTATTATTTTATTCGTCTTATGGGGAGCGATTAGCCCGGAAGGTCTTTCCGAGCAAGCCTCCCAATTCTTCGCTTTTACGACAGGCCGGTTCGGATGGTTGTACTTGTTCGCGGCGTTCGGCTTCTTGATTTTCGTCGTATACTTGGCGTTCAGCAAGTACGGGAACATCCGGCTTGGGGATGATGACGATGAACCCGAGTTTTCTGATCTCACCTGGTTTGCGATGCTGTTCAGCGCGGGGATGGGAATCGGTCTAGTGTTCTGGGGTGTTGCGGAACCGCTGTCTCATTACGTAACGCCGCCGCAGGGGGCGGCGAGCGAATCGGCGGAAGCGGCGCAGCTCGCGATGCGGTACGCTTTTTTCCATTGGGGGCTGCATCCGTGGGCAGTATACTCCGTCGTTGGCGTCACGCTTGCATACTTTCAATATCGAAAAAAACGGACAGCACTCATCAGTCAGACGTTTTATCCGCTGCTGGGCGACAAAGTGAACGGTCCGCTCGGCAAAGCGATCGACATTCTCTCCATTATTGCCACCGCTTTCGGCGTCGCGACTTCCTTGGGACTCGGCACGCTGCAAATTAACGGGGGGCTCCAGTTTCTGTGGGGAGTCCCGAACCAGACTGGCATCCAGCTCACCATTCTTGCGCTGCTTACGATTCTCTACATGATTTCTACGTTGTCGGGGCTAGACCGCGGCATCAAAATATTAAGCAATGCCAATCTATTATTCGCGCTAGGTCTGCTGCTCTGCACATTCGTGCTTGGCCCGACTACATTTGTGCTGGATACGTTTACCTTGTCGTTAGGCGGTTATTTGCAAAATTTGATTCAAATGAGCCTGAGGCTCACTCCGTTCACGCAAGGCACCTGGGTCAGCAACTGGACATTGTTTTACTGGGCATGGTGGATTTCATGGGCGCCGTTCGTCGGCATGTTCATTGCCCGCGTTTCCAGGGGGCGCACGATCAAGGAGTTTGTGCTGGGCGTTTTGTTTATCCCAAGCCTGTTCAGCTTGATCTGGTTTTCCGTCTTCGGCGGCACCGGGCTGCATCAGCAGATGCTGGAGGGCGTCAATTTGGCGGCTGCGGTCAGCAAGGACGTAACCTCTGCACTGTTCGTCTCACTTGAGCACCTTCAATTCGGCAGGCTGCTCGCGTTCATCGCGACTGCGCTGATCGTCTGCTTTTTTGTGACCTCGGCTGATTCGGCGACATTCGTGCTCGGGATGTTCTCAACCGGGGGCAATCTGACGCCTTCGGCTAAAATCAAACTAACGTGGGGACTCGTCCAGTCGGCGATCGCCATCGTGCTGCTGCTCAGCCAAGGACTGCAGGCGCTGCAGACCGCCTCGATCGTGACCGCGCTTCCCTTCGCCATCATCATGGCGTTCATGTGCCGCTCGCTGCTGCGCTCGTTGAAGGAAGAAGCGCGGGCCCGCCGCAAGAAGGAGAAGCAGTTCCGCAGCGCGTTGGAAGCCCTCATCCACGAAGAGCAGCCATAAATCAACTTTTTTGAAACCGGTGAGCCTTTCGCGCGTATTAAGTTATCGAACAACAGAATAGGCCTTACTTTGGAGGAGTCTGTCACCAGGGCACCGCTATGTCTAGCGGCTGTGGTACAGGGTCCTCTTTGTGTTGTTTGACCTTAAATTACGCATCCTAACGTTATCGCAGAAAGGTGGAGTTCCATGCTCATTTTTCAATTAGCCATTATTTTATTTGCTTCCAAAATTGCCGGGGACATCAGCGTCAAGCTCGGGCAGCCGTCCGTGCTCGGCAAGCTCCTGATCGGAATCGTTCTGGGTCCAACCGTGCTGGGCGTCGTCACCAATACGGAGATGATTCAGGAGATCAGCCAAATCGGCGTCATCCTGCTTATGTTCATCGCGGGCCTGGAGACCGACACCGAGCAGTTCAAGAGCACGGGCAAAGCCTCGGGTTATGTCGGCGTGCTCGGTATTCTCGTCCCGTTTACACTCGGGTATGCGGCGGGTCTGGTTATCGACCTTCCGCCGATGCAATCGATCTTTCTTGGCCTGCTGCTATCGGCCACTAGCGTCAGCATCTCCGTTCAGGCACTGAAAGAAATGGGGAAAATGAAGTCCAGAGAGGGCACCACAATATTGGGGGCGGCCGTGATCGACGATATTCTCGTCATTATCGCATTAGCTTTCGTGATGAGCTTTGCGGGCGGTGATGTGAACCTGGGGATGGTCGTTCTCAAAAAAGTAATCTTCTTCGCCGTCGCGATCTTGCTGGCTTGGAAGGTGGTGCCTTGGGCGCTGAGCCGGTTCGCTCCGCTGCGGGTGACCGAAACCGTCATCTCGGCGGCTCTGATCATTTGTTTCGTCTATGCCTATATGGCGGAGTCGGCGGGCGTGGCCGGGATCATCGGTGCCTATATCGCCGGAGTCGCCATCAGCTTGACGAAATACAAGCATGAAGTATTCGAGAAGGTGGAGACGATCGGATATTCCATCTTCGTTCCGGTCTTCTTCACGTCGATCGGGGTGACGGCGGAATTTATCGGCATCGGCAGTCATATCGGATTGATCGTCGGATTGAGCGTGTTGGCGATATTGACCAAGCTGGTCGGATCGGCGATTGGAGCCAGGCTCGCAGGGTTTCAGTGGAGAAGCTCGCTTGGTATCGGCGCCGCGATGGTGTCGCGCGGGGAAGTGGCGCTGATCATTGCCGCGATGGGGCTCGATTCCGGCCTGTTAAGCACAGAGATGTTCGCGGTCATTGTCGTCGTCGTTCTCGTCACGACGCTGGTCACGCCGCCGATGATGAAGCTATTTTTCCGCGAGCGGCGACCTGCGGGGGAGCAGGATGCAGCGAAAGTGCACCAACGAATGTAAATAATCTCCTATAAATAACAAAAACGATTTTGATAAATAATGATAGTGAGACCGCGTACCCGCTGGTCGGTCCAGATGAAAAAGGAGTGAGTGCGTTGCCCGAGTGGATTCACATCGTGTTACGATCGCTTGCCGCGGTCGCTATCATTTTTCTATTAACCCGTATTCTCGGTAAAAAACAAATATCGGAGCTCAATTTCTTCGAATATATTGCCGGCATTACGCTCGGATCGTTGGCCGGGTTTATTTCAACGGAGCTGGAATCCCATTTCATGCACGGCGTGACGTCGATACTGATATGGTTCCTGATTCCATATTTGTTCGAATTTTTCACGCTGAAGAGCAAACGATTGCGCAGTTGGGTGGAGGGCGACGGTACGGTCTTTATCAAGGAAGGCAAAGTGCTCGAGGAGAACATGAAAAAAGAACGGTACTCCACCGACGAATTGCTGGAGCAGCTCCGCAAGAAGAACGTATTTAACGTCGCCGATGTCGAGTTTGCCGTACTGGAGGCGACCGGGGAGCTGAGTGTGCTGCTCAAAAAAGAAAACCAGCCGCTCACCCCCAAACATCTGGGCATCAAAATCGGACCGGAGCAGGAGACGCAAACGGTCATTATGGACGGCAGCATCATGGACGAGCCGCTCGCTACCCGCGGGTTGAGCCGGGAATGGCTGCAAACGGAGCTTGAGAAGATCGGCGTGACGATCGAAAATGTGTTTATCGGTCAAGTCGACACATACGCTCAGCTCTACGTAGACGTATACGACGATATGCTGCAGCTGCCGCAAGCATCCCAGAACGAGCTGCTGCTGGCGACGCTGAAGAAGTGCGAAGCGGACCTTGCTTTATACGGTTTGGCGACGGGGCAGGAGACCATGAAACGCATGTACGGGGAGCTTTCGAAGAAGACGGCGCAAATCGTGGAATCCGTCACGCCGCTGCTCCAGCGGTAACGGGCGTTCCGGTACGATACAGCACAGAAGAGGAGTAGGGGATCCAGTAAAGGCCGAAAAGGCTTGCTTGAGGATGCGCCTGGCACGTGCTGGCCGTATACTGCCCGGACCGCTAACGAACAGGCATTCTCTTGGCTGCCAAAAACAACAGCAGGATGATCCCCATGTATCCGAACAGCGGGTAAAGATAGGCCAGCAGCGAGGCGAAGCCGACTTGGCTGATCAGGAAGCCGGCCAGCAAAATGATCGGGACGAGCCAGCGGTTCGATAATCTGTGGCGGCTTTGGATTTGCCGGGCAATGCCGAATACGTTGCCGGTGATCGTCGTAAAGATTTCGCCGTAGATGACAAGCAGGAACAGGATGTGCATCCAAGGGCCGTAATCCCGGATGATCTCCGCCATCGGAATCTCGAAATGCCGAATATCCGGCATATGGTCATACATGGCATAGTGACTGATCAGCAGCATCGCCCCCAGCACCATTCCTCCCCAGAAGCCTCCCCACCGCAGCGCGCGGTCATTGCTTGCTACGCTGGCGATCGGTACCATAACCGCCTGTACGCAGGCAATGTTAAGCGCGACATAGGAGAACGGGGCTATCCATCCTTTGAGTCCGGGTCGCTCTTCTTCCAGCAAGCGGGTGAATTGAGGAAGCTCGCCCACATCGACGGCTTTGACCGCAACGAGCGCCATGAACAACAGCATCATCGGAACAACCAGCGAATTGACTGCCAGAATGCCTCTGATTTGCTTGGACATGACGAGGCAGCATAAGGCGATGCTCGAGATAATGCCCCATTGAGAAGGCAGGCCGAGCTGCTCCTCGAAGATGGAGCCGGTGCCGGAGAGCATAACTGAGGTGACGCCAAGCAATAGAACGAACGTCAGTCCGTTCGCGATTTTGCCGAAGGCGGGACCGAATAAATATACGTTCAGCTCCTGAAAGGAAAACGCCTGAATGCGGCGGGCCAGCACCATCAATTTCGTTCCGATCCAAATGAACAGCACCGTGCTAATGACAATCGCCAGTTCTCCCCAGACGCCGTAGACGGTAAAAAACTGCAATATCGACTGCCCGGATGCAAATCCGGCGCCTACGACAGTCCCGGCATAGGCTGCCGCGATTTGAAAAGTCAGCATGAACTGTTTCATCTTATAGCCTCCGGAGGAATAAGAATCATCCTACTCCACAATTGTATGTGAGACAGGCCCGTTTATTCCACGGTGGATCATATACAAAATGGAAGCCCTCGATGCGCCTTGCAGACCGTATCGGCGCAAGCCCGCGCTCGTTGAACGACAAGGCAAGCCTTACCTCTCAGGCACGGCAAAAAAAGAAGAAAGGGTAGGCTTCGGGCGAAGTCTATCCTTTCTTCTTTTACAACAGGCTTACGCTAGGGGGTGTGTTACTGCGGCTTCTTCGGGACAAGGCTGAAGATCTCCCCGGATTCCAGTGTGTCGATCAGCCGGTCCAGCCACAGGTAGTAGCCGATCGCTTGATCGATTTTTTCCATGTCCAGACCAATGTACGATTGGAGAAGCTCCTCTCCCGGATGCTCGTCGGCGAGCGTACGCAGCTCGGTCTGCGACTTTCGCAACGCTTGCAAATTCATCTCAACGGCTTTTCGCCATTTGATCGCAAAAAAATCAGTGAACGTCTGGTGCCAGTCGCGTTCCACCTCGTACTGATCTTTCCGAGACCCTTTTTCCCATACCTTATTGACCATATTGAGATCCAGGAGCGTACGAATGCCCGTGCTCATACTGGTTTTGCTCATCTCCATGGCCTCTCCCATTTCATCGAGCGTCATCGGTTTATTTTGAAAAAACATCAGTCCGTACAACAATCCGGTGGACAGCGTGATCCCATACAAATCCATATTTTTACCGATGGATTCAATGATTCGCTTACGCGCTTTTTGGATCGATTGCTCCGCTTCCGGCGTGATACCGCTTAATTCGTTTATCATTATTCCCGCTCCTCTGTCGGTGTCATGCATAGTCCAAGGTTATTGCATCCATAAAAAGCATAATCGCGTTTAGGCTCATTGTAAAAAACAATGCGGACAATGTAAAGGAACAGATCGGGCAGGAAAAGCGCGGAAATGGAGGGAAAAGCGGAGAATACAATCGTAAAGTTTTTTCTGTACAAACGAAATAAACTTTAAAAACGGTTGACACCATTTTTGTTGTTCCGTTAGACTTGTGTAAGGAGTTGGAAATGAATTGGAATGAGGTGTGAGTTTGGCGATTATCGAAGTAAAGCAGCTTACCAAAGTGTTCGGGAGCGAGCCGGAGCGGGCGCTGCCATTGCTGGATCAAGGCTGGGGCAAAGAACGAATATATAAGGAGCTCCGCTGCACGGTAGGGGTTAACCGCGTCCATTTTTCGATCGAGCCCGGAGAAATTTTTGTCATTATGGGGCTCTCCGGCAGCGGAAAGTCGACGCTAGTGCGTCTGCTGAACCGTCTGATCGAACCGACGCAAGGCAGCATCCTCGTCCACGGAAAAGATATCACACAAATGAGTCAGGAGCAGCTTCGTCGGGTGCGCCGGGAAACGATGAGCATGGTGTTTCAAAAGTTCGCGCTATTCCCGCATCGGACGGTTCTGGAGAACGTGGAATACGGTCTGGAGGTGCAGGGTGCAGCAAAGAAGGAGCGCCGGGATAAAGCACTCGCCGCGTTGCAGCTTGTGGAGCTTGAAGCTTGGGGAGAAAGCTATCCCGAGCAGCTTAGCGGCGGGATGCAGCAGCGCGTCGGCCTTGCGCGGGCACTGGCCAACGACCCGGACATTCTACTCATGGATGAAGCCTTCAGCGCGCTCGATCCGTTGATTCGCAAAGATATGCAGGATGAGCTTCTCAGCCTGCAGGAGAAGATGAAGAAGACGATCGTCTTCATTACACACGATCTGGACGAGGCACTGCGTATCGGTGACCGTATCGCACTGATGAAGGACGGCGTCGTCGTACAAATCGGAACGCCGGAAGAAATCATGATCAATCCCGCCAACGAATACGTGGAACGGTTTGTCGAGGATGTCGATTTGTCCAAAGTACTGAACGCCTCTCACGTGATGCGCAGGCCGGAGACGATTACGCCTGACCGCGGCCCCAGGGTCGCGCTGCAGCTCATGAGAGACGGAGGAATATCGAATTTGTTCGTTGTGGACCGAAGCAAGCGGCTGCTCGGCGTCATTACCGCGGACGACGCTTCCGCGGCAGCGAGAGAAGGAAGAACGCTGGAAAGCATCGTGGTAAAAGACCCCCCGACGGTTGCGCCTGACGTCCTTCTCCATGATTTGTTCGACGTGTGCGGCACGTCCAAGTATCCCGTTGCGGTCGTGAACGAGACGGGCCGCTTGTTGGGCGTCATTGTGCGCGGCGCGGTGCTTGGAGCCTTAGCCGGACATCCGCTTGCGAAGGAGGTGGAGCCGGATGATCCCGAAGCTTCCATTAGCTGATTGGGTCGAGCGTTTGGTCGACGGTCTTGAAAGCCGGCTGTCGGTTCTGTTCGATATCATCTCGACGGTGATTGAAGGCATTGTCAACCTGTTCTCGGCCATCTTTCACTTGCCGCCGGCCCTTCTCCTGATCGTGATTTTATCGGCGATCGCCTTCTGGTTTGCGCGCTGGCCGCTTGCTTTGTTCACGTTCGTCGGGCTTTTGCTTATCGACAACTTGGGGTATTGGGAACATACGATGGATACGCTCGCGCTCGTGATGACCTCAGCGATTATTTCCATTGCGCTCGGCGTGCCGCTTGGCATTATATGCGCAAGAGACAATCGGGCGCAGAGCGTATTGGTGCCGCTGCTCGATTTCATGCAGACGATGCCGGCCTTCGTGTATTTGATTCCCGCGGTCACCTTCTTCGGGCTCGGCGTCGTGCCGGGTGTGATCGCTTCCGTAATCTTCGCCGTTCCGCCTACGATTCGGCTGACGAATCTGGGCATTCGCCAAGTGCCTGCGGATTTGGTTGAGGCGGCTGATGCCTTCGGCTCCACGCCGGGGCAAAAGCTGTTCAAGGTGCAGCTGCCGCAGGCGGTGCCGTCCATTATGGCCGGGATCAACCAGACGATCATGCTTGCCCTGTCGATGGTCGTCATCGCTTCGATGATCGGAGCGCAGGGCATCGGCGCCGATGTGTACCGCGCCGTGACGCAGATCAAGACGGGCCAAGGCTTCGAAGCCGGCTTGTCGATCGTCATACTGGCGATCATGCTGGACCGGCTGACGCAGCATTTTATCAAAAGAAAAAAGCGAAAAGGGGAATAGCGAAATGAACAAATGGATCAAAGGACTTATGATTGTCGGAATTTCAAGTATCGTGGCGTTAACGGGGTGCGCCAAAGACGCGCCGTCTTCTGGGTCGGCGACCGTAGGCGATCAGGTGAAGCACGAAATCATCGGTATCGATCCGGGGGCGGGCATCATGAAATCGACGGAAAAGGCGCTGAAGGATTACGAACTAAAGGACTGGAAGCTGGTGGAGGGCTCCGGCGCTGCAATGACCGCCGCGCTGGACAAAGCGTACAAAAATAAAAAGCCGATTATCATTACGGGCTGGACGCCGCACTGGATGTTCGCCAAGTACGACCTGAAATATTTGAAGGACCCGAAAGGCGTATACGGAGGGGACGAGCAAATCCATACCGTGGTCCGACAAGGTCTCAAGGCGGACCATCCTTCCGCGTACAGCTTTCTGGATCGGTTTGAATGGACGCCGGAGGATATGGCCAAGGTCATGGTAGCCATTCAGGACGGGAAAAAGCCGGAGGAGGCTGCTGCCGAATGGGTTAAAGGCAATGCGGCTAAAGTCGATGCTTGGGTGAAAGATATTGCCAAAGCAGACGGCAAGAAGCTGAAGCTGGCCTATGTGGCGTGGGACTCAGAAATCGCCAGCACGAATGTCGTCAAGCAGGTGCTGACCGACAGACTGGGATATACCGTCGATTTGCTGCAGGTGGAAGCGGGGCCGATGTGGGCCGGCATTTCCGGCGGAGATGCCGATGCGATTGTAGCGGCTTGGCTGCCGACCACCCATAAGGATTATTATGATAAGTTCAAAGGTAAATTCGAAGATCTCGGTCCGAACTTGAACGGCACCAAAACCGGTCTCGTCGTTCCAGCGTATATGGAGATTGAGTCGATCGAAGACTTAAAGACAAAATAAGAAGGCGACGGAACACTGCCCGGATGAATTGGCCGGGGGTGTTCTTCTTTATTTGAAAGTCATCACAAGCTGTTTCATTTCATAGCCCCGGGGGGAATAAGAATCAATCTGCTTTACAAGCGTAAGTGTGACGGGCCGTCAACAAAAGTCCAAAAAAATGTAACGAATGAACGGAATGGATAATCATATGGCAGTGGAATCCTACACATAGGAGCGTAGAAGCGAGGACTTTCTTTTTGACCCGGCTGCTGCTCCATTAGGAGAGGAATCGAGGCGGTGCTTCTTTTTTCGGTGTGCTTTATGGCTTGGTTTCGGAGGTTGTTGAGAAAGCAAGCTAGCCGATGATCCTCCATACGTTGAATATTTTCTTTTTTCATCTCATACAACATTTGCTGCGGCATGGCAACCAAGGAGGTCCTTCGTGCTAAATATTTTGCTGAGCATCTTCGCCATTCAAATCGTATATGTCTCCTGTTTTACGCTGAGGATGATCTTGACGCTCAAAGGGAAAAAGTATTTCGCTGCCGCGATCAGCATCGCTGAAATTACGATATACGTCCTTGGGCTTAACATGGTGCTGCAATATTTGAAGCAGCCGCTCAGCTTGGCCGTTTATGCGTTAGGCTACGGCCTCGGCGTATTGGTGGGCTCCTGGATCGAGGAGAAGCTGGCGCTCGGCTACGTAACGCTGAAGGTCATTACGAACGAGGTCGGCAGCAATATGGCGAACGACCTGCGCAAGCAGGGCTACGGCGTGACTTCGTGGATCGGATACGGAAGGGATGGCGAACGTCTTGTGCTGGAAGTGCTGGCCAAGCGAAAAAACGAGCAATATTTGTACAAATCGATTTTGGCGATCGACCCAAAAGCATTTGTAGTCACACTGGAACCGAAGCAGCTGCACGGCGGTTTTTGGACCCATACGATTCGCAAGTAGACCGGAATAGGGAGCATATCCGTCCATACGGGAGGATTTGTACTGAAATGCGGCGTATACGTCCAGATAGACGGGATGATCCCAATTTACGGTAAAATACGGGGGGATGTTATGTTTTATCCCTTTCCCGCCAGTGTGTTATGATATTCATCATAGAATTAAATTAATCGCAAAATAAAATTCATCATAAAATTATTCATTGCATCGTCCATGCCAAAGCCTACACTGAGCAACGGAGAGAAGAACAACAATGGAAGGCGTTAAGAATCTGTATTCGGAGCAATGGATTGAACCATTTACGCACTACCTTAGAGAGAAAGGCAAGGAGGAAAGTACCGTCAAGCTGTATGCGGCAGAGATCGCGCACTTTCTCCACTGGCTGCAGCGTTCGGACAAATCGCTGGTCTCGGTTGTGCAGGAAGATATTTTTGCCAGCCGGGATGAGCTGTATTTGCAAGGCAAGCGTCTTTCGACGATCAACAAATACGTGTCGATTCTCGCTTCATTTTTTAAATGGGCGGAGGGGCAAGGGATGGTCAAAAGCAATCCGGCCGCCAGCGCCAGGTATTATACGCCGAAGAAAAACGAGCTGCCCCGCTGGCTCAACTCGGAAGAAGAGACGCGGCTGCTCGCGCTTGCCGGGCAGGAGAAAAATCCGTTCAAGCGCAGCCGTAATGTAGCGCTGCTGTACGTTCTGCTCTATGCGGGGCTGCGGCTGGACGAAGTGTCGGAGCTGCGCGTCTCCTCCGTGCTGCCGGGAGAGCTGGTCGTATACGACAGAGGGACCGAGCTGCGTCGGGTTCCGCTCGATGCCAAGACGCAAGCCGTTCTGGGTGAATGGATCGAGCAGCGGGCGCTGGCCGGCAAAGAATGCTATAAAACGAGCGACTTTCTGTTCGTCACCGAACGTTCGGGCAGCATGCAGCCGCGCGCCGTCCAGTTCGTCGTCGAAGGGTACGCCGAGAAGCTCGGGTTCGAGATCAGCTGTCACGATTTGCGGAATACGTTTTGCCGCCGGCTGGCCGAACAGGGCGCCCCGATTATGATGATGAAGCGGTGGGCGGGTCATAAGTCGTTTTTAACCTCGTATCAGTATTATTCCGGACTGCAGTAAATTCCATAAAGGGAAGTGATAACAGAACAACCACTCGTGTGCAAGATTTCAAAATCCCATTCAGGAAGAAAGGTGAGTGTTCCTCATGATTCAGATGACGGGGGTTAACAAAGTCTATGACGATGGTTTCAAGGCTTTGAGCGACGTGAACCTGGAATTGAAGAAAGGCGAAATTACGGTATTGATCGGACCGAGCGGATGCGGCAAGTCGACGACGATGAAGCTGATCAATCGTCTGATTGAGCCGACGGACGGAACGATCCGTATTGAAGGCCGGAGCACGCAGGAATGGAATCCGGTCGATCTCCGCAGAAAAATCGGTTATGTCATCCAAAACATCGGTTTATTCCCCCACATGACGATAGCGAAAAACGTAGCTGTCGTTCCCTCGTTGTTAAAATGGGAAAAGTCCCGCATCGAAGCCCGCATCGATGAGCTGTTGAACCTGGTCGGCATGTCGCCGGACGTCTTCCGCAACCGGTATCCTTCGGAGCTGAGCGGCGGACAGCAGCAGCGCATCGGCGTCATCCGGGCGATGGCGGCCGATCCCGACATTATCCTCATGGATGAGCCGTTCAGCGCGCTCGACCCGATCAGTCGGGAGCAGCTGCAGGATGAGCTGATTCGTCTTCAGCAGGAATTGAAAAAAACGATCGTGTTCGTCACGCATGATATGGACGAAGCGATCCGCATCGCCGACACGATCGTCATCATGAAGGACGGCAGCGTCGTGCAGAAAGGGAAGCCTGAGCAAATTTTGCGGCATCCCGCAAACGATTTCGTCAAAAGCTTCATCGGCCAAAAACGGCTGCAATCCAGCGTCGTGGCCGAGGATATGCCGCGCGTGGACGATGTAATGGTCGAAAGCCCGGGTACCGCGCTTCCGACGCGGGGATTGGCCGAAGCGATCCAGATGATGGAGAAGCGCCGCGTCGATTCGCTGTACATCGTCGATTCGCAGGGCATCCTGAAGGGCGCCGTCTCGATTTATCAAGTGCTGGATCAGTACGGCGGGGAAGAAAAGACGGTCGCCGACGTCATGAGACCGGTGGAGCATACCGTCCCGACGGGCACGCCGCTCATCTTGGCGCTGCAGCTCATGGATAAGCATCAGCTCGCCAATATTCCGGTATTGGGCGAAGGTCAGCGGTTCAAGGGATTGATTACAAGAGGCAGCGTCGTGCGTCATATGGCGGATTTGTATACTTCCGTAAGCACGGGGGGTGCCGCAGATGTCGGATAAATCGTGGTGGAGCGACCTCGCGGCTTTTGCGACACAGCGAATGCCCGATTTGTGGGCTGCGACGGTGGAACATTTGTGGATTTCGGCGCTGGCCGTTGTCCTCGGCTGTCTCGTCGCGATCCCTGTAGGTATTTTGCTGGCTAACAGCAGCAACCGGTTCTTGAAATCGTTCACGTTCGGGGTCGCGAATTTGTTCCAGACGATCCCGAGCCTGGCATTGCTGGCGCTGCTCATTCCGCTGATGGGCATCGGCATGAAGCCGGCGATCTTCGCGCTGTTCCTGTATGCGCTGCTGCCTTTGCTGCGCAATACGTATGCCGGCATGGAATCGGCCGACCGCAGTATTCTGGAGGCGGCCAAGGGGATGGGCTACGGACCGCTGCAGCGGATCGTCTTCATTCAGCTGCCGATTGCGCTGCCTTACATTATCTCCGGCATTCGCGTCACGACCGTGTACATTATTAGCTGGACGACGCTCGCTTCCTTGATCGGGGGCGGAGGCTTGGGGGTATTGATTTTCTCCGGCCTGGGTGTCAATAAGGACGAACTGATTATTATGGGCGCGCTCGCGGCGATCGTGCTGGCGCTGCTGGCCGATTATGTGCTCGGCCTCGTGGAGAAGCGGAGCATGCGCAAGAAACCGATGGCGGCAGCTTCCAAGCCGATCTCGACTTCGGCGGCGGCGTAATGCTGCTTTCGGCCAAGGCACAAGCCATGGCTGACAGCTTCATCATACATGTTATACAAAATCGGTATTACCAGGAGGAGTACATGAGAAAAAGAAAATGGGGTACGTCAGCATTATTGTTGATATTGTCGGTTGTTGTGTTGTTATCGGGCTGCGGAAGCGGCGATAAAATTACGATCGGGGCGCAAACGTATACCGAGCCCAAAATTTTAGCGCAAATGTACAAAGCGCTGATCGAGGACCGCTCGAAGGTGAAGGTAGACGTGAAGGCCGATCTGGCGGCGAGTCCCGTCGTCATTAAAGCGATGAAGAATAAAGAAATCGATTTGGCCACCTTATATACCGGCGAAATATTCAACGGATATTTCGATATCGAGCAGACGAAAGACCGTGCCAAAGTACTGCAGCAAGCCAAAGAAGGCTTTAACAAAACATTCGACTTCGAATGGTTCGATCCGTTCGGCTTCGAAAATACGTACGCATTTACCGTCCGCAAAGATTTGGCGGACCAGTACAAACTTGAGAAAATCTCCGATCTGGCAGACAAGGCCAAAGACATGAAGATCGGCGTCGATACGACTTGGCTGGAGCGGGACAACGACGGCTATAAAGCTTTTTCCAAGCATTATGGCTTATCCTTTGGGCAAACCCTTCCGATGGAAATCGGATTAGTATATGAAGCGGTGGCGAACAAGAAAGTCGATATCGTGCTTGCTTACTCCACTGATGCTCGCATCAAGCAATTTGAATTGAAAACGCTCGTCGACGATAAGCAGTTTTTCCCTCCGTACGACGCTTCGGCCGTAGCGAGAAAAGAAATACTGCAGAAGTATCCGGAAGTCGGCGAGGCGCTCAAGCAGCTGGTGGGCAAGATCGATGTTGAAACGATGGTAGGATTGAATTATGAGGTAGACGTCAAGAAACGCAGCGAGAAGGAAGTCGCTGTCGAGTTTCTGAAGAAGCAAGGCTTGCTCAAATAAGAACCGAGGTGATGCAGGATGGATTCGACCCCGAACATCGGTGTGCAGCTATACAATTACGTAACCGGACATACAGAGGAGCTGCTCGAGCTGACGATGCAGCATATCGCAATGGTGCTGTGCGGACTCGGTCTGGCGCTGGTCGTCGGCATCCCTCTCGGCATTATTAGCGCGAAGTATAAGAAATGGGGCGCCTTCATCTTACAGGCGGCCAATGTAATTCAGGTATTTCCGAGTCTGGCGCTTCTGGCCATCCTCATGATTGTATTCGGACTCGGCTTTTATACCGTCGTCATCGGGCTGTTCTTATACTCGCTGCTGCCGATCATCCGCAATACGTATGTGGGGCTGACGCAAGTCGACCGCAGCGTAACGGACGCCGGCGTCGGCATGGGGATGAGCGCCGTGCAGCTGCTGTGGCGCGTACAGATGCCGCTGTCGGTTCCGTTTCTGTTGGCCGGCCTGCGGGTGGCTGCCGTTATCGCGATCGGCGTCGCCACGATGGCGCCGCTGATCGGCGGCGACGGCCTCGGCCGGGAAATTTACGCCGGTATTAACCTGCGTAATCCGGTGCGGATCTACGCCGGAGCAATTCCTGCCGCGCTGCTGGCCATCATGGCGGATATGGCGCTCGGCCGCTTGCAGAAGAAACGGAACACCGTTTCCGGCGTATAGGAGCGCAGGAAACATATGATTTGCCGCAGCCTAAACGGCCGCCAAGAAGAGCCTATCCCCGCAATCGCGGCGGTAGGCTCTTCTCTCGTTTCTATGCGCAGTGGGCGGCCAAATTTCATGCACATAGCAGTTCTCCTCTTACCTTGTTATCGCGACCGACATCGTGGCGCTTGGCTCCTCAGCACAGCGGCTGTATTCATCATTCCACGAAAACCAGCGTCATACTTCGCGGGAAGACCGCAATATTTTGCGTTGTGATCGTCATTATTTGCGGGCTGCCTATTGTTCCGCCGTGATAAGATGGCTGCAGATGAAAGACACCTCGCAATGGCGAAGCGGATGACAGAGGCTGAAACGGCCGCTGCGGCAGCAAAGCGGGGAAAATTGGAACAGAGGAGAATCAAGTATGAAGTTATTATTGCGCGTCGTTGTCTATGCCACGACGTTCGTCATCCTGTTCGGCGGGATCGGTGCGTGGGGGTACATTCGCTCCAATCATGCGTACTGGCTTCCCACTCGGCAAACGCCAATGCCTGCTTTACAAGACGTGAGCATCCCTGCGCATCATCCTCGGAAGCCTACGGTCGCGGTCCTACTATCCAACCCGACGACGGAGGTATTCGATTTTATGGTTCCGTATGAAATGTTCGCGATGACGGGGGCTTATAATGTCTACGCAGTCGCCCCGGACAAGAACGTGAAAACACTCTCCGGCGGTTTGGATCTGATGCCGCACTATTCTTTGGACGAACTGGATCGATTGTTAGGGAAAAGTCCCGACCTCATTGTGATCCCGGCCATGCCGATGGGGGACGAAGCCAAGTATAAGCCCATCCGGGAATGGATTCAGAAACATTCGGACGCGAAGCTGTTAAGCATTTGCGCTGGGGGATTGAATCTGGCCGATACCGGTTTACTAAAAGGCAAAGAGGCAGTCACCGATTGGAAAAGCTTTGACTATCACGAAATCGATAAATATCCTGAAACGAAATGGAAAAGAGATGTGCGCTATGTCGCGGACGGGAACATCGTTTCTTCCGCTGCGCTCACCTCAGGCATCGATGCCGTCCTCTATGTGATCTCACAGCAATTAGGGGAGCCTATGGCGGAGAACATAGCGAAAGAAATGAATTATCCTTCCTATCATTTTGTAAACGATCCGAAGATTGACCCTTATCATGTAGATCGAACCGAATGGATATTTACGTTGAACCAAGCACTCCAATGGAGCAAAAAAAGCGCAGGGGTATTGTTGTATGACGGGATGGACGACGGGGCGCTTGCTTCGATATTCGATACGTATGCCGCTTCCGGAACGACCAAAGTATATACCGTCTCGGACGCCAAGCAGCCGATCGTAACGAAGCATCACCTGAACCTTGTCACCCGATACCAAATGTCGAATGCTCCGAAGCTGGATCGCATGTTCGTTCCGGGGGTGAAGGCGGAGTCTTTAGCTGCGGAACATGTTAAACAGTGGATTGAAAAGGGGAATAACGCGGCGCCTGAGTTCATTCACAGCGGTTCGGCGGACCGATTTATGTTTGACGCTCCGCTTGAGGATTTATCCAGTCAAGAGGATGTCCTGACCGCAAAGTATGGCGCTAAGCGACTGGAATACCGCGCGGCCGATCTTCAATTCCATGGCAAACCGTTTTCCTATGAAAGTTTCGGTCTACCTGTCTTGATTAGTTTGGCAGCAGGGCTGGCTGCCTTCTATATCGACAGACGGTTCATTCGTAAAGTGAGGAGCGGCTGTCATCCAGCAGCAAGGCGCCTGTAAGAGGAATAGTGTCCTCATGTTTTTCACCGCATGATCACTGCGGTCACCGTATGCATAAACGCCGGGACAGGGCGGTAATATAAAGGTATCACTGCAATTATTTTTACCGTTGACATACTCACCGGGGGTATTGTATATTAAGTGCAAGAGGTGATCATGCGATGGACATTACAAATGATGTGGAGAAGGAATGCTGCCATGCCGAGGAGGAGCGCAAGAGCCACCACTCGGATAAGATGAAGTCGAATCTCGTCTCCCGGCTGAACCGGATCGAAGGCCAGATCAGGGGCGTCAAGGGAATGATTGAGAAGGATACGTATTGCGACGACGTTCTGAATCAAATCGCGGCGATCCAATCCGCATTGAATAGCGTCGGGAAGCTGCTTCTCGAAGGCCATATGAAGAGCTGCGTTATCGACCGGATTCAATCCGGCGATCGCGAGGTTATTGACGAGCTGCTGATCACTGTAAATAAATTAATGAAATAATACAATTCATAGGAGGTTATCATGATGCAAAATGCGAAGCTGCAAGTCGAAGGAATGTCGTGCGGACATTGCGTGAACTCGATTGAAGGGGCCGTGAAGCAGATCGGCGCATCGGCCCAAGTCGATTTGGCCGGCAAATCGGTAACGGTGCAGTACGACGAGTCAAAAGTAACGCTCGAAGCGATCAAAGCGGCGATAGAAGACCAAGGGTACGATATCGTTTGATCCGCTTCTTCTGTCCTGTGAGCAAGCAGGGAAGATCAACCGGAGCCACCTGTGTGGCTCCATTATTTCGCACATAATTATACCCTACAGGGGTACCTTATATAGAGGGTGATATCCAATGAGTACAGCACAGTCCAAAGAAAGCGAGCAAGCAACGCTGCAAATTACCGGCATGACCTGCGCCGCTTGCGCCAACCGGATCGAGAAGGGCTTGAAGAAAATATCCGGCGTATCGGAAGCCAATGTCAACTTTGCGCTCGAAAGAGCCTCCGTCACGTTCGATCCGCAGCAGGTCGATATCGCACAAATGGAGCAAAGCATCGCGAAGCTCGGCTACGGTACGGTGAAGGAGGCCGTCGAGCTGCGGTTAACCGGGATGACCTGCGCAGCTTGCGCGGCGCGAATCGAGAAGGGCTTGAACAAGCTGCCGGGCGTGTCCAAAGCTTCCGTCAACTTCGCTTTGGAGACGGCGCATGTCGAATACAACTCGGCGCAAGTATCGATCGGCGATATGCAGCGCAAAGTGGAACAGCTCGGTTACAAGGCGTTCGTCAAGGAAGAGCTGGAGGATGCGTCCGGGCACCGCGAGCAAGAGATCGCCCGGCAAAAACGGAAGTTTATCGCCTCCGCCATCTTGTCCTTGCCGCTGCTGTGGGCGATGGTGACGCACTTCTCGTTCACGTCGTGGATCTGGATGCCGGAGCTGTTCATGAATCCGTGGTTTCAGCTTGCGCTGGCCACGCCGGTTCAATTCTACATCGGCCGGCACTTCTACATTGGCGCGTACAAGGCGCTGCGCAACAAAAGCGCGAACATGGACGTACTCGTATCCTTGGGAACATCGGCCGCCTATTTCTACAGCTTATACTTGACCGTGGAATGGGCCCGCCAAGGGGCGAGCGTACATCATGGCCCCGAACTGTACTATGAAACAAGCGCCGTGCTGATCACGCTCGTGCTGCTCGGCAAGCTGTTCGAGGGGCTGGCCAAAGGCCGCACCTCGGAAGCGATCAAAACGTTAATGGGGCTGCAAGCGAAGACGGCGCTCGTCATTCGCGGCGGCCAGGAAATGAGCATTCCCGTCGAAGACGTCATCGTGCACGATATCGTCATCGTCAAGCCGGGAGAGAAGGTGCCGGTGGACGGCGAAGTCGTCGAAGGGACCTCTTCCGTAGACGAGTCGATGCTGACCGGGGAAAGCCTCCCGGTTGGGAAACAAGCGGGCGACAGCGTGATCGGCGCCACGATCAACAAGAATGGACTCCTCAAGATCAAGGCGACCCGGGTCGGCAAAGAAACGGCGCTTGCCCAAATCATTAAGGTCGTCGAGGAGGCGCAAGGCTCCAAAGCTCCGATCCAGCGTGTAGCGGACGTCATCTCCGGTATCTTCGTGCCGATCGTTGTAGGGATCGCTGTTGCCGCATTCCTTGTATGGTACTTCTTCGTCACCTCGGGCGATTTCGCCGAAGCGCTGGAGAAGGCGATTGCGATACTTGTTATCGCTTGCCCGTGCGCTCTGGGACTCGCGACGCCGACGTCCATTATGGCCGGGTCGGGCCGCGCCGCGGAGCTTGGTGTGCTATTTAAAGGCGGGGAACACCTGGAGGCGACGCACCGGATCGACACGATCATTCTCGACAAGACCGGCACGGTGACCAAAGGCAAACCGGAGCTGACAGACGTGCTGCCGGTCGGTATTGACGAACCGTCATTCTTGAGATGGGTCGGGGCCGCCGAGAAAAGCTCGGAGCATCCGCTTGCGGAGGCGATTGTGGCCGGCATTGCAGCCAAAGGCGTCGAGCTGCCTGCGGCGGAATCGTTCGAAGCGATTCCCGGCTTCGGTATCCGGGCCGTCGTGGAAGGTAAAGAGGTGCTCGCCGGCACCAGAAGGCTGATGGCCGAGTACAGCATCGATGCAAGCGACGCCCTGGAGACGATGGCGGAGCTGGAGCAATCGGGCAAAACAGCGATGCTGATCGCCGTAGACCGCAAGTTCGCCGGCCTTGTCGCCGTCGCCGATACGATCAAAGAAACGTCGCAGGCCGCAGTGGCGCGGCTGAAAGACATGGGCATCGAAGTGATCATGATTACCGGCGATAACGAGCGCACGGCCCGGGCGATCGCCGCGCAAGCTGGCATCGATCACGTGCTGGCGGAAGTGCTGCCGGAAGGCAAAGCCGAGGAAGTGAAGAAGCTGCAGGCCGAAGGGAAGAAGGTCGCCATGGTCGGAGATGGCATCAACGATGCGCCGGCCTTGGCGATGGCCGACATCGGTATGGCGATCGGCACCGGTACGGACGTGGCGATGGAGGCCGCGGACGTGACGCTGATGCGGGGCGATTTGAGCAGCATCCCGGATGCGATTCAGATGAGCCGGAAGACGATGACGAATATTCGCCAAAACTTGTTTTGGGCGTTGGCTTACAATACGATCGGCATCCCGGTGGCGGCGATTGGCCTGCTGGCTCCTTGGGTGGCCGGGGCGGCTATGGCGTTAAGCTCCGTGTCGGTCGTGCTCAACGCGCTGCGTCTGCAAAGAACGAAAGTATAACTGCTCGTCATGGAGCAAGGAGAGGAGCCTGAACGGATGGCGACGTTAAAATTTGCGGTCACGCCGGGGTTTGAAGTCGGGGGGACGATGTTCAAGCCGGAACAGCTGGCTGTGCTGGGTACCGTTGTAGGAAGCGATGCCCGCATCGAGATGACCACGTTCAAGCAGTTGTACGTAGAAATGCAGGAGGAGCAAGCGGAGGAGGCCAAGGCGAAGCTGCAGCAAGCGGGGCTCGCGCTTTATCCCGCCGGAATGTATACGAAGAGCTTGATCACCTGTAACTTTTGCAAAGGTGCGGCGGAAGCCGGTATGAGTACGGCCAAGGCGCTGGATGAAGCCGTCGCCGGACTCGCGGCGCCGAGTCCGCTCAAGATCGGTTACTCCGGCTGTGCGCTGGCGACGGGTGAGCCGCTGCTGAAAGATATCGGCGTCGTGAAGATGAGAGACGCGTATGACATTTATATCGGCGGCGATGCGAAGTCGCTGAAGGCGGCGCTCGGGTTCCTCTTCTTGGAGCGCGTCCCCGAAGAGCGCCTGCTCCCGGTCGTCCGAGGTCTCATCCAATACTTTCAGGATCACGGCAAGAAGAAGGAGAAGTTCTCCAAATTTATCGAGCGGGTTACCGCCGAGACGCTGCGCGAGGCAGTGGCCGGATAGCCCCCGAAGCCCAATAAGCTTATGAAGCGATTGAATCGATCGGGAGGATTATGACATGAATGCGAAAATGATGAAAATTGCGATCCCGCTGCTGCTGTCGGCCGCTTTACTCAGCGCCTGCGGCAAGTCGGATGCGAAAACGAACGGCAGTGCGGAGCACGGAGGCCATGGCGCTCATGAAGCGGGGACGCAGGCGGGAGCGGCAGCCGGTCAGGAGAAGGACGTTCAGGCGGTATTCAAGCTGTCCAGCGAGAAGCCGCAGGCGAAGCAGGATACGAATGTATCGATACAGATCGTCGGCAAGGACAACAAGCCGATCGAAAGCTTGGATATCAGTCACGAGAAGAAGCTGCATTTGATCGTTGTCAGCAAAGATTTGTCCTACTTCCATCACATCCACCCGGAAGACAAGGGGAAAGGTTCGTTCCAAATCGCGACGCAATTTCCGGCTGGCGGCGATTACAAGCTGTTCGCCGATTTCGTTCCGACCGGGATGGGCTCGATGACGAAGAGCCAGTGGATCACCGTGCAGGGCGATGCGGCCAAGCCGGTGGCACTCCAGCCGGAAGCCAATCTCACGAAAACGATCGACGGCAAGGAAGTGACGCTCGCCTTCGATAAATTACAGGCAGGTCAAGCGGTCAACATGACGTTTACGATCAAAGACGCCGCTTCGAAAAAGCCGATTACCAATTTGCAGCCGTATCTCGGCGCGGTCGGACACGTCGTCGTGCTCAGTGCCGATGCATCGCAGTACCTTCACGTGCATCCGACGGACGAAAAGGCGGCGGGACCCGAGGCGAAATTTATGACGACGTTCCCGGCCAGCGGCGTTTATAAAATATGGGGACAGTTTCAGCATCAGGGCAGCGTGTTCACCGTTCCGTTTGTCGTGAAAGTTCCGTAAGAGGGCGGGGACGACTTTTGAAAAAATGGATGTTGGCAGCGGCATACGCCGCTGCCGTTGTTGCGTCTTTCTACTATAAAGAAGAACTGTTGGAGTGGGTCCGGTACAGCGACCGTTCCCAGCTCGTGCCGATGACACTGCTGGCGCTGTTCGCGGCGCTCGTGCCGGTCATCCCTTACGGGATTGTAGCTGGCCTGATGGGAGCCAAATTCGGACTTGTCGCGGGCAGCTTCATCAACCTGCTTGCATCCAGCGCTGCGGCGGGGATTATGTTCGTACTGGCGCGCTACGTGCTGCAGCGCGCCGCACGGGAATTTTTGTCCCGATTCAGACGGCTTGACCGATTCACGGCCATATATGAGCGCAATCCGTTCGTCGGGGTGCTGTTCGCCCGGCTGATCCCGATCATCCCGTCGGCTGCGGTCAATGTGTATTCGGCGATTACCCGCATGTCGTGGATCGCGTTCATGACGGCGACGTTGATCGGCAAAGTGCCCGTCATGCTCATATTCGCTTTTGTGGGAGAGCATGTGTTCTCCAACATGCAAACCGCTGCTATCGCGATTGGCATTTATGCCGCTTTTCTAGTCGTGGTTTATTTCAGCTATCGGCTATGGAGGAAGCGCCCGCTTTCGTCCAAAGCCATGGGAAAATCCCCTTCCGAGCTCTGATTCCGGAAGGGGATTTTTGAGGTGTACGCACATCCTGATCATCCTGAGCGGCCATTGCTTTTTCAACCGTAATTTTGTACAGTACAAGTAACCGATTTTTATTACAACATTTATTATTATAAAAGGAGAACAATCCATGAGAACGTTGGAATTGACGCTGCACGAAGCACTTGAAATATGTAAGACGCTAGCCAATGAGCACCGGATGGAAATGGTCCGTATTTTGACGGAAGGCCCGCAGAACGTCAATGAGATCGCAGAGCGAATGAAGCTGCCATTCTCTACCGCGGCGGTCAACATCAAGAAGCTGGAGGATGCGGGCATCATCTCGACGGAAATTGTGCCGGGGCGCGGAACGCAGAAGGTCAATTCGAAGAAATACGACCGCATTATCATTAATTTGACGGAGCGGGAGAAGGAACAGGAGCATGTGGTGGAGATCGAGCTGCCGATCGGCGAGTTCGTGAACTGCGAGGTCCAGCCGACCTGCGGGCTGCTCAGCGAGGAAGGCATCTTGCTTGTGCAGGACGACCCGCGTTCGTTCTATGAGCCCGACCGGAAAAGGGCGCAGCTGCTCTGGTTCCGCTCGGGATATGTGGAGTATCATTTTCCGAACCGGATTCCTTACGGCACGCAGGTTGAGGAGCTGGAGTTTTCGCTTGAACTGTGCTCGGAGGCTCCTTATCATAAGCCGGATTGGCCGTCGGATATTACGTGCTGGGTGAACGGGCAAGAAATCGGCACCTGGACATCGCCGGGGGATTTTGGCGGGGAGAGAGGCTTCCTGACGCCCTCTTGGTGGGGAACGAACAATACGCAGTATGGTTTGCTGAAAAATTGGAAAATTAATAGCGAAGGAAGCTATGTTGACGGGTTAAGCATCTCCAGCATCAAGATCGATGAGCTTGGTCTGCTGGACAAGCCGTTCATTTCATTGCGTCTTGGCATTAAGCAGGATGCGCAAAATGTGGGGGGCATGAATCTTTTCGGCAAGAAATTCGGAAACTACGAGCAGGATCTGCTCATGAAGGTCAAATATGTGCCGAAGGGACGCCAATAAGAAAGACTGAAGGGGCCGTTTTGAGTGGAAGAAACGGTTCCTGGCTTTGGCAACATTTTTATTACCAATATACTTGAAATATAACAACTAAATATGTAATAATAAAAGCGTCGACAGTTACAACAGAGAGGGGATTACGATGAAAAAGTTAAGCGCTTTGGTATTGAGCACAGTCCTGTTGACGGGGGTCATGGCAGGCTGCGGGAAAGAACCGGCTGCAGGCTCGAATGAAGGCGGTTCCAAACCGGCTGCGGTTCAATTGAAATATTGGGCTCCGTTCAGCGGCGGAGACGGCGACTTCATGAAAGAGCTGGTTACGAAGTTCAACGGCAGTCATTCCGACATTCAAGTGGAAATATTGAATCTGAAAGCTGAGGAATATTACACGAAGCTGCAAACCTCCATCGCGTCGAACCAAGCCCCGGATATTGCGATCGCGCATGCGTCCAAGCTGGCGGAGCTGACCTCGGCGAAAATGATTCAGGAACTTAGCGGTACGGCACAGAAAGCCGGTATCGATTGGAATACGTACAGCAAGAACATTCTAAGCTCGACGATTGTCGACGGGAAAAATTACGCGGTGCCGCTGGATACGCATGCGCTCATCCTGTTCGCGAATGAAAGCATCATGAAGGATGCCGGACTTGTCGATGCGAACGGCAAAGTGAAGCTGGAAGCCGGCAAAGACGGATTTATGAAAACGCTGCAAGCGATCAAGTCGAAAGCGCCGGCCGGCGTCTTCCCGGTGGCGGCAACCTCGAGCGGCGATTCGCCGCTGCGCATCTGGTGGACGCTGTACTCCCAGATGAACGGCAAGCTGCTCAGCGATGACGGCAAGAAAGCCGCTTTCAACAATGATAAAGGCAAGCAGGCGCTTGCGTTGATGAACCAAATGGTCACGGAGGACTTGTGGCCGAAAAATACGAAGAACGGCGGCGAAATCTTCACCGCGGCCAAAGGCGCGCTCATGTTCAACGGGGCGTGGATGACCGGCTCGCTGGAGCAAAATCAGAACTTAAAATTCATCGCTACGCCGATTCCGCAGCTGTTCGAGAAGAAAGCGACCTGGGGTGATTCCCACACGTTCGTGCTGCCGGTGCAAAAAACGGCCGACGAAGCGAAGCAAACGGCGGCGCTCAAGTTCGCGGACTGGGTTGCTTCCAACGCAGCGTCCTGGGCTAAAGCGGGCCATGTGCCAAGCAAGCCGTCTGTTCTGCAATCCAATGAATTCAAGGCGCTGAAATACCGCAGCGACTACGTGGAAATCGCGGACTACGTCAGCTATATGCCGAACTCGCCGAAGATTACGGCCGTGCAGGATATATTCAAGAAGCATCTCAATGTCATGATGAACGGCCAGGCCACGCCGGAGCAAACGCTGGAGCGGGCGGAGAAAGAAATTAACGAACTGCTGGCTAAATAATGGATGGAACGAGAGTGTCTGGGGCAGGTTCTCAGGCACTCTGCTTCTGATAAGGAGGATTGCGCCGTGAGACAGCTGTGGGGACGAAAGAGCGAGAATATCGCGGCTTACTTGTTCTTGCTTCCTTTCCTGATCATTTACTCGATGTTTATGCTCTACCCTATTATTCGGGGCTTCGTGACCAGCTTGAACAAAGTGTCCATTTCGATGGATTACACATTCGTAGGACTGGCCAACTATGCGGACATGTTCCGCGACCGTTATTTTTGGGAAGCGCTCTGGAACACATTTTACTTCGTGCTCATTTCAACGCCTTCCTTAATTGTCGTAGGTCTGGGATTGGCGCTTATCGTCAATGCCAAATTGAAAGGAACGACGCTGCTTCGCTCGGTGTTTTTCCTGCCGTTCGTGTTGTCCATCTCGGTCATTTCGAGCATTTGGGTATTTATTTTGCAGCCGTATACGGGGTTGCTGAATACGTTTCTTCACAAGCTCGGCGTCGTGCAGGAGCTGTTCTGGCTCGACGAGCCGCAGCTGGCCTGGATTTCGGTATTAATCGCGACCGTATGGTGGACCGTCGGGTTCAATATGGTGCTGTTCCTGGCCGGGCTTCAAGAAATTCCGGAGGACATCTACGAAGCGGCGAGAATTGACGGGGCAGGGGCTTGGCGCCAGTTTACAGCCATCACGCTGCCGTCGATTAAGAGCGTCATGCTGCTTACGGTCGTATTGCAGACCATTTCGTCCTTCAAGCTGTTCGGACAAACGTACTTGATGACGAAGGGCGGGCCGGGAACGTCCACCCGGACGCTCGTTCAATATATTTATGAAAAAGGCTTTATCGAACGCGACATGGGAATCGCATCGGCGATGTCTTACGTGCTGTTCGTCGTCACGATCGTATTCGCGATCATCCAATTCAAGCTGCTGTCGAACAAAGACTGACGGCTAGTACGGGAAGGTGAAACCACATGACACATCGCTTGCGAAAAATGACCTTGGGCCGTCTGCTGCTTTATGTGGCCAGCTTCGGACTGGCCGTCGTCTGGCTCATACCGCTCGTATGGATGCTTGTTACGGCAGTCAAGCCCGGCGGCAGCGCGGTTACGGTAATCGGGGAGCTGTTCAAGCCTCCGTTTACGCTCGACAACTATAAGTATGTGCTTGGCAACGCGTCCATTTGGAATTGGACCTGGAACAGTTCGTTCGTCGCCGTCGTGACGACCGTGCTGACCGTCATATTGAATTCGCTGGCGGCTTTTGCGCTGTCCCGGCTTCAATTCGTCGGGAAATCGGTTATTTTCTGGCTTGTCATTATGGGGCTGATGGTGCCAATCGAAGCGAAGATCATTCCGCTGTTTCAAATCATGGTCGATATGGAGCTGATCAATTCGTATCCGGCTCTCATACTGCCCAGCTTGGCGGCGCCGCTCGGCGTATTTATTCTGAAGCAGTTTTATGACGGCATTCCGAAAGATTTGGTGGAGGCCGCCAAAATCGACGGAGCCGGCTGGCTGCGCATTTATTGGAGCTTGTTCCTGCCTTTGTCCCGGTCGTCCATGGCGGCGCTCGGCATCTTCACCTTCGTCACCTCCTGGAACAACTACTTGTGGCCTTTCCTGGCCGTGACCGAGGAGAAAATGATGACGCTCCCCGTCGGGATCCCGACGTTCCAAAGCGCATATACCGCGGAGCTGATCATTCCGATGGCGGCCAATGTGCTGGCCAGTTTGCCGGCGATTCTCGCGTTTATTTTGTTCCAGAAACATATTATTAAAGGCATAACGATGACCGGAATCAAATAATCGGGGGAGAGATAGCATGAGACAAACATGGAGTCTGGACGGGGAGTGGCGATTCGCCAAAGACCCGCTGCAGATTGGAGAGAGAGAAGCTTGGTACGAGAAGCCATGGGATGAAGAGGCGATGAAGGTCAAGGTACCGCACATCTGGCAGCGCGAGGGCGGCGACCTTGTCGGATATAACGGCGTTGCGTGGTATCGGCGAGAAGTGGAATTAACGGATTGCTCGACGCAGCGGCAGCACTATATATGCTTCGGCGCGGTCGACTATCGTTGTTCCGTATGGTGGAACGATGAGTGGGTCGGCGAGCATGAGGGCGGCTTTACGCCGTTCGAGCTGCGCATCCCGTCCGAGCTGATCCGGGAGCGGAACACGGTAACGGTCAGCGTATTCGATCCGAAGGACAATGCGGAAATCCCGATCGGAAAGCAAGGCAGCTGGTATACGCGCGTCAGCGGCATATGGCAATCAGTCCGGGTCGAAGAGCGGTCGGACGCGCATATCTTGAGCGCCGCGATTACGCCGGATACGGATGCGATGGAGCTGGGCGTTCGCATCGAGCTGACGGGCGGCAGCGGCGCTCCCGGAGACTTGAAGCTGAAATATACGATCCGGCCGCATGCTTGCGGGGAAGCCGATACGTTCGAAGCTTCGTCATACGACGGCATCCTGGTCGTGCCGGCAGCGCTGCGGTCGGAGGAACGGCTGGAAGCCGAGCTGCGGGTGAACGTAGCGGATATGAAGCTGTGGTCACCGGCGCAGCCCCATTTATATGAAATCGAACTTATCCTCATCGATCATCGGACGGAAACGGATCAGTATGTCACGACATTCGGAATGCGTAAAGTGGAGCAAAAGGACGGGCGCATTTACGTCAATGGCCAGCCGGTATATATTCGCGGCGCGCTGGATCAAGCCTTTTACCCGGATACGATCTATACGGCGGAGGACGAGGCGTATATTCGACGCGAAATCGCTCTGGCCAAGCAGATGGGCTTTAATTTGCTGCGAAAGCATATAAAAGTGGAAACACCCGAATACTTATATTGGGCCGATCGGCTCGGCATGCTCATTTGGGCGGAACCGCCGAATTACGTCAAGTGGACTGCGTCCGCGCGGGAACGATTTGTGGCGGAGCTCCGGGCGATGCTGAAGCGGGACTATAATCATCCTTCCATTATTATTTGGTCGATATATAATGAAGAATGGGGGCTCGAATGGGATTTGGAATTCGACCCCGAGAAGCAGCGCCATGTAGCCGAACTGGTCGACAGTGTACGGGCATGGGACCCGACCCGGCTCATTTGCGACAACAGCGGTTGGACTCATATTAAGACCGACATCAACGATCATCACCGTTACTTTGCTTGTCCCGACCAACTGGACGAGTGGCGCAAAGATTTGGACGAGTTCGTCATCGGCGACCCCGATGCCAACTTCGTGAAGCCGTACCGCTCCCAAGGCGAACCGATCATTGTATCCGAATTCGGGGTGTGGGGGCTGCCCGACGTAGAACGGCTCAAAATGTTCTATGACGGCAATGAGCCATGGTGGTTCGTTAATCAAGGCGAAGAAACGCATCAAGACGATTACAAAAAGCCGACGACGGCCTTGCAGAATATGAACAAATTCGGCTTGGACCGGACGTTCGGCAGCTTCGAACAGCTTGCGTTGCACTCGCAGCGCCGTATGTTCCGCGCGGTCAAATCGCTTGTTGAAGAAATGCGCAAAAGACCGGCGATCGGCGGATACGTCGTAACGGAGTTCACTGACATCGAGTGGGAAACGAACGGATGGCTCGACTTTTTGCGTCAGCCGAAGGAAGGCTTCGACCGTTTGGCCGATTTCAACGGAGCGGCGTGCGTCTTTGCCGAGATAGCTGCGGCCAACGTATGGTCGGGCGATACGGTAGCCTGGGATCTTGTTCTGACGAACGACGATCTTGAGCCTCGCAGCGGCTTGGTGCGCTGGCGATTGGCCGAGTCGGGCCTAACGGGCGAAATAGCGGCGGAATGCAGCGGGCCGTGGAACCGCCTGCCGCAAGCTCTTATGTTTGCCGTTCCCGAGACGGCGGCGGCGGCATTCGAACGGCTGGAGCTGGAGTGGTATTCCGAAGGAAGGCTTATTGCTCGCAACGAGTATGAACTGACGATTACGCCGAGGTCGCAATGCGTGCTGCAGGCAGGGAACACGACTCCAATCACGGTCCACCGCATGAGTCCGGCATTTGCGGCGAAGCTGCAGCGGCAAGGCTGGCAGATCGCTTCCGGCTTACAGCAGGACCAGGTTGTCGTCACCGATTGCCTGGACAAGGACATCGAGACGTTCGCCCGTCAAGGCGGACGGGTGTTGTTTCTGGCGGAAAAGGGCGATAAGCTGTCCGCATCGGGACCGTTCACGTTCCGGGAATTGCCTCCGGGGGAAAGCTGGCCGCGCGCGTCCTCGCTCAATTACGTCGACCCCGACATGTTCCGGGGGATTCCGCTGCACCGTGAAATGGGGTGGGAAGCGGGCGGACTGTATCCGGACTATGTGCTGCCGTTTGCCGATTACAAGAAGGTCGGCGTGAAGCGGACGGTCAACATGTTCGGCAACCCCGGAATCGCCGAAGCCGGAGAAGTGATCGCGGGATACTTCCAGGGATGGCTAGGGCAGAACGGTGGTTCCATCGTCCGTCATCCGCTAGGCAAAGGAACCGTCACGGTCGTCACCTGGAAGCTGCTTGACCATTACGAAGCCGATCCGATCGCTTCGCTCGTGCTGCATCGATTAATCGATATTGCCATGAAGGAGAATGAATGATGAAAATTAAATCGATCGAATTGTTCAAAGTTCCACCGCGCTGGCTGTTTCTGAAAATGACGACCGACGACGGGCTGGTCGGATGGGGCGAGCCTGTCGTCGAAGGCCGGGCGGAAACGGTCAAAACGGCGGTCGAAGAGCTGACCCCGTATTTGATCGGGCAAAACCCGATGCGGATCGAAGATTTGTGGCAGGTGATGTACCGCGGCGGATTTTACCGCGGCGGACCGGTGCTGACGAGCGCCATGTCCGGCATCGAGCAGGCGCTGTGGGACATTAAGGGCAAGTTCTACAACGCGCCGGTGTACGAGCTGATGGGCGGCGCGTGCCGCGACCGTATCCGCGTGTACAACTGGATTGGCGGCGACCGGCCGAGCGACGTGAAGGAAGCGGCGCAGAAGCAGATCGACGCCGGGTTTACGGCCGTGAAGATGAACGGTACGGAGGAGCTTCACTATATCGATTCGTTCGACAAGGTGGAGGAAGTGCTGAACCGGATCGCTGCCGTACGCGAAGTAGGCGGCAAGGAGTTCGGGATCGGCATCGATTTTCACGGCCGAGTGCACAAGGCGATGGCCAAAATATTGGTCAAAGAGCTGGAGCCGTTCCGCCCGATGTTCATCGAAGAGCCGGTGCTTCCAGAGAACAACGAAGCGCTGAAAGAGATCGCCAAGTACACTTCGGCGCCGATCGCGACCGGAGAGCGGATGTACACGCGCTGGGGCTTCAAGGAGCTGCTGCAGCAGGGCATCGTCGACATTATTCAGCCCGACGTATCACATGCGGGCGGCGTGATGGAGACGCGCAAAATCGCAGCGATGGCGGAAGCCTACGACGTGGCGCTCGCTCCGCACTGCCCGCTCGGGCCGATCGCGCTGGCCGCGTGCCTGCAGGTCGACGCCTGCTCGCCGAACGCCTTCATTCAGGAGCAAAGCCTGGGCATCCATTACAATCAAGGCAGCGACCTGCTCGACTATTTGATCGACCCGAAGGTGTTCCGCTACAAGGACGGCTTTGTCGATATTCCGCAAGGGCCGGGACTCGGCGTGGAAGTGAATGAGGAGAAGGTGCGCGAGATGGCTCGGATCGGCCATGATTGGAAAAACCCGTTATGGCGCAACGCGGACGGTACGGTCGCGGAGTGGTAAGACGCGCTATACAATAAATGAATGGATATGAGGCCAGCATCGGTGCGAAAAGTCGGTGCTGGCCTGACGTTTGTCTTCGGGTCCGCGCGCAGCTTAGTTCACCATGCCGCTGCGCAGCGCGGCGACGACGGCCTGCGTCCGGTCCTCGCAGCCGAACTTCTGCAAGATGCGGTGGACATGCGATTTCACGGTTCCCTCGGTAATGAACAGCTTGTGGGCGATCTGGTCGTTGCGCAGCCCGTAAGCCATCTCCTGCAATATTTCACGCTCTCTTTCCGTCAGCGGTTCGAGCAGCGGCGTTGGGCTTGACTCGCGGGAAGAAGGGATCGGCCCTGTCGCCATCGCTCTGGATATGGCGCTTGCCGCCTGCCCCGTCTTGTACACGGCTTCGCCGCGATACGCCGAACGAATCGCATCCAGCATGTCCTCCACCTCCGCGTCCTTGAGCAAATACCCGACCGCTCCCGCGCGAATGCCTTGATAGATGTACTCCTGATCGTCAAACGTCGTCAATATGACAATCTTCGTATCGGGCCGCTGCAGCAAAATCTTCTGTGCAGCCTCGATTCCGGACATCCGCGGCATTTGAATATCCATTAGGACGACATCGGGCTGGCATTGCAGCGCCTGATCAACCGCTTCAGCTCCGTCCGCCGCCTCGCCTGCAAGCGTCATATCGGATTGCAGGCCGATCATGTAGCCGAACCCTTGGCGGATCATCGTCTGATCGTCGGCGAGCAGCACTTTAATTTTTTCATCGTTCGGCATCGTCATTCCTCCTTCTGGTCAGTACGAGGCAGGCCTGGAGCAAACGCCGGAATCTCGGCGATCAGCTCCAGGCCATGCGGTTCTTGAATGGCATAATGAAGGCGTCCGCCACCTTCCTCCAGCCGGGCTTTCATCACCCGCAGACCGAACCCTTCGCGGATGCTCTGCCCGGGCTGCAATATCCCGTCGTCCTGAATGTGCATTACGATGGTGTCGGACTGCCTGTGGATACGGACTTCCACGAACGAAGCTTGGGAATGACGAATAATGTTGGTGGTCGCTTCCTGCAGCACTCGGAATAAAGTGCCGTACACCTCGTCCTGCACCTCATACTCATTGAAGTCGGCATGGAACGTATAGTGTATATTGGCCGACGCCTCCATCCGGGAGAGCAAGGCCTTCAAAGGAATGACGCCGGGAATCGACCGGTCGCCGGCCAACGAATGGACGGACGTTCGAATGTCCTGAAGACCTTGGCGGGCTATGGTCAGCATGTCTTCCAGCGTGCGCTCCGCTTGGGCGGGATCTTTGGCCATCATGTAGCGCATCGCTTGCATTTGTACGATCAAGGAGGTCAGGCTATGCCCGACCGCGTCGTGAATATCTCGGGCGATCCGCGTCCGTTCTTCCAGCACCGCATACTGCATCGAAGTGACGGACGCCGCCTGAAGCTGGTCGTAAGCCTCCTGCAGCTCCGCCAAATGCCGCTTATTCAATTCGTACATTTCATTTCGCTGCTTGCGGCTTCGGATTGAAAAATAAAATACGAACGCGAGCAAACCGAAGGAGATGAAATTGAACAGGTCGTTACGCCCGAACTTGATATACAGCCATGCCGTTACGAACATAACCGCCATTGCCGGAATCGGCGACTTGGAGGTGAACAAGTGAACCGCGGCGGCAAAAATAAAAATCGCGATGAAGTAGAGCGGTTTCACCTCTTGAAACCAGAAAAAAGCCGATACGGCCTCGATCGTAATCACGGCGCCTGCCGCAACCAACCGTGTTTTGGTCCACCATGACCTGGGGATCGACAGCACGATGGAGAAGGAAGCCCAGATGACGAGATGGAGTGCCGTTTGGTAGGGAGAACCGCTGAACAACCGGTTCATATCCATAAGAAAGAAAAGAATCGCGGCCCGGACGAGCGGTTGTCCGTACACCCGATAATCGACAGACGACATGTTGATTCCTCCATATATCCGCTGCGCGGGCTGTTCCGCGAAGCAGGGTTGCCCTCCTGCCTCCTGCGCATGAAGAAGTTGAATTCATTGTAGCCTTGTCGTCCGCCGAAATCAAAAAAATATGAGCCGGAGTGAGCGCGGTGAAAACAGTAGGGGGCAGCCTACGTCTCTATCTGCAGATAGAGGCGGTGCCGAACCGAATTGTATCTCGGGGCGGTCGTGTTCGGGGCAGCGTCTGAGGTAACATCAGTACATAGACCTGAACAGAGGAGAGAATAAAGATGCAAACCGTAATTATTGTACTGCTATGCCTGTTTATTATGTACCGAATGTTCAACCGCGTGCGCCGAAACTTTGGCTGGCAGCCGTTGAATTCCAAGAAAATGCAAATCATGATCGTCGTCTTCACCGTACTCGGACTGTTGTTTCTGGCGGGGGGCTTATCCCACGCAGTCAGCTTGGTTTCGGATGTGGCGGGAATTGTTCTCGGGATCGTGCTCGCCTATTACGGCGCGGCGCTGACGCATTTCGAGCAGCGCGGCGGACGGTGGCATTACCGTCCGAATGCATGGATCGGCGTTGCCGTCACCGTCCTCTTTTTCGGACGGCTGGTTTATCGCTTTTACAGTATATACGAGGCGCAGCCGGGCGGCGGCTTACAAGGAGGCTTGTCGGGGGCAGGCAGTATACAGACGATGGTAAGCGGCTGGTCGGCCGGATTGCTGCTTGTGATGTTTGCTTACTATGCCGGGTACAATCTGCTCGTTCTGCGGAAGCAAAGACAGCTGTCCCGGTAGTGGTGCAGCGACACAAACCGACGTTAGGCGCCGGGCGTCACACCGTGCTACAATGGGGGTGGAAGCGAAGCTGAAAGAACGTAAGGGGGAAGTTCATTGAATGTGATGTTGCTGTTAGGCAGCGTGAATATGGCGGTTTCCGTCATTTTGGGTGCCTTTGGGGCACATGCCTTAAAGAAGAAGCTTACGGCGGATATGCTGGCTGTTTATCAGACCGGCGTGCAGTATCACATGATTCACGCGATCGGGCTTCTGATCGTCGGACTGATCGCAGGCAGCGTGCCGATGAGCCCACTTGTGAACATAACCGGCTGGCTGCTGCTGGTCGGTATCATCCTTTTCTCCGGCAGCTTGTATGCGCTAAGCTTAACCGGCATTCGAAAACTCGGTGCGATCACCCCGCTCGGCGGGCTTGCATTTGTAGCCGGCTGGATCGTGCTGGCGTGTGCGTTCATACGGGGGTAGGGATGGCGGGAGCTGACGTAATAGCCAATCGAACAACCCGTCGACATGGGGATCGGCGGGTTGTTCGGTTGTTTTGATTTCTGGAGATAATTATTATTTCCGAAATTAGAGGAATGGGAGACGATAGGTAAGTATATCCCCAGAATGAAGAGGCTCAGGCACGTTCGGAGCCTCTTTAAGCCAGTTGGAGACGATCTGCCGCGCCTTTGCCTTGCCGACGCCCTTGATGCCGGTCAGCTCCTGTTCGGTCGCGTCCAGCAGTTCGGGGACGGAGGGGAAACGGGCGAAAATCTCTTCGATGACATAGCCGCAGGGCTTTTCGCGCAGGGTGTCCGCCAGCAGGCCTTTGAGTGAGGACAGGCCGTAGAATTCATTCATTGTCGTGTACCTCCAATGGAATATTTATATAGAGGAAGAGCGGAGGCGCGAGAAGATGCTTACGCCCTCCTTTGACTGATCCGGCTGTTCAGAAGGTGATGGTCAGGCTATGCTTCGGGGTTTTTCCGTCAAAAGGAAAAGCCCCTTCCGCCGTTGTGCAAGCGGAAGGGGCCTGGCTTAAAAAATGGTGTTCCGTCGTTTCGTCGAAGGTCATTTCAATTTTATCGATCTGCCGGTGATCGTCGACTGTGATCTTCTTGATAATGAGATGGAGCAGCGTTTTTCGCTGGTCTGTGGAGGAGGCGTCCAGCAGGTGGTCGAGCCTCGCGATCAGGGAGCGGACGGTTTCGTAGGAGACCGGCGGCGAGTGGTTGCCGTCCAACTCCAGCTCGGACCATCTGGCGTGGAGGCGATTAATCTCGCCCTCCAGCTTGGAGAGGCGGCCCGCGAACAGGCTGCTGTCGAACTGGTCGTTCTCGTAGAGATCCAGGTATCTCAACTTCTTCGCCTGCACGTCGGCAAGCGCGGACCGAATGGTGGAGAGCCCCTCCTGTAGCGGCTTAACCTGGTTCCCCTTGCGGTCGTTGACGCTCTTGACTATGGCTTGCAGGATGTGCGGCTTGGCGAGCGCCTGCTTGATCCGGTCGATGACATAGCGTTCGGCGTCCTTCTTGCGGACGCTGTTCGCGCCGCACACCGCGCTGCCTTTGCTGCGGAAGGCTCCGCACGAGTAGTACATCAGGATGAGCGGCTGGCCGTGCTTGTCTTTGCTGTTGGTCCGGCTGGCCGTCATCGCTGCGCCGCATTGGGGGCAGCGGATCAGCCCGGTCAGCTCGTAGTTGCCATGGAACCGTTTGGTTGACGTGTACGCCTTGCGTTCGCGCAGAAACTGGACCTTCTCCCAGAGCTCTTCAACGATGATAGGAGGATGATGGCCGTCTACTAGGAGAGGATTAGGGTTTTTGCCTTTCCTTCGACGCTCGCTCCAGTTGGTGTACCTGTTATATCGCACCTTGCCGACAAAGAACGGATTATCCAAAATATCTCGAACGGCGCAGATGGAAAAGGGGTTGTTGTTCCTTGTCCTGAAACCGCCGTGGTTCAATTCATTGGCGATCGACTTCAGACCCCGGCCAGACGCATACCGCTCGAAAATACGCCGTACGATTGCCGCCTCCGCTGGGATGATCTCTAGCGAGCGTACGCGCCTCCGGGCCGCTATCCGGCACGTCGACGAACCGGTAGCCGAGTGGCAGTTTGGTGATGTGCTTTCCCATCCGCGCCCTCTGTCCCTGTCCCAGCTTGATATTTTCCAGGATGGTATTCCGCTCCAGCTCGGAGACTGCTCCCATCATTTGCAGGGCGAAGCGTCCCATTGGCGTCGCTGTCTCGAAATTCTCCGAGAATGAGCGGAAGGCTACATTATGCTTGTTTAAGTGTTCGACGCTTTTTCCGCATCCTTCATCATCTGCTGCAGTTCAAAGCGACCATTGATGCTCTTACCACTCACTCCCCGGTCGCAATATATCCGGAAAACCGTTCTTTGGGTATCAGCGCAATACTTTTCCAGTGTTTCGCGCTGGGCGTCTATGGAGTAGCCGTGCTCGGCTTGTTCTTCGGTCGATATCCGGACGTAAATAGCGGTGATGATCGGTTTTGCGTTCAATTCAAACAAAGTCCGCACCTTAATTCCGATCACGGCGATGCTCCAAAGAGTGGAGTGCTGACGTCAATTGAAGAGCGAATTGATTCAGCGCCACCGAGAAGTCTATCCGCTCGGTCAGGGTGGAAATCTTCACATTTTGCAGTGAGAGCTTGTGTTTGCCGCTTCTTGAGCCTCGGGGGAAACGAAGAACGGTTCAGCTAGTTCCAAAACTCAGGGCAGAGCAAGCTCGTTCGGGCTTCCCTCCATGATCGGAGGTCCGTCGGCCCACTCGTGCTCGCGAGCAAATTTGATGGAACTCGGACTAATCCCAACGTACATGTCGGTTCCGTCGAAGAATGGGATGACTGAATCACCTGCCTGAAAAGTAATGGCGATTCTAACTTTGAAGAGTGTTGTCAACTGATCGGCTGCTACAAGTTTCATTGCTGACACTGCTAAAAAGCGTAAATTGCCATCCGTATCGAAGTTTGCTTTCAGAAAATCCATTAGCTTTTGTTGCGTGGGTTTGTCCATAAGATAGCCTCCATTCGATTACATTCCAGATTATGATATATGTTTATAACTCAACTTTCGCAGAGCCAAAATCGGCATGAATCCTTGTACAGGGAGGTTTTCCAAGCAATTAGGTAGTTGACTTGAAAAATAGAAAAACACCGCTTCGTTTGGTAAAGTGAAAGTGCGACCAATCACTACCACAACAGAAGA
>NZ_CAJVAS010000049.1 GCF_910593845.1 Paenibacillus solanacearum | reverse complement strand
TGTAAACTTCACAGGCACAGCGTATCCTTCAACTTGCTTGGCTTTTACACATTTCAATGTTTTTCTTTAACTGGCTCGTCAGAAAGACAATGCCAAAAACTGATTTTTCACCACACTTCTAGCATTGTTGGAATATGACGATTTATGTCGATTCCAAATATTTCGGTACACGTATCATCCCATGATCATTTCCATATACCATTCGATCAGCGAATCGCCCCACAAATACATCAGCATCGCTGCCGTCGCAATGAAGGGTCCGAAAGGAACCGTATGTTTTTTTTGCAGACGATGCATCGCGAACAGCACGAGGCCGTATAACGTGCCCATAAGACTTGCAACAAACAGAGTCAGCAGCGTAAGCTTAATGCCCAGCACCAGTCCGAGGAAGGCGAACAGCTTGATGTCGCCCCCGCCCATTCCGCCCTTGCTGGCAATCGCGATGATCCAGAGCAGTCCTGAGCCTGCAAAAAACGCAATCGCGTAATCCCATAGAGGCAGCGGATGCGTCCAAAGTCGAAGGATGACAGCAAAGATCATCCCGGCCAATACGATGGTATCGGGAATCAGCATACTTTTCAGGTCGGTAATGACGATCGCCGTCAATATCGCAGCCAGCAAAAAGCCTGTAAGCAGCTCAGGCGACAAACCTAACTGCCAGTACAACAAGGCAAACAAAGCGGCGGTAGCTGCTTCTCCGGCGGGATACACCCATGAGATGGCTGCACGGCAATAACGGCATTTGCCCCGAAGAAACAAGTAGCTGAGGAGGGGGATCAAATCCAGCGGCTTCAAGCTGTGATTGCAATGGACGCAGTGCGACGGCGGAAATACAACCGATTCCTGCTTCAAGATGCGAATGGCCACAACGTTCATAAAGCTTCCGATCAAGAGTCCGAGCACAACGACAAATGGAAAGTACAACCAGTAGTCACCCATAAGTACCTCTTCGATGGATAGGATGGAGACAAAGGTAACTCTTACGAGTTACCTTTGTTGTGGGGTTATTGATTATGGCGATGTTACTGCTGCTGTTGAAACGCTCTTTGCGTCCCATCCTTTTCCTGCTTCGTACTTAACCGTAACTTCATTAAAGTTAGTAGGTGTATCCGCCGATTGCTTTCTCGGGATCGCTCTCAAATACCCTTCGGAAACAAGGGAGTCAACCTTCAGCGTAGAATCTCCCGTACTAGCAAATGTAAGTCCGGTAACACCTGTTGTACCATCGGATTTTTTCCCGTTCCCATCCGGATCCATGTCCGTCAAATAACGAATCGCCGTTTCGCGGAGCAAGCTCTCGGATTCGGTATCCGCATTCAGCTTCGAACTCTTAATGACTCCGCCGATCGACGGAATGGCAATGGCCGCGATTACCCCCAATATGACGATAACGGCCAACAGCTCAACCAGCGTAAGACCTTTTTGATTTTTCAGAAGCTTCATTTTCTTCCCCAACATAGAACCTCTCCCTTTCTGACTCTTCTAAATTGATTTATAGTAATGAACATTACTACCAAGGTTAATTTTGCAGCCCGTCCATGAGCGCAAAGGTCGGCAGCATGATCGCCAGTACGATCCCGCCGATAATGACCGATAAGATGACGATCATCAGCGGCTCGAGCAGCGCCTTTAACCGATCCGCCATCGCATCGACCTCCGCTTCGTAAAAGTCGGCGACTTTATCGAGCATGGCGTCCAGCGTTCCGGTCTTTTCCCCGACCGCCATCATCTGCACGACCATGGGCGGAAACAGCCGGCTGCTCTGGAACGGCTCGGCGACCGAGCTTCCGCCGCGCAGCCCTTCCCTCGATTGCCGGATCACCCGGCCGATCGCTTCGTTCCCGACGACGGAGGACACGATGGTCATCGCCTGAAGCATCGGGACTGACGCTGCGAACAGCGAGCTGAACGTGCGGCTGAACCTGGCCAACGATTGTTTATGCGACAGCTTGCCGAATACGGGCATTTTCAAGCGGATGTAGTCCCACGCGTACAGCCCGCCGGGCGACTTCTTCAAGGCATGAATGGCCGCCGGAGGAACGATCACCAGCAGCGGAATCAGATACCAGTACATGCGGACCAGATCGCTGATTCGAACCACGATTCTCGTCGGCAGCGGCAGCGGGATGCCCATCGCTTGAAAGTTTGCGATGTACCGCGGAACGACGAAGGTCATCATCAGTGTGACGACCATCACCGTCATGATCCCCATCATGATCGGATAAATCATCGCCGACTTGACTTTTTCGCGGGTATAGTGCTCTTTCTCATAAAAGACGGCAAGCCTTTCGAGCATTTCATCCAAGGTGCCGCTCGCTTCACCGGCGCTCACCATGCTTGTAAACACCGAATTAAACACGGTGGGATGATGTCCGACGGCAACGGACAGCTGCGTCCCGGATTGCAGCTCGTCGGCAATGTGCCGGAGCACTTTTTGGAACGGCTTGCTTTCGGTTTGCCGGGACAAAATGTTGAATGCTTCTACCATGCTGACGCCTGATTTGTACATCGTGGACAGCTGCCGGCAAAACACGGTAAAATGCGCCGTCTTGACCCGAGGGCCGCCAAACGTTATTTCTTTATGTAAAATGCTTGTGCTCGGATCGGCAAGCTTCTGTACCCAAAGTCCCTGACCCTTCAATTCTTCCAGCGCGTGTACGAACGTCTGAGCCTCCAGGGTGCCTTTCGTGAAGCGTCCGTAATCGTCGACCGCCTTGTAGATGAATTTGGGCATGCTCTCAACTCCGTCATGAGGTTATTCGTCTACAGCTCGCCAAATCCGAAGAGCGATTCCCGGGCCGCTTCCGCCGTAATTACGCGCTGCTCCACCAGATCCCTGAGCGCCATCTCCATCGTCTGCATTCCTTGCGCCTTCCCGGTTTGCATCACGGAACGAATCTGATGCACCTTCTCGGAGCGGATCAGGTTGGCGACGGCCGGCGTGCTGACCAGCACCTCGGCGGCTGCCACGCGACTCTGACCGTCCGCGGTCGGCACAAGGCGCTGCGAGATGACGCCGAGCAGCACGGATGCAAGCTGTACGCGAATCTGCTGCTGCGACTCTGAAGGGAATACGTCGATCATGCGGTCAATCGTTTGCGGCGCATCGGACGTATGCAGCGTCCCCAGCACGAGATGGCCCGTTTCCGCAGCGGTAATCGCCGTGCCGATCGTTTCCAGATCGCGCATCTCCCCCACCAGAATGACATCGGGGTCTTGGCGCAGGGCGGCGCGCAGTCCGCTGGAGAAGGACGCCGTATCGGCACCGATCTCCCGCTGGTTGACGATGCAGGACTTATGCTCGTGAATAAACTCGATCGGATCTTCCAGCGTAATGATATGATTGCGTCGCGTCCGGTTAATGTAGTCGACGATGGCGGCAAGCGTCGTCGATTTCCCGCTGCCGGTCGGTCCGGTGACGAGCAGCAGCCCCTGATGCCTCTTCGCAAACTTCTCCGCCGTTTCCGGGAGACACAGCTCCTCAATTCGCGGCACGGCTGCCGGAATAAGCCGGACCGTCAAACATACGTTCCCCTTTTGACGAAACGCATTGATTCGAAACCGGGACGTGTTCTCCAGTCCGTATGCAAAATCGAGCTCGCCGTTCGCCGCGAACGACTGCCACTGCTCCGCCGTCATAAGCTCCTTCGCCATATTCGCCGTCATGTCCGGACTCAAGATGCCGCCGTTGGCCGGTCTTAATTGACCGTTGATGCGAAACATCGGCGCGGAGTGAGCTGTGATATGAATATCGGAAGCTTTCCGCTCAACGGCCAGCCTCATATAGTCCGTCACATTCATCATCATCGCCCCTCTTAATCGTAGGTATATAGGCCTGTTTGATTGCCAATATTATACTATACAACTTGCCAAACGTATATGATTACATAGTTCTTTTGAACTATTTTAACAAAACCATCATATTTTCCGTCCCCGGTTATGTAGATTCCATGTTAAGTCAAACTGGTGACACGGAATATTTCGGACAGCGTGGTGTGTCCGGCGGCTGCCTTGCCGAGCCCGTCCACGAGTAACGGGATAAATCCCTGCTTGACCGCATGCGCCCGATAATCGCTATCGGACCGCTTTTGCAATATCATCGAGCGAAGCGCGTCATCGACATCTACGATTTCATGAATGGCTAGTCGGCCTTTGAACCCGGTTCGCCCGCATTCACCGCAGCCAGCCCCCTTCTTCATCGCGAGCTCACGGAATCCGTACTCTCCCAGCAGTCTTCGCTCATCATCGCTGGGCTGATGATCGGTCATGCAGTAAGGACATACTCTCCGTACGAGCCGCTGGGCAACGATGCAGCTGAGCGAGGACGAAACAAGAAACGGCTCCACTCCCATATCGATCAGCCGGGTAATCGCATTGACCGCGCTGTTTGTATGCAGCGTGCTTAGCACCAGATGCCCGGTCATGGCGGACCGAACCGCGATTTCCGCCGTCTCCACATCGCGGATTTCTCCGACCATGACGACGTTCGGATCTTGCCGCAATATCGCCCGCAGTCCGCGGGCAAAGGTCAGTCCGGTCGTCATGTTCACCTGGACCTGGTTGATCCCCTGCAGCTTGTACTCGACCGGATCCTCCACGGTAACGATGTTGACGTTCTCCTCATTAAGCCGCGAAAGCGCCGAGTAGAGCGTCGTCGTCTTCCCGCTTCCCGTAGGTCCGGTAATTAGCACAACGCCGTGCGGGTTCCGAATACCTTTGAGAAACAGCGGCAGATTATGCTCGGACAAGCCGAGCTTTTCCAGCTCCTCCAGCGTGTTGTCGAGATCGAGTACCCGCATGACGATTTTCTCGCCATGAATCGTTGGCAGCGTGGAGATGCGAATGTCCACCTTGCGGAAGTCGATGTCCATCTCCACTCGGCCGTCCTGTGGAAGCCGACGCTCCGCGACGTTCATATTCGCCATAATTTTGATCCGCGCCACGATCACGCTTTGCATATGCGGCGGTAGCGTCCGTTCCGTGCGCATCATGCCGTCCACCCGGTAACGAATCCGCAAGCTGTCTTCCTGCGGGTCAATGTGAATGTCGCTGGCGCCGATCTGCACCGCTTGAATGATAAGTTGATTGACCGTTTTGACGACCGGCGAATCGTCTTCCTCGGCCGGAAGCTTCGCATCTTCCTGCTCCCGGTTTTGCAATATTTGGCTAATCTGATCTACCGATTCCTGCAACCCATAATAGCGTTTGATTGCGCGCTGCAGCTCGTCCCTGGCCGCGATATGAGGCTCAATGCGCAAGCCGGTGCTCATCCGCAGCTCGTCAATCGCGAAGTAATCGAGCGGGTCGGCCATGGCAAGAATCAGCTTATTGGATTCGAGACGAACAGGCAATACTTGATGCTGCACCGCCAGCCGCTGCGGAATCATGTTGATCACTTTCGGATCGATCTTTTGGCGGTACAACTGAATATGCGGGATGCCGAGCTGGAATTCCAGCACTTCGATGAGCTGCTGCTCGGTGAGATAATTGCGTTTGATCAAAAATTCCCCGAGTCTCATGTTCGTTTCCCGCTGTTCCTGCAGTGCCGTCGCCAGCTGTTCCGGCGTGAGCAATCCGGCGTCAACCAATAAATCGCCTATTTTTTTGCGGGGAGCCATTTCCTCATCATCCCTCGTTTCGGAGAACGTTCAGACAAATAAAAAAGACCCAACTACATCATTCGTCAGGTCGGTTGCACTACTTGCTCGCGGAGGTTCAAGTGCCCAATTAAGAACATCCGGTCATCGCTTCAACTGCGTATGGATTATGAAATATGTAACCATATTTAAGCATAAGTGCCTATGAATCGTCAATTCCATTTTGCCTTGTTCCGGCAACTTTCGACATTTGGTCGAACTTGTTTCGCAGCATGTGCGTCGTCCGCGCAAAATCTCGCAAAATAAAGCCAAATAGGGCAGATTGCCATCCATTTATTGCAGCCAGGCGTATAACGGAATAAATAAAAACGAAGTGATAATCGCCGCCGCTCCCATGGCGAAGCCGCTGACACTGCCGGCCAGTTCGGAGTCGCGAATGATGCGGGCCGTGCCGATGCCATGAGCCGCCGTGCCGATCGCCGTGCCTAACGAGATGTCGTCGCGCACACCCGCAAGCCGCAATAAGCGTGGCCCAAACATGCTGCCGATCAGCCCCGTCAACACGGTAAGGACGGCCGTAAGCTCCGGAATTCCGCCGGCCTCTCTGGAAATTTCGAGCGCAATCGGCGAAGTGACCGACTTGGGCATCATCGTGACCATCAGCTCGCGGCTGCCGCCCAATGCCCATACGAGCGCCGCAGATAACGCGATGGCGCAAACAGAACCTACGGAAATTCCCGTTAAGATCGAAAACGCATTTTGCCGGATGCGACGCGCATTTTTATACAGCGGCACGCCTAGCGCCACCGTAGCCGGTCCAAGTAAAAAAACAATATATTCGCCGCCGATCCGGTAGGCTTCATAAGGAACGCGCAGGAGCAGCAGCACGATAATAATGAGGACGGAGCAAACGAATAGCGGATGAAGCGCCTTCCACCTTCGCTGCAAGCCCAATGCCGCGGCGTAAGCCACGACGGTCAAAGTCATGCCGAATAGCGGCTCACTCGCCAGCTCATGGAGCGTCACTGCGTTCACTCCTCTCCGTTTGCCGACCGCCCCGCGCAAGCTTCGCCGTCCATCCCGCGATCAGCAAGGCACCGAATGTGCTTGCGAACAGGCTGACAAGGATCGGGAGCGCTTCCTGGCCGATCAGTCCGAAAAAGACCATCGTCCCGACCACGATCGGCGCAAACAACAGCAGCATATGCTTGATCAAAAATTGGCTTGCCTCCTCAACCCACTCCAGTTTGACGATCCGAAGAAACAAGCACATCGTAAACAAAAGAAGTCCGATCACATTGGCCGGAAGCGGAATATGCAGCCCGCTGTGCAGCACAACGCCGATAAAATAAAAGCCGAGCAAAATCGCAAAACCGAGCATCGCTCATATCACGCCCTTTCCGAGTCATGTAGACTTTCCCGCTTCATCATGCGATACATAACTGCTCCACGACAGCTACCGTATCCTTGCCATCCGATTCCCGCGCAGCTCCTTCTACTTCGGCAGTGCGGTTTGGCCGCTCATCTTCCTTAAAGCTTGCGTCACAACTTGGATGCGCGGGGTTCGACGAACCGCTGCGCAGCGCCGAACCGTCACCTATCCATGCCCCTTCCTCTTCGTTCTCACGTACGACAGTGTCGGTACGCATCGAAAGCGGGATATGCCGGATCGTTTCTGCCAAACGCCAAATTGACTTGCATAGTATTGGCGCTGCCGTGGCATCGTATATTAGGTGCTGCGGCGCGGCACCGACCATTTTCAAAGGAGCTGAATCCTCTCATGGCTAAACCGGATAACCGGGCGGATAACGTAGAACATTTGCAAAAGAACATGAACCACACAATAGGAAACATGGAAGAAGCCGAACAATATTTGGCTGAGCATGCAGACGAGATCAGTCCGCAGGAAAAGCAGCAGATCGAAGCTAAAAACGAACGCCGCGAGCAAAGCTTGCAGTCGTCCCGTTCGGAAATTCAAGACGAGTCCGAACATCAGCAGTAATCGGTAAAATCGATGCCTCTCGGAAAAATGAGCCCCCTTCCCGAACGACGGGAAGGAGGCTTTTTCGTGCGAAGTCACAGCGCTAGGATGTTCTCCGGCGTCCCGGAATCTCGAACCGGTAATGATCATGCGCCAAGTGCGTATCCGCGTGAACTTGCCTGGCTTCGGCCACCAACTGCTCGGCTTGTTCTCCTGGATACCGTGAAGAAATATGAGTGAGAAGGAGCGACTTCGCTCCCGCTTTCTTGGCGGCGCGGGCTGCATCCATAGCCGTGGAATGATCGTATTTCGCGGCCAGCTCTTTGCGCTGCTCCGCAAACGTCGCTTCATGCACCAGCACTTCCGCCTTGTCCGCAAGCAGCAGCACGTTGTCGCAAGGCTGGGTATCGCCAAGAATCGTGACGACCCGACCGTCATACGAAGGGCCGATAAACTGCTCGGGAGACAACACGGTTCCGTCCGCAAGCGTCACGGCTTCCCCCCGCTTAATCTTTCCGTAGATCGGCCCCGATTCGATGCCGAGCTGCTTGAGCTTCATCGCATCCAGCTTGCCGGCGACGGGCTTCTCGACGATGCGGTAACCGTAACTGTTAACGCGATGCACCAGTGGCGCGATGATGACTTGGAATTGATCGTCCTCGAACAGCGTATGTACGGCCGGCTCCGAAAATTCATGAACCGTCAGTTCGTAGGTCAGATGCGCGTCGCTGATCTGCAGCGCCGTATCGATAAACGCTTTGATGCCCTTCGGACCGTAAATCGCAAACGGCGTGTCGCCACCCTGATACGACCGGCTTGTGAGCAGACCCGGCAGCCCGTAAATGTGATCTCCGTGCAAATGTGTAATAAACAGCTTCTCCAGCTTCCCGATCTTGACAGGCGCTCTCAGTACCTGGTGCTGTGTCCCTTCCCCGCAATCAAACATCCAATAGACGTTCCGCTCCGCGAGCAGATTCAGCATGATCGAGGTGACGTTCCGTTCCTTCGAGGGCATGCCCGCTCCCGTTCCCAAAAAATAAAGCTCCAAACTTCATCGACTCCGTTTCAGCTTAGTTCCCTATGCAAGGAAAAGGATGGAGCGCATCACGGCTCCACCCTATATAGCATACCCTACATTTTATCGACATTAAAATAACGTGCCTGCGGATGCGCAAAGACGATGGCCGATACGGATGCTTCCGGCTCCATCATGCTGCCTTCCGTGAGCGTTACGCCGATGTCTTCCGGATTCAACAGTGCGAACAGCTGCTGCTGATCGTCCAAATTCGGGCAAGCCGGATAACCGAACGAGAAGCGCTGTCCGCGGTATTTCGCGCCGAACCGTTCCTGCATCGTCATTTCCGCCGGGTCCGGGAAGCCCCATACGTCGCGCATCATATGGTGAACGCGTTCCGCAAACGCCTCGGCCGTCTCCAGCGCCGCTGACTGCAGCGCATGCGAACGGAGGTAATCTCCCTTGTCGCGCCATTCGGCTGCACGATCGCTGATGCCTTGCCCCGCCGTGACGACCAGGAAGCCGATGTAATCCATCTCGCCGCTGTCCACCGGTTTCAAGTAATCGGCAAGGCACAAGTATGGTTCGGTCGCTTGGCGCGGGAACGTGAAGGTTTGCAGCACCTTGCCGTGATCCTGCGGATCGTAGACAATCACATCATTGTCTTTGGACTGCGCCGGGAAGAACCGGTACATGCCTTGCGCTTTGATGATGCCCTCGCGCTGCGCTTCGGCTAATATGCCGTCAACCGTATCCTTGAGCTGCATCGCTTTCGGATCTTTCTCCTCCAGCAGTTGACCGACCTTGCCTTTGAGGCCGAGATGATGGCCGAGCAGCATTTGCATATTGATATACGGGACGAGGTGCGAAATCGGATAATCGCGAAGCACATGCCGCTCCGTGTCCGGCGGTACCTGCACCGGAACCATGCGGTCGATCTGGGACGACCTCACACGGGTCAGCTCCGGCATCGGCGCTTCCTTCCGGCCCGACTCCATGACATCGGACTCGATGCTTTCGCGCAGCTCCTTGATGAGCAGCTCACGCTGCTTCGGATCGCTCAGCTTATTCGCGATGTCCAGTCCGTCCATCGCATCTTTGGCATACAGCACCGCACCGTCATACTCCGGAGCAATCCGCGTCTTCGTAAACTTCCGCGTCAGCGCGGCGCCGCCGACAAGAATCGGCACGTCGATGCCAGCCGTTTTCAAATCCTGTGCGGTAATGATCATTTGCTGCGCCGACTTCACGAGCAGACCGGACAAGCCGATTGCGTCGGGCTTTTCTCTGCGGTACGCGTCAATAAGCTGCTCCGGCGGAACTTTAATGCCCAGATTCACGATTTTATATCCGTTGTTGGACAGGATGATCTCGACCAGGTTTTTCCCGATATCGTGAACGTCGCCCTTCACGGTCGCCAGCATAATTTTCCCTTTAACCGCGCTGTCCGCTTTCTCCATGTGCGGCTCCAGGTGAGCGACGGAAGCTTTCATCACTTCGGCACTCTGCAGCACTTCGGCGACGATCAGCTCGTTGTTGTTGAACAAGCGGCCGACTTCCTCCATCCCTTTCATGAGCGGCCCGTTGATGATGTCGAGCGGCGGGTACTTTTGCAGGGCTTCGTCCAGATCGGCGTACAAGCCTTCCTTCGTCCCCTCTACGACGTAAGATGCGAGCCGCTCCTCCAGGGACAAATTCGAAATTTTCTCTTTCTTCTCGACCTTTTTCTCGCGGAAATGAGCTACGAATTCAGCCAGCGTCTCATCGTTCGTCTCGTAAATGAGACGCTCGGCCAAGCGGCGCTCTTCTTCTGGGATCGAGGCGTAGCGTTCCAGCGTTTCCGTATTGACGATCGCGTAGTCGAGCCCAGCCTTTGTACAGTGATACAAGTAAACCGCGTTAAGCACCTCTCGGCCGGCCGGCGGCAAGCCGAAGGAAACGTTGCTGAGCCCAAGAATCGTACCGCATTCCGGCATCGCTTCCTTAATCAGACGAATACCTTCGATCGTTTCGTTAGCGGAGCCGATATACTGCTGGTCCCCGGTTCCGACAGGGAACACGAGCGGGTCAAAAATAATGTCGCTCGGCCTCATTCCGTACTTGTGCACCAGTAAATCGTAAGAACGCTGGGCCACTTCAAGCTTGTCTTTGGCCGTAATCGCCTGACCGCGCTCGTCAATCGTGCCAACGACTGACGAAGCTCCGTATTTATGAATGAGCGGAACCACCTTCTCGAACTTCTCTTCCCCGTCCTCCAGGTTGATCGAGTTGATGATCGCTTTTCCTTGCGAATATTTCAGTCCCAGCTCGATGACATTGTAATCCGTGGAGTCCAGCATGAGCGGTACCTTTACTTTTTTCACGACCAGCTCCAAAAACTGCTGCATATCGCTCATTTCGTCGCGATCCGGATCCTGCAAGCAAACGTCGACGACCGAGGCGCCGCCTTTGACCTGCGCTCTGGCAACCTCGGACGCTTCCTCGTATTTGCCTTCGGCAATGAGCCTTTTGAACTTGCGGGAGCCGAGTACGTTCGTTCTCTCCCCTACCATATACGGGCGGTTCGCATCTTCGATGTAGATCGTTTCGATCCCCGATACGGCCGTAGGATGCGATCCCGTTTGCGGACGCGGCTTGTACGCGCTCAGCGTCTCGGCCATCGCGCGAATATGCGCAGGCGTCGTGCCGCAGCAGCCGCCGGCCATGTTGATCCATCCTTGCTCGGCAAAGCCGGCCAGCTTCTTCGCCAGCGATTCCGGCGATTCGTGATATTGGCCGTTCTCATCCGGAAGCCCTGCGTTCGGGTAACAGCTGACGGCAGTTCCGGCGATCTCGGACAGCGTCCGAATATGGTCTCGCATAAATTCCGGTCCAGTAGCGCAGTTCAATCCGATCGATACCGGATCCAAATGCTCCAGGGAAACATAGAACGACTCGATGTTTTGTCCGGCGAGCGTTGTCCCCATCGGCTCGATCGTTCCGGAAATCATGAGCGGCAGCTTCTTCCCTGTCGTCTCGAACGCTTGGCGTACGCCGATACTCCCTGCTTTGACGTTCAGCGTATCCTGAGACGTCTCAAGCAGCAGCGCATCCACGCCCGCCTCGATAAGCGCAAGCGCTTGCTCGTAGTAGCTCTCTACGAGCTCATCGAACGTGACGCCGCCCGTGACGGAAAGCGTCTTCGTCGTCGGTCCCATAGCTCCGGCGACATACCGCGGCCATTCCGGCGTACTGTATTTATTGGCAGCTTCAATCGCCAGCTTGGCGGCGACCAGGTTCAACTCGCGGGCCCGGTCCTGCAAATCATACTCCGCCAATACGACGCTGGTGGCACCGAACGTATTCGTTTCCACAATATCGGCGCCTGCTGCGAAATAAGCTTCGTGTATTTTTTGAATCACGTCCGGCCGAGTGATGACCAGATATTCGTTACAGCCATCCAGCTCCTCCCCGCCGAAATCTTGCTCGGTCAAGTTCTCCTGCTGGATCATGGTGCCCATAGCACCGTCCAAAATCATAATTTTTTTCTCTAGCTGTTCTTTTAATGATGGCTTTGTCATCGGTGTTCCCCTTCCGTCGCATAACTTCCGACAATTCGCGCTGCCGTGCGGCTCGCCATGTCGTTCTCTATTTCATGATGGGAGCCATGCCTCTCCAAACGATGCCGTTCCCTGAAGCGTAACCTGTTTGTCACGAGAGACCTCCAGCTCTTCTTCGCATTCATTCGGATATGGCAAAAAAGCGCGAAAATTCACGATTAGGTCAAGCCTTAGTGTACCAGAAAGGAAACATGATGAAAAGCAACCAAATAAAATTATCATGTTTTTTCCTGTGTTTTCTTATCGGATTTATCAAAATTGCTCCATCGACAGGAAGCAGGCCATCCGCTATAATACAAAATAGGAGTAAATTCCATACCTTATCCGTGATGAAAGAGGGATGTAACATGGCAGAAATTCGGATTCGCAATACCAATGAGCGAATTTCAGGCGAAGCGAACGTGAAAGCATTTTTGGATAAACAGGAAGTGCTGTACGAGCATTGGAATGCTTCGAAACTTCCGGCTTCAATTCAAAATAAGTTTCAGTTGAGCGATGAGGAGAAGTCGCAAATTTTGTCTACATATGACGAAGAAATTCGCGACCTGGCACAGCGCCGGGGCTACAAAACATGGGACATTATCGCCTTGTCCGACGCTACTCCAAATTTGGATGAACTGCTGAAAAAATTCGAGCAAGTTCATACACATACCGAAGATGAAGTGCGCGCCATTACGGCCGGCAAAGGCATCTTCATTATTAAAGGCTCGGAAGATGTCGGTTATTTCGACGTAGAGCTTGAAGCTGGCGATGTGATCTCTGTTCCGGAACACAAGCCGCATTTCTTCACCTTGATGGAAAACCGTCAAATTGTTGCCGTTCGTTTGTTTATCGAGACCGAAGGCTGGATTGCGCATCCGTTCGCAGACGCCTCGTTCCAGAAGGCATAAGCAACCGCAGCGATTTACGTGCGACCAGAATCGCATGGTGCATCCGACCGCACGATCCCATCGGATAGAAGAGAAGCCCGCAGACATTCAGTCGCCTGCGGGCTTTCCTTATTACGCCATTCGATCGATGACACTCTGAATTTCTCTTAAGCTTGTGATCTCGAAAGCCGGCTCAATATTCGTCCGCGGCAAGTCGTGGCGGTTAATCCACATATTGCGCATGCCGACAGTGTTGGATCCAAGGATGTCGGTAGTCAGCTTATCTCCGATCATGACGCCCTCTTCCGGCCCGATCTCAAGCAGTTTCATGGCATGTTCGAAGATGGAGGCTGCTGGCTTGCCCTCCCCGAACTCGCCAGAGATGACGATGTGCTCGAAATACGGTGCAAGCTGCGGCACGCCGGCCAGCTTTTCCTTCTGCAGGTCAGGCGAACCGTTCGTCAGCAGCAGCAGCTTGTACTTCTCTTTCAACTGGCCCAGCACCTCGAATGTTTCTTCGTATACGATCGGACGGTTGCGGCGCTCGGCAGGGAACATCTCGGCCAGACGGCTTCCAAGCTGCTCATCGTCGATCCCGAGCGCTTGCAGACCGCGTGTCCACGACTGCTTCCGATAACCGGGAGCAAGCGCCTGAAGCTTGCGGAACTGCTCCTGCTTGCCTTCCGTGAAATTTGCCCATAGCCCTTCAAACGGATTAATCCCGATCATCTTCGTAAACGGAAACGTTTCGTAAGTCTCATACAGCGCTCTTGCTTCCCGCCGAACCGACTCTTCCAATGATTCCGGCTCGAGCGTATAGTGCTTCGCCGCTTCCTCGCATGTCGCCCGAAACGCTTCCTTAACGCTTCGCTCGTCCCACAATAACGTATCATCCAAATCGAACAGTACCGCTTTAATCGTCATCCTGATCTCTTCTCCCCCGAAATGATCCCATTCTGTTCTAACGTTAGTTCTATTCTTCTTTCAGCGCAACATTATTTTTGGCGGCGAATTCCTTGATCTTTCCGCTCAGCTCGTCCATCTGAAACCGGTTGTATAAACGGGTAAATACCCAACGGTTACCCTTGGGTTTGATTTGGACGGTGACCGCATCTTTGCTGACGGTGATTTCATTGATTTGAGAAGCTTCAATGGTCCGGTCTCCACCAAAGCGACGAGAGGTCAGCGCATTTTTTCCAATCTTGATGAAAGGCCGCCGCACATAATAAATCAGCACCGCCAAGAAAATGTAGCTTATTCCCGTGATCCAGTATAAGTTATCTTGTCCTGCGATCCCGCGGAAGGAAATTAAGCAAAACACTCCCGTAGCCATTAACAACATCGGCAAAAACCAGCTTCTTCCTTTCAGCGTAACCGAGCCATCGGACTGTATCTCCGAAATTCTGGGCTGCCCGCTCTTCTGCCTGCTTTTGTTTGTCGTCTTCGTATTCTTTCGAACCATTCGTTCCCACTTGCGCGACATAGTTTTACCCCTTATGCATTCATTTGCAGTAAAAACCGCGGGATGAATCGATTATTGCGCCACCGCGCCGCGAAGTACAATCATGCGGCCTGGCTTCGGCTTTATTTCTCTTCATCGCCATCAACGAATTTTATATTTTCCAAGTGCGAGCGCAATGACGACTTGAAGGAATCAATGTACTTTTTGCGAAGCGCATTCCGTTCCTCCAACTCCTCATCGGTCAAACCCTCGGCTTTCGCTTTCCGGGCTAATTCGTTAATTCTTCTCACGGTTTCATCGTGTTCCGATTCCTTCATGACGTTCCTCCCGACCTCTGTCAAACATTAAGCATTCGAAAAGTCGCCGGTAACCAAATTACGGGACTATATCATTAATACTTTGACATTACGGCCAGCAGTTGTCAAGAGATCGGCCGCGGACAGGCTGTCATCTTACCTGACTTTACTTGCCCGATGGAAGAGTAAGCTTCTGACCGATTTGCAATTTGGCATTGCCCAATTTGTTCAGCTTCTTCATTCTATACACGTAATCGCGCACATCTTCCCCGTTAGCTGCATGTTCCTGGGCAATGCTCCAAAGCGTATCGCCTTGCTCGACGTATACGATCGCGCGTTTGGCCGATGCCGTCGCCGCGTATGCATCCTCGTTCCCCAGGAAAGCTGATGCGAACCCGCTCACGGATAAGAGCGCAAGCACAAGCAAGCCGAACACAACAATTCGGCGAATCGTTCGCCCCCTGTTCGTCCTATGTAAATCCGCACGCTGCGGAGCTTGACGTTCACTGTGATTATAACGATTGAGAACTTGTACATTCTGGACCATGAATTTCATCCCCCAAACATTTGTTCTGTTCTCAAATTAACACGAACAAGTGTTTGTGTCAACAGATTTTTCGAACTTATGTTTGTACGAACTCCGGTTCTGTGCTATACTTCTAAGTAATGATTACCAAAAATGGAGTGATTCTAAATGAGCAAGATTTCCAATCGTCAGCAGGCGATTCTGGATTTCATCAAGAATGAGGTTAAAGACAAAGGATACCCTCCATCCGTAAGAGAAATCGGTGAAGCCGTCGGACTGGCTTCCAGCTCGACCGTTCATGGGCATCTGGAGCGTCTGGAGAAGAAGGGGCTCATTCGCCGGGACCCGACCAAGCCGCGGGCGATCGAGATTCTCGACGGCGGCGACGGCGAAGGTCCGTTCGCCGTATCGGTGGCGAGAGTGCCGCTCATCGGACGCGTTACCGCCGGTATGCCAATTACGGCGACAGAGAACATCGAAGACTATTTCCCTCTGCCTTCCCATTTCGTCGGTGATCATAACGTGTTTATGCTTAGCGTTATTGGGGAAAGTATGATCGAAGCAGGCATTCGCAACGGGGATTACGTCATCGTCCGGCAGCAGCAAACCGCCAACAACGGGGAAATTGTCGTGGCCATGACCGAAGAGGACGAAGCAACGGTAAAGACGTTCTACAAGGAGCGCGACCACGTTCGCCTGCAGCCGGAGAATCCGACGATGGATCCGATCCGGCTCAAGCATGTGACGATTCTGGGCAAGGTCATCGGCGTATTCCGCAATGTTCACTAATTTCCATCCCTTTTGCATTCGCTGTGCGAGCGAGTCAAAAGGGATTTTTTTCAGTTTACAACGAGATATCGATCGATTTCCGCGCTTGATCACGGTGCAAACACTAAAAAAAACGTCCGTTTCGAGCGGCAGCGCGTGCCGCGAAACGGACGTTTCGTATGAAAAGCGTGTTCTTTTGTTCTTAGTACAGCGTCAAGTATTGTTCCCGCTCCCAAGCATGTACCTGCGTGCGGTAGATATCCCATTCGATTTCTTTCAGCTCGTAGAAATGAGCCAGCGCATGTTCGCCGAGCGCATCGCAGATGACGTCGTCGCGGAGCAGCTCGTCGAGCGCTTGCTTCAAATCGACCGGCAAGCTCGGAATGCCTTGCTCTTCCCGCTCTTCTTCGGTCATGACGTAAATGTTGCGGTCCGTCGGAGGTGGAAGCTGGGTCTTGTTCTTGATACCGTCGAGCCCTGCCTTCAGCATCACGGCAAGCGCAAGATACGGGTTAGCCGCAGGGTCGGGATTCCGCACTTCCACGCGCGTGCTCATCCCGCGGGATGCAGGGATCCGGATCATCGGACTGCGGTTGCTGGCCGACCACGCGACGTAGCAAGGCGCTTCGTAGCCCGGCACGAGGCGCTTGTACGAGTTGACCGTCGGGTTCGTAATGGCTGCGAACGCCCGCGCATGCTTCAAAATGCCCGCCATATAGTAACGTGCGGTCGAGCTGAGACCAAGCTTGTCGCTCTCATCGTAGAACGCGTTTTCCTTGCCTTTGAACAGCGACTGGTGGCAATGCATACCGGAGCCGTTGACGCCGAAGAGCGGCTTCGGCATGAACGAGGCGTGCAGGCCGTGCTGTCTAGCGATCGTCTTGACGACGAGCTTGAATGTTTGAATCTGGTCGGCCGCTTTGATCGCGCTCTCGTACTTGAAGTCGATCTCGTGCTGTCCCGGTGCCACTTCGTGGTGGGATGCCTCGATTTCAAAGCCCATTTCTTCCAGCGTCAAAACGATTTCGCGACGGCAGTTCTCGCCGAGATCCGTAGGAGCCAGGTCGAAGTATCCGCCCTGATCGTTCAACTCCATCGTCGGATTGCCTTTCTCATCGGTCTTGAACAGGAAAAACTCCGGCTCCGGCCCCACGTTCATCGCCGTAAAGCCCATTTCTTCCGCTTCCTGGAGCGCCGACTTCAGAATACCGCGCGGGTCGCCCGGGAACGGTCTGCCGTCAGGCAAATAAATGTCGCAAATCAAACGGGCTACCCGGTCTTCCGTAACCCACGGAAACACGACCCAAGTATCCAAATCGGGATATAAGTACATATCGGATTCCTCGATGCGAACATACCCCTCGATCGAAGAGCCGTCGAACATCATTTTGTTGTCGAGCGCCTTTTCCAGCTGGCTGACCGGAATTTCCACATTTTTGATCGTGCCGAGCAGGTCGGTGAATTGCAAGCGGATGAATCGGACATTCTGTTCTTTGGCGATGCGTAGAATATCTTCTTTGGTGTATTTATTTACGGTCATTGTGAAATCTCCTCCTTAAACGGGTGTCCAATGGTTACAAAGCGTGTCCGATTGCCTTGCGGTAAAATGACGCTAGACGGCTCCGGAAAGCTTTACTTTCTAAAAAAGCGGGAAAGCTCGCCTTGAATCAGCGACACATGATTCGGACGTTTACCGCCGCCGAGAAGCTGCTGCTTGAGCATCTTATGCAGCTGCGTATCCGTCATTTCTCTGCGCTTTACTTCCGAATGCTCGTTAATAACCGTCGCTTCTTCGGAATCTTTGGATAACGGGAGCAGCACCTGCTTGATTCCGGCAATGTTGACGCCTTTCTCGATCAAATCCTTGATCTCGAGCAGACGCTCCACATCATTAAAGGAATACAAACGTTGATTGCCTCCGGTCCGGGCGGGAATAATGAGCTCGTGCTGCTCATAGTATCGAATTTGTCTGGCGGTCAAATCCGTCAGCTTCATCACGATCCCGATCGGGAAAAGCGCCATATTTCTGCGGATATCATCAGTCATGACCATCACTCCTAAACACATGAACCTGATCCTATTGTAACCTCGAACATAAAACGTGTCAAGTCGTGTTAGGTTTATGCCATATGTCAGCATTTTTTACAGAAAGCGCTTTTCTCCGTATTCCTTCCGCATGGATCATTCTGGGGGCGAGGGCGATCATTCGCCAACCAGCATCACTTGCCGCCCAACTCTGAAAACGAAGGCATTAATTTTCTTCCAGATGCAGCAGCCCCCGGTCGATCATGTTCTGCAATGCGGTAAGCACGCCCATTTTGCAATGGGAGTACGTCAAGCCTCCCTGCATATAGGCGATATACGGCTCCCGGATCGGCGCATCGGCCGACAGCTCCAGGCTTCCCCCCTGGATGAACGTACCGGCCGCCATAATGACCGGATGCTCGTAGCCAGGCATGTCCCACGGCTCGGGGACCACATGCGCGTCCACCGCCGCCGCCTGCTGAATTCCTTGAACGAAGGCGATCAAATGCTCTGGTCCGGTAAATCGGATCGCCTGAATCAAATCTGTCCGCGGATCGTTCCAGCGCGGATGCGTAACGAAGCCGAGCCGCTCGAAGACCGAGGCCGCGAAGACTGAGCCCTTCACCGCTTGTCCGACCAGATGCGGGGCCAAAAACAACCCTTGGTAGATCGAACGGGTCGTTCCGAGCATTGCGCCGACTTCCCCGCCGATCCCGGGCGCGGTTAGCCGGTATGACGCCAGCTCTACATACTTGGCTTTGCCAGCGATATATCCGCCGGTTGCTGCAAGGCCTCCGCCCGGATTTTTGATCAGCGAGCCGGCCATCAGATCGACGCCGACTTCCGTAGGCTCGGTCAGCTCCGTAAACTCCCCGTAGCAGTTATCGACGAACACGACCACATCGGGCTTGATCTCCTTGACGAAACGGACCATCTCCGCGATCTGTTCCACGGTGAAGGAAGGGCGCCACGAATAACCGCGTGACCGCTGAATGCCGATGACCCGCGTGCCGGCGCCAATGCGGCGGGCAATGTTCTCGTAATCCGGCGAACCGTCCTCCCGGAGCGCGACCTCCTCGTACCGGATTCCAAAGTCCTGCAGCGAGCCGAGTCCGTCGCCCGGCTTGCCGATCACCTTGTGCAGTGTATCGTAAGGTCTCCCCGTGATCATCAGAAGCTCGTCACCAGGCCGCAATACGCCGAACAAGGCGGTGCCGATCGTATGCGTGCCCGACACGAAATGCGGCCGCACCAGCGCCGCCTCCGCGCCGAAGACGTCGGCATACACCAAATCCAGCACCTCTCGCCCCCTGTCGTTGTAACCATAGCCGGTTGAGCCGGCAAAATGGTAATCGCTGACTTTATGCTTCTGGAAGGCGCGAATGACCTTCCACTGATTGCGGTCGACGATCCGGTCGATCGCTTTCAGCCTTCCTTCAATTTGAAGCTCGGCTTGATCCATCAAGCCAAGCACCTGTTCCTTAAACATGATTGGTCGTCTCTCCCCCGGGTTCTCCTTGCGCAAGCCGCGCCGCGTCGTACGCGGCAAGCATGTATCCGATTTTACCAAATTCCTTGTTGTTCAGTCGAACTTTGAAGAGCATGTCGCTGCCGTCCACCTCGTTCTCCAGCACTTCGCCGACCCGGTAAACGAGCGAGATCACATCGCCTTTATCGGCCGGAATGCGATAGACGCGGCTGTCGCTCATCAGCTTGCGCTCGAGCAGTTCTCTGACTCGATCCAAATCCGCTTCGTTGTATGCGGAGAGGCGAAGAAACTCACCCTCCGTCGTCAGCATCTCCTCCTGACCCGGAGGGCACAGGTCGATCTTGTTGAACAGCGTAATGCGTTCCTTCCCGTGTGCGCCAAGCTCCTCCAGCACCTGATCGACGACCTTCATCTGGGTCGGCATCATCTCCGAAGAGCTGTCCACAACATGGAGGATGAGATCGGCTTCATTGGCCTCCTCCAGCGTGGCGCGGAACGCCGCTACGAGATCATGCGGCAAATTTTGAATAAATCCGACCGTATCGGTCAGCACGATGTCCGCTCCGCCCGGTAGCTTCAGTGCCCGGGATGTCGGATCCAGCGTGGCGAACAGCTGGTTTTCCACAAAAACGTCCGTATGGGTCAGCTGCTTCAGCATCGTCGATTTGCCCGCATTCGTATATCCGACAAGCGCAACCTGATAAACGCCTGTTTCCTTGCGCCGCTCGCGATGCAGGTTGCGATGCCGTACAACCTCCTGCAGTTGCCGTTTCAACTCGCTGATGCGGTTGCGAATATGTCTTCGGTCCGTTTCGAGCTTCGATTCCCCCGGACCTCTGGTGCCGATCCCGCCGCCAAGCCGAGACAAGTTTTTGCCGTGGCCCGACAGCCGCGGCAGCAAGTAGCTGAGCTGTGCGAGCTCGACCTGAATAATCCCTTCGCGCGTTTTGGCGCGCTGGGCGAAGATGTCGAGAATGAGCTGTGTGCGGTCGATGATTTTTACATCCAAAAACTGCTCGAGATTTCTCACCTGCGCCCCGGACAGTTCCTGATCGAAGATAGCGGTATTGGCGTCCGTCTCGCCGATCAGCGTTTTGAGTTCTTCCGCCTTGCCTTTCCCGATAAACCATTTGGAATCCGCGTATTCCTTATTCTGGGTCAACGTCCCCATCACGTCAACCTGCGCCGTCTCCGCCAGGCTGATCAGCTCGGCCAGCGAATAGTCCGCGTCGAACGCGTCCTGTCTTTTCAGCTCGGGCGTCACCAGACTGACCAATACCGCGCGATCCCGGGTATCCGGTCTAACTTCATGCGTCGTTAATTTCATTATTTCATCGTCTCCTTTGACGTGATTCGTTCGAATTTCTTTCGCGCCCTGCAGCATAACGGCTGAGACGTTCAATCGCCGCGGGCATTACCAAATTTTAATACAACTGTGACTTCATATTCAAGGAATACAACCACTTTAATCATTTTCCCCGCCAGTTCTGTTTTGATCCCGGGCCGGGGCAGACGATCCATGCGAAGAAGAAGTGCAGTCATGCATGAGCGTCAGCGTTCCAATTTCATTATTAAAAAGAATAGGCCTTCGTCCGAAATCATCCGAACCAAGGCCGAGCGTATCTTGCTTGCATCTGTACCGTCTTTGAACAGCGAAGCAGGCCATCCCCCCCGCTACCGGATTATCAGCCGGCTTAACCATCGTCGCCCGAAGCTCCTGACGCCGCATTGTTACGGTTCAATAAAAGCTTGAAAGTTGGTTTGATTTCAAGTCCGCCGGCTCCTCCCCGAGCATAAAGTCGTCGCTCGTCAAGTTCATCAGATCTCGTTTGCCGGGCTTGAGCGGCTTTCGAATTAACCGCACCGCTTGATAGCGGATCGCTTTCTCGATAATATTTCTGACATATCTCGCATTGCTGAAGTTCAGGCTCAGATGCTTTTCGTATTGCAGATGGATTCTTACCTTCTGAATCGCATCGGGCAAAATGGCGTATTCGCGTTCATTGGCCATCTTGTGCGCGATCTGGATCAGTTGATCGATCGAGTAGTCGGGAAAGTCGACCTGGATCGGGAATCTCGAAGGCAGCCCCGGATTCGTCTGCAAAAAGGTTTCGATTTCCGCCGGGTAGCCGGCCAGAATCAGCACAAAATCGTTTTTGTGGTCTTCCATCGCCTTGACCAGGCAGTCGATGCATTCCTTGCCGAAATCTTTTTCCCCGCCGCGAGCCAAGCTGTATGCCTCGTCGATGAATAGGATGCCGCCGAGCGCTTTTTTGACGAGCTCTCTTGTCTTTAATGCGGTATGTCCGATATATTCTCCGACAAGATCGGCTCGTTCCACCTCAATCAGATGCCCCTTGGAGAGCACGCCCATCGATTTGAACAGCTTGCCGACGATCCGGGCCACCGTCGTTTTTCCAGTTCCCGGGTTCCCCTTGAAAATCATATGATACACGTTTGAGCCCGCATGCAGTCCTTCCTGAATCCGGAACTGCTTAATTTGCAGCATTGCATAAATTTGAAACACAAGCTCTTTGACTTCTTCCAGCCCGATCATATCATCCAGTTCTTTGAAAATGTCAGAAAATGCTTCCATATATTGAGACATTTCTTTAGGCTGCGATTGGGAATTCTCGACGCGGGTCGGTTCGGGAGATGATTTAAAAGTTACATTAATCTGGCGATTCCGGGTCGTAATCTGACGCGTATCTTCACTCACCTATTCGTCACCCTCCCCTTGTGATCCATATATATTTATGTGTTATCCGGGGGAAACATGTTGTTTATCCGCTTGTGATCGTGGATACGCGTCAGTCAATCGATTACGCTTTGCGAAAGCCATGCATGCGATGGAGCGGAGTAATCATGTATCGCAGTCACCTGGTCACGACTTGTTCAGCGTCAGATACAGCGGAGCAAGCTCCGTAAGCTCCGTTATAACCGCATCCGGCCGAACGGACAGTGCATTGTCCCACACATGCACGCCCTGCTTCCAGACGGCAAACAACCCGGCTTGGCGGGCGCCATACACGTCATTGCGCGGATGATCGCCAACATACCAAGCTTCGGACGGATTCACGCCGAGCGTCTCCAGAGCCAGCTTAAAAATCGCCGCATCCGGCTTCTTGCACCCGGCTTCTTCCGATACGATAATCGAGTCGAACCGCTCACGAATGCCGAGAATATCGATCTTGGCTTGCTGTACCTCGGACTGGCCGTTCGTGATCAGACCAAGCCGAATGCCTTGATGCCGGAAAAACGCAAGCACCTCCCGCATGCCTATTGCCGGCTGGGCGCAACCTGGATATACACTACGCCAATAACCGGCAAACTGTTCCTCCGAAGGTGCTCCGCTCCACCGAAGCAGACGAATCAAATCATGATACACTTCACGCTTGGCCCGATACCCGCCCCGGTCCGCTTCCCGCACAATATCGAATATGCGCTTACGATCCTTCAGCCCAAACGCTTCGCCATAATCCCGAATCAAACGGTTGATAAAAACGTCCAGCGCCTTTCTCCGGTCCATCAACGTTTCGTCCAAATCGAACAATACCGCATTCATCTTACGATTGCTCATATCGGTTCCTCCTACCGCCATCATTTTCGCAAACGCCATGCGCACGTCCAAGCCAATGCATGCACGCATGCATGAATATGCATGACGTCAGCGACTGACGCTTCCTCGAACGCGTCAAAACCATTATAATGGTGAGGATCTTATAGATATAATCGATATTATCGATACCATCGATAGAGAGGAACCATGACGAATCATGATCTCATTGGAGTTGTACAAGGTGTTTCACGCCATCGCACGCACGGGAAACATCAGCAAAGCGGCGGAGCTGCTGTATATTACGCAGCCCAGCGTCTCTTATGCGATCAAGCAGTTGGAGGAACAGCTCGGCACGGCGCTCTTCGTCCGCAAGCCGAAAGGCGTGGAGCTGACCCCGGAAGGCCGCGCGCTGCTTGATTACGTGCAGCCGGCGCTGACGCTGCTGACCGAAGGAGAGCGGCTTATGGCCCGCTACCACAGTCTGGATACGGGGGAAATTCGCATTGGCGGCAGCGAGATGTTGATCAAGCATTATTTGCTGCCTGCCATCGAATCGTTTCACGATGATTATCCGGGCGTTCGGTTCCGTTTCGTCCATGGCAAGACGCTGGAAATCGCAGGCCGTCTGGAGGAAGGCAGCATCGACATCGGGCTGGTCCACCTGCCGCTGCCCGCTGGGGCGCTGCAAATTCATCATGAGTGGCAGGCCGAGCCGATCTTTATCGGCAGCGGCAGAGATAAGCTGCGGTTTGCGCAGCCGCATGAGCCGGCCGAGCTGTTCAAGCTCCCGATGATCTTGCTTTCCCCGGGGAGCAGTACGCGGAAATTTGTCGATAAAGAAGCGCAGGCGTGCGGAGGCGAGATCGTGCCAGAGATGGAGGTGGGCAGCATTGAATTGATCAAGGAGATGGTACGGGTCGGATTCGGCATCGCCATTCTTCACAAAAACTTGGCCGAGGCAGAGCTGGCGGCGGGCAACCTTCTGGAAATCCCGTTAACCCGCCCGCTCACCATGCGATCCATCGCGCTCGTCTCCCCTGCCAAGCGCGAATTGTCTGCAGCGGCGTCTGTTTTTACCAAGCGAATCCAGCTGCCGTAAGCCGGACATTCGGCAAGCCGCTGCGTCTGATCCCGCAGCGGCTTAATCGCGCTCATCTTCCTTACGGCAAGCTGTTCAAGAACGCTGCAGCCTCCGCATCCGAACGCAAGATGATGACCTTCTTGCCGGGAGCGAGCGCTGTGTGTTTGCGAATCCGCTCTTCCAGATTGCGCGCTCTTTGTTTCGGGAAACGCCAAATAAACAACAAAAATCGGAAAAACGCCCATCGAAACCGTTCGACGCAGCCTTCACCCATATCCGAACGAACTTTGCCGAAATGGCCTGCCTGTCGCTTGACTGCCCGCCAAACGCAGAGCCAGTTGGGCTTCTGCAGCCAAATGATCGTGTCGGCCGCCTGCATCCGGATGTCCAGCGTGCGTCCATAATTGCCGTCAATAATCCACTGCGGCTCAGAAACGAGCCTTTGCAGCAGTGAATCCCATTCCTCCTTCGGCGTCTCCACCCAATTCGGCTTCCAGTAGAGCGCGTCCAGGTGGAATAACGGCAGTCCCGTCGCTTGAGCCAGCTTCTTGCCAAAGGTGGACTTTCCGGAGCCAGGAGAGCCGATCAGCATGATCTTGTTCACAGCGGCTCCGATTCCTTGGAAGGCTTCGATACCGCCTCAGCGGAAGCTTGGTTGAACCGGCGAACGACGTCCGGGAACGAAAGCTGCTCCATCGAATCAAGCCGCATATCGTATTCGCCGAATGACAGCTGCGCTGTCACGGGATTCGGGATCGTCACGCAGAACATCCCCGCCCGTTTCGCCGCCAATGTGCCGTTCGGCGAATCCTCGAAAGCGATCGCCTCGTGCGGCTGCACACCTAGCGCCGCCAACGCCCGCAAGTACAGCTCCGGGTCCGGCTTCACCCGGGCCACCATATCGCGCGTGCACAAGCATTCGAATTCGCCGAGCAGCCCGTACCGGCTCAAATACTTGGTCACCCACTCGTTCGTGGAGCTCGACGCCAAGCCGATCCGCAGCCCCATCTCTTGGCCCTGCGCCAAATATTGCCTTACGCCCGGACGCAGCTCCGCGTCCTGCATCTTCCGTTCATGCCGCTCCCTGCGCAGTGTTCTGGCGGATTCCCGGTCGTAAGCGGCTCCGAGCAGCGACTCGAGATGGTCGTACGGGTTGAAAGCTTCCGGCCCCGTGCCGATGCAAGTCCCCCACACGTCGAGCGTCAGCTCGCATCCGTGCGCACGGTACATTTCCTGAAACGACTCGAATTCCGGCGTCTCCGTGTCCAGGATGAGTCCGTCAAAATCAAAAATAATCGCTTTGATCATGTCATATGGCCCCTTCCGCAAATCTATCCTAGTATCGTACTACGAAGTCAATCAATTGGGTAGGCATTATTTTCATAAATCGCAGATCATACGATGTTGTATATTTAAAAATCATGATGTATATTTATACATATTTAACCATACAAAGAAGGTGGATCTCTTGCAAGGCAAGGCATTGTATTCATTCATCGATCGTCTAGGCATCGGAACATGGCCCGCTCAGGAAACGGAGCCGTGCGGCACTTGGCTGCTGCGCGCCTCGGAAGGCGTAACGAAACGGGCTAACAGCGTCTGGACCGGGAACGGCGACGACTGGAATCCCGATGATATTCGCCGCGAACAGGTCGAGCAATTTTATAAGTCCCGCGAGCTGCCTGTCCGGTATCATATTAGCGATGCATCGCCAGATGGATTGGATGCATGGCTCGAATCTCAGGGCTATGTGATCGAAGCGCCATGCCTCATCATGACGGCCGACACGACCGAAGCCGTTCAGCGGACGTACCGGGATGGGAATGAAGCGTTCCGTGCTGACATTCTCTCTGCTCCCGACAACGAATGGATGCGGACGTTTATCGCGCTGGAAGGCCATAAACCGGAGCTGCTGCCATTTTACCGCCGTTTGTTCAGCCGCATCGCGCTTCCGGCCGCATACGTTAAAATCATGCAGGAAAACGAAACGGTAGCCGTAGGAACGAGCGTCACGGAACACGGCTGGGCCGGCTTCACCAATGTGGTCGTCCATCCGGATCGGCGCGGCCATGGGATCGGCAAACGACTTGTTCACGAGCTGGCCGCATGGAGCGCCGGACAAGGTGCAGACAAGTTGTATCTTCAAGTGATCGCAGACAATGAGCCCGCGGTCAGGCTGTACCGTTCCGCCGGTTATGACGACTTGTTCAGCTATCATTACCGGACGAAATTCGAGGCGTAAACATTCATGTCAAAATGTTCCACCATACGCCGCATCGTTTGAGCGCATCCTAAACAGGGTAAAAAGTACCGTGCGCCGCTTATTTTTCCATAGCATGGCCGAACACGGACTACACGAAGGAGCGTGAAAATGATGACGACAACGACGATGGAAAAGCAGACGTTTCCGCCCCAGCATCAGCAGCAGCAGCCCGGAATCGAATCGCAAATGAATCCGCGCCCCGTATTCGAGGACCGAAAGTACAAGGCCGCCGGCAAATTGAAGGACAAAGTGGCAATCATTACAGGCGGCGACAGCGGGATTGGACGAGCTGTAGCTGTAACGTACGCCAAGGAAGGCGCGGATGTGGCGATCGTCTATTTGAATGAGCACGACGATGCGCAAGAAACGAAGCGTCAGGTCGAGGAAGAAGGCCGCAAGTGCATTGTGCTGGCGGGCGATATCGGGACGGAGTCGTTTTGCAAGCAAGCGGTGGATGAGACGGTCAAGCAGCTCGGGAAGCTGGACATCCTCGTCAATAATGCGGCCGAACAACATCCTCAGAAACAGATTGAGGATATTACCTCAGCTCAGTTAGAGAAGACATTCCGTACCAATATTTTTTCTTATTTTTATATGACTCAGGCTGCGCTCCCGCACCTGATGCAGGGCAGCGCGATTATTAATACGGCATCGATTACCGCTTATGAAGGCAATGAGCAGCTTATCGATTATTCCGCCACCAAGGGCGCGATCGTCACGTTTACCCGTTCTCTCTCACAGCAGCTGATCGGTCGCGGTATTCGCGTCAACGGCGTAGCGCCGGGTCCGATCTGGACACCGCTCATCCCGTCCACGTTCGATGAGCAGCAGGTGGCGAACTTCGGCTCGACGACGCCGATGAAACGGGCGGGCCAACCGGAGGAATTGGCGCCAAGCTATGTATTTCTCGCATGCGACGATTCATCGTACATGGCCGGGCAAATATTGCACGTCAATGGCGGCACGATTGTGAATGGATAACTTAAAAAATCCCTTCTCTCCTCTCATGAATGAGCCGGAAGAAGGGATTTTTGTCGTAATAAGCAATCCGATCACGCTTTTTTCTCGTCCTGTGTTTTGGAAGCCTCGTCTTTTTCTTCGGAGCGGAGACCTTTTGTCGATTCTTTAAATTCGCTGAGCGTGCGTCCGAAAGCGCGCCCCAATTCGGGCAGCTTTGACGGGCCGAACAACAACAGCACTACGAGAACGATCAGAATGAGTCCGCCGATGCCGATATTACCGAAAGGCAATGTGTCCAACTCCTTTTTAAACGAGCGGTAGTGTTACCACTCATTATATCAGCTCGTACGCCGGTTGGGAACAGCAAACTGTCAAGCCGGTTCTTTCCGCAGCACCAGACCAAGCTTATCCCACTGCCACTTCGCAAGCGCCAGCGTTTCCCTGCTCTTATGCCACGACATCATCAGCACATCGGAGTCCATCGGTGCCACCGCAGGTGCTTGATACCCGAGAAATCGTGCCATATCGAGTGCGCGGACCACATGATAGCGATGGGTAATAATGACGGCGGATACCCACTGCTCCCGCTGCATGATCGCTTGACTGAACAACATGTTCTCGTACGTGCTGGTCGCCTCGTTTTCCAAAAAAATCACCTTCTCCGGGACGCCCCACTCCGTTAAATAGTTGCGCATGCCTTCCGCTTCGGTCAATACCGAATCTTGGCGGTCGTAGCCACCGGTTACGATGATATGCCGAATCGTGCCGGCCCGATACAGCTCCACAGCGCGGTTCAGCCGCTCCTTAAGCGCCGGACTTGGCGTCGTCTGCCATAAGGCTGCACCCAGCACGATGCCGACATCTTGTGGAGGCAGCTGCGGCTGATCCAGCGTCGCCATCTTCCATTGAATGACGGCGACCCAAGCCAATGCAGCGATGAGCAGCGTCGCGGCGATTCTCCAAGCCGTTCTTACCAAAGCTATAAAGCGACGGCCCCGTCCTTTCCGCCGGCTGTTCCTCGTCAGTGCCATACGCTCATCCGCCCGTCCAGCGATCCGGTATACAGCTCCAGCTGCGTCCCGTCCGGATCGAGAAAGTTGATACTCATCCCGCCGCCGCGCTCCACCGGACCTCTGACGATCGGAACGCCTGCCTGGCTTAGCTTGTCCGCAGCGGCAACAAAATCCTCCTTGGCAATGGAAAATGCAACGTGATCGACGCCGCGCGGCGAGGCGGACGGCTCGTCAAGCGACCGCTCCAGCAAGCAGATCCATGCACTCCCCCACTCCAAATACGCATCGGTCCGTCCGAGGTGAACCAGCTTCATCCCAAGCGTATGCTGATAAAACGACAGCGACGCCGGCAAGTCCGACACGCGAATCGTGATATGATTAAATCCTGTCACCTTCATTCCCCAACTCTCCCATACTTCGTCTTAGCAGCGACTCCTCTTTACGGGCTCGTCAAAAAACGCTCCACTACGGCGAACAGCTCCGGGGCTTCCCGGTCCAGACATATCATATGCCGGGATTGAGGAAACATGCGAAGCTCCCGTTCGCCCTTTAACCGTTTGTAGATGTACCGGCCGCTCCGCGGATGGACGATAGGGTCCTGTGCGCCTTGCACGATCAGCGTCGGCACATGAATGCGCGGCAGTTCACGGCTCTTGGCAAGCCGGGCGAGCTTCAGAAACTCAACCGTCGCTTGCGGCGGAACGTTCTTCGCCCGTCTCAAATTCGCCCAGTCCCGAATCAGGAGCCGCGATGCCGTATAAGCCACCAGACGAAGCGGGCTGATATAGATCGCAGCCGCGTTCAATAGGACGAGCCTCCGGACCGGAAAACGGTTGGCGAGGCAGGCGGCGAGGAGTCCGCCCATCGAAAAGCCGATCAGATCGACAGACTCACAATCGTTCATCAGCCGTTGCGCCTCCCGCGAAGCGCTGTCCAGCCAGTCGTGGAACGTGACGCCTCCCAGCATGGCCAAATCTTGATCATGCCCCGGCAGAACGGGTATGCGGCATTGCAAGCCAAGCGATTGTTCCAGGTGCCGGGCTAACGGTATCACTTCGTAAGGTCCGCCTGTAAAGCCGTGAAGCAGCAAACAGCCTTGATTATGCGATTCCATGATGATGAGCATCCTCCTGCGCCTGTTCGAATAGCTTGGCTGCATACCGTTCGATGCGCTCGCGATCCGCAAGCTTATCCAGCCAGCGTGAGGGGATGGACTGAACGCCGTAATATGCCCCCGCCAGTTGTCCGTATATTGCCCCTGTCGTGTCGGCATCTTCGCCCAGATTGACTGCGAGCAGCGCGCCTTCGGCAAAGTCATCGCTCTGCGCGAAAGCCCACAGCGCCGCCTCCAGCGACTGCACCACATATCCGGTACCCCGAATTTCCGGGGGCTGCCGCCGTTTGAAAGAACCGGAGGCGACGTCGCCGATCTCCGGTACGAGCGGTCTTCGATCCCAGAAGCCCGGCGCCGGCGTGTAGTATGAGCTCAGCAGCTGCTCTTTGGATACGCCGTTTAACGCCCCAATAATGAGGCCGCCGTAGTAACGGCATGCATCGACAGCCAGCACCGAACCATGCGTTGTGAGCGAGCTATCGCCGGAGCGCATGACGGCCTCGGCCGGATTGGCCGCGTAAACCATCGGCACCGGAGCAAGCCGCATGAGCGAGCCGTTCCCCGAGGCCGACCGGCTTATGGAGCCGCTGAACGGCTCTCCCGTCCGCTCGAAACGGAGCAGCGCTTCGCGAACCGTATTGCCGATATCGAAGCAATCCCCCGTACTGCTAAGGTAGCCCTCGCGAAACCACCGCACATACCGTTCCATTTGATCGCGCGGATGGAAGCGTCCGGTCTCCAGCAAGCTTTCCGCCAAGCAAAGCGCCATGGACGTATCATCGGTCCACTCGCCCGGCTTCAACCCGAAAGGCCCTCCGCCCGACATGTCATCAATCGGCTGAAACGAACCCGGCGTACTGAATTCCAGCGTCGTCCCCAGTGCATCGCCGGCCGCAAGCCCAAGCAGACAGCCCGCATGCCGATCGGCAGATCGCCCGACAGCTTGTGTCATCTACAATCGCTCCTCTCATCAATAGACGAGGCAAAGATTCATTACGTTCCCTTCGCCTCAACAAGTTTATGCCATCATATGATGCGAAATCGCAGATAAGACATTGAAAAACCAGCGTGGCCGCCCACGCTGTTCTGATGTTTATGGAGGAATCGGCCTTCGGCAATCAGTACCTTTCTTGGCTGCATCGCTCTAAGAATCTGCAAGAGAAGGGGAAGCTAAGATGCCGTATTCCTTATTTTTCGGTAATTTCGATCGTCTGGATGGTTACTTTTTCTGTCGGCACGCTCGGCGTCGGCTCGCTGCCTTTCTTTACAGGCGTAGCGGCAATATTCTGAACGACGTCCATGCCTTCCGTTACTTTACCGAAAATGGTATAATTCGGGTTTTGGTTCAACACCGTCGTGCTGTCAGGACCCGTGCAAATGAAAAACTGGCTGCCGTTCGTATTCGGACCCGCATTCGCCATGGCCACAATGCCAGGCTCGTACTTGTACGGCGTCTTCAGCTCGTCCTCGAATTTATAGCCCGGTCCCCCGGTTCCGTTCCCTTGCGGATCGCCGGTCTGAATCATGAACGACTGAATAATCCGGTGGAACGTAATATCGTTATAGAAGCCTTCTTTTGAGAGAAATACGAAGTTGTTTACGGTTTTCGGCGCTTCTTTGGCAAAAAGCTCGATGGTAAACGTTCCTTTCGAGGTCGTTACCTTGGCGGTATACGATTTCTTCTGATCGATTTTCATCGCCGGCGGCGAGGTCCACGATTTTTTGGCTGGCTGCCCCGCTTGCGCTCCGGCTTGTCCGGAGGGCTGGCTGCCATTTGGCGTGCTCCCTTGTCCGGCGGGAGCCGGTTTCGTACCGCAGCCAGTCATGATGGCAGCGAAAAGCGCCGCCGTGCCGACCCATGTCGCCGTCTTCCAAAGAAATGTCGCTTTCATTCGTTCGTCCTCAACTCCATTTATGTCGTTTATAGTGTATTAGCCTCGCTCATATTATACTATGCCTTGCCAAAAATATGAAATCTAGCGGACTCCCGGCGCGGGCGGCGCCGAGCCGCTTGCACCGTCGGAGAAGACGCGTTCGCCCGCATGGCTGGAAGCATCGCCGGGGAGAACCCCGACGTTGCTTCCGCTGCCTGTACCGGGCGTGACGCCAACCTGCCCCGGCTGGCTTGTTCCGCCGCCCGGCTGTGTCGCGCCACCTTGCCCCGGCTGGCTCGTTCCGCTTCCCGGCTGTGTCGCGCCGCCTTGTCCCGGCTGGCCTGTTCCGCCTCCTGGCTGCGTCGTGCCTCCCTGTCCCGGCTGGCCTGTTCCGCCTCCTGGCTGCGTCGTGCCTCCCTGTCCCGGCTGACCTGTTCCGCCTCCCGGCTGCGTCGTGCCTCCCTGTCCCGGCTGACCCGTTCCTCCGCCCGGCTGCGTCGTGCCTCCTTGTCCCGGCTGACCTGTTCCTCCGCCCGGCTGCGTCGTGCCGCCTTGTCCCGGCTGGCCTGTTCCGCCTCCCGGCTGCGTCGTGCCTCCCTGTCCCGGCTGACCTGTTCCTCCGCCCGGCTGCGTCGTGCCTCCCTGTCCCGGCTGGCCTGCTCCGCCTCCCGGCTGCGTCGTGCCTCCCTGTCCCGGCTGGCCTGCTCCGCCTCCCGGCTGCGTCGTGCCTCCCTGTCCCGGCTGACCCGTGCCCGGCTTGAGCGGGTCGGAATGTCCTGCATCTGTGCTGACGATTACCGACACCGTATTCGATCGGGCGCCGGCGACATTGCTGACCGTATTGACCGGCACGACCACGTATTGATAAGTGTCCGGCAGGATCGCCGAAATATCGTTTACTTCGGTCGAAGCTGTCGTCAAGAGCGGCTCGCTCGGGAACTCCGCCGTCTTGCTGTCTTTGCGGAACAGCTGGTAAGTGACGTTATCGCCGATCCCCGACCAGCTCAGCTTGACGGTTCTGCTCTCCTTGATGTATTCACCTTTCAGGTCGGCTACCGTCTTCGGCGGCGCCGCGAGATCCGGCACGCCGTCCGGCTTGACGAAGGAAGTCATCGGCGTCTTCGCAAGCGCCTTTTGCATCACTTCCTTGAAAATGACCGCTGCGCCGCCGCTGCTCATGGAAACATAATGCTTCGAGTCGGTTTTATCGAAGCCCATCCAGACGGCCGCCGTCCATTCCGGCGTATACCCGACGAACCACAGGTCCCGGTTATACTTCTCGAGCCCTTTCAGATCAAGCTGCGTCGAGCCCGTTTTCCCTGCGACCGGACGCTCGAACTTAGCAGCCGTCCCCGTTCCCCCCGATTCAACGACGCCCTGAAGCAGCTGCGTCATGTACCACGCGGTTTTCGCGCTCATGACCGACTTCTTCTCGCCTTTATAGGCAGTCCGGAGGCTCCCGTCGGCATTTTCGATTTTATTGATGGCATGGGCCTCGTTCATCACCCCGTTATTCGGGAAGGCGCTGTACGCCTGCGCCATCTGCAGCGTCGTGACCCCTTTGGTTAATCCCCCGAGCGCAATCGCAAGATTGTTGTCGTTTTTGTCGAGCTCAATACCGAGCTTTTTGACAAAATCGATCCCTTTGCTGACGCCGATCTCGTTAAGCAATGCGACGGCCGGCGCGTTGATCGACTTTTTCACGGCTTCGAACATGCTGACCTGGCCGCGGTACACGCCGTCGTAGTTTCTCGGGTTGTAGCCGTTGTAGTTTTTTTGCTCGTCCGGCAGCATGCTGTACGGCGTGTATTTGCCCATTTCCAGTGCTGGCGCATAGGCGACGAGCGTCTTGAAGGACGAGCCCGGCTGCCTCGGCTGCTGCACAGCCCGGTTCAAGCCCCGCGCTGCGTAGTCTCTGCCGCCGATCATGGCGACGATGCCGCCGTCCGTGTTGTTGAGAATAACCATGCTGCTTTGCATTTTTTGCTCCGGTCCGTCTTTTTGGAACAGCTTGTCGTTCGCGTATGTCTGCTCCATAATTTTTTGGGCGTCCGGATTCAAGGAAGTATAAATTTTATAGCCGCCCCGCATAATGTCGTCTTCTTCGATGTTGAACTTGTTCTGCGCTTCCCGCAGCACATAGTCGACATAGGTTTGGTACGAGTCCTTGGATCCGCCTGTCAGGGGCACATAGTCGACTGCCGCCGCTTCCGCACGCTCGGCTTCGGTAATATAGCCTTGGTCGGCCATCAGCTTCAGCACAACGCCGCGTCGATCCTTCGACTTCTCGGGATTGGCAATGGGATTGTATGTGCTCGGCGCTTTCGGAATTGCGGCAAGCGTCGCCATCTGCCACAGCTTCAGCTGATTCAAGTCAGAAATGCCAAAGTATTTTTTGGAAGCGGCCTTCACCCCGTAAGCCCGGCTTCCGAAGAAAATCCGGTTCAAATACTTTTCTAAAATTTCATCCTTCGTGTATCTTTCTTCCAACGCAACGGCAATGGACATTTCTGTCGCTTTGCGGAAAAATGTCTTATCCGCCGACAGGAACACGTTTTTGGCGAGCTGCTGCGTAATGGTGCTTCCGCCTTCCACCATGCTGCGGGCGACCACGTCCTTCACCAAGGCACGGCCGATGCCGAGAAAATCGATCCCCGCATGCTCCTCGAACCGCTTATCCTCCGTTGCAATAAACGCGTCTCGCAGCTTCTTCGGAATTTCCGACGCGTTGACGCTCTCGCGGTTTTCGGCGGCGAGCACCGCCACTTCCTTATTGCTCACATCGTAGATCAGCGACGCTTCGTCCAGATCGAGCTTATCGATGTTCTGGGTCAAAATGCGGCCGCCATTGATAATGATGAATATATAGACGCCCATCGCGCAAATCGCTGCAACCGCGCTACTAACGAACGCCCACGCGAACACCTTTCCTGCGGTAATTTTTTTCGTTTTTCGTTTCCCGGATTTCGGCTTTGTCGTTTGCTTGGTCGAGTTTCCTGACGCATTACGGTTTGTTCCCGCCATATCCGACTCCCTCTCTCTTGTCTGTTTGCCTTTATCCACCTCTTTAAACGGCGCCAAGGCTCTTTTAAACAAAGAACAACCCTTCAATGTCGGGTTGCCCTTTGGAATTGTATTCAATTAGACGAACCGAAAGTGCGAAAAGTTGCTCCTATCGCATCCTTGAGGCGGAAGTACCGGGTCCCGATTATTCCGTCGCGCTCTCCTGCTGCATTAAAGAAACGGGGCGCTGCGGCGTGAACGTCGAGATAGCGTGCTTGTAGACCATCTGCTGGCGGCCTTCGCTGTCGATGATAATCGTAAAATTATCGAAAGCACGGATCACACCACGAATCTGAAACCCATTCGTCAAATAGACGGTGACCGGGATGCTGTCCTTGCGCAATTGATTTAAAAAAGTGTCCTGAATATTGATCGATTTGTTCATCAATGGGCCCCCTCGGTATTATTACGGACAAGTGTCAGCTTTCCTGCTATTATAGCACGAATCTTTTCCAGTTGGGTAGAAATATTTGCCATTTCGCTCACGTCGATCCACTCGATATCCGTCATGTGCCGAAACCAGGAAAGCTGTCTTTTGGCAAAATGCCGCGTGCTTTTCTTCAGCATCTCGACGGCTTCCTCTAAAGAGTACGCTCCCTCCAAATATCCGGCAATCTCCTTGTAGCCAAGCCCCTGCATGGATACCATATCCTTGGTATAGCCGTCCGCCAGCAATGCGCGTACCTCTTCAACCAAACCTTCATCCATCATCTGATCGATTCGTTCTTCAATACGTTTATATAGTAAAGCTCTATCCATTGTCAACCCGACGATACATAATTCGTAAGGCGATTCCTTTTTCTGTACCTTCAACCGGTCCGACAGTTTTTCGCCGGTCACGTGAAAAATTTCCAGCGCCCGGATAATGCGCCGCTGGTCGTTCGGGTGAAGACGATCCGCCGATTCGGGATCGATCTGCCGAAGACGGTCATGCAGCGCCTCGGCTCCTGCAGCCTCGGCATACAAGCGCTGCTCCTCGCGAAACGCTTCGTCCGATCCGCTCTCGCTGAATTGATACCGGTAGCATACCGATTCCACATACAACCCCGTGCCTCCGACGATAAAAGGCAGCTTCCCCCGCGAGGCAATATCCTCGATCAGAACGGTGCAGCGATCCTGGAATTCGGCTACGGAAAATGGTTCATCCGGATCTTGAATATCGATCATATGATGCGGAACCTGCGCGCGCTCCTCCGGCGTCGCCTTGGCCGTGCCGATATCCATCTTTCGGTACACCTGCATCGAGTCGCCGGATATGATTTCCGCCCCGTATTCCTCAGCTACCGCCAGGCTCAGCTTCGTCTTGCCGACGGCGGTCGGTCCGACCAGCACGAGCAGCGGGGTTCTGCCGTTCTCCGTCTTTGTCAGCATCGTATCACTCCGTAAGCAATTTTCGTTGAGGGACGGCGGGCGATGTCAAAGCCGAGACGTTCGAATTCCGGGCTATCCCGATGCTCCTTCAGAACTACGGCCTTGCGGGCCGCCCTCTTGGCCTCGGCGACTGCTTCCGCCGTCAGCGCCCGCTCGTCCGCAACGCCTCGAATCGCCCGAATCGACGCCGATTCGGTGATCGGCTTGCGGAACATCGGATCGAAATAGACGACATCGACACTGCGGTCCGGCAAGCTGCGAAGGTAGTCCGAATGATCCATGCGGACGACCTGAATGCGCCGCATCGCCTCATTCAAACCGGGCACCTCCGAGTCGTAGGCCTGAAGCCCCTGCCCCAGCAAAAAAGCCGGGATCGGCGAGCTTTCGAGCGCCGTGACGCGACCTTCCGAACCGACCGCAAAGGAAAAAACGATCGAATCGGAGCCAAGTCCTGCCGTACAGTCGACAATGGCGTCTCCCGGGTTTACGCCGGCCAGTTCAAGCAGCGTATCCGGCTCCCCGTTCAGCAGCCGCTTCACACGGACTGCCGCCGTGCTCGGATGGAAAAACAACGGCTGCCGCTGTTCATGATGATATTCGATCCGTTCCTTGGTAATCAGAAGGATGTCTTCTTCTCCATAACGCGCCCGCAGCTGCGCGAGCGTCATGCGCTTGCGCGGAACGTATCGGCCGCCCAGCGATTGCGCAAGGTTACTCGCTTCCCTGGTTTGTTCTTCTCCCGGGTCGTAGGAGGTAGTGACGAACACTCACATCACCCGCTTAAACATTTTTTCAAGCTCATAGGTCGAGAAGCTGACGACGATCGGACGGCCGTGCGGGCAAGTGTAAGGATTGCGGCAGGCGGCCAGACGGTCGAGCAGCGTTTCGATTTCGAGCGTACCGATTTTTTGATTTGCTTTGATCGAAGCTTTGCAGGAGCACATGATCGCCGCTTTTTCACGAAGCTTGGCGATGTCGACCTGCTTTTTCTCCGACAGCAGCCATTCGATCATTTCTTCCACAAGCATCTGCTCTTCTCCCTTGGGCAGCCAGTGCGGATAAGCACGCACCAGGAAGGAGGAGCCTCCGAACGGCTCCAGGAACACGCCGGCCCGCTCCAGCTGAGGCAGCTTCTCGTTCAGCTTGACCGCCTCAATCGACGTATATTCCAGTGTCAAAGGTACGAGCAGCTCCTGGCTCGCTTGCTCGGGCTTGCCGAACTGGTCGAAATAATATTCGTAATTGATCCGCTCATGCGCGGCATGCTGGTCGATCAGGAACAATCCTTCCTCGTTCTGCGCCACGATGTAGGTGCCGTGCATCTGCCCGATCGGTTGCAGCTTCGGAAACGCCGGCAGCGCCGGCGGCGTATCCGCGGGCAGCGGCGCGAGCGTCCGCAGCAGCGCCTCCGAGGCGGCGGCCGTCTCACGCGGGCTGCGATCGTCCTGCCGAGGTGGCGCAGACGATTGCACGCCCGGCCCTTGCGGCGACCGCGAGACGGACTCACGCCGCGACGACGGTTCGCGCCACGCCTCGGGGGGCGCTTGCCCCGGCGAAGCGGACAGCCCGCGCCGCGCGTCGGCATTAGCCGGCTGTGAAGCGGGCTGCCCACGCAGCGCGTCGGCACCAGCCCACTGCGGAGCCGGCTGCGACTCGCTGCGCGCAGCAGCGGAAGCACCGCCGCTGGTGTAAGCGTCACGCGCTTCGCCGTACAGCGCTTCGCGTCCCTCCGCGGCTCTCCCCCCGGACGGCGCAGCCGGTTGCGGGTTCGCTGCCTGCGGCCGGTACAGCTCAAGCTGCTCCTGCACGACCGCTTCGCGCGGCCGGCGCTCCGGCTGGCCCGCCGACGGAATCAGCCGCTGCGCGCCGAGCACCGAACGCACCTCACGTTCGATCAACTGCATCAGCTCCGGCTCCTTGCTGAAGCGAACCTCCAGCTTCGCCGGGTGCACGTTCACGTCCAGCAGCGTCGGATCCATCTCCAAATGCAGCACCGCAAGCGGGAACCGGTTAATCGGCAGCAAGGTATGATATCCTTGCAGCAGCGCGTTCACAACCGCAAAGTTGCGGATATATCTGCCGTTAATGACGCTGGAGATGCCGTTGCGGTTGGCCCGGGTCAGCTCGGGCTTGCCGATATAGCCGGACAGCCGATAATCGAGCGATTCGCCGCCAATCGGCAGCATGCTTCTGGCCGCAGCCGTACCGTAAACGCCGGCTATAACCTGCAGCAGATCGCCGCTTCCGAGCGTCTGAATGAGCGTGTTCCCGTTATGCTTGAGCGTGAACGCGATGTTCGGATGCGACAGCGCGAGCCTATACATATAATCCGTCACGTGACCGAGCTCCGTCTGGATCGTCTTCATGTATTTGAGACGGGCAGGCGTATTGTAGAACAGCTCGCGCACCATAATATCCGTTCCCCGCGGAACGGCCGCTTCGGTCTTCGCCTTCACGCTGCCGCCTTCAATGACAAGCCTCGTTCCGAGCCCGCTCGTATCCGGCGAGGTCTGGCATTCCACCTTGGCAACCGCCGCGATGCTGGGCAGCGCCTCCCCGCGGAAGCCAAGTGTCCGGATGGCGAACAAGTCATGGGCGCTGGCAATTTTGCTTGTCGCATGGCGGAAAAATGCGGTCTCGCAATCGTCCGGGTCCATGCCGGACCCGTTATCAGCGACACGGATCAGCGCGAGTCCGCCTTCCTCGATCGTCACGTAGACGCGCGTGCTGCCGGCGTCCACCGCGTTCTCCACCAGCTCCTTCACGACGGAGGAAGGTCTTTCCACCACTTCGCCCGCCGCGATCTGGTTGGCGATATGTTCGTCTAAAATGTTTATTTTACCCATATGCCGGGCTCCTTACTCGTTTAAGGCTTGTTTACGGACACCGTAAGCTTGCTGCCGTTGTCCTCCCACTTGACGTTCGCGAATGCAGACGCAATGCTGTCCAGCGTGACAAAACCGGTGCCGTTTTGGTTCAAATAGTCGGACGCATCAGCGCCGTATGCCGCTTTCCCTTGCTCCGAAGCGATTTCAAGCGAAGACGTCGCGTCGTTCCAGGTCACTTCCGCGCCGGCGAGTGCGGCGATCGAGCGCGCCGGGACGAACACTTTACCGTCTTGCCGGATCACATCGAACGGTTCGACGATCGATACCCCGTTGAGCGCAAGCGCTTTGCGGTCATACGTCAGCTCGAACGACTCGCTGCCCGCCATGCGGAGCGCCGTCACGAGCTGGGCCAGGTCGCCTTCCACCTTGCGGTCCGGCTCCAGTCCCACTTTGTTCACTTTCCGCAGCTTCGGCGTCAAATATTCTTCGATCGTAACCTTGAGCGCACCGCCGGACTTGAGCGGAAACAACGTTTGCACGCTGCCTTTGCCGTACGTTTTCGTGCCGATCGCCTTGACGACGCCGTAATCCTGCAGCGCGCCCGTCAATACTTCCGAAGCGCTCGCGCTGTACTCGTTCACGAGGAAATAGACCGGGAACGGCTGCGTCGTTCCGTCCTTGAACGACACAGGATCGTCCACATTGTTGCGGTCGCTCGTATGAATCAGTACGCCTTCCTTGACGAACAGCTTGACCATGTTCAACGCCGAATCGAGCAGCCCTCCGGGATTGTCCCGCAGATCGACGACCAGGCTCTTGATGCCTTGTCCCTTGAGTACGTTCAGCTCTTGCGCCAGCTTCTCATCGGAATCGCTGGAAAAGCTGGCGATTTGAATGTAGCCGATCCCCGGATCAAACAGCTTGCGTACGACGGTCGGCAGCTGTATTTTTTGGCGCTTTACCTTCAGCTCTTTCGTTTCTTCTCCGCGCAGCACGCGAATCGTAACGACGGTGCCTTCCTCGCCCAATATTTTTTCGGTGACGTCATTCACTTTTTTCCCCGCCACCGATACGCCTTCGACTTCAATGAACTTGTCGCCGACTTGAATCCCCGCTTCCTTCGCCGGAGAGCCGTCGAACACTTCCGCCACATACACCGCGTCCGGCTCTTCGCCGACGCGCACACCGATGCCGACGTACTGATTTTCCACCGAGTTCTCGAAGCTCCTCAGCTCTTCCGGCGAAAAGTATTGCGTGTACGGGTCTTGGAGCGAGCCGACCATCGCCTTGATGCCTGTCTCGGCCAATTTGCTGCTCGAAGGCGCGCTCACGTGATTTTTCTCCAGCAGATCATATACTTCCTTCAACTGATCCGCCGTTACCGTGCTGGAGGCTTCCGCCGCCCATACCGGCGAAGCAGCCGGAATGAGCAGCGTCATCGAAAGCAGACCGGCCGCCGTCGTTTTCCAAAACCGGGTCGAACGCAATTTTTTTGGACTCATGCAAGTTCCTCTTCTCTATAAGGTCATATCATTCCAATATTGGTTTCGCTTCGCCTTACTGTTGCGGCAGCTGCTTCTTCAATTCGTACAAAAAGTTCATCGCCGTCATCGGCGTCATGTTCATCAAATCGGCACTGCGGAGCATGCCCACAATCTTATCGGCCAGAGGGTCTTTCTTCGCGGACTTTTCCGCCTTGGCGTCAACATCCAGCGCAAATAAGCTGAGCTGCTCGACCGCTTGCTGCCTGTCGGGAACCGCTTGTCCGGCTGACGGAGCCGAAGCTTCCGGCGAATCCGGTTCTCTTGTGACAGACGGCTCGCTTGCCTGTTCCGGCGCCGGCACAAACATCGTGTCCGCGGTGTGCCGTTCTTCTTGCGCAGGCTGCGTTTGGCTTGATCCAGGAGCGGCCGGAGCTCCGACTTGCGCCGATGCTGCCGCCGTCTCCTCCCGGCCCTGCTGCCACTCTGCCCGCGCTTCAAAAACATGCAGCAGCTCGTACGAGCGATCGATGATCCCGGTGGGCAGCCCGGCGATTTGCGCGCAGTAAATGCCGTAGCTCGTGCTGGCCGCACCGGGAATTAACCGCCGCAGGAAAGTGACCTGCTGTCCGCTTTCCTTCACTGCCATGCAATAGTTGCGCAAATCCCGCAAGCTATCCTCCAGATGCGCGAGCTCATGAAAATGCGTCGACACAAGGGTCTTGCAGCCGATCTTATCATGAAGGTACTCGATGACCGCCTGCGCGATCGCCATCCCTTCGCCGGTCGATGTGCCGCGACCCAGCTCGTCGATGATGACGAGGCTTCGCGAAGTTGCCTTGGCGGTCATGATCTGGATATCCATCATCTCGACCATAAACGTGCTCTGACCGCCGATCAGATCGTCCGCCGCGCCGATGCGGGTGAAGATGCGGTCGATCAACGGGACCTTTGCCCGCTTGGCCGGCACGAAACAGCCGATTTGCGCCATCAGGCAAATGATCGCGACCTGACGCATGTATGTGCTTTTCCCCGCCATATTCGGGCCGGTAATGAGCAGCATGCTTCCGGCTTCCCGCGACAGCTCGGTCTCGTTGGCGATAAAGACGCTGTCTTCGAGGACCGCTTCCACGACCGGATGGCGGCCTTCCTCGACCTGCAGCTCATAAAATTCGCCGACTTCCGGCTTCGTGAACCGGTTCGCCGCGCTGACATGGGCCAGCGACTGGTAAACGTCCGCCGTCGCGATGAGCTCCGCCAGCGTTTGCAGCCTGGAGACATGCGCGCCCAGTCGGTCCCTCAGCTCAATGAACAGCTCGTGCTCGAGATCGACCATACCCTCTTCGGCCTCGAGGATGAGCGCCTCTTTCTCCTTCAGCTCCGGTGTGACGAACCGCTCTGCGTTGGCGAGCGTCTGCTTGCGCTCGTATCTTCCTTCTTCCAGCGTGCCCAGGTTCGACTTCGTCACCTCGATAAAGTAGCCGAACACCTTGTTATAGCCGATCTTCAGCGACTTGATGCCCGTCCGCTCGCGCTCCTGCTTCTCCAGCTCGGCCAGCCACTGCTTGCCGTTCGCGCTCGCTTCGCGAAGCTGATCGAGGCGGGCGTTGTAGCCCGCCCGAATCATCCCCCCATCCCGAATCGAGACGGGAGGCTCGTCCACGATGGCGTCCGCGATCGACGCCATCAAGTCCTGGCACGGGTCGATCCGTGCCGCAAGCTTCGCCAGCGTGGCGGAGCCGCTGGACTCGCAAAGCTGCTGCAGCATAGGCACCTGCTGCAGCGAGCGCATCAGCGCGACCAGGTCGCGCGCGCCCGCGCTGCCGTAGGCAATGCGCGCCGTAAGCCGCTCCAGGTCGTACACTTCCTTCAGCGATGTGCGCAGCTCTTCGCGGACGATTAGCTGATGATACAGACGGTCCACCGCTTCGAGCCGTTCTGCGATGTGCGATGCGTTCATCAGCGGCTTCTCGATCCACCGCCGCAGCAGCCGCCCGCCCATGGCGGTCACGGTCTTGTCCAGCAGCCAGAGCAAGGAGCCTTTCTTCGAACGGTCGCGGACCGTCTCTACAAGCTCCAGGTTGCGCCGGGTGAACGGGTCCATCACCATATACTGCGTCGGCTCGTACACCCGAATCTGCTTGATGTGCGACAGCGAACGCTTCTGCGTCTCTTTCAAATACCCCATCAGGAGCGACAATGTCTCGCGTCCGCCTTCCGGCAAGCCGGCCAGCTGCGAGTCCAAGAAATGCCCTTCGGCCGGCAAGCCTCCCGCCGCGCTGCGGCCATCTCTCGGCGTCATAACCGCGGACCGCAGCCACGCCGCCGATCCGCTGCGGATCTGCTCCAGCAGCGCCGGGCTGCCGAGAATTTCCGACGGCCCGTATACGTTCAGTTCGTCGAGCAGCAGCTCGAACGACCCGTCGAGACGCGTAACGTACAGCTCTCCCGTCGATATATCGCACACGGCAATGCCGTATGCTTCGCCGGATAATGCGACCGCCGCGATGTAATTGTTCGCTTCGCTGAGCGAGCGCTGGTCCATCACCGTCCCCGGGGTGACGATGCGCACCACTTCCCGCCGGACGACGCCTTTCGCTTCGGACGGGTCTTCCACCTGTTCGCAGATCGCAACCTTGTATCCTTTTTCTACCAAACGGGCGACGTAGTTTTCCGCGGAATGGTGGGGCACGCCGCACATCGGGATGCGCTCCTCCATTCCGCCCTCCCGGCCGGTCAGTGTAATCTCCAGCTCCCGCGACGCCACAATCGCGTCGTCAAAAAACATTTCATAAAAATCGCCAAGACGAAAAAATAAAAAAGCGTCCTGTACCTCCGCCTTGATGGCAAGGTACTGCTCAATCATCGGCGTATATTTGGCCATGCTGCATCCCCCAACGCTTGTACTGCTGTTCGGCATTCCATGCGACTTCCATCTTCACGTCGAACCGGACCTTCCATCTATGAATCTGCCATTCTTGCGATTCATAGATTTGCAGACAAAAAAATATAGTAGAACATCGTTCATGATGGCTATGTACATGCCGGTCAAGCCCCATAACGGTGCCTCGGCCGCCGCGCTGCGGCGTATCCGGGCCCCTCCGCCGGTTGCGGCAGCATGGATAAAGCTGCGTAATCCGCATCCCGCAGAGGCTATGCCCGTCTCGATTCGACAAAAGGCATCACTGCCCTCTCATTATATCACGATTTATTGGAGAACACCCATTTTCTATCGAAAGGGAGCAATTTTCCATTTCGGCCGAATATCGTCCAATTCTTTCCAATTCCGCATTTGCAGCATTCGCCTGCGCAGCGGAAGCAAATACGATTCGTATGTCGCATAGCCGGGCAATCTTTCGACATCTTTCCACAGCGCCTGGAGCAGCGGCCGTATACGCGTCTTGTCGCTTCCGTAGTACGCTTTGATCACTTCCGCATCGGCAAGCGGCCGAAGATTCAGCGAGCGGTAATGCTCCGCCGTCACTTTGGCCAGCGCCAGCACGCCTTTGGCAATGTCGGGCGACACCATCCAGCTCGGCAGGACACGGTACTCGAACCCGCCGTGCCGCTGGCGACGGAAGTCGCCGAGAAACCCGTATTTCGGCTTGCGCATGCCGGTCGTTCCGTCTTCCAGCAGCGTTAGCGGCAGCGCGATGTAATTGTCGAGCACGCGCAGCAGACGGCTGCTCAGCCCGATGCCGCTGAAATGGATATGGCCGCCGAGCGGGAACCCCCGAACGGGCATGCCGCCAGCCACCCAGCGGACGTCCGGGTCGCCAATCCGTTTCGCTGCAAGCTGCATCGTGCGGTGGAGATTGACGACGAGCTCGCGAATATCGGTGCTCGGCTTCGGGCGCAGCTCGGCCAGCGGAAATATTTTGCGCCGGCTCGGGAGCACGATCGCATCGCAGCCGAAAGCGCCATCCTTCTCGACGTAATTCGAAGCAAACGTCACTTTTCCCCGGCTGTTCAGCAGCAGAAACTCAGGGTCCGCGCCGAGCATGACGTCCGCTTGGCCCGACTCCGCTTCTCCCGACAGCTCAAGGTCGAACCGGTTCATTGCGTCCGCGAACAGCTCCGCCAGCCGCGGCGTCAGCTTCGGCACAGCTTCCACCGCGAGCACGACGACCGTCCCGCCCGAACGGGCGCCGAGCCGAACGACGCCGTAATCGAGTCCGAGGGCGTACACGGCTTTCACCGCTTCCTTCATGGCGCGGGACGCGTAGAAGCTCGGCTGGACGGTCCCGACTTCGGTAAAATCCTGCGACAGCCCTTCCGGCGCGCGAACGCCGGACTTCGTCTGGTGACCAATGTATACCCCGCTGCTGCGGGAGTACAGCGTCAGCGCCTGCAAGTGAAATACGGGCACGATAAATTCATGCGGCCAGCGGTCCGCCGCGAATCGGCTTACGCCGCTCTCGTCCCAGCCGCATTCGATGCCGTGCAGCGCAAGCAGCTCCATCGCCCGCTTCTTGTTTCGCGCAAGCAGGATGCTTCGGATCGGCTGCAGTACTTCGGCATGACCGCGGTCGGGATGGTACGCTCCCCAGTGAATCACGGTCCCGCTCTTCTCTATGTCCTCCGGAACCCGGGTACCGTGCGGAAACAGCAGTTTCGCAAGCAGCGGCTCCATCGCCGGCTCGCCCGAATGAAGCAGGAATGCGCGCATAGTGAACCCCTTTCGCCCATTTTGTCCGGGACAACTTTTTCTAGAGTAAAGGGCAGAGAAATCTGCCCCTCCTCATCAAACCGTACGTGAGGTTTTCCCTCATACGGCTTTCCGATGTTCGTCATTCATGTGCATGCAGATTACAAGAGCGTTTTAAGT
>NZ_CAJVAS010000048.1 GCF_910593845.1 Paenibacillus solanacearum | reverse complement strand
TGCAAGGTGCAACGACAATATTCGCTGTAAATCTTAAGCGAATATTGAAGCTGATAGATTAAAAGACACTGCGAGTAGACCGATTTAGAGACTCCAAAAAAAGACATCCGCCCCTAAAAAAAAGAGGTAGATGTCTTTTTGCAACTTATGAGGGACGCCAGTAGAAAAAACGGAAGTTCTTCAGTGGCCTCGGCCCTGGTGCCGTATCCTTTTCCCCGATGATCTTTATCGATTTGAATTCCGATGCTGAACGTCCCGTTCCTTTCGTCGATGCTGTTCAGATTGATTCCGCCCACAGGCTCGCCATCCAAGCTTTCAATAGTAAACATAAGACGGTTCGATGAGAAGTCGGCATACTTCTCCGCGAATGACTTGGCTTCCGCAGCCGTCGGCGGCAGCTCGACTTCACACTGTAATAGGCGTCGTGCAGATGAATCAAATCGATTGATGTAATGGTCTTCCCAATCTTCCGGTCGGATCGCACGCAGTCGGATCGCTTCATCCTGCCAAAAATAATGGCTGTAATCGATGGTACGCATGGATTCGCCTCCCTCTATTTTGCATGTTTTGGCGTACAGCCGGTCTATTGTCAAGGCGCATCAAAACAATGTGCGCTGCGCGAACCATTCATCCAAATCCACCGACCCTTGCACACCCAGCAGCCTGTAAAAATAGCGATATACGATGCGGTAGTCCGAAATATCCGGAGGTGCGAGTACGGTGGAATAGCCTTCGAGAAACGAAGCGGCCGATCGTTCGTCCAATACGTATTCCAGCCCAACGAAATCAAGCTCGCGGGGACCTACCGCATAAGCTTCCACATCGACAACCGCCGACAGCATGCCGTCCTGCACTAGAAATTGGGACGAGTCCAGGTCAATAAACACAGGACAGAAGTGATCCGGTACCGGAAGCGAGCTAAGCTCACGAATCATGGCATCGAACGTTCCTGTGATCTTGCTGTCATCGGCATAATCGCGTTCGACGAGCTGGCGCATCGTTTCGGACAAGCGGTCATGGAAGCCTTGTATTCGGTCCGTTTGGGTGAGGGCCAAGTTTCCGAAGTAGTCGCAGCGCTGCGTATGTACCCGCGCCAGCCAAACACCCAGTTGATGCAGAAGCTTATCGGATTGCCCGGCGATAGGGGGGCATGGGCTGCCGTTCATTTTCTCGATGACGAGGTATTCCTTGTCCCCTATCGTTACATGCGCCTGTACTCGCGGCACCGGAATATCCTCGATCGAGCTTAGCATGGCGGCGTTCGCCTGGAAGTGGAGCATGCGTCTCGGATCAATCCCGAACAGGTCCAAGCATCCCCACCAGAATTCGCGGTTCGGCGCTTCAGTCCAGCGGGATGCACGTACGACCTGCTCCTCCGAAGCCGTCTTGACCAGCCAGACATCGCTGGCATGACCGGAATAGCCCGGGTCGAGATATGCGATCTGTTCGATCGGCTCATGAAATAACTGTTGAAGCGTAGCGGCGGTTGTCATCATTGGAACACTCCCCGTTCACATTTTACATCAGATAGTTCCATTGTAAGCAACGGACTGCTGCATCGACAGAGATAAAATGAATATAAATGATCGTTACTTCTTTGCGCCTGTTGTGGATGGCATCCCATACGAAAAACCTAAGCAAAAGCAATAATATATATATTTTTCATATGGGTACATTCATGGTAGCATCTTCGTATATGACAAAAAATAAAGCAGCGTCAACACATTGACGGATGAAGCCTGCCCACTTGCAGACGAGAACATAGAGGAGGATTAAGATGATAACGAGTACGGACCTGCTGCATCTGCAACGCTGTATTGAACTGGCGAAGGCCGCGCTGGAGGCCGGTGACGAACCCTTCGGTTCGCTCCTTGTCTCTACTGACGGCAAGGTGCTTGCGGAAGATCACAACCATGTGGCCGGTGGCGACCACACCCAGCACCCTGAATTTGCGCTGGCCCGCTGGGCCGCCCAACATATGACACCGGAAGAACGGAGCGGGGCTACGGTCTATACCTCCGGAGAACATTGTCCTATGTGCGCCGCAGCCCACGGCTGGGTCGGTCTGGGGCGAATCGTATACGCGAGCTCCTCCGAACAGCTGGCGCAATGGCTTCATGAGATGGGGGTTGCCGCACCGCGCGTTCGCAATCTTGCCATTCACGAAGTCATTCGCGATACTGCTGTTGACGGCCCTGTTCCCGAGCTGGCCGATCAAGTCCGGCTGCTCCATCGTCAGTTTCATACCCGATGAACCATACCGCAGCTTGGGACGCGAACTCACGTCAAGGCTGCCACTTTTAAGTACCTCTTCAACGCAAGCTCCCGCTGGCGATATTCAAAAAACGGCCGGAAGAATCGCACACAAACCAAAAACGCGAGCAGCAGACCGGAATGGCCGCCACTCGCGCTTTGTATCTCCTACTTCTCCTTAAGCGAAGGCCGAACACGATTGAAAATCGTTTACCGATGCCTTCTAAGGATTCGCGCCGCTCCCTGTGCCGGAACCGGGGGCTTGCAGCGGCGCGATCGTTCCTCCGGCAATGCTCCTTACAGTTCCCGAGGCGGTCGTCGCCTCCAGCCGGTACGTAAAGCTCTGTGAGGCGTCCGGCACCTCGATAATAAATTCGTACGGATACACGTTCGTCGTCTCCGTATGCTCCGGTCCGTTCCCGATGCTGTATATGAGCGATACGCTTGACGTCTGATCCGGCTTATCCGTCACATAGACGTAAGCGTAATACGATTCGGGACTCATCTGCAGCACCATCGCTTTGCCGTACGTATGCTCGGTTACCGTCTGCCCAAGCTGCGGCTGGCCGTTCAGCGCATACGTCAGCTGCGAGAACGCCGGCTTGTGCACGCCGGGAATGCGCAGCACGGCGCCCTTCAAGCTTTTCGCTGGAATCGTGACGTTGAAACTGCCGGCGGTGACGTTCGCGAGCGTCATGCTGCCGTCCGGGTTGTACAGCTCGACCGTCCCGTTAAAGCCGCTGCCGCCGGGCACCTTGCTGCCAAGCTGGACGCTCGCGGTCACGCTGGCATCGCTTTCGTTGATCAGCGCGATGCCGAGCACGCCGTCTTTGCGAGCGGCCAGCCAGTCGATCTGTACGCTGTCCGTATCCACGATCCCCTCGTCCAGCCACAGCCACATCTCCTGCTCGTCGAAAAAGTGCCCGGGGGCATGACCGTATTGATTCGAATTAAAGTAGGCATACCCTTGCTGGCGCAGCGAAGGAAACTGGATGCGGTCATCCGACCAGTGCTGCGTCATGTTAATCAGGAAGTCTTCGAGCATCGCCAAAAACGGCGGCAGATGGTGCCAGTAAATGCCCGTATAATCCGGTCCTTGCAGCGGATAATCCGGCTTCTGCTGGAACGTCGTCATCGCGTTCTGGTAATAGCCCGAATAATTGGCGAATCGCCCGACAATCGCATTACGCGCCACGTCGGCAAAATAGTTGTCTCCGGTATAGTCGGCCAATCGCAGAAGGTCGCCCGTCCAGCTCGACATGATGATGTTCGAGCTGCGGCCGAACGTCGAGGACTGCTCCAGGCCCAGTCCGACGCGGGAAGGAATCCAGCCTGGCACCTGGGTTTGCTGCTGCGCGATCAAGTCGTTGCTCGCGAGGTTGCCGGGCTCGCCCGGCGGCCGGCCGAGCCGCTCCTGCTGGTCGCCATGCCACCAGAAATTAGGGCTCGCCTCGTTGCCATAGTGGAAATTGGCGCGAATCTGCGTCATGTCGTTAACCGTTACCGGCTGGTTCCGCTTGGCGCCGTCAATGCCCGGCACCCACAGCGTGGCCGTGAGCCAGCGCGCCGCTTCCTCGGCCGCGGCCAAATCGGCCGGATCGCCTGTCACCTCGTACAAGTCGATTAACGACGAAATGTTCGGATAATACGAAATGTTAATAAAACTCGACCAGTTGACCGGCTCCGTGTGGGCCTTGTAGACAGCGTCGGTCACATACTGCTGCGCCTGCTGCCGGGCTTTGGTCAAATACTGCGCCTCGCCCGTGTATTTATACAAATACAAGTTGTTGGCGAACGTCGGTATCGAGCCGTACGCATTGGTCACCGTCGCTTTGCCTTTCTCCAACCCGTATTGGTACAAATACGGAACGGCCCCTCGCGTCATCTCGTACATGCCGCCGATAACGTTAAGGTTGTAGCCGTTAATGGGCGATCCGATCGATTTGGGCAAATCGGTCGACTGCCAACTCTCGACTCCGCCCCACTCCGGCGTCCGGTTGAAATGCAGCTCTTTGCGCGTCAAGAAATTCGCCAAGGTCGGAATCGCCCTCCGGGTCAAAATGTCTTTGTCCTCGGTGAGCAAATATTCCTGCAACGCTTGCATCGGATTGGCGGAGGAAGTCACATTCTTCCCTTCCATATTGTAATGCGCCTTGTCATGGACGTCCCACCCGCCAAGCAGGTCATCCATCATCAGCGAACGGGCGTTAAATATCGCGTCGTTCAGCGTGCCGTACACGTTCTGACGATAGTCGTGAACGCCGAACAGGTCCTGCGCTACAAACTTGTACGTATCGTACCAGTCGGATACGCGGCTTATTACCCGATACTGCATCGTATAGCTCTGGCCTGCGGTGAATTTCGCATCGGCGGAGCCGAGCACGGGAGCGAAGATCGAACCTTTCGGATTGTAGCCTGTTCCTCGCATCGAGATGCCGAATTTGCCGTTGCTGCCGTACACCCAGCGAAGCGGAATCCAGGACGGCTCGGCCGCGACGCCTTTTGTGACGGCGTGTCCGGGCACATACGGATTGTTGGCATTCAACGTGAGCGTCCCCATCGGCGTAAACAAATATTGCTCGGTCATCAGTCCCGCTTTGGGGGCGATCCGCTTATCCATCACCCGGTACGGAGCGAGCGCGAACGCGTACTGCTCGTCGGCGAACCCACGTCCTTCCCATGCTCCGATCGAATAGGTGCCGGCCTGATGGAAGGTTGCGCTGACGGTTACTTTCGGTGCCGGGTTATCACCCGCCAGCTCCCATTCCGAGGTGAAATCGGCCACGGGCTCGCTGAACAACAATTTCACGCCACCGCCCGGCGTCATCTCGTAGTCGTTCGGAATAAACCAGTGGAAGCGGCCCGCCTTATACAGATCGGTGCCCGAGTATAGTTTATCGTTGCCGCCCGCCGTCGTATATTTACTCTTGAACGAATACATATCCTGCGACGTCGACACCGTTGAGCTGCTGTCGGCGGACAAGACGAGATAGCCGAGCTCCTCGGAACGGAATTTTGTCGGGACCCAGCCGTTTCCGTAGCGCGCGTATACCGCATTTTGCACCACCTGCCCGCTGGCGGTCGGGACCTTGTAAAAGACGACCCGTGTGGAGGCATTCTCCAAAGTAACGCTATGCGTAGGCTCGCTCTGCGACAGCGCCCAAGCCGGGAAGCTCTCCGTCTCCGAGCCGAGCGGCACGGCGGTCCGCAGCACTTGCGCATAATCTTCCGACGGAACGGCCTGCAAGTCGGCCATCAGCAGCACCGCGTCGCAGCGGGCATAAAAGCCGGACGTATCGTAAAGCTCCAGCGTATTCGTTCCTTGCAACAGCTGGACGACGCCGGCTTCCGCCCATTGGAACCCGTCATGCCCGTGGGTGCCGAGCCGCTGCGGCAGCATTTGGCCGTTCAGCCCGACATTGAAAAATCGCGAGCCTTGCTGATTCGTCGCAAAGTCGCGGGAACGCACCCATACTTTATACGTTCCGGCCTGTTCTGTCTGGAACGCTGCGGTCGCCGGCTGCGCACCCGACGGATCGGCCATGTCCGGCGTTGCGCCCGCACCCGGAATGAGTCCGCGCAGGACCGATTTCTCGAATGCGCCTTCAACATTGCCCTCCATCGTCCACGTGCCGAAATGATCGAAGCTATCCGGCCGGAACAAGAACGCGTTAGACGGAATGTTCGCTACGATCACAGCCGTTCGCCCACCTTCGTCCCAAAACGTATTTGCGCCAAAATATTGCTTCACGAAGCTGAGCGGCACGAGCGTTGTGCCCCCGCGGATCATCGCCGGCTTCTCCAGCAATATGCTTTTGCCGTTGATCGTGGCGGAGTCTTGGCCGGGGATCACTCGAAAGCGACTCCCGTTTTTGCTTGCCGTCGCCTGATACGTTGCCGCATCGACGGTAACCGCCGCTCCCAAGGAAGCGAACGTCTCCGCAAACGGCACCATCACCGTCGACTGCTCCAGAACGGGCTGCGCTTGAAAGTTAATATATTGTCCGTTCAGTCTCACCGCAATATCGACCGGCGGCCGGTTCGGATCGGGCTGCCCGTTGACGATTGTGCCGGGCACGTAGGTATATTGGGATGCAAGCCACTGCAGCGCAGCCGGACTGTCCTCCACCGTAAAGCTCAGGTCGTCCGTGATCACGATCATGTCGAAGCGCGGGAAGTTCCCGCGGAAATCGATCGCCTCCAGGTCGAATTCGCCCCGGATCATCGGCAGCGGACCGCCGGCCTCCCAGCGCCAGCCTTCCGTCCCGTGAACGCCGTAGGTCGCCGGCTCGCTCCCGCTCAGCTTCAGCTTGAACGGCCGCGTGCCCGGACTAACGGAAAAATCGCGCGTATGCACCATCATTTTGTACATGCCGTCGACCGGAATCCCGTACTTTGCCATGGCCGGCGTCGCGCTGTGGTCCTTCCCATCGGTGGCTCCCGTCAGAATGTCCGGGAGCGGACTGCCCCGCTTGTCGGCCGGTTTGGTCCAGTTGCCCAGATGGGAGGCAAAGCTGGCAGCCGTCAGCACGATATAATGCTTGTCCGGTTTCGTATCGGGCAGCTGCGTGGCGGCGGTTGCTTCGCCCGTTTGCGCCATCGCGGGAGCAAGGCCGAAGCCGGGCCCGGTGAACAGCATGCACAGCACGAGCAGCAAAACCATCGTTCTTGTCATGAACAGGCTCCCTCCTTGGAATGAAGACACAATAAAACGCTTACATTCAGGCGTTCCATAAACTTCTCCTTCCCGTCGTCACATCGTTTCGTTTGCCGCCGTTAGCGGCTGTTTCCACTGCAGCCCTCCTTCTTCTATTCCCGCCACCCCCGAATCGCCGACAGCTTCGACGCGGCTGTTGAGGCAGACTGGTGTCCCTATTGTAATGGAATGATTTCCCATTGAACATTCACATTTTTTTACCGGATGTATCTGTAATTTCTTCAAGACCTCCCGCGCAGCGCCGCTAGCTTGGCGGCATACTCTCCAAGCGCGGCTGCGTATCCTGAACGGCCGACAACCGGACGGACTTCCGCATGTGCCGGGCCAACCGCCGCGCCGGCCGTCTACGCACTCGGCTTAACTCCCGGGCAGACGGACGGCGGTTCTTACGGGTGCAGACGGACGCATCATTCCTATCCGTCGAGGAGGGTTCACCGCTGGTAAAAGAGCAAATACAAGAAGTAAGGTCCCCCAATCGCGGCTACGACGATTCCGACCGGAATTTCGGTCGGTTGAACAACAGTGCGCCCGATCGTATCGGCCAGCAGCACGAGCAGCGCCCCAAAACAAGCCGCTGTCGGCAGTACAAAGCGGTAATTATGACCCACGAACCGCCGCGCCAGATGCGGTCCGATTAAGCCGACAAAGCTGATCGTCCCGGCTACGGCAACGCCGCTGCTGGCCAGACCGACACCGAGCAGCAGCAGAATGAGACGCTCGCGCTGCACCGCCAGCCCGACTCCGGTCGCCAGCTCATCTCCCATGTTCAATACATTCATCCGGCCGGCGCGATAGATGGCGGCTGGCAGAAGCAGAGCAACCCATAGCCCGGCTGCGGCAACATAGCGCCAGTTCGCCCCCCAGATGCTCCCCGACATCCACACCTTCACGAGGTCGTAGCTGTACGCGTCCATCCGGTGTGTAAACAGCAGCATCGCCGCAGAAATCCCCGCTCCCGTCGCCATGCCGACAAGCAGCAGCCGGGTCGGGGTAATCCGCATTCTTTTCCTTGCAAGGGCAAACACCGTTAGCGCCGCTGCCGCTGCCCCGAGGAACGCCGCAACCGGCAGCGCATGAACAGGCGCCAGCTGCACTTTTCCGTAAAACAGCGTCACGTAGACGACAACGCCAAGTCCGGCCCCTGCATTCACCCCAAGGATGCCCGGATCGGCCAACGCATTTTGCGATACGCCTTGCATGATCGCCCCGGAGGCTGCCAGTCCTGCACCGACCAGCATGGCCAGCACAATTCGCGGCAGGCGAATTCCCCACATAATAATGGTCGGATCGCCGGGTCTTTGGCGCAGCAGCGCCTGAATGACGTCGCCAAAGGCAAGGCGGGTATATCCGCTGTTCAGACTAAGCCATAAACCGGCTAGAAGCAGGACCGCCAGCCCCGCAAGTACAACTGCAAATTGAGCCATACCGATTCGCCGCGCAGGCCGCATGCCGTTTCTCTTCACAATCCTCCCCTCCCGTCCTGCCGCGCCAAATATAGAAAGAACGGTACGCCGAGTACGGCAGTAATAATTCCGGCAGGCGTTTCGCGGGGCATATTGACAAGCCGCGACGCGGTATCGGCGAACAGCAGCAGCGCGCCGCCCATAAGCCCCGCACACGGAATAATCCAGCGGTAATTGACGCCAATCAAAAACCGCACCAGATGCGGCACCATCAGTCCGATGAAGCTGATCGGGCCGACGATCGCCACGGCCGAGCCGGTCAAAGCAAATACCGCGCACGCGCCGATCCACTTGGTCCGGGCAACGCGCTGTCCCAGTCCGGATGCTATTTCGTCTCCCAGCGCAAGAGCAGACAAGGAGCGGGAGATGGCCAGTGCCGCGCAGCCCCCGGCAGCCGTCCACGGCAGCATGACGCGCACATCGATCCACTTCACGCCGGACAATCCCGCCGTATACCACTGCATGACGGTTTGGGCCAGACCGTAATAAATTTGCAGCCCTTCCGCGCAAGCTCCCAGCAAGGCGCTGACAGCGCTCCCCGCCAGCGCCAGCTTGACATTGCGATACTGCTGGCTGCGGGACGCAGCGCCGAGTACGCCTACGCCGTACACAAGCAGCGTGCCGCATGCGGCCCCGATCATCGAAACGGCGATCATTTGGTGATAGGCCAAGTAAGGCGCGACCACGAATACGAGCACGATCGCAAAGCCCGATCCGGCCGATACCCCCATTAATCCCGGACTGGCCAGCGGATTACGCGTCATCCCCTGCATAATCGCGCCGGATATGGCGAAGCTGGCGCCGGCCAAAATCGCAATAATCGCCCGAGGCAGCCGAACGGACATAATCGTGTAGTGGCTGACCTGCTCCGGATCATAGCTGCGGAATGCTTCCGCAACCGTCGAGAGCCGAATCGATGCCGCCCCTGTCACGACGGCGCCTGCGGTTCCGACGATGAGAGCGAGCAGCAGCCCGCAAAGAAGAAGAGAAGGACGTATCCTTCTCTTCTCCGATTGCAGGCGATGCCGCGTCGATACGGAATGCTGCTGACCGGTCATTTGCCCAGCAGCCCTTTCTCCAGAGCATCAACAAACTGCTGGTGCATCACCAGGCCAAAGCCGGTTTTGGTGGCGCGCAGCGGGACCATCGATACGCGGCCGTCCTTCACCGCCTGCAAATTTTTCCAAAGCGGTGTGGCAAGCGTTTCATTCAGCTTTTTGGTATAATCCGGCACATTGGTATCCATCACGAAAATCGTATGCGGATTCAGCTCGGGCAGCACTTCAATCGCCAGTTTCGTTTCATTTTTCTCATCTTTCAAGCTTTTCGGATAGTTCAAGCCAAGCTGGCCGTATGCGATTTTCCCGAGCGGGCTCAGATTGCCCAATACTCGCGTGTCTTTATCGGTTACTTTGAAGAAAACCACCGTCTTATCTTTCATCGGCGCATCCAGCTTTGTTTTGAGCTGAGCCAGCCTGTCGTCAAAGGCTTTCAGATCGGCTTCGGCCTTCTTCTGTTTGTTCATCGCCTCGGCAATACGCAAGTACACCGCCCGCCAATCGTTCTCCATCTCCTCGCTCTTCACAATCAGCGTCGGCGCGATTTGCTTGAGCGTGTCATAGCTTTTGGAATGATCCGTATCCGTGCCGATAATCAGCTGCGGTTTCAATTCCAGGATCTTCTCCAAATTCGGCGCTGTGGATTGACCTACCGATGTGGTTCCTTTCAACTGCGGGGCCAAATACGGCTCGAAATCTCCCCCGTCCCGGACGACCGAACCGACCGGCACAACACCAAGCGAAACGAGATGATCCGCAAAGCTGCGCTCCAGCGTCACCACACGCTGAATATCGGCATCCACCTCAATGGTCCCCAGTGAATGGGTAAGCGTACGCTTTACGGGCGCCGCTTGGGGCTTCCCTTGCGCCGCCTTGCTCTCTCCGGCATCCGCCCCGCCGCATGCCGCTGCCGTCATGGCCAGCAGTATCAGCAATAGAGCCATAATCCAACTACGTTGTCCTTGTTTCGCAGCTACCACCTTAATCCCCGCCTCTATTATCTAATTGATAATGATTATCATTATTATTTGTATATCTTTTTCTTTCACCTGTCAATAGCTTCCACGATGAAATGCCGAGAAAAACATGGATGCCATACGATTCCCTCATGCCAAAAAGACTGCCTCATATGAAGGCAGCCTTTTGAAGTAGTTATGAAGCTTTAACGTAACGGTTTGGATGCCTCGTACACGTAAGTTTGATTGGCATTTGTAGGCGGCTTGCCAAATTCGAAATCGGCGGACACCGTAATGTTCGTGAACCCGATGTCTGCAAGCACCAGCTTCAGCTCCTCCACACCGTACCATCGCAAGGCAAAACGCTGCAGCTCGGTTTGAAGCAGAACGCCGTTACGCCATTTTTCATATTTCAAATACGATACTTTGTATTGTTCGAATAGATTCGCCTCAACCAGCTTTCCTTCCATTGTAATGATGTCACCATTCGGAAAATGATAGGTTGAGGTTCCGACTTTGCCTTTCTCAAAATCAAGCGCTTTGGGAAGAAAGATGTCCAGGATCAGGCGTCCGCCGGGTTCTAAATGTTCGAAAAACCGCTCTAATACGGCGATGGACTCTTCCCTTTTTTCGATCAATAAAAACGAGCCGCTCGGAATCATAATCGCTTGATAGCGATAAGGCAGCGCCAGCTCCTGCAACCGCGCCTCAAACAACGGAGCATTCAGTCCCCGCTCCTCGCACCGTTGACGGCAAGAAGCCAACATTTGAGGCGATGCGTCGACGCCGTCAATGTTGAGACCTGCTTCAAGCAGCGGAATCATCACACGACCGGAGCCAACCATCGCCTCCAGTATTTTTCCGTCGCAAGCTTGCAATCGGTCCCGATAATATTGTATGTCTCCGCCAAAGGAATGCCCTATTGTCTTCGTGAGGTCATATACCTCCGTGCAAAGCTCACCGTACAAACTGAAAGACATCGATCGTATCCCTCCGTGAAATGGTTATTACGGAAAGGCGAATTATCCAATGAACCCTTCCGTCCTGCCAAAATCATAATTTTGAGTTTTATAGTGATGTGCTCTCATAGGAACCACTCGCTCTCTTCTCAAAGTTAAGCTCAGCATACCCATATCCATAAAATCAGGCAAGGGTATAATTGATTTATAATCAAGTTCATATATCATTGAAGAAACGCAGATACCCTTCCCCTGGCTGTAAGGAGAAGTTCCTTCGAAATACGCGATTCTCGTGAAGGCCGGACCATTCTAAGGTCTGGTGGAAATCCTGCGGTACGTGATAAACTAACCCTTAGGCCGGTGTGCGCCATGGCAGCTGTTGTGTAATGGTATTAAATGTAAGCGCTTTAAATTATTTATGGAATGAAATAAATCGATCGAGTCCGGAAAAGGAGAGACGGTCTATGAAACGGAGCATTCATCGCATGAGCCGCATACGATCGGCAGGTGAACCATGATGGAACGCGAACATTCGAAGTATCGTTGGGGCGAGCTGCATGCCATTGTGAAGGCTGTCGTCGACCGGATGATTCCGGCCGATGCTTGGCCGTCTGCAACCCAAGGCGGCGTCTTGGACTATCTGGAACGGCGCGCATCCGAGGATGCCGCTACATGGACGAATGTATTGGAGCCCGGGCTTCGGGCGTTGGATGCGGAAGCGCTCGCTCTCCATCACAAGCCATTGTCGAAGCTGTCGGCGGATGAGCAGGACGTGCTGCTACGCGGCCTTGAGCAGGGGCGTCTTCGAGACTTTCCTCTCTCCCAGCAGCGATTCTTCTCCACCATCTTGAGCCTGGTTATCGAAGGTTATTATGGAAGCCCGAATGCCGGCGGAAATCGGGAAGGGACGTCGTGGGACATGATCGGATTCCGCCCGGGACCCGTTTCCAAGCTCCAAGAACCGGTCCCGGAAACCGAGCTTCCGCAGCGAACGATCGACCAGCTCCGGGACCGATACGATGCTATCGTCGTCGGAGCCGGGGCCGGAGGATCGGTAGCGGCCGCAGTGCTGGCCGAGGCGGGACTTCATGTTCTTGTCGTCGAGCGCGGCAGCTGGCTTCGATATCATGAGGTCGGCAGCGATCATACGCGCAATCATCGTTTCAGCAAATACGGCCATAACACGGGACCGGCGCTGGATGGCCACCCTCGCACCCTCCTCTCCGGTAGCGGAGAAGAGCGAATTGCCGCACCCCATGAGGGCCATTACCATAATAATGCAATGACGGTGGGCGGCGGAACCCGCATCTACGGCGCACAAGCATGGCGATTTCATAGCGACGACTTCCGGATGGCAACCCGTTACGGGATTCCGGACGGGAGTTCACTCCGCGATTGGCCGATTCGCTACGATGAGCTCGAGCCTTATTACGAGCGGGCGGAGTGGGAGGTCGGCGTTTCCGGAGACGCTCAGGCGCATCCCGGGCGCGGGGGCCGGCGGCGTCCTTATCCGATGCCGCCGCTGTCAAGGACGCTCGAGGCGGAACGATTAGCCCGGGCGGCAGCCCAATTGGGATGGGATGCAGGTCCGGTCCCCCTGCTCATTAACTCGGTCGAACGGGACGGTCGGCCCGCCTGTGGGCGCTGCGGCCAATGCGTCGGATTCGCTTGTCCGACCAACAGCAAGAATGGCGGACACAATACGATGCTGCTGAGAGCCCTTCAATCCGGCAACTGCGATCTGATTTGCGATACGATGGTTGAACGCATCGACACTGAAGCAGGGAAACATGCCATTGGCGTTCGCCTTGTGCAGGAGTTAGCCGGCAAGCTCGAGCGCCGGCAAATACGGGCAGGACATGTGGTGGTCGCTGCGGGTGCCATCGAAAGCGCGCGCTTGCTCCTGCATTCGGCCAGCGAGGCCGAACCGGACGGGATCGGCAATCGGAACGGGCAAGTGGGCAGGCATCTTCAGGGGCATGTCTACACGGGTGCGTACGCCCTCTTTGACGAGCCGGTTCAAGACGGTCTCGGGCCCGGGGTGAGCATCGCCACCTGTCGCTTTGCCCACGGCAACGGGAATGGAATCATCGGGGGCGGGATGCTCGCCAACGAGTTCACGCGGCTGCCGCTCATTCATTGGAACCGGGCGCTTGCGCCGGATGCCGCACGATGGGGAATCGCCGGCAAGATCATGATGCGCGATAGTTACTTGCGCACAAGCCATGTGCAAGGGCCGATTCAGGAGATCCCGACGCCCGAATCCAGGGTGCGCCTCTCGCCCACAGTCAAAGACCGGTTCGGCCTGCCGGTTGCGCAACTGTCGGGAAGCGTTCATCCCGAGTCGCTTCGAGCCGCAGCCATGCTGGCAGAGCAGGCGGAGACGTGGCTCTGGGCTGCCGGCGCCCGCCAAGTATGGCGAACCCGACCGGGAGGCGGGCTTAGTGCCGGGCAGCATCAGGCCGGGACGCTGCGCATGGGCGACGATCCTTCCACCTCGGTCACCGACCGCTTCGGCCGCATCCACGGATACGACAATCTCTGGGTGAGCGACGGCTCCCTGCATGTCACCAATGGTGGAGTTAATCCGGTGCTGACAATTCTTGCGCTCGCCTTCCGTACAACGGAGATGCTGGTGAAGCAGGGGTAGGATGCGCAGTAATTTTTCCGGAAAATTCCTCATCCTTTACGCCATGAGCTATGAGCCGGTCCCGAACAGCTTCGGCCGGCTCTCTTTTCTCCAAGTATGACAAAGTGATACGGCCTTCCATCCCGAGTAAAAGCAAGCCGCTCACGGAACTTCATAGGCGCGTGACCAGACGCCAGATTCCTCAATGAGCGCCCGTTTCTTCTCATATACGGGTCTCCCGTCAGCCCATCCGTCAGGGGAAGAAGAACCTATTTCTATCTGTGGCGGGTTCTCCTGGAGTCTACAGATTCATTTCCGAGCACAGTTTGCTTCTTACTTAATCCCAGAATGATGAGGACGATATAGAACACGATGGCAATCGAATCGATTAACGTATCCGAAAGTGCCGAAATATCAATCCATGCCGTGATGCCAACAATGACCAGCAGTCGCACGATTAAGAGTGACACGATCGTCCATGCGACCGGCCGGCTCTTTGATCGCTCGCTTTGGAATGACATGAATATGAACAAAATACCGAAGACCAGATTTTCCGCAGTGATGATGTGCCAGACATACATGAACACAGTCCGGATATCCATGGCTATTGCGTTCGCGCCGAGCGTCGGCAGTACAGCGGCCTGCCCATTCCATGCGTGCGTAACGGCAAACAGTATTGCAAGTATACCCGCAATCAAGTAATAAAAGTTTCTAACCTTGAGGTCCATGACATTCCTCCTCGGATAGGTCCGGATCCTTCTTTCGGATATCCCTGTAAATCTCCCGAACGAGTTCCGCTAGCTGCCGATCGCTCTCACGGCTATAGCTCCTTAGCGTTTCGGCCGCCGCATCAAGCAATTGACTGACCTTCTCCAGATGCTCAATCTTCTTACGCGTGTCTGCTTTCTTAGCATCGAGGAACGCAGCAACTTCCCGGCAATAGGCAGGTTCCACATTCTCCATCCTGTGGAACCCAAACTTCCCCTTGATTTCATCAAGGGAAAAGTCCGCAAACTGCATGATTTGAATATTCATCAAGTCGACAAGGTCCTCCTTGGCATACCTGCGATACCGATTGCCTTCCCGAGATGGCGATACAACTCCAATCCGGTCATAGTATCGAAGCGTATCCTTCGAGATCCCGAGCATCTGCGAAACGTCTTGTATTGAATAATATTTTTCCATGAATTCAAAATAACATTGGAGTCATCTCCAATGTCAAGTCGTTTTTTATAAGTTTCCTTCATGCCATCAGCCCTTCGGCCGGGTACAAGAACACTTCCCTGCTCTCTGACCAAACCGAAGGGGATTTTGCCTAAATCGATATAGAAACCAAGCTGACCAACATAAAATTCGATCGCCCGCCACATATCGGATCCCGGAACTTCATAGTCGCGTGACTGCCAAAGGACTTGCGATGAAATCCACTTGAAGCTCGGGAAACGCTTCGCGAATCAGCTCCACGACCGTGAACATCCCGGCCTCCTCGCTCTTCTGATGTCCGGTAATAATCAACGCCTTGGAAAGCCCCATATCGGCGGCGTCTCTCACATATTCGTTCGTCTCCCACTCATTCGTCTCGCCCACGATCAGGAGGTCGATAGCCTTGTTTCCCATGAAGCCGATATGCGAACGTCCGCCTGAGGCACCGGGCAGCAGTCCGAAGCGCCTTACCGGCATATCGGGTTCACCAGCCACCAGAAAGCTCTCGATGCCGAGTTTGTTTTTCAAATGATCAGCGAGGGTACGGACGGTCTGCCGCTCATCGGAGGGAACCGTGAGCAGATGCATCCTCTCCGGGCTTGCGTAGGCTTCCCACCCCAGCTTCTTTAGCATGCCGATCAGGATGCCGTCCGGTCGGTAGCGGTGCACATAATCATGCAGCCGGAAGATCGAGATGCCGGATTCCTCAATGAGCGCTCGTTTCCTCTCATACACCGGGTCTCCCGTCAGCCAATCCACTTCATCCTTATGGTTGTAGTACGTCGGCTCGTGGGTGATGATCAGGTCGACACCCGCTTCTACCGCTTGCCGAATTGCAGCATACGTCGCCATAAACACCACGGCCACTTTGCGGACCTCGGCATCCAAGCGTCCGCTCTTCAGCGTATCGACAGTCGGCTCCAGCGTTCCGACCGGCCCCATGAGACGTTTCAGTACCATCTGTACTGTCAGGGTCATGTGCAAAACCTCCTCGCATGAATATCGTATTTCCCAAACTAAGGCTGGTTAAACGGTGCTGCCGAACAGCTCCTTCGTCATTTATGAGCACTTTAGTTTAGTTCATCCGCGTAAAATTGAAGTGCTCCTGCAAAAGGCTTCACAGTGTCCGTCACGAGTTGTACGGGGCGGCAAATTCAACGACATTATTGTCTCTGTCCAGTATATAAATTTGAGAAAAGCCCGCAACGCTGTTCGGCTCGATCTCGTATTGTATGCCCATCTTCTCCAGCCATTGCACGGTTTGGCTGTAACTTTTCACCCATATCGAAAAGTGCCCCTCCAGCGTGTTCATGCCGCTCGTGCGAAGCGTTTCGCTTTCGGGACATTCCACTACGTGCAACTGTTGTTCGCCCAAGTCATACCATATCCCCTTGGATTGAAATGGAGGGCGTTCTAATTCTTTGAACTGCGGTTAAGATATATGAAAGCCTTCAACATCCAAATCGAATGTATGGTATTTCATCGTTCTGCTCTGAAGCCATGTTTCCAAAGGGATGATCCATGGACGAAACTGTATATATTGGCGCAAATGCTTGACGTCTACAAATTGAATTTCAATGACATCCTGATCGGGGTCGTTTATTGCGTTTTGTTCCGCTGATGATTTTCCTGAATAGTACACTTGAAGGTATTGTCCATACTTTTCAGATGTATATTCCGTAACGAACGCAACTTCCTCAAGATCGATTTGGAAGCCCGTTTCTTCACCGCCTTCCCGTTCGGCAGCATCGGAAAATGTTTCACCCGACTCGACTGTACCCTTCGGCAAGCTCCAACCGGATTTGTCTTTTACCAAGAGCACCGCATTGTCTTTCATTACCACTACACCAGCCGCAAGTTTATGCGCCATTCCCGTTCCACCCTTCGATGATCGTAGAGACAAGCCATTCAACCTTATTATCCCATATGACTGGAAGTAATTGGGTGACATTTTCGAGAAATCTCCTGATATACTTCAGCTCAAGTTGAAGCCTGATATAAACAAATAGGAGCTGTCCCCTGCGGCAGCTCCTAACCTGAACGTCGTCCACGAAACAACCCTGGTTACGAATTAGCTATACATTTCTCCATTGTCCCTTCAAGATCAGCGCCATTTCACGGATTGGCACCTTACTGCCCGCTGGTGATCATCCTCGCGATTTCCTGGTTTGCCTTTTCATTAGCCGTCCGCAGAGCGGAGTTCATATCGGTTCCCTTCAGCACTTCATTTACAGCAGCATCCAGGGCAGAGTTAGCGGGACCGTTGTACTTGGTGAACGGCGGCACCGCAGAGGCTTGGGTTTTGAATATACTTTGTATATTTCGCCCTGCGGCCACTTTGACATCGGCGGCAAAATCTTTTTGCAACGCCGGGTCTTTAAATGCGGTCATTCTTCCCAAACGGGTGCGCTTTATCTGCTCCTCACGCGACGAAACGGCCTCCATGATCTGGAATACTTGTTCGGGATGCTTGCTGGTGGACGAAAGCATCAGCAGCGTAACGTCCATGCGCCTTCTCAAGCCGGGGGCCTCGGCGAATGTCGGGTAGGAGGCCATATCCCAGTTGATCATGGAGCCTTGCTTCTGAAGCTCCTCTAATTCGGACATTAAGCCGCCGTTAATCGCAGCCATCGCGACTTTACCGGCCTTAAAATCGGCTGCCTCCGGTGTGGCCCCCTTGCAGGCATTACCCGGAATTTGATGAACTGCGGTAAATTTGTCAATCAGCATTTTCCACTTATCCGTTTCCAGAATGGCCTTATTCGTCTTCGGATCAACGACAGGCAGCGATAAAACCGTATTAAATTGGTTAAACGCACCCGGACAAAGGGTCGTCACTTCCCCGGAGGATTTGGCCGAGAGCTGCTTGGCAAGCGCAATCGCATCGTCCCACGTCATATTGTCCTTCGGGTATGCCATTCCGTATCGATCGAAAATATCCCGGTTGTACCACAAAGCGGAATAGTTGTCTAAGAACGGGATCGCATACAACTCCCCATGATCCGAGTACACCTTAAATTGATCGATGATCCGTGGGTTAAAATCGCCTATGTTAAAATTCCTTTTTTGAATCATCGGATTCAAATCGATGGGCAAATTCAACGATTTGTAAAAGTCGATCGAACCGATGCCGGTAAAAATAAAATCGGGGAATTCGCCTGCTGTTACCATTTCCGTCGCTTTAGCATTGGAGCCTCTGACCAGTTCGAGCGTAATATTCGGGTATTTTTTCTTGACGGGTTCGACAAAGAAGCTGTTAAAATGTTCATCCGTAATGGCGGTCGATGATTGGAACATTCGAATCGTTACCGGCTCCGTGCTGACAACGCTAGCTTCAGGGATTTTCCCCGTCTGCTGCCCTGTAAAACTGGAAGCGTTTTCATTTTTACTGCAACCGTTTAGCATAACCACCACGATCATCGAAAGAATGAACCATACCTTTCCGGAGACTTTCATGTTCATCTTCATCCATACCTCCCTTGGAATGATTACGCCACCCACCGCGAAGGCCGTTGTATGCTTCTCTTGTTCGTAGACGATTTGCGTGCCTTCTCTCATTCGCTTTTACGTCGAATTTAAGTGCAAGGCACACCCCCTTCTACTTGTGAATTTGTCCCTCTTTCCTGCGCATCGATCAACTTACGATACGAATATAATCAATGACTTTGCTTTTCGCAATCACATAATTTTCCTAATATATAACAATATTCATGTTATCCGGGGAATGGCTTGAACGATTTATCGCTTGCCATGCGCCGTTTCGGGATCGTGCCGTTTCAGCGCAGCGGGATTTTCACACCCGCTTGACCCTCACATTAGTGTCACGGTATATAATGAAATCGGAAGCTATGCACGAATCTCTATAGAATGGTGGGATCAAGATGAATGATGTTTCGCCAATACGCATAATAGGCATATCCGGCAGCCTGCGCAGCCGTTCGTCCAATACGCATATCCTGCGCGCCGCGGCCTCCCTTGCTCCGGGCGATATGATTATTACGATGTACGAGGGGCTAGGCGACCTGCCATTATTCAATCCCGATACCGACGGGGACAAGCCAACGGCACAGGTTGCAGATTTACGCACGCGGCTTAATGCTGCGGACGGCGTACTTATTTGCACGCCGGAGTACGCGGGAGGCATGCCGGGCGCATTAAAGAATGCGCTCGACTGGATCGTATCGTCGGGGGAGCTGATGAACAAACCAGCGGCCGCGATCAGCGCTTCGCCTTCCTTGACGGGCGGCGAGAAAGCGCTCGAATCGCTGCGGCTGACGCTGCGCATGCTGTCCGCCGACGTGGCTGACGACGGCACGGTCGCCATTCCGCTCGTGAGCGCGAAGCTGAGCGCCGAAGGCGAATTGACGGATGCAGCAACGGTGCTGCAGCTGCAGCTTGTGCTCGGCGCGCTTGCGCGGCAAGTGAGAGAGCTGCAAACGAGAGAGCCCGGGTCGTTGTAGCCGCCCGGCCACGCGGAATCCTGCAATGCCCACGCTGTTAGCGTTCCGGTTGAGCGTGCAAGACTGGTCTGCGAAGATCCGGTCTGCCGCTTTATCACCTTCGAAAATCGATTCGCCTGTCCCGCAAAAAAAGGCCGTACGCTCCCGCAGGTCTTCAAATCTGCACGTTTGAAGATCCGCGGGCCGTCGCAACGGCCGATTTTTGTTTTATCCGGTATGAACGGCGGCGTACAGCTGCGCCATCAGCCCCATCCCCATCTGCGACAGGACGCGGTAGCCGGAGTGCTGCAACGCGAGGCCGCCGGCATTATGCTGGGCGACGCCCGACAAGATACCGTCCGGCGTCAAGTACGATGCCAGCGCGTTCAGGCTGGCCTCTGCTTCCGCGAAGCAGGCACCGGGCAGCGCCCCATGCTTCGCCCCAAGAGCAAGTGCAGCGGCGATGCCCGCCGAACCGGAGGTGTCGATGCCGGTATCCGGCTCATCCAGGAAGCAAGCCCACAGCGCTTCCTCCCGCCGCTTCCACGATAGCGCCGCCCCGGCCACGCGCCGAAGCTCCGCTTCGATCTCCGCCATGCCGGACAAGCCGGCGAAGCCTGAAGCTTTGAGCTCGATCCACGTCCGCGTCATGCCGAGCATATACCAGGCGTAGGCGCGCGCCCAGCTGCGGAACGAATGCGTGCCCGTTCTCGCATCGTAGCGCAGATGGACGTGATCGCCTTCGGCCAGCCGGTCGCGGCGCAGCAGCAGCTGCCGAATCGCCTGTTCCGCCAGCTCCGGCCTGTGCAGCCTTGCGGCGACGGCCGCCAGCGGATACGCGACGGTGTATGCCCCCTCCGCCGATACCGTGTCGCCATCCATAACATACCCGCCTGCGGCCATGCCGCGCGAATCCCAGAAGGATACCGCCCGGGCGACCATCGGATGGTTCGGTTGCAGCTTGGCAATAATCCCGACGGGAAGCGTCGCTTCAATCGTCGTAAACGCGCCCGCCACCGCCCTGCCGCGAAGATCTTCGTATTGCAGCTCGCCGCCCGCATCCATGAATTGCCCAAGATGCGCGGCGATCACCGGATCGACGTTCCCGGCTCCGAGCACATCCCGCAAGTCGTACAGCCCGTCGAGCACGCAGCCTTCCAGCCAGCCGAACGGCTGCAAGGAAGCCAGCGACGCCGTCCGCTCCAGGAAGCGCTCCGCCCAAGGACGCTCCGGCCCCGCGTCGATGTACAGATGTGGCGCGAAGCACCGCTTCGCCGGATCTCCGCCCAGCTCGTCGAAGATCCAGAGCGGGCTCCCCCCCTGGGAGTCTTCGCCCCCTTCCACGCTGAGCCCGACGCCTTCGCGCAGCGCCGCTTCCATCTGCTCCCGCGTCAGCGGCAGCTCGAACAGCTGGAACGCATAGGCATATCGAATATCCATGCGACCCAGTATGCTTCCGCTCTCCGGCAAAAACACTTCTACATGCCTGGCCTCCCTGAAGTCCAGCGCTGCGGCAATCCGCAAGCGGCCCGTCGCCGGTGCCGAACGCATCTGTTCTGCGAGCGCTTCGTCCGCATCAGGCCACGCAAGACGCAGCCCGCCGTCGACCCGCACGCCGGACCAGCCGCGGGGCAGCCGCCTCCCCTCCGGCAGGAGCGACTCCTGCCGGTGTACGATGCGCGCTGGAACATACCCTTGTACAACCATCGTGCCATCGCGCCTTTCTACAGCATAATGCCGATTTTGCCTTCATCGACTTGAACCTTATAGCTTCTCGCCCGCACTTTCTCATCAAAAAGCGATTTGCCGGTCTTAATATCAAATTCCCACCCGTGCCACGGGCAGCGCACCAGCTCGCCCTTCCGGCCGAATTCGTACGCGTATACGTCCGAAGGCAGCGTCGTACCGCACACGGGACCTTTGCACAGCGGAGCGCCTTCATGAGGACACCGGTTATGCAGAGCATAATACGTATCGCCGATGCGATATATGCCGATGGAACGGCCCTCGATTTGAACGATTTTACTTTTTCCTTCTAGAATTTCATCAGCTTCGGCCACGTAATGAATCGCCATGTCGTCCTTCCGGCTCCTTTCCTAAAGCTTATATAACGTTTTGGCATTTTGGTAAAATATTTTGTCGCGCGCTTCCGGACGAAGCCGCTTCAAAATTTCCGTCGGCATATCGTTGTCCCAATGCGGGTAATCGCTGGAGAACATGAGGAAGTTCTCGGCATCGATCATATCGAAGATGCTGATCAAATCTTTCGGATTGTCCGGCTCTTCGATCGGCTGCGTCGAGAACAGGCAGTGGTCGCGTATATATTCGCTCGGCATCCGCTTCAGCCACGGCACCGAGGAACGCAGTCCTTTGTAGTTTTTGTCGAGCCGCCACATCACGTGCGGCAGCCAGGCGATCCCGCCTTCCAGCATGACGAACTTCAAGTTCGGGTACTTCTCGAACACGCCTTCGCAGATGAGGCTGATCAAATGCCCCATATAATTGAGCGACAAGCACGTATGCCATTCCAGGTAGCGCGTCGGATACCCGGCCGGCGACGGGGGTGGCGTCGAGCCCGCGCCTTCACCGCCCGGATGAATGGCCAGCGGAAGACCATGACGCTCCGCCATCTCGTAGATCGGGTGGAACTGGCGCTGGCCCAGCGGCGCCCGCTGCGCGCTTCCCATCAGCACCTGCACCATGCCCGGATGCCCGGCCAGCCGGTCGATCTCCCGGGCGGCGAGCTGCGGGTCCTGCGGCGCAATGGTGATCGAGCCGCGGAATGACGGATGCTTCGGCAGCCAATCCGCGATAATATGATCGTTATATGCCGAGGCGATCGCCGCCGCATAATCGGGATCGTGCATCGTCGAGATGTTCATCATGTTGCCTGTCAATATCGCATACTCCATATGATTAGGCTCGATCAGGTCCTGTACGAGATAATCCGGGTCCGAGGCCGCCGGGCCGCCGGAAGGCGGGAGGCAGTCTTTACGCATGACGCCGATCGGCGAGCGGTATCCGTGACCGGGCATGCCGATCCCTGAGCTCGCTACCGCCGATTTCCACGGCTCCGGCAAAAAAGGGACAAGCTGCTTCGGACTTTTCAAATCGTTATGCACATCAACGTCAATCACTTTGTGCTGCGTATTCATTCGGGAATCCCCTCTCCAGTTCATATTCCTATTGTAAAAATGATCGGCTGCCATTACGATTGGTAATCATACGTCTTTTTTAGTAATTCTACGGCTTGGCGATCGGTTCTGGGTTGGAAGGACGGAACAAAGAAGAGGAGGGCATTCGCGTTGAAGATCGAGCATGTCTTTTTTGATCATACCCCTACAAAATGGAATATGGCACTGGCTCCTACCCGCCATCATATTCTTCTTCTGGTCGTGAAAGGAAAAGTGGATTACCGGCTCGGCGACGCCGGCATGACCTTGGACAAGGGAGACGGGCTGTTCATCCCACAGGGCACGCTGCGCGCGCGCTCGGTGCATCCCGGCGCACAGCAGCAAATGTACTCGATCCATTTCCAGGATTCTTCGCCCGACGATCTTACCTATTTCATGGACGAGCCGTACAAACGAATTCGCCCGTTCGGCTACGACTATCTCAAGCAGCGCTTCTCCATGCTGAGCGAATGCTGGATCGGCAAGATGCCCTGTTACGAAATGATCTCGCGCGGCATTGCGCTGGAAATTCTCGGGCTCGTCCAGAGCGAGCTGGTCGCCGAAGGCATCCCTTCCTCCAAGCGGAACCTCGCTTCACGCGTCCAGCAATATATCGTTAAGCATTACCGCGAGCCGCTCCGGCTGCAGGAGCTCGCCGCGCATGTGGATCGCAGCCCGAACTATGTATCTTCCGTCTTCAAGGAAGTGACCGGGCGGACGCCCGTGGAATATATGCATGAAGTGCGCGTCACGGCCGCCAGGGAAATGCTGATGACGACCAACATGACGATCGGCGAAGTCGCCGAAGCGCTTGGTTATTGCGATCAAACCTATTTCAATTACATGTACAAAAAAATCGTAGGGCAGCCCCCATCCCATCTAAAAAAAGGAAAGATCGTTTAAATATTGGCATCCCATACACGAATCCGGCAGCGCCGTCATAGCGGCCTGCTTTTTGACGTTTGGGGTCTGATTCGGCGTCCCGGATGCCGTCCTCCGTCGCCATTCGGCGAAGCCCGAGAAGCCGGCGGATGGAACCGTTAGATCGTTAAAAAAACAGTAGGATTACTAATCGCAATGCGATTCCCGCGGTCGATATAATGAAACTGTGATGTAGATCACAGCGGTCCGGGACCGGATGCATCTTAGCAGCCACACACTTATGTAAGCGCTTTATGCGGGTTGCCAAACGGTGCAGCCATGATTGGATCGGCCATAACAAAACAAGCGAGGGGTATACATGAACAAACTGTGCAAAAGCGGCATTGTCCTTGCCGCGGCGGCCATGCTAGGTTCATGCATGACGGCGTGCGGCAATACGGAACAAAAGGAGCAGGCGAATCCGCCGAACGACAGCGCCAAAGCGGAAGAACCGATCGAGCTGGTTTTCTACGGAGGCCAGAGCAACTGGACCGATGAGATGTTCTGGGCGCTGTACGGCGATCCGATCAAGAAGAAATTCCCTCATATTACGCCCAAATTCATTTCCAATCAGAAGGTCAAGCTGACTTCGCTCATGACGGCAGGAGAGCCGATCGATTTGCTGCTCGTTACGTCGACAGGAACACCGGCGTATATTTTAAACTACCAGCTGCAAACCGACATTTCCGGCTTGATCAAGGAAAGCAAGTTCGACCTCGGCCGCTTCGATCCGAATATCGTCAATATTCAGCGCGATCTCGCCAAGGGCGGCATGTATGCGCTGCCCGTGTTCACCCAGTTTCCGATTTTGTTCTACAACCGGAGCCTGTTCGATAAGTTCGGGGTGCCTTATCCGAAAGACGGGATGACCTGGGATGAAACGTACAATCTTGCAGCGAAGATGAGCCGGATCGATGCCGGCACGAAGTATTACGGCTTCGGCACGACGCTGACGTTCCATATGAAGACGAGCCAAATCCCGCTCACGCTGGTCGATCCCGCAACGAACAAGGCGCGGTCCGACGACCGGATCAAGCAAGTATTCCATAACTTCTCCAGGTTTTTCACCATTCCGGAATTTGTGGCGACCGAGGCAATGAGCAAGGGTACGGCATATGAGAATATGTTTTTCAAGGACCAGACACTGGCGATGTGGTCGCATTATACGAATCTGGCCCGCAGGATGCCGGATACGGAGCAGTTGAACTGGGACGCCGTCTCCTTGCCTTACTACCCCGAAGCCAAAGGCATCGCCTCCTCCGTCGATCCGTACTTTTTATACATCACCTCTACCAGCAAGCATAAGAAACAGGCGTTTGAGGTCAGCGCTTTTCTCACTTCAGTGGAGGCCCAGATCGAGCTGGCCAAGGAAGGCTTCACGCCCGTCATCCGGGATAAAGCGGTTCAGGACGCGTTCGGCCAAAACAACAAAAACTACGCCGGTAAAAACATCAAGGCGTTCTTCCCCGACAAAATCGCCGCCGCGCCTCCGTATTCGCCCTACTACTCGCTTGCCGATGCCAGCCTGCTGAACGCGTTCAGTAAAGTCGTCATAGGCAAGACCGATGTCAATACGGCATTGAGGGAATACGAGGAAGAAGCGAACAAAAAAATCGAGGAGCAAATCAAGTCGGAGAAATAGCGAGACCGTTGGATTGCTAAAAAAATTGTAAGATTACTAATCGTAATCCGCTTCAGCCCCCCGATATAATTGTAGGTGTGATCTGGATCACACTTGATCTAAACCATTCGTTAACCGAACCTCGGGACCTGCGCATAACCGGGTGTTACGCACAACGTCAATGTAAGCGCTTATAACCGAAGGGGGAAGCACATGAACCGAATACAAACAGGCGCAGCTCTGCTTGCGATTGCCGGGATGCTGGGGTCGCTCGTCACCGCCTGTAACCAATCCAGCACGCAAGGCGCACCGAACGCGTCCAATGCACCGGACAAAGCGCAAGAGCCGATCGAGCTTGTCTTTTACGGGGGACAGAGCAACTGGACCGACGAAATGTTCTGGGCCTTGTACGGCGATCCGATCAAGAGAAGGTTTCCGCATATTACGCCCAAATTTATCGCTAATAGCAGCACTCCGCTTGAGCAGCTCGTCACCGCCGGAGCAACGATCGATCTCATGCTTGTGACACCGGCGGGCACGCGAAGAATGGTGCTGGACAACAAATTGAATTACGATATTTCCGGACTGATCAAGGAAACCAACTTCGACCTGAACCGATTTGATCCGAGTATTGTCAATGCCCAGCGTGATATTGCCAAAGGCGGACTGTATGCGCTGCCCGCGTTCATTCAGTTCCCGATCTTGTTCTACAACCGGAGTTTGTTCGATAAATTTGGCGTCCCTTATCCCAAAGACGGGATGACATGGGATGAAGCCTATGATAAGGCCGTCACCATGAGCCGTACCGTCGACGGGGTCAAATATTACGGACTCGGCACTAACGCCACGTTCCATTTTAAAACGAGCCAGCTGCCTTTGGCCCTTGTGAATCCGCAGACGAATAAAGCGTTAAACGACGACAAAGTAAAACAGGTTACCGAAAATTTCACTAGGTTCTTCAAGGTGCCGGGGTATGAATTTACGGAAAAAATGAGCAAAGGCGGAGACTTGGAGCAAATGTTCTTCAAGGATCAGACTTTAGCCATGTTTCCGCACTTTACGAATGTGTCCCGCCGTCTGCCCGATACGGAAATGCTGAACTGGGATGCGGTGTCGCTGCCCTATTACTCGGAAGCCAAGGGCACAGCGCCATCCGTCGATCCGTACTACCTCTACGTCATGTCCACAAGCAGATACAAGAAGCAGGCGTTCGAAGTGAGCGCGTTCCTGACATCGCTGGAGGTGCAGATGGGACTGGCCAGGGAAGGATTCACTCCCGCCATCCGCGACAAGGAAGTGCAGGCCGCCTTCGGCAAAAACAACAAAAACTATCAGGGTAAAAACATCGGAGCGTTCTTCCCTGAGAAGTTCGCTGCGGCACCGCCTTTCTCGCCATACTATGCGATCGCCGATACGAGCCTGCTGACTGCCATCAGTAAAGTGGTGACGGGCAAAAAAGATATGAATACGGCTTTGCGCGAGTACGAGGAAGAAGCGAATAAAAGAATCGAGGATCAGATCAAATCGGAGAAGTAGGCATGGGGCCGCCATAACAGAAGCGCCGGAAAGACGGTAAACGTCCTTCCGGCGCTTGCGTTTATACGGAGTCTGGCTTGACAGCCCTTGCCTCTGACGGCTTCCGTAACCGATTATTGCTTGTCTACATACCATTTCGCTACGGCGGTCGACGAGGTGTAACGCGGATTCGTCAGCACGCTGGAAGCCGTAATGCGGTACAGGCCGGGCTCCTCCGGCAAGCTCAGCTTGATGCCGAATGTATCACCGCTGAACGGCGCCGGGGTATCGGAGACGTTCCTGTACCCGCTTCCTTCCTGTTTTTCAATGGTAAATGTAAGGCCGCTGCCCACCTTCGAGCTGACCTGCCCGGAAAACTCCAGCTCGGCGGCCGTTGTCTTCATATAAGCCTGCTCTGGGGCAACGCGCTTCAGCACGGAGTAGTCGCCGAATCCGAGCGGGCCGTTATAGTCGATGATCGGCTTCACATTTTGCATCGTCAGGTTGACGATGAGGCTTTTGTAGTACAGCAGACGGCCGGCTTCCCCTAACCAAACCTCCACGTCGTTGCGGCCAAAATCGATCGGCGCGCCGGAGCCGAAGCGGTACTTCGGACCATCGCCCGGTTCGGGAAGAGAAGCGCCTCCCCCGCTGCCTCCGTTCCACTCGCCGCCGTTCATGCGGCTGGTCACATAAACACTCGGAACGCCCTTATCGCCGGATACGTACTCGTCGGCAAAAACATAGTAAAAATAGCTGCTCGCGGTCTCGGGCAAGCCGTAATCCGCCGTCTCGTATTCCCGGTAATCGATATTCAGCGCACGCGTCTCGGGGTCCCAAACGGAATAATAGCCGAACAAATACTTCAGGTCGGTTTCGAAGGCGAGCAGCTCCCCGTTCACCGTCTTCGGCTCGACGTACAGCTCATCGCTCGCCACAGGAGTGCCGAACCAGAACCGCTCCGCTGTCGCATCCCCGGCTTGAAGGCTGAAGCCGTACGTTCCGCTCCGCACTTGCAGCTTGCCATCCTTCGCCTGTTCCGTACGGTAGCCGAGCCGCTCCGCCATCCACTGCACGGAAACCATTGGCCTATTGTCGATGACGCTGCCGATCTCTCTGCCCTCGTGCATGATCTTCTCGTCTCCAATGGCGACGCCTTCGATCGTGACCGATTGCTTCTGGCGAACCGTAAGCAGCGACTGAGCCGGCCGCGCTTCTTTGCCAGAGCTGGCCGCCGGTGAGAACGACAGCTTGCGCTCCTTCTCCGACCAGTTCACTTGCCCGAACGGCTCCAAATCGTTCAATATGACGGCCGTTTTGCCGCCGATATTGTAAGACGGTATGTTGACATCGCCGAAGTATGCTGCGATATCCGTGTACAGCACATCGCCCAGCTTCTCGCCGACTTTGGAGGCGGACGGGGATACCGGCAAAGGACTCGGCTGCTTGCCCGCGACGGGCTCGATTATAATTTCGCGCCGCTGCGGAATCCATGCCACGTCGAAGCCGTACTGCCGCAAATCCTCCACGACGACGGCTGTATAGCCGTTCACGTTCATCGAAGGGATCGGGCTTCCGTTCACGACGGCCTGAATATCAGTCGATTGCACTTGACCGACAACGTCACCGATATCCAGCTGCGCGGCCGTCGCAGCGGATGGCACCGCCGCAATCGTGCAAAGCGCTGCGATAAGCAGCCATTTTATTTTCATAGCGCACACGCTCCTTCGGTTGGAAAAGATAAAGATGCGCTGAAGCGTAACTGCATTCTTCAGCGTCTATGTGTTAGACGATATGAACCGCCGGATGGTTGCTTCGCCATGCGTTCGATCCGCTGTTTCCGCTACAGCCCAATGAAGGGTGCGCACATGACGGTGCAGCCGGAAATGAACCTTCCCGGGAATATATTCGCCTCTCCGTAAAGAAGCGCCCGAAGCTCCTGCTTGTCCATGAAATGTCCTTGCAGTTGCCTCTCTCCGGCATGTATACGGGTCTATTATACCATTGTGCTCTACGCAAAAGTATGGCAAAAACTCGCTCCATCGTTATGCGATTGCACTATGTGCTGCGGTCAAGCCGGTCTCTTGCCGACTTGGACAGTCGGGAAAGCCAGTAAGCCGCTCCTGTACCTGCGCCGAGTGCGCCGCCTGAAAAGCAGAACCCCAGCCCAGAACCTTCCGTCGGTTCTGAGCCGGGGCGCTTGGGCCGGGAATGAAGCGTATGTCTGGCGATGGAACTTTGGCTGAAGAGGGACTGCGGATATCGAAGGTCAGCGGCGATCGGTATCCGCAGTCCGTCTGTTTATTTGTTACACCCACGGTCGTCTCATGAGCCCTTTGTACATACGGACAAAACCTTGCTTTCCTCCTTCAAAAGCGCCTTGCCGTAAGGCGATGATAGCAACGGCAATCATCGGTACAATAAGCAGCGCAATCACCACAAGCGGATTTCTGTAATAATCCGATCCGGTCGTAAAAATAATCATAAAAACACTGAGCGGAAACATCGCGATCGAAAAAATCAAATAAATAAAGCATGCGAAAAAACGGAACGGCCTACCGGAATCTGTAGCCTCGTTGACTCTCAATAGCGACAACATGATGCCAAAAATGGACATAGGCATGAAAAGCAAGAAAAGCGGCGGATACAGCTCCGCTCCCAGCCAAAACAACCCAAAATACAACAGCGGCTGATACCTTAGCATTCCGATTCTTCGTTTCATCCGACTTCCCCCCACTTCAGGATCGATGCGTAACCCCCGTTATATTTATATTCCAGCATTACGGATAATTTTGGCAAAAGTTTCGCGGATTGGAAGTTGCGAAAACCCAAAAATTAGCTCCTCTCAATCCTCCAGGTTTACCCATATAATCGCGCCGTTCGGATGCTTGTACGGCTTCGGCCGCTCGAACAGCGTCGGGTTCGCGAAAATCCAGGCATGCGTATGTTGATACGGAAGCGTTTCGCATGCTTGCTTCGGGATGCCATGGAATTCCGTGCTTTCCCGGTACTGCTCCAGCTCCAGCCGCTTGCAGTCTACCAGATCCACGGTGCCGAGAATGAGACCCGATCCGCTTCTAATCAGCGCGATGGTGCCGCGGATCACTGTATTGGAACCTCGGATCTCCCATGTTTTCTTGCCTTCGAAAATCCGGTCGATCCATGGCGACTTGATCAATAATCCCTTCATGGAAGCCTCCCTCCCGCCTACACTCGTTCACCTACTCATTTCCACGAAAAGCCGTTCTTTCCTTCTTCGTGCCACAACAACCGAACCGATTCGGTTGCGGTTACGGGGTCTTCACTAGCAGCAAAACGGCGGAACAGCGAACAACCGGCTGCCGCAGCAGCCGGTTCCGTATGCGCCGATCCATTTATCCGTTTACGTTGATCCGTAATTGTTCGGACGGGTTGTCGGTGTAATACCAGAAAATATACAGTTCCGCATCCGTTCCGGTAAAGTTAGGGTACATGTCAACGGCCCGGTTATTGCCGTCTCCGTAGAAGCCGGCGCCTACAGGTTTGCCGACGATGCGGCTTGATCCGGTGCCCATATACGTCTGATTGACTCCGCCAAAGCTCGGGTCGGCTGACTCACTCTGCACGTACAGATTGCCGTCCTGTTTGTAATAAGTCCATGTGACGTCGTAGCCGCCGACCTGCGTCGTCATCGTTTGTTTCTGTTCGCTAATGCCTTTCAAGCGGATCGGTTCCTTGGCGTCTCTGTGCTCGATTACCTCATATTGAGCGATCAGCGCGATCGGCGACTGCTCCGTCATGCGCAGTCCGGGTGGAAGCTCGAAGCGGAACGTCGTTTCCTTGGAATTGCCTTCCCCGTACCATAGGCCTCCGTTCAACACCTCGCCGTTCACCTCCAGTACGTAGTTGACGAACGGGAACCGCATATACGGTTCATGAGCCGCCTTGAGCCGGATTTGCGTCGGGGTCACGATCATTTCTTTGAGCACCATTTGCTTGTCGGCGTGAGCCGCAGGGATGTTCAATTGGCGTTTGATGGTACCGCTCAACATCTGTTTTTTATCCAAATGCAAATCATAGGTCCAGGCCTTGTCGATCCGCCGCTCTTCCCGCGTATAGAGCAGCTTGTAAGAGACGGACGGTTCCTGTACATCGCTTACGGCAAAATGCTGCTGGCCGGTATATTCTCCGTTCTCACCCGGTTTGCCGAATACGCCGGTTGCCGCGTCCTTGACAGGCGTATCCCCTTGGAACACGCCGATCCGGGGAAACGCCCATGCCTGAGCATCCGGGTTACTGAATGTTACGGCAGAAGCGAGCATCACTTTGTCCCCCTGCACAAATGGCTGCAGCGTCAGCTTGCCGATTCCGTCCTGCCCAATATCGAACGATTGCGTTTTGTTCTCGAACGGCTGAAACGCAAGATCGCGCTGCACGGAGGAAAAAGCTTGCAATTTTCGCGCCGTGAACTGCACATCGGCTTCCTGGCCGTCCGGCGTCCACTCTGTCTCGAAATAGCCGGTCCACGCCTTGTTGCCCTGATCCCAGGTCTGACTGTGCCGCCCTTCAATGACGCGGCCGCTGCTGTCCGTAAGCTGCATTGTGGCAAAATACAAGCTGTCTTTCTCCGAACCGCCCTCGGTCTTCAAGCTGTACAGCAGCACCGTCCGGTTATCGTCCACAATGGCCGTATGTACAGTGAGCTTCGCGCCGTCTTGTGTCACCGACTTCTCGATGCTTTGCCCTAAGCCCTGCTGCAGTGCCGATTGAATCCCGCTGCGATAAGAAAGAATCGGGTCCCAATTATACGAGAGGGCCGCCACCACCGGGGTTGCTACGAGCACCGCGGAAAGAACGGAGATGACTGCCGCTTTGCGAAGGCGCCTGCGCTTCGGGGCGTTCATGTCCACCGGCTGCAGCTTATCGCCAGGCCCGGGCAGCGCCTGCTCCAGTCGGCCCCACATCGCGTCAAAATCCGGGTATTCGATCTGCTTGTCTTCATTCAGCCATTTCGCAAAGGTTTGTTCCGCCTTGTCCATACGCTTGTCCATCCTTTCCACGTTGCGATTCTCCCTTCGTCATCAGCTGCCTCATCCGCTTCAATCCTTTATTCAAGCGCGACTTGACCGTCCCTACCGGGATGCCGAGAATGTCCGCGATCTCGTTCAAGCTGCATTCGTTCAAGTAGCGAAGCGACACGACCGCCTTCATCTTCCCTGGCAGTTCGCGCAGCAAATGGATTGCCTCCATCGCCGTCTCCCGTTCCTCGGCAATCGTCTCGGCCGCTTTCTCCGTTACGGGCGTCGGCTCGAGCTCCAGCCGCTTGTGCTTCGTTCGCGCGCGCTGGTCCTTCTTCAAATGATTAAGGCAGTGATTCACCGTTACTCGCATGAGCCATGTTTTCAAATGCTCCACCGTTCGCCAGTCGTGCCGGAATACGGTCATGAACACTTCCTGGCACACGTCCTCCGCATCGGCGGCATGGTGGAGCATGAAATAGCACGTCCGGTACACGGCTTGATTGTACGTCTGGAACAGCTCCTTTTCCGTCAAGCGATCCCCTCCTTTCCGTTTCTGACTACTAAACAACGCCAGCCGTCAAAAGGTTCATTCGATTTTCCCATTGTCTATGAACATGATAAAATGTTCGTAACCGCAATGAAAGGTGGAACACACATGGGATATGCGTTTACGATCGAGCCCATTACGTATAGCGCCTTTGAAGACGAAACGGCGCAGATCGACAAGTGCAAGGAATGGGGCTTATTGTCTGAGAAGGCGGCGAAGATGAAGCCATTTTATTACAAGCGGGGCAGCCTCCAGTTGACCTGCTCCATTGTCGGCTATGCCGACCAAATGACAGCGGTCATTGAACTGGAGAACGGGCAGAAGCATTGCATCCACCCGTCGTATCTGAAGGAGATGCAGGCGGCCAGCTATGGGCAGCGGGTCGGGACCGCGGCCGAGGAATCGGCTGTACCGGAAACAGCCGAAGCGGACGCCGGGATGGAAGCAGCCGCGGCGACGACCGGAGGCTCGGGGGGCGTGATGGAAGCTGCGCCGGAAACCGGGGACTCGGACGCGAGCGAAGAGGCGGCTCCATCCGTTACGCAAGCCAAGGCCGCAGCCAATGCTGACGATGCGTCTGCCGATCAGCATACTGCGGCACCGGCAGCGGAGCAGCCCGCGGTGGACAAGCCGGCGGCGGAGCAGCCGCCGAAGGAGAAAGCGAAGAAAGGCAAAGCGGCGAAAATCGAGCTGCCCGAGGAGAAGGTCAAGATGACCGCGACCGTGCAGCAGTTTACGAGCGTGCCGAACCATTTCACCGAAACCGACGACGAGGTGATCGTCTACGAGGCCGTTGCCATCGCCGAGCCTGCCCTCGAGCTCGGCGCCGCGTGGTCCAGCTACAGCAACACGCTGAAGAAGCTGGAGCTCACCGTCGGCGATACGATTACGTTCGAAGCGAAGGTGGTCGCCAAGAAGCTGACCAAGCATCCTGTGCCTTACAAAATCAACAATCCGGCCAAAATTCAAAAAGCGGAAGCTTGAATTACAAACGGGAGTATGCGCCGGCATGCTTCCGTTTTTTTATTTTTTCCAGCCCCTATTCCGAATAAATTTTGCTACAATAGGACTTGGTTTTCATTATCCCAAAGGAGGAGAATGGGCTTGAATCTGTTTCACCTGATACCCGAGCTTCGCCGGAAGCTGTTCGGACGGTTTTGGAACCCGATGCTGGTCACCGTCATCGCGGGTGTGCTGAGTGCGCTCTACTTTGGCGTCACGGGCACGTTTTGGGCGGTTACGGGCGAATTTACCCGATTTGCCGGCCATGGGATGGAGTGGCTCGGAGTCGATCCCCACAAGCTTACGTACATTGAACAAATTATGCATCTGGAGGGCAGTCCCATCGACCGGATCGACGGATGGGTCGTCACCGGCATGTTCCTCGGCGCCCTGCTCAGCGCGCTGCTGGCCGGTCAATTCAAGCTGCGCCTTCCGAAGCAAAAGCGCAGACTGGCGCAGGGCTTCGTCGGCGGCATCATCGCCGGATTCGGCGCGCGCCTTGCGATGGGCTGCAACCTCGCGTCCTTTTTCACCGGCATCCCGCAATTCTCGTTCCATGCGTGGCTGTTCATGCTCGGGATGGGCATCGGCACATGGATCGGCGTGAAGGTGGTGCTGCACCCGCTGCTGCTGGGCAAGCCGCGGCTGGAGAAAGCCGCACACGGGCCGCGTCCGATGGTCTCCACGACGCCGAAGCTCCAGCCGTGGATCGGACTCGTCGTGCTCGCGGTGGCCGTCGTCTTGGTTGCCGTAGAGTTCGCCGCGGGTAAACCGAAGCTGGCGTTGGCCGGCCTGTTCGGGGTCGCCTTCGGCCTGCTGATCCAGCGCGGACAAATCTGCTTCACGTCCGCCTTCCGCGACTTGTGGGTCACGGGACGTGCTACGATGGCCAAGGCGCTCTCAATCGGCATTATCGCCGCGACGCTGTGCACCGCCGTCATCATTTCGCTGGGCGTCCCGCAAAAAATCATGTGGGCCAGTCCGGGCGCGCTGATCGGCGGGCTGCTGTTCGGCATCGGTATCGTCATTGCCGGAGGCTGCGAGACCGGCTGGATGTACCGCGCGATGGAAGGCCAGATGCAATATGTCGTGGTAGGCGCGGGCAATATCGCGGGCGCCGGACTGCTGGCGTGGGGCTGGGATCACTGGTCGTTATACGCGACACTGGTGGAAGGCTATCCGAAATACAATCTCGTCTCGGAATGGGGCTGGGGCGGAGCGATTGCCACCACGATCGGCCTGATGCTCGCGTTCTATGTATTCGCTCTGTATTGGGAGAAGCGCGTCCGTTACAAGGCGGACCGCAAAGGTCAAACCGTGCTGATGAAAGCCGGCGTAGCAAGAAAGGAGATGGCTTAACATGAACCCGCTTCGAACGGAAGACTTCAAGCTCGAACAGATTCAGCCGACGATGACGCTCAATCTGGAAGGCGAGCCTTGCCCTTACCCCGTCGTCTACAGCCTGGATGCGATGGAGCAGCTGCGCAAGGGAGAAATATTGGAGGTCATCGCCGACTGTCCTCAAGCGTTCCACGCTGTGCCGGAAGAAGCGCGGCGGGCCGGGTACGTGCTGCTCGGCGAGCCGGTGACGGACGGACCGACGATCCGCTTTTATATATTAAAGCCATAGGCAGTGACAAACCCTCCGGTCTCGCTTGTATAAGCGGAGCCGGAGGGCTTTGTTTTGGTTGCGCCTGAACGCATCCATTGACTAGGAAATCGTAAATACTTCGTGCTCGGCGGACAGCTCGATGAAACGCTTCATGGTCGAGATTTCCCCGGCGTACAGCTTGTCCGTCACCTCGTAATAATCGGCGCATGTTTTGCAGGCGAGAACCGGCACACCCTGCTCCTGAATTTCCTTCAGATGCAGCGAAGCGACGGATGCATCCGTAAGGGCCAGCACCCCGCGATGCATGCAAAAGATAGCGGCCGGCTTTCCCTCTTCCTGCTTCAAAATCGTAAAGAACGATTCCAGAATCGTCTGTCCCAGCTCTCCGTCGCCCTTCCCCCAGCTGTCCGTGCTCAGCAAAATGACTTTATTGCGCATCGTAACGCCTCCTTGGATTGGTTTGTCCCCTTGTATTGTATCAGAAACCGCTTCATTTCGCCGATTCCCGTCGTGTCCTAAATCCGCAATGCATAAGAAACCGCTGACCGCGTTTTTTGTTAACATGAAGCTACAGCTGTGGATTCCAAAAAAAACACGATTCGCGAAAAAGGAGATGTCCGCATGAAATCGAAGATTCATAAAATCACTCCGAACCTCTGGTTCGACTCGCAGGCTGAAGCGGCGGCGAGGCATTACGTATCGATCTTTAACGATGCCCAGATCGGCAGAATTACCCGCTACGGAAAGTCGGAGCGGAGCGAAGTCCACGGGATTCCGGAGGGAAGCGTCATGACCGTCGAATTCCAGCTGGAGGGACAGCCGTTCGTCGCCTTAAACGGCGGGCCGCACTTTCAATTTACAGAGGCAATCTCGTTTATCGTCCACTGCGAGTCGCAGGAAGAGATCGACTACTATTGGGAGAAGCTTGGCGAGGGCGGGGATGAGAAAGCCAAAGTGTGCGGCTGGCTCAAGGATAAGTTCGGCGTCTCGTGGCAAGTCGTTCCTGCGGACTTGAGCGAGATGATCAGCGGCCCGGATTCGGCCCAATCGCAGCGCGTGATGAACGCACTGCTGCAGACGAAAACGAAGATTGATTTGAACGCTTTGCGCCGAGCTTATGAAGGGTAACCAGAGCAAGCTTGAACCCCTGTCAAGGTGAATATCTGCGGCAAGAAGAACATAGGGCCGGTGTACTAGACCTTAGCCTAGCGAATGTCCCGACTCCCGTCCGTTTCCTGAAAATTCCTCGCGTCGTATATTTGAACCAAGGAATATACGAGATGAGGAGCGTTCATTTTATGAAAAAAACGATCGGTTCGATCCTTGCCGTCATGCTAACGGTAAGTACTTTTGCAGGATCTTTCACTGCTACGGCGGCGGCGCAGAATCCCGGTGTTCATGCAGCTGATGCGGCCGCGGTCAGTTCTCTTCCCCCGCTCGACCTCAGGACGATGCGTGAGGTGCTCTCCGGTCTGCCGAACTCGAAGGCGACGGCGGCTCTGGTCTATGTAGGTACCCCGACAGACAGCTGGATGGGAGCATCTGGCGTGGCCGATATCGCATCCAACGCCCCCGCAAGGGCGGATGGCCGATTCCGCATCGGCAGCATCACGAAGGTGTTTACCGCCGCCGTTGTGCTTCAGCTCGCTGCCGAGCAAACGGTCGATTTGAACAAGCCGATTCAGCACTATTTGCCCGGCCTGCTGCCCTCCGAGTTTCCGCCGGTACTCGTAGGACAACTGCTCAATTACACGAGCGGCCTTCCCAGTCCCGTACTGCCGGACCATCTCGGCGATGAAGAAATGCGCTACAAAAATTGGACGCCTCAAGAGCTCGCCGAGCTGGCCTTTCAACAACCGATGGAATTTGAACCGGGTACCCGGCAGCACTACACTAACATCAATTACGTTCTTGCCGGCTTGTTGATTGAAAAGGTGACCGGTAACCCGTACGAAGTCGAGGTCCAATCCCGAATCCTGCAGCCGCTGGGCCTGTACAACACGTATTTGCCGGGAAGCGACGTGAGGATGATCGGTACACATGCGAAGGGCTATCAAGCGATTCAGCGAGAGGATCGCGTCGAACTGGAAGACGTGACCGAAGGGAGCCAGTCCTTCACTTGGGCGGCGGGGCAGATCATTTCAACAACCAATGACCTGAATGTCTTCATGACCGCTTTATTTCGCGGTGAAGTCGTGCCGAAGAACGAACTCGAGCATATGTTCACCGTACCGGACGTTCCTGTATGGAGTAAAGACGGCGCGGACGCCGGCCAGGCGACAATGAGCATGGGCATGATGCGAACCGAGATCAACGGCATGACCTTCTGGGGGAAGACCGGAGCAAGACCGGGCTACGCCAACGGCATGTTCGCTACCCGTGACTTGCAGCGCAAGGTGGTTTACTCTGTCAACTCGACCGATGCCAAAGGCCCCGATCAAAATGTGCTTGGACTCAAAATCGGCATGGCCGCTTTCGGCATCAAATAATTAATAATGCAAGGACCAAGCCCGCCTGTCATGGGGGCTTGGTCCTACGATTGCATCTACATCATGTCCTCATGACTATGAAAAGCCGAGAACGGCGGGCCCTCTTCGAGACGCTGACGGATCTGACGGGCACACTCCTCGGGGCTAAGAATTGAAGTATCCACTTCCATGTCGTAAATGCCCGGCACATGGACAGCGTGCTGCCACAATCCCACCGGCTTCGGTACGGAACCGTCTTCTTCGTAGCCGGCATTCCAAGTCGCGATCCGCCGCTGCATGACAACCTCTATCGGACATCGCACCCCCACAAATAAAACCGGCAATCCACTCAGGATCCTGGCGCATCTGGGAAGAATTCCTCGAGGGCTAGAGTAAGAGTCGTGGTGCCAGACATCCGCCACGACATTCAGTCCTAAGCGGCTATGTGCCGCAATGGACTCATACATCGCCTCATACAAGGTCACAATGAGAGGCTCAAGGTCGGGGCGTTCCCCTCCAGGCCGAAGCGAGATCCCCGGCTGGTAGCGTTCAGGCGTCATTTTCTTGAATAGACTGCCCCCCACGTTCATCCATACCTCCTCAAACGTATTCTGGATCGCATGGACAATACTGGTCTTCCCAGCCCGCGGATTGCCATTGAGAATGACGATTTGACCGGGCTTATTTTCGTGCGGCATGCATTTCCCTCCATTCATGATTTCAATTGACCCCACCGCTTCACGTTAAGGTTTCCATATAAGCGTCAAACTGGAGCGCAGCTTCCGATAGCTCTCGCTGCATGGATTTCTTCGATTTCGAGGAGGCGAGCTTTCTCAGCAGATCGGATGGATTAATTTTTCTAATCCTGGGATTTCGGTACAAGACAGGCTTATTGGCATAATCAAGCTGCTCGTACAGCACTTTCATGTCCGGGTCCAGATGTAGTTCGAGCTTGTGAACGGCGGCTTTGGAGGTAAGCAGCTCCAGCTTCCCCCAATCCTCATGAAAGGGGCTGTTCCCGTCAAGGATCACATCCTTCATAAACTTCCAGGCCAACTGCTGTTTATTCGAGCTTGCGATCATCGATAACGTGGTGATATAGGAGGAAGTCGCTTGAACGCCGTGGGCTGGCTTCGGGATGGCGGCCACGCCGAAGTCGCTCCTTCTCTTAGACAAATAAAAATACATCCCCGCCTGGCCGATTGCCATTCCTGTATTATGGCTCTTAAGCTCCTCGAATGGCGGCATCATGGAGTTCGATACCAGCTTGCTGCTCGTTCCTTTGTTGATTCCATCGAGCACCTCCTTCAACGCCTCTGCGACCGATTCGGCGTCGATGTACCCGGTCAGCGTGGTGTCGTCGGGCGACACTACCTGAAGTCCGTTGCTGAGCGCAACCGTTTCGAGGAACTGCATGTCAAACGGCGTTACGCTCCCGTAGACTGCCTTCCCGGTTTCACGATTAGCCGTCTTCAGCTTCTTGGAAATTTCGAAATATTGCTGCCAAGTCATCGCACCGCTCGGATAAGCCAAGCCCATCTGATCGAACCATTCTTTATTGTAAAAAAGCACCAGCGGCTGCGGCGACATCGGAATGCCGGTCAGCCTCCCATTAACGGTCGTCATGTCGGCCAGCGTCTTGTACAGGTCGTCGGTGGTCATCCGATCCGCTTGATAGAACGGAAGCAGATCGGCATATACCCCTTCTTGCGCCAATGAAGCATAAAAATTGCTTAACACGAGATCGACCGGCTCCCCCCTCTGCAAGCGTCTTCGCAAATACATCTCCCGTCCCCAATGATCGAATGTTTCAATGGTAACGATAACGCCGGGGTTCGCCTTCTCGAACAGCTGTGCGTGCTTCTGAAACAGTTGCGCCCGATTTCTGAATGAACCCGACGATGCTGTCGGGATCAGGATTACAAGCTCCTCCGCCCCCTCTGCCGATCCCGTCGCAGGGGCTGTCGTAATGGTATGGCTCAAATAATTATCGCATACGAATTGTCTCCACTCGGATTCCAGCTCCGCCAAGTCTTTGTGAAAAGCAGATTCAACCTCCGGCTCCCGCAGTAAACGCTGTAACAGTGGCAGCCCGTAACGGGTATGAATAAAATCCACCAAGGTGTAACTGATATGAAGACGCGGGACACCGTTTGAAAATGTTCCATTAAAGGTCGTCATAATTTCGTTGTATGTAGGAATTTCATCCGATCGCATTCTAGCAGATAACGATCTTTTTACCCACGCGCGAGGTCTCTCCATCCCTATATATTCGCCTACCCCTTCGTATAGCCATCTAGGGAGACGAGGATTGAGCTGTTGGGCCAGTTTTGACCCAAACAAATATAAGGCGGAGCGCAGCACATCTTCATAGCAGCGTGTCGGTCCCGGATTAAGGGGAGAAACCATGCTTACCCGATTTACCCCCGTAAAGGAGTCCGCGCATATATCGACAGGTCTCTTAAGCGACTTATGAAACGATTCAATGTTGGGATACACTTCATAAGTAATCTTTTGCGTCGGAACATAATTAAGCAACGTTGTAACACGTTGAAAGTTTTTTCGAAGTAAATTCATAATATCGTCCATAGCCTGATCGTCTTGCTTCATATGCCTCTGTCTTTCAAGCATATTCACCATAATAAACAATTGCTTTGTAGATAATGGCTCAGGAGAGTGCCAATCTTCAAGCACGTTTTTCATTTTCCCAATGCACCGGTATAACCGATTCTTCACTGTGCTTTCATTTAACTCCAGCTGGGATGATATTTCGGCAAAAGGCAATCCGACTGCAAATCGCATGGATATGATGTCTTGATCCATTGGATCCAAATGTCTCATAGCCGTCCCCAAATCAATCTGAAAATCAACATCCCTTGTAAAATCGGCCGTAACAAAACGGTACATCTCTTCGCGATCCGCAGGCAGCTCCCTTTTACGGTAGCTCCGCTTTTCTTCATTTATTATGGTGTTCTGCGCAATTTTATAAAGCCAAGTATATAGTTCGGATTCATGCCTAAACGCCGAAAGCGATTGGTGCGCTTTGAGAAAAACCTGCTGGACGATGTCCTCTGCCCGATCCTCTCCGACTTTATGAATCACGTATTTTTTTAACCGTTCATAGTGATGCTCCAGAGGCTCATGGTGCTTCTCATTCGTCAATCAAGCCACTCCTCTCGCTTCATATCTCCCTTAAAATATAACATATTTTACCACTTATAGGATGCTATATTTCCTGAAAAGTCCTTATACACTTTGCGACTTTCCCCCAACTTATTTTGTCTAACATGGGCATGGAGGTGAATCAATCGGTGATGAAGCCGAAGACTACAAGAAGAGGGGGAGTCGATTTGAAAAAAAAGCAGTTACTGCTTATGGTGTTGTTTTCTTGTATATGTGTTCTGCTGGTTGCTTTATTCGTCGCTAAACCACTGCTCATCAAACCTAGCGCGAAGAGCTCCAACGGTAAGCTGTATATTCACGGTGGCGGAACTGGCAGTGTGACGGGGTTTGCCCAACTGTTTCATGACAAGACGAAACCCATTGTGGTTATACCGACTGCGGATGAAGGTGAACATTTCGGAAAGTCGTGGCCAACGTTGCGCTCTTTTTATAATGCTGGATTTACGGATGTAACTGTACTTCATACGAGGGACCCTAACACAGCCAACCAGGATGAATTTGTAGAGCCGCTCCAGAAAGCCGCGGGCGTGTTTATCGTCGGCGGCCGGCACCCGCTCAAACACCGTTATGATCGGAGACCATCTTGAAGGGTTTGGCTTTCTCAAAAATGTTGCTATTGACCAGCATTTATTGGCTAGGAACCGCGAGTTTGATCTGCTTGAAGTTATCGAAAAATATCCGGAGCTCCTCGGTATTGGAATCGATGAGGGGACGGCTATCGTTGTTTCGGGGGATACGTTTGAAGTGGTCGGAAACAGTAAGGTTGCCATATATGATGAAAAGTCCAAAGACCGGAAGCGTGAGAAATTTTACTTCCTGTCCGCAGGAGATACATTTAACCTGCAAACTAGAACAGCTACGCCGAAAATTCAAAAACCGGAGAACCCCCCGCAGACCCATGAATTAACGATCCTCTTCCCCAAAAATAGCTCCACCACATGGGTGAACAGGATGAATACATTTCAAAAGCATGCCAAGCTGTTCGAAGCTGCCCATGAAGGAGTAAAAATCACCTTTGTTTTTCTCCCGTCAGAAAGCTACCATAGCTCACTGGTTAAACGGATGGAGGAAAAACAACCGATGGATCTTGTTTTCGGCGCCTACGATGCAGAACTCAGTCACAAGGGGACGTTTGCCGATCTGCTGCCGTTTTACAAGAGCGAAGGCATGACAACGGATGATATATACAAACCGTTGATTGACTTTGCTACTGTGAATGGAAAATTAACGGGGATTCCGATGACACCGGACCCCATGGTCGTCTTTTACCATAAAGGCTGGTTCCGCGTGGCCGGATTGCCGGAGCCTACAGATGATTGGACTTGGGAGCAGTTCTTTAACACCTCCATTCTCCTGAAGGATGCCAATGCCGTGCAAGGAAGGGAAATTTACGGCAGTGCCGTGCCGATGGAACTCTCCTTATTTGAAACATTGGCCCATAGTAAGGGGAAAAGCCTACTTTCGCCTGACGGCAGCACCTTCAGCGGTTATTTTGATAGTCCTGTAATTGCAGAAGCCGTTGCCGGCTTGGTCACAGGCGTGGATAACAGCAAAGCCATCAAGCAAACCTCCAGCCCCTATAACGACATGCTTACGGAGCTTCGAACCGGTAACGCCGGAATGGGCGTATCGAAGGCTCTAAATTACTCCTTTTTGTTAAGAGCTTGGGACGCCGAAAATGTTGGCGTTGTATCCGTTCCCCGTCTAACCAGCAGCGTGAGGGCAAACTCCGTGTCGATCAGCACGCTGTCCATCGCAGCAGCTTCCGAACAACAACCGCTTGCATGGAAATTTATGAAGGATGTCATTCTAAATCCGGAAAGCGGGTTCCAGCGGGACTGGGCCAAGCAGGAAATGCTGACCTCCAAAGCAGCCATACAACAATGGAAGCTTACAGAAGATGCGGGTATGAAGGTTATGTACGAGGAATTGAATTACGCGGTGAGTCCTAGCATGTATCGAAATCCTAAACTGCAAATGCTTAATATGACGACCGTGTTCAAATCACTATTGACTGCACATTCCCCTGCCGCTGTTCAGAAGCGATTAACTGAGGCTGCAAGCAGCCTGGATAAACGTCTAGCTCAAATTCCATAGGTCAACCCCATATCAAATCGGCAGACGGATCATCAATGACCGGCTGCCGAGTCTTGTAAGCGGTCAGCCCTGCTGCCCGAAATAAAAGAAAATGCCTCCTACCAATATAATACGTATGGACCAGATGAGAATATTTCCAATGCCGGGTTTCTCTCCATGACGCAATATCTTGATGCCCAATGGAATAAATGAAATACAAAGTCCAGTAATAGCTATCATGGAAAACGGTGTAGTGCCTTTGAGCACACCTAACGGAAGAGTAGCCATAAGAGCGAGAGCGACAGAAGAGAGCGGATGAAGTGTACCAGAACGAAAGGCTCCGACCGCGAGCAATATCCAACCCATCATGATGGCGAGGTTAAGAGTACAGAATATATGAAACGCCCCATAGGAGTTCGCAACGACCTCGGTAGCAAGCTCAATGCTTTGATTTCGGACTAATTGAAAAGCAAGATGGTCAACACCGGAATGAAATGTTCGGGCAAACAATCCGAATATCGTGAATACTCCGCCCCACATTGCCCAGCCGGGCTTCCTTCTCCCTATTAACCCGGCAAGCACAATGACGGCAGGACACAAAAGCAGATTGCCCGCGGCAAAACAGCTGTAAGACACGGCCATTAGAATCGGATGCATCTGAACGGCCGCAAGCTGCTCTGGAAAGAAGAAATGAAACTGCCTGCGGATTAATACGCCTACCAGCAGAAGCAAGGGACTTACAATAAGAGAAATCCCTCCAACCCAGCGACCGGGAAACCCTATAGCGAATTCGTTAGTCCATTCTCGTTTTACATGATCATTCATTGGGGATGCGCCTCCTATTTCGGATTCTCCTGTTAACCAATGTATCAGGCTAATCTTAAGAAAATAGAAGGCTAATTCTTATTATATTTTAAGAACAATTATCGTTAACGTTGGCTTAGTCTTATATGCCCCATTATGTGCTTTCGACTGGAAATAATGTCTTCAATACACGGCTCACAAAGTCGGTCTGCTCTTCTTTAGTTTCGACTTTACCCAGGAAATTCAACTGAAACGCATGTTGAAAGCAACTGCCCAGTAATAAATCCGCGGCGGCTCTCGGATCCATCTCCTCGGGGATTCTGCCGTACTGTTTCTCTTTCAACAAGTACGCTTCCACAGCCTCATTTGCTCTGTGAGGACCTTCATTTCTTGTCGTAAATCCTTCTCGATGGCGAAGCAGAATATCCGGTTCCGAGAAAATAGAACAGATCAAAGACATGGAATTGCTGAAATCCCCTAATGCCGCAAGAGACACCTGCTCCAAATTTTTAAGCACCGGTTCTTTACCGACAAGGTTTGGCAGCGAGGATAAGGTTCCCATCAAATGTTTCAGCTGCCCCCGCAACACATGAAGAAATATATCCTCCTTGTTGCGAAAATGATTATATAACGATCCTTCAGAGCAGCCGGCCGCCCGGGCAATTTCCTTCGTCGTGGTTTTGGCCAATCCGTTCGTTAATAACACTTGCTCGGCAGCTTCAGAAATTTTATTTTTTAAATCCAAGATCATCCCTCACTCTATTGACATGGCATGAAAAGCTGTATATGCTCACATTATGAGTGTGCACTCACTCAAAGTCAAGCGATGAATTGCTGGGATGAACGAGTTCGTGTGTATAATATTGAGTGTGCACTCACTCATTACTACTTTTGAGAAAGGAGGTGTCCCCCATGAAGTCCCAAAACTACAGCAATTACGTAAGATTGATTCCGGGATTCCATTTTTTCCTCGTGCCGCTCGGTTTGATTACGTTGACGGCTGCAGTCGTATATCTGTTCATTTCGGTACGCAGCACGGTGTCGCTGTTTGCCCCACTGTTATTCGTGTCCCTTTCCCTCATGATGGTCATGACCATGATATTTTCCCGGACTTTCGCATGTAAGGCTCAGGATCGCGCGATTCGTGCGGAGGAAAACTTGCGACACTTCGTATTAACCGGCAAGCTGCTCGATCCCAGTCTGACGATGAACCAAGTAATCGCACTGCGCTTCGCTTCGGATGATGAATTTTTGTCTCAATGTGAGAAGGCTGCTAATGATCGCACTCCCCCCGAAGCCATTAAACGTGAGATTAAAACATGGAGAGCCGATTATGATCGGGTTTGAACTTAAATACGGAGGTGTCAAATGAGCAGTTTAACGGAAACGTTCAAAGGGACGACTATGGGAATGCTGAAAACCTATGTCCAACAATATATCGATCATACATGCCAGCAAGTGTGGGAGCAGCATCTGCCTGAAATCGAACGAATCTTTGCAAAAGGAGCCATTCCTGTAATGAAGTAATTTGAGCTTTGAACGCAAAAAGCCCCTCTTGTATACTGGGAAACGTTCCGGCAAGAACAAAACCCACATACGAAAGAGGCGCTCAAAATGAAGTAT
>NZ_CAJVAS010000047.1 GCF_910593845.1 Paenibacillus solanacearum | reverse complement strand
GCGAATATTGAAGCTGATAGATTAAAAGACACTGCGAGTAGACCGATTTAGAGACTCCAAAAAAAGACATCCGCCCCTAAAAAATGGAGGTAGATGTCTTTTTGCAACTTATGAGGGACGCCAGTAGAAAAAACGGAAGTTCTTCAGTGGCCTCGGTGAAGCAGCCTGCTCCTTTTCACGCTGCGGTTGAAAATTTCAACAAGTGAAACTTTTCGCTGCCGACAGCGTATTAGAAAGGAGTGCATGCACTAAATTTTGGTAGAATTGGAGTGTGATGGCGATGCGAAGACATCGGGAAATGCGGCGAAGCAAACGCAAGCTGTTCCTGTTCTCGATCTTATGTCTCAGTCTTATGCCGATGACGGCTTACGCCGATACGGTGACCACAACGATGACCGTCAGCGGCACGAGCGTTAGCGGCTCGGCGGCGGCGAAGCCGGTGTCTGCCGGCCCGGAGGGCATGGCGAAGGAAACCGCGAAGCCGGAAGCGAAAATAACGAAGGAAGAAGCGGTGGCCATCGTCCGGGCGTTGTTCCCGCAGCTGAATAAAGCCGAGCCGAGGCAGGTGGAGCTCGGCAACAATCATTCGTATCCGGCGCCTTATCAGAACGTGTGGAATATTAATTGGGAAATCAGAAACGGCAACAGCAGCTACGGCTTCAACAGCCTGGTCGATTCCATCAGCGGGGAGCTGCTGCAAACGCATGTAGGCGGCCCCTACGAGGACGGAGAGGAGGCATATTACCCGCCGAAAGTGTCTGAGGAAGAGGCGTTCCGGCTGGCGAAGGCGTTTCTGTTCAAGGCTTCACCGAGCTTGACGGAGGCCGATATTCGCACGGCAGACCAGCCGAAATATATGGAGGGCGCGCTGTTCGGGCCGGTGCAATATTATTTTAGCTTCACGACGATGATCAACGGCCTGCCGAGCCCGAACGAGAACATTTCGGTTACCGTCGACGGCAACGGGGAAGTGACAGCCTATAACCGGAACAAAACCGTATATGAATATCCTTCCTCGACGCCGACCGTATCGCTGGAGGATGCCACACGCCGATATATGTCCGCATTCGATTTGCGATTGCAGTACATACCGGTCTACAAGCCGTACGGGCAAGAAAAAACATGGTTTCTCGGCTGGACGCCAGCGGCTGTCGGAGAACTGATCATTGACGCGCATTCGGGCGACTACCTGAATTTTTCGGGCGAGGTCGTGCAGCCGGAAGAGCTGCAGTTCAAGAAGGTGCCTCAGGGAGATCGGCGCTTCGAGCCGGTCAAGGGGCAGGACGCGAACGGTTTGCTGACGTCAGATCAGGCATTCGAGCTGGTCGAGGCGTTATCGCCGGCGATGCAGTCGCGTACGCGCAGTCCCACTTACCTGAATAACCATTGGTCGGATCGAAACAAGCAGGTATGGAATTTGAACTGGTCGGAAAAGACGCCGTCGGGACCGTACGGCTCGCCGCAATCGAGTGCGATCGTCGATGCGGCGACTGGGCAAATTCTCGAATTCCGGGAAACGACCTTTTACCCGCCTTACATGCAGCAGCAGATGGCACAGGAGACCGCCGGCGAGGAGGCATCCGTTACGAAGCAGGAGGCCGAAGCCCAGGCGCTCGAGCTGGTGAACCGGCTGTACCCGAACGCTTCGGAGGAACTGCGGCAAATGGGCAGCGATCCGTTCGCGTCGAAGCAGGACGGCAACCGCAATTTCAGCTTCCGGTTCCAGCGGTTTATCGGGGATATTCCGGTCAGCGGCGATTATACGACTGTCGCGTTGAGTCCAAGCGGCAAACTGCTCACCTACAGCAGCTCGCGCTCCGCGCAGATTGACAAGGAGGCGGCGTCCCTGCAGGCGAAGGCGACGAAGGCGGAGGCTGAAGCGGCTTACCGCGAGGCGTCCGAGCTTAAGCTGCAGTACAAAAACTTCGGCGGCTACTACACGGAGAACAATGGCTATATTGAGCCGAACGTGAAGCTGACGTACGCCTACGCATTCAAGGACGAGAGCAAAACGGGGTCCATGTTCGACGCTTCGACAGGCCAATGGCGGTCGATGATGAACGAGATGAACCCTGCTGCCAACAAAGCCGCGCCGATGCCTACCGACGTGAAGGGCCACCCGGCGCAGCAAGATCTCGAAACGATGGTGCGCTACGGCATTCTGAAGCCGGACGATCGCGGAGAGCTGCGCCCCGAGGAGGCGATTACCGTAGGTGACTGGCTGAACATGGCGGCGGCGGCCGTGAGCCCGTATTACGTTAGCAGCAGAAGCTACAGCGGAAGCGAAGCGAAGCCGACCTTCGAAGATATTGCAGCGGACAGCCCTTATTACGCCGCCGCCGAGCTGTTCGCACAGAGCAAATGGCTGGACCCGAAGATCACGCCGAAGCTGGACGCCGGCGAGACGCTGACCAGAGAACGGCTGGCTGCGCTGCTTGTCGGCATGATGAAGTACGGCAAGCTTGCGGCTCAGTTTAACGAGCGGACCGAGCTGACCTTTGCGGACCGGGAACAAATCAAGCAGCAAGGCGTCGTATGGCTGGCCGTGCGGCTCGGATTGTTCGACGGAACGCAGCAGCGGTTCGAGCCGGCGCGCGCCGTAACGAAGGCAGAGGCCGCCACGGCGCTGATGCAGCTCGTGCGTCTGCAGGGCAAACTGGATCAAAGCATCGCCAGATAAAGCAATCATTTATCAATCAGTCAGTCTATTGCAACCCCTGCGGCCGGACCTTCGCCGCAGGGGTTGATTGCGTAGAGGAGCAATATTGTCAAGGTGTTCGACAACTTCGTCCATTGCGCAGGCGTAGAAGCCGTTCTATGCTTAGGATAAATTATGTTGTGCGGGAGGGAAGCAGCGCATGCAGCAGTCGTTTCAGCTTGCATCGATGTTCACGGATCATATGGTGTTGCAGCAAGGGGAGCCGGTGCCGGTGTGGGGCAGCGGGCCCGAAGGAGTGACGGTCACGGTTGAATGGGGAGGAGAGACAGCGCAGTCGACCGTGCAAGGCGGGCGCTGGAAGGTAAGGCTGCAGCCGAAGCCGGCGGGAGGCCCGTTCGAACTGGTCGCCCGCTGCGGCGATGAAGTCATCGTACGGAAAGACGTGCTGGTCGGAGAGGTGTGGCTGGCGGCGGGGCAGTCGAATATGGAGCAGCCGCTGTTATTTACGGAAGACGGGCTGGCGGAGGCGGCAAGCGCAAAGGCACCGCAGCTCAGATTGTTTACAACGCCGCGCCGCCCGTTCCATGATGCCCGGGTGCCGGGCTGGCATTTCGTCGGGACGATGTCCGGCGACGCCCGCTGGCAAACGTGCACGCCGGAGAGCGCGCTACAATTTTCGGCGATCGGCTATTACTTCGGCGCCTTGCTGCAGCGATCACGTTCCGTGCCGGTCGGCATCATCAGCTGCAACTGGGGCGGAACGCCGATTCAAGCCTGGATGAGCGAGCGTTATTTGGAACAAGACCCGGATATGGGCGCAACACTAGCCCATTACCGGAATCACGTGGCAGCGCATGATGCAGAGCAATATGAACGTGAATACGCCGAATACATCCGGCAGCTGCAGCGCATGATCGACGAGCGGGGCGATGTCCGGCAGCAGATTCGCGCGCTTGGATTGGACGGGTACCGCCGGTGGGCATCGGCGAATCCGCTCATATGGCCGCCGCAGCCTATCGGCCCGAAGGCGTACTTTCGCCCTGGCGGGCTGTACCATACGATGCTCAGAACGGTTGCCCCTTACCCGGTCCGCGGCGTCTTGTGGTATCAAGGCGAAAGCAACGCCGTCCCGAAGGAGGCGCTGCATTACCGCAAATGGCTGGCCGCGCTCATCGAAAACTGGCGGGAGGACTGGGAGAAGCCGGACCTGCCGTTCCTCATCGTGCAGCTTTCCGCCTACGCGCCGCTGCGAGGACCGAACGGCACGGTGTGGGCGACACTGCGGGAATCGCAGGAAGCTGCGGCGCGCACAGTTCCCCGCACGTCCATGGTCGTTACGATCGATTGCGGGGAGCATGACATCCACCCGGTAAGGAAGCGACCGGTGGCGGAACGGCTGCTGCTTGCCGCACGCTCCGACGTATACGGCGAACAGGTAGCATCGCAAGGGCCACGTTACCGCGTGATGCAAGTGGAAGGGAATAAGGCGATGATAGGGTTCGATGAGGCCTCCTACGGTTTGTGCGGGACGCAGGAACGGCTCGCGGGGTTTACGATCTGCGGGCCCGACCGGCGTTTTGTACCCGCGGAAGCCCGGATCGCCGGGAACCGGGTGGAAGTATACCATCCGGACATACCGACGCCGGTCGCGGTGCGATACGCATGGCAGAACATGCCCGAATTCAGCTTGTTCGGCGGAAACGGGCTGCCGGCTGCGCCGTTTCGCACCGACGACTTCGATCTCGAGTAAGAAGGGAACAATGAGATGCACCGCCACACTGGGGAGATAGGGCTCGTCCCGCTATTACACGACGGGGCGGGCCGCCATATTTAAAGTGTCACTCCTCGTCGTTGGGCTGAACCGGGTGTTTGCCTGCTTGCTTCCGGTAACGGAGCGGGGTGACGCCCGTTATTTTTTTGAACGTCGTGTTGAAATGCGCCACATGACCGAATCCGGTTTTCTCCGCGATCGTCAGCACCTTCTCTTTCGTATCGAGCAGCAGGCGCTGCGCTTCCTTGACCCGCACGACCTGAATGTATTCGCGGAAATGAAAGCCCGTAATTTTCTTGAAGATGCGGCTCAAATACGAAGGGCTGATATAGAACTGCTCGGCGATATGCTCGAGGCGAATATCCTCCATGAAATGATCGTTCAAGTAGGTTGCGATTTCCGTCATTTTCTCGTGCATCGGGTGAGCGTATTGAGGGGGCTCCTGCCTCCGGCTCTGGTTGTGCCGGTATATGCGGATCAGCAGCTTGGCCAGCGTAGCTTGGACATAGGCGCTGTAGCCGGTTTCTTCGTGCTTGCACTCGGCAAGCATGTCCTTGATCAGCTTCTCGATGTCCGGCTGCTCCTTCATCGGGAACCGCACCAATCTCGAGCCATGAGCGAACGGCAGCAGCGAAATATCCGTTCCCGGCAGCTCGGTCTTGACGAAATCATGGCTGAAATTGATCAGGATTCGTTCGAATTCGGGCACGTTCGAGCTGGTCGTCCGGTGAACGTCATGCGGATTAATAATGATCATGTCGCCCCGCTGAACGGTATAAACTTGACCGTTTATAAAATAAACGCGCTCTCCCTGAAGCAAATAATAAATTTCGTAAAAAGGATGAAAATGCGGGTCCTTCATCGTCGAGAACCCTTTTCGCCGCATGTATTGAATGGAAAAGTCCAGTTCCCCGATCGTGTATTTCGGACCGAACACATCGCGCACGCCGGTTCCTCCTCGCTAACGTGACATTTTGCTGCCATGATACCTTTCCTTGCAACCGCATACATCTATATTATCGCATTCACGCATGTTTTGGACAAAAAAAACAAACTTTCTCGCATTCCAGACACGTCCGTATGAAGATTAGCGCGATTTCATGCGATACAATGGAAACAATCGCAGCTCTTATACGATTGGAGGGAATCGCGCTATGAAGCCGTTGGCGGATGTCGATAAGGGCATTACCGTATTTATTGCCGGTGATTCGACCGCCGCAAATTATGCCGAGAACCGCTCGCCCATGGCGGGATGGGGGCAAATGCTCGGCTCCTTGTTCGAGCCGTCGGTGTTGGTGCGCAACGAAGCGCGCAGCGGGAGAAGCTCGAAGAGCTTCATCGAAGAAGGCCATATCCGCCGCATTGAAGAGGCGATCGGCGCAGGGGATTACCTGCTGATCCAGTTCGGCCACAACGACCAGAAGTCTGATGCGGAGCGGCATACGGAGCCGGACTCCACGTATCCGGACTTTCTTCGCCGTTATGTCGACCTCGCGCGAAGCAAAGGGGCGCATCCGGTGCTGCTGACTTCGGTCGACCGCCGCAAATTTAGCGCCGCCGGAGAGCTGGTCGGCACCCATGGACAGTACCCGGACGCCGTCAGAGCGTTGGCGGCGGAGCAGCGCGTTCCGCTGCTCGATGTGCAAGCCGTTACGCAGGAGGCGTACCGCCGGATGGGGCCGGAAGCAAGCAAAGCGTGGTTCGTCTGGCTCGCCCCAGGCGAGCATCCGAATTATCCGGATGGCGTGCAGGACGACACTCATTTTAACGAGACCGGCGCGCTTGAAGTCGCCAGGCTCATCGCTGCGCTGATGAAGGAGGCCGGCATTCTGCTTGCGCACAAGTTTGCCTCCGGCTCCGGCTCGGGCTCGGCGGCAGCGGCTGCACCATAACAACCAAACAAGGAGGCAGGAGCGATGGCATCTCGCGGCGATTCCTTGCTGCAAGCGGTACGGGAATATGCGGACAATGCGCTGCGGCACGGAAGGGACCGGTACGGCGACGCGACGCCGCTGCTTGCCGACGGCCTGAACGTGCGTACAGGCGAGCACGTCCGATGGAAGTCGGATGGACAAGAGTGGATCCTGTCCAATCTGGCCAATCAACAGCATCTGTTCCGAACGTTGTCGGGCCTCAGCCGCTTGACCGGGGAAGCCCGCTACAGGGAAGCGGCGGATCAAGCGATGGCGTTCGCCTTCCGGGAGCTGCGGTACGGCGACCTGCTGTGCTGGGGCGGACATATGGCCTACGATCTGGCTGGGAAAAAGCAAGTGCATGCGTCGGACAAAGGGCCGCAGCACGAGCTGAAATGCCATTTTCCGTTCTATGAATGGATGTTCGAGGTCGATCCCGCGCAGACGCGGAGCTATGTCGAAGCGGTATGGAACAGCCATGTAACCGATTGGTCCAATCTCGAGTTCAGCCGCCACGGGAAGCCGAGAACGCCGCCGGAAGGCGGCGTATGGAGCCGGCCTTACGGGGGCGGGGATGTGTTCTTCGAAGGGCAGGGCCTGACGTTTATTAACGCCGGCAGCGATCTGATCTACGCCGCCTCGCAGCTGTTCCGTTTCGGCGGAGACGAGCTCCCGCTGCAATGGGCCAAACGGCTGGCGCGCCGGTATGTGGAGACGCGGCACCCGGACACCGGGCTCGGCGGGTACCAGTTCAGCATTTCGATTCTTCCCGGACCGCGGGGGCGGGGCGACCGGGCGGTCGAGCAGTTCGGCGAGCAGCTTCTTCCGGAGCGGCCGATCGAAGCGAAGCTCACCTCCGTAGGCCAGCTTCGCACGATCCTCGGCCCGGCCGCCATCTGCAAGCTCGCGCTCGCCGAGACGCTGGGCGAGGCGGGACAGGAGTTCGGGCAATGGGCTGCGAAAGACTTAATCGCTTATGCCACGCATGCGTATGACTTAAGCGATAATACGTTCCATCCGGTACTGACCAGCGGCGTTCGGTTGACCGGCATACGGATGGAAAAGGACGGCTATTACGGCCGGCGGGGCGATGTGTTCCAGCCGGTTCATGGCGACGCGCTGCTGTTCTGGTCTTACGTGCGGGGCTACCGCTTCGCGGCCGATCCGCGGCTGTGGAGCGTCGCTCGCCGCATCGGCCTGCACCTCGGCCTCGGCGACATCGGCCTCGAAGCCGGTGCAGCGCCTGCGCTGCTCGAAACGGCGGGCGGCTTGCGAAGCCCGCATGCGATGATGGGACTGCTGGAGCTGTACCGGTGGAGCGGCGCTGAGCCATATCTGGACGCGGCGGAGCGCGTCGGTCTGAATCTGCTGCATGGCAGCTTCCGGGACGGCTATTTCCTTCGCTCCCCCGGCAGCGAGAACATGAAGCTGGATTGCCCCGAGGCGCTCATGCTGCTGGAGCTGGCTGCAGCACTCCGCGGGCGGGCGGAGGAAGTTCCGGCCTGCGTCGCCGGACAAAGCTTCTTCGGCGCGGCTTACGACGGGCTCGGTCATCAAATCGACAACAGCTTGCTGTACCGGTAGTTGCTTGCTTAATGTTGTGATGATTACGACGAACAGGAGTTAGCAGATATGATCAAACGATATGCGGTATGCGGGGTCAGCAACCGGGCGATCGGCATGTTTATTCAGCCGATCGCGACGACATTTTCGGGCAGCGCGGAAGTGGTTGCGCTGCTCGACATCGATCCGAGGCGCCATGAAGTATGCAAGAGCAAGTGCCCGCAGGTCGCGCAGGTGAACGAGTACGGAGCGGATGAATTCGCTCGTATGGTGTCGGAGACGAAGCCGGACGTCATTATCGTCACCGGCCGGGACGATACCCACGCGCGTTATATAATTCAGGCTTTGGAACAGGACCTGGACGTCATTACGGAGAAGCCGATGGCCACGACCGGCGCCGACTGCCGGCGCATTATGGATGCGGAAGCGCGAAGCAAAGGCAAAGTGACCGTCTCGTTCAACTACCGGTACGCGCCGATTCATACCCGCATCAAGGAATTGGTGCTTGAGGGCAAAATCGGGCGCATCACATCCGTCGATCTGAACTGGTATATCGACACGTATCACGGCTCGAGCTATTTTCAGCGCTGGAACCGCGTACGCGCCAATTCCGGCGGGTTATCGATTCACAAAAGCTCGCACCACTTCGATCTGGTCAACTGGTGGATCGGGCAAACGCCCGTCGAGGCGTTCGCTTACGGCGCGCTGAACTACTACGGTCCGGACGGTGAGCTGAATCCGGAGAAGCGGGATGGAAGATACTGCGCGAGCTGTGACGTGCGCCAGCGCTGCGCTTATTACACGAGGTGGAACAGCCGGAGCGCGAGCCTTACGGTGAAGGACGACCATCTGGGCACGGTGCGGACGGACCGTCCGGCGTACAGCGGATATCGTCCGGATGCCTGTATTTACGATTCGGAGATCGACATCGAGGACACGTATGCGGCAACGGTGCGATACGATGGCGGCGCGCTGCTCAGCTATTCCGTCAATTTTTCGCTGCCGTACGAAGGCTACCGTCTTGCGATTAGCGGAACGAAAGGGCGCCTGGAGACGATGGAATATCATGCGCCGAGCCGTGCGCCATTCCCGACGCCGGTACAGACGATAGATTATTTTCCGCTGTTCGGATCGAAGGAGACGATTCATGTCGTGATGCGGCAGGGCGGACACGGCGGAGGCGACCCGGTGCTGCTTGAGGATTTGTTCCTCGGTCCGGACCCGAACCGTTCGTACCGTATTTTGTCCGGAGCCCGGGACGGGGCGTATTCGATCGGGACAGGAGAAGCGGTCTGGAGGTCGGTTAAGGAGAACCGGCCGGTCCGCATCGCGGAAGTGCTGCAGTACGATTAACGATACAACGGCCGGGAGAGGACGGGCTTGCAGAGACGCTGCAAAGCCCGTTCTTTCGTTGCTGGGGAAACGCGAAAAATCACTAGAGAGCAGGGGATGCGTATGGTAGTATTATACATACAATTTCATAGAAGCTGGTGATGAAATATGTTTAATTACACAATTGAAGGCTTGCTGTTAAACGTATTTTTCGTCGCGTTCCCTCTGATTTTCTATCAATTTCTTCTCAACAAGAAGCTGGAAGAAAAGCCTGCTCTTCGCAATGCGCTTCATTATTCATTGTTCGGCGTCTCGATCCTGCTGTGCATGTTTTTTCCGATTACGATACAACCCGGATTGCAATTCGATTTCCGCATTCTTCCTTTCATTATGGCTTCTTTTTACAGCAACAGAACCGTCTCTGTCGCGCTTGTCGCTACACTGGTCGGCGTACGGTTCGCGCTGGGCGGGGAAGGCGCCTATCTGAACCTGATCTCCAGCTCGCTTGCCTTGCTGTGCATTACGATTGCCGAAAAGAAATACCATACCTTGACGCTCGCGAATAAAATGGCCGTCTCCGCAGCGATATCGTTTTTTTGCAAGCTCGTAGGCATCGGCTGCAATTATTTGTTTGATCCGAGCTATGTATCCGCCCACGCCGTCACGTTCTATGCCGTTCAGTCGGTCTTTATGGCGCTGATGATTTATATTATCGAATCGATCCGCAAAAGCTTCCAGCTGAGCGAGGAGCTGATTGAATCGGAGAAAATGAAAGTGGTCAGCGTCATCTCGGCCTCCGTGGCGCACGAAATCCGCAACCCGCTGACGACCGTGCGGGGATTTATACAGCTGCTGACGCAAAGCCAGGTCGATCAGGAGAAGAAGCTGCAGTACGGCAAGCTGTGTCTGGACGAGCTGGACCGCGCGCAGCAGATCATTAATGACTATTTGTCGCTGGCGAAGCCGCATCCGGAGCAAAGCGAGACGCTGAACGTCGGCGATGAAATTTATTACGTCAGCAAGGTGCTGACCTCTTACGCCAATTTGAGTGGGGTTGAAATCGTCGCGGAGTTTGACGTGGATCTATACGTCACGGGAGACCGGTCCAAGTTCAGGCAAAGCATCATCAACATCGCCAAAAACGGAATCGAAGCGATGGAAGCCAAAGGCGGCGTGCTGACCATTACCGCGAAGCGGCATAAGCGTTATGTCGTACTGCGCATTTGCGATAACGGCAACGGGATGACGCACGCGCAGATCAGCCGGCTCGGGTCGCCGTACTTTTCCAACAAAGAGAAAGGGACCGGGCTGGGCACGATGGTTTCGTTCAATATCATCAAAGGGATGATGGGCCATATCAATGTCCAGAGCGAACTCGGTCAAGGGACCGAATTTCAGATTATGTTCCCTTCCGTTTCATAGCGGGCCGGACAGGGTCCGAGGTTGGAAGGGGTCTAGATCTGTCTAAAAGAGCGGCGCGCTGCCTATACTGGGTAATAAGTCAGTGCAATATACAGGCAGGGCAGGGGATTAGCGTATGCTTTCGGTTCATTGGAGGCTTGCGGAGCTGTGGACGCTTCAGCAGCGAAGAGCTTTGACGGACATCGAGCAGTCGGAAATGTCGGCATGCTTGCATTACAATGCGGAATACGCTAGGAAGCTGGCTTCGCTGTACAATTGGTCGATGATGGCTTCCATGACGGGAGACATCGAATGGCAGCACGACATTTGCGGGCAGATCGACAAGCTGGAGGAACAAGGAAAATACATAGCGGAGTAATCGATGCGGACGGCTGTGCGGACAGCCGTTTTTTTGCGCGGTTTGCACGGTTGCAGCGTCTCGGCGCTGCGCGGAAAAATATTATGTTTATTTATTGTAAACATATTGAAGAAACCGGCGAACTGTCGTATTATAATAATTAATCAAATTGATTTATTAACTTGGTAGATGAGAGCTCAAGCATCGTACACGGATTGCCGGCACGAATGACTGCTCTTGAAAGGAAGAATCGCATTTAGCTATGGAACTGCTATGGACCGTACTTCTCCTCTTGGCCGCCGCAGCGGCGTGCGTGCCGCTCGCTTATTTTGTCTGGATGCATACCGCAAGGCTTCAGCGCCGCGATGCGGACGCTTTGATCGTACTGGGTTACCGGTGCGACGACGACCAGATTCATCCGATCTTGAAGGAACGGCTTGACGCAGCTTTGCAGCTGTTCCGGGAGCGCCGCTTCCGGTACGTTATATTGTCGGGGGGCGCTGTACGCTCGAAATTTACGGAAGCCGAGATTATGAGGGATTACATGGTCGCTCAAGGAATGCCCGAGGAGCGCATCATTATGGAGACGCGCTCGCGCAACACGGTGCATAATGTCGTGAATTGCAAGCTCTTGATGGAGCAATTCGGGCTTGCCTCCTGTCTTCTTGTCTCAAATTCCTTCCATATTCGGCGAATGCATTATATTATGAAGAGGTTGGGAATTCCTGCTTCCTTTTATGCCGCCCGCCACTTGCGGAGCATCGTGGGGCAGCAGCGAAAACTGACCTTCCAGGAAATCAAGGCTTACCGGTTGACGCTGCCCTGGATAGAAAAAGCGCTCAACATGTCTTCCCGTCAAATGATGGGGAAATGAGAAAGGTGCTGTATGCCGTTGAAGTCCGAAAGAACAACCAGCAACAAACTGCTTAAATCGATTAATCAGCAAAGGGTGCTGCGCCTGATCTACACGGACGGCCCGATCTCGCGGGTGGAGCTGGCCGAGAAGACGGGACTGACCCAGCAGACGATTACGAACATCGTCAACCGGTTTCTCGAGGACGACTACGTTCTGGAGACCGAGCCCGTGTCGGGCAGCAGCGGACGCAAGCCGATCCCGCTCATTGTAAGGTCGAACGAAATGTTCGCGATCGGAATCGAAATCGCCGTCAAATATATCCGCGGCGCGCTCATCGATTTTCAGCATCGGGTGATCAAGGAATTTAAAATCGACGTGCCCGTGTATGAAAGCAAGGATCATCCGCTTGATTTTGTTCGCCAAACCATCGACGAGCTGCTGCAGCATGTGCCTAAGACAGGCCAGTTGAAGGGGATAGGCTGCAGTATTCAAGGTCTGGTGGACGCGAAGCAAGGCGCAGTCATCTACTCTCCCGGTCTTCGCTGGCGCGAGTATCCGCTGCGGGAGAAGCTGGAGAGCTTGTACGATTTGCCAGTGTATTTGGAGAACGACGCCAACCTGCTTGCGCTCGTGGAAAATTTGAACGGCCGGCTCGCCGGCTCCGTCAACAACATTACGATCAAGTTCGACTACGGCATCGGCGGCGCAATCGTTCTGAACAACCAGCTGTGCACAGGGGCGACGCATGTCGCGGGTGAATTCGGCCATTACAAAGCGTTTGCCGGGAAGTATTTGCACAAATGCCACTGCGGCGCTTCCGGGTGTATGACCACGCTCGCTTCCGTCAGCGGCTTAAAGCGCAACGGCGGTTACGCGATCGAAACCTTCGGCAGCCTTCTGGATGCAGGAGACCCGCAAGCGGTCGCTTTGTTCGCGGCGATCGAGGAAGCGGCGGGACTGGCGATCAGCAATTTGATCACGATCTTCAATCCGGATCACGTCTTATTCACCGGGAAGCTGGTCGATGTGCTCGGACAGAGGCTGCTGCCGCTGCTCCGCAACCGTATTTTCGCAACGATCCCGGATTCGTGCAAAGGCGTCATCCTCGAGCATTTGCCGATTACGCCCGACGAGTCGACGCTTGCCGGCGGTCTTGTCATCAACCGGTTTTTCGATGTACCGCTCGAGAGCTTCTCGATGTAGTTTGAGCGGCTTGCTGCAAGAAAGGGCCGCAACATGGAATGAAGACCGGGACTGCAGGCCCGGAATCCGAAGATGAGACCCTTATGGGGATGGAGGAGAATATTTCAGATGAAACCGCAATATCGCTTATTGGCGCTTGACCTCGACGGGACGACGCTAACGGAAGAGAAAGTGATTACGGAGGAAACGGCCGATTGGATCAAACGGGCCGAGCAAGCGGGCGTGACGGTCGTGTTTGCGACGGGGCGCGGAACGCAGACGACGCAGGCGTATTGGGAGCAGCTTGAGCTTCAATCGCCGATGGTGCTTGTGAACGGGGCGGAGATCTGGGAGCGTCCAACCGTGCTGAAGGAGCGCCAAACGATCAGCCGTGAGCATATCCGCAGGCTGAAATCGCTGGCCGACGAGTGGGAAGCGCACTTCTGGGGCTACAGCGTCGAAAGCTTGACGAGCAAACGCCGCTGGACAGAGGAGATGTTCGAGCGCGATTGGATGAAATTCGGTATTCGTCATACGGATCTGCCTACGATGGAGCGCATTCGCGAGATCGTGGCCGGCTGGGGCGAGCTGGAGATTACGAGATCGAATATTTCCAATATGGAAATTTCTCCGTTAGGCGTGACGAAGGAGAGCGGCATCCGAAAAGTATGCGAGCATCTCGGCATCGGGATGGACCAAGTGATGGCCGTCGGCGACAATATGAACGATCTGCATCTCATTCGCGCGGCAGGCCTGGGGGTAGCGATGGGCAATGCGGACGATGAATTGAAGCGGGAAGCGAATGTGCTGACGGATACGAACGAGCGCGCTGGCGTAGCCAAAGCGATTCAGCGCTACGTGTTCGGACTCGACGTGGACATTCCGGCGGAAGCGGTATAAGCGGCTAACTGCCCGGCTCCTGCGCAGCTTCGATGCTGCGCGGGAGCGATCACACGGGGCGGCAAAGATCCGGCCCGGACGAGGAGGGATTGTATGGTGCATCCATCGGCTGCATCCGAATGCGAAAGCGGTTGCAATTGGATTGTAGCCCATACGTATGCGACGGACGTGGCTCCAGGCGTTCATTACGTCAACCGAACGCTGGAACGGGGCAGCTTGTCGGAATCGGTCCATCTGATCGAGATCGATCCGAAGAACCGATATGTAGCGCTGGAGCCTGTATCGTCGCTAGGCAAAGTCGTGCGGCTGGAGACCGTCGGCCGCCTGTTGGAAGAGACCGAGCGCCGCGGCAGGCGCGTCGTAGCCGGCGTCAACGGCGACTTCTTCAGCTATATCGGCGTCCCGTCCGGGCTGCAGATCGCAGACGGCGAAATCATTACTTCGCCGGCGGTGACCAAAGTGCTGCTGGCCGTCATGGCGGACGGGACGGTCCGGCTGGAAGAGCAGGTGGCGATGCAGGCCGCATTGCATGATGACGAAGGACCGGTCTTCCATGTCGATATGGTGAACCGGACGCGAACACGGAATCATACGGCTCATGCGTTCGCCTATACATGGAGGTTCGGCGATTCGACCCGGACGCCGGACGGAGGCGTGGAGGCGGTAATCGCCGCCGCGCGGCCGGGTGAGGCGGTCAAGCTCGTCCCGGGGCATCCTTGGGAAGGCATCGTCGCCTCGGTCGCGGAAGCTTCGAATACGCCGATCGACGGCACGTCCCTCGTGCTGTCGGCGACCGGCGCCAAGGCAGAGGAGCTGAAGCGGCGGCTCGCACCGGGGAGAGCCGTGCGGTTGACCATCGGGTACGGCAAGGGCATCCAAGCGGCGAAGCAAGTCTTGTCCGGCAGCTCGACGCTGGGGCTCGCGCTGCTCCGGGCCGGGCAGGTGCCGGAAGCGCTGTTCGACCCGGCGGTGCGGCTGAACGGCGATCGTCATCCCCGGACGATGGCGGCGACGAAGAACGGCAAGCTGTACCTCCTGCTCGTCGACGGGCGCCAGCCCGGATTCTCCAGCGGTATTACGCTGGCGGAAGGCGCGCAGATGCTGCAGCAGCTTGGCATGGAGCATGCGATCAATCTGGACGGGGGCGGCTCGACGACATGCTACGTTCGCCTGCCGGGGGATGCGCAGGCATCCTTGACGAACCGGCCCTCGGACGGATACGAGCGCGAAGTCGGCAATGCGCTGGCGATCGTCTCCACGGCGCCTTCATCGGAGCTGGAAGCGCTCGTCATTCAGCCGGAGAAGCCGCAGCGGGTGCTGGCAGGCAGCAGCATTACGTTCACCGCCAAAGGACATGATCGGTATTACAACGCGGTGCCGGTATCCCTGGAAGCGCTCGAATGGTCGCTTACGGGCTCGATCGGAACGATTACGCCGTCGGGTAGGTTTACCGCCGGGATGGACTCGGCTGAAGGCGCCGTTCTGGCGTGTAACGGCGGCATCGCATGTTCCAAAATGATACAAGTAACATACCTGTTACACAAACTTGTGATCGAGCCGGGGACGTCTGTTGTGGAGCCCGGAGGCACGCTTCAGTTTCAGGCGAAAGGGTATGACGAAGACGGCGAGGAAATCGCGCTGTCGCTTGACCGGCTTGTGTGGACGGCGACGGCAGGCGCTTGCTCCGCGGATGGCGTGCTTCTGGCGCCCTTCGAAGCGGCGCAAGGCATGGTGACCGCGGCATGGGGCGGGGTCCAGGCGGAAGCCGTCGTTCACATAGGCAAACCGCATCTGATCATTGCCGATTTTGAATCGCTGGGTAAGCTCGCCGCTTCTTCTGTGAACGCCGTTCCGGATTCCGTAACGCTGGCTCGCGCGGCAAGACCGTCGCCGGTACGCTTCGGCACGTTTTCCGGGAAGCTGACCTACGATTTCACGCATACGTCAGGCGGTTCCAGAGCCGTCGTCGAGCTTCTGAATGACGCAGGCGGACCAGGGCGTGAAATCGAAGGAGAGCCGTACCGCTTCGGCTTGTGGGTTTACGGCGACGGAGGAGGCCACTGGCTGCGCGTTCGAATATCGGATGCGACCGGGCATGAGCGGTATTTGAATTTTACCGAAGCGGGCGGACTCGATTGGACCGGGTGGAAATACGTGCATGCGGATATTCCGAAGCAGACGCTGTTCCCGCTTCGCGTTCACCATATTTCGCTGTCCGAGCCGGATGATGCGAACAAAACGGCCGGCGTTCTGTACCTGGACGATTTCCGCGCGGAATACGTTCAACTGAACGAAGATGTCGAGGGTCCCGTGTTTACCGGGATGACGCCCGAGCCGGGGGGCGTCGTATGCGGGCTATGTCCGCTCATTTCCGTAACCGCTTTCGATGCGGGCAGCGGCGTCGAACCGTCCTCGGTCCGGTTATGGGTCGACGGGGAAGCCAGACCGCATCAATTTGATTCCGTCACGGGGGTGATCGCTTACCGATTGGAGCATGAGCTGGACGAAGGGGAGCACCGGGTTGTCATCGAGGCGGCGGACCGGGAAGGAAACCCGGCCGTACCGGCGGCCGCATGGAGCTTTACGGTAACATCTCAGACTACAGCTTGAAGCTCCGGCGCTGCTGCGGATTCATGGGAAGTACGATGTATCATTCATCATTAAACGTAAAGGGTGAGGAATGGATATGAAAAGCAAGAAACGTTTGAGCGCGATGTTAATCTCCTTGCTGGCCGCAGCGACAGCGGTATCCGGATGCGGGAAGACAGAGACGCCGAAGGCTGCCGATGCCGGAGCTAGCAAGCCGGAAGAGCTCGTCATTACCGAGCCGGTCACAGTCAAGCTGTATTCCCACTATGCGGCGATCAATACGCCGGCTGACGTCGAGGCGCTATTCGGCACCGTGAAGAAAAAGCATCCGAACATTACGATCGAGCTCATCAAGGGAACGACGCTCAACCAGATGATCGCCGCCGGCGAAGTGCCGGATTTGATCGCGACAACGCATTTTTATATGGGCGGCTTGCTTCCGCTGGAAGTCGGCAGCGACATGAATGATTTTGTCAAGAAATACGGGGTTGATCTGAACCGGTTCGAACCGCAGGCGATCAACGCCGTGAAGACGTACGGCAAGAAAGGTGAGCTGTACGGTATTCCGTATACGCTCAACTACGGCGTGCTGGTATACAACAGAGACATCTTTGACCGTTTTGGCGTTCCTTATCCGAAGGACGGCATGACGTGGGAGCAGACGATTGATCTTGCGCAAAAAGTAACGCGTCTGGATAACGGCAACCAATACATTGGGCTTGATCCGGGCTCGGAGCGTACGTTTGCCCGCGGATATTCGCTGGGTACGATCGACAAAAACGGAAAGCCGGCCTTCGATTCGGAAGGATACCGCAAAGTGTTCGGGCTGCTTCAGAAGATGTACGCCATCCCGGGATATATTAGCGCAGCCAACAAATGGCAGTATGGGATCGATTACTTCCTCAAGGATCAGAAGCTTGCGATGATGCAAACATGGCTCGCAGCGCTAACAAGCCGTCTGCCGCAGTTGAGCCAAGAAGGCAAGGGATTTAATTGGGATGTCGTCGGCCATCCGGTATTTGACGACAAACCGGGCCTCGGGCGGGAAATCGAGTTCCAGTCGTTCATGGTGCCGCCTACCGCCAAAAACAAAGAAGCCGCCTATCGCGTTATCTTGACGATGATCAGCGACGAATCGCAAGCCGAGATGAACAGAGGCAACAACTTGACCGTGTTGAATAACGAGGAAATGAAGAAGCAGTTTGCCTCCAAGACGGATATTTATAAAGGGAAAAACCTCGATGGCGTATTTAAAGTCAAACCGGCTCAGGCGCCGATTCCATCGCCGGAATACGATACCGAGAACTACAAATATTTGCGGGAATCGCTGCTTGACATGATACTGAATAAGAAAGACGTGAATACCGTTCTTCGCACGGGGCAGGAAAAGGCGGAGAAATATATTCAATCCGAGCAGGCGAGGAATAAATAAGCTGCTCGACCATCCCGAAGCACCCTTCCTTGAATGCAAGGCAGGGTGCTCTTTTTCGTGAAACCGCCGTTTCAAGCATGTGTGCGAATGGGCGTAAGCAAGTATTGCGAAGCGGAGCAATCGGCCGGCTGCAGCAAGAGCGGGCTCCATTTCCCTGCGAAACGGATAGCCACATGCTCGCTGCCGACGGTGCGCACGATGTCAGACATGTATTTCCCGTTAAAACATACCGCCACCGCCTCGCCGGACAAATGCTGCACGGGAAGCAGTTCGCAGACATCGCCGACGCCTGACGTCCGGGAGGCCAGCCGTACCGTCTTCGCATCGGCGCTGTCGATCCGGACTAGATGCCCCTCGCCGCTCATCAGCATCATCCGCTCGATCGCCGACTGCAGCCCTGCTGTGCTGACCACCATCTCCGTAACGAATGCGGACGGAATCAAACGATCGACGGCAGGATATGTACCGTGAAGCTGCGTCAGGCTTACTTCTAACGGTCCTGTTTGCACGGTGACATGCTCCGGAGCAACGAAGATGCGGGTCATTTCCGTTGTGCTTGGAATGAGCTTGGAGATGTCGTACAGCGCTTTACCGGAGACGAGAAATGGCTGCGGCAGGGCATTATCCGCCGATTCGTTCGATCGTTCCTTTCGAATTTCGGCTTGCCCGGTTGCAAGCCGGATGCTGTCCGACGCCGTAAGCCGCAGCATTGTGCCCGACGGCTTACAAAAAACGCCTGTCAACACAGGCCTTGTTTCCGAAGCCGATACGGCGAACGCCACCTGTTGAATGGCTCGCTTGAGCGCTTCATTCGAGATGAGGAATGATGCGGCTGCCGATGATGGCCTCGTAATCGGTGTGTACGGTGCACCGTTCATGCCGCTGATACGGCACACAGCCGCGTCCGAACGAATGGTCACGACGAGGTCTTGGTTCGTATCGACCGTTACGATCCCGGGGGGAAGCTTGCGGACCCATTCAAGCACATAGTTGGCGGGTATGATGACGTTTCCGGATCGAACGACCTCGCAACGGCAGCTCCCGGGTTCAATAGAAACCCGATATTGGATGGTCATGCGATCGCTGCCCGCTATGAACAAGAGCTGCCGTGAGTCGGCTTTAACGTAAATGCCGGAAAGGCTCGGAATCGGACTGTTTGCATCAGCCGCCCGGGACACATGCTGCAGCGCTCTCAACAGTTCGTCTTGGGCGATATGAAAGAGCATGCTACTCACCCGCTTTCCCGTTCGTATCCGCCAATAGCGCGGGCTCGAGCAGCGACCGGAGCAGCTCCGACCGGCTCGACCCGGCAGCGTCACAGCGTCTCTCCAACTCCTCCCACGCTTCCATGGACATTGTGAGCGATAGTTTACGCGTATCCCCGGTGCTTTTGCGGCCTGCGCCCCGGCGCGGACCGCCTCGGGCAAACATCAGCTCAAGCTGTCCTTCGTCTGCGGGAATGCCCAGCTTCATGTTGCTATGCTGCTCTTTTTTCACCGAAGAAATCACTCCGATCACTTTATTAATTGATTAAGGTAACTAAAATCAAAATAATTATTATCTTTACTATAGCATACCGCTCATATGTTCGGCAATAGTGGGCTTCCGGACAAATCCAAGGCCCAGCCGGTTCGAACCGCAAGTTCGAAGGAAACCGCTCTTAAGGCGTGTAATGGCAAACAAAAAGCGCCATACTGTTATCGACAGCAGGCGCCGGGATGAATATCATGTTTATGCGGATTGAATATCTTCTTCGGAGCGCGGTTCTTTTGGCTCGATAATAAGCTCTACTTTTTTAATCCGATGTTTGGCGGCTTCGCGGATAATGAACGTCACATGGTTGCGGATGAGCGATTTGCCCGCTTTCGCCTCGTCGATTTGGCTGTAGAGCCAGCCGCCGACCGTATCCGCTTCCTCCTCGGCCAGATCAAGACCGGTCAATGCGCTGACATCGTCAAGCGATACTTTTCCGTCCAGCAAATAGCAGTTGTCGTCCAGCTTTTCGACGTCTTTGCGCTCGTCGGCATCGAATTCGTCGCGGATTTCGCCGACAATTTCTTCGAGGATATCCTCGATCGTGATCAGACCCGTCGTACCGCCATATTCATCGACAAGGATGGCAATATGCACCCGCTGCTGCTGCATCCGCTTGAGAAGCGACTTTACCGGAAGCGCATCCGGCACCGTCAGAACCGGGTGGATCAGCTTGTTGAAATCCAGCTCGCTGTTGTCCTGGTATTCCAGAAACAGCTGCTTCGTATTGATCATGCCGACGACATGGTCTTTGTTATCGTTTACGACAGGGAAACGCGTATATTGTTCCTTGCGGATAATGTCCATATTTTCAGCCAGCGATTTGTTGGTGTACAAGCATACCATATCGGTACGCGGCACCATAATCTCTTTGGCTACCATTTCGTCAAAAGCGAAGATCCGGCTAACATATCCGTATTCGGTATTGTTAATTTTCCCGCTTTGCAGGCTTTCACTCAAAATAATTTGAATTTCTTCCTCGGAGTGGGCTTCTTCATGATCTTTGGCCGGCTTCAGGCCGAACAGGTTGACCAACTTGTTGGCGGAACCGTTCAATAACCAAATAAAAGGATACATTACTTTATAAAATATAATAATCGGTCTGGCGACGAGAAACGATATAAATTCGGCTTTTTGGATCGCCCATGTTTTCGGCGCAAGCTCACCGATGACGACGTGGATATACGTTACAGATAGAAAGGCAATGAAGAAAGACAGCACATGGCTCAGTTCGCCGTTAAAATGCCAGCGTTCGAACAGGGGGAGCAGCATTTTCTCGACCGTAGGCTCGCCCAACCAGCCGAGTCCAAGCGCCGTAATGGTGATACCAAGCTGACACGCCGACAAGTATCCATCCAAATTATTCGTAACTTTCCGTACCGAGAGCGCATTTTTTTTGCCTTCCAGTACGAGCTGATCGATGCGGCTGGAACGAATACGGATGATGGCAAACTCCGTTGCGACAAAGAATGCCGTTAATACGATAAGTACGACGATCAACAAAAGATTTAGGCCTATGCCCATGTTGGTTACCACAATCCTTTACATGAATTTAAGTTCTTATGAACTAATAATACGAACTCTACAGGAAAGGTGCAATGCCGCATTATGGCTCCGTTGGGCGTTCAGCGTTGATCTGAATGGAATATATGGGGCTCACCCCGCATTATTAGCCATTATTTCGTGTTTACAACGATTCTTATTAGTCGTATGATAAGTTCAATTGAACTTGAAAGAAGGGGAAGACGATGGAAGCTTTTACGCTGACCCGAAAAGAAATGGCCTCGCTGCTGCTCGCGCTCGACGGACGTCACAGCCTGACTCCGCTGCAGGTGCTTCAGGAAGCGTGGAAAAAGGCGCATCGCGACGCCCTGGAGGCGGGCAGATCGCTGCCGGCGTTTTTAACGACGGAGCTGCCTCCGATTATTGAACGGATGATTAAGGGCGGGGGCGTCAAAGGGTTTTCGCTGCAGGAAATCGCTACGCTTGGCAAGCTGATCGAATATTCCCATCTCTCCATCACCTCGATGCAAAATTGGGTGAAGCGGGATTTCAAGCCGTACTTCGAATGTCCCAAGATGGGGAGAAAATATTCATTGAATCAGGCGGCGCTGCTGTTCATTATAGATGATCTGAAATCGAATCTGGATTTCGCTTCGATTCTCCAACTATTTGAGTTGATCTTCAATAAGCCGCAAACCGACGAAGATGACCTCATCGGTCCTCTCGATCTATATGCATCGTATTCCGGCATGTTCGAGGAGCTGGACGCCAATAACGACCAGCTGATGGATACCGACGGGCATGTCAAAGAGAGCCGCAACCAGGATACCTTGACGGAGATCGCGGTTCGTACAGCCGCGGACCGCTATGCGAAACGGCTTCCGCACTTGAGCAAGCAGCAGTCGGAAGCGCTGCGGAACGTATTGTTTATCGCGGCGATTTCGATTCAGACGTCGTACTTTCACTCGCTTGCCCGGCGATATTTGAACGCGACGCTGTTCCTAACGGACAGCATGACCGATCGATAGGAGGGACGCCTAGATGCTATCGTACATTACGGAAGTGCCGAGCGATCGTCCGGTCAGCGGCGTTCACTGCATCCCGATGCTGGATAACGGCAATATCGTGATGGTCTGGGACCGGAATGAACAGGTGCTGACCACCATCGGCGGACGGGTAGAGCAGGGCGAATCGCTTGCTTCGGCATTGCAGCGCGAGGCGCTGGAGGAGGCGGGCATTGTTTTGGAAGAGAAGCTCGTTCCTTTTGCCTGCTGGTACTGGGAAGAGTACGGTTCGTACCGGGTTTATTATTTGGCCAAGGTGCAGCGGTTTGTCGAATGGCCGCCGCATTTCGAGACGACCGGGTACGTGATAACCAATGTGGAGACGGCACTGGCGATGATACGGAAGCTCGAAGGAAGAGAGGAGCGTATCGCTGTCGTTCGAAGAGCCGGTCTCTTGTCTGGAGCGCTCAAGGAAGACGCGCGCTAGCCATACCGATGCAGCAGAGCAGGAACCACGGCCGCGATCGCGTCATATCCTGATCATAGCAACCGGGAAACACCTTCAACCAATAAGCATCTGCGATGGTCCGGGATTCGCGGCTGGAAGGGATAGATAGGGATGCGTTCCAACAAGAGCAAATCGCGATGTCGCCATCAACGTCGCAAACGGCACGGGCATAAAAAAAAATGCCGCACTTGCAAGATCCGGTGCAAGATCAAGGTACGTACCCGTTCGGGCATCCGGTTTAAAAGCAAGCATTATAAAAAAATTGTTCTATCCGGCTCGGACACCGTACTGCCTTCGCAGGATACATCAAGGCTTACGGTGTACAGCTATGCCGTTGTCAACCATGGCGACTCCCCGGTACGCGCTCGAGTGGAAATCGGCCCGACGCCTAACAACTTCGCGCAAGATCAAGAAATCATCATCCCTCCGCATACAACAAAAGCCATTGTACCCATCCGATTTCTCCGCCTTACTCGTCTCGTCCTGAACAGCGAGGATCCCGAACAACCGACCGCCGTAGACGTTTATTTCCAATCGCAAACGAACAGATAGATTCAATCGATGCGGCAGTCTCGTGCCTGTCTTTTCGTACAATTATGGAACATTAGGTCATCATCCAATCCTATGAATTGCTTGCACATAGTATAAAGCATTAAGGAGATTAGAGGATGGTGATATCATGCCTAACTTTCATACATTTAGTGTGAATCCCGACGATTTGCGCACGCTTATATTCGGTAAAGACAGCACCGGAACAAGTTTGCCGATTGCTACGGATTCCAGCGGCAACGTGATGACCGTGAATACGGGTGGAACGATTGACGCCGTACTTGGCGCGACGATCACAGGAGGCACGATCGACGCCGTGAACGGAGCGACGATTACGGGCGGAACGATTGACGCCGTGAACGGTGCAACGATCACCGGAGGCACGCTGAGCGCCGTGCTGGGCACGACGATCACGGCCGGTACCGTGAGCGCGACGGTCACGGGTGGAACGATCGACGCGGTGAGCGGAGCGACGATTACCGGCGGAACGATCGACGCCGTGAACGGAGCGACAATTACCGGAGGTACGCTGAGCGCCGTGCTGGGCACGACGATCACGGCCGGTACCGTGAGCGCGACGGTCACGGGTGGAACGATCGACGCGGTGAGCGGAGCGACGATTACCGGCGGAACGATTGACGCCGTGAATGGAGCGACAATTACCGGAGGTACGCTGAGCGCCGTGCTGGGCACGACGATCACGGCCGGTACAGTGAGCGCGACGGTCACGGGAGGCACGATCGACGCGGTGAGTGGAGCGACGATCACCGGCGGAACGATTGACGCGGTGAATGGAGCGACAATAACTGGCGGGACACTGAGCGCCGTGCTGGGCACGACGATCACGGCCGGTACCGTGAGCGCGACGGTCACGGGAGGCACGATCGACGCGGTGAGTGGAGCGACGATTACGGGCGGAACGATTGACGCCGTGAACGGAGCGACAATCACGGGTGGCACGCTGAGCGCCGTGCTGGGCACGACGATCACGGCCGGTACAGTGAGCGCGACGGTCACGGGTGGCACGATCGACGCGGTGAGCGGAGCGACGATTACGGGCGGAACGATAGACGCGGTGAACGGAGCGACAATCACGGGAGGTACGATCGATGCCGTGCTGGGCACGACGATCACGGCCGGTACCGTGAGCGCGACGGTCACGGGAGGCACGATCGACGCGGTGAGTGGAGCGACGATTACGGGTGGAACGATTGACGCCGTGAATGGAGCGACAATTACCGGCGGTACGATCGATGCCGTGCTTGGCGTCACGATCACAGCCGGTACGGTAAGCGTCAGCACCATTACGCAAATTTCGCAAGCGAACTTCATCGAAGCGTCTACGCTTGACGTTGGCGTCACTTCGGCGGCGACCGCTTCACTGGCAGCCGTCACGACGGGGATCATGGGCGGACCTTATTCGTTCTTCATTGTGAACACCGGGGCAGGTGAGGCCAGTTTAAGCGCGGAAGTGAGCGCAGACAGCACGAACTGGGTGACCGATGTGTCGATCGCAACGCTGACGGCCGGAGCCGCGACGGTGATCGTTCCGAAGCTGTTTTTGAAATACACGCGGTTGTCCTATGCACGGCAGGGAGCAACGAACACGACAATCGACACGTATTTTAACGCTCAAGGCACATAACGGAGTATACTCCGATTTTAAATATACACTGATAGAGACATGGGAATCCCATGTATCTTTTTTTTGGAGGCATGAGGATGCATCAATCTCCTTTGTTGGGCGTTCACCTCATCGTGCGCGACGAAGAAGAACGGCTGCCGCGCTGTCTGGACAGCGTGCGGACGCTTGCCGACGAACTGATCGTCGTCGATACCGGATCTGCCGACCAGACGATCGAAATTGCCCGTTCCTACGGCGCGAAAATCATTACCGTACCTTGGGAGGATGATTTTGCACGTGCACGGAATGTCGCCTTAGCTTATGGCGAAGCGGAATGGGTATTGTATCTTGACGCAGACGAAGTGCTGGAGAACGCGGGTTCAATCAAGGAAATGCTGCGTCAGACCGAGGCGGAAGCGTTCTGGGTGCAGATTGACAACATGACCGGAGAGCAGATGGAGCACCGGCTTGTACACCGCAGCGCAAGGCTGTTCCGGAACCGGAGTCACGTCCGGTTTGACGGACGCATCCATGAGCAGGCGATTCCTTCGATCTTGAGCGGCAAGCCCGGCGCCATCATCGAAACGTCCGGCCTTCGGATCGTGCATGACGGGTATTTGCCCGCGCGCATGGAACAAAAACAAAAGCTGCAGCGGAACATGAAAATATTGCGGCGCGTCGTGGAAGAACATCCGGACGATCCGTTTCATTTGTATAACATCGGTGTCGCCTATTACCAGCTTGGCGAGCTCGAACAAGCTGCCGATGCGCTCGAACGGTCCCGCCGCCTCGTCCATGCGCAAGCTTCGTTCAGGCCGACCCTGATTCGGGTCAGCGCGCAAGTGGATCTTGATTTGAATCGTTGCGATGACGCCAGGAAGCTGCTTATGACGGAAACGGTTCTCCGCTACGGAGATTACCCCGATTTGCATCATCTGCTCGGAGCGGCTTGCGAGCGGATGGGCTTGCTGCAGGAAGCGTTCCATTCCTATCATAAGGCGCTGACATGCGGTACGGCGCAGAGCGGCTACGTAACCGCCGCCGGCATGGGGACGTATGTCACGCTGCACGCTCTGGCGCGACTGGCCGGCGAAATGAAGCTGGCGGAGGAAGCCGCGCAAATCATGGCGTCGCTGCTGGCGGACTATCCCCGCTATGCGCCGGCACTTGGCGACTGGGCGGCTGATTTGCGGCAGTCGGGCCATTCCGACGACGCGATTACCGAACGGCTGCAGCAGACGGTAGAACCGGAGCAGCCCGGCGACAAGCTTTTACTGGCTCAAGTGTTGGCGGGGATCGGCGCTTATACGGAAACGATCCATATGCTGCAACGTGCGGAAGAGGACGAGTGGGCGATAGGGGAACGACGGCTGCTAGCCGAATGCCTGATGCGAACCGGTCAACTGCAGGAGGCGTACGACTTGCTGGAATCCATGGTGCCGTACTTCATGGAGCGCTCCCTCGCAGAAGGCGCTGACGCCGAAGCGTTCCGGCTCATGCTTCAGGACATGATGCTGTGCTGCTGGGGGATGCCCCGGCAGGCGCCGGCAAGCTTGCTGGATCGGCTGCCGCCGCAGACGGCTGCGGTTTGCCGGTGGCTGGAAACGATACTGTTGGACAACGGCCCACGGTCGGAGCCTCCCGCTGATCTGCGGCCGGAGGAGGCTGTCGCCGGATGGCTGCAGCGTATGGTTGACGTCGGTATGCTGCTTACGGCCGAGCGTCTCTCCCGGACGACGGACGGTTCTGCGCCAACGTTCGCGAAGGCGCTGTACCGGGAAGGGTATGTGCTGATTGCGGCCGACCGACTGCTGGGCCTGATGGCGGAACAGCAAATGGATACGGAAAGCTTCTCTATGTTGGCCGAGATTGTATATGATAAAGGGCATTTTACGCGCGCGGCGCACATGTTCGAGCAGACACTGACGCATGACCCGCAGCATCATCAGGCAAGAATCGGCGCGGCGCTCTGCTACTTGCAGCTGGCGCGTGAAACGCTGACGGACAGCCTGCGCCGATTGCCGGGTCATGCGGCATGGGCAGGCGATTTGCAGAGGATCGAGAGCAGCATTGCGCTTCTGAACCGTGCGGGCTGGAGAACTGTATGGACGGCGGCGCAAAGGAGGCATGCCGATGAAACATCCATCGATCTCGCTCTGTATGATCGTTAAGGATGAGGAACGGCATTTGGCGCGCTGTCTGCAGAGCGTCAAAGGCATTGTTGACGAGATGGTTGTCGTCGATACGGGCTCCGTCGATGCAACGCCGCAGATCGCCGAGCAATTCGGGGCCAAGGTGATCCGCGTTCCTTGGAAGGGGGACTTCGCGTATGCCCGCAATGCGGGAATCGATGCGGCGCAGGGCGAGTGGATTCTCATTCTCGACGCGGATGAAGAGGTTGACCTGGCCGACGGGCCAAAGTTGAAGGCGTGCGCCGAACATATGGACATCGACGGCTTTTTATTTCAGATCCACAACCATGTCGGGGACAAAGCGCAGCAAGGGATCACGATCAATACGGTAATCCGGATGTTTCGCAACCTGCCGCCGTACCGGTACGAGGGCAGAATTCATGAACAAATCGCGACAAGCATGTATCGGCACAAGCCGAATTGCCGGCTGCACATTATGGATGTCGCCATTCATCACTACGGCTATCAGCCGAGTATCGTGACGGAGAAGAACAAAATCCGCCGTAATGTCGAGCTGCTGCTGGAAACGCTTGCCGAGCATCCGAATAATCCGTTTCATCTCTATAATCTGGGCGTCGAATATTTGCGCATGGGCCAGCAGCCGAAGGCGCTGGATGCGTTTCGCAAGGCGCGTTCGTTTGTCGTCTCGCCGCAAGAAGGCTACGTGCATCTGTTGTATAAATATGAAGTGTCGGCTTTGCGTTCGCTCGGCCAGCTGCAGGAAGCGCTCCGGTTGTGCGAGCAAGCTATTCGAACGTTTCCGGACTATACAGATTTGCACCATTTGAAGGGCGTATGCCATCTGGCTGCGGGAGAGAGGACGGAGGCCAAGGCAGCCTTTGCCATGGCGATGCAGCTTGGAAAGCCTCCCGCAAGCTACCATACGGAAGATGGAATGGGCACGTACCAAACGAGCTTTATGCTTGGAACGGTGCATGAGGCGACCGGCGATTATGACGAAGCGATTCACTGTTATGTGCGAACGCTTCAACATGGTTCCGGCCTGAACCCTCCGTTATACCGGCTGTTCCGTCTGTTTCGGGTGATCGGCACGCCGGAGCGGACGATCGAGCTGCTGCGGGAACGAATTCACATGAATTCGCCGGAGGCCGAGATCAAGGTAGCCCGTATGTTGCTGGAGCTTGGTTGCGTTCGGGCAGCCGAAGCGGTCATTGGCGGCATGGATCGTTCGTCTTATGAATCCGTAATCATGCTGATGGAAGCAGAAAGCCGTTTAATGGGCGGGGATCCGATCGCCGCACGCGAGCTGCTGACTCGGCTTGGTTCCGAAAGCGAGCTTGCACCGGAAGCTTCGTTCCATCGGGAGGACCTGTGCTTCTATGCGGGCTTGCTGGCAGGAGAAGCTTCTTCGGGCGAGGACGGACGGAGCCGAAGCGGGAACGACGGGAGGGTGACGGCACATAGGCTCGTGCGCAGATGGGATCGGTTCAAGGAAGAGGGGCATAACAGCGGGACTATCCATCGCATCGTGAAGAAGGATATGTACTATGTATTATCCGGCCTTGTTTCGTGCGATAAAACGGAGGATGCATCCCAGTTCGTTGATGCGTGCCTGCAAGTGACCGGTCCCAGTCCCGAGCGCGCGAACGGGCTTATGCTGGGGGACGGATTGGCGTATGCGCTGGTCGCCTGGGCTGACAGCCATCTGGAGAAGGTGGATCTCAAGTCCGGAACCAAGGAGCTTGTCTCCACAAGCAGATTAGCCCTGCCAAGCCTTGAGGGATTCCCGGGAGAGCGCGGATGGGGCCGTTAAATGTAAGCCTGTGCATGATCGTTCGGGACGAAGAAGCGTTTTTAGAGAGATGTCTCGCTTCTGCGGCGGGCATCGTCTCCGAGATCATCATCGTTGACACCGGATCCGTCGACGGCAGCCGGGAGATTGCGAAGCGATTCGGCGCCGAGGTATTGGAGTTTCCGTGGAGCGGCGACTTTGCCGCGGCACGCAACGCCGGACTGCAGCGAGCGTCAGGGCAATGGATTCTTGTCATGGATGCGGACGAACGGCTGCTCGCAGTGAATGAGGCGGCGTGGGCGTCGCTGCTGCGGCAGGATACTGCAGGCTATTACGTGAAGCTGATCAGCTACGTAGGCGACCGGACCGGCGGCGATTACGTAACCGACTATGCTTGCCGGCTGTTTCGCAACGATGCCCGGATTCGCTTTGAAGGGATGATCCACGAGGAGGTCGTTACCTCCATAAGGCGGCTGCCGGAGCCCGAAGGAATCATACGGCCCAGCCCGATAACGATCGCGCATGACGGATACTTGGAGCCGGTATTGGCGAGGAAAAATAAAAAGCGGCGGAACATGGACATTATCCGCGAGGCGCTGCGGCGGACTCCGGACGATCCGGTGCTGCACTATGCGCTGGGATCGGAGTTTTTTCAGAACGGGCACTATGCGGCGGCCGCCGCAGCGTTCCAAGCCACTCTGCCGCATATCTCGCCGCGGGAAGGTTATGCTTCCGATCTGATGTTAAAAACCGCGTACGCGCTGCGCGAAACCGGGGAGCGGGCACAGGCGCGCCGGTTGGTGGAAAAGGCGGTCGCCCATTACCCCGACTTTACGGACTTGCTCGAGCTGCAAGCCATACTGCTTATGGATGACGAACAATATGCGTCTTCGCTGCTTCCGCTTGCGTCTGCACTGCGCATCGGCGCGGACGTGCAGAGGCAATACCTGTATAACTCGGCTTCCGGATCAGGGACGTACCAAACCCGTTATTTGACGGGTCTCGCTTATGAACGGATGTATCGCTGGGAGGACGCTCACGAGCAGTATGAGGCGGCCATCGCAGATCGTGCGGACTATATGCCGGTATGGCACCGGTGGCCGGTCATTGCGCTGCTGCTCGGAAGAACGGCCGACATGCAGCGCTTGATGTATGCGCAAGCTGCCCGCCTGCCGCGTTCTGCATGGAGCTTGACGGCAAACGTATGGATGAACGGTCAGCAAACGGACGCCCTGCGTGAGATGGCCGAGCGCTGCGAGGCGCTGCGTGCTGAAGCCACTGTGCTGCGCGCCGTGGCGCTGGCGCAGGACGGCGCGGACGGTCAGGCGATCGACTTGCTTCTGCCCGCTGCATCGCGCGGGAACAGCGGGGATGCTTTGCTGTATGTATGGGCGCTTTACATGAAGACGGGAGCGTCCCGTGAAGCGGCGGCTTGCCTGAAGCGGGAGGCTGGCGGGAACCCGGCGCTCCGCGCAATGGCCGGTCTGATATCCGGGGAGGGCGCGGAAGTTCGGGAAGAGGCCTATCGGCTGTGCCAGCAGACGCTGATGCAACTCGCGGCATGGGACTGCCTCGACGCACTGCATGCGCAGCTGCCGGCACAGCTGCCGTATCCATGGCTTCCGCTGCATGCCATGTACGGTTACTTGCACGCCCCTTTTGCGAGCAAACGGGAACTGCTTGCGCAGTGCACGCGGCGATTCGCCGCTCTCGGCTATGCCGAGCAGCTGGCCGCAGGGCTGCTGGCACTTGAATGCGGCGGCTTTGCCGAAGCGGCCGCATGGTTTGCCGCAGCCGGCCGACAGGCGCCGGATCGGACCGCGCCGCGCATAGGAACAGTGCACGCGCATGCGGCCATGGCACAGGAAGCTGCGAGGGGGTACGGGCTTCCTGCACTGTCAAGCGATTACCGGTTTCTGTCGATTTGCGACCGCTAGCTGGATCGGGCCGGCTTGTGCAAACGCCCTTCCGGTTGCTTACCGGTTGCAAGCAGCCGAACTGTCTGCACAGGCCGTTTTTCGGTGCACAAACCTTTCATTCATTTCTTTTGCCGAACCGAACGTGCCCCAGCATTGCCCAAAAAAGCCATTACAGCCTGCCGGATTCGGCAGGCCGTAATGGCTTTACGATTGCGATCAGCTTGCGCCAAGCGCATGCTTTCCTTGGGAGTGGCGGTACAACTGCTCGTAGTAGCCTGCTTTGTCCAGCAGCTGCGCGTGCGTGCCTTCCTCGACAATGCGTCCCTGACGCATGACGATGATGCGGTCCGCCTGCATAATGGTCGACAAGCGGTGCGCGATGACGAGCGTGGTCCGTCCTTTGGAGACGACTTGCAGCGCCGACTGGACGAGCTGTTCCGTATGGGAGTCCAGATTGGCGGTAGCTTCGTCGAGAATGAGAATTTTCGGCTCGAACACGACGATTCGCGCGAACGAAATCATTTGCCGTTCGCCGGCGGACAATCCGCTGCCGCGTTCCGACAGGCGCGTATCGTAGCCGTCCTTCAGCCGCGTGATGAGCGCATCGGCGCCGACGAAGCGGCAAGCCTCGATGACCGCTTCCCGCGAAATGCTCTCGTCGAACAGCCTGACGTTATCGACGATGCTGCCGGAGTATAAGTACGGCTCCTGCTGCACGAGGCCGATCATTCGGTGCAGCGTATGCTGCGGAATGTTCCGGATGTCCGTGCCGTCGATCTGGATGCTGCCTTGCTGCACCTCGTAGAACCGGCACAGCAAGCTCATCAGCGAGCTTTTCCCCGCGCCTGTCGTTCCGACGATGCCGATCATCTCGCCGGGGCGAATGTGCAGATCGAGATCATGGATGACCGGCGCGTCTTCCGAATAACCGAACTTGATATGGTTATAATCGATGCGTCCTTTGACGGTGTCCAGGTTGACGGCTTTTGGCTGCTCGGCGTCCTTGATTTGCGGGTCCATCGAGAAAATGCGCCACAGCCGGTCCATCGACACCATGGTCGATTGAAGCGTATTCCACTGCTGCGTAATGTTGTTGATCGGCTGGAAAAACTGGCGAATGTAGGTGATGAATGCATACAACACCCCGAACTCAATGCTTTTGTTGAACACGGCCATACCGCCGATCCATACAAGGAACGCGACGGACAAGTTGCCCAGCAGATCGAACGAGCGGTTGAACAGCACGTTCGTCGTCACTTCCCGGATGTTGGCGCGGTAATATTTCTGATTCCGGTCGGTAAACTGGTTCGTTTGCTCGCGCTCCTGGTGGAACGCCTGGATCAGATTCATCCCCGCGAGGTTTTCGGCGACGAAGGCGACGAGTCTGGACAGCTGCGTCCGCGCGAGCTGGTACGTCTTGCGGATGTACGAGCGGAAGCCGATCGCGATGGCGGCGATAATCGGAATGAGCAGCATGCTGTAGGCGGCCAGCGTCGGATCGAGATGGAACATCAGGATGATGATGAACACAAGCGTCATGCCGTCGCGGATCAAGCTCAGAAACACTTGCGTGAAAAATTGGCTGATCGTCTCGGTATCGCTTGAGACGTGCGTCACGAGACTGCCGCTTTGAAACCGGTCGAAGAAGGACATCGACAGCTTCGAAATATGCTCGAACAAATCTTTGCGAATGCGGCCGACGATGCTTTGTCCGGTAAATTGCAGCAAATTGTTTTGCAAGTAAGTGAACGTCAGGCCGATTACGGACAGCGCCAAGTAGACGCCGCTGATGATCAGGAGCATTCCAAAATCGTTTTTGCCGATCAACAAATTGTTGTCGATGGCGATTTTGACCAAATACGGCTGCAGCAAATCGGCTGCAATGGCAAGGAACGTACAGAAGAAGATGATCACGAACTTTTTCCGGTGCGGTCCCGCATAGCTCATCATCGCTTTGAATGCGACGCGGCGGTTTTCCGGGCTGACCTGGTAAGAGGCGCTAATTTCTTCTTCGTGCTGGATCGGATTATTTCCCTTCGGCATAGCGTGTCCCCTCCTCCTGGATCGAATAAAGGGAAGCGTACAGGCCGTCCTCCGCAAGCAGCTGCGCATGGGTGCCGCGCTGCACGATGGTTCCCTCATCCAGCACGATAATCTCGTCCGCATGTTTCAGCGCACTGATCCGGTGCGCGATAATGATCGTCGTTTTGCCTTTTCGGCCCAAACGGATGTTTTCGATAATTTTCGTTTCCGTTACGGCGTCGACGGCGCTTACGCTGTCGTCGAGAATCAGCACGGGCGCGTTCTTGATGAAGCCGCGCGCCAGCGACGTCCGCTGCCGCTGCCCGCCGGACAGCGTTATGCCTCTTTCGCCCAGCCGGGTCTCGAATTTGTCGGGAAACTCGATGATATTATCGTGAATTTGCGCCTGTTTGGACGCTTTCTCGACATGCGCAAACTCCGTCTGTCTGTCATAGAACGCGATGTTGTCGCGTATAGTCGTGCTGAACAGGAAGCCGTCCTGCGGCACATACCCGATTTGATTACGCAAGCTGGCAAGCGTGGCGTCGCGAATGTCGGTATCGCCAATTTTGATCGTTCCCGCCGGCGGATCGTAAATGCGGAGGAGCAGCTTGACGAGCGTCGTTTTGCCGCTGCCCGTTTTCCCGATAATGCCCAGCGTCTTGCCGGGGGGAATGTACAAATCGATATCGCGCAGCGCTTCCTCCCTTGCATCCGGATACGTAAATGTCAAACCGGAGATGCGAATGCCGGCGCCTTTAGCCTCAAGCGGCAGCGCATGTGCGGCTTCCTGAATTTCCGGTGCGATCGCCAGCAATTTATTGATGCGTTCCAGCGAAGCGCGCGACCGCTGCATCGTATTGATCACGTTGCCAATCTGCTGCAACGGGTTGACGATCATGCGAAGATACAGCGTGAGCGATACGAAGTTGCCGAGCGTGATTTGCTTTTGAATTGTTAAATAGCCGCCGAGCGCAATCGAGATAATGAGCGAAAGCGCACCCAAAAACGGAAGCAGCGCCTGGAATAAGGAAGACATCCGGACAAGCTTGACCTGATTTTCCACGATGCCGTCGACCGTCTCTCCGAATCGGCCGCGCATGATGCTCTCCACGGCGAATTTTTTCGTCACGCGGATACCGCCGAACTGTTCTTCGGCCGATTCTGTCATCGTGGCCAGCGATTCCTGCACTTTTTTGGACCGTTCGCGGATCTTCGGTCCGAAGTAAATGACCGTCCAAGGGATTGCCAGCATTGGAAGCACGCAAACGACGATCAAATACAAAGGAATGGAGCTGAGCAGCATCATGACGATCACCGAGACGATCATGATGACCGAGTTGGTCGTGTGGTTGATGCCCTGGGAAATGGCATCCCGCACGTTTTTGACGTCGTTCATGACATAGCTTAACAGCTTGCCGACGCCGTTTTTGGAATAGTAGTTTTCTCCCAGCGTCGTGAAATGCTCGAACAATTTTTTTCTCGTAAAAAACTCGAACAACCGCCCCATTCGCATAATCATATATTGCCCGAATCCGCCAAGCACGCCGTAACCGATTCCAATCGCAAGCAAGATCAAGGTGTAATGCTTAATGACGGACGGCGAAATGCCCGCCTTCTGAAGATCGTCGGTAAAATTACCGAGAACCCTCGGATAATACGATTGCGTAATGTTGGCCAGCGCGATACAGGCTACGGCCAGCAAGTAAAAATACCAATGCGCTTTCACATAATCCGTCAACAATCGAGGGTCTTTCAATCGCATCCCCATCCCGTTTTTATATATGTTGAATCATGGTCTCAAACACATATTATACTTCGGTAACCTAAATATTTCATCCGTTCACGTCAACGGTAACGCTGATATTCCCGTATAAAACGCGGTATGGATTCAGTATGTAAGCGAAATCCAAGCTTTTCTTACGATGTCTCCAAATTCCAACATTTATGTAGCCATAGCGCGATTAGGCGAATATCCACAGTGGAAAAGTTTACCTCGGACTGCGCTTATCGCTTATGCTGCTGGCGGTAGCGGAACGGCGACATGCCGGCGTGCTTGCGGAACAGCCGAAAAAAATAGTTGTAGTCCTGAATGCCGACCTTCTCGCTGATCTCCTGAAGGGTGAAGCTCGATCGTTCCAGCAGCTGCTTCGCCTGTTCCATGCGCAGCCGGTTCAAATATTGCAGCGGCGTCAGTCCGGTATGCTTCTTCAGGCATTTGCTCAAGTAATCGATGTGAAAGTTCAGCCGGTTCGCCAGCGCTTCGAGCCGGAACGGCTCCTCAATGCGGGCCCGCAAGTCTTCGACGACAAGGCGGCTGATTTCATGCGACCGCGTGCCGGATTGAGAGCGGACAGCTTGCTGCAGCAGCATGAAGAACTGCGCGGACAACGCCTGCAGCGGCAGCTGGTTCTCCAGCGTAAATCTTCGCCTGCGTCGTACGATTTCTTCGAGCAGCGGAACGAGGTTGTCGGGTTCGATGACGGCCGTTTTCGGGATATACATGGATTGCCGGGCCGGCTCGCGGTCCCAGTGATTTGGGGAAGGGAGCATCGAATTCCACTGAATATCCCCGCCTGTGATTGTTCGAACGGGAGCGGGATGCTTGAAATGCAAATAATACAGCTTCGTTCCAGGCGGACAGGCCAGGTGGCCCCAATGCCGCTTGAACGGCTCCAGCACGAGAAGCTGATTGGCCTCGAGATTGTACTCATTCCCCTCCTCCGTCATATGAAAGGAGCCGTGTGTGACATATAAAATATCGTATAGCGGGAAGCTGCGTTCAAAATGCGTAAATCCCCGCTCGTACTGCAGCCGGTTTGCTGTAATAAACTGGGGCAAGGGCGGAATGGAAAGCTCCAGATTGTCCATAAAATTCACCTCATCTTATTTTTCGCAAACGTTTGCAAGAAATGCAATCCCCTGTCAAAAATTATCCTGATTTTGTACTATAACTGTTCGGTTTCTTACCTAGGTTGCGCTTGCGGAATATGGTTTAATGAAAGCATCGAACCAATTGTAAGCGCTTTATACCAAAGCGGAGGGTGGTCATATGAAAAAACATTGGAAACTTGCGTTATCCGGCTGCATGGCGATGTCGCTGATCTCGGGCTGCAGCGGGGCTGCCCCCGGGAATGCCAAGCCGGACGCTTCGAAACCATCGGACGGGCCGGTCAAGACGGAGCCGGCGACGATTCGGCTTGCCGCCAGCAACAATATGTTTACGGAGGAAGACTTTGCGAAGTATGTGGCTGAGCCGGTCAAGAAGAAGTATCCGCATATCACGGTAGAACGCATCAATACGTCCGACAAGGGCAACAGCTTGACGGATTTGGTGGCGGCGGGCACCGTACCCGACATCGTCGGCCTATACCCGGGCAACCTGTCGCAAATTAACGATTTGAACATGACGTTCAACATCGAGGATTTGATCAAGAAGCATAAATTCGATACGGGCCGGATCGTGCCCGAAGTGCTGGAAACGGTGAAAATCGCCAGCAACCAGAAGTATCTTGTCGGCTTCGCCGCCTATCATAATCCGTTCGGTTTATTTTACAACAAAGATTTGTTCGATCGGATGGGGGTACCTTATCCGAAGGACGGCATGACGTGGGAAGACGTGAGAGACTTGGGCGGGAAACTGACGCGTCTGGACAACGGGATTCAGTACCGCGGCATTTATGCCGACTTCCTGTACCGTGGAGGCCGACAGCTTAGTCTGCCGTACGCCGACTTCAAAACGAACAAATCGCTCTTGAATACGGATCCGTGGAAGGAACTGTTCCAGCTGTGGAACAGCCTGTATGATATTCGCGGATTGAGCGAAGGAGACTACAAGACGCTCAACTACGCGAAAAACGAGCAGGCATTTATTAAAGGCGAGCTGGGCATGCTCGCAGGCTACAGCAACACGCTCAGCGCTTTGAAGAAAGCGCCCGATCTGAAGTGGGATGTCGTCACGTATCCTTCCAATAAAAAAGCGCCGGGCGTCGGCCATCGCGTCGACAGTCCGATCTTGTCCATTACGACGCAAAGCAAAGCGAAAGACGCGGCCTTCCAGGTGCTGGAGACGATTCTGTCGGATGAAGTGCAGACGGAGATGGTGCGTAACGGCCGGATGACGATTTTGAACTCGCAGAAGGTAAAGGACGAGTTCGGCAAGGGGATCGCCGAATTTAAAGGGAAAAATCTGATCGCCATGACCAAACCGAAAATGGCCGTCATTGCACCGATCCAGTTCCTGAACGAAGGCGAGATCGACAAAATTACGAGCAAGGCGTTCCAGTCGGTCGTGAACAAGGAGAAGGACATCAATACCGCGCTGCGGGATGCGGATGAGGAGCTTAACAAGCATATCGAGAGCCAGTTGAAAAAGTAAGACCCCCTTAGTCGAAACGATCGTGCGAAAGCCTTGTGCCGGCGATCAAGGAGTGAGTGGAGGCATGCGCGCGCCCGGTTGACGGCGCGCGTTTTGGCGTTTCAAGGCGAATGGTTGGCCTGCGCGGCCCCGGAATCAAGCATTGGCAAGATGCGGCAATGGATTTACAATGATATGGAAGATTAGGCCGTCACCGGCAAACGACAATAAGGAGGATATGCGCTATGACCGGCTTTTCTGGAGGAGTAGATCCGACGAAGCTGGATGCGAACATGCGTCTTGCTGCAGAGACCGATACCGCACTTGTGTGGAAGTCGCCGATGGAGGAACCGTTCCGCTTGACCGGATTCCCGTGGCTGGGGACGGACGGCGTGTACCGGCGGCTGCCTGTTTCCCCGTCCCACAGCTTAAGGCCAGCCGTCGATACACTGGCGAATTGTACGGCGGGAGGGCAGATTCAGTTCCGGACCGATTCCGCAACCGTTGTACTGCAAGCGGAACTGGCTGGACCGGCCAACATGTACCATATGCCGTCCACGGGACAATGCGGCTTCGATTGCTACATCGGCTCATTCGGGGAACAAGCTTTCGTCGGCACGACAAGAATGAAGCCGACGGAAACGAAGGTGGAGTACCCGCTTTTCGAGCTGAAAGGCATCCCTCGAAAGATGCGCACGGTAACGATTCATTTCCCGCTGTATCAAGGCGTCAAGCGTGTCCAGATCGGTCTTGACGCGGAAGCGGCACTGGAGGCTCCGGCACCGTATACCGACGATCGCCGTGTTATCTTTTATGGAACGTCGATTACGCAGGGAGGCTGCGCATCGCGTCCGGGCATGGCGTTTACGAACATATTAAGCCGCCGATTTCACCGCGAGTTCATCAATCTTGGCTTTTCCGGCAATGGCAGAGGCGAGCCTGAACTGGCGCATCTGATCGCGCAAATCGAACGTCCGGCGCTGCTGGCGCTCGATTATGCCGCCAATGTATCGACCGAGCAATATATAGCTACGCTGCCCGAATTTATTCGTATCTACCGGTCGGTTCATCCGGATACGCCAATTCTGGTCGTTTCGAAAATCCCATATGCACAGGAACCGCTCAACGCGGCCATGCGGGAAAGACGCATCATCGGCCGCGATTTCGCGCGTCAGCTTGTTGATACGCTGCAAGCGGATGGAGACCGGAACATCGCATTTCAGAACGGGGATGAACTGCTGGGCGAAGATCCCGAAGAATGCACGGTGGACGGTTCGCATCCGAACGATCTGGGCTTCAGGCGTATGGCGGATGGATTTACGCCGATACTGCGCAAGTTGCTGTGTCCATAAGAAATCGTCAGCGAGACATTCTTCTATAAATAGAATTGAGCGAGTGCAGCCGCTTGTCTCCGTTTCAGGAGACAGGCGGTTTTATTTTGCGAACTAAATTCCAAGATGAATTAAACTCATAATTCCTATCTGAATGTATACCATTAGTGTTCTTGATTTATAAGCTATAATGAAATGATTGATCATTCATAAGGGAAAATGATAGGTGAAATTCCGAAAAGTTTATTCCAATTCGGTGAAAAGTGGAGTATACTGAAAGTAGTACAAGGGGGAAGGGCGGGATGCTTTATGAAGTCCACACAGTTACAACAGCTATGGAGCATCTTTACGGTGTTTCTGCGGATATCACCGGCTACTTTCGGCGGCGGCTATGCGATGATACCGATCATTGAGAGAGAAGTAGTACACAAGAAGCAGTGGCTTGCCGCTGATGAAATGTGCGATATCTTATCCATTTCCGGTTCTGCGCCGGGCGGCATTGGTGTAAACGCCGCGGCATTTGTCGGCTACCGGCTTGCAGGCGTCGGCGGGGCGGCCGTTGCCGTCATAGGGATTACATTTCCGACCTTCGTGATCGCTTTTCTGCTGAGCCTCGTCTTCTCGATGTTCCAGCATCACCCGAAGGTCGCTGCGGCGCTGGACGGCATTCACGCAGCGGTAGTGGCGCTGATTCTTGTGGCGGCATACCGGATGGCCAAAACGGCCGTGTTCGATAAAACGACGTTTGCCACGATGATTTGTACGCTTGCGCTGCTGCTCAGCGTTCCGATTCATCCGCTTTCGGTCATTTTATTCGGCCTGGTGGTCGGTATCGTTTTCATCTACATGAAAGAAAGACTCGGCGTACCCGTCAGGCTCGATAAAAACGACGGTGAAGTAGCCACGGTATCCGGTTATGTATATCCCGATTATTTCATTGCCGACGGTATATAGATGGGGGGTGCAATGAGTGCTGTGGGATTTGTTTTTTTCATTCTTTAAAATTGGCTTTATGTCATTCGGCGGCGGCTATGCGATGGTGCCGGTCATCGAGCGCGAGGTCGAAACGCATGCATGGCTGACTCCGAATATGTTCGCCGATGCGGTGTCACTGGCGGGCATGGCGCCGGGGCCGCTGGCTACGAATATGGCGACGCTGGTCGGATTCAAGACCGCCGGAGCAGCCGGAGCGGTTGTTGCCACGATTGGTATGGTGCTTCCCTCGCTGCTTGTTATGATTGCCCTCGCGGCGTTTTTTTATAAGATTCACCACAACAAATGGGTGCGCGCTTCATTTTACGGCTTGCGGCCGATTGTCACGGGACTGATCTTGTTCGCGGCGGTCCGTTTCGCGCAGTTGGGTATGGACGAAGGACTCATAACATGGCATACTTTGGTTAGCCTTCTCATTACAGGCGGCGTTCTCGTAGCGGTGCTCAAATATAAAGTGCCGCCGATTGCGGCTATTTTATTATCGGGTCTTCTAGGTATTGCTTTCTTTTAACAAAATATATGTAGATAAAGCGAGGCGTATCCAATGTCCCAATCCCATGACAAACCGTCTTGCTGCTCCAACACCAGCCGGGGCAGTGTTTCGTCTATATCCTTTGATCGGCTCTCTGCCTCAAGCGGGACGGAACAGGAGCCGAACAAGCCTTCCAAAGCCGACATGATTCTTTTGCCGGGCGGCTCGTTTCTGATGGGCACCAATGATGGGGAAGGGTTCCCTGCCGATGGAGAAGGGCCCGTTCGCACTGTGACGCTGCGGCCTTTCTATATCGATCCGTGCACTGTGACCAATGAAGCGTTTGCTCAGTTCATTGAAGATACGGGTTATGTTACGGAAGCGGAGCGGTTCGGCTGGTCATTCGTATTTCATCTGTTCGTATCAGAGGAGACGAAGAGCAAGACGTCGAATGCCGCCATGCAAACGCCATGGTGGTATGTTGTGAACGGCGCGGATTGGCGTCATCCCGAGGGGCCGGATTCCGGGATCGAAGACCGCCTCGACCATCCAGTCATTCACGTCTCCTGGAACGACGCGATTGCTTACTGCGCATGGGCCGGCAAACGGCTGTTAACGGAAGCGGAGTGGGAATTCGCCGCGCGGGGCGGTCTCGTGCAGAAGCGGTACCCATGGGGGGACGAGCTGAAGCAGGGCGGGGAGCATCACTGTAACATATGGCAGGGCAAGTTCCCTGACAAGAATAACCAGAGCGACGGCTATGCCGGTACGGCGCCTGTACGCACCTACAGCCCGAACGGGTACGGTTTGTACCAGATGGCGGGAAATGTATGGGAATGGTGCTCCGACTGGTTCCATCCTACGTATCATATGCAAGCGACGAAGGACAACCCGACCGGTCCGCCGTCGGGCGATTCGCGCATACTCCGCGGCGGTTCGTACTTATGTCACAAGTCGTACTGTAACCGTTACCGGGTCGCCGCGCGCAGCAAAAATACGCCGGACAGCTCCACGGGCAATATTGGTTTTCGTTGTGCCGCGGATGCGTAAGCAAGAAGCATCTTGCCCGCTAACAAGCAAAGCTTGGCCTGCTATGTCAGGCCGGGCTTTTTTTGCGGTTCGGCAGCGATGGAACAAGAAACGAAAAAAGAGAGAGTCCGCATGAGTCGGACTCTCTCTTTCTGTACATGCTTGCATTAGTCTACCGTAACATAAATATAAGTCCGCTTGTCCCCGTAGTTGACGGTGACCGTCGCTTTCCCTTTACTGATCGCTTTGATGACGCCATCCTTCACATCGGCCACCCGGATGCTCGAGGAGGACCACATGGCCGGAATCGTCACGTCTTCTTCGCTTAGATCGGAATACGTAGCCGTCGCCTTGGCTTCAACGGAAGCACCTTGCTTGATGCTGATCAAAATAATGTCAGTCTTCAAATATTTGAGTGTATCGACTTCGACCGGAACCGTGATGCTTTTGCCGCCGAAAGTACCGGTAATGGTCGCTTTGCCTGATCCGACGGCAGTAACGACGCCCCCGGATACGTCAGCGACCTTGTAATTGCTTGATTTCCATTGCGCGTCTGCCGAAACGACCTTCTTGCTTCCGTCCGACTGGGTCGCTGTCAGCGCAATGGACGTGCTTTGTCCCCGCTTCACCGATAAAAACTTCTTATCCGTATCCAGCGACTGCGCCACACCGATTTCAACGGAAACGGAGACCGACTTGCCGCCGTATTTGGCCGTTACTGTCGCTTTCCCGCGGGACACGGGGGTGACGACACCGGCGGACACTTGCACGATTTGGACGTTGCTTGAAGCCCATTCCGCATCATTCGTCACGTTCTTTTCTTCGCCGCTTTTATTTTTCGCGGTCAAAGTGATCGCTCTGCTCTCCCCAAGATCAAACGACAGGAATGCAGGCGAAGCGGTTAAGCTATCGGCCATATCAACCGAAATGTTCAACGTAATCGTCTTGGTTTCAAACGAAGCGGTAATGACCGCGTCCCCGGAAGCGATGGCTTTCACGACGCCGGCATCTACCGAAACGGCGCTCGCGTTGGAGCTTGTCCATGTCGCCTCGCTTGCGACCTGGTTCACCGTGCCGTCGGTATAGGTAGCCGTCAAGTCGATCGTTTTCGAAGAACCTTTGGCCATGGAGAACTGGGTGTCGCTGGTGGTCGTCAAGCTTTTCAGCACGCCGACGGACACTTGCACGACCGTTGTGCGGGTGCCGAATTTCGCCGTCACCGTCGCGACGCCCGTGCCGACGCCGGTAATCAACCCGTTACGTACTTCGGCAACGGCCGGCGCGCTGCTCGTCCATTCAGCCTTGCTGGTCACGTCGACTTCGCGGCCGTCCGTATACAGTGCCTTTAATACCATTTGCTCGTAACTGCCCATTTGAAAGCTGACCGTTTTTTTGTTCGGTACAAGAATGTTCGGAATGTCGACGGATACTTTGATCGTCACGCTTTTATCGCCGTACACGGCTTTGATCGTCGCTTCGCCCGCCTTGCGCGGCACGACGTTGCCCTTGGATACGGTAGCGACGTCCTCGTTATCGGACGACCATTTGGCGTCGGTGGTTACGTCGCTCGTGGAATTGTCCGCGTATACCGCCGTCAGTGTCAGCTGCTGATCTTGTCCAGATTGCACGTATAAGCTGTCTTGACTGGCGAGCAGTCTTCTCGGGACGTCGACATCGATGACCGCGGTCACGCTTTTGCCGCCGTAGCTCGCCGTCACCGTCGCTTCTCCGGCCGCGCTCGCGAACAGCTTCCCTTTGACGACGCTCAGCACATCTTCATTGCTGGAAGTCCATTCGGCACGGGCAGTAATGTTATCCGTGCTGCCGTCCGGGTACGTTGCGGTGAGCGTCAACTGCTCGCTCGCATTTTTCTTCATCATCACCGTCTGCTTGTCGAGTCCGAGCTTGACGGCATTGTCGACGTCAACCTTGATCGCCGTCGATTTGGTGCCGTAGGTGGCGATGATCTTCGTCTGCCCCGGGCCGTATCCCGTAATTTTCCCTTTGATGACGTCGGCGACGTCCGGGTTCTCCGAATCCCAATCCGCCAGCTCGGTCACGTCTTTCGTGCTGCCGTCCGGATACGTCGCCGTCAGCTTAATCGTGACATCGTCCTTCAGCAGCAGAGAAACTTCGGACAGATTCGGATCGACCCGTTTGACGATCTCGATATTGACCGGGATGGACACCGTTTGATTGTTGTATTTGGCGGTGACCGTTGCCGTGCCGGAGCTTTGGCCGGTTACAAGGCCGTTCACGACGGTTGCGACCGAGCCGTTGTCGATGTTCCATTCGGCTTTGGTCGTCACGCCTTCGTTCGTGCCGTCATCGTAATAAGCGGTAAGGCCGATTTGCTGCGACGCGCCTTTACGCAGATCGATCGTTTGCACGTCTTTGATAAGCGAACGCACGCGTTTGGATACTTTCACATTGACAACAACCATCTTCTCCATATAAGTCGCCGTAATGACGGCGGTGCCTTCCTGTTTCGCGGTGATGCTGCCCGCATATACCGAAGCGGTATTGGGAGCGCCTGAGTTCCAGTCCGTCTTCACCGTTACGTTCTCCGTCGATCCGTTGGTATAGATGGCTGTCGCCGTCAACAGAAACGTTTCGCCGACTTCAAGCGAAACTTCGTTTTTGTTCAATACCAGGCTGGATATTTCGGTAGCTGCGAAAGCGGTCGTCCCGCTAAAGCTGCAAAGGCAAATGGCAAAAACCATCAAAAATGCGATTAGCCTTTTGCTTTTTTGAAACCGCATGTTTCCATCTCCTTCTCTCTGAACTTCTAGGTTCGTCTGCATCTAACTATATATCGGCAGAGAGAGGCGCAAATGTTAGGTTGTTCACAATAATGTTGTATTTTATTGTCGATATGGCGCGGTTATTTAGTGACGGTGAACCAGTCCAGGCTTTGCTCGGCGAGCAGCTTGCGCTGTCCTTGGAATTCGTCGTAAATGCTCAGGCGGTATTGCTCTAAAAACTGTGCTTTGAAAATGAGCTCCTCTTCATCGACGGTGATCGTAAACGACCGTTTTGTTCCAAGCTTCAGCGTGTTGTCGCCTGCTTCGGGCTGCTGATTGCCGGTCCGGGGTTCCATTTCGGAAAGAGGATATTTCTTTTCAAAAGACAGATTCCCTGTGGAATCCTCGAATGCAAGAACCAGCTTATGTCCTTCCGTATTCGATGCGGCTTGGCTGATTTTGGCAAGCTCATAATCGAATTTCAAATACAATTTGCCCGAATTGATCGACGTGCCGATGTTGCCGAGCGATAGAACATAGGGGAATAGCCCGATCTGCTTCAGGGAAGGGTTCACTTCGTGATTCTCGGCCGGCAGCGCAAATGAAACGGCGTTCATATAGGCGTATGGCGGATTTTCCGTCTGCGGTTCATCGCCAATTGACGCTACGACTTCGCCGACAATTAATTGCATTCGATCTACCGGGAATCCTTTGGGCAGCATGCTCCATACGTGGTAGCGCGCTTTGCCGTTCGGTGCGAGGCTGCCCGGAATGCGGGACACTTGCGCCGGGAAAACCGAGCCGTCGCCCGCAAGGAAACGCGCGGCGAAAGGGGGAAGTTCTACCGCTCTTTTCTCCAAGTTGTCGACCTCGAATTCCGCCGAAAAGAGATCGCCCGAAGCTCCCTTGTACGTGTTGACCGAGTGAACGGCATAGCGGGACCGGTGTCCGATCGTATCGCGCATGTAAGTCGAGCCGGCGCCTACGGAAGGAATAGCGGACGGATCGGATGGCGCCCAGAGCTCCAGTACGTCGTTCGTTAGCGAATCGCTTTCTTTCTCCTGCAATACCAGCTTTATTTGTCCGTAATGGAAGGCGTACGGAATTTTGCCGATGATCTGAACGCTCACCTCACCACCGGCATCAAGGCTGATGACTTGATCCCGTTGCATCAGCCGGGCATCTATTTTAATCGATTGGTCGAGCACAAAGTAAGCGTCCAGTTCAGGAAGAGGCAGTAATTCGTTCCCTTGATTCGATAATTTGACGGTAGCGCTCAGGACGTCCTGATCCTCCCACGGAAGACGGTTGATTCCCACCAGTTGGGCTGTATAAACGCCGGATTTGCCGACAAACGAATATTCCTGCCCCAACTTCCCGTTGTCGTTCGATACTACCGAAGGAAGCCGAAGATCGCCGACGAGCATGCTGAAATCCTGCTCAGGCACGGGCTGTGCCATGAGCAGTTCCCATCCATCCGGCGGGACCGACGAAGGGACAGATCCGGTCAACTGCAGCGTTCCCGATTCGTTCGGATTGATTCCGCCGCTCTTTCCGTTCTTCGTCTCTAGCGGGTACATCCGGCCTTCCGGCGTACGAATGAAGTATTCGCATTGCGGCATCGGCAGTAACGTGTTCCCGTGATTCTTGATCTCTAACGTAATAAAGGGAGAGTAGGCCTTTTCGCTTTTGCTTCTGGCAAACCGGTTTATTTTCGCTTGAAAGCGGGTCCCGCCGATGCGAACCTCGGCAGCCTCACCCGCGGGAGTGACGGCCGCATAGTCCGGCGGCACCGAGATTTGTCCTATGCGGCGTTCATAGCCCGGCTGGCTGAAGTCAAGCGCGTAGAACTCCAGTGCCAGGTCTTTCACGTTGACTTCGCCATCCACTTTGGCGTAATACGTGTAGCGTTTTGAAGCATGGGGGGCCGCTTGATTACCCCCTTGACCGGAAGGCAGAAGCGCAACGTTATACGCGATGCCGGATGCGGTTCTTAGTCTCATCCAGTAATCCAAGGAAAGATCGGAACTGCCGTTATTCGTTACCGTCAAAGTAAACGTGACGACATGGCCTGCTTGCGAAGGCAGGAGCATTACATCTCCCAGCTCGAACAAGCTGCCGTCGCCATCTGCGAGCGAACCGGCGCTGAAAACTCCGGCAGCGGTTGCGGCGTTCGGCGGCAGCACCGGTCCGATGCTTAAAGCGACGAGCAGCGCGGCGCGGGCGCACCGCATAACCCATTGATTCATCATGATTATTTCCATTCCTTTCGCTTCGCTCAAGGCACAAAACGGAATGAAATCCGTTCGCCTTGAGCGGTTCTCTTGTATTCTAGAGATACAGAGATATCAGCACACTACAAATCACGC
>NZ_CAJVAS010000046.1 GCF_910593845.1 Paenibacillus solanacearum | reverse complement strand
TCGACACTCTCACTTTACCAAAGGAAGCGGTGTTTTTCTATTTTTCAATCAAGGTATCTTATCGATCACAAATCCAGTACGCACACGGACTTAGGCTGATTTATTAGATGCGAAAGTTGAGACCATAAGATTTGGTGGGTGGAAGGAATGCGCAAAGCAACGTTAACAGCAAGTATACGAAAATTCAACGTGTATTCGAAATAATCGTACGGGTCAAATGTATTCATTCCCAGGCTGAAGCAGGAGATGTGCCATGACGTTCGAAGAATTGAAAGAACAAATCGTTGCGTGCGAGGCGTGCAAAGCGAAGTTCGGGTTTACACCAACTCCGATTTTCCATGGGAAGGAACAGTCCAAAATTTTTCAAATAAGTCAGGCGCCTTCCCATAACGTGCATCTCACGAAGAAGCCGTTCAACGACCAGACTGGAGCGAAGCTGAAGTATAAATGGTATAACATCACGGACGACGTCTTTTACGACGAAGACAACTTTTATATTACCGCGTTATCGCATTGTTTTCCCGGCAAAAACGCAAGGGGCGGCGACAATTCTCCCCCATTAAGCTGCGCTAAAAAGTGGCTCGTGAAAGAATTGGAAATGGTAAACAATCGATTGTTTGTGATTATCGGGGCGAAGGCTGCCCAGTTTTTGTTTCCGCAGGATCGGTTTGAAGATTTGGTGTTCAAAAACAGTACGCTGCACCAAAAACCCGCGATCGTACTGCCGCATCCTTCGCCGCTGAATGTGAAATGGTTCAAGGACCACCCGCAGTTCGAAGAGAAACGGCTGCCGGAAATTAGGGAGATGATCTGGAGCGTACTGGAGCTTGCCTAAGCCCCGCGATAATGCAGCATTCGAAACTCACTCTGTTTTCATTGACAATGATGCCACAGTGAATTAATCTAATTGTATTAGATTAATTTCAAGAAAATGGAGTGTGACGAATTTTGCGGCTAAATCATTTGAACTTATGCGTCTCGAATATCATCGAAGCGCGCGATTTTTTTCGAGACATATTCGACTTCCGATTAGTGGAGCAGAAGGGGGAGGCGATCGCCGTCATGAACGACGGTCACGGGTTCACGCTCGTGTTAAGCGGGCCGCGGACGAACGGCGATGCGGTTGCGGCGTACCCGCAAGACTTCCATGTCGGGTTTTACGTGGACACGAGGGAAGAGGTTGACCGGTTCTGCGATCGGCTTGTGGCGGCCGACGTTGCGGTAGACCATAGGCCGAGGGAAATTCGGGGCGGTTACACGCTGTATTTTACCGCGCTGGGCGGAATCATGTTCGAGGTCACGAGCTTCGCCTGAGGAATGAAGCAGCTCCTGGCGCCTCGCAGTCGCAACGGCCGAAGGGGGACATGCGCTACCGCTGCTGCCCCGCGCCCCCGGCGTCCTTCACGTATTCCATCGGCGCTCGGCCGACTATCGCCTTAAAGTCTTTAATAAAATGCGCCTGATCGTAGTATCCCAGCTGCTGCGACAAGGCGGACCAATCGGCTAACTCGCCTTTTTCGATCAGCTCTGCCGCTTCCTGGAGACGGTAGCGTTTAATGACCCATTTCGGGCTGACGCCGACGTAACGGCTGAACAGCCGCTGCAGCGTTCGTTTGTTGATGCCAAGCAGTGATACAACGTCTTCCACCTTCGTAATTTCCCGGTTGTCGATCACGGTTTGCACGATCCGGTTCAGCAGCGCGACGTTGTCATCTGGCGCCGGGAGCCTTTCGAGCAGAAACCGTTCAACGAGCTGAACCCCTTTCTCCGCATCGTCCAGTTCAAAGATCTCATGCTGCAGCGCCGTCCCGTCTTCACCGAATATATCACCGACGCTTAAGATTCGCCCGGTGATGGAGGAGATCGGCTGTTTCCAGAAAGGATAAAAGCCCCCAGGCTGAAATTTGACGCCTACGACGACGCCGGTTTCTTGCAGGTGGCGGGTGTAGGGCTCTGACGGCACGCCGTACACGCCTGCAAACATGCCGTGATGCTCTTTCTCGAACGCCATATGGACGCTCGGATAAGATAATACGACCTGGCGATAGGGGGCTTGTCCTCTTAAGTCCCACTGCACGACCCAGTAATACTCAACCAGTTGGGCCAGCGTCTGGGTAGGCTCATAGCGCGCAAGGGAGAAATTTTGCTTGCCCGCTTCCGCCTTCAGGATGCCTCTGTCGGATTGCTTCGCGCTTGGTTTCATGAACACACCTCCCCGAATCAAGTTGTCGCGTTTTTACAATACTTGTGAATCGATTTTATTTATAATGGGGCTAGCTATTGGAAATAAATGAAACTAAATAACGCGGAAAGCTTATCGAATGGAGGACATGATGATGGATCTCAACTATGTTACGTATATTGGAGCGAAGCCGGAGGACGTATGGCATGCGCTCGTATCGCCGGAAGGAACGAGAGCGATCTTTTTCGGATCGACGCTCGAATCGACCTTTGAAGTCGGCGCGCCTTACAAGTACGTTGGGCCGGGCAACGACGGAGACGAGACGGTGCATGTCTATGGCACGATTCTCACCTTCGAGCCGTACCGGCTCATGAGCTATACGGAACATCCGGGGCCGTCTTACCGCGAGAATCATGCCGAGCTGGAAACGCGGGTGACGCTTACGCTGGAGGTCGTGGGCGGCAGCACGAAGCTTACGCTCGTGAACGACCGCTGGCCGGAGGGCCATCCTTCGTATGAGAATACGAAGGATGGCTGGCCGATGATTTTAAGCAATATCAAGTCTTACGTGGAAACCGGGAAAACGTTGGATTTCGGCTGGTAACGGTAATCATAGCGAATATCCGTCGGCTCGGTGAAACAGCCTTTTACGACAAGAGGCTGTTTCACCAGTCCGGCGCACGGCGCACGAGGGCCGGGAATCTCAATCGGGATTCTCGGCCTTCGTGATGCTCCCCGCATCTTCATCTTCGCCGGCAGCGTCAACGTCTACCGTTTCGGTCCAATCCTCGAGCAGCAAGATGACAGGGCAGTGGTCGCTGCCTGTAATCTCCGAGTCGATCCGGGCGTCGATCAACAGCGGATTCAGCCGTGTAGACACGAGAAAATAGTCGATGCGCCAGCCAATATTCCGCTCTCTAACCTTCGGCATATAAGACCACCAAGTATAGGCATCCGTCCGCTCGGGGTACATATGGCGGAACGTATCGGTGAAGCCTGCTTCCAGCAGCAGGGTCATCTTCTCCCGTTCTTCCTCGGTAAAGCCGGAGTTGTTGCGGTTCGATTTCGGGTTCTTGAGGTCGATTTCCTGATGGGCCACGTTCAAGTCGCCGCAGACGATAACCGGCTTGCGGCTGTCCAGCTCCAGGAGATAGCTGCGGAACCGCTCTTCCCATTCCAGCCGGAACGGCAGCCGGGATAAATCCCGACGCGCGTTCGGCGTATACACGTTGACGAGATAGAAGCCTTCAAACTCCAGCGTAAGGATGCGGCCTTCGGGCTCGTCATCCGCTTCCAGGCCGTATCGGACGGAAAGCGGCTTGATCCTCGTAAAAACCGCCGTCCCCGAATACCCTTTCTTCTCCGCGTAGTTCCAGTACGTATCGTATGCCTCGTCCTGTTCCCACTCGAGCTGTCCTTCCTGCAGCTTTGTCTCCTGCAGGCAAAAAATATCCGCATCCGCTTCCTTGAAATAGTCGGAAAAGCCTTTATTGATACAAGCCCTCAGGCCGTTTACATTCCACGATACAAGCTTCATCATTGTCTCTCCTTGCCGTATTGCCGTTAGTTCGGCTTCCTTCATCGGAAGCGTCTCTCATCTAAACGATAGTGTACCATAGATCGTCCTGCACGGCGGCGGTTTCGCGAAAAATATGCCATTCCGCCCATAGATCCACATGAAAAAACTCCCCCGGCCAATCGCTGCCAGGGAAGCCTTCGGATTACGCAGGACGTGCGTCGGCTATACCGCTAGGCGGCCGATGGCGCTGCCGACTGTTCCTCCGTCATCTTGTCATTGGTGAGCATCAGCATGAAACAGATCACGAGCACGGTCGGAATGAGCGCCCATAGAAAGGTGTAGCTGATCGATCCGGACAGTACACCGGTTATTTTCTCCAGCAGCGGTGAAGGGATGGCGGCTCGGCCTTCGGGCGAAAGCAGGACGCGCGGGTCGCTCGAGACACCGCCGGCCGGCTGCCCGCTGCTGCTCAGCGCGTCGGCTAACCCTGAGGCAAAATGGTTCCGCTGCACAATGCCGTACACTGTAATGCCAATGGCCATCCCCAGCTCGCGGACGAAGCTGATCGTTGCATTCGCCGACCCGCGCTGCATCGGGCTCAAATGTTGAATGGCCGCCATGCTCAGGACGGAGAACGAGGCGCCTATGCCGAGTCCCGTGACGATCATGTAGAGGGTGACGAGCCATTTCGGCGTGGAGGCCGTCAAGGTGCCAAGCAAACCGATGCCGAGCAGGAAAATAAAGCCGAAGATGAGCATGACGCTGCGATAGCCGTGTTTGGTGCACAGCATTGCGCCCATTTGGCTGGAGGCGACGACGCCGAGCATCATCGGCAGCAGCAGCAGGCCGGAGCTTGTGGCTGTACCGCCCATGACGCCCTGCACGAAGATCGGGATGTACACCGTCGCCACAATAAAGGCGATTCCGTAAAACAAGCCGATCAGCGCGCTCGCCCGGAACAGACGGTTGCGGAACATGCGGTACGAGACGATCGGCTCTTTCGCCCGGGCTTCCGCCCAAAGGAAGGCGAGCAGTAGGATGGCGAACCCGGCAAACAAGCCTGCGATTTGCGGGGAGCTCCAAGCAAAGGTGTGGCCGCCCAGCTCCAGCCCGAACATCAGGCAGAGGGTTGCGCCGACAAGGGTGACCGCCCCGATCCAATCGATTTTTTGACTGGACTGGCCGACGGACGGCTTATAGTGAAGCAGGATGAACAGGAGAGACAGCAGGCCGATCGGCAGGTTGATGTAAAAGATCCACCGCCAATCGATATAGTCCGTAATGTAGGAGCCGAGCAGCGGTCCGAAAATGCTGGACAAGCCGAAGGTGGCCCCGAACAATCCCATCGTTTTGCCGCGCTGCTCCGGCGGGACGACGTCGTAAATGATCGTGAATGCAATCGGCACGAGTGCGCCGCCGCCGATGCCTTGAATCGCGCGGTACAAGCTGAGCTGTACGATGCTTTGCGCCGTTCCGCACAGGATCGAGCCGAGCAGGAAGACGATCATGCCGAAGAGAAAGAACCGCTTCCTGCCGTACATGTCGGATAGCTTCCCGAAGATCGGCATGCCGGCCATGCTGGCGATCATGTAAGCGGAGGTAACCCAGATGAATTTGTCGAAGCCGCCGAGCTTGCCTACGATCGTGCCCATCGCTGTCGCGACGATCGTGTTGTCCATCGACGCCATGAGAATCGCGAGCAGCAAGCCGGCGAGGATGTAGCCGATCGGCCCGTTATTTGTTTTTGTTCCCATTCGTAAAACCGCTCCTTCTTGTTCTTGTCTTATGGTTTCTTACTTATGGCACTACTATAGAGCTCTTTCGCTGACAGCTGTATGTCAGTGTTTTGGTAAGAACGGCAGTTCATTTTTTGCCGGCGTCATGCTTCACTTTTATGGAAAAGGGCGAATAACGGAGCATGGTCAAGCTTTCATTTTCAGAAAAAGCCGACGGCCCTTTTCAAGACGGGAGAAGCGTAGACACGAACATTTGTTTTTGCGGTTTGACCTTCGGAAAGCACGGCTGTTACAGTAGGTCTACTTACAAATGGTGGAAAGGGGCAGGGGTGAATGCCGGAGTGGCTGTTATTTTTTGCGAAACAATTGGCTCGTTCGCGGGGCGCGCTTTTGGTCGTCGCCTTACTGACTGTAACGGCTTCCTTGTGCGGAGCGGCGGCTCCGCTGCTGATCGGCCGGTTAATGGATGCTGTTATGCTTCGAGGCGGAGAAGGCATGGAGCTGACCGCTCTGCTGCTGCTGGGCGTGATGCTCCTGAGCGAACTATGCATCGCGGCGAGGGTGTACGTGTCGTCGAAGACGATGATTCATCTTTCCTACGCCCTTACGGAGGAAACGTTAGCCGCGGTCATGAGAACTTCGTCCGACTTCATGACGAAGACGGCGCGGGGGGAGCTGCTGCAGCGATGTACGAAGGATACGAAGGTGATTCAGCAGTTCGGGCTGGCGACACTGCCAAGCTTCGTGCAAGAGCTGCTGCTTGCGTGCATGGCGGTCGCCGTCATCTCCCGATGGAACGGGGTGCTTGCAGTCGTTCTGTTGGCGGCGTATATCATATTGTTTATCCCCGTGCATGGGTACGGGCGAAGGCGAGGGCTTGTGCGCAAGCATCTGGCGCAGCATGATTCCCGCATCCGGCAAAGCGTGCTGGAAAAGCTGGAGACAATGAAGCAAATCAAACTGTACGGTACGGAGCGGAAGGAATTTGCGGACGTGTCGCAGGAGCAGGAGCAGTGGGCCGCCATGAAGGTTCAGGAGGGAATCGTCGACAGCGTGTACCGGACGTTCCCCCGCATACCGGATTCCTTGGCTCCCGTTCTCGTGTTCCTGTTTGCCGGGTGGCAGATGATGAACGGGGAAGCGTCCATCGGGCAACTGGTCACGATTCTGGCCTATATTCCTGCCGTTAACGCGCCGGTGCGTTCATTCTTCGGGCTGTATGCCGGCTTTACCGATATCAAGGCGCGGATCCATGGCATTATGGATTACCTGCGCTTGCCGGTGGAGCCGGGAAGGCAGGACGGACTGCTGCGTCCGGAGCATGTCCGCGGGCTGCCGATTGTGTTTGACGGCGTTACGGTAGCGGGAGACCAAGGCGATCTGCTGCACGACATACGTTTGACGGTGCAGCCGGGGGAGCATGTGGCGATCGTCGGGCCGAGCGGCGCGGGGAAAAGCACGCTGCTCAAGCTGCTGCTTCGCCTGCAGGAGCCGGCGGAAGGGGAGATTCGCATCGGCGATTACCCGCTGCGTCAGCTGGATGCGACGCATGTGCGCGGCCGGATCGGCTACGTGATGCAGGAAGCCGTGCTGTTCCGCGGCACGCTGCTGCATAACTTGACGTACTTGGCGGAAGCGGACCGGCAGCATGCGGCTTCGTGGTTGAACGCCTTTGCAGCGCAGGATATTGTGGCCTCGCTGCCGCTTGGTTACGAGACCGAGATCGGCGCGAACGGAGAAGCGCTGTCCGGGGGGCAGCGGCAGCTTGTCGGGCTCGTGCGCACGATGCTGAAGCAGCCGGACATTTTGCTGTTGGATGAGGCGACTTCGTCGCTGGACCAGACGAGCGAGAATGCGGTGTATGCCGCGCTGGCCGCCCGGGCCGCGGGGATCACGAGAATTAACGTGACCCATCGTTTGAAAGGGGCCGCCTTGGCCGATCGCATTGCGGTGATCGACAAAGGGCGGTTGGTGGAGGAAGGCACGCACGGGGAGCTGCTGGCGCTTCAAGGATTGTATGCGCGCATGTGGCACGAAGAGCTTGAACGGTCTCCGGAAAGCACGGAATATGGAATTCGGGAAGGAGAGGAACGCAGTGAACGGCGAATTGCCCTCGGCAGCCGGTAATCGAAAGGCTGTAACATCGTATGCCAAGCGGCAATTGCTGCCTTATTGGCTGAATTTCGTACTCATCGCGATGAAGAATATCGTGGGCAGCTTGCTCTACATGGTGCCGCCGTTTATGTCCAAGTACATTTTGGAGACTGTATTGCCCGAGCGCAGCTGGAGTTTGCTCGTGATCGTCTCCATTTGTATGGTGGCCGCACCGATAACGGGAAGCTTGATGATTATTTTGGAGGTTCACTGGGGGCGGTTTATGGAGCAATTGGCGGGCCGCGGGCGGGCTGCTCTGTATAACGGTGTCCAGCATCAATCGTGGGATTGGCAGTCGCGGCAGCGGGCCGGCGATTTGATGACGCGGATGCTGGACGACACCCGTTTTATCTCCGACAAGGTGAACGGACAAGTCGGGTTCACGCTGTTTCATATCGTGACGCTTGTCGTCGGCGCGGCGATTTTGCTCACGCTTCATGGGGGGCTCGCGGCCTTTGTGCTGCTGCTGTGGGCGGGACAAACCGCCCTGATGGCAGTGCTCGGGCGGCATGTCAAGCGCCGGGCGGAGGAGACGGCGGAGCGCAACTCGCGCGTCGCCGAGACCGTGCGGGAAATCGTATCCGCCGCGGCTTTTATCAAAGCGAGCGGCAAAGAAACGGCTGCCCTTGACACCGTCCGCCGCGGCCTTCGGCAGGAGTGGGAACAGACGAAGCGAGGGATCGTACTGGACCATAAGGTCCGGCTGTTGAACGGAACGCTGAACGCTTGCTTTCTCGTGCTGATGTATACGGCTGGAGGATGGTTCGTGCTCCAGCAGAGCATGACCATCGGCGCCCTTGTCGCCTTTGTCGCCGTATACAACTGGCTGCGGCCGTTCGGCATGCAGCTGATCGAGCTGCTGCTGTCGATCGTGAAGATCATCCCTTCGGTCAACCGGGTAACCGACGTTGCTTTTGCCGTTAACGAGGAGGGCCGTGGAATCGTCCCCGCGGAGCCGGTGACATTGGAGGCGGACGGCTTGTCGTTCCGCTATGAAGCCCGGAGCGTGCTTCGCGATATCCGCTTCTGCGTCCCGTCGGGATCGGTTGTATCTGTCGTCGGTTATCGCGGATCGGGCAAATCGACGCTTGTCGATCTGCTGCTGGGACTGAGAGAACCGGATGCGGGCCATATTCGCATAAGCGGAGTGCCGCTAGGCCAAGTTGACCGCGGCTGGCTGCGCGGGCATGTGCTGTGCGTGACGCAGGAGGTGATGCTGCGCAGCGGGACGATTCTCGATAATATCGCATTCGGGTTGGAGGCGTCTATGGAGGACGTGGAGGCGGCGGTCCGCATTGCGCAGTTGAGCGAGTGGGTGGCACATCTCCCGGACGGTATTTACACGCAGGTAGGGGAGCGGGGATATGCGGTTTCCGGCGGCGAGCGTCAACGAATCAGCATTGCGCGGGCGCTGCTGCGAAGGCCGTCTGTGCTTCTGTTGGACGAAGCGACTTCCGCGCTGGATCAGCGAACGGAGCGAAGGCTGTTGGAAGGACTGCTTGCAGAGCGGAATGACATGATTGTAATCTTTATCACCCATCGCCTTGACGTCGCGCGGCGGTCGGACCTTGTGCTCGTGCTGGACGAGGGCCTAATTGCGCAGCGCGGCGCCCATGACGAGCTGCTGGCGCAGCCGGGTCTGTACCGGGAGCTCTGGACCGCTCAAGCCGCGCGCCGCTAGACGCCGGCTGCGGAAGTTCGCCCATAGGAATCCCGGGGCTGAACAGACCGACCGTTTCGTGGAGCCGAGAAGGCGTAACACAGGCTGGTCGCGTCCGCCGGAGCTGTAGCAATGAATGATCCCGCAGGCCGGCGGTTCCATTGCTGGCGCTGCGCGCTTGTAGCCCTGCCTTCCGCGCCATAGCTTCGAATACAGCAAAACACCGATGTGGGCGTTTATGCAGCCCTCACCGGTGTTTGTATGGTATACCTTATATGCTACAGCTTGAATTTGGACAGCTGGTCGAGCAGCTCCTGCACCATCGAGCTGAGCGATGCTGCAGCCGACGATATTTCCTCCATCGTCGCTAGCTGCTCCTCGGACGAAGCGGCGACGCTCTGCGAGTTCGCCGAAGCTTCGCCGGCGATATGCGCCACTTGCTCCACGGTTGCGGTTACCTGCTGCGAGCTGGCGGACATTTGTTCCGCCGCGGCCGATACTTCTTGAATTTGCATGTTCACGGATTGAATTTCCGCCATAATGGAAGCGAACAGCTCGCCGCTTGCGGAGACGCGCTCGACGCCTTTTTCCACCTCGGCTGTGCCTTGTCCCATCGCTTCCATCGCCTGTGCCGTATCGGTCCGGATCTCTTGAATGAGATCGCCGATTTGCTCCGCGGCTGCTGTTGTCTGCTCGGCCAGCTTGCGTACCTCCGACGCGACGACGGCGAACCCGCGACCGTGCTCGCCGACGCGGGCGGCCTCGATGGCTGCGTTGAGCGCAAGCAAATTCGTCTGCGTGCTGATGCCTGTAATGATGCCGACAATGCCTCCGATCTCCGCGGACCGCTCCTCGAGACGGCGGATGGTCGCCTCCGAATGGCGTACGGTGGAACGGACGACCTCCATCTGTTTCACTGCTTCCTGGATGGACGCATTGCCCTGCTCCGACTGCTTCGCCGCATCGCCGGCCGATTCGGATACGGCCATGGAAGACTCGGCGATGCGCTGGATGCCCAGGGACATGTCTGTCATCGCTTTTGTCGCTTCCGCCACATGATGATTTTGCGTCTCCGCTCCAGCAGCAACCTCTTGGATGGATTGCGCGATTGTCTCCGAAGCGCGGCTCGTTTGCTCGGAGCTTGCCGTCAGCTCCTCGGAGGTCGCGCCGACGGACATGGACAAATCCGTGACATGCCGGAGCATGCGGCGCTGCTTGTCGATCATGGCATTGAAGTGCTGCGCCATCCGTCCGAATTCGTCTTCGCTCGTGACCGTCATCGTTTGCGTGAAATTGCCTTCGGCCAGCTGCTGCATCATACGAACCATTGCCTTGATCTGGCGCAAAATCATATAACGGATGACCAGTGCGATCAGAACCCCGATCGCCAAGAAGGCGCCGATCGAAATAACCACGGACGCGAGCATGCTTTCCTTGTATGTACGGAGTACGATATCCTCCGGAACGACCGTTTCCGAATACCAGATTTCGGTGCTGCCTTTAAGCAGAATCGGCGAGAACATGCGCAGGGAACGGCTGCCATCGGGCTCGTGAGAGTAGTGGGACATTCTCCCGTATTGAATGCCGTTCCATATTTGTTTTTTTTCCGGGCTGTCCGTGTAGGGTTTCGAGACTAGCTCCGGAGAGTGGCCGTTCGCGATATAGGTACCCTGGGACGACACGATGGAAACGTACCCCGAAGTGGAGTCGATGTCGAGCGCTTTTTTCTGCAGCTCAGTCAGCGAGAAGTCGATGCCGACAATGCCGAGGAACGCGCCGGAAGGATCCAGAATCGGCAGAACGACCGAAGTGATCAGCGTCTTCTTGCCGGCAACGGCGTATTCATAAGGCTCAAGCAGCGTCAAGTTTTTGCTTTTCTTGGGAAGAAGATAATAATCCCCAGCGCCGGTTTTGTCGTAATCTTTACTGGATTCCATGATGATTTTGCCTTCGCTGCGAGCGATATAAGGAACGAAACGTCCGGTTTCGTCTTCATACGGAGCTTTGTTTACGTTGGCTTTATCGTTGCCGTCGAACGCGTTCGGTTCCCACAGCGTATACATTGCCAAAATGTTTTTTTGCTTGTCCAAATTATCGGCGAGGATCCGGACGACGTCGTCCCGCGATAACTTTTTTTGCTCTTTCGCATCCAGCAAAGTTATGGAAAGTAATTGGAGCGTGGATTGCGCGCTGATCAGATCGTTCTTGAACGATTGCGTAAAGTTTTGGCCGACTTGATTCGCTTCGAGCTCTCCCTTGCTTAAGCTGACCGAATGAAGCTGCTTCAAGCTCAGGCCGATCAGTGTGCCGAAGGCAGCGATCAGGACAAGTCCGACCGTCGTCACGAGCTTGATGGAAAGATTGAGATTTCGATACCATGCCATTAGTGTAAGTTCCCCCTCGAGTGCAGTATGACATATATCGACACTTTTTGATAAAAACATTAGCGAAACTTTACATATATAATATGAAAAAAGAACTGCATCCGCTGGATAGAAAGTCCTATCAGGCAGAATGCAGTTTCATTGTTCGGTATGGGAACGGACCTTGATCTTTTAACCTTTCAGCGCGCCGATCATGACGCCTTTGACGAAATATTTTTGCACGAACGGATACACGAGCAGGATCGGGACCGTAGCTACCATAATGGTCGCATATTTGATCGTTTCCCCGATTTGGAACTGGTCGCCCGCGCTCGCGCCCTGGGACATGCTGTCCGTGGAATTGGAAATCAAGATTTCGCGCAAAATCACCTGCAGCGGGAACAAGTCACGGTCTTTCAGGAAGATCGAGGCATAAAACCAGCCGTTCCACTTTTCCACCGCATAGTACAAAATCATAACCGCGATGACCGGCATGGACAATGGCAAAATGATTTTGAACAAAATCGTGAAATGGTTTGCGCCGTCGATTTTGGCCGATTCCTCCAGGCTTTCCGGAATCGCCATGAACGCCGTGCGCATAATGATCAAGTTAAACGTACTGATGGAAAATGGGATGATCGTCGCCCACAGCGAGTCGATGAGTCCGACGCCCTTGACGACGAGGTACAGCGGGATGAGGCCGCCGTGGAAAAACATCGTGAACACAATAATGAAAATAAATGCTTTGTTCCACATCACGTTTTTGCGCGACAGCACGTACGCGCCGAGCGCCGTGAGAAACAGGTTGATGGCTACGCCGAAGACGAGAATGAACAGCGTGTTGCGGTAGCCCGTCAGAATGCTCGGATTTTTAAATACGCTCTCGTACGCGGAGAAGCTCAGTCCGAGCGGCTTCCATAGAAAGCCCGTGTGACTGATCAACTGCGAGGCGTCGCTGATCGAAGCGAAGGTAACGTACAGCAGCGGATACAGTGTAATGACGACAAGAGCAAGCAAGACGGTATGAATCACGACATCGAACGTTTTATCGGCCAATCCGGCGTTCTTGTGCATGGGGATCCCCTCCTCAGGGCATTGCGCAGCAATGCCAGCATCGAAAGCATAAGCAGGGCATTGCTTCGCAATGCCTTTCCTTTTACCACAAACTGCTCTCGCTCACTTTGCGGCTGATGCGGTTGGCGAGAATGAGCAGCATCAGATTGATCACGGAGTTGAAGATGCCGACGGCGGTGCTGTAGCTCCAGCCGAACTCGAGCAGACCTTTCCGATAGACGAACGAGTTAATGACATCGGCCGTATCGTATGTGCCCGGATTGTAGAGCAAAATAATTTTCTCAAAGCCGACGTTCAGCAGGTTGCCCATCCGCAGGATGAACATGATCGCGATGGTCGGCAAAATGCCGGGCAAGGTAATGTTGGTGATTTGCTTCCACCGGCTTGCACCGTCCATACGGGCCGCTTCGTACTGCTCCTGGTCGATGCTCATGAGCGCGGCGATATAAATAATCGACTCCCAGCCGATTTTTTGCCAAATTTCAGAAAGAATATAGATCGGACGGAACAGCTCGGGCTTTTGCAGCAGTGCGAGTCCGTCGCCGCCGAAGTGAGTGAGCAGCGTATTGATGACACCGCCGCTGTTCGTAAAATCCTTGATCATCCCGCAGATGACAATCAGCGAGATGAAGTATGGCATGTACGTCACGGTTTGCACAAACCGTTTGAACGCCTGATTCCGCACTTCGTTAATCAGAATCGCCAGAATGATCGGCATCGGAAACTCAAAGCATAACGAGTAGGCACTGATTAATACCGTGTTTTTCAATATGCGCCAAAAATAATAGCTGCTGAAAAAATCGTAAAAGTGTTTGAGTCCGACCCAATCGCTGTCAAGAATCCCTTTCATCGGGGAATAGTCTTTGAACGCAATCATCGCTCCGTACATCGGCCCGTATTGAAAGATAGCGTAATACGCGATGACGGGGAGCATCATCACGTACAAATATTTATTGAGCAGAAAGTCTTTTTTGAATCGCTTCATGAAGGTCGCTTTCCGCGCTTGCTCGGCATGTTTCGCTTCCATTTCAAGCGTCATTGTCTTGGCCATAACTGTTCCCCTCCTTCCGTAGGCTGACAAATGCAATGTCTTAAGCAGGAGGGAGGGCGGTCAGGCCCTCCCGGCATTCATTTACCGTTTGTTATAGCGGTCCAGCGCGGCTTTTTGAATTTGGATCGCCCGGTCCAGCTTGAGCGATTTCATTTTTTCCTGGTATTTCTCGAAGCTGTCGAGCGGCTCGGTACCGAGGATGATCTTGATGGTCATTTCATCGACCAGCGTGTTGACGTCCGTCATGATTTTGGCGAACTCGGAGCTTTCCTCCGGCGTCGGGGTGATCGGCGGCAGCTGGTATTTGGCCATGTCCGTCTTTTGCCACACGCCCACCGCGTCGCGCTGCGTTGGAAGCGCCAAGTATTGCTCGATATAGCGTTTGTCTTGAACGAACGGTCCGTTATAGTTGGCGCGGAAGTACGTCGACATCGCCTGTGCCGGAGCCAGCTTATCCGGGTTTTTCATGATGAGATCGGTGTATTTCGGATAGCCGTTCTCCATTTTGTAGCTGACGCCTTCGGTGCCGAAGTTAAACAGCATATGTCCGGCTTCGCCGTAGCCGTAATCGAGCAGGCGTGCCGCCAATTCCACGTTTTTCGAGTTGGCTGTAATGGCCACCATCCCGCCGTTCGAGAACGGCTGATCGCGTTGGCCGAATTTCGGCGTGTCGCCCTTTTTCAGTACCGGATACGGAGCGGCGACGAGCTTCGCCTTTGGATCTTTCGCTTCGACCAGCGGCTGCCATTTGCCGATGCCGCCGCCGGCATTGCCGACCGTTGCGCCGGTAGCGCCGGACGAGATATTGGCATCCCACTGCTTGTTGTCGACGGTCGCGATGTTTTTATCGAGCAATCCTTCCGCGTACCAGCTGCGGAACAAGCCGAGGAAGTCTTTATAGCCTTTCTCCGCCGGACCGAACTTGATCTGTCCGCCTTCCAGATAGAAGTTGCGCATGACGCCGAACGCGCCGCTGAATGCGCCACTGCTGAAATCGTTGAATACGCGAGGTGCGCTGTTAACGGAGAACGGAGCCGTTGCGCCTTTCTTTTCCTTGAACGCCTTGAGCATCGCAGTCCATTCGTCGATCGTCGTCGGCACTTGAAGCCCGAGCTCGTCAAGCCAGTCTTTACGCACGACCGGCCCTTGGAACACCATGAGCGCCTCGTCACCGCGAATGAACGGGAACGCGAAGTAGTTGCCGTTGTCCGTTTTGACCATTTTGTCGACTTCCGGGTGCTCCTTCAAATATTTCTTCAAATTCGGCGCATATTTATCGATGACGTCGTTCAGCTTCAATATATAACCGTCTTTGATCGCTTTTTCCGGCCCGCCGGGGAACGACAGGAAGTCGTACTCAATCATATCCGGCAGCTCGCCCGAAGCCAGCATCACGTTGAGCGCTTCTTTGGCTTGGTTGGCCGGGGGTGCGGTAAATTTGATTTTGACGCCGGTTTGCTTTTGCCATTCCTGGAAGAACGGCGTTTCCTCATGCGAAGCTTTGACCCCGCGAAGGTTGCTCGTCAGATCGCCCCAGTACGTTAAGGTTTTATCGCTTTTCATCGGATACGTCACCGCAGTGCCCTGCGTAGACGAACCGTTCGGAGTTTTGCTGCCTTCCGCCGCATCCGGCGCTTTTGAAGTACATGCTACCATTAAGCCGCCCATCATCGTGGTTGCCAGCATGACGGGGACGAATTTCTTGGATCTCCGTTTCATATGGTATGACCTCCTGTTTTGGTCCGGTTTGTCCGGATGTCTATGAGACGCTTCTCATGCCCTCATTATATGATAGCGCTTACGCCAAATGAAATCGCAATTATATCCAATCGAGTCGGCAAAATGCCGCAGATTCGTATGCAATATCGCCACTCGCGTCGGCAAAACCTCCAAAAAGGGGACAAGTTTAAGCGAAAAAGCCGCATCGCTGCGGCTTATTCTTCCAACAATTCCTTGTATTTGCCCGGCGTAATGCCTTCGTATTTTTTGAAGGTACGAATAAAGGCGTTCACGTCGTTGAAGCCTACGAGACCGGAGGCATCGGTTATGCTCTTCTTGCCGCCTTCGAGCAGCTGTTTCGCTTTGTCGATCCGAACCTTGTTGATGAAATCGAGCAGTCCTTCGCCCGTATGGTCTTTGAACAGCCGGGACAAGTAGGTCGGCTTCATCTCGAAATGATGCCCGATCATCGTAATGTTCAGGTTCGGGTCGCGGTAATGCTCATGGATGAACCCCGTAATCCGTTCGGACAGCTCGCTGATTGCCTGCTGCCGCGACTGCTGAATGTTTTGCTGCCGCTTGGCGGACGTATAATCGCATACGTTCTGCAGCAGCGCAGTCATTTGCAGCTGCATCTCCTGCAGCGTCTCGCAGGCGCTGAGCCGTTCGATGCGCTTCGTGTTTTGCTGCAGGAAATGCTCCTGCCCGTCGCCGATTTCGCTGACCGTTTTCATCATCGTGCTGACCAGGTCCAGCATCAAGCATCGCGCGATGGCGATGGAGACGACGGGTCGGCTCAAATTCCGCTCGATGATGCCGCTGAGCGTCTCCTTCGACCGCTGGAAATCGCCGATCTTCGCATAATTGATCAGCTGCTGCTCGACTTGCAGCGGATAATAATACGCGGCGGGCTCGCTTTCGTCCGCTCCCGCTTTGTAGATTTGCTCATACGACAATATTTCGCCCCCGCCCATCACCAGCTTGTATTCCATCGCGTCGAGCGCTTCAAGGTACGCCTTGGCAATGTTCTCAATGCCGCTGTGGATCGAGGAGATCGACAAGGTCAAATGCAGATGGTAGTGCGTGTTCAAAAACGACTGCGCTTCTTTGGCGATCTGCAGCAGATCGTCCATACGCGAACCGGCATCCTGCGAATCGGATACGTTGATCAGGCAGGCGAGCGCGTGATCGACCTCGGCCATATAGCCGCGATGCTGTCTTCCGGCCAGCTCCTCGACGACATTGCTTACGATAAATTGCAGCAGCCGCTGTTTATCGCCGGATTCCATGCCTTCCAAGCGCTCATGGAAGGGGGCGCTGGCTTCGACATACAGCATGATGACGGCGAAATCGCTGGAGATCGGCTTCATGTTAAATGTAATGAGCGATTCGTCGACCGGAATTTGACTGTCGATGCGGCCCTTCAGCAGACGCGCGATAAAATTGGAGCGCAGGATGTGCTGCTGGCTCTTCATGCGATCCATGATTTTGTCCATCTCGCTCAGCGTAGTGCCGATCGCCTGCTCGAGGAACTGAAATTCATTGTGCTCCTTGCCGTAGCTGACGTTGGATTTGCCGGAGAACGTCTCTACGAGCCGCCGGACCGGATTGTAATTGCGGCGCAGGAACACGTAGGTTAGCAGACTTCCGCCGGACAGGCTGATTAGAATGCTGACATAAGTCAAGTTACGCACGTGCTGCGCTTTTTCCCAGTACAGGGAGCTCGGGATCATAGAAATATACGTCAGCCCGACGCGCTCCGAACGGATCGAATGAATTTCGTATTTTTCCCCGTCTTTTTTATAGTAGAAAAACTTCGATTCATCGCCGAGCTGGTCGTATGGAAAATCGGCAGGCATCTTATCGTTCGAGTTGGATACGAGCGGCTCGTTATCGCGGTTCAGAATGAGCACATGTCCTTTATTGAACAGCTCCACGTTCTGGATTGCGCCGAGGATGCGCGCTTGGTCGATCATGACGACGTTGGTGGCCAGTGTCCCGTCTTTATCCGTATTGTACGAACTGACGTAAGCGACCGTCTTGCGAATCTTCAAATTTTCATCGATGCGGACCATCGGCACGAAGCCGCGAAAATTTTTGCGGTTGATCAGGGAATGCCATTCCTCATACGGAAACGACGGGTCCGAGTGCAAGGTGCGGTAGGCGAACGGCCCTTCGCGGACGGTGCCTGGAAGCAAGACAGTGTTGTCGCCGCCCAGATACGTATAGAACAAATCGACGGTCGGATAAGCGGACTGATATAAATTGAAATCCTGCGTCAATTTGTACCGGTCATAAATGTACTCGTTTGGAGAAGAAGCGTATTTATTGGAGTTCAGCAGCTCCTGCATTTGCAAGTTCCACGTGAGTTCGAAGTTCAGGCGCTCCATGGACAAGAAGTAATTGTCCATCACTTCCCGCACCTGTTTCAAGAGCGAATGGTTCGCTTGATGAATTTCGCCCTCAAGCGTTGCGCTGGATTCGCGGTATACAATCACGCTGAGCGTGATCGGCAGCAGAAGTACGGCCAAGTAAGATAATAGCCAGGTCAACACGATACTTCGACGATGAATGGAAAGAGTTCTCGGCAACAGCATGCGGTGTTCCTCCTCATGGCGGACAGCTTCGGGCGGGCTTCATTCAGGGCATCGTGATATCGTTTTCTTATATTGTAATTGTAATCGCTATTTCAGGCACCGTACAACTGTAAAAAAATATAGTTTGAATATGTGACACAGCGGGTAATCATTAGCAAATAGGGGACAAGGAGGCTCGGATATCATGCTATACATCTTAAACTATAAGGGAACCTGTTTGGGAAAGCCTATGGAATGGCCGGAGGCCGAAGCGCGCTTGCTGCAGATGAGCCGCTGCTTCAACGGTCTGCAGATTGTGCCATGGCGTTCGAAAGACCATGCCGAAGCCGCACCCGATGCGCAGAAGCTGGGATGAAAAAAAAGAACCGCTAAGCATCAAGTCGATGCCGCGGCTCTTAGCGGTGATTAATTGGCGTCAGTCATCAACTGCGTGTACTGCTCGTCCGATAGAACACGGCGGGCCGTGACGTAACGCTTTGTGTAGTAGGAGTCGCTCATCTTCGTGATGATGACACCCTTGTCCGTAGCGGAGTGATAAAATTTGCCGTCGCCCACGTAGACGCCTACGTGAGAAATTCCTTTGCCGTCCGTATTGAAAAATACGAGGTCCCCGGGACGAAGCTGATCCTTGGACACGGATTCCCCGACAGTGGCTTGGCCTTTGGAAGTATGCGGCAGGTCGATACCCAACTTGTTGAACACCCAAGAAGTATAGCCGGAGCAGTCAAAGCCTTTCGTTGTTGTGCCGGACCATTTGTACGGCGAGCCCAAACCTGCGTTAACCGCTGAGCTTAGTGGGGTTTCAGCAAATGCGCTGCCGACCGAAATGCTGCAAAACATAGTCAAAGAAAGTGCAAAACCGACAAGCTTCTTCAAAGAGGTTTCCCCTTCCGGTGCCTACGAGGTTAGCTTGAGGGTTCGGTTGAAGGTTCCCTATGATCACTGTGTAGCGAGATCAATTCACCCAGATTGTGGTCCCCCGTTTTCCGCGAGCGGAAATTCGGCAAAATTTTCATATTGTGTTACTAGATACAGATATTCGAGCGAAATTGCGTTTTTCCTTCTTTTGTCACACAATTGTAATAAATAAACCGTTAAAACATGAAACCTGCCGATACGCTCCGGGGTTGAGTGTTAGCGCTTACAAAATAAGGAAATTGTGCGGCACAGCTTACGCCCGTTGCGACAAGCGTGTCGAATCCAGACGCCGTGATCGATTGCAGCGCGGCGCGCATATCGAGGCTGTGCCGGAGAACGGCAAAAACGCCCCGTCTCCTCCGATGTAGCAGGGGAGCGGGGCGTTCCGCGTTATGCCGTAAGGGCTTATTTAAGCTTTTTCCGACCAAAGGGCGTATTGGGTGGAGATGGCCCACATCTTCAAGAACATGTGCAAGAGTCTGTACGCCTGAAACAAGATCAGCGCGGCCAGGCCGGCCCAGATGAAGGCGGAGGCCATGACGGCGGCCGATACGATGAAGGTAACGGCCCATACGCATAGAGCGGTCAGGATGATCATGGGCGCTTGCCTCAGCACGAACAGCACGGTGTACAGGGTGGAGCGGCCGTCCGCTTTGCCGACCTGCAAGTACAGGAAGAACAGCTGCAGCAGGAAGACGTATGCGATGAAGCAGCTCGCCGCAGGCAGCAGCGCTTTGCCGAGATCCGCGTAGGACGACTGCTCGCCGAATTGATGCAGGACATGCGGCACGAGCCAGTACAGCGGGGCCAGCGACAGAATCGTCTGCATCGCGTACAAGCCGAGGAAGGGAAGCGCCAGCCTGCGGATTCCTTCCACGAACCGGTAGCCCGCATTCAGTTCCAGGCGGCTCAGCGAATAATAAATGCCGGCATTCAGGATCGGACTGAGCAGCATGCGCAGCCCGACCAGCGCGCCTGCCCACCATACATACGGCACGAGCAGGTCCGTCTTCATGAGCTGAAACTGTCCTTCGACCCAGAACAGCTGCGCCGCTTCGTGAGACAGCTCTTTGCCCGGATACCGGTGAAGCAGCGGGACGACGATGGACTGCACCAGTTTGTAAGTGAGCACGCCCCAAGCCAGGTTATACAGGAAGAGCGCAAATACGGCGAAGGGCTGTTCCCAGGCGATGGCCCAGCCTTTTTTCATCCAATACCACATCATCGCTTCTCACCTCTCACAGAGCGACCCAACCGAACAAGGTCTCCAATATTTTCACGACGCTCATATTCCAGCGGGCCGACAGCTTCGGATCGACATTCGTTTTCATAAAGCCGTTAATCCGTTTGTTCTCCAGCACGATTGTATGCTGCGGATCGATCGCGACCCAATCGAGCGGAGCCGTATACTTGAAGCTCATGATAACCTCGCTGTCCATGCCGTCCCATGTCTTGTCGACTTGCGATCCGTCGGCGAAGCGGAACCGGATGGGCACGTCCCGATACGTTCCGCCCAGCTTGCGCAGCTGCACTTTATTGTCGTAAACCGTCTGACCGCCTTCGGTGAGCTTGCGCGTCTCAATGCCGGTCACGGCGTAATCGACCATCATGCCGCTGTATACGTATTGGTCGAAGAAGTCTTTCCAGCTCGTCTTCGTCACATCCTCCGCCGCTTGCTGGAAATCGGCCGACGTCGGGTGCTTGAACTTCCAGCGCTGGAAGTAGGTGCGCATAATCTTATCCATCGTATCCGGGCCGACCTGCCGCTCCATCGCTTTGAGCACCAGCTTGGCGCGGGTATATACATTCTCCGCGTATTGATGGTGGCCGCTGTAGCTCCAGGAGTTTTTGCGCAGCGCCTCCGGCGAAGTGATGTAACTCGACTCGACGAGCAGGTTCGGGCGTACGCCGTATTCGGAAGCCATCAGCTTATCCTCGGCATACGAGGTAAAGCCTTCGTCCAGCCACGCTTCCTCGAATTCGTTGCTCGCGACCATGCCGTAGAAGAACTGATGGCCGATCTCGTGGACAATCACGCGCTCGAGCTCGAGGCTCGGGTTTTCTTCGGAGGCGCCCCAGGCGGTGACGAGCGTCGGATATTCCATGCCGCCCGCGCCGTTGCCGTCGGCCGGAGGGACGACGATCGACAGGGTGGAGTACGGATAGCTGCCGTACCATTCGGAATAGCGGGCGAGCGCCTTCTTGGCGGCGGTCATGTAACGGGCCTTAAGCGCTTCGTGCTTCGGATCGAGATACAGCTTGATGCGCACGCCGGGCAGCGATTTGGTGGCGTACGGCTCTTCATAATAAATGAAGTGAGGGGAGGCGGCCCAGGCGAAATCATGCACGTCATCAGAATAAAAATTGTACGTCCGCGTCTTCCCGTCATCGGCCACCGGCCGGGTCGGAAATCCGGTCGCGGCCACCGTATAGGCGGAGGGCACCTTCAGCTTGACGTCGAATATGCCGAAATCGGCGTAAAATTCGGAATTGCCGTGGTACTGATGCAGATTCCAGCCCTCGTTCTCGCGGCCGCGCGTGCCCTTCGGCTCGTATACGGCAAGTTTCGGGAACCACTGGCCGGCCATGACGAAATCGCCGGCGTAGCCCATACGCGCAAACACTTGGGGGAGCCGTACCGCGAATTCTGTCATCAGATTAATCTTCTCTCCCGGCAGCACTGCGCGGGGGAGCGGCACCTTGATAAGCGTCTTATCGTCCTTGTTGCCGTCGTCCGGCTGCACGTATTCGATCCGGTCTGCAAGCTCCAGCTCCGCGCCGTCCATCGTACGGATCGACTTGATCGACATGCTGCCGTGATTGCCGTCCTTGCTGGCGTCGCTGCGCAGCTTCCCGCCGGATTCTTTCATGAACGTCGTCTTCTTCGATTCGAACGCATTCGGATAGAGATGGAAGTATAATTCCTTGACCGGCGCGCTGCCGGGGTTCTTCCAGGTCAGCGAGGAGGTGCCGGTAATCAATTTGCCGTCAGCGTCCAGCTCGGCATTCAGATGGTATTCGACGATGCGGTCGCTCAGCGGCTTGGGTGCCGGCTTCTCGGCCGGCTTGGCGGGCAGGCTGGGCGGCGCCGGGGGCGGCGCTGCGGGCTCCGTCAGCCGCAGCGAAGCGGAAGCGCTTGTCGCCTCGCCGGAAGGCAGGAAGATGCCCGTCGACGAGCCGTCTGCTAGCCCTTTGGACAGCGGCCAAGCGGGAGCTTCCACCGCCGAGCGGGCGGCAGCCGATTTCACCGGCTTCAGTTCCAGCGGATTCACGGTGTAGTCGGCCATAGCGATGCCCGGGTAGGCGGCTGGGGATACGGCGGGCAGCATCCACCCGCCTGCCGTCGCTCCCGGCTGCTTGGCGTCGGGAAAGAGGCTGCCCGTGAGCAGGGTCACGCCGCAGGCAAGCACGAGGACGGTGCTCCATTGTGCGGTTCGATTGCCGAGTCGTTTTTTCATTCCATTTTTCACCCCGTTGACAAGCATCTACAGCATGTATATGTTTGTGGGACGAGGATTATTTCTGCGCGCCGGAAAAAATCGCCGGCCCCGCGGCAGCCCGTCTCCGCAAGGCGGGGAATCGCCGCAGCTCCCGGGGAGAGCCCGCAAAGTTTTTTTGTGAAACGTTTGAAATGAGGGGCCTGAATTCGTTAGAATTAGAAGGAAGCGGATGCTTCTGCAATTCGATGACCGAGAATCACTCGAAGGATGGTGCACAATGAGCACGAATGAAACGAATGCACAGCCCGGAGCGGGGGAACAGGGCAAGAAGCTGCCTTCGCTCAATATTATAAGCAGCAAAGAAACGAAGCATCGGGGGTTCGGGCAAGGAGCGATCGACCTGAGCCAGCTGTCCAGCGTCATCATCGACGGCGACGAAGCGTATCTCGACATGGGCGCGCTGCACGCGAAGAGCAAGGTCGAGAAGGGCATCAAATTTTCGACCGACAAGTCCGCGGCAGAGAACGGGCGTCCTTGCTGGATCGTATGGGTTGCGGTCGACTTCAAGGAGGAAGGCAAGTATTACGCGGGCATAACCTCCTGCGAAATGCTGATCGATACCGAGGCGAGAAAAGGCTGGAAAGTTCTTGCGGACCATGTCAACCGCATGGATTACGCGCTCAAGCGCCGCGTCATGGTCGACAATTTGGGAGACGCACAGAAGGCTGTGCTAAAGCAGTTGCTCATCGAAACGGATGCGCAAATGTGGGAGCTTTCGGAGCCGATTGTAAAGGAAGCACTTGGATAATAAAGAATTTGTCTATTATGTGACGGTCATTGTACGGCATGGCATAACGATGTATACTATACGCTAGTATATGCATCATATACTAGGACAGCAAAAAGGCAGACCTTCAGGTCTGCCTTTTTGTGTTGCCGGGAACGCCCGGCGCGGGGCGGAATGGGCCTCGTTCTCAGTTCGTCCACCAGCGTTTCAAGTCTTCCCACCAGGTGCCGTTCTGCTTATCCTTGCCCGGCTTCGGATCGTCCTTCGCCGGCTGCTGCGAGCAGTATTCCGTCGGCTCCGTCCCTGCGACGAACGATTCCAGCCGCGGGTTCGGGCAGCCTTCGCCTGCCAGCTTGCCCGACGCCGGGTCGATGTAGACGCTGACGACGCCTTCCGGCACCTCGAACAGCTTCGGCGGCACCGACTCGAGCGTACGCTCGGTGAACTCGGCGAAGATCGGCGCCGCCAGATGCGATTCGATCGTCCCGATCGTGCGGTCTTTGTCGTAGCCGACCCATACGGCCGTAGACAGCTCCGGCGTGTAACCGACCAGCCATGCATCCGTGTTCGTCGTTCCCGTCTTGCCGGCGACCGGGCGCTTCATGACGCTGGAGACCCGGCTGCCTGTGCCGCCCTGGTCAAACACGCTCTCCATGAGCTGCGTCAGCACATACGTGTACGCCGGCTCGATGATCGTCTCCTGCTTCGGATTCGCTTCGTACAGCACGCGCCCCCGGCGGTCTTCGATCCGCAGGATGGCCGTCGGCTCGACCCGTACGCCTTGATTCGCCAGGATACCGAACGCCGACGCCATCTCATACGGGCTGACCGGGAAGGTGCCGAGCGCGAGGGAGGGCACAGGCTTCATCGGACTCGTAATGCCCATTCGTTTCGCCATCTCGATAACGCGCTCCGGTCCCGCTTCCATTATCGTATGCACAGCGTAAATGTTATCCGACTTGGAAATCGCCGTTCGCATATCGATCATGCCGAAGAACAAGTTGCCGAAGTTGCTCGGCGTATACGTCTGCCGGTCCTGATCGTACGTGAACGTCGTCGGTTCGCTCTTGAACCGGTTGAGCGGCGTGAAGCCTTTCTCCTTCAGCGCCGTTAAATAGACGAAAGGCTTGAAGGAAGAGCCGGGCTGGCGCGTGCTGGCAAAGGCGCGGTTGAACTGGTTCTCCGCGTAATTGCGCCCGCCGACCATCGCTTTCACATATCCGCTCCGCGGATCGATCGCCACGAGCGCGGCCTGCAGCTCCGGAAACTTCTCGAGCTGCTCCTTCACGACGTCCTCCGCTTGCTTTTGCGCCTTCAGATCGAGCGTCGTATAGATGCGCAGCCCCATATCTTCGAACTGATCCTCTTCGATGCCCAGCAGCTCCGTCGCCGTATTGCGCACGTAATCGCGGAAGTACGGCGCGGTGATCGGCTTTTTGCTTTCCAGCGGCAAGATGTTCAGCTTTTCGCGGGCCGCGGCATCCGCTTCCCGCTGCGTAATGTAACCCGTTTCGACCATCGTGTGCAGCACCGTTTTTTGCCGGTTGAGCGCGCCTTCCATGTCGTAGTACGGGGAGTAGTAGCGCGGTCCCTTCGGGATCCCGGCGAGCAGCGCACTTTCGGCGAGCGTCAGGTCGCGTGCGTTTTTGCCGAAAAACAGCTGAGCCGCCGCCTGTATGCCGTACGTGGAATGTCCGTAATAAATTTGGTTCAAATATTGCTCCAGAATTTGATCCTTGCCCATCTGCAGCTCCATCTGCACAGCGTAATACGTTTCCTTCAGCTTGCGGGTCCAGGTCCGCTCATGCGTAAGATACAGATTGCGCGCGAGCTGCTGGGTGATCGTGCCGGCGCCCTGCACTTTGGCCATATGCTGCAAATTGACGAGCGCGGCCCGGGCGATCCCTTCCGGATCAAAGCCGTAATGGTTGTAAAATTTCCGGTCCTCGACCGAGAGCGTCGCCTCGATCAGCATCGGGGATATATCGCTGAGCGCCACCGCCTGACGGTTCTTCCCCCCGCCGTATGCTTCGATCATCGTGCCGTGCACGTCGTACATTTCCGAAGCCATGGTCATCTTGGATACGGGCAGCGATTGCGACCGCATGAAGAGCAGCATCACGATCGCCCCGGCCGCCGCAAGAATCAGGCAGGACAACGAGAGGGAGGTCCATTGCTTCAGTCGGCGGATCCACCGGGCATCGCTTGCGTCTTCCGCCTGTTTTCGCTTGTCGGCCATGCCGGTCAGCCCCTTTGTCTCGTGAAATACGGTTCCTTATATAATGAATCATAAAGCCCCTATTCTCCATTATGGTAAAACATAGAAACCGCTATTCACCTGCGGGTGAACAAATCGTTACATTTTTGTTTTTGCGCGGTTCGGAGGCCGGTCGGCGGGTTGCATTTTGGGGGATATCCTCTATAATACAATTTGACGCTACAGGCGTCCCTGAAACAAGGGTTTGGATGTGTCCTTAAGTCACGGTATCCCCGGATGCCGACATATATTGCTGCTAAAAGAAAGGTGTGTGCGACAGTGGAATTGTGGTATACGGAGAAACAGACGGAGAACTTCGGCATTACGGCGAAAATTCGCGAAACGCTCGTGACGGAGAAAACCGATTTTCAAGACTTGGCAATGATCGATACGGTAGAATGGGGCCGCATGCTCGTGCTCGACGGCATGGTCATGACGACGGTGAAAGACGAATTCGTATATCATGAAATGGTGGCGCATCCCGCCCTTAATACACACCCGAATCCGAAGCATGTGCTTGTCGTCGGCGGCGGCGATGGCGGCGTCATCCGCGAAGTACTGAAGCATCCGCAAGTGGAAAAAGCAGTGCTCGTTGAGATCGACGGCAAAGTAATCGAATATTCGAAGAAATTTCTCCCGGAAATCGCCGGCGAGCTGGACAACCCTCGTGTGGAAGTCATCGTGAACGACGGTTACATGCACATTCATGATCACAAAAATACATACGACGTCATCATGGTCGATTCGACGGAGCCGGTTGGCCCTGCCGTCAACCTGTTTACGCAAGGCTTCTATAAAGGAATCTTCGACGCGCTGAAAGAAGACGGCATTTTTGTCGCACAAACGGACAACCCTTGGTTCAAGGCCGACTTGATCCAGACGGTGAACCGCGACGTGAAGGAAATTTTCCCGATCGTTCGCGTCTATTGCGCCAACATTCCGACTTACCCAAGCGGTCTGTGGACGTTCACGATGGGCTGCAAAAAGTACGACCCGTTGCAAGTGGACGAAACGAAAATCGAAGAGATCGACACGAAATACTACACGCCTCGACTGCATAAGGCTGCTTTCGCGCTGCCGAAGTTCGTCGAAGACTTGACGAAGTAATCCAAGTAGCTAAGGAGATTCCATACGATGCGACTCGATCAAAAATATTCCGGCAACGTCTATATTCTCAGCTCGGATGACTATGCCGCTTCCAAAGCGGTCATTTACGGCATGCCGATGGACTACACCGTCAGCTTCCGTCCGGGCTCCCGCTTCGGCCCGGCGCGCATCCGCGAAGTGTCGATCGGGCTGGAGGAATACAGCCCGTACCTGGATAAAAGCCTGGAAGACATCAACTACTTCGATGCGGGCGACCTGCTGCTGCCGTTCGGCAACGCGGGGCGCAGCCTCGAGGTCATCGGCGAGTACGTGAAGGGGCTGCTGGACGACGGCAAGTTCCCGTTCGGCCTTGGCGGCGAGCACCTGGTCAGCTGGCCGGTCATTCAGCAGGTGTACGCGAAGTATCCCGACCTGGCGCTCATTCACATCGACGCGCATGCCGACCTTCGCGAGCAGTACGAAGGCGAGCCGCTGTCTCACTCGACGCCGGTGCGCAAGGCAGCCGCGCTCATGGGCGGCAAAAACATATATCAATTCGGCATCCGCTCGGGCTCCCGCGAGGAGTTCCAGTTTGGGCGCGAGAACATCAACTTCTATCCGTTCGAGGTGCTCGAACCGCTCAAGAAGGTGCTTCCGGAGCTGGCGGGCCGTCCTGTTTATTTGACGATCGACATCGACGTGCTCGATCCGAGCTGTGCGCCGGGCACCGGCACGGCCGAAGCGGGAGGCATCACCTCGAAGGAGCTGCTTGCGGCCATTCACGCCATGGCGCAGTCGGAGCTGAACTTTGTCGGAGCCGACATCGTGGAAGTAGCGCCGGCGTACGACCCTACGGAGCAGACGCAGATCGTAGCGAGCAAGCTCATCCGCGAGATGCTGCTCGGGCTCGTGAAGTAGCCTTTCGTTTCATCGCAGGATACAAGCCGATCCGGTTGGCCGACCAAGCCGCCGCATCGGCTTTTTTGTTGCATAAGTGTCATAACTTTGTATAGGGATAGAAAGGGATAGGCGTGACGACGTAGAATTAATAGGGCAAGGCACGACAGGGAAGAGAGGAGAGGAAGTTTATGAAATCGGTTACGGTACAGCAATTGGTGGACCGTTTTTCATTGGAAGTGTTAACGGGGGAAACGGGACTCGACCGGATGATCCCGAAAGCCAGGGTCCATCGTCCGGGATTGGAGTTTGTCGGGTACTTCGATTTTTTCTCTCATGCCCACGTACAGGTGCTGGGAAGCAAAGAAATTACGTACTTGCATACGCTGAGCGAAGAAGAACGCAATCTGCGGATCGGCAACATCGTGAAATACCATCCGCCGTGCTTTGTAGTGACCCGTAATCTTGAAGGGCTCAAATATTTGAAGAAATATTGCGAGGAAGAAGGCATCGCGCTTCTGCGCACGTCGGAGCCGACCAATCGATTCACCGAGCTGCTGGATGCATACTTGTCCAAGGCGCTCGCGCCCGAAATTGCGATTCACGGCGTATGCGTCAACGTATCGGGCATCGGCATTTTGCTGCGCGGACAATCCGGCGTAGGTAAGAGCGAAACGGCGCATACATTGATCCGCCGGGGGCACCGGCTCGTGGCTGACGATGTCGTCGTCCTGAAGAAGATCAGCCCCGAGACGATATTGGCTACGCATAACGAAATCAACAAAGAATTTCTGGCGCTGCGCAGCATTGGACTTGTCAACGTATCCCGCCTATACGGGCGCAAGGCGTTCCAGGACGAAACGCGTATCGTCCTGGACATCGAGCTGTCCAAATGGCAGGAGAACGCCCTTAACAACGAGCTGGAGAAGGAGCAGCAATATTCGAGCTATATGGACGTGAAAATTCCGAGGATCGAAATTCAGCTGCAGCCGGGCAGAGACGTAGCGGGCCTGGTCGAAGCGGCGGCGAACAACTGGTATTTGCAAAGGCAAGGCTATAGCGCGGTCGAGGATTTCATGAAACGCATCGAGAATCAAATATAGCTCGGCAGGCCGCGAGGCCGAGAAAAGGGCAGCACCGCAACAGGGGGCTGCTTCTTTTCTGTCTTATCGGGCGGATCAAGGGCTGCGGAGCGTGAAGAGCGTCAATTCCGGCCGGCACCAGAACCGGACGGGGTATTGAGAAACGCCGATCCCTCGATTCACGTACAGCTGCAGCTTGCCGCCGCCGAGCGCATAGAGCCCTAACACGTAATTTCGGGCGTATTTGGGCACCACGATATGTCCGTAGAACGGCAGCCGGACTTGTCCGCCGTGGCTATGTCCGGATAGCTGCACATCCACAGGATACTGCGCGGTCACGTCGGCGTAATCGGGACAATGGCTCAGCAGCACGACACAGTCGTCCGGATTCGGCTTCTTTAGCGCTTGTCGGATGTCGGGCTTGCCCTGCCATTGGTCCTCGACTCCGGCGATCCAGACGGCGCCCCCGTTCCGCTCCGCGCGCACTGCGTCGTTGCGCAGCACCGTGAATCCGCCGGCTGTCAGCGTTCGGACGACGTCGGCGGAGCTCGAATAATAATCGTGATTGCCGAGCACCGCGAATTTGCCGAGCGGCGCCTCCATAGAGGCGAGCGCCTCGATCGCTCCGCGGGTCTCCGCCTCGCTGCCGATGGCGTAATCGACCAGGTCTCCGGTGAAGCAGAGGATGTCCGGCTGCAGAAGGTTGATTTCGGCGCCGAGTCGAAGCAGATCTTCGGCCATGTAATGGAACCCGAGGTGCACGTCGCTGAATTGCGCGATTCGCAGACCGTCCATCGGCTCCGGCAGGCGGTCCAGCCGGAGCGTTACCGACGTGCGTTCAAGCCATCTCGGCTCCGCATAGCGTGCATAGCCGAAGCCGGCCGGGGGCAGCGCGGCGATCGCGGCGGCCGAGAGCATCGTTTTTTTGAGAAATGTTCGCCGGGTCAGCTTGGCCGGGCTTGTCTTCGGTGGATAGTTCATGCGGCCCTTCCTTTCGCGATCGGTGTTCTATGGAGAGTAGACGCAGCGAAGCGCCGCAGGGTTTCCTTTTTTGCGAAAAAAACAGGTCTCCCGGTTTTGCCGGAAGACCGCTCTGTGCAGTACAATGAAACCATCGAATACAATCCATACACGGGAGCGGAGCTTTGATCATGACCGATACACATTCGACAGCCGGGCGGGAACGCGTCCGTATCTCCTTATCCAGCGCGAACGGCAGCGAGCCGGCAACGCGGCAGCAGCTGGCTGGAGAGCTATACCGGAAAGGAAGCAGCACGTATTTGCGGTATGAGGAGCTGCCGGATGCCGGCATGGGCCGCACGGTAACGACGATGCGCATCGATCCGTCCGGACTGCGCATCATTAGGCAAGGCGATGTGCAATTCGAACAAACGTTCCGCGCGGGAACGCGCCATCTCGGCTATATTCAGACGCCGCAAGGCAGACTCGAGATCGAGACGGTTACACATTCCTTCGCATTTAGGGAGGGGAGCGGGAGTCTCCTTCCGCTACATGTCCAGTGGAGCTACGATCTATCCGTCATGGGCGAGGAGGCCGGGTGTTTCCGGATCGAATTGACGGCCGCCCGCGAGTTGACTCCATAGCGGCTGTCTTGGCTGCGGCGGATTACGCCAAGGCGATGTCCGGCGGCGGCTACTTCGATACGGACGACACGGCCCGCAGCGCGTGAATTTCTTTGACGCCGCCGATGCGTTTGCCCGGCTTGATCAGCAGGCGGGCGTGCTTGCGCAGCAGCGTTTTTACCCGCAGCGGGCTGAGTCCCGGATTTTTCGCCAGCATGAGCGCGACGACGCCGGATACGTGCGATGTGGCCATCGACGTGCCGCTGAGCTCGCTGTACTTGCCCCGCATCCATGTGGAAAATATGTTTTCGCCGGGCGCATATATATCGATCTGCTTGCCGACATTGCTGAACGGCGCCACACTGCCCCGGCGCGTCGTAGCACCGACGGCGATGACTTGGCGCAGCTTGGCGGGATAATCGATCTCGGCCTGCTTGCCCTCGTTGCCGGAGGAAGCGACGATGATGATGCCTGCCTGGTGTGCGCTGAGTACGGCCGCTTCCAGCGCCCGGCTGTACGCCCGCATGCCAAAACTCATATTGATAATGTCGACTTCGTTTTTGATGCACCATTCAATCCCGCTGATAATATCGGATACGAAAGCACCGCCTTGATGATCGAACGCTTTGACCGGATGAATGATCGCCTGGGGCGCGACGCCGATGATGCCGTGATGCTTCGTGAAGGCGGCGATCGTTCCGGCAATATGGGTGCCGTGCCCGTTGTCATCGATAGGCAGCATATGCCGCTGAAGAATGTTGACGCCCCACGACAAACAATGCCGCAAATCCGGATGATTGTGGTCGACGCCGGTGTCGACGACGCCGATGCGGATGCGGTCTCCTTTGGATTTGGGCCATGCCTGGGGCGCGCGAATGTGGCGTACCCCCCAAGGGATTAGCGTTTTCGTCGGCGCGCTTCGGCTGCGCCGAAGTCCGCTGGTCGGCAGCGCCGTCGTGCGGGGCTGGATGGCGTGAACGTCAATGCGCGTATCCGTTTCGATCGATTGGATGAACGGGACGGAAGCGATTTGCGCGGTAGATCGAAGCGTACAGGAGATGGCGCGGATGAGATGGAGCGGTTGAATCTGTTTCAGGAGCGGCAGCGACTTGCTGTAGCGGCGGATACGCCGTACAAAGGCTGCGTAATCCCGATTGTTGCTGAAGCGGATGATGTGCCGCTGATCGGAGCCGGCATGCGTCTCCAAAGCCTCATTCAGCCAAAGAGCGAAAGTCGATGGATTCACGATCGATTCCCCCTAGTACGACATCGGAATTCCTTTTTTCATCGTATGTGGGACGATGTCCATCCGTATAAGCATATGGCTATAAATCAAAAAATGGGTGGATTGCCGTGTCAAAGCGGAAACGGCGACATACGATATGTTAGGGGGAATGTCTTGACTATTTGAAGCCCGTTACGGTTTAACTTGCCGCAGCTATGTCATTTCTCCGGTTTTACCCAGGGGCTGAAGTCTCTGGCGGATACAGTCGGGGCGAAGGAAGCGTGAATTGTTGGCGGGGCGTGCTGCGCTCTTGCGGACAAAATGCGCGTTCCTTTGCTTTTTTTGGCGGCTTCCGGGAAGACAGTTGCATTTTTACATAAAATAAGGTTTACTAATGGAGATAATCGTTAAGTTGACAACCGTTAGCGGCGATTGACGTTGCGGCAGTTGCAAACTGGGAAAGGACGTGCCCCGAAATGAGTGCTCAATATCAACTTAAAATCAACTCAGAACAGGCCAAAGAAATGCCGATGGTGGATCTGGCTTTCGAACTGCTCAAGACTGCGAATACGCCGTTCTACTATCGGGATCTAATGTCTGAAATAGCCAAAATCAAAGGTCTGTCCGACGATGAAGTCATGCAGGTCATAGCCCAACTATATACCGAGATTAACATCGACGGCCGTTTTGCTTGCGTCGGGACGAATTTGTGGGGGCTTAAGCGCTGGTACCCGGTAGAGAAATCCGAGGATGCCGTCGGCAGCGGGAAGCGTCCGCGCATCATTAACGATGAAGACGACGATCTGGACGACGAGGATTTGTTCGCGGAAGAAGAGGATACGTTCACGGAGGAAGAAGAATACGATTCTTACGACACCGTGCGCGACGAAGACTTCGAGGCCGAGGAAGCGGAAGAAGAGACCGAGTTCTTCGAGGATGAAGAGGTTGACGAAGAAGAGATTGACGAAGTCGGCATAGACGAAGAAGATGCCGAACTGGAAGAAGGAATGGAAGACGAAGACGGCGAGGAAGAGGAAGATCTGGACGAAGAGGAAGACGAAGGCAAATAACGTTGCAGCTTGCTGAACCTTCTCTTGACACTACGTGCCTGTTCAGAGTAAACTATTTTCTGGGCTTTGGATGAACGTTGCGGACCATGTGGTCCTTTTCGAATGATAAGACGGCCGGATTTGTGATCGAGGAATGGCTTTCTTATCGCGGAAAATTAACCTTTATGTCGCGATCGCTCATTCTCGGATGCATCCGCTAGCGGATTCCCATCGTCGGGAACGGTTCGCCGGGCAGAGGATGATCATCCGATTCGGACTTCGATAGAAGTTTTTTCATTAAAGTGCCCCGTTGCTGCGGGGGACTTTTTCTTTTTTTTAGGGAATACTAACCAGGGGGGTTACATAATGACCAAGTATATTTTCGTGACGGGGGGCGTCGTTTCCTCGCTCGGCAAAGGAATCACGGCCGCTTCGCTCGGTCGGCTGCTCAAAAATCGCGGGCTCAAAGTCACGATTCAAAAGTTCGATCCGTATATTAACGTGGACCCGGGAACGATGAGTCCTTATCAGCACGGCGAAGTATTCGTAACGGATGACGGGGCGGAGACGGACCTGGATTTGGGTCATTACGAACGGTTTATCGACATCAACTTGTCCAAGAACAGCAATGTGACGACCGGGAAAATTTATTCCTCCGTCATTGCCAAGGAGCGCCGCGGCGAATACTTGGGCGGGACCGTTCAGGTCATTCCTCACATTACGAACGAAATCAAAGAGCGGGTTTTCCGCGCGGGGCGCGAAGCGCACTCGGACGTTGTCATTACGGAGATCGGCGGGACCGTCGGCGATATCGAGAGCCTTCCGTTCCTTGAAGCGATTCGCCAGATCAAGAGCGATATCGGCCGCGATAACGTCATGTACATCCATGTTACGCTCATTCCGTACCTCAAGGCTGCCGGCGAAGTGAAGACGAAGCCGACGCAGCATAGCGTCAAGGAGCTGCGCAGCATCGGCATCCAGCCGCATGTCGTCGTCTGCCGTACGGAGCATCCGCTTGCCGAAGACATGAAGCGGAAGCTTGCACTGTTCTGCGATATCGATCCGGGCGCCGTCGTGGAATGTCTGGACGCCGAGACGTTGTACGAAGTGCCGATGATGCTTCGCGAGCAGGGGCTCGACGACATCGTCGTGAACCATCTTGGCTTGAAGGCGGATCAGCCGGATATGACCGAGTGGGAGAAGCTCGTCGGCCGCGTCAAGTCGCTGAAGGAAACGACCGAAATCGCCATCGTCGGCAAATACGTGGCGCTCCACGACGCTTACCTCAGTATCGTCGAGGCGCTTGGACATGCAGGTATCGATTGCAACACGGAAGTGAAGATTCGCTGGGTCAATGCGGAAGAAGTATTCGAGCATAACGTCGATGAGCTGCTCTCTGGCGTACACGGCATCCTGGTGCCCGGCGGTTTCGGCGACCGGGGGATCGAGGGCAAAGTGACGGCGATCCGTTATGCGCGCGAGCAGCGCATTCCGTTCTTCGGCATTTGCCTCGGTATGCAGGTGGCTGTCGTGGAATACGCGCGTTCGGTGCTTGGACTGGAAGGGGCCAACAGCTCGGAGATCAACCCGACGACGGCTTACCCGGTCATCGACCTGCTGCCGGAGCAAAAGGATATCGAGGACCTCGGAGGCACCATGCGTCTGGGCCTGTATCCTTGCAAATTGAAGGAAGACTCTTTGGCGATGCGCTGCTATAGCGACGAGCTGGTGTATGAGCGCCACCGCCACAGATACGAATTCAACAACGAGTACCGCGACGCGATTGAAGCGGCAGGTCTCATCATTTCCGGGACGAGCCCGGACGGCCGTCTGGTGGAAATTATCGAATGCCCGGATCATCCATGGTTCCTGGCCGTTCAATTCCATCCGGAATTTACGTCCAGACCGAACCGTCCGCAGCCGTTGTTCAAGCATTTCGTGCAAGCTGCATACAGCCACACAAGATAACAGACGTCAAGAAGGAAGAGCCCTATCGGCCTTCCTTTTTTTGTGTGTAAATAGCTTTGGACCAACGGATACAGCGGCCGGCAGCGGGCCGAAAAGCTGGGCCGATCTGTAAAAGTTTTCAACTTTTTTGAAGTTCAGTTGCAGGAATCTGCTTCTTCGTAGCGAATAGTCCATATAGTAAAGCTTGAAGGTCGGATTCCTGACACCATGAAGGCACGTAAGTATACACGGAGATTTCACAGCGAAAACTCCAAGAGGAGGGGTACCTAGTTGAAGAAGAAATTGCTTATTGTCGATGATCAGAATGGCATTCGCATTTTGCTGATGGAAGTGTTCAGCAGCGAAGGCTACGAAACGTACCAGGCGTCTAACGGGAAACTCGCGCTCGAGATCGTCAGGAATGCATCGCCCGATTTGGTACTGCTGGATATGAAGATTCCGGGGATGGACGGGCTCGACATTTTGAAGCACATCAAAAGCATCGATTCTTCGATTAAAGTGATCATGATGACGGCTTATGGGGAGCTGGATATGATCAAGGAAGCGACCGATCTGGGAGCCATCATGCATTTTACGAAGCCCTTCGATATCGATGAGCTTCGCCAGGCCGTCAATCAGCAGCTTCGTTCGCCCAATAGCAATTCATTCGCCGTGGGATCCTGAATAGGGTCTCTTTTTTTGAGATTAACGTTTGTTATTTTCTATGGTATAATAGCTCAGTATGACAAGTGAGCGGTTTTTGCACTCAACATGTTTAATTCATACCAGGAGGAGAGAAACAAAATGCCATTGGTTTCGATGAACGAGTTTTTGCCAAAAGCAAAAGCGAACAAATTTGCAGTAGGCCAGTTTAACATGAACAACCTGGAGTTTGCCCAAGCGATTACGGAAGCGGCGGAGGAATTGAAATCGCCGTTTATTTTCGGCGTATCCGAAGGTGCGCTCAAATACATGGGTATTGATTTTACGGTAGCGATCGCGGAAGCGGCCGCCAAGAAATCCGGTTTGCCGATTGCGCTTCATCTCGACCATGGAAGCAGCTTTGAAGTGGCGATGAAATGTATCCGCGCTGGCTTCAGCTCCGTCATGTTTGACGGTTCTCACTACTCCTTTGAGGAAAATATCCGTTTGACCAAAGAGGTCGTCAAAGCGGCTCGCGCGATGGGCGTATCCGTGGAAGGCGAGCTCGGAACGATCGGCGGCGTTGAAGACGACATCAGCGTGGATGAGGAAGATGCGAACCTCGCGAAGCCGGAAGAAGCGATCCGTTTCTACGAAGAAACGGGCGTGGATTGTCTGGCGATTGCCGTAGGTACAGCGCATGGCATGTATGCCGGCGAGCCGAACATCCGTTTCGACATCATCGAGCAAGTGTCCAAAGCGATTCCGGTACCGGTCGTACTTCACGGCGGATCGGGCGTTCCAGACGAAATGATTCGCAAGTCGATTCAAGCCGGCGTTGGCAAAATTAACGTCAATACCGAAAACCAAGTCGCTTGCACCGACGCGATTCGCGAAGTGTTGAACAAAGACGCGAAAGTTTACGATCCTCGTAAATACCTCACTCCTGCCCGCAAAGCTATGGTAGAAGTCGTTAAATCCAAAATTTTGCTGTTCGGCAGCGCCGACCAAGCTTAATCGATCGATTGCGTTCTGCTCGGGAAATATGCCTGCAAAGGCGTATTTCCCTTCACTTCTATTTATTCACCCGTTGGATTCTCGAAATGACAGGAAGATTTTCGCGATTTTTCTGCGCTTATTTATTAAAGCGTTAAAGCAGTGAAGTGGGAGGAAAAAGAACGAATGGAGAAATTGATGATCGCCGGCGGGCGACCACTTCGGGGAACGGTCCAAATCAGCGGAGCCAAAAATAGTGCGATTGCGCTTATTCCTGCGGCTATTTTGGCGGAAACGGCAGTGACGCTGGATAATCTGCCTCTCCTGAGCGATGTGTCGATTTATACGGAATTGCTCACGGAATTGGGCGCCACCGTTGAACGGGATCATGACCAGATGGTGATCGATCCTCGTCAGTTGGTATCCAAACCGATGCCTAACGGCAACGTCAAAAAACTTCGCGCTTCCTACTATTTGATGGGAGCGCTGCTCGGCAGATTTGGGGAAGCAACAATTGGTATGCCGGGGGGCTGCAATTTCGAGCCGCGGCCGATCGATCAGCATATTAAAGGATTCGAAGCATTGGGGGCTCAGGTGACGAACGAGAACGGTGCCCTGCACATCAAGGCGAAACAGCTGCGTGGAGCGAAAATTTATTTGGACGTTGTCAGCGTAGGCGCAACGATTAATATTATGCTTGCGGCCTCTCGGGCCAAGGGCGTCACAACGATCGAAAATGCGGCCAAAGAGCCAGAAATTATAGATGTAGCAACTTTATTGAATTCCATGGGCGCGAAGATCAAAGGGGCCGGAACGGAAACGATCCGCATCGAAGGCGTAGACAACTTGCATGGCTGCCGTCATTCGATTATCCCCGACCGCATTCAGGCGGGAACCTACATGATCGCGGCGGCGGCTACCCGAGGCGATGTCATCGTCGACAGCGTCATTCCGAAGCATCTCGAAGCGTTGACTGCCAAATTGCAGGAAATGGGCGTACATATTTATGAAATGGACGAATCCATTCGCGTTGTAGGTCAGCCGGAATATATGAGCGTGGACGTAAAAGCGCTCGTCTATCCTGGGTACGCGACCGATTTGCAGTCGCCGATGAGCAGCTTGCTTACACAGGCGAGTGGTGTCAGCGTGCTGACCGACTATGTGTACAGCAACCGCTTCAAGCATATCCCCGAGCTTGTCCGGATGGGGGCGAAAATCCGGGTGGAGGGTCGTTCGGCCATCATCGAAGGCGGCATGCTGAGCGCAGCCAAAGTGAAGGCGACCGATCTGCGCGCAGGCGCGGCGCTTGTCGTAGCGGGTCTTACGGTGCCGGGCGGCATTACGGAAATTACCGGCGTGGAGTACATCGACCGGGGGTACGATCATCTGGTCGCCAATCTATCAAACTTGGGTGCCGAGGTATGGCGCCGGGACGAATGATTTGTATAGATTGGAATCTTTTTGGGTAATGCTAGAATGTATCTTTGCCGAGCAGCCTTGAAAATTTAATAGTTTGGTGGTTGAATACTATGGATATGCATTTGGCGCAGCTTGAAGCGCTAAAGCTCACAGAGCTTTACAAATTGGCCAAGAAGCATCAGATCGCTTCGTACGGCACGCTTAAAAAAAGAGAACTTATATTTGCCATTCTTCGTGCTCAGGCGGAACAGAGCGGATTGATGTTTATGGAAGGCGTGCTCGACATTTTGCAGGAAGGCTTCGGCTTCTTGCGGCCGATCAATTACTTGCCGAGCTCGGAAGACATTTATATTTCGGCTTCGCAAATCCGAAGATTTGATCTGCGGTCCGGCGACATCGTTTCCGGCAAATGCCGCCCGCCGAAAGAAAACGAGCGATATTTTGGATTGCTGCATGTGGAAGCGGTCAACGGCGAGAGCCCGGAATCGGCTTCGGAACGTTTGCACTTCGCGGCGTTGACTCCTCTTTATCCTCAGAAGAAACTCGTGCTGGAAACTTCCCCGACGAATTACTCCACTCGGTTGATGGATCTTTTGGCTCCCGTAGGCTTCGGGCAACGCGGTCTGATCGTGGCGCCGCCGAAAGCCGGTAAAACGCTCCTGCTCAAAGAAATCGCGAACAGTATTTCCGCGAACCATCCGGATGCTCATTTATTCGTTCTGCTGATCGACGAACGCCCGGAAGAGGTAACCGACATGCAGCGTTCCGTTAAGGGCGAAGTGGTCGCCTCGACGTTCGACGAGCTGCCGGAGAACCACATTAAAGTGGCGGAGCTGGTGCTGGAGCGGGCGCAGCGGCTGGTGGAGCATAAGAAGGACGTCGTCATTTTGCTTGACAGCATTACGCGGCTGGCCCGTGCTTACAATCTGGTCGTACCGCCTACAGGCAGGACGTTGTCCGGCGGGATCGATCCAGGCGCGTTTCACCGTCCGAAACGCTTTTTCGGCGCGGCGCGCAATATCGAGGAAGGCGGCAGCTTGACGATACTCGCTACGGCGCTGATCGAAACAGGCTCGCGCATGGACGAAGTCATTTACGAGGAATTCAAAGGAACCGGCAACCTGGAGCTGCATCTGGACCGCAAGCTGGCGGAACGCCGCATCTTCCCGGCGATCGATATTCGCCGTTCCGGCACGCGTCGCGAGGAAATGCTGCTGACCAAGGAAGAGCTGGATAAAGTATGGGCGATTCGCAAAGGGATGAACGATTCCCACGATTATATTGAAGCATTCATCAAGAAATTGGCCGATACGAAGACGAATCAGGAGTTTTTGGAGAGTCTCGAAGGCGGCGGCGCGCCGAAGACCGGAGGCGGCAGCGGCAGCGGCGCTTCCCGTCGCGTGAAGCACTCGGTCTCGTAGAAGGAGGACATCATGAATCTGGTTTATGCGGATCAGAGTGGCAGCGTGTTCGATCATCCCGACTTCATCGGGCTGGGACGCAGCGGCGAGATGGTGACGGACATTCTGGAAGAGGAGCTGATTCCTCTTCCGGAAGGTGCGACCCTTGTCAGCTTGCCGGATACGCGGCCGGTCGGCGTGCATGCCGCTACCGGCGAGATGCGCGTCGTTCCCGGCGAAGTGAACGCTGTCGGAGCACTTTTGCCGCAAGGCTTCACGAGACTGATGCTTCCCGGCTACGCCAAGGCGGATAAGTCCGCCGTGCTTCCGCTTTTTGGCTACACGGCGGTCGTATGGAAAGACGGAGGGTTCTACGTTGCGGCGGAAGCAACGGACGATCCGGAGCGGTGGAACCCGCGGAATTGCGATCCGGACGAGCTGGAGCTGCAGGTAAACCGTCTGCTGACGCGATATGAGGATAATCGGCTGTATAAGCATTTGTCCAACTGTGCGCTGGAATACGAATGCTTGACCGCTTCCAATACGTTTTTGAATCGCTGGGAGGGCGCAGTACCGGTCTCGTTTTCCTGTAACGCCGGCTGCTTCGGGTGTATTTCGGAGCAGCCGGAGGACAGCGGCTTTCTTGCGCCCCAAACCCGGATGAACTTCAAGCCTACCGTGGAAGAAGTCGTTCAGGTGATGCTGGAGCACTTGAAAACGCCGGAGAGCATTATCAGCTTCGGCCAAGGCTGCGAAGGGGAACCGTCCACGCAAGCCAAGACGATCATCGAGGCCATTCGCGAAGTGCGCAGACAGACCGATATTGGGTACATCAATATCAATACGAACGCGGGACTTACCGATCATATTCGCGGCATCGTCGATGCCGGTCTCGATTTAATGCGCGTCAGCACGATCAGCGCGCTTGACGATCATTACAATGCTTATTACAAGCCGCGCGGCTATACGTTGAAGCATGTAGAGAAGTCGCTTCGCTATGCGGCCGATAAAGGTGTTGTGACCTCCATCAATTACTTGATTTTCCCCGGAGTCACTGACCGGGAAGAAGAGATCGAGGCGATGATTGAGTTTGCCCGCCGCACCGATCTCAAGCTCATTCAATTGCGCAATTTGAATATCGACCCTGAAAGCTATCTTCAGTTGATTCCTCCGGCGCGGGGCGAGCGTTACGGCATGAAACAAATGCTGGACATTTTCCGCGAGGAGCTGCCGGACGTCGTGCTCGGCTCGTACACACACGTGCCTGGGGAACTTTTGGACAAGCGGAACAAACACTTGCAACGTTGATTGGCGGCGTGCTATAATCGTCACGGTATGTATAACTCTGATTCACATGGTGTTTCAGGGCAAAAGAGGTGAAAGGGCAATGAAACAAGCAATCCATCCGACTTATCATCAAACGACGATTACTTGCGCATGCGGTAACACGTTTGAAACGGGTTCCGTTAAGCAAAATCTTCGCGTAGAGATTTGCTCCGCTTGCCATCCGTTCTTCACGGGTAAGCAAAAATTCTTGGATGCCGGCGGTCGCGTTGATAGATTCAAGAAGAAATACGGCATGTAATTTGTTGCCGGCTTCACTGAGGCATAAGCACACCTCCTGTGGTCATCCTAAGATTGTAGATCTTAGCGCCACAGGAGGTGTTTTTATGTCCAAATGGATTCGATGTATGATCGGCGCATGCCTCATATCGGTCTGTGCGACGGCGTGTCAGAAGCAGGATACCCATCACGAGGTGCAGTCGCACGCCCGCGACGGACTGCTCGGCATTACCGACGTCAATCCGAACAATCCGATGGGAGCGACTTACCGTACGTATACGGATGATCTTCGAGTTATGGATCAGGCGGTCAAAGCGCAGCTGCCTGTTGTTACGCGGACGAATATTAGCTTGAACGGACCGACTGCGCATGTGCGGCTCGACGTTCCGGCGGGTACCGATCAGTCGACAATCGAGCGAATTCGCACGCAGGCGCAAGAGGCGCTGGCCGCGGCTGTACCCCGATACAAGTATAAAGTTAGCGTTGCTGTTAAATAAATCCCCAAGGTTGCTATTTAAGGACGAATCGTCTATACTTATCTTTGCCGTGCTAGACGGGGAGGTAGCGGTGCCCTGTAACCCGCAATCCGCTACAGCGGGGTTGAGCGCCTATTCGCGGTATTATGATGTGAGGTTTGGGTTTTAAAGTTGGTGTTGAGAGTCGGGTCCTCCGCAATGGAAGCTTGTGAATCCGGTCAGGTCCGGAAGGAAGCAGCCGTAAGCAAGATGTTCCATGTGCCGGAGGGGAGCCTAACTTGAGCTGACGATAAAAATTCCACTCGGATCATACTATCAAGGTAGGTGCACGGTTTTCCTACATACAGATACACCGGTGATTGACCTTTGCGGTCAAGCGAACCGGTGTTTTTTTATAAGATCAGAATGTATAAGTTTTCAGCGAAGCTGAAGAATGAGGATCTTTCAAAAAAAGTTTCCGCTAAAACACGAATGTATCTTCATCGAAAGGCTTCGACTAGAAGCTTTTTTATATGCCTGGAAGAAGGAAAATGAAAAATTTAGGAGAATTGTATACTAAAGTTAACCAAATCAGGAAGCGCTGTTCACATGAGCGGGCCTCGTTCATGTCGCTTGCAAAAACAGTTTTTCTTTAGGCGAAAAACCTTGGGGGGAGAAAACGGTGCAGCATGAACTAAGTTTGCTTCAGCAATTCGCAGGCACATTCCTGAAAGACGTCAATTTGGGCGTCATTTTGCTCAATACGTCTTTTGAGCTTATCGACATCAGCGATATGGCCTGCCGCGTGCTCGGACTTCACCGGGAACAAGTTCTTCATCTTCCTATGGAACGGGTATTTGCCGCATTGCCCGCCGAGCATCAGCTCTTCAATCGGAGCATTCTCGACGGAATGGTTGTCCGCAATCATGCTTTATCCTGGACGCTTGGCGAAGAACGGTACGAACTGTTGATGGATTCAAACGTATTGCGCGATGGTACGGGGGACGTTGTAGGCGCTTATATCATATTCAAGGACGTGACGAATCTGCGTTCCCTGGAAGAACAAGTGCAGCGCAGTGACCGGCTGGCCATGATCGGGCAGATCGCCGCGGGAACCGCTCACGAAATCCGCAATCCGCTGACATCGATCAAAGGTTTTTTGCAGGTGCTGCGCAAAACGTTCGAGGATCAAGGCATGCGGCGCGAAAGCGGGTATACCGATGTGATGCTAGCCGAAATCAATCGCATCAACGAACTGGTAAACGAATTTTTACTGCTCAGCAAGCCGAAGCATGCCGCCATGGAGGAAGTCGATGTATCCCAAGTACTGCGGGATATACTGCCGATCATTAATAATGAAGCGATATTGCACGGTGTTATCGTCCGGTATGAGGCGATGCTTGATCTGCCCCGCGTGATCGCAGACCGCGAGCTGCTGAAGCAAGTGTTTCTCAATATAGGCAAAAACGGAATTGAAGCGATGGGTGAAGGAGGGTATCTGACCTTATCTGAACGAGTCGATATGGAAGAAAGAAAGGTGAGCATTGATATACATGATACAGGACCGGGTATTCCGATGTTCGTCATCGATAAAATATTCGATCCTTTCTTTACGACAAAGGAACAGGGGACCGGACTCGGGCTGTCTGTCTGCCAGCGCATCATTCACGATATCGGAGGATACATCCGCGTATCTTCCAAAGGGTACGGCACGACCTTTACAGTGAGCATTCCGTTCCCATAACGCGCCCTCAATGCCGTTGACGCCCGCCCCGCAGCACCGCTCCCCTTCAAACCGCTTGCCGTTTATAGTATAATGAATAAGATAAACATTCATTGGAGAGGGCAAGATGGCACATATCGCCTTATACCGTACGTGGAGACCACAGTCGTTTCAGGATATGGTCGGCCAGAAGCATATTGTTCAGACCTTGCAGAACTCGCTTCGGGAAGGCCGCTACAGCCATGCTTATTTATTCAATGGGCCCAGAGGGACGGGCAAGACGACGACGGCGAAAATTTTAGCCAAAGCCGTGAACTGCCTGAACGGTCCCGGCATTGAACCGTGCAATCAGTGCGACGCATGCATTCGAATCACGGAGGGCGCCGTGATGGACGTCGTCGAGATTGATGCGGCATCCAACCGCGGCGTCGAAGAAATTCGCGATATCCGCGATAAGGTCAAATACGCGCCTACGGAAGTGCGTCAGAAGGTGTACATTATCGATGAGGTGCACATGCTGACGACGGAGGCGTTCAATGCGCTCCTCAAGACGCTTGAAGAGCCGCCGGCGCATGTGATGTTCATCTTGGCTACAACGGAGCCGCACAAGCTGCCGGCCACCATTATTTCCCGCTGCCAGCGGTTCGACTTTCGCCGGGTGGCGCTGGAAGAACAGGTGGAAAGGCTGCGGGAAGTATGCGAGGATGAGAACATCCAGGCCGATGAAGATGCCCTGGCTTTTATCGGCAGGCTATCTGACGGCGGCATGCGCGATGCCATCAGCTTGCTCGATCAGATCATCGCCTTCTCGGGCGAACGCATTACGTATGAAGATGTGCTGTCGATTACCGGGGGCATGGCTTCCGATCAATTCGAGCGGCTTGTGATTGCCGTACAGAACGCTGATGTAGCATCCGCGCTCAAGCAGGTTGATGAATTCATGCAAGAAGGCAAGAGCGCCGACAAATGCATGGAAAATTTAATTTATTATTTCCGGGATCTATTGATGGTGAAGATGGTGCCGGGCTCGCAAGCCGTAACCGAGCGCATTCTCGATGTGAAGCGGTTTGCCGAGGTGGCGCAGCGCTTCAAGACGGAAACGCTTATCTCCATGATCGACACGCTGACGTACTACCAGACGGAGATGAAATATTCCGTTCAGCCGCAGACGCTGCTCGAAGTGGCTTTGATGAAGCTTTGCAGCGGAGCATCCGCATCGCCGCAAGGAATCGATCCGCTAGCGGCGGCATCCGGTTCGCCGGAACGGACCGATGGCGTGGTGGGGCAGCTCATGAACCGCATTCAACGGCTAGAGGAGCAGCTTGCCCAAGTGTTGAAGAATGGGATAGTCCCTTCGGCGGGAGCAAACGCTTCGGCTTCGGCCTCCGCGCCTAGGAGCGCACCCGCGGCGCCTGTCATCAACAAGAAGACGATCGAGAAGCTCGAAGGCTACTTGAAGGGCATCGAAGATCCGGCGTTCCGGACCGTTGCCCAACAATGGAGCCAAATCATGGGACGCGTCAAGGAGCTTAAAATTACGGTTCACGCTTGGCTTGTCGATGGGGAGCCGGTATCCGCTCATGACGGCAATGTGCTTGTTGCCTTCAAAAGCGCAATGCATCGTGAAACGACGGAAAAGCCTGCGAACAAACAATTGATCGAGCAGGTGATGGGTGAGCTTCTTGGCGAGCCCTATCGTTTACTCACCATCATGATGAAGGATTGGAAAGCCGCCGCCGAGCAGCGCAAGCCGGACGACGCGCCGAAGGAAGAGCTCCAGCTCGTGCCAGAGGACGAGCAGCCATCCGGCGAAATCAAGGAGGATTGGATCAACGAAGCGATCCAATTGTTCGGTGAAGATTTGGTGAAAATAAAAGAAGACTAAAACTTGACCCTTTAGGAGTGTGAGTTCGAATGAACAACATGAACCAAATGATGAAGCAAGTGAAAAAAATGCAGGAACAAATGATGAAAGCGCAGGAAGATTTGGCGAATCGTACGATAGAAGGTACGGCCGGAGGCGGCGTTGTAACCGTAACGGTAAGCGGACAGAAAAAAGTCACCGCTGTCGTTATCAAGCCGGAAGCCGTTGATCCGGATGATGTTGAAATGCTTCAAGACCTGGTGCTCACTGCGATCAACGACGCTATGGCAAAAGCCGAAGAATTGGCTGGCAAAGAAATGTCCAAATTAACCGGAGGCATGAACATTCCGGGATTGTTCTAGGCGGCGAGTACCGATTTCACCGATGTGAGGAGCTGCTTCCTTGTTTTATCCGGAGCCCTTAGCCAAGCTGATTGACTCATTTTCGCGCCTGCCGGGGATCGGACCGAAGACGGCGGGACGTCTGGCTTTCCATGTGCTTAGAATGAAAGAAGACGATGTTATCGACTTCGCCAAAGCGCTGGTCAACGTCAAAAGAAATTTGCATTATTGCTCCGTTTGCTGCAATATAACGGATACCGATCCATGCCGCATTTGCCAGGACAAGAGCAGAGACGCATCAATTATATGCGTTGTGCAGGAACCGAAAGATCTGGTCGCGATGGAGCGAACCAAAGAGTTTAACGGATATTATCATGTGCTGCATGGCGCAATTTCGCCAATGGAAGGCATCGGCCCGGACGAAATCCGGATCGCCGACCTGCTGAAACGGCTCAGCGACGAAACGGTCGAGGAGCTGATTCTGGCGACGAATCCGAATATCGAAGGGGAAGCAACGGCGATGTATTTATCCCGACTCGTTCGATCGTTCGGCTTGAAAGTAACGCGGATCGCCCACGGACTTCCGGTTGGCGGCGATTTGGAATATGCCGATGAAGTGACCTTGACCAAAGCGTTGGAAGGTCGCAGAGAGCTGTAAAGCAGCAGGGAGGAGCCTCTTGAAGAAGAGGCTTCTTTTTTTTGGTTCTAACCGTCTCCCTTGTCTTATATCTATATAAAGAATAGGACAAACCGGGAGGATGATCGATATGGCGGCTTGGCTGAGAAGGTGGAGAAAAAATAATGGGGAGCTGAAACTGGCGCCCTCCGTGCAGCAGGACCGTTACTTATTAGTGCAGGAAATTCGCAAAGCGCATCTGGAATGGGAAATTGCGCAGAAACGCTTTGAGTACGTAACAGAAAAAGAACAAATCGATTATTCCATTTATGCGCTGGAAGCGGCGGAGAAACGGTTTGAAATGCTGCTCAAACAAGCGAAAAATATGAAAATATCTGCGGGAGAAGTGGCTGCGAGCCGTACGACGGAGGGATTGTTATAATGCAGTACATGTTGTGGGGCGTTTTCTTGGGGTCAGGTCTATTGCTTGCATTTGTGCTGCTGCGCCGGCGCTTTGCATTCCAGTGGCTTGGACATGCTTGCCTGCATATTGCATTTGCGTCCATTTTATTGTATATTCTTAATCTGTTCAGTTCGTACACGCATCTGGAGCTGCCGCTTAACGCGGTGACGATAGGTACGGTCAGCATTCTTGGCCTTCCTGGACTGGCGGCATTGGCCGCTTTAAAATTGTGGGTGCTCGTGTAAAATATTTTTTGAAAAAAACACTTGCATTGAACTGGGCGAATGTGATATATTAATCAAGTCGCCGCTGAAACGGTCGACAACAACCGACACCAAATGATGTCGGAAAATGAAACGAATTGCCCTTTGAAAACTGAACAACGAGTGAGTGAAATAGAGAATGCAAATTCTCGCTAGCAGTAAATTTTGAGCTCAATCAGCTTACATTATAGCGGACATGATCTTCGGATTGTGCAAGCGACCTTAATGGAGAGTTTGATCCTGGCTCAGGACGAACGCTGGCGGCGTGCCTAATACATGCAAGTCGAGCGGACCCTTCGGGGTTAGCGGCGGACGGGTGAGTAACACGTAGGCAACCTGC
>NZ_CAJVAS010000045.1 GCF_910593845.1 Paenibacillus solanacearum | reverse complement strand
ATTTCCCAGTATGTAAGACCCCTTGTAGACGACGAGGTAGATAGGTTCGGGGTGGAAGCGCGGTAACGTGTGGAGCTGACGAATACTAATCGGTCGAGGGCTTATCCAAGAGCTTTCCGAAAGCTAGCTTCGGAAGCAGTAGTTAAAGATTCAGCATTTGATTTTTGTTGCAGCGAAGATTTATCTTTTGGAAGTGACCTTTGTGCGAAGCACAAAGGAACGAGAAAAGATAAATTGGAGCCCGTTTCGATCCAGTTTTCAGGGCACAAGCCTTGAGAAAATTTCTGTTTGGTGATGATGGCGGAAGGGAACCACGCGTACCCATCCCGAACACGAACGTTAAGCCTTCCAGCGTCGATGGTACTTGGACCGCAGGGTCCTGGGAGAGTAGAACGTCGCCAAGCGGATAGTTTTATGTTCTTTCAAAGGACAACTCATAATATTCCCTGATAGCTCAGTTGGTAGAGCACTCGACTGTTAATCGAGTTGTCACAGGTTCGAGTCCTGTTCGGGGAGCCATCTTTTCTTGGAGAGGTGTCCGAGTTGGCCGAAGGAGCACGATTGGAAATCGTGTAGGCGTCACAAGCGTCTCGAGGGTTCGAATCCCTCTCTCTCCGTAGATTCGACATCATGATCGTTATTTATTAGGCCCGTTGGTCAAGGGGTTAAGACACCTCCCTTTCACGGAGGTAACAGGGGTTCGAATCCCCTACGGGTCACTTTATCCCATGGAGGCTTAGCTCAGCTGGGAGAGCATCTGCCTTACAAGCAGAGGGTCGGCGGTTCGATCCCGTCAGCCTCCACCATAAGATTTACTACTGACGCGGGGTGGAGCAGCCCGGTAGCTCGTCGGGCTCATAACCCGAAGGCCGCAGGTTCAAATCCTGCCCCCGCAACCAATTTTATTTTGTGTGGAGCCGTGGTGTAGAGGCCTAACATGCCTGCCTGTCACGCAGGAGACCGCGGGTTCGAATCCCGTCGGCTCCGCCATTATTTTTAAAATAACGTACTTGGAATACATTAAGTTCGGAGTAGAACGGAAGTGTTCCGTCACTCCGTATTTTGTTTTGCCGTCGTAGCTCAGCGGTAGAGCAACGCACTCGTAATGCGTAGGTCGGAGGTTCGATTCCTCTCGACGGCATCATCTAGATATGGCGATCGTGGCGAAGTGGTTAACGCATCGGTTTGTGGATCCGACACTCGAGGGTTCAATTCCCTTCGATCGCCCCATGTTTTTTTAACTATCATTGGGGATTAGCCAAGCGGTAAGGCAACGGACTTTGACTCCGTCATGCCTAGGTTCGAATCCTAGATCCCCAGCCATTTGCATGAGCCATTAGCTCAGTTGGTAGAGCACCTGACTTTTAATCAGGGTGTCGTAGGTTCGAGTCCTACATGGCTCACTTGATTTTAATAGTATTTTGCGGAAGTGGCTCAGGGGTAGAGCATCGCCTTGCCAAGGCGAGGGTCGCGGGTTCGAATCCCGTCTTCCGCTCCATCACATTTGCCGGTATGGCGGAATTGGCAGACGCGCGCGACTCAAAATCGTGAGGGAAACCGTGGGGGTTCGAGTCCCTCTACCGGCATTCATATTCTCGGGACGTAGCTCAGCTTGGTAGAGCACCTGGTTTGGGACCAGGGGGTCGCATGTTCAAATCGTGTCGTCCCGACCATCACAAGCGGGTGTAGTTCAATGGTAGAACTCCAGCCTTCCAAGCTGGTAGCGTGGGTTCGATTCCCATCACCCGCTCCATCTATGTTCCAGTAGCTCAGCTGGATAGAGCAACGGCCTTCTAAGCCGTCGGTCGGGGGTTCGAATCCCTCCTGGGACGTAAATGTAAAAATAGTGGTTAGATGTAGAACCGCCAAAACCTTGATTCATGAAGGTTTTGGCGGTTCTTTTGTGTTTTGAGAATTGCATAGAAGTGCACAGGAAATAAATTGTTTGTACACAAATCAGAGACATGATAAAAGCACCCTCGGTTGAGAGTGCTGAAATCAAGGCGTGTAGGGAGTTACAGAGTCATTACTTCTTAGAGCTTTTTGGAGGATCAACAATTTCGAAGTGATTTGCATCTCGGAAAACCCGTTTTTCGTCAATCGCGATATGATCGTTTGAAAATCCAGTTATTTTTCCTGGTGGGTAAATGGTAATGTTTCCTTGATAAGCTCTTACAAAGTAACCCATTTTTTTTGCCTCTTCGAAATCACTATCCTCTACTAACTGATGTCCAGTTTTCATTTTACACCTAGCCTCTTCTGTTTGATGTAACTATTATATACTTTTTAAGAAAAAAACGAAAAGATTATGCGGGTCGCACCTGCTCATTTCAATTATCAATCTATGTAAAGGGAGTTGAGCGTTCCTTTGTGGCGAAGAGCTGTGACTGTCCCGCTATAGCGAATGCTGCGCAATGGGCTTGCCGATCGAATGTCCCTTATAGTACAATACGTATGGATTGTATGTTAACCTATTTATTGTTATATAGGTTGACATATAACTTTGTCTGTAGACCGGTGAAGTGGATTATGACATGATAGGAGTTTTCGAATGAATGTATTGCGTATGGATTGGTGTGAAATAGCGGAGAAATCAATTAGAGGCGAAGGGATAAGTAGAAATGAGGCATTAGCGGTGCTGGAATCGGATGACGATGAGTTGTTAGAGATCATGAGTGCGGCGTTTCGGGTAAGAAAACATTATTATGGAAACAAGGTAAAGCTGAATTTAATTATTAACGCGAAAAGTGGATTATGTCCGGAAGACTGCGGGTATTGCTCGCAATCGATCGTTTCTAAGGCTCCAATCTCCAAATATCCTTTGTTGGATAAAGATACGCTGGTGGATGGCGCGCGAAAAGCATTATCTATGAATGTGGGCACGTATTGTATCGTGGCCAGCGGGCGCGGACCAAGCCGCAAAGAGATGGATCAGGTCATCGCAGCTGTTAAAGAAATCAAGTCGACGATGCCGATGAAAGTATGCGCATGCCTGGGGATATTGAATGAGGTACAGGCAACGCAGCTGAAAGAAGCCGGTGTTGACCGGTATAATCATAACTTGAATACGAGCAGGACGAACTTTTCAAATATTACGACCACACATACATACGAGGAAAGGGTTGACACGGTAGAGCAGGCGAAGCTAGCCGGCATGTCGCCATGTTCAGGGTGTATTATTGGTATGGGGGAAACGGATCAAGAGATTGTCGAAATCGCCTATGCTCTGAAATCGTTGGATGCGGACTCGATTCCGGTTAATTTTTTGAATGCCATACCGGGCACACCGCTCGAGGGCTATCAACTGTTGAATCCCCGCAAATGCTTGAAAGTGTTGGCGCTGATGCGTTTCATTAACCCGACCAAAGAAATTCGCGTAGCCGGAGGCAGGGAAATTCAACTGCGTTCCCTTCAGGCCATGGCGCTGTACGCGGCGAACTCGATATTTGTCGGCGATTATTTAACGACGGAGGGTCAGGAGGCCGCCATCGATCGGCAAATGATTGAGGATGCCGGATTCGTTATTGAAAGCTGCGCATTGTAAAAAATAAAGACGGGCAGCAATAGAGCTATCATCCGACGCCATTACAACGATAGTCATCTTTTTATAGTGACAGTAATAAGAAATTATAGGAATGATTATGTTAAATATCATAATAAAGTCGTTATATCTGATGTGAGAATGCTCTGCATACTGCTTCCGGTATGGCGCACTCGGTTATTTTGACTTATAATAGAAAGGACAAGCAATCCGTAGTTGGCGCGAGTTCGGATCAGCTTAAAACGTTTAAATGGGGTGCTATAAAGATGAGTTTGTTTGATTTGACCGGAAAAGTGGCTCTCGTAACCGGCGGTGCCGTTGGTTTGGGCGGAGCGATTTCGCTGGGACTTGCAAAAGCCGGAGCCGATGTTGCGATCGTCACGAGCAATGACCGTTCGCGGGAAGTGCAGCAGCAAATCGAATCGATGGGCCGTAAAGCGCATACCATTGTTGCCAATCTGATGGACCAAAGCGCGCTTGAAAGCGTTGTGAGCGAAACGTTGTCCACGTTTGGCAAAGTCGATATTTTGGTCAATAACTCAGGCATTATTCGCCGTACGCCGGCAGCCGATCATTCCGCTCAAGATTGGCACGATGTGCTGAACTTGAACTTGAATGCAGCGTTTTTTCTGTCCCAACTCGTAGGCCGCGAAATGATTAAACAAGGGTCGGGCAAAATTATTAACATCGCTTCCATGCTTAGCTTCCAAGGCGGCATCAACGTTCCGGGGTATACGGCATCCAAGCATGCCATAACGGGGGTAACGAAGGCACTGGCCAACGAATGGGCAAGCAAGGGCATTCAAGTGAATGCAATCGCTCCAGGTTACATGGAGACGGACAATACAACGGCGCTGAGAGCCGATAAAGAACGCAGCGAACAAATATTGGTTCGCATTCCGGCAAGCCGCTGGGGAACTCCGGAAGACCTGCAAGGACCGGTTGTTTTCCTTGCGTCGCAAGCTTCCGATTACATGAGCGGTCACGTACTGTGCGTTGACGGCGGATGGATGACAAGATAATGAATAAAGAACAGCAAAACGAACAGTTGCAGATGTTTCAGCCGGATATTATTACTTTTGGCGAAACGATGGCTCTCATGATGCCGACAGGCTCCAAAGGAATTGAATATTCCCCTCATTTTCAAGGGTTGTTCGGCGGTGCGGAAAGCAACGTTGCGATTGGCGTCGCGAGGTTGGGTCATCGGGTAGGCTGGTTTAGCCGGTTAGGGAAAGATCCTTTCGGACGGATGATTTTGAAAAAAATCCGCGGCGAGGGCGTGGACGTCTCACGTGCCGAGCTGACGACCGAGGCGCCTACCGGGCTCATGCTGAGAGAAGTCGTATCGGGCAAGACATCGGTATATTATTACCGCAAAGGCTCTGCGGCCAGCACGCTGCGTCCGGAGCATCTGGACGAGGAATATATTAAGCAGGCCCAGTATTTGCACGTGACGGGCATTACGCCCGCCTTAAGCGAGAGCTGCCGCGAGACGGCGAAGGAAGCGATCCGGTTAGCGCGCAAAAACGGGGTAAAGATATGCTTCGATCCGAACCTGCGGCTGAAGCTGTGGTCGATTGAGGAAGCGCGCGGCGTCCTGCTGGAATTTGCGAAGGAAGCGGATTACTTCCTTCCGGGGCTGGACGAGCTGAAGCTGCTCTATCAGACGGAAAGCTTCGATGAAATCGTTGCGCATTTGAGTGAGCTCCGAGCCGTTTCGATTGTAAAAGGCGGCGAAGATGTAACGTATGTGGTGGAGAACGGGCAAGTCAGCTCGGTTCCATATTTCAAGGCGGAGCATGTGGTCGATACGGTTGGCGCAGGCGACGGATTTTGCGCCGGTTTCTTTGTCGGTCTGCTCAAAGGCTACAGCCATTATGAAGCGGTCCGTCTCGGCAACCTGATCGGATGCATGGTCGTGCAAGCGGAAGGCGATTGGGAAGGCATTCCGACATGGGAGCAAGTCGATGCGTTCATGAACAATGTGAAGCACGTGGAAAGATAATAAGTTAGACTCCAAGAAAAAGGAACGGATAAACTTATGAAAAAACTGAAGCTTGTACAGCAGATCGTAAACGAAGGCGTTGTAGCGGTACTCCGTGGCGAAACGCCGGACGAAGTCGTAGAAATGGCGGAGCAAGCGATCGAAGGCGGTATCAAAGTCATTGAAGTGACGATGACCGTGCCGTTCGCGCTCCAAGCGATTGAAAAGCTGGCCAAAAAGTATTCCAGCACGACGCAGGACGCATCCAAATATGCGATTATTGGTGTAGGAACGGTGCTTGATCCGGAAACGGCGCGCGCCGCCATACTGAGCGGCTCCGAGTTCGTGGTCGGCCCGTGCTTGAACCCGGATACCGTAACGCTCTGCAACCGATACCGTATTCCGGTCATGCCTGGCGTGATGACGATCCAGGAGATTCAGAAGGCGCTGGAGCTCGGCGTCGACATCGTAAAGCTGTTCCCGGGCAACCTGTACTCTCCGGCGATGATTAAGAACATCAAAGGCCCGCTGCCGCAGGCGAACATTATGCCGACCGGAGGCGTATCGCTCAGCAATCTCGGCGAATGGATCAAAGCCGGCGCCGTCGCAGTAGGGATCGGCTCCGATTTGACGACCGACGCCGTAAAAACCGGCGACTACAGCCTCGTCGCGAAAAAAGCCGCGCAATACATCGAAGCCTACCGCGAAGCCAAAAAGTAATAAGTAAACATTATGGCAATGCGGAAAATTAGCGCTATAAAAGTAAATCGTGTTATTAATAACGCAATTGAGCAGCACAACGGAACAACACGTAACGTGACAGAGCATCTCCTAGCGCAAGTTTACCGGACAAGGCGCAGTGCATTCGCAGCTCGGGCTTAGCTCGCTGAATTACGCTGAATTCGTAGCATATTCTGAGCGCATCACAGCACCGAATCGCCAACTGGAATAACAAAGTAACCCTCCCTCGCCAATAAGCGAAGGAGGGTTACTTTTGTTTGGAGCCCGACCGACCACCACGCTGCACTGAAACACGTCATTCGGACGCAGTTGAGCTGATCTCACTAATCCATCGGCGTAAGCCTGATGAAATGCCTGCTGAAAGCCAGGCAATCTTTTATCATCCAACCACCGTAAAGCGTGTCCGTCCTTAGGCATCGAAAAATACAATGCCAGAAGAAGGACGAAAGCGAGCTTCCCCCGCCAAACGTTCCACTCTCCGCAAACCTGCACCCGCCGTAAAGCGTATCGGCCTCGTGTCTGCTTGAAAAGCCAGACCGAGGCCGATAAACGCGCTTAATTCATCTATACACCATTACGAGCTCCCAAGTAACTCATCCGCCCGTATCGTGGTCCAGGGGAGGCGAACCCAATTTACTCCGTCGCCACCGATTGGTCAGCTTGCAGACCTACAGGGGCAATGCGTACAAAGTTAGATTGCAGATCGTTCAGCAGCGCTTGAATTTTTGCAGCGGCTTCCGGCTGACTGGAGTTCACGAGTTCTTCGTGGTAAGCGCCGAGCAGTTCGTTCAAGTCTTTCGAGCTTTGCGCGCCGATCGGCTCGATTTTCACTTTCGCGCCTTTAGCGATACGGCGTTCGATTGCCGCTTGATCGAGGCCCATCTCCGGAACGAGACGCTGGTAGATCACGCCGCCGGTCATCCCTGCGCAGATCCATGGACCCGGGTCGCCGAGAACGACGGCACGGCCGTTGGTCATGTATTCGAACGCGAAGCCCTTCATGTTCGCGCGAGCGGCGATACCGCCAAGTTCATCGCGCAGCGGAGTAGTGATTTCGCCGCCGAATACGACGTCTGCGCCGGAGAAACGGATGCAAGCGCGAGTATCCGCGTTGCCTTGGATCAGGAACAGACCTTTCTGTGCTCCGTATCCGAACGATTTACCAACGGAGCCGTTAATGAATTGCTTATGCTTGCTTGGCGCCTTCAGGATGGCGACTTTGCCGCCGAGCGACATTTTGCCGACGCCGTCTTCTGCACCGCCGTGAACCGTAATTTCTACGCCGCGAGCGTTGAACGCTGCAAGACCGTTACCCGGTACGGAACCTTCAGTCATCGTGATGTTCACCGGAGGCAGTTGATCGTAGCTGCCGTCGAAGCGGTCTCTTACGCGATGGCTCGAGTAGCGGGCTCCCAAGATGCGGGACTCCGCATCCACTTTGCTCCAGTTGCGCACGACCGGTCCGTTGAACGAAACCGAATCCGGGAAGAAATCGAGACCTTCAGCGCCTGCTGCGATTCGGATATCCGAGGATACGGCAGCGGCCACTTCGGCCAGCGCTTCCTGCTCGCTGGATACGGCAAACGGCGCCGGGCGGAGCAGGTCGGACAGATCGATTTTATCCAGATGGCTGATTTGCTGCAGCAAGTCGGAACGGCCGACCAGTTGCTGCAGATCGGCAAAGCCGAGCTGTGCCACGATTTCGCGAATCTCTTGACCAATGCCGCCGAACAGGCGAACGAGGGAATCGACCGCCAGATCGAATTGGCGAGGTACGAAGCGGCGAAGCCCTTTCTCTTCCGCTTCTTCCATGGAATCGATCTGCGTGGCGATACCAACGTGGCAAGTATCCAGATGGCAGCCGCGGCAAGTCGTACAACCGATCGATTGCATCGCGATGGAACCGAAGCCTACGCGGTTTGCACCGAGCATAACCATCTTGATGACGTCAGCGCCGGATTTCATGCCACCGTCGGACCAAAGCTCTACTTTATCGCGAAGGCCGGCTTCGATCAGGGCGACGTGGGCAAGCTTCGTACCGATTTCGGTAGGCAAGCCGACATGCGTGATCGAGTGAATCCGCGCCGCGCCGGTACCGCCGTCGAAGCCGGACAGCGTAATGACGTCCGCGCCCGCTTTGGCTACGCCCACGGCGATCGTTCCGATACCAGGTACAACCGGTACTTTTACGATAATTTTCGCTTTGCGGCCGCTCGCTTCTTTCAGCTCGGAGATGATTTGCGCCAAGTCCTCAATGGAGTAAATATCATGGTTGTTGGACGGCGAAATCAGGTCGGAGCCGATCGTTGCGTTACGCGCTGCGGCGATTTTGGCCGTAACCTTGGAGCCTGGCAGGTGACCGCCTTCGCCTGGCTTCGCGCCTTGGCCGATCTTAATTTCAAGGAAAGCTACCGCAGTAGCAAGCTCAACGTTCACGCCGAAACGTCCGGAAGCGACTTGTGCGCCGCGTGTCCGCTTGTAACGGCCGAGCATATCTTTAATCTCGCCGCCTTCGCCGTTCATCGTGACCATGTTCAGACGCTCGCCGGCTTCCGCATAAGCGCGGAACGCGGTTTCGTTCTGCGAGCCGAACGACATGGAGGAGATGAGCATCGGCAAGTCATGACCGCCGATACCAATGTTGACCCCGGAAGGATCAAGCGGCTTGTGGCCTTCCGCCAATGCCTTCTCGAAGTCGAAAGCAGCAACGTGACGGATCGAAATCGGATTTTTCGTCTCTTCTTCGCGAAGCTTATCGCGGTAGTCCGTATAAGGAGCCGCGCCGGATGCCGCGTCGCCGAGCGCTTTCCACATCCGTTGGAAGAAACGGAAATTGCGCGCCGCTTTAGCTTTTGCGTTCGAGTAATCGGTGTAACGGGCTTCCGCATCGGCTTGAAGCTCGGCGAAGCCGGTCCCTGCCGCGTCGCTGCCCAAGTAGTTGACAATATCGAGCACTTCCGCAATTTCCGGCTTCAGGCCGATGGAAGAATAGAAACGGGTGTAACCGCGAAGCTCGTGTGTCCCGATGGTGGAAATGACTTTCTCCAAGCCTTTCATCAGCGCCGTGAACACTTTGCGCGCCGCCGGTGCGCCGTTTTTCGTAGAAGCGGTGGCGAACATGATGTAAGGCGAGAGTACATCGGCGCCCAAGCCACAGGCTACGGCGATATCATGCAGATTGCGAATCGCTCCGCTGCGAAGCACGAGCGTCGTTTGACGGCGAAGATTGTCGCCGAAGCCAAGCTTCTCGGCTCTCAAAGCAATGTCGACTTTGGAAACGGCCAAATGCGGATCGATCCACAGACGATCGTTCTGATGCGCTTGACTGTCGTCGAGAATGAGCAGCATTGCTCCGCCGCGAACGGCCTGAATGGCATCGGCAGCGAGTTGATCCAGCGCGTCCTTCAAAGAAGTGCCGCGTGCGAACGTCGTGGACAGCGTAGCGATGGCGTCGCCATTCTGCGAGCCGAACATCGCCATAAGCTGCTCGAAGCTGGGCTGCTTCAGTTCGTTCAAGGAATCGATGCCGTTGCTGCCTTCCAGTACGACCGGATACAACAGCTCGATGCGCAGACGCTCATCCGGCTGCCCGTAGACGGCAGGACGAGGACCAACGACGATACGGGTGGAGAAATGCTCCATTTCGCGGTCGCGGTCGATCGCCGGGTTGGTGACGACAGCAACACTTTCCTTGATGAAATCCGGAATGTTGTTGCGTTCCCAGTTCAGCGCGGCGTGCGGGCTGTCATGACCGAGAGAGCGGATCGGTTCGGCGCCGGTTTCGGCGGTCGTTTCGATCATTTGAATGCCGTCGCGATCCCAGCCAAAGGCGCTGTAAATCGAATCGGTCGGCGTCATGTCAGCGGATGGAGCTGCTTCTACCGCAGGAACCGCGTTATTGAGATGCTTGCGCAAGCCTTCGAAACCAATGCGGACCGAAGCGCGATCAAGCACTTTATTTTGCACCTGATGATAAGGAATCACTTGCACGTGCTCGCCTGGCGTCAACACAACGCCGACTTTTTCGCCTGGAGCGATCGGTTTCGGATCGGCTACCATTTCGCCGACCGTAATAACGCCTTGCTCGGAGGAGAAGTAAAGCGATGTATCGCTTTCCACCATCCATACCGGACGAAGACCGAGCGCGTCGACGCTGAAAATACATTCATTGCCGTAACGGGATACGATACCGGCCGGACCTTGGGCGTAATGGCCCCACATTTGACGGTAATAGACGTACAAGTCCTGAAGTTCTTGGCGATACAGCTTCATTTCATTAATAATAGGTGGGAAGACGACTTCCATTGCTTCAAACAAGCTGAGACCGGAGCGGTGAATGAACGTTTCGATCGTTCGGTTCATGTCTTGCGAATCGCTGCCGCCGTCTACGAGCGGAACGCCGACCATTTCGGCTTCAAGACGCATTTTCTTGACCGTATTGATCTCGCCGTTATGGCCGAGTAAGGAGAATGGCTGTACGCGGAAGAAACTGGATTGGGTGTTGGTAGAGTAACGATTGTGACCGATGGTGACTTGCGCAGCAAACAACGGATCACGCGTATCGTTAAAATATTTCGGCAAAATGCTCGCGGCGCCCATGACTTTATAGGCGGCTGTTACATTGCTGAGGGTAGCAACGTGTACGGTGTATTTGTTTTCGATGGCGATGTGCAGTTCGAAGAGATGATCGGCAACTGTAGCTTCTTGCTTTTCGCAAAGACCGGCGATTTGCCAAAAGGTCGGCTCGTCGGCGCGGCCGTTCGGACCGAGGACGGAGCTGTCAACTTGGTTTTCCTGCTCCAGCAAAATGTTAACCTCGAAGCTGTCGAACAGTTCGCGGATGCCTTTTTGCATGTCGGCCGCCGAGATGTCCAGCTTGCGCGGAACAAAGATGTGGGCGACGGAAAAACGTTCGTCGTAAGCAAGCTTGCCGTCCAGACCAGCCTCTGTCAGTTTTCTCTCCCAGAGGGCTCTTGGAATATCGGTCAAAATACCGCATCCGTCGCCTTCCCCGTTAATAAATCCGGAGCGGTGCTCCATTTTGACAAGAGCTTCAATCGTTTTTTGGATGTTATCACGGGAAGGGAACCCGTCTTTTTCTACGATACAAATGATGCCGCAGCTGTCGTGCTCGGTGGCCAAAAGGTTCTGAAAGCGGCCTTCATTGCGCATTACTTGGTTCATACAGTTGGTCAGCAGGCTGACCGTCACCTCCCTAATGAATTATGCAGATTTATTTCTGTAATAAGGTTTGTTCATGTCGCGGAAAGAAAGCGGACGAAATCAGGTGGGTTGTAATGAATAAAAATACATTTATACTGCATAATCGACTTTTCCATCGGTCCGTTTGTTTCGTCTGAAGCTGCCTGGAAGAGACAATAAGAAAGGAATAAATGTACCCGGTTCGTCCTGACAAGCACTCGCCTTTCAAAGCTCACATGGCTTGTAAACCTTACAATAGAGCCGATTTTATTACTTGAAAAAGTATTAATAGAATAACATGAAATTTTCGACGATACAATAGAACTTTACAGGGATTCTAACGATGTAAGCGCTATCTATTGTGCATAACTGGTGAATAAAACCAATTTTTATGCATAACAGCGCGGTTTGTTAAAGACGAACGAAATTTTAATATTGTCCGATAATAGTTCGTGATTTGAGTGATAAACGGAATTTATAAGCTTGAAAAGCGCCCGTTGTCGCAAGGGACAAAACCGGGCGCTTTCCATAAAATAACGTTTTATTGAGCCATCGCCGCGAATGCGCGGCCGGCGGCTTCGATTGTGACGGCGATATCTTCCTCGGTGTGGGCGAGCGTCGTAAACCAAGCTTCGTACTTCGACGGAGCGAGGCAGATGCCTTGCTCCAGCATGAGCCGGAAAAATTGCGCGAACTGCTCGCCGTCGGTTTGCTGCGCTTCTTCGTAATTGGTCACGGGATGGTCGCAGAAGTGGGTGGACAACGCCCCTCGGATGCGGTTAATCGTCAGCGCGATGCCGTGCTTTCGCGCCGCGTCCGCCAGCCCGGCTTCGAGTGCCGCGCCGAGCTGGTCAAGCCTGGCGTACGTCCCCGGCTCTTGCAGCACCTGCAGGCACGCGATGCCTGCGGAGATCGACGCAGGGTTGCCCGCCATCGTGCCGGCCTGATAAGCCGGGCCGAGCGGCGCCACCTGCGCCATAATGTCCTTGCGGCCCCCGTAAGCCCCGATCGGCAGTCCGCCGCCGATAATTTTGCCCAGGGCCGTTAGGTCCGGCTCGATGGCCGCGAGGTCGGTGCCCGAAGGCAGGCCATCGAATGTCTGTACCGTTCCGTAATGGAACCGGAACGCGGTGATCACCTCGTCGTAGATGACGAGGGAGCCGTTGCGGCGCGCGGCGGCGCACAGCCCTTCGAGGAAGCCCGGCTTCGGCATGACCATGCCGAAGTTGCCGACGATGGGCTCGACCATGACCGCGGCCACGTCTTGGCCCCAGCGCGCGAGCGCCTCGTCGAGCGCACCGAGATCGTTGTAAGGCACGGTGATGACCTCGTGCGCGATGCTGACCGGGATTCCGGCGCTGTCCGGGATGCCGAGCGTGGACGGGCCGGAGCCCGCGGCCACGAGCACCAGATCGGAGTGGCCGTGGTAGCAGCCGGAGAACTTGATGATCTTGTTGCGGCCCGTATAGGCGCGGGCGACGCGGATCGTCGACATGACCGCCTCCGTGCCCGAGTTGACGAAGCGCACCTTGTCGAGCGAAGGGGTGGCCTCCTTCAGCATGCGGGCGAACTCGATCTCCAGCTCCGTCGGCGTGCCGTACAGTGTGCCGTTCTCCGCGGCGCGGCAAATCGCGGCCGTGACATGCGGGTGCGCATGGCCAAGGATGATCGGGCCGTAGGCGGCGAGATAGTCGATGTAGCGGTTGCCGTCTTCATCCCAGAAGTAGGCGCCTTGCCCGCGCTTCATGAATACGGGCGCGCCGCCGCCGACGGCTTTGAACGAGCGGGACGGGCTGTTGACGCCGCCCACGATATGTTCGAGCGCTTCCTTGTATAATGCTTCGGATCGCTGGTTCTGCAAAGTCATATGTATCTCCTCCATAGCTTTCATATTCGGTGTTGGGTCACGGACACGGCTGCTGCGCCTTGCGCAGGAATGTCGCTGGTCGTACCTTCTTTTGCCGTTCGATTGGAATGTGTCTCTCCATGTATTATAAAGAATTGCGTCCCGCTTGGAAAACAAACAATAAACGGAGAGCGGCCGCTCTCCGTTTATTGTGACCCTATTCACGCTATATTTCGCAGGCGGACGCCCGATCCCTTCCTCACACGGGCAATGGAACGGGCGACGCCTGATGCAGCACCAGAACGCATGTTGGACATCGCGCTTGTGAAGAATTCGGGAACCGCCGCTTATTTCTTATACGAAGCCGTGCTTCCCGTGTTGCTTCCGCCCGCGCTCGTTGTCGTCTTGCTCGGCTGCGACTTCTCCGCCGGAGCGTTCGGATCGAGCCCTTCAAACAGCGCCTTCACGAAAGCTTGCAGCTTGTCGCGGTTGACGGACAGCACCTCGGCGCCGCCGACTCGTTTCTCGACGAGCAGCTCCGACGGCGGGATCTGCTGGCTGACCATGCCTTCCGTCTTCGCTTCGAAGCCGAGAGAACCGAGCTTGAGCATATCGGTCGTCGTTAAGTTCGTCTCGATGTACGGGTCGATGCTGTTCAGCACCTTCGGTAAGCGGATGAGCGAGCCGGTCGTCTGCATCTTGAGCGCAACGGCTTGCAGAAACTTCCGCTGCCGCTCCGTTCTTGCGAAATCGCTCAGCGCGTCATGGCGGAAGCGCACGTACTGCAGCGCAGTTTTGCCGTCCAGATGCTGCATGCCTTTTTTCAAATTAATATCGTACTCGTGTCCGTCTTCGGAGTCTTTGTATTTCATGTCCTTCTCGACGTCCAGATCGATTCCGCCGATGGCGTCGACCAGCGCGATGAAGCCTTTGAAATCGGTATACACGTAATATTGAATCGGGATACCCATCAGATCGCTGACGGTGCGAGCCGCCAAATTCGGTCCGCCGATGGCCAGCGCCGTATTAATCCGGTCGTCGCCATGCCCTGGAATCTTCACATACGTATCGCGCAGGATGGAGAACAAGTACGCCTTCTTCGTTACCGGATCGATGGAAGCGACCATAATGGAGTCGGAACGCGGTACTTCATTCTTCTTCAGCCCTCGCGAGTCGCCGCCGAGCAGCAATATGTTCACCCGCTGCTTCCCTTCCCACTTGGGCGGAGTGTACACCTCGGTCATGCCGATTTGCTTGGCGGTGATTCCTCCGAATTTTGTCGTTTCCGGTCGGCTTTGAATGTTATTTGCAAAATGGAGGAACGAATATGTAAAATAACCGATACCCGCGATCAAAGCCAAGCCGAGCATGATAAAAAACCATTTGAACGTCCGAGCCATAAATATCCCATCCTTTCTTGTCGTATCGCTTGCTTTTCCAATGGGGACGGTTCGTGTATGATAACGTGTATAGGTTTTGACAATGGTAGAAAAACATGCGTACGGAATGGAAGGAAACTTTTTCTGTACAGTTCATTATAAGATGATTCGCTTCATGCCTGCAAGCTTCGGCAATTTACGACAGGAGGAACCTGAGAAATTATGCTGGCTATCGACGTACATCGACTTCGCAAACAATTCAAAGTACAAAAAAATCGGGAGGGCTTGAAAGGCGCCATTCGCGATCTGTTTAATCGAGAGTATAACCAGGTTACGGCGGTTAAAGACATCAGCTTTCAAATCCCGCAGGGCGAAATTTGCGGCTATATCGGCGAGAACGGCGCAGGCAAATCGACAACGATTAAAATGCTGACCGGCATCCTTGTTCCGACGGCAGGCGACATTCGGGTGAACGGGTATATTCCGCATAAGGAGCGGGAGAAATTCGTTCAAGGGATCGGCGTCGTTTTCGGGCAGCGGAGCCAGTTGTGGTGGGATATCGGCGTGATCGAATCGTTTCAGCTGCTCAAAAAGGTATATCGCGTATCCGAGACCGATTATAAGGAACGGCTGGATGAATTGGTGGAACGTCTGCACCTGGGCGAGCTGCTGAACCGACCGGTGCGCAAGCTCAGTCTCGGACAGCGGATGCGCTGCGAGCTCGCCGCTTCGCTGCTGCATAATCCGCAAATCTTGTTTCTGGACGAGCCTACGATCGGACTCGATATTGTGGTCAAGACGGAAATACGCGAGTTTTTGAAATCGATGAACGCCCGCTACGGGACGACGATTTTGCTGACGACGCATGACCTGCAGGACATTGAGGCGCTCTGCTCGCGGGTCATTATGCTGGATGACGGGAACATTATATACGACGGAGGGCTGGAAGAGCTCAAGGCCCGCTGGGGCAAAGGCAAGGAAGTCATTCTCCGGTTTCCGGAGTCGGTCTCGCTGTTCCGTCTGCAGGAGCTGACCCGCGGGCTGGAAGTGAGCTGGTCGGCGGAAACGGACCGCACGGCCAAAGTGTGGATTCCTCAGCAAGGCGTGGGCGTATCGGAAGTGCTGAGCCGCGTGGTTGGGGTGATGAATATCGAAGATATCAAAATTGTCGAGACGAATACCGACGATATCGTTCGCGAAATTTATAAGACCGGTTCGGCCGAGGTGAAGAAAGAACTTACAGAAGAACGGGAAGTGACTGTGCGTGCTTAGCGCTTACGTGGAAATCATTCGCATGCGCTTCCTGATGATGCTGGCATACCGCGTCAATTATTATAGCGGAATTATCATTTATGCGCTGAATATCGGAGCGTACTATTTTTTATGGAAGGCGATCTACGGCTCGAAGGAGCTGCTCGGCGGCATGACCGTCACGCAGATGACGACATATGTGGCCGTTTCCTGGATGGCGCGGGCGTTTTATTTCAATAACCTGGACCGGGAGATTGCCAGTGAGATTAAGGACGGCAGCGTGGCTACGCAATTCATTCGACCGTACAACTATATTATCGTCAAAATGATGCAGGGGCTCGGCGAAGGGCTGTTCCGGTTCCTGCTGTTCTCGACGCCGGGCATGGTGATCGTGACGCTGCTGTTCCATGTCGAGCTGCCGACTGACCCGAAAGTATGGATCATTTTCCTGATCATGCTGTTCTTCAGCTTCCTGATCAATTCGCAGATTAACATTATTACCGGGCTGTTCGCCTTCTTCCTTGAAAACAACGAGGGCATGATGCGGATGAAGCGGGTCGCCGTCGATTTGTTCTCCGGGCTTGTCGTGCCGATGTCCTTCTTTCCGGGTTGGGCGGAAGGGCTCATGAAGCTGCTGCCGTTTCCGGCGATTACGTATTTGCCGGGCTCCGTGTTTACGGGGAAAGTGGCAGGAAGCGCGGTATACGGCGTGTTCGCGACGCAGCTCGTCTGGTTTGCGCTGCTCATCATTCCGCTGTTTGTGCTGTGGCGCAGCGCCCGCACGCGGCTGTTCGTACAAGGAGGTTGAGGCGGATGTTTTATGCGGGCTTGCTTGCCGATTACTTGAAAAACTACATGAAGACGCGGCTGACGTACCGTTCCGACTTCTGGATCGAAATTTTGTCGGACCTGCTGTTTAATGGGCTCAACTTGTTTTTTATACTGGTCGTGTTCCAGCATACGGCAGCGATCGGGAATTGGAACGAGCAGCAAATCATGTTCATTTACGGTTATTTTATGGTGCCGTACGGCTTGTTTATTACTTTTTTCAATCTATGGGGCTTTAGCGAGCGGTATATCGTCAAAGGCGAGATGGACCGCATCCTGACGAGGCCGGCGCATAATCTCGTACAGTTGATGCTGGAAAATATGGACCCGTCGTCGCTGTTCAGCGCCTTGGTCGGGCTGCTCATTATGGCGTACTCCTGGAGTCAGCTGGATCTGAGCCTGATGTGGTATGATCCGCTCGTTTTCGTGCTGCTGGTTCTCGGTTCGATCATGATTTACGGGGGCGTCTACATTTTCTTTACGTCGCTTTCGTTTTACTCGGATGCGCCGACGGGCATTCTCGCGCTAATGTGGAATTTGCAAAACTACGGCAGGTATCCCGTCACAATCTACAACAGTATGTTGAAGATCATGCTGACATGGATTTTGCCGTTCGGCTTCGTCGGCTTTTACCCGGCCGCCTATTTCCTTGATCGAGCCAACTGGGGAATGTTTGCACTGCTCACGCCGGCGGTCGGCCTTGTCTTTCTGACGGGAGCGCTCGTCATCTGGAACATCGGCGTGAAACGGTACCGGGGAGCCGGGTCGTAGGAAGAGGCGAGGGAAATTGTTTCCGAACGAAAACAATGATCGCTTGGATTGATAAGCTTTGCTGCGGATGATCCGCGGCAAGGCTTTTTTTAGGTGCAGAAACCTTCATTTAATTAACCGTTGGTTAAATTAAAGTTATTTTAAGCAACCTTTTATCTCGCCCTAAGGTTAGCGTAAAACTTCGTTCATAATTCGATTTTATACTTGGAACTGTAAGCGGCAATACATACACAAACGAAGCGGCCTGGCGAAACGGGAAATCGTGATCGGCGGGGACAGCTTCCAATCGAGGATAAGGTGGAGAGACCATGAACAACACTTGGAAAGGCAAATGGATCGCCGGCGCCGTAGCGACAGCCGTATTGTTCGGAGGATTCGGAGGATGGACGCATCAAGCTTTTGCCGATGACGACGGAGGGGACGAATCTACGTCCTCGGAATCTTCCGCGCCGGCGGTGCCGGCCAAGAAGCAAGTCAGTCAGGGACTGCGGGCGATTGTGCCTTCGGCTGCGGAACTGCTGCACTTGACCTCCGAGACAGTGAACGGCGAGCTGAAAAACGGCAAATCGATCATGGAAATTGCTTCCGAGCACGGCTTGCATGCCTCCGAATTGAAGGAGCAGCTTGTGAAATCGATGGAGCAGCCTGTCGATCAGGCGCTGAGCGACCATAGTATCAGTTCCAGTGAAGCGGCGAAGCTGAAACAGCGGATTGCCGATGGCGCGCAGCGGGCATTCAGCACGGCGGGGTATCAGGATCCAACGAGCGACGGATCTTCCAAGGTTAGCGGCCTGCATCTCGGATACACGCCGAAGCTGGAGGCGCTCGCAGCGGTGCTGGGCGCAAACAAAAAAGAACTGAAGCAAGCAATTGGCGACGGGCAGTCGATTGCCGAGTTCGCCGCGGGCAAAGGCATCTCCGAAGAACAGCTGATCGCCAAACTGAAGGATGAACTCTCGCCTTCGATTCAAGATTTCATTCATAAGAAATAGCAAGCTATCTACTAGCAACGGAGACCGCGGGCAGCAGGGCGGTCTCTTTGGCATACCTACCGTTTGTACATGCCGCCTGTTATAGGTATAATGTCCGTACAAACGATAACGGGACTTTCTCGAAATACAGGAGTTGACATGATCATGGAAACGGTCCAAATCGGACAGCCCGTCCCGGACTTTTCATTACAGGCTGGAGGCGAGGCATCGTTCTCGCTGAGCCGGCTGCGGGGGCGGAAAGTCGTCATCTACTTTTACCCGACGGATGATACCCCGACCTGCACGGACGAGGCTTGCTCGTTCCGCGATTATAACGGGCAGTTCGAGGAGTGGCATACGACCGTCATCGGCATCAGTCCGGACGACGTTGCCTCGCATAATCGATTCGCTGCAAAATATGAGCTGCCATTCCTGCTTTTATCCGACCCGGACTTGGCCGTCTGCCATCTCTTCGACGTATGGAAGCAAAAGAAGCTGTACGGCCGGGAGTACATGGGCGTCGTCCGGTCGACGTTCCTGATCGACGAGCGGGGGGTCCTGGTCAAGGAGTGGCGCAATATTCGCGTGAAAGGCCACGTAGATAAAGTATTGCAAGCCGTAAAATCCATATAACGCTGCCTTGTCGGCATCGCGCAAGTCTCCTCTGGGGGCTTGCGTTTTTTTGGCATAACCGGGCCGTTTCTCTCATATATTCTATTAAAATTCATAAATTCATAACCTAATAGAATATGCGGAGGGATTTCCTGATGATGAACGACGGACGACCGAACGGTATAATGAGTCAGCTCATGCGGAAATGGGTCTGGGTATTCTGCATTCCTCTGCTGTTCCTATCGATAGGCCACGAAGCGGCATGGGCGCAAGCCCCGGCGGGCGCCGGCGGGAGCGACGTGTATGCAGCGCTGAAATCGGGGCAGCGCGTGGAGACGGAGAAAAGCTACGTCACGCCGGAGAAGCCGACGGTGTATTTGACCTTTGACGACGGTCCAAGCAAACAGACGCCTCAGGTGCTTGATATATTGAGAGAAGAGGACGTGAAAGGCACGTTCTTCGTGCTCGGCGAACAGGTGAAGGCGCGGCCGGAGCTGGCGCGCCGCATCGTTCAGGAAGGGCATGCGATTGGCAATCATACGTATAATCACGTGTATAAAGAGCTGTATTCGGATTTCAGCGTGTTCTGGGAGCAAATTCAGCGGACAGAGCAGGCGGTGGAGGATGCGGCGGGGATCCGTCCTCGCATGGTACGGGCGCCTGGAGGCACGTTCGGCAATTTTGACCCGTTCTACTTCTACTATTTGGATCAGGCGGGATATGAAATCTATGATTGGAATATAGATAGCGGCGATTCTGCCCGCGTCGGCGTCCCGGCTAAAGAAATTGTGCAGACGGTGGCCAAAGGGCCGTTCCGCCATGAAGTTGTCGTGCTCATGCATGACAGCTCCGGCCACGGCGAAACGGTGAAGGCGCTGCCGCAAATCATTGCGCTGTTCAAATCGAAAGGCTATCAATTCGAAGTATTGTCTCCACAAGTGAAACCGATTCACTTCTCGAACGGCAAGCCGAAATGGTCCCGGTCCGTTAGCGAGCAAGGGTTTGAGAAGTTCGTTTCCGCAGCGTCGGAGCACCAGCATATCGTATGGGGCGGGCTGCAGGAAGACGGCGGTACGGAACCCGGGATGGAGACTGAACTTCCTCCGCCGACGGCGATCGCCTCTGCCGGCCTCGCGCCTGAAGACGCGGGAGGAGCGGAAAAGCTGACGATCCGAATGGACGGACGCGCGTTGACGCTGGAAAAAGGTGAATTCCGGCTTCATAACGGCGCCTACATCGTGCCGCTGCGCAAGCTGGGGGAGGCGATGGGGGCGAAGATTGAGTGGCTGGGAGAACGGCGTACGGCTCAGATCGCTTACGGACTCTATACATTGGAATACGATTGGAGCCGTCATGAGCTGCGCGTCGGTTCGCCGCGGCCAAGCCACAGCGCTGCTGATACACATGCTGCAGTGAAACGTGTGGCTCTCCCGGATATGGAATTGATCGACGGGACGATGTATGTTCCTTTGCGCAGCACGGTCGAGTGGCTCGGCGATGCGATTGCCGCTTATACGATGGATGACGGGCAAGGCGGGGCGGAGGTACGTATTGCGCAGCGGCGAGGCTATGCGCTGCCCTGGTTCAGCGTGTAACGAACGGTCAGGCGGATCGGCCGGAAGCGGGAGAGAAGGCGTCTAAAAGCTCCAGGATACGTCCATACTATATTCATAGAGTAGAAGACTATGATTCTATTATGGATGCTTGGAGGTATCGGAACGATGACTATGCCCTCATTCTTGTCGGATCAGCCGCAAACGGTTGTGGAACGCATTATTTATCAAGTGGAGAAAGCGATCGTCGGCAAACGAGACGTGATCGAAAAGCTGCTGGTGGCGCTGCTGTGCGGCGGACACGTGCTGCTTGAAGACGTCCCGGGCGTCGGTAAGACGATGCTGGTGCGGGCGCTCGCAAGGACGATCGACAGCAGCTTCAAACGGATTCAATGCACGCCCGATTTGCTCCCTTCGGATTTGACCGGCGTATCCGTATACAACCAGCGAACCGGAGAATTCGAGTTTCGCCCGGGGCCGCTGCTCGGCAATATCGTGCTTGCCGACGAGCTGAACCGGACTTCCCCGCGGACGCAGGCCGCCATGCTGGAGGCGATGGAGGAAAAACGCATTACGGTGGACGGGACGACGTATCCGCTGCCGGAGCCTTTCTTTATTCTTGCCACGCAAAACCCGGTGGACTTTGAAGGCACGTTCGGCTTGCCGGAGGCACAGCTCGACCGGTTCACGCTCAAGCTGCGCCTCGGTTATCCGGACGCCCGCGACGAGATCGAGATGCTCAGCCGAATGGGAGATGCGGCACCGCTTTCGCAGGTGCGAACAGTTGTTCTTCAGGAGGAATTTGCCGCGCTGCAAAAAGAAGCGCGAGCGATACATGTCGACGAAGCGATTAAACAGTATATCGTTCAGCTGACGGGCGCGACCCGTACGCATCCGGATGTCGCGCTCGGGGCCAGCCCCCGGGCTTCGGTCGCCTTGATGCGGGCATCGCAGGCGCAAGCCTTGATGAAGGGGCGCAGTTACGTGATCCCGGACGATGTAAAAGCGCTGTCCGGGCCGGTGCTCGCGCACCGGCTGCTGCTGAGCGACGCCGCGCTTATGTCCGGCAAAGACGCTTCGTCGGTAATCGCCTCGCTCGTCGGGGCGGCGCCGGTCCCGGTTCGCCGCCATGCGGCGGGATAAGGGGGAGCCATGCGGAGCCTGGTTTGTATTGGTGGGCTGGTTGTTTTATGCGCGGTGTCCGGCTGGTGGGCAATCGAGTGGGACGGGCGGACGGCGTGGTTTTTGTTTTACAGCTTCGCTTACTTGTCGCTCTACGCGCTGGCCGCTTATGGCGCCTTGAAGCGCGGGCTTGCGCGATTGGAAGCGGGGCTTTCCTCGCAGGCGGGGCCGATACGGCGCTGCTATGCCGGAGAGAGCGTTCATTACGCCGCGCTCTGGAGCGAAGCGTCGCGTCTGCTGCCGGGCGCCCGGCTCCATTGGGAGGAGCAGTGGGTGCACCAAGGCACGGGCGTGCGCACGGTCGTACGCGGCGAACTTGCGCCCGGCGCCCGATTGGTTCGCCTGCCGGGCTTGCCCCGCGGCGTCTATGTGCGGGAGGCGTTGACTGTGAGCGCCTCCGAAGCGCTCGGGCTCCTGCATGCGGAGCGCCGGAGCGCAGGCGGCGGGCAGCTGTGGGTGCTGCCCCGCCCTGCCGCGGCGGCCGGGCTTTCCGGGGCCCCCGTGGGGGGGCGGAAAGCGGCTTCGCCGGCAGCGAACCCTGCCGTGCCGCAGGTGAGCGGCACGCGTCCGTATGCGCCCGGGGATCCGCTGAAACGGATCCATTGGCGCAGCACTGCGCGCACGGGCGAGCTGCGCGCGACGGAGACGGAGCTGCCCGCGGGCGGGCGGCAGCTCGTGCTGCTCGACGCGGCAGGCAGCGGCGGCAGCGAAGGGGCCGCCCTGTGGGCGGACCCGCTGCTTGCGGCGGCGGTGGAGGCCGCGGCCGGTCTGGCCCGGCGCGGGCTGGAGCGCGGGCAGCGCGTGCGCCTCGCCGTCAGCGACGCGCAGGGCAGTGCCGCCGAGGCGCAAGGGCGGGCTCGGCTGCCTGAGCTGCTGCAGCCGCTGGCCGCGGTGCCGCAGGGCGGCTGCGACCCGGGCGCGTTCGCCGCGCTCGTGCGGCGCGAGACGCGGCGGCACGCCGAGGCGGTAGCGCTCGTCACCGCCCGGGCCGATGCGCGGCTGCCGGCGGCGATGCGCGGGCTGCCCCGAGGCGCCGCGCAGGTCGTGTTCGTGCACGAGCCGGGGCGGGCGCTGCCTGACGCCGTGCACGGCTGGAAACGGCAGCTTGAAGCGATCGGCTGCCGAGTGACGATGTTCGCGGCAGGCGCCGCGACCGCTGCGTTTGCTCCGCGGCAAGGGGGTGCAGGCTATGCCGTCATCGGCGAGTGACTTTGCGCGGACGCCCGCTCGCTTGGCTGCGGATGCGCTGCTGTCGGGCCTGCTGCTGCTTGTGCTGCTGGAGTGGCTGTATCCGCTGCGCGAGCTGGTGGCCATCACCGAAGTGTATTCCATCCGTCCGTTTGTCATGGCGTTCAGCGTGTTCGTGCTCGTCGATACATTTCGCTGGAACCCCTGGCTCGTATGGCCGGCCAAGATGCTGTGGATCGTAGCAGTTACGGCTTGGCTGCATAACGGACAGGCGCTGCCCTCCGCAGACTGGTGGGGCGAATGGAGTCGCGGGCTCCTGACCGATGTAGTTGAAGGATTGCAGGGCCATTTGGCGGCGTGGGAGCCGGCGACGCGGACGCTGCTGTTTTTGACGGGATGGTCGTTCTTCATCTCCGTCGTTCAATCGTTTGTGCTGGAGCGCCGGTCGGTGCTCTGGTTTCTCATGTTGACCGGTTCCTTCCTGGTGTTGATTCAGCTCGTGTTCGCTGTCGATTCTTCCGTCTCCATGCTGCGCGCGTTCGGCATCGGCCTGCTGCTTCAGACGCTCCTGCAGCGCGGGTATTGGACCCGGTGGCAGGAGGAGGCGGACGCGCATGAAGCCGGAGCCGGGCATGGACCTTCCCCGGCACCGGCCCATACCGAGGAGCGTTCGGCCGGCCGTTCTTCATCGCTCATGGCCGGCGTCGCGTTTGCCGCTGTCTGCCTGGCCGTAGGCTGGCTGGGGTCGGGCTTCCACCCGTCCGCCATGAAGGCGATGGACTGGTCCCGTTATATCGCTGCGTGGGAGAACCGGTTGCAGAGCCACACCTGGACCGATCAGTACCTCGCAAACGGCGGCTCCGCCCGCTGGGGCGTTACGGGCTACAGCTCGGATGACGCCGAGCTCGGGAGACCGCTGCGGGCGGACGACCGACCGGCATTCACCGCGGTGACGACGATGCTGACGTATTGGCGTGGCGAGACGAGAAGCGTCTATACGGGAAAAGGATGGGCGACGGCGGACAACACCTTCATACCTGCGGGCGCTGATGCCAATGCCGCTGCGGCCCCGCTCTCGTCTCCGGGCGGCGGACTGGCGAAAGAAATGGTGATTCAGCAAGTGAGACTCCAATCGGGCGATTTGTCGCGGCAGCTGTTTGCCGGCGGCGAGCTGCGATCGGTGACGTCGCTGCAAGCGGCGAGCGGCAAGGCGATCCCGGCCGACTGGGTGTGGCGGGAGTCGGCGACGGACCGCTACGCGCTTCCGGTGCTAACCGATCCGCTCGCTTCGTACACCATTGAATCGTTCGTACTGGCCGATCGTTCGCAGCTTGAAACAATGCCAGAGCTTCCGTACGGCGCGGAAATTGCCGAGCGGTACTTGCAGCTTCCCGAATCGCTGCCGCTGCGCGTGAGGGAGCTGGGGGAGACGATCGCAGGTCAGGAGAAGACGCCGTATGCGAAGGCAATCGCGGTCGAGCGGTATTTGAAGGAGCACTATGCTTATAATCTCGAGAACAGCCGGGAGCCCGGGGCGGATGAAGATTTCGTCGATCATTTCTTGTTCACGCAAATGGCGGGCTACTGCGACCATTTCTCGACGGCCATGGTGGTCCTGCTGCGTTCGGTTGGTGTGCCGGCCCGCTGGGTAAAGGGCTTTGCGCCCGGAGAGGTGCTGTCGGTCGAAGCGGAGGGGGAGCGCAGCACATTTACGGTGCAGGTGCGGCAAAAGGATGCGCATGCGTGGACGGAGGTATATTTCCCTGGCGCGGGCTGGGTTACATTCGAGCCTACGCCGAGCTATGCGGCGGGCAGCGCAGCGCAAGTCAAGCCGTCTGCTGTGGTGGCTACTGCCGCAGAGCCGCAAACTGAAACCCGGTTTCAAGCTATGCAGCGCCAGCTGGAGCAAGCGATGCTGTCGGCGAAATTTACCGCGCAGCATGTGGCTGCTGCCGCACGTTCATCGCTACGGTCGATGGCTGACAGCATACGGAACGCCTTGGCGGGCGTATCCTTGTGGACGGCCGGGGGCTTAGGTGTCGCTGTGATTCTGGGACTTGCGGCGGTTGTCCACTTGTGGACGCGGCTAGCGCATGCACCCGACCGCTCCGGAACGGACTTGGCGCCGCGTTCGCTTGTTGAAGGCTTGGCGGCTTCCGGGTATGGCCGGGACCGGCTGCTTCGCTTCAGCGACCGCCTATGGCGGCGGCTGCAGCGAGTGTACGGGAAAGCGAAGCCGCAGCAGACGCTGCGCGAGTACGCAGGCACCCGCGAGGTCGACAGCGAAGCGAAGCGGGAGGAGCTGCTCCGGTTGACAGAGCTGCTCGAAGCATCGCGCTATGCTGAACCGAACCGTGCAGCGCTGCTTGTGACGCGCCGCGAGCTGTCGGCCGCGTGGGCCAAGCTCAAGCGGGCCAAATAAGACGCGGCCCGCTGCACGCAACCGCCAGTTCAAACGCAGCGCGTTGCGGCTGCGTTTAATGGATTGGCCTTTTGGATGCAAGAGCAAGCACGGCCGTATCGCTGCGCCTTGCATTCCAGGGGTTGCTATACCGTCCGTTGTTTCGAGATGGGAATCTGCAACGCGAAAGACGCTTTCATGGCCTTATGCTTCTTCAAGGCGATGTAAGCGTCTGTTTGTTGTTGGGATGGTCGGCCTGTCTTTTCTAATTTATACACTTATCCCCAGCATGCTGCACATTGCGCGAGTTATCCCTTGTGTGCATCCGCCAAAGCTAAGTGCAGTTTATTCACAATCCACAAGCCGATTTGTTGCCGAATGGACAACACTTTTCCCCGGGACGCATTGCCCTTTCTCCATCGTAAGCTTATAATATAGTTCATTATGAAATCGAACGAATATCAGGAGGATCAAAATTATCAATGGACAAGCCGAATGAAATTATTGTGGTGCTCGACTTTGGCGGACAGTACAACCAGTTGATTGCGCGCCGCATCCGCGATCTGGGGGTATATAGCGAACTGCTTCCTTTCAACACGCCGGCTGAGAAAATCAAAGCGCTCCAGCCCAAAGGCATTATCTTCTCAGGAGGCCCTGCCAGCGTATACGGGGAGAACTCGCCGCTGGTTGACCCGGCTGTGTATGACATCGGCGTGCCGATTTTTGGCATTTGCTACGGCATGCAAATGATGGCCCATCAGCTGGAAGGTAAAGTGGAGCGGGCATCGAAGCGGGAGTACGGCAAAGCGGAGGTCGATTTTGCCGATGCTTGCGGCTTGGTGCACGGGCTCGACAAAAAACAGACGGTATGGATGAGCCACAGCGATCTGGTCGTTCAGCCGCCGGCCGGTTTCGTCGTTGACGCCAGCACGGAGCATGCGCCGATCGCCGCGATGAGCCATCCGGAGCGCCGCATGTTCGCGGTTCAGTTTCATCCGGAAGTGCGCCACTCTGTGTACGGCAACGAAATGATCCGCAATTTCCTGTATCAAGTGTGCGGCTGCGAGGGGACGTGGAGCATGACAACGTTCATCGAAGACACCGTGCGCGACATTCGCAATCAAGTGGGCGACAAGAAAGTATTGTGCGCGCTTAGCGGCGGCGTAGACTCCTCCGTCGTGGCGATGCTTATTCATAAGGCGATCGGCGACCAGCTTACATGTATGTTTATCGATCATGGCCTTCTTCGCAAGGGGGAAGCCGAGAGCGTAATGGAGACGTTCGTCGGCAAGTTCGATATGAAGGTCGTCAAGATCGATGCTCGCGAACGGTTTCTCGGCAAGCTGACCGGCGTGGACGATCCGGAGCAAAAACGGAAAATTATCGGCAATGAATTCATCCGCGTGTTCGAAGAGGAATCGGCTCAGTTTGACGACTTTGCATTCCTCGCGCAAGGCACGCTGTACACGGATATCGTGGAAAGCGGCACGGCAACGGCACAGACGATCAAGTCTCATCATAACGTCGGCGGTTTACCGGAAGACATGAAATTCGAGCTCGTCGAGCCGCTCAAAGCGCTGTTTAAGGACGAAGTGCGCAAAGTGGGCGAGGAATGCGGCCTGCCTGCGGCGATCGTATGGCGCCAGCCGTTCCCGGGACCGGGGCTTGCGATTCGCGTGCTCGGCGAAGTGACGGAAGAGAAGCTGGAGATCGTACGGGAATCGGATGCGATTCTGCGCGACGAAATTGCCAAAGCGGGCCTCGATCGCGAGATTTGGCAGTACTTTACGGCATTGCCGAACATGAAGAGCGTCGGCGTAATGGGCGACGCGCGCACTTACTCCTATACCGTCGGCATCCGCGCCGTGACGTCCATTGACGGGATGACGGCGGACTGGGCCCGAATTCCGTGGGACGTGCTGGAGAAAATCTCCGTGCGTATCGTTAACGAAGTCGACAACGTCAACCGCGTCGTGTACGACATCACGTCGAAGCCGCCGGCGACGATTGAGTGGGAATAACCGAATAGTCGCATCCTCGATCCGGATGCAGCAAGACCTGGACTCTCGAATGGAGAGACAGGTCTTTTTGCGATGACAGGGCATTGAGCCCAAGGCCAGGAGGAGCTTGATGCGTGAAGGAAGGCTATCCGAAAATAAGATCCGCGGCTGCGGTGTGTGCGTCTGCAGAGATTATAAGAATTTGCGTTATCCGAACATAAAATAAATTTTTAGCCATAATGTTCGGAAAAACGATTGACAACATTCGACTTCCCTCTTAGAATAAGGTATGGAAATCAAGGGAATAACAAGTTTCGTATAATCCCGGGAATGGGCCCGGGAGTTTCTACGAGGTCACCGTAAATGATCTGGCTACGAACAAGAAATGACGGTTCACGGGGGATATGCTGTGGAGCGTTCTTTTGCTTGGAGCCTGGGGCATTCGCGCACCCGGGCTTTTCGTTGTTCCGATAAACCATTTGGAGGGATTCGGGAATGGATCGGTATTTTAAGCTGAAGGAAAACGGCACCACGGTACGCACCGAGATTATGGCCGGATTGACGACGTTCATGACGATGGCGTATGTGCTCGCCGTAAATCCGAACATCCTTAGCGCATTCGGCTCGGGTGCGACCGGTATGGATTGGACGGCCGTGTTCCTTGCGACCGCGATTGCGGCAGGGGTCATGACCATTGCCATGGGGTTGTTCGTTAACTTTCCGGTCGCTTTGGCGCCGGGCATGGGCTTAAATGCGTATTTCGCTACGGTGATTTTGTCTTCGCAAGGCCAGTTTACGTATCAAATGGCGCTTACGGCAGTATTTATTTCCGGTATTATCTTTATCATTCTTACGGTGACGAAGGTTCGACAACTGCTGCTCGTGGCGGTTCCGGACAGCATCAAGCATGCAATCACCGTCGGGATTGGCTTGTTCATTACGATTATCGGCTTGAAAAACAGCGGCCTGCTGACGGTTGCCGTAGAGGCGGCAAACGATATTCCAAAAGGCAAATATACGGACGTCCTGTCGTTCGAGACCGTATTCCATATCGGCAGCATGCATGATGTCAACGTCATTCTTTGCGTCATCGGGCTAATTCTCATTTCCATCCTGATGGTCATGCGCGTGCGTGGCGCGATTTTGTTCGGCATTCTGCTTACGACGCTGATCGGCGTCTTCCTGCACAATCCGGATGGCAGCCCGGTTGTCAACTTCGCGAACCTGGGATCGGATAAAACCACCTGGGTGCCGGATCTCAGCAAACTGGCATTTGCCCACTTTGATTTTGCAGGCATAATGAATGCAGGGATTGTATCTGTTATTGCGACGTTTACGTTCGTTGAATTGTTCGATACGTTCGGTACGATGGTCGGTACGGCTAACCGCGCCGGCTTTATGAAAAATAAAGAAGAAGGCAACAAAAAAGTCGGTAAAGCAATGATGGTCGACGCGATCGGCGTAAGCGGCGGCGCGCTTGTCGGGACAAGCACCGTGACGGCCTATGTGGAAAGCTCGGCAGGGATCGCGGAAGGCGGACGCACGGGCTTGACGGCGGTAACGACAGGCGTATGCTTCCTGCTCGCGCTGTTCCTCGCTCCGATTGCGGCGTTGATTCCGGGCGCAGCGACATCGGCGGCCTTAATCGTCGTTGGCGTGCTCATGATGCAAGCGGTACGCGAAATCGATTTTCAAGACATGGTGTACGCGATTCCGTCCTTCTTGACGATTGCGCTGATGCCTTTCACTTACAATATCGCTAACGGCATTTCGTTCGGTATCGTGACGTATGTCATCCTTGGTACCGTAGCGAATGCGAGCGGCAAAGGGCAATATAAGGTTCACTGGCTTATGTGGGTTTTGGCAATTCTGATCGTTCTGCGCTATGTGTTGATTGGCGGCGAAGGTTAAGCATTCGCTGACGGCGTTTCTTTACTCGTGTGACCAGCCTCGGTATCCGACAATGTTCGGGTATCGGGGCTTTTTTATAGGGAAGTATACGAAACGACAGAGCACGCGATGAGGCATTTGACAACGGTGTGATCGCATACTAATCCAATCTCATAATGGACCGAAAAGGCTGTGGATATTAGTTATCCACAGCCTTTGTGGATAATGGGGATAAGTCGAAAAAATGGCGTTATAATCATGAAAAATATACACTGGCATACTGCAGGCGAGTGGATAATTTTTTCACAAGAGGTCTGTGGATAGTGTGAATAAGTCTGTGGATTTAAAAATAAACGCTGATTTTTCTGGGGAAAACGACATTTTTTTCTGGGGATAATGTTGGGGATAAAGGTAAGCAGCCTCCTCCTTATGCACATGCCGGATAAAGCGGTTGAAAATGGGCAAAGTACGGGTAAATAAGCCGGTTCGATACGGCAAGTGCACTGCTCGGTACGGTTCGTGCCTCAAGCTTTCCACTGTGACGAGCGCACCGTAATGAGCGGAAACGGGGGAGCATGACGATGCGTGGCTGCGGATATGGTTGGATACGAGGGGAAGCCGGGTTGCCCTTGGCTGTGCGGGTTTTCGTACTAGGGCTCCTTCTGATGACGGCGGCTGATCCGCTTCTTGGTTATGCGCTTCCGCTGCCCAATGGGGAAAGCGATGTGCCATTACAGGAGTATAGGGCATCGAATGATTCGAGCGCGGGCATGCATCGCCGAGTTACGATTGTTTCCATTCCGTATCTTTCGTTTATGGAATTGGATGCAAGCGGGTTGGAAGCGTACCCTGGCTTTCGCGAGCTTGCGTCGAACGGCAGCTGGGCTGCGATGAATGTTCGTTTGCCGTACAAAGGGCTGGAGTCTGTGTATGCCACATGGGGGGCGGGGCAGTCGGTTGACGCACGCGGGGCGGAGGTGTGGGGCGCTTCGGAACGGCGGGACGGTCAAACGGCTGCGGCGATGCTGGAACGATATGCCAGGCGGAATGCGGGACAATCATTGTCTGGCGTGACGGTTCCCTCCATCGAGGCGATTCGGCGCAAACAATCCGGCGGCAGCGAAGCCGTGCCGGGACAGCTCGGCGAAACGCTCAGACGTCATGGCGTTCGCCTCGCCGTATGGAGTGCGCTGGACATCCCGCTCAGCGGAAAGGTCCATGCGCGCCGGCCCGCGTCGCTGATGGTGATGGACGAGCGGGGAACGGTCGAGCACGGAACCGTCGGCAGCGGCATGCTGGAGACGGATGGCCGGATGCCTTATGGCGTGATTACGCGGTACGAGCTGCTGTATGACCAATGGGAGCGGGAACTGAAGCGGGGCGACAACGGAGTATTGGCGGTTGTGGAAATCGGGGATTTATACCGGTTGTATGAGGAAAAAGATAACTATGTGCCCGAGCAGTTCCTTCGGCTGAAACAAGAAATTATGGCCCGTATCGATCGTTTTCTCGGCCGGTTGCTGATGGACCTCCGTACTTATGGAAACGACGGAGTGCTGTGGCTGCTCAGCCCGCAGGTACATCCGGAGGCGATGAAGGAGAAATGGATGCTAACGCCGGCCGTGCGATGGCAGGCTCAGGCGGTGACGGCAGCTGGCGGGCTGCTTGTCTCGGGGACGACGCAAAGACCGGGCGTTATCGCGGCTGCCGATATTGCCCCTACGATGCTGCGGGAATTCGGCTTGCCGGTCCCGCATTCCATGGCGGGTCTCCCGGTGGAGGCGGACGACCGGTTGGATGCTAAATATATCGGGCTGGGGGCACGGGCGGCCGCCCAAGGGCAGTGGAAGAGCGACGCTGATGTGGCGGCGTTTGATGCACTTTTGCAGGACGTGAAGCGCAAGGCGCAAGTGTATAAGCTTCGTCCGCCGCTGCTCTATGGGCTTGCCGTGTTCGAGGTAGGAGCTATGCTGCTGGGGCTTTATGCGATCTGGACGAACGGACGCTCCGTCCTGCTGCAAGCGGTCACGCGGTCGTTGCTATTCGGGGTTCTGCTGCTTCCGGCTGCGCTGTTGATGATGGGATGGCTTATTCGCGGGGATATTTCCGGCGTGACGGTGATGGTCGTGGCCGGCATGCTTGCGGGGGGCTGCGCCGCCTCCTTCTATGCCACGTCGAAGCCTCGATTGATTCGGGCTTGTGGCTGGGCGGGAGCCGTTGTTGCACTGCTTATATTGGTAGACGGACTCATCGGTGCACCGGCGATGAAATATTCCGTACTCGGCTACGATGTCATGATCGGCGCACGCTACTACGGCATCGGCAACGAGTTCATGGGCGTGCTGCTCGGTGCGGCGGTGCTCGGGCTCACCGCCTTGCTGCAGGTACGGGCGGAGCGGGATCCATGCCTGCCGCCGTCCATGCCGCGTCGGCAGGCGATCACGCCGGTCGCGCTCGCGGGCGTCGGCATCGCCGGCTATCTTGCGGCGCCGGCGCTGGGCACGAACGCCGGCGGCGCCCTGTCCGCGGCCGCGGCGTTCGGCGCGCTCGTCGCGCGCCTACATGCCGGCGGCGCCTTGGGTGGACGCCGGCTCGCCCTTGCGCTCGCGCTGCCGATGGCCGCGGCGCTCGCGGGCTTGTGGCTGCTCAACGTCGCCTGGCTCCCCGGCTCCGCCGGCGGGCCAGGCTCTGTCGCAGCCGCAAGCGCGCCTGCCTCGGCGGCTGCCGGCTCCGGCGGCGTCACCGGCGGGCACGGCAGCCATATTGGCCGTGCCTTCGAGGCGCTGCGCGAGGGGCGGTACGACGCCATCCGTGCCATGATCGCGCGCAAGCTTGCGATGAACCTGCACTTGATCCGCGTCTCCGCCTGGAGTAAGGTGCTGCTCACCGGCCTTGTCGTCATGGCCGTGCTGGTGCTGCGGCCGAAGGGCCGGCTGCGCCGGTGGGGAGAGCGGTACCCGTATTTGATGCACGGGTTCTACGCGAGCGTGATCGGCGTCTTCGCCGCCTTGGCCCTCAATGATTCGGGCATCGTTGCCGCCGCCGCCATGATTGTGTACAGCAGCGTGCCGCTGCTGCTGCTGCGATTGGCGGAGGCGGGAGAGACATAGTCCTTCTATTCCCTATCTCCTAAAAAGAAGACCTTGGAGTCATCATCATGCCGAATGAACTCCAAGGTCTTTTTGTCGATTGTAAAGTTACGTTGTGATTCCTATGCCTACGTTGAACCGCTTGCCAAGATATGCTCGTATCATGACTCGTCGTTTGACCGGGCAGCGCATGGAACGCCGCCGCTTTTGCTCAATCAATCAACGCTGCTTCTTACTCGGCCAAGCAGATCCATGCGATCCTCCGTTAAACAGCTCCGCGCACAGATCGTCCCTTTATTCCGCAAGCTGCTCCCACTGCTCATAGCAATCGGCCAGCTCCGTTTTTTTCGCTTCGAGCAGCGCATTTTTCTCCTGCACGAGCACATAGTTGTTGTACACTTCAGGCAGCGCCAGCTCCGCTTCGATCGCGCCGGTCTCCTCCTCCAGCTGTGCAATCCGCTGCTCGAGCTGCTCCAGCTTCCGCTGGCGGTTCCGCTCTTCGCGCCTTGCTTGCTTGCCGGCTTCGTAGTCGCTTCCGATCCCGTCAGCACCGGCGCTCTCCCTGGCCGGGCTTGCGCCCGCTTGGCCGCCTGCCGCCGTTCGCTTCGCCGTTTCTTCGGCCAGTCGCTGCTGTTCCATCTCCGCGAGCTCCTGCTTTTTCTCCACGTAGTCGTCGTAGTTGCCCAAATAGCCGGTGATGCCTTCCGGACTCAGCTCCAGCATGCTTTCGGCCATTTTATTGAGGAAATACCGGTCATGAGAAATGAACAGCAGCGTGCCTTCGTAATCGATCAGGGCGGATTCAAGCACTTCCTTGCTGTACAAGTCCAAGTGGTTGGTCGGCTCGTCGAGAATAAGGACGTTTGCTTTTTGCAGCATCAGCTTGGCGAGCGCCACACGTGCTTTCTCCCCGCCGCTGAGCGAGCTGACTTTTTTGAACACATCCTCGCCGCTGAACAGGAAGTTGCCGAGAACGGTCCGGATGCGCGCTTCTTCCATATGGGGATACGCGTTCCAAAGCTCGTCCAGAACGGTATGATTCGGATTCAGCCCCGTTTGTTCCTGATCGTAGTAGCCGATACGCACATTGGCGCCCCATTCGAATGCCCCGCGGTCCGGTTGGTGCTGTCCGATTAACGTTTTGAGCAGTGTCGACTTGCCTACACCGTTCGGTCCGATCAAGGCGGCCGTATCCCCGCGGTGCAGCTGGAACGTGACGTTTTTCACCAGCGGCTTGCTGCCGTCATACGACACGGCGACATTGCGCACGTCAAGTACATCGCGCCCGGAAGGCGTTTCGACCTCGAACGAGAAGCTCGCTCGTTTCAATTCGCCCTGCGGCTTATCCAGACGTTCCATCTTATCGAGCGCTTTGCGGCGGCTCTGCGCCCGCTTGGTCGTGGAAGCACGGACGATGTTGCGCTGAATGAACTCCTCCATCTTGGCGATTTCTTCCTGCTGCTTCTCGAACTGCTTCAGCTGTACCTCGTAATCGGCCGCCTTCAGTTCAATGAAGCGGGAGTAATTGCCGGTGTAACGGCGGGAGGACGTTCGTTCGATTTCATAGATGGCATCCACGAGTGCATCCAGAAAATACCGGTCGTGCGATACAACGACAATTGCGCCGGCATACGATCGCAAATATTGCTCGAGCCATGTCAAGGTCGCAATATCCAGATGGTTGGTCGGCTCGTCCAGCAGGAGAAGGTCTGGCGCTTCAAGCAGCATTTTGGCAAGGGCGAGCCGGGTCTTCTGACCGCCGCTTAACGCTTGACACGGAGTGGAGGGGTCCATCTCGCCAAAGCCCATACCGCTTAAAATCCCGCGAATTTTCGCCTCAATTTCATAGCCGCCCTGTTCGCGGAACGTGTCCGACAGTTTGGCGTAGCGCGACATCGTTTCCTCGGTCTTTTTTTCATCCTCGAGGATGAGCGGGTCGGACATTAACGTTTCCAGCCGGCGAAGCTCGCGCTCGGTTTCGATCAGCCCCGAAAACACACTCAACAGCTCGTCCCATATCGAACGGTTGGAATGCAGGCCGCTGTTTTGCTTCAAATAGCCGACCTTTGTTTCTTTTGCTTTAAATATGTTTCCGCTGTCATAGGAGAGCTCGCCGGCGATAATTTGCAGCAGGGTTGACTTGCCGGCGCCGTTCACGCCGACGAGCCCGATGCGTTCCCGCGGCTCGACTTGGAGTGATATATTGGAAAGCACGGCCGTGACGCCGTAGCTCTTCTGAATTCCTGATACTTGCAGCAGCATGATAAGCCTCCCGAATCTCGGTTTCTTCTATTAAAAATGTAGAGTATGCTCCATCAGTGTAGCACATTCTGCGCCTGATTTCGATTTCCAACGGTTTACTTGTATACAAACGGAATCGCTGTAACGTATGCTCGGTGTACTGTCTGAACCATTTTACGAAAAATGGGGTTGAATCGCTATGCTGCCGACTGCTGTGCTGAGCAGAACCGCTGGCCGATTCTTGCTTTTGCTCATGATGTGGATAGGAACCATGATGCTCATAGATTCATTAACGACAGCCCAGGTGGCTACCTCCGCTTTGAAACGGGATGAAGCTCCGGCTGAGCTGCGCGTCGCAACATATAATATACGGCATGCAGAAGGCTTGGACGGGAAGGTAAGTGCTGAGGCCATTGCCGAGCAGCTCCGCTGGCTCCATGCGGACGTCATCGCGCTGCAGGAAGTCGACCGTTATAAGTGGCGCAGCGGGTTTCGCGATCAGGCGGCGTATTTGGCCCGCGAGGCGGGGATGCATTATGTGTTCGCGCCTTCGATCCGGAGCGGAATATCTGCATATGGCATTGCCTTGTTAAGCCGTTATCCGCTGAAGGCGCCGCGGCAGTATAAGCTGAGCGGAGGTCGGGAGCCAAGAAGTCTATTGACGGCAGAGCTGAATCTTGGCGGGCGGACCATTACCATTGCGACGACGCATCTCGGAGTCGCGGCTGCAGACAGGCATTTGCAAATGCCGCAGTTGAGTCATTGGTTAGGGGATATTCAGGAACCGCTGCTGCTTATGGGGGATTTTAACAGCGAATCGCCAGGAATGGAAGGCCCAGGGCTTCTTCGTCTGAAGTTTCCCGAACCGACTCCCACGGTCCTGAAGGGTGGAGAAATCGATCATATTTTCATAAGCTCCGAGCTTGCTTATGAGACGCCGGCCGCCGTCGTACCGAGCAAGGCATCCGATCATGTTCCTGTTGTAGCCGATCTTGTTCTAAAAGGCGAAAGATAAGCCGCAACATCGGCGCAGAGGCAGTTTTCCCGGGAAATATTCGATTCCCGCCTTTATTCGCGATTTTACAAGCAATTATGGTACACTATATATACAAAGACGTTCGTATGTTAACACTCGCAAGAAAAGATTTGCCATAAATCGTTCGCAGCATTAGAATGTGGTTAACCAAGAATCGACCCGCTGAAGAGAGGCCGTTTCATGAATATAAAAGAGAAAAAGATCGAGCTTCGCCGACAGGCGGAGGCCGTCCGCGCCGCCATTACGGAGGAAGGACGCAGGCAGAAATCGAATAAAATATGTGAAACGCTGCTCGGCCGGCTGGAAGATCTGCTGAGGCCGGATCCTTCGGTCAGACGAAAGCCGACACTGTTTACTTACATGCCAGTCAAAACAGAAGTGGATGTAACGCCCGTATTGGAAGCTTGCTGGAAGCGGTCATGGCGCGTCGTCGTTCCGAAGGTCGTTCCGGCGTACAAGCAGCTCAAATTGTTCGAAATCCGATCTTACGAGGATTTGGAGCAAGGGACGTGGGGCATCCCCGAACCGGTGGCCAAAGCGCCGCAGCTGTACGATATCCGTCAGCTTGACGTGGCGCTTGTGCCAGGTCTTGCATTTGATTTGAAGATGGGCAGGCTCGGATACGGCGGAGGCTTTTACGACCGGTTCATGCAGCAGTACGTGCGTACGGGACTACCGAAACCGTATATTATCGCCGCTGCCTTCGACGAGCAGGTGATCGATGAGGTTCCGATGGGACTGTTTGACTTTCGGATTGACGAACTCGTTACGGATCTACGTGTAGTAGGGAGAGGGGCGGAGACAAATGTCTGATTCCATGGAGCAAGCCGGAAGTTTGACTCATTTTAACGAGCAGGGGCGCGCCCGCATGGTGGACATCACGGAGAAGCAGGACACTGTCCGGACGGCGACCGCTCGAACGACGGTCTCCATGCAGCCTTCTACGCTTGCGCTGATCAAGCAGGGGAAGATCGGCAAAGGCGACGTGCTGGCCGTCGCGCAAGTAGCGGCCGTGATGGCGGCGAAAAAAACATCCGACTGGATTCCGATGTGCCATCCGCTGTCGTTAAGCGGCGTGGACGTTCGGTTTGCCGACTTTGAGGACGGGCGTCTGCAAATCGAAGCGACTGTCAAAACAAAGGGGCCGACCGGCGTGGAGATGGAGGCTCTTACCGCTGTATCCGCGGCTGCGCTCACTGTATATGATATGTGTAAGGCGGCGGAGAAAGCAATGCAGATCGGACCGACGCTGCTCGTCAGCAAAACCGGCGGAAAGAGCGGCGATTTCCATCATCCGTCGTTATCATCCTAGAACGGAAGCTTTGCATAGGCACGGATAACGGATATATCATCATCGGATAGCTTCGAATAGAAGCTTTTCATACATATTATAATGACAAGGAACTGTACGGGAGAGGAGCAGGCTTATGCGCTGGAAAGTGGCTATCTTAACCGCTAGCGACCGCGGTTTCCGTGGAGAAAGAGAAGACACTAGTGCACAGGTGATCCGGGAGCTGATCGAGGAGGAGATGAGCGGAGAGATTATCGAGTATCGCGTCGTCCCGGACGAGAAGGATGAGATTATGGCTGCGCTCATCGAGATGACGGATTACTTCAAAGCCGATCTCATATTGACGACCGGAGGGACAGGAATGGCTGTCCGCGATGTGACGCCGGAAGCGACGCTGGAGGTGATCGACCGCCATGCCCCCGGCTTCGCCGAAGCGATGCGCATGTATTCGATGACGAAGACGCCGCGTGCGATGCTTTCCCGCGCTGTCTCGGGCATTCGCGGCCGGACGCTGATCATTAACCTTCCAGGCAGCCCCAAGGGCGTCTCTGAGAATCTCTCCGCCATTATCGATCAACTGCCGCATGCGCTTGGGATTTTGACTGGACGGGAAGGGGATCACGGCTGATGAAGCAGCAATCGATGCTGGAGGAGGTTAAGGTCGAAGAGGCCGTCGGCATGGTGCTGGCGCATGATTTGACGCAAATCATCCCGGGGCAATTCAAAGGACGTTTGTTCAAAAAAGGTCATGTGATTCGTGAGGAAGATATTCCTGCGCTCCTCAGCATCGGGAAGGAACATATTTATACGATTCGGCTGGAGGCAGGATATTTGCACGAGGACGAGGCTGCTTTCCGCATGGCGAAAGCGGCGCAAGGGTCTCAGGTGGAGCTGACGGACCCTCATGAAGGCAAAATTACGCTAAAAGCGGCTATTCATGGGCTGGCCAAAATCGATAAAGCCCGCATTGACCGGGTCAATGCGTTGGATCAAGTGATTATGTCAACGATCAAGACCAATACGGTCGTAGCGCCAGGCAAACCGCTGATGGGTACCCGGGTGATTCCGCTCATTATGGAAGAAGCCAAAATAGCCGCAGTGGAACGGATTGCCGCGGATGGGGATGGGCCGATCGTCGAGGTGAAACCGTTCCGCAAGCTGCGGGCCGGTCTCATCACGACAGGAAGCGAAGTATTCAAAGGCCGGATACAAGATAAATTCGGGCCGATCGTCCGTGAGAAGCTGGCAGCGCTTGGCTCGGAGGTGATCGAGCAGCGTATGGCACCGGACGACAGCGACACGATTGTTCGCGAGATTCACCGGTTTTTGCACGAAGACCGTGCGGATCTCATTCTTGTCACCGGAGGCATGTCGGTAGATCCCGATGACCGGACACCGGGAGCGATCAAACAGGCCGGTGCGCGCGTTGTCAGTTATGGTACGCCGATGCTTCCCGGCTCGATGCTGCTCATCGGCTATTTGGGCGATGTGCCGGTAATGGGCTTGCCAGGCTGCGTGATGCATGATCCGTACACGTCCTTCGACGTGCTGCTGCCGCGTATTTGCGCCGGCGAGGAGATTACCCGCGAAGATATTATGGAGATGGGGTATAGCGGCCTGTATGGCTGTTAAACTTGCACATACTTTTACCGGAAAGGAACGATTCCGATGTTTGGAAACATAGGCTTCGGAGAATTGCTGCTGATCGGGCTTCTTGCACTGATTTTGTTCGGGCCGAATAAACTGCCGGAGCTGGGCCGCTCCCTGGGGAAAACGATCCGCGAATTCAAGCAGGGAGCACGTGATCTGCTCGGAGACGAGCCAGAGGCGCCGCGCGCGCGCAAAGATGTGACGCCGCCGGCGCCAGCGCAGGCACCGGAACCGGACGCTCCAAAGCCGCCGGGAGCGGGAACGGAGCCATCCGCTTCGCAGCCGCAAGCCGATCGTCAAGATTCACGCAGACTTCCCGATTAACGGACTGGAGACTTTGGAATGGTAGGTTGGTGATCGTTACATGGAAAACGATGAAGGCATGTCGCTTGTCGAGCACCTGACAGAGCTGCGCAAAAGACTGATATGGGTGGCCCTCGTACTTGTCGTCGGTATGGTAATCGGACTTATATTTGCTCAACCGCTGATCGTCTATTTAAAAAGCGTCCCCCCGGCCAACCAAATTTTTTGGAACGTGTTCTCGCCGTGGGATGCGATCAAAATGTACATGAACTTTGCCTTCGTCATGGGACTTATCATTGCGCTTCCTTTTACGATGTATCAGCTGTGGTCTTTTCTCAAACCGGGCCTGCGGGAAGAGGAACAGAAAGCTTCGCTGATGTTCGTTCCGTTCGCGCTCGTTTTGTTTTTGATCGGCCTGGCTTTCGGCTATTTCGTCGTGTTCAAGATGGCATTTCTTTTTACGTCCGCTGTTACGAAAAATTTGCAGCTGCAGGAGACCTACGGCATTACGCAGTATTTCTCTTTCATGTTCAACATTATATTGCCGCTGTCCCTCTTGTTTGAGCTGCCGATCGTCGTCATGTTTTTGACCAAGCTGCGGCTGCTCAATCCGATGAGGCTGCGCAAAATGCGCCGGTATGCCTATTTGCTGCTGGTGGTCGTGGCCACGATGATTACGCCGCCAGACGCCACATCGGCCATTATCGTCGCCGTGCCGATGATCGTGCTGTACGAGTTCAGCGTCTTCTTGTCCGGTATCGTATACCGCAAGCAGCTGCTGCAGGATCAGCAGTGGGAGACGGAGCGGGGCTAATCTCGCTATTTTAACCGAATATATACCTCATGGGCTGCCGGCTTTCACAACTGCATTTTGCAGGAGAGCCGGCAGTTCTTGTTGGAAAATGTCGTATATTTTCGAATGGTGTGGATACAATGAGGTGAGTGCGGGTTTATCTTAATTTGACAACAAAACAATACAAAACTACTTGCAAAATTGTCGCGAAGTGATTATTATAAGAATTGTTGTTAGCACTAGCCACATTCGAGTGCTGATAAGACCGTACCACCATATCAAAGGAGGCTATTTTCTCATGATCAAACCATTGGGTGATCGCGTAGTTATCGAAGCCATCGCTAAGGAGGAAACGACTGCAAGCGGAATCGTACTGCCTGACACGGCGAAAGAAAAGCCGCAAGAAGGCAAAGTCGTAGCCGTAGGCAGCGGTACACTCAAGGACGGCGAACGTGTTGCGCTTGAGTTGAAGGAAGGCGACCGCGTCATTTTCTCCAAATATGCCGGTACTGAAGTGAAATTCGACGGCCGCGAGCTGCTCATTATGCGCGAAAGCGACGTTCTGGCCATTCTGGGCTAAGACCATCGCCAAAACCTGTTGGCAACTGAGATCGCGGCAAACGATCTAACCGTTGCAATTCGTTAACAACGGAGATCGTTGCATTTGATCTAGCCGTTGCAGCGCACATACTTAAGTTTTGTGCAATTACTTAGGAAAATATCCGAAACGCAAAATACATTCAAACCATTATCTTGGGAGGGTACACACATGGCTAAAGAAATCAAGTTCAGTGAAGAAGCTCGCCGCGGCATGCTTCGCGGGGTTGACGCGCTTGCAAATGCCGTTAAAGTTACTTTGGGTCCAAAAGGCCGCAACGTGGTGCTGGAGAAAAAATTCGGCAGCCCGCTGATCACGAACGACGGTGTAACGATCGCCAAAGAAATCGAGCTCGAAGACGCATTCGAGAACATGGGCGCACAACTCGTTAAAGAAGTCGCTACGAAAACGAACGACGTTGCCGGCGACGGTACGACGACAGCTACGGTACTCGCTCAAGCGATGATCCGCGAAGGCCTGAAAAACGTAACTGCAGGCGCAAACCCGATGGTCATTCGCAAAGGCATCGACAAGGCCGTTAAAGCGGCTGTAGAGGAGCTGCAAAAGATCGCGAAGCCGATCGAAGGCAAAAACTCTATCGCTCAAGTAGCGGCCATCTCCGCTGCTGACGAAGAGGTAGGTCAACTGATCGCCGAAGCCATGGAAAAAGTAGGTAAAGACGGCGTTATCACCGTGGAAGAGTCCAAAGGCTTCGCTACGGAGCTGGAAGTGGTTGAAGGGATGCAATTCGACCGCGGCTACATTTCCCCGTACATGATCACGGACACGGATAAAATGGAAGCTGTTCTCGACAATCCGTTCATCTTGATCACGGACAAAAAAATCTCCAACATCCAAGAGATCTTGCCTGTGCTTGAGAAAGTCGTTCAATCCGGCAAGCAGCTCTTGATCATCGCAGAAGACGTAGAAGGCGAAGCTAACGCTACGCTCGTCGTGAACAAACTGCGCGGCACCTTCACTTGCGTAGCCGTTAAAGCTCCTGGCTTTGGCGACCGCCGCAAAGCGATGCTGGGCGATATCGCGGCTCTTACGGGTGGCCAACTGATCACCGAAGAACTCGGCCTTGAGCTGAAATCGACGACTGTTGACCAACTCGGTTCCGCACGTCAAATTCGCGTAACAAAAGAAAACACGATCATCGTGGACGGCGCTGGCGACAAAAAAGACATCGGCGCACGCATCACGCAAATCCGTGCACAATTGGAAGAAACGACTTCCGACTTCGATAAAGAAAAGCTGCAAGAGCGTCTTGCTAAGCTTGCTGGCGGCGTAGCCGTAGTAAAAGTAGGCGCAGCTACCGAAACCGAGCTGAAAGAGCGCAAACTGCGCATCGAGGACGCGCTGAACGCGACTCGCGCAGCAGTAGAAGAAGGTATCGTTGCAGGCGGCGGTACAGCGCTTGTAAACGTGTATAACGCGGTTACCGCTGTTCAAGCGAACGGCGACGAGCAAACAGGCGTAAACATCGTTCTCCGCGCTCTGGAAGAGCCTGTACGCACGATCGCAGCGAACGCAGGTCAAGAAGGCTCCGTTATCGTTGAGCGCCTGAAAAAAGAAGCTGTAGGCGTAGGCTACAACGCAGCAAGCGGCGAATGGGTGAACATGATCGAAGCAGGTATCGTTGACCCTGCGAAAGTGACTCGCTCCGCACTGCAAAACGCAGCTTCCGTTGCGGCGATGTTCCTGACGACTGAAGCGGTTATCGCAGACAAACCGGAAAAAGAAAAGCCAGCTATGCCTGATATGGGTGGCATGGGCGGTATGGGTGGCATGGGCGGATTCTAATCCGGCCATGATGGAGAAACGGCAGCATCCCTTGGGATGGCTGCCGTTTTTTTATGTTAATGAGGCGCGTCCACCTAGGATGACATCATCCCCTATGCGAAACGTCGATACGTGCAGGTTGCCAGCAGGTAGAGCATAAGGCATCGGTGATGATATATATAACAGAAAGGTTAGGCCGAGGAGAGTGTTGATGTGAGGGAGTTCTTCTTAACTGCCTGTCGTTGAACTTTTTAAAACATTGCTCTCCATAACGGCCGAATCCAAATGAAAAGACCATTCATCCGTCTTTACCAGACGGAGAATGGTCTTTGTTCGAAGCACTAAAACTGCGCGTTAACTAAATTTTGAACTTGCTGCTTTTCGTTAGGATCTTTAGCCGCCAGCTTATCCATTAAAGCTTGATCGTTCTTGCCTTGCTTCTGAAGCGTGGCGAGGTAATAGCGGATAATCATACGCGTCTGGGCTGCTGTTTGAGGATCATCCAGTGAGCCATTGATGCCAATTCGAAGGAAATTTTCCGCGGCAGGGTAATTGCCCCGAATGAATTCGATTTGTCCCAAACCAAGCCCTATATTCGGCGTGACAGAAAACTCTCGGCCTTGCGCTTGTTCTTTTGGCAGGGATTCCAATGTTTTCATTTTATTCAGTACAATATTATAAGTTTCAAATGCTACATCCCAATACTGGTTTTGTAATTGCGTGTTCTTTTCCGCTCTAGCTTTATTTCCCAGATCGGCTGCTAATGAAATGCTTTTTTCATATAAAGAGATATCCCATTTGAAATTATTAATTTCAGCCTTGGCAACCTCTAACGCCTTTGGTAGCTGCTCTTTTACAGCATAAGCGTATATTTGTTTATCGACAGCCGGTCTGTTATGAGGCTCTTGCCGCTTCAGTTGCTCAAGTAAAGCCAAGGCCTCTGTGTAATATTTCTCGTCTTTGCTTTGGTTGTAGAGCTGCAAGAGCATATCTATTTTACTGTTCGTATAATCCGGATGAAGCGGACGATTTTTTAAAGCTTTATCTAACGGCGTTGTAATCTCAGTAAGTCCTTTGCCGCTGGACGATGCGGCAGCCGCCGCTCGAAATAAGCTGTTTGCTGAAAGCGATTTGACCGCGGCTACGAAGCATATGACAGATAACACGATAAGTATGGAGGGATATATCCATCTGTATTTGATTACTCGTTCCTTCCAATTTCCTTTTAATTCAATCGCATCGGAAGAGATCATGACTCCCAAACTTAAGAAAACCAGCATTCCTAAATATACATAACTTAAATCAAAGTCAATCATACTATGCACGAGCAAAGAGATCGCAAGAATGTAAAAAATAAATCGTCTGTCCCTTGTCGTATCGTCCTGCTTTATAAAATTTCGAATATAAACGTACAATATAGCTGCTAAAATCAATATGAAAACCAATAGTCCGACAATTCCGACCTCTACGAGATATTGAAGAAAGAAGTTATGTGCTTGTCGGCTGGTATACGGGTTATTTTGATATTTTTCATATAACGCGGACCAAGCACCACCGCCGGCCCCAAATACCGGGTAGTCGGCCGAAAGTTTTAATGCATCTATATAGAATGTTCCGCGTTCAAGAACGCTGTGCTGCTGGAAATTGATATTTTCGATCCGGGTCCGTACATTTTCCGGAAGCAGTTTGGTTAATCCAAGATCACTGAATAGAACCGTAACACCGATTCCGCCGACTACGATGGCTACGACGGGAATTGCAATATTAGCGAAACGAAACTTGTTAAAACGATCCAGTATTTTCTGCAACCAGGAAGCAGCAAATTTTTGAATTAAAACCGCAAGTATAGCATTTATCAAAGAAACAGTAAGCAGCGTAGTCCAGCCTGTGATGTACTGACTTACATTAAAGTCTTTGTTGAGTTGAATACCCAGATTTGTTATTTTTGTAAGGATAATGAGTGATAAGCCAAATGAAACTATTAAATGAATGATATAAAGCACTTGTCTGTATGGTTTCAAGAATGGAAGCACCAACAACAGCACAACAGGGAGGATGACTAAACCGCCGCGAGATAACGTTAGAAAAAACGAAATGATAATTGGAATTGCCATAAAGCCATGTATTCCGACACTGTACCATTTCTTTGATGATAACACTAAAAATAAAGTGCAGAGTAACGCGGCAATCAAAAAAGCGGCATAGCTGTTTGCATATTGGAATACGGATGTAAGCCGCAGACCGTTTGAGTCTATCATTACAGCATCGCGATAATAAGGTTCAACCATGCCTGAAGCGAACCATTTGATCCAGTTATATGTCGTGATTTTGTTTCCAAGCCAATTAAATACCCCGAACAATACGATAATATAGGCTGAAGTTATGAAGCCATTCTTGAGAATTGCCGCCCCAAGGTCATTTCTGGCGACATAATATGCTAGCAACAAAAAGATGATATAGATCGATTGGATGTAAATCATATTGATTGCATTATAGTGCGAACCTGCATTAACAAGAGATATTACATAAGTTAGTGGAATGAGCCAAGCGGCCACGCTAACCATGTCGGATGTTGTCTTCATCTTCCAATAATAAAAGCCGTAAATCGCTATTAGTAAAAGGATGATGCTCGACCAAACGAAGGCTGAGTAGATCGGTCTTTCGAAGTCGAAGCTGTTTCCATTGAATAAGCCTTTCTGAAAAGGGGACCAGATAAGAAATAGTATAGTGAAAGAACTTAGAAGCCAAAAGAGTAATGAATTATTTTCGGATAAAGTGGCGTTTTTTTTTGTGCCTGATGAATACCCGTAAGTCTGATTCTTCTTGGTTTTCATGATTAACTCCTTTTATTCGATATTACCTGACAATCCTTTTCATTTTAGCATATTATTTGGTTTAAATCATTAGCTTTAGTGGAAGCGTCAAGAAGTTTATATGCAGACTGTGCCAAGTCGGCGTCAGCCGCGTTGTAGATCGTCTTCAGATCGTTCATGACTTCAACTTTCCTCGGATCTTTGGGAACGTGTTCCGCATTTTGTGCGTAATGGAACGCGGAACATCTGCTTTCGGATACGTTTCTTTAAAGGCTTCTTCCAATCCCGGTAAGCCATCGAAGATACCAAGCAAGACTTCCGTAGCTCCGCAGCGTGTAAGTCCTTAAGAACGTCTCGCCAGCCGTTTGAACTTTCATGGCCACAAATATGTAGAAGCCGAGGATTTGTCGGTACCCTTGTTCAAATGATCCCCATAGCGAAGTAAATGACTTCGCTTTGAATGCTTTGCCGCTTCAATTTGCAGTAGAGCCCATCCAGATAGATGACCGAATAACGGTTCTCTAGCGGCCCTTCTCTCATTGTTCAATGTCTTCCAGCACCGTGCCCGTTATGTTTCCTACTGTGGAAGAGAGTCCGAACATCCCTTCGATAAAGCGAGCTACGTCACGTGTGCTCATACCACCCTTGTACTTGTGGATAACGGCCTCTTCTAGCCAGCCATCACGGCGCTGGCAGGTTCGAATCCATGCGTTTGAAACTTGCCTCTACGGTCTCGTGGCACCTGTAGAACGTCAATTTTACCGTAGCGTGTGTCTAATGTCCGTTTATAGTAGCCGTTACGTGAGTTGCGTTCGTTCGCCTGCTCGACATGGATGAAGTTTCGAATTTCTTCGTTCATAATGTGCTTTAGCTTTTCTTTGACAAAGTTCCTAACAAGATTTTCAAGTAGATCAATAAGGCCTATTTCATGTAAAGTGTTCATGAGTAGGTTCTTTTCTTGGTGACTTCAGCAAACCCGAGAATACCCTACTTTTTTGTTGTCTGTGAAGGCTACGAATTTTGTTACACAAACTATTTCACTTCATCCTGACCCTGCCCCAAATAGATAGACACATAGAAAATCTCTAAAATAAATGATGGAGGGATTCGAATGGGGCAGAAGAAATTTGATAAGGCGTTTAAAGAACAGGCTGTACTCCGTATTCTTAGTGGAGAATCGACAGCTTCGGAGACAGCAAAGGAGATTGGTGTTCATTACACCACAGTTCGAGACTGGGTGAAGAACTACAAGCAGGATGGAATAAGCGCCTTTCCATGCAGCGGAAACCTTAAGCCCGAAGACGAAGAGCTTCGGAAACTTCGTAAGCAGTTGGCTGATCTTAAGGAAGAGAATGAAATCTTAAAAAAAGCGGCGGCCTACTTCGCGAAATATCTGAAATAAATACGTTCAATTTTATTTATGAACTCAACTTTCGCAGCTTGAAATTGGCAAATAAGCCTTGATGTAGCTAGGCAAACCGGCAGTCCAATTCTGGAGTTGACGATGAATTAGCATTGAGATTCGCTTTCCTGCCTTCGCGGCA
>NZ_CAJVAS010000044.1 GCF_910593845.1 Paenibacillus solanacearum | reverse complement strand
ATGAGATTTCCCAGTATGTAAGACCCCTTGTAGACGACGAGGTAGATAGGTTCGGGGTGGAAGCGCGGTAACGTGTGGAGCTGACGAATACTAATCGGTCGAGGGCTTATCCAAGAGCTTTTCGAAGGGAAGCTAGCTTCGGAAGCAGTAGCTAAAGATTCAGCATTTGACTTTTGTTGCCCGTTTCGATCCAGTTTTCAGGGAATAATTCCTGATTTATCGATCTTGGAGAGATACCCAAGTGGCTCAAGGGGACCCTCTGCTAAGGGGTTAGACTGCGTAAGTGGTGCGAGGGTTCGAATCCCTCTCTCTCCGTAGTATATTATGGCGGCGTAGCTCAGCTGGCTAGAGCGTACGGTTCATACCCGTAAGGTCGGGGGTTCGATCCCCTCTGCCGCTACCAAATTTATTTTCATGGAGGCTTAGCTCAGCTGGGAGAGCATCTGCCTTACAAGCAGAGGGTCGGCGGTTCGATCCCGTCAGCCTCCACCATGAATTCAATCCATATGCCGCTGTAGCTCAACTGGTAGAGCAACTGACTTGTAATCAGTAGGTTGGGGGTTCAAGTCCTCTCGGCGGCACCAGTTCAATCTAATTGTGGAGCCGTGGTGTAGAGGCCTAACATGCCTGCCTGTCACGCAGGAGACCGCGGGTTCGAATCCCGTCGGCTCCGCCATTGATTGCCTGTATAGGAAGTGCAACAACTACAGCATAATATATTGTATGGCTCGGTAGCTCAGTCGGTAGAGCAGAGGACTGAAAATCCTCGTGTCGGCGGTTCGATTCCGTCCCGAGCCACCATTGTTCCATACAACATGGAGGCTTAGCGAAGTGGCCAAACGCAGCAGACTGTAAATCTGTTCTCTGACGAGTTCGGTGGTTCGAATCCATCAGCCTCCACCATGTAGTATGAGCCATTAGCTCAGTTGGTAGAGCACCTGACTTTTAATCAGGGTGTCGTAGGTTCGAGTCCTACATGGCTCACCATTAGGTGAAAATGTGAAGAGACCTTAACGGTCTCTTTTTTGTTGTTATATGGCGTGTTTAGCTGGGGGGCCAGACTTCCTCTACCTGCTGAACATCGGGTAGCGGGCTGCAGGCTCGCTCACTAGGTTGTGGTTTAAGTGCAGGCCGCGCGTACGAACCTCAGGCGCGTGTTTCGGTGCTGAGCAACGGGTCCGGTCAAGCTCTTACATGTTTCCGTCCTGTGGCAACCTTGCGAGGTATGGGGCCATTCAAACGGAAAGCATCAGTAGTTAGCGCGAAGGAATGAAATGCGTAAGAATAATAAAGAGCCCTCTTCCGTGGTCAAATCGGAGGAAGACACTGTGGGATAGCGTATTCGAAGCCAGCGCACAGATCGCTGGCTTCGGCTTCATGCGATAGCAGATGAATCATATATTGGGTACGACCGCTGTTCAACAGGCGTGCGCTATTTCGGACGGTTATCGAGCTTCTCCTGTACCGAACGAAGCTTTTGTTCCATAGAAGCCGTTTTATCGCGGCGATCATCAATTTTGACCGAAGTGGATACGCGTGAGGCGCCTTGATGGAACGGTGCTTCATGTAGCCGATGGATGACCTGCAGCAAATCGGCAAGCTCTCCTTCAATAATCGTGCTCATCGAAGTCATTTCAAATCGGATCGCTTCCGGGGCTTCCTCCAGCAATCGATGCAGATCGGCTACATACCCGCTTAGACTGGTCGTTGCGGTGCCGATCGGGATGACCGTTACCTCTACAATAGCCATGCCAATCCTCCTTTTCTTTCTATTGTATCGGTTCCCTCTGTAAAAAGTAAACGAGGATCTCCTTTAAAGAAAAGGAAGATCCTGCATGATGGAAAGTTACATATAGATGCTACAGTTCAAGCCGAGCTGATTTTTCCTTTATATATTGCGCGGTTCTGGAGGCCAGTGCCATCACGGTGTTGGTCGGGTTTCCCCCGCTGGATGTGACGAAAATGCTCGCGTCACAAATAAACAAATTTGGAATGTCATGCGTTTGTCCGTAAGAATTAACAACCGATTGCTCAGGATCATGTCCCATCCGACAACCGCCCATCAAATGTGCAGTGTCGGGGACGACAAACTCGCTTTTTCCCCCGGCTGCTTCCAATATATCGCTCATTTGCCCGATGGCATGTTGAATCAGACGAAGATCGTTCTGTCCATAACTGAACGTTACCTTCGCTCGCGGCACTCCAAAAGAGTCTTTCTCCTCGCTCAGCGTTATGGCGTTAGCCGGATCAGGCAGCACTTCGCCGACAAGTGTTATCCGGGCGTAGTAATTATAATCTAGCATCGTTTCACGCAGCTTCTTGCCCCACACCGGCTGGTCTCCCCCGGATTGAGCGATGCCTTGGGCGAAACCAAGCGGTCTGGCGCCGTGAGCATGAAGCGTATATCCTCTTACAAAATCACGCTCCGGCGAGGTGTCGTAAAAATGCTGAGTCGTAGCCAACACCGGCGTGCCTTTATAAAGTCGGATCTCCCTATTAAAGCGTGCATATACATCATGACTGCTATGGGTCATAAATGCCTTCCCCACCCATCCGCTGCTGTTAGCCAGTCCTTGAGGGTACAGCGCATTGGCCGAATGGAGAAGCAAACGCGGTGTTTCCACCACATGTGCGCTCAAGATGACGAGCTTGGCGCGCTGCTCGTAGGTCTGCCCTTCATGCACGAAGGTGACGCCGGTTACGCGACCGTCGGCTCCCGTATTCACTTGCGTGACCCTACAGTTGGCAAGTACTTCGGCGCCGGCTCGAACTGCTTTGGGAATATGGACAATCAGCGTGCTGAATTTTGCATTCGGCATACAGCCCTGATTGCAAAAGCCTCGATTGATACAGGGCGGCCGATCTTCGAAGGGCGCCGATAAAATGGCGAGCGGCGTAACGACCCACGGGATGCCGAGCTGTTCGCATCCGATAGAGAAGATTTGCGCATTGGGGCTGATTGGATCCCGTTCCGGGTAAGGATACGGCCCGTGAAATCGCCCCCAAGGGAATTGCTTCGGCCCGGAAACGGCAATTTCTTTTTCAATCTTGGCGTAGTACGGCTCAAGATCATCATACGTAATCGGCCAATCCTCCCCGACGCCGTCAATGGTGCGGGTTTGAAAGTCGGATTCATGAAACCGTAAAAAAACGCCGGTAAAGTGAACCGTGCCGCCGCCGATGCCGTAGCCCGAATTATTGTGACCCATCTGCAGAGGATCGCTTCCACCGACGATGCGGGTATCCTGCCAGCCGAGGCTTTGCATCGATAACTCATCGCTGGCAAAATCGCGCTGCGCATCACGCTGCGGTCCGGCGTCAAGGATAACGACCTTCATGCCGTGTTCGCTGAGCTCTTTGGCCAGTACGCCTCCCGCGGCGCCCGCCCCGACGATAACGGCGTCGACCGTTTCTCCCGCATATTTACGCCTCATTTTTTTTCGTATCCTCCTTCGGCTCCCAGGGATCGAGCTGGCCGAGATCCATCCGAATATAACCCCGGGGATAGGCTGGTCCGGCATAGCCGATATCCGACCATATTTTCGGATGGGAATAATAAGCGTCAATCGTAGTCGAAAGCATTTTTAGAAAAAAGGCGGTTTGCGGCACGGATTTCCAATATTCCGCCGGAGCAGCCTGCCCTTCGCTAATCTCGGTCATGATTTGCAGCTGCCGCGGGGTCTCCAAATGGAAAAAATGTTCCGTAAACATCGACTGGCATGCTTGATCCAGCGCATGAAGTCCATCTCGGATCAACTGTGGCAGCGGTGGCTCGCCGTATTTTCGCTGGCTTTCTTGGCTTGAAACGAGCGTCTGATCGAAGTGGTCGATGACATGCTGCATCACTTCGGGCCGGGCATCATCCATTAACAGCGAGCACCAGGAGCGCAGCATTTCGGCCTCTACGGTCGTCAGGAAGGCATGTTCACCCTTCGGATGCGTCCGGGAGTTGATGATGGCGCGGGTGTGGTTATCCCAGGTCATCTGTTCGTTCATCACGTCAAAAAAAGGATAGCGGGACGTACGCTTCATAGCCTACCTCCAATAATATGCAATGAGACCAAGCGCACTGAGCGCGCTGAACATTACAGGCAGCGCGACCGGGGGACCGACGAGGAAATTACGCATCGTGTAACCGCCGACACGCACTCCGACGCCATGGAAGTGGTAATAGAAGCCGGTGCCTCCGATGACTACGCCAAGCCACATCAAGTATGAAAATAACGACATCAGCCACTCCAGCTTCGCCGCGGCGAGCGCAAACGCCGTCAGGCTGAATAACGGAGCCGTTATGACGGGGGCCCACATCGATTTGTGGTGAAAATTTTGTCGATAGTGAGACAGCGTGACTTGCCCCCAGAGGGCCAAAAAAGCGATACCGACAAATACAAATATGGCCCGATCCATTGGCCAATGGCCCCAATTCATAAATAAACCGCCTCCCGGGATAGTTGAACATGAAAGTTCGAAAGTGATTTTGCACGTTGAAGAAAGATAACGACAGCCGGGCATTGGCATTCCCGCTCACAAATATTGGCGCAGCGCAACGGACTTTTAACATGACAGGTGTCCCATCATAGGCGGCCATGCTAGCCGCTTGTCGGATACGTCAGCGCGCCGAATGGCATAACCGCAATGGTAGCATCCGGCGGGCGAAGTTCAGAGGCGATGACGGCCTCTACGTCCGGGGCCGGAACAAAACCGAGAAGCTCCGTGACATGCTCCGGCATGGACGAATGCAAATAGACTTTGTGGCTTCGCAGGATTTCGTCCATATGCAGAATTTTATGTGCACCGACAACGAAGCTTTGCTTCAGCATAGCTACCATTCGATCCCGGTCCGTTATCGTGTCGATCCAAAATTGGAAGATGCCGTTGCCGAGCATTTCCGGGCATTCGGCGACGAGGATCAGCGTTCCTCCGGGTTTTGCGATCGAGGCCGCGTTGCGAAGCGCTTTGAGCGATTGATAAAGCTGCCGATCCTTGGGCGCGCCGCCGGCAGAGACAACGACGACATCGTATCGCTTCTTTATGGGAACGACAAAAAGCTTGGCCGCTTCCGATACGCCGGCACGATGCGCATCGATAATATGGCCTGCTACCGCATGAAGGACATGCCGGTCATGATCCACGATGACATTCAGCAGAAAATGAACCGGTACAAAGGCCAACGATTGTTCCAAGTCGTGATGGATGGCATTATCCGGATCGCCGGGCACCGCTTTTACTTGCAAAGATAAACCGTGATTCGCTTCGATACAGCGATGAGAAGCTACACCGGGGATCATCGCCTTGACGCCACCGGACACGCCGACCAGCGCGTGAGGTTCGATATTGCCGGTCGCAATGCGCAAGGAGGCCTCCGCTACGAGCCGGTTGATCTCCACCGGGGTTCCGAACGATGTCGTGCCGACATGCACGCAGTCTTCGTCCAGGGGCGAATGGTTATGGACCCGAATTCGGCGATAAGCTTCCGCTCCGACCAGCCGCTCCAACTCTTCCGCAGTATGCTTTCGGTGAAGCCCTAGGGCAACGACGATGTCGATCGCATGATCTGCGATGCCGGCGGCGTTCAGCTCTTCCAGGAGCGGTCCGAGCAGCAGAGGGGTCGGACATAGCCGCGTGCCGTCGCTGACGAGGATGACGGCGCTCGTTTTGCCGGCGGCAAGCTCACGCAAAGGCGAAGAACCGATAGGGACTTCCAGCGCATGCCGGATCCGCTGCAAGGAGCTTTGCTCATCCGGCATGTCGCGATCATGCGCAACGTATGTAATCGTGTCGTACGCTTGGGGAATCGATACCGAAAGCGTGGTTGTTCCATAACGAAGAACGGGAATGAGCAATTCCTCCTTTGCCGCAGCGGTTATCGTGATCATTTGAATTATTTCCATAACCGGATCATTTATCCTCATTTCGCCAGCGGAGCCGGGGGTCGCCCATAATTACCAATCTAGGAAGAAGATGCTGGCTCTTATCATGCCAAATTTATTGAGGAAATTATTCCCTCATTTTCATAGTCCAATGGAGGGCGAAAAGCCTGATGTAACAAGCCTTTGACGTTTGTTGAAGGTGGCCGAGGGAAGCCTATGAGGCGGAGGGAGTAACTGAGGTTTTTGTTTTCGAATGGCTATAGTTGGTCGCCTTCCCAGAAGGATACGAATATAGGCAACAATTGCGTAATGCGTCGGCTTTTTCTCCCATGGTAATCTATGAGCAAGGGTACGAGAATGTCCAAACATGGAGAATAATAGACAACTTGGGAGGAAGAATACATGTTTAAACGCGCTGTAATTCGTACGACCGGTATCACGGCGGCTATGACAATCCTGTTGACGGGTGTGCTGGCCGGACCTGCAATGGCTGCTTACGACGATATGGACGCGGTATCCATCGCGAAGAAAATGAGCGGAAAAGATTACGCATGGGGTGAGGAATCGCCAAGCAAAGGCTTTGACGCTGCCGGCCTCAATTACTATATTTACAAACTGCTGGACTACTCCATGCCGCGTTCGCTGGATGACCAGTTCAAAATGAACAAGCCGCTGATCAAATCGCTGAGCAGCGCGAAAGCGGGAGACGTGCTCTTTTTCGGAAAAGGCAGCAATCCGGACTTCACCGGGATTTATATCGGCGACAATAAAATGATCAGCAGTTCGAAATCCAGCGGCGAGGTCGTGACGAGAAGCGTAAACGAATACAAGAGCCAGTTCATCGGCGCAAGACGCGTGTTGTCCGAAAAAGATCAAAAGCGTGTCAGCCTCGTGCTTACGGCGCAAAAATATTTGGGTACGCCCTATGTGTTCGGAGCGAAATACGGCCAGACAAACACGTTCGATTGCTCGTCTTTCATGAAGTGGATTTTTGCCAAGTACGATATCACACTGCCGCGCGTTTCCCGCAACCAGGCGAAGGAAGGTACTTTCGTGAGCAAGGCGAATTTGGATACGGGCGATTTGGTGTTTTTCACAACCGTTAATTCCAATGGGAAGATTGGGCATGTCGGGATGTATATCGGCGACGGGATGATGATACATACGTATGGGGAAGGGGGAGTGAAATACAGCACGATCGAATCGGGCTGGTGGAAAGACCACTATGTGACAGCCCGCAGAGTAATCAACTGAAGCGGCAGGAGCGGGCAAAATGCGCCTGCTCCTTTTTTCATGAACAAAGCAAGAAGGACGATGATGTGTTACAATAATAGCAACTAAAGATAAATAGGTGGGGAGCCTGAAGGAATGGATTGGGAACGGGTGAGACAGCAGTTAGAGCATGCACTGGGCTTTCCGGTAAAAACCGTTTTGTGGCCTTGGGAGGATTGGCGCCGGACCGTGCAGGAGGAGCAGCAAACGGTTGAATCAGCGCAGCTGCCCCGGAGCGTGCTGAGGGAAGACAGCGTCTATTTTTTCGTATATCGCGAAGGGCAGACAGCCGTGCTCTTCCATGCCCAGACCGACGGCGTCAAGCCGGTCGAGCGGCAGCTGGTTGAGCTGATGCTGGACGTGAAATACAGCCAGGAGCATAAATCGGCTTCTTCCGGCAGCGAAGAAGAGCGCAGGGCGGGACTTGTCCGGGAGTGGTTTCGCGGACAGCAGGAGCTCGGCTTGACGCAGGCGGAAATGCCCGATGCGCTCGTATCCCAATTATCGTTATACTCTACAAAAATCCCATTGCTGCTGTATGGCGATTACACGACGTCGCGGCGGGTGCATTATACAGACCTGAAGAAGCTGCTCGAAACGTTTTTTGACAGCGAACTTACATTAATTCCATTAACGGATAAAGAATGGCTCATCTTGGCCCCGGAAAAAATATTGTCGATGGATGCGGGCGACGAGCGCGACGAGCAGCAGGACGACACGCTGGAGGACAAGCTTGCCGCGATCGGCTACGGTCTGCACGAGATGCTGGAGAGCGAATGGGTCGGGGAGAGCCACTTGGCCGTTCATTACCCCATCCTGCCTGCCAAATCGCTCTATGGCACCGTACTGCAGTTAAGAGAGACGATCATGCTCGGACGTACATATCATATCGGCAACAATATGCATTTGCCGTGGGAGCTGCAGCTTGAGAAGCTGGTGCACTTGATTCCGGAAAGCGAGAAAACGAGCTTCCTCGAGCGTGTGCTGAAGCGGCTGGATGTGGCGCTGGACGCGGAGACGCTTACGACGCTGGAGCAGTTCTTTCAGCTCGATTGCAACGTCAGCGAGACGGCGAAGAAGCTGTACATCCACCGCAATACGCTGCTCTACCGGCTCGACAAATTCAAGCAGGAGACGGGACTCGACGTTCGAACGTTCAACGATGCCGTCATTGTGAAGATTGCGATCCTATTGTACAAAGTAACGAAAAGAAAGTGATTTTTTTGTGAAGATTGTGCATAGTCATTTACGAGCAGGTAGGGTAAGATGAAAACATAACACGATACTATCTCGTAGGGGGAATAAATCATGGCAGGTGTACGTTTGAACCACATCGTTAAGAGATATCCGGGGGCGGAAGAGGCGACGGTAAAGGACTTCCACTTGGATATCAAGGACAAGGAGTTCCTCGTATTGGTAGGAGCTTCCGGCTGTGGTAAGTCTACTACACTTCGTATGATCGCCGGTCTTGAAGAAATTACGGAAGGCGAACTGTACATCGGCGACCGCCTGGTGAATGACGTAGCTCCGAAGGACCGCGATATCGCAATGGTATTCCAGTCCTACGCATTGTATCCGCATATGAGCGTGTACCAAAACATGGCTTTCGGCTTGAAGCTTCGCAAATTCAAGAAAGCCGACATCGAGTCCCGCGTTCGCGAGGCGGCAAGAATTCTTGACATCGAACATTTGTTGGAGCGTAAGCCGAAGGCTCTCTCCGGCGGTCAGCGTCAGCGTGTTGCCTTGGGTCGTGCGATCGTTCGTGAACCACAAGTGTTCCTGATGGACGAACCGCTCTCCAACTTGGATGCTAAACTGCGCGTACAAATGCGCGCCGAAATCAGCAAGCTTCACAAGCGTCTTGAAACAACCGTTATCTATGTAACGCATGACCAAACAGAAGCTATGACGATGGGCGATCGTATCGTCGTTATGGATAAAGGCATCATTCAGCAAGCGGCTACGCCGGAAGAGATCTATAACTTCCCAGTGAACATGTTCGTTGCCGGCTTCATCGGTTCCCCGTCCATGAACTTCATTACGGGCGGCTTTACAGAGCAAGGCGGAAGCTTGTACTTCAAAGCTTCGGGCGTGAACGTTGAAGTACCGGAAGGCAAAGCAAAGGTATTGCGTGAAAAAGGCTATGTCGGTAAAGAAGTCGTTATCGGCGTGCGTCCGGAAGATTTCCACGAAGAAGCGATCTTTATGGAAGCATCCCCGAACACGATCGTGAACGCACACATCGAGGTTGCCGAGAACTTGGGTCACGAAATGTTCCTGTACTTGAACGGGCTCGGAACGCAAAGCGTCGTTGCACGCGTTGACGGCCGCTCCGGTATGAAAGAGGGCACGAACGTGAAGCTCGCGATCGATATGAACAAAGTTCATTTCTTCGATAAAGAGACAACCTTGTCCATCTTGGTAAATGCATAATATAGTTGATTGAAAACAAAGGTCAGTCCTATCCAGGCTGGCCTTTTTTGGCGCTTAAGGGGCATGGGAAAATGAGGAAGGCGATTTTATGGATCTAACGAAAGTCGGGGGGGCGAATATGATCGAACAGCGGGAATGCGAGATGACGCAAACGATTCAGTTGCTGAGCAAACGCTGGACCCTCTTCTTGCTCGAGCAGCTGCAGACCGGTCCGCAGCGTTTTTCCAAGATTGGCTGTCAATTGTCGATCAGCGGAAGACTGCTTTCGGAGCGATTAAAGGAGCTCGAGGCGGCAGGCCTTGTTGAGCGAATGATTTATCCCGAAACGCCGGTTCGAATCGAATACGCGCTGACGGAAAAGGGAAGGGCTTTCAAGCCGGTATTGGACGAAATCAGGAAATGGGCCGAGCAATGGGCTAAGCCGGAAATGGAACGGTGCCGTGAGGAACTGAAGCTCCACGACTGCGGTCAATCGGGCCCCGATGAAGCATAAAATGCCCTTGTTGTCAGGGAAAGGTTGATTTCACTAGATAAATTATATAGGATGGGATTATTGGGAACATAAAGGAGAAGGTTACCATGCCGAAAAAAGTGAAAGTGTCGGATTTAGTAAGAGAGTTCCATCTGGAGGTCATTTGCGGCGAAGAGGGCCTGAAGCGACCGATTACGGTAGCCGACCTATACAGGCCTGGACTCGAAATGGCCGGATATTTCGAGTTTCACCCGAGCGAACGGGTTCAAATATTAGGGAAGACCGAGCTGACGTTTTTTGACGGGCTTAGTTCCGAGGAACGCATGGATCGGATGGTGCGTCTCTGTTCGCCGGAGGATACGCCTTGCATTATTATTAGCCGCGGCCTAGAGCCGCCGATTGAGCTGCTCGCGGCAGCCAATGAACGCAAGATTACTTTGGCGAGAACCGGCGTGGCGACGACGATCTTCACGAGCCGGCTTACCGGTTTTCTGGAAAACCGGCTTGCACCAACGACGACGATCCACGGCGTGCTCGTGGAAATTTACGGGATCGGGATGCTGATTACCGGCTCAAGCGGCATCGGCAAGAGCGAAACGGCGCTTGAGCTCGTCAAGCGCGGACATCGGTTGATCGCCGACGACGCGGTGGAAATCCGGCAAACTGCGGATTTCCAGCTGATCGGGAATCCGCCCGAGCTGATTCAGCATTTGCTGGAAATTCGCGGCATCGGGATTATCAATGTGATGACGCTATTCGGCGCGGGCGCGGTGCGAAGCTCGAAGAAAATTTCCGTTGTGTGCCGTCTGGAAACATGGCAGCAGGAGCGGCAGTACGACCGTCTCGGTCTGGACGAGGAGACGACCAAAATTATTGATACCGACATCCCGGTCGTCACTATTCCGGTACGGCCTGGGCGAAACTTGGCGGTCATCATTGAAGTGGCGGCGATGAATTACCGGCTGAAGCGAATGGGTTACAATGCGGCCCTGCAGTTTACGAACAAGCTGACTGAATCGCTCGCGGAAGATATGGACGATTTGGAATAAGAAACAAACGAAACATTTTGGCGCGAGAGAAGGGGTTTATGCATGGTGGGCAAGTTCCTGGCGATCAATCCGGTTGCGTTTTCCATAGGCTCGTTAAGTGTCCATTGGTATGGCATCATTCTCGGGACCGCGGCACTTGTCGGTTTGCTGCTGGCGATCCGGGAAGGCAAGCGGTTTGGGATTATACCGGATTTTTTCATGGATTTGGTGCTGATCGGCGTGCCGTCGGCCATCGTCGGCGCGCGAATTTACTATGTCGCTTTCAAATGGGAAGATTACAAGGACAACTGGTTCGAAATCATTAAAGTATGGCATGGCGGAATCGCGATATATGGGGCATTGATTGGCGCGATTATCGCAGCGGTCATCTATGTGCGGCGCAAAAAATATTCGTTCTGGCGCATCGCCGATATATGCGCGCCGGGTCTGATTGTGGGACAAGCAATCGGGCGTTGGGGCAACTTCATGAATCAGGAAGCGCATGGCGGACCGGTGTCGGAAACATTTTTGCGGAACAATTTGCACCTTCCCGACTGGATCGTCAATCAAATGCTGATCGAAGGGCAATATTATCATCCGACGTTTTTATACGAGTCTTTATGGAATGTTGCAGGCTTGGTGCTATTATTCGTGCTGCGGAGACAGTCGTTTTTGCGCGCGGGCGAACTTTTTTTCAGTTATTTCATTTGGTATTCGATCGGCCGCTTTTTCGTAGAAGGATTCCGGACGGACAGCTTGGATTTTACGGGACCCGCGTGGCTAGCCGGTCTAATGAACGGGTTATGGTCGCCTATGCATCTGTTCGGCTTTGAAGCCGGTACCATGACGTATGGCGGAAATGTCCGGATTTCGCAGCTGCTTGCGGTGTTGATCGTCATCTCGGCGATCGTATTGATCATTGTACGCAGACGGACAGGGGCGGCGTCGGAATACTACGCCGATCCGATTTATCGTATCGGCGAGGAGCCCGCTGTAAACGGCGAAGCGGAGACGGTTGAATCGGCCCAGGCCATAGGGACGGCAGGAATCGATGCCAAACACGCGAATTCCGCTGTGGCCGCCGATGCAGATGCGAATGCAAGCAATCAAGTGAAGGATGAAGATACCGACAGCAAGATAAAGGAGTAGAAGCAGCATGATTCGAACGGTATTGTTTGATTTGGATGGAACGATTCTGGATACGAACGAACTGATTATCCAGTCGTTCCTGCATACGTTTGAAGGCGTTACGCCGGAGCCGGTCACCCGGGAGCATATTATCCCGAATATGGGCAGGCCGTTAATTGAGCAAATGGTTTATTTTTCAGGCCGCCAGCAAGTCGACGACCTCGTGGTGAAATACCGCAAATTTAATGTAGAGAAGCATGACGAACTGGTCAGGGAATTCCCGTATGTGAAAGAAACGCTGGCGAAGCTGCATGCAGCCGGCGTCAAGCTGGGCGTCGTGACAAGCAAGATTCGGCTGACGACGGAAATGGGCCTGAAGCTGACCGGGATGTTCGACTACTTCGGCACAATTGTGACGGTGGATGAGGTGGAGAAAGCGAAGCCTGATCCGGAAGGCATCTGGAAGGCGCTTCGCGAGCTCGGGGGAGACGCGGAATCCGCGTTGATGGTCGGCGACAGCCATTATGACCTGGAAGCGGCCAAAAATGCCAACGTCCGTTCCGTAGCCGTAGCGTGGTCGCTCAAAGGCGAAGATTATTTGAAGCAGTATGCACCGACGCATTTGATTCACGATATTCGCGATTTATTGCCGATCGTCGGCGTTTGAGGGGATAGCGCTTGAGACAAACCGACCGTTACCCGGTGGATGGACCGAACTCGCTGTGGCAAATGTACAATACGATCAGCCCATGGAAAGCCGTGCGCAACTTTATGTTTATACAGTTGTCCAGGTATACTCCCTCCTTGCCGATGAAGCGGTGGATTTATCGCCGTATATTAGGGATGAAGGTGGGAGAGCATACCTCCTTTGCTTTAATGGTGATGGTGGATGTATTTTTCCCGGAAAAAATCGAGGTCGGCGAAAATACGATCATCGGCTACAACTCGACGATACTGACGCATGAGTACTTAATCAAAGAATACCGGCTCGGTCAAGTGCGTATTGGCTCCAACGTGATGATCGGGGCGAATACGACGGTGCTGCCCGGTGTGACGATTGGGGACCACGCCGTCATCGGCGCGGGCTCGGTCGTACATAAGGATGTAGCGCCTTACAGCTTTGTGGCCGGCAATCCGCTGCGCGTCATACGCAAGGATGTGCGGGACGATGGCCGGCAGTCCGGGGAAGAGTAGCAGGTCCGTACAGGGCCTTTTTTATTTTTAGACTTGCAGAGAGGGTAGTGGCGGAGCTTCGGGACAGTGAATCCGCTCTCTTGCCAAGCGCGATAACCGGCGGCGTCCGTTCGGCCATCTGCGCCGTACCGTGCGTGTCCGCGTCCCAACGCGCGCCTGCAGATTGCTGAGAATAACATGAATAACGGCATGTGGAAATGATTGACGAAGGACGGAGTTCCATGATAAACTTACGAATACATTCTTTATCTTGGTAGTATGGTAGTATATTAGCGAACTAAAGCGAATCTTTTCATACATGCAATTTCATTTCAAACGAATAGCAGGGTGAAGCCGGTGTCGAAACCGAAAGTATTTGAAAAGCCGACAGGTGTAAAAGATTACGTTCCTGAAGCCGCCGCGAAGCTGCGCAGCATCGAGTCGAAGGTGATGCAATGCGTTGAACGCTGGGGATATCAGGAAATTATTACGCCGACGTTAGAGTATTACGATACGGTGGGCGTTGCCAGCTCGACCGAGGACAAAAAGCTGTTCAAGCTGCTCGACCGTAAAGGAACGACGCTTGTGCTTCGCTCCGATGTGACGTCGCCGATCGCGCGCGTCGTTTCGTCGGTGCTGAAGGAGCAATCGTTTCCACTGCGGCTATCGTACCGGGCAAATGTGTTCCGAGCGATTGAAGCGGAAGCGGGACGGGATGCGGAATTTTTCCAAACCGGCGTGGAGCTGGTTGGCGATGCGTCTTCCGAGTCCGATGCGGAAGTCATTGCACTCGCAATCGCCTGTTTGCAGGCGGCGGGAGTGCAGCAGTTTAAGATTGCCGTCGGACACGTAGGCTTCCTGAACGGGCTGCTCGAGGAGCGCCTGCAGGACCGGCAGGATGCGCAGCGGATGTTGAAGGAGTGCTTGCTGAGCCGCGATTATGTCGGCTACCGCGATACGATTCGTTCGCTCGGCCTCACAACCGAGGTACAGCAGGAGCTCGAGGGTATTTTGCGCCTGCGCGGCGGACAGGAAGTGTGCCGGCAAGCCGGCGAAGCGACGAGCAATCCGATTGCCAAACAGGCGATTGAGCATTTATGCGAAATATGGGACGTGCTCAGCGCCTACGGCGTCAGCGAGCATGTGCTGATCGATTTGACGATGATCGGGGATTTCTCCTATTATACGGGCATGACGTTCGAGGGCTATGCGGAGGAGCTGGGCTTTCCCGTATGCAGCGGAGGACGGTACGACAATTTGCTTGCGCAATTCGGGCGTCCGGCTCCGGCGACGGGCTTTGCGCTTAAAACGAACCGAATCCTGGAAGTGACGGGCGATGAGACGGATACGCCGCTTCGCCGCGTGCTGATCGTTTATTCGGCGCAGCGCCGGGCGGAGGCGCTGGCCAAAGCCGGTGAGCTTCGGCGCAATGAGGCAGTTGCAATCGAGACGCAACTGCTGGGCAACAACGAGAACGAAGATTTCGACCGTCGGGACGATGCTTCGCGCTTTGACGAGATATTTAAGTTTGTACAATAAAGGAGCGGCGTTCGCATGCAGGATATTTTAAAAGTGGCTATGCCCAAAGGCCGCATATATAAGCAGGCTTCGAAGCTGTTTCGCGAGGCGGGGCTGCATATTCCGGAAGACATGGACGAATCGCGCAAGCTGATCATTCAAATCCCGGAAGCGCGGATGGAGTTCATTATGGCCAAGCCGGTCGACGTGCCTACCTATGTCGAATATGGCGCAGCGGATATCGGTGTCGTAGGCAAAGATGTGCTGATGGAAGAAAACCGGGATGTGTACGAGCTGCTTGACCTTGGCATCGCGCGCTGCCGCATGTCGGTGATCGGCCTGCCGGACTGGAGGCCGGTGCTGAATCCGCGGGTAGCGACGAAATACCCGAACGTGGCGTCGCAATACTTCCGCGAGCAAGGACAGCAGGTCGAAGTGATCAAGCTGAACGGCTCGATCGAGCTTGCGCCGCTCATCGGTCTCGCCGACCGCATTGTCGATATGGTCGAAACCGGCAGTACAATCCGTGAGAACGGGCTCATGGAGCATGAGCAAATTTTTGCGATTACGAGCCGCCTGATCGCTAACCGGGTGAGTTACCGGATGAAGAGCGAAGCGATCCAGGCGCTGTGCGACCGGCTGCAGCCGGTCATTGCGGCCGTCGCGTCGGCGTCGAAATAAAGGGGGCGGAATCATGCGAGTTATACCGGCAACGGAATTTGCCTTGAAGCGTGAAGTGGATTACGGATCCGCCCAGCAAAACGAGGCGGTCAAAAGTATTATTGAAGAAGTGCGCCGGGACGGCGATGCGGCGCTGCGCCGCTTCGCCGAGCGGTTTGACGGCGTGCGCGTGGATGATCTGCGCGTCACGAAGCAGGAGATCGAGGCCGCCTACGAGCAAGTGGATGAGAGCTTCCTCGCCGCGATTCGCGCAGCGGCGGCGAATATACGCCGTTTCCACGAGAAGCAGCTGCGTTCCTCGTGGATGGATCTGCAGGCCGACGGGAGCATTCTGGGCCAGGTCATTCGTCCGCTGCGCCGAGTCGGGCTCTACGTGCCGGGCGGCAAGGCGGCGTATCCTTCCTCGGTGCTCATGAACGCCATCCCGGCCCAGGTAGCGGGCGTGCCGGAAATTGTAATGGTGACGCCGCCGGCTACGGCCGGGGCGGAGGGGATCAACCCGCACATTCTGGTCGCGGCGGCCGAAGCGGGAGTCAGCGAGATTTACCGCGTCGGCGGAGCGCAGGCGGTAGCCGCACTGGCATACGGGACGGAGTCGATCCCGGCAGCGGATAAAATCGTCGGGCCGGGCAACATCTACGTCGCGCTTGCGAAGCGGTACGTGTTCGGCGCGGTCGACATCGACAGCATCGCCGGCCCGAGCGAGATCGTCGTGCTGGCGGACGAGACGGCGGATGCCGCTTACGTGGCAGCGGATTTGCTGTCCCAGGCGGAGCACGACGAGATGGCTTCGGCGATCTTGATTACGCCATCACCAGAGCTGGCCGAGGCGGTCGCCCGCGAGGTCGACCGCCAGCTGAGCGAGCTGCCGCGGCGCGACATCGCGGCGCAGTCGATCCGCGACTACGGCGCGATCTTGACTGTAACGAGCCTCGAAGAAGGCATCGACGCGGTCAACCGGCTGGCGCCGGAGCATCTTGAGATCATCGTGCGCGAGCCATTCCAGCATCTCGGCAAAATCGAGAACGCCGGCGCGATTTTCCTCGGCCCGTACAGCTCGGAGCCGGTGGGCGATTATTTTGCCGGGCCGAATCATGTGCTGCCGACGAACGGGACGGCGCGCTTCTCATCTCCGCTGAACGTGGACGACTTCATGAAGAAGTCGAGCGTCATTTACTACAGCAAGGAAGCGCTGCTGCGGGACGGAGAGCAAATTATCGCGCTAGCGCGTCATGAAGGCCTCGACGCGCATGCGCGTGCGATACAAATTCGTTTGGAGAAAGAGGGGACTAACCATGGCTGAGCAGGACATACAGAACGGCGGGCGCCGGTCCGAGATCGCGCGCAAAACGAACGAGACGGACATCCGACTGGCATTTAACGTAGACGGAGAAGGCATCTCCGAGCTTGAAACCGATGTGCCGTTTTTCAATCATATGCTTGATCTGTTCACGAAGCATGGCCAGTTTGACCTGCGGGTGGACGCCAGGGGCGACGTAGAGATCGACGACCACCATACGGTAGAGGATATCGGTATTTGCCTGGGGCAAACGCTGCGTGAAGCGCTCGGCGACAAAAAAGGCATCAAGCGTTATGCCAACGTCTTCGTGCCGATGGACGAAGCGCTCGCCCAGGTGGCGATCGATATCAGCAACCGTCCGCATCTCGAATACCGGGCGCAATTCCCGTCCGCTACGGTCGGCAGCTTTACGACAGAGCTCGTGCATGAGTTTTTGTGGAAATTTGCGCTGGAAGCGCGCATCACGCTTCATGTGATCGTGCACTACGGCCACAATACGCATCATATGGTAGAAGCGGTGTTCAAGGCGCTCGGCCGCGCGCTCGACGAAGCGACGAGCATTGACCCGCGCGTGAAAGGCGTGCCTTCGACGAAGGGAGTGCTGTAGATGATCGCCATCATCGATTACGGCATGGGCAATCTGCACAGCGTTCGTTCGGCGGTCGAGCGGCTCGGCTATGAAACGGTCGTCACCTCCGACGAGCGCGAGCTGCAGGCGGCGGATGGCGCGATCCTCCCCGGAGTCGGCGCATTCGGCGATGCAATGGACCAGCTGCGGGAGACGAAGCTGCGCGAAGCCGTACTGCATTATGCGCAGAGCGGCAAGCCGCTGCTCGGCATTTGCCTCGGCATGCAGCTGTTGTTCGATCGCAGCGAGGAGTACGGGACGCATGAGGGACTCGGATTGCTGCCTGGTGAAGTCGTTCGCTTCCGCGGCGATTTCAAGGTGCCGCATATGGGATGGAACAAGCTTGCGTTCCGTCAGCCAAGCCCTCTATTCGAAGGCCTGGAAGAAGGTCATGTGTATTTCGTGCATTCCTTCCACGTGCTCCCGGAGCGTCAGGACGATTTGCTTGCGACGACGGACTATTACGGGCAAGTCACCGCGATTGTCGGCCGGGGCAATGTGTTCGGGATGCAGTTCCACCCGGAAAAGAGCGGTAGCGTCGGCATGAGACTGCTCGGCAATTTCTTGAGCCTGTGCAAGAGCGGGCAAACCGTAGAATCGTAAGCGCACAACCCCGGGCAGCCGGGGATGTCGCTTTTTCGCCTGTAGGAAGGCGTATGGGGAAAGGGGAGCAACAGCAGATGCTGGCCAAACGAATCATACCTTGTCTTGACGTAAAGGACGGACGGGTGGTTAAAGGAGTCAACTTCGTCAATTTGCGCGATGCCGGCGATCCGGTGGAGCTTGCTTCGATTTATGACCGCGAAGGAGCCGACGAGCTCGTGTTTCTGGATATTTCCGCTTCCCATGAAGGGCGGGCCACGATGGTCGAGGTCGTCCAGAAGACGGCCGGCGAAATTACGATTCCGTTCACGGTGGGCGGCGGCATCGCAAGCGTGGACGACATGAAGCGGCTGCTCCGTGCCGGCGCGGATAAGATCGGCATCAATACGGCGGCGGTCAAAAATCCGCAGCTCGTCTCCGACGGCGCGCGTAAGTTCGGTTCGCAATGCATCGTCGTTGCCGTGGACGCCAGATATAACGCCGAGTGGGGCGAATGGGAAGTGTTCACGCACGGCGGTCGCAACGGAACCGGTATCAAGGCGCTCGAATGGGTGAAGCGAATCGAGGATCTCGGTGCGGGCGAAATATTGCTGACGAGCATGGATGCCGACGGAACGAAGGACGGCTTCGATCTCCCGCTGACCAAGGCCGTGTCGGAGCTCGTGACGATCCCGGTCATCGCCTCGGGCGGCGCGGGGAAGAAGGAACATTTTTACGACGTATTTGCACAAGCGAAGGCGGACGCGGGATTGGCCGCGACGATTTTCCACTATAAAGAAATGACGATTGATGAAGTGAAACAAGATCTTCGGGTAAAAGGAGTGGAAGTACGGTGAGCGAGCAACAAGCGGTAGTGGAAAGTGTGGAGGCGCTGCTGGCGGCGGTGCGGTTCGACGCGCAAGGGTTGGTGCCGGCTGTCGTGCAGGATGCGGCAAGCAAAGAGGTCTTGATGCTGGCCTACATGAACGAGGAATCATTGAAGCGGACGGTGGAGTCCGGAGAAACGTGGTTCTGGAGCCGTTCCCGAGAGGAATTATGGCATAAGGGCGCGACGTCCGGACATATTCAAAAGGTAAAGGCGCTGCGGTACGATTGTGATGGCGATACGCTGCTGGTGGTGGTCGATCAGACCGGACCGGCTTGTCACACAGGCAGCTACACCTGCTTCACGAATGACGTGCGCGCCGGTTACTTGTCGGAATCCGCTTCCGAAGTTGCAGCTAAGGCAGACCGGTTCGCGATGCTCGCGAAGCTGGAGTCGGTTATTGCCCAGCGCGATGCCGAGCGTCCGGAAGGGGCTTATACGACGTATCTCTTTGAAAAAGGCGTCGATAAAATATTGAAAAAAGTCGGCGAGGAAACGGCGGAAGTGATCATTGCCGCCAAAAACCGCGACAACGACGAGCTGCGCTGCGAAACGAGCGATTTGATCTTCCATTTGATGGTGCTGCTGCGCGAACGAAAGCTGGCGCTTGACGATGTGCTCGCCGAGCTGGACCAACGTCATAACAAGAAAAAATAATACGGATGCGGCAGGCGTGGGGCTCCGCGGCTTCCCTTGGGGGAACGGTCCCGGACGTCCGCGCCCGCAAGCCGCGAAGGAGAATACGCTCTATGCGCATCGATTATCATACGCATCATGTACGGTGCGGGCATGCGTCGGGAGAGCTGGAAGAATACGTGCAGAAGGGCATCGAGATCGGTCTGGTCCAATTGGGCTTGTCCGATCACATGCCCTTGCTGCATGTAGATCCGGCGGCTTATTTGCCGGGCATGGCTATGCCGATGGAAGAGCTGCCCTGCTATGTCGAGGAAGCGTTCCGACTGCAGCAAAAGTATAAGGAGCAGATCGACATCCGTGTCGGTCTGGAAGGCGACTATATCGAGGGCTACGAAACGGAAATTAAGCGCATCATAGACGCATACCCTTGGGATTACGTGATCGGATCGGTTCATTTTCTAGGGGAATGGGATATTACCGATTACCGTCAGACGGACGGCTGGAAAGAACGCGACGCTTACGAGGTGTACCGGCAATATTACAATGCCGTCATCAAGGCGGCGCATAGCGGGTTCTACGATTATATCGGCCATATCGATGTCGTCAAACGTTTCGGCTTCAAGCCGGAGCGCAGCGTCGACCATTTGGAGCGTCAAGCGCTGGAAGCGGTCAAAGCGGCGGGAATCGCCATCGAGCTGAACGCGTCCGGCCTGCGTATGCCCGTCAACGAGATGTTTCCGAGCCGGCGGGTACTGGCGTATGCACGCGAGCTGGATATTCCTGTGACGATCGGATCGGACGCCCACCAGCCGGAGCGGCTGGCGCAATACCTGGATTTGGCAGTGGACGAGCTGAAGGCCGTCGGTTTTAACGAATTAGCCACATTTAAGCAGCGGAAACGGCTTATGGTGCCTATTGGTTTCTAACGTTTTTGTGTATAATGGGAGAGTAACGGCTTTTTCTTAAATTTTATGTAAACATTAATGGGAGTAACATATGCATAAAGCGGAGGTAACCATGTACAGCGACAAATTGAAAATATTTTCAGGATCGTCCAATCCGAAGCTTGCGGAACGGATTTGTAAAGAATTAGACGTTCCGCTGGGCAAAATTAAGCTTTCCCGTTTCAAGAGCGGGGAAATTTATTGCCTCTACGAGGAAAGTATTCGAAACTGTGATGTTTTTTTGGTGCAGACGTTCTCTCACCCGATCAACGAGCATTTCATGGAGCTTCTCGTCATGATGGATGCGGCCAAGCGTGCTTCGGCCCGGACAATCAATCTTGTCGTACCGTACTACGGTTATTCCCGCCAGGAACGTAAAGCGGCGCCGCGCGAGCCGATCACGGCAAAGCTGGTCGCCGATCTGCTCGACTCTGCCGGAGCGGACCGCGTCATTACGATCGATCTGCATGCGCCGGCCATTCAAGGCTTCTTCAACATCCCGGTCGACCATTTGACCGCACTTGACTTGCTCAGCAACCACATCAAGCAGTTGAAGATCGAAGATCTGATCGTCGTGTCGCCAGACGCAGGCGGCGTGACCCGCGCAGAGAATTTGGCCAACGTCCTGGAAGCGCCGATCGCGATGATGTTCAAGAAGCGGTATGCGCATAACGAAGCGGTCGTTACCCATGTCATCGGCGACGTCGAGGGCAGGACGCCGGTCATTATCGAGGACTTGATCGATACGGGAACGACTATCGTGAACGTAGTTGAGGGCCTTAAGGAACGAGGCGCGAATGACGCTTATATTTTGGCCACGCATCCGGTATTCTCCGGTCCTGCGCTGCAGCGCCTGGATCATCCGAACATTAAGGAAGTCGTCATTACCGACTCCATTGCCATTCCTGAAGAACATTCTTCCAGGTTTCACGTGCTGTCGATCGCAGGATTGTTATCCGACGCCATTCGCATCATCAAGAGCGGCGGTTCGATCAGTTCGTTGTTCAAATACGGCGGCGTATAAAGTTTACCAGACAACTCCGGCATCGAAACCTTATGGTTTTGGGCCGGAGTATGTTAATATAGAAGCAAGACTTTTGTATAACGAAGAAACAGGATCATCCGGTACAGTGTTGAAGCGGAATTTTTTGGTATAAATTTCGCGCAGCATTCGATTGCAGCTTCGCCGAAGTGCATCGATGGAAGCTTTTTTTACTATGTCCGGACGGATTACGGAGGTGCCTTACTCATGGAGAAGAAAAAACGTATGTCGCCAGGGCCAAGCACCAAAGTCGTACCGATGAAGATGGATGCCACATTCTTTTTCGAAAAAGCCGTTCAGTCCCTGGACCGATATCATTATGATAAGGCACTTAAATATTTTCGTCGCGCTGCGGAGTTTGAGCCGGAAAACCCGGTGAACCATTGTAATTTGGCCGGTCTATTGTCCGAAATGGGCAACTACGAAGAATCGAACCGCATTTTACAGCATGTGCTCGATCAAATCGACCCTGCTATGACAGAGTGCTACTTCTATATGGCGAACAACTTCGCCAACATGGAAAATTACGAGTCGGCGGAACATGCGATCATTCATTACCTGGAGAACGATCCGACGGGGCAGTTTCTGGAGGAGTCCGAGGAAATGATGGAGCTGCTCAGCTTCGAACTCGACCGTCCGACGAAGCTGACGACGATCAAGAGCCGCGAAGGCTTGTTCGAACACGACAAAGCCCGCTCGATGCTCGAGGAAGGGCGATTCTCCGAAGCGGTTCGATTGCTTGAGAAAATGATTAAGAAGCATCCGGATTTCATGGCTGCGCGCAACAATTTGGCGCTGGCGTACTACTATATGGGGCATTTCGACAAGTCGGTGCAAATGATCCGGCAAGTGCTCGAGATGGAACCCGGCAATTTGCATGCCTTATGCAACCTGGCGATATTTTACCAGCATTTTGGCGACCGGGACAGTTTATCCGGTCTGCTTGAGGTGCTTCGAAAGACATATCCGTTCCATCAGGATCATGTGTTTAAGCTGGCGACGACGATGGGTATATTGAGCGAGCATGACAAGGCGTACCGCCTGTTCAAACGGCTGCTCAAAACGGGAGAAGCGGGCCTCGACCCGTGCCTGTTTCATTATACGGCCGTTGCAGCATACAATACCGATCGCTCTGAGGAAGCGGAGCGTCAATGGAAGCAGGCCGAGAAATTCGATCCCGGCTCGGAAATTCCGAAGTTTTATTTGAATTTGCTCAAGAGGAGTCGTTCGGAAGCGACGAAGCCGTCTGTCAATTATCACTATCACCTTCCTTTCGAAGAACAATTCCGCGGTCTTGAACGCGGCGCCGATGGGCTGCCCGAGCATTTGAAGCGGGACCCGCTTGTGCGCTCGTCGTTTTTCTGGGCTTTGCGTCATGGCGATACGGATACGAAGCTGCAGGTCATTCAGGCGTTCGGTTTGATCGCCGACGAAGAAGTCAAAGACGCGCTGCTGGAATTTATCGTGCAGGAAGAGGAAGACGACTATCTGAAGAAGATTGCCATCTTCGTTCTGCGCAGTATCGGCGTCAAAGAGCCGCTGAACGCTTTCTTGGAAGGCCGTAAAACGACGGTGGCCCCGAGCCCTTATTCATCGAGCTTGCCTCTCTGGGACCGGAAATGGCAGGCCGTTATGGAAACGGCTTTGAAGCAGATGGCGCGCCGGTACGACATGGTGCAGCAGTACGATTTGCAGACGCTCTGGGTAGAATATTTGACGAGGGTATTCCCGCATGTTCCAAAAATAACAAAGGCGGAAGCTTGGGCTGCCGCGCTTGAATATTTGACGGCCAAAATGCATCGCCGTCCGATTACGTATCAGGACGCTGCCGACCGGTACGGCGTATCGGTGGCTACCGTGAGCAAAAATGCGAAGCAGATCGATACCGTCTGCGGCATCAAAGAGAAGATGGATGCGATCTTTCAAAAGTTTCCCGGCATGGAACCGCACAAACCCTAGTTTCGTAAAAACTTCAGAAACCGATAGGCCGGCTGGGCCGGATCTGACATCTTTTCTGAATGTTGATAGAACCCCTCAAGGAGGAAGCTTCTCTATGTACAAAACCATCGTTATCGGTACCGGGCCTGCCGGACTGACCGCAGCTATTTATTTGGCTCGCGCCAATTTGAATCCGCTCGTGATCGAAGGGCCGGAGCCTGGCGGCCAATTGACTACAACGACAGAAGTGGAAAACTTCCCGGGCTTCCCCGAAGGGATTATGGGGCCTGAGCTGATGGCGAACATGCGGCAGCAGGCGGAACGCTTCGGCGCCGAGTTCAAAACCGGCTGGGTCAATCAGGTAGATATGTCGCAGCGGCCGTTCAAGCTGAATGTGGAAGGCATTGGCGATATTGAAGCCGAATCGATTATTATTTCGACAGGCGCTTCGGCGAAGCTGCTCGGCATTACGAACGAGAAAGAATCGATCGGACGCGGGGTTAGCACCTGTGCAACGTGCGACGGTTTCTTCTTCCGCGGCAAGAAGATCATCGTCGTCGGCGGAGGGGACTCGGCCATGGAGGAAGCCAACTTCCTGACCCGGTTCGCTTCCGAAGTGCGCCTCGTGCATCGGCGCAAAGATCTGCGCGCCTCAAAGATCATGCAGGATCGCGCGCGTCAGAATGAAAAGATCGTCTGGAGCCTAGACCGCGCACCGCTGGAAGTCGTTTCCGGCGACAAAGGCGTAACCGGGCTGAAAGTGAAAAACAACGAGACCGGAGAAGAAGAGGTTCTGGAGACGGACGGCATCTTCGTGGCGATCGGCCACCAGCCGAACACCGGATTCCTGAATGGGCAAATCAAGACGGATGAGCTCGGCTATATATTGGTAAAGCCGGGAACCTCCATGACGAACGTCGAAGGCGTGTTCGCCTGTGGCGACGTTCAGGATAGCAAATACCGTCAGGCGATTACGGCTGCAGGCAGCGGCTGTATGGCGGCGCTCGACTGCGAGAAGTTTCTGGAAGGACATATGGTCCACGACTGGAGCGTCTCGGTGTAAAGCGGCAGCAGGAAGGGCGTGGAACCGGTTGGTGTTCCACGTTTTTCATTTATGTCGTCTTGACGGCCCCATGGGGTTGGCTTATAGTTGGAACAGGAGTGTAACAAACCCGCATGGGTTATGTCATCGGATATCATTTATGAGGTGATCAGCAGTATGGGAGAACAAGTTTATGTAGGAGTCGACTTGGGAGGAACCGCCATTAAGGTCGGATTATGCGATGCGCAGGGGAAGCTGCTGCAAACTTATGAAGGCCCGACGGGAACCGAACACGGCGCCGATGTGGTCCTGGAAAACATTGCGCAATACGTACGCAAAATCGTATCGGAATCTCCGTACACATGGGATCAGGTAGCCGGAATCGGAGCGGGAATCGCCGGTTTCATGAACATTCCGGAAGGCTTCATTAAGCTGTCTCCTAATCTCGGCTGGCGCAACGTACCGGTCAAGAAAATCCTGGAAGAAAAGCTTGGAAAGACTGTAAAAATAGATAATGACGCGAATGTCGCCGCTCTTGGAGAAGCGTGGAGCGGAGCGGGGGCAGGCATTCCGAACGTCGTGTGCTACACGCTCGGAACCGGCGTCGGCGGGGGAATCATCGTTCACAGCAGCATCTATCAAGGCTTCAACGGCATGGCCGGCGAGCTCGGGCATATGACAGTCGTGCCGGATCTGGAAGCGATCGAATGCGGCTGCGGTAAAAAAGGATGCCTAGAGACCGTTTCTTCGGCGACGGGCATTATTCGCATGGCAAAGGAAGCCACGGAACGCGGGGAGCATACGTCGCTTGCGCTCGTCCAGAACATTACGGCCAAAGACGTATTCGACGCGGCTAAAACCGGCGACGAGGTTGCCCTCCGCATTATTAATCGCGCGGCGCTTTATTTGGGCAAGTCGATGGCGACGATATCCGTCGTGCTGAACCCGCAGCGGTTCATTGTGGGCGGCGGCGTGTCCAAGGCCGGCGACATTCTGTTCGACGCGATCCGCAAGTATTACCGCGAGTTCGCCCAGGAAACGGCGCAGGAAGGCGTAGATATCGTTCCGGCCGTGCTTGGCAACGATGCGGGCGTTGTCGGCGCCGCGGGCTTGAACTTATTTTCAAAAACCGTGTAGTCCTGCGTGCTGTCCATTGGGAGGGATCCGCGCAGCTGGGGAGGAGAAACCATGGAAGAGATGCAAACGCTCGGAAAGCTGGTCATCATTACCGGCATGTCCGGGGCTGGCAAAACGATTGCGGTACAAAGTTTGGAGGACTTGGGCTATTTTTGCGTAGACAACTTGCCTCCTGTACTGATTCCGAAATTCGCCGAGTTGATTGAGCAGTCCAAAGGCCGGATCGCCAAGGTGGCGCTCGTCATCGACTTGCGCGGCCGCGAGTTTTTCACTTCGCTGACCGAATCGCTGCGTTTCCTGAAAGAAAATCATACGCTCACCTACGAAATACTGTTTCTTGACGCGACCGATTCGGTATTGGTGCAGCGTTACAAGGAGAGCCGGCGGAAGCATCCGCTTGCGCCTGAAGGCGTGCCGCTCGAAGGGATTCAACAGGAGCGCAAGCTGCTGGAGGAACTGAAAGGCTTGGCCACGCAAGTGATCGATACGAGCAGCATCAAGCCGAACGCGCTTAAAGAAAGAATCGTCTCACGCTTTACCGATCTGGAAAGCGGCAGCATCTCGATTAATGTCATTTCGTTCGGTTTTAAATACGGCATTCCGATTGACGCGGACTTGATTTTTGACGTCCGGTTTTTGCCGAACCCCCACTATGTGGAGCACCTCCGCCCGAATACGGGCCAGGACCCGGAAGTGTATGATTACGTGATGAAGTGGAATGAGACGCAGGAGTTTTTGTCGAAGCTGCTCGATATGCTTCATTTCCTCGTTCCCCAGTACAAGAAGGAAGGCAAGAGCCAGGTCGTGTTAGGGATCGGCTGTACCGGCGGCAAGCACCGCTCTGTCGCCATTGCGGAATATTTGGGCAAAATGCTGCATAACAGTGAAACGGTATTTGCGAGGGTCAGTCACCGGGACTCGGAGCGCGACCGTGTCGAGGTGAAGAAATGAGCCCTCGCGGCGCAGAGAAAAAACGCCCGCAGATTGTCGTGATTGGCGGCGGAACCGGCTTATCGGTTATGCTTCGCGGCTTGAAGCGCAAGCCGATGGACATTACGGCCATCGTGACCGTAGCCGATGACGGGGGCAGTTCCGGCATTTTGCGCTCCGAGCTGGAGATGGTGCCTCCCGGGGACATCCGCAATGTGCTGGCCGCCCTTGCCGACGTTGAGCCGCTGCTCGGCCAAATGCTGGAGTATCGCTTCGAGAAAGGCAATGGATTGGCCGGACATAGTTTGGGTAACCTAATGCTGGCAGCGATGCGGGATATTACCGGCGATTTTGTAACGGGCGTGCGGGAGTTGAGCCGCGTGCTGGCCGTTCGCGGGCGGGTGCTGCCGGCATCGGATCATGCGATTGTGCTTCGAGCCGAAATGGCGGACGGTACCATCGTCGTCGGCGAGTCCAAGATTCCTCAAGCAGGCGGCGTTATTCGCCGCGTGTTCATCGAGCCGGCTGCGGTGCACGCTCTGCCGGAGGCGCTGGACGCGATTCGGGGAGCGGATGCGATCCTGGTCGGTCCGGGCAGCTTGTATACGAGCATCATGCCTAATCTGCTCGTACCCGAAATCGCGCAGACGATCCGTGAATCGGATGCGCTCAAGATGTTCGTATGCAACGTCATGACGCAGCCCGGGGAAACGGACAATTACTCGGTCAGCGACCACTTGAAAGCGGTTCGAGACCACGTTGGAGAGCATTTGTTCGACTACGTCATTGTGAATAACGGCGACATCCCGGAGACGGTGCAGCATAAATACGCCGAGAAGGGCGCCGAGGTCGTGAAGCTCGACCTGGACGAAGTGACGAAATTCGGATGCCAGGTCATTGCCGACCAATTGATACTGTTCCGCACGTATCTTCGTCATGATGCGGAGAAGTTAAGTCACCATATTTACAAGCTGGTGGAGAGTTGGATGAAGAAGAGGTGATTGCCGATGTCCTTCGCCGCCCAGACGAAAAAGGAACTTACGATGGTCGATACCGACAGCTGCTGCGAGATGGCGGAGCTTTCTTCGCTCATTCGCATGAACGGTGCCGTACAGCTGAACAGCCAGAAGATCGTGCTTGATATATCGACCGAAAATGCGGCCATTGCCAGACGCATCTATTCGCTGTTAAAAAAGAAGTTCCAAGTGCATACCGAGCTGCTGGTTCGCAAAAAAATGCGGCTGAAAAAAAACAACGTTTATATCGTTCGCGTCCCGAATCAGGTGCAGCCGATTTTATCGAAGCTGCATATCGTTTCCGATGGCTTTCTGTTTACCCCGGGGATCGCCCCGGCCATCATCCGCAAGAGCTGCTGTAAACGCGCTTATTTGAGAGGCGCTTTCCTAGCTGGCGGGTCCGTCAACAACCCGGAGGGATCTTCGTATCATTTGGAAATTTATTCGATGTACGAGGAGCATTGCCAGGCGCTTTGCCGGCTGGCGGGCGAGTTTGATTTGAATGCGCGCTGTATCGAGCGGAAGAAAGGTTTTGTCCTCTATATCAAGGAGGGGGAGAAAATCATTGAGTTTCTCAACCTGATCGGGGCGCATCAAGCGCTGCTGCGATTCGAGGATGTCCGGATCATGAAGGATATGCGCAATTCGGTCAACCGGCTCGTCAATTGCGAAACCGCCAACTTGAACAAGACGATCGGTGCCGCCGTTCGGCAAATCGATAATATCCGTCTTCTCCAAAAAGAGATCGGATTGGATAATTTGCCCGACAAACTGCGGGAAGTTGCGGAGATTCGCCTTCAGCATCCGGATATGAATTTGAGCGAGGTCGGCGAAATGCTGAAGGGCAATGTCAGCAAGTCCGGGGTGAATCACAGGCTGCGCAAAATCGATGAAATGGCGGAGAAACTCCGAAAATCGTAGGCTTCGCAGCGAAAATATAGATTTTTTGTGTAAATTCTCAATATTTCTAGTGAAATCAGCCGAAAAATGCTATAATGGATGATAAATCGCTTTTTTTATTTGCTCAGTAAGTCCGAGTACGTTTATCCGTGGTGGTTCAATTACAATTGGGGCATAAGCCTGATCACTATGTTTGGATTAATTCAAAGATTTTAGGGGGTATTGGTTGCATGTCGAGACGCCCAGTAGTCGTCAAATTGAAAACAGGCCTTCATGCCAGACCGGCTGCACTTTTCGTGCAAGAAGCGAACAAGTTTTCTTCCGAAATTTTCGTGGAGAAGGACGAGAAGAAAGTGAACGCCAAAAGCATCATGGGGATCATGAGTCTGGCGATCAGTACCGGCACGGAAGTACACATTAGTGCAGAAGGATCGGACGCCGAGCAGGCTGTAAACGCTTTAGTCGCATTGGTTAGCAAAGAGGAATTGGAGAACCAATAGTCACTTCGGACGGCTTCCGCAAGGAAGCTTTTTCCTTTGGTTTGGAACGATTTGCAAAGGCAGGAAATGCGCAACCTTTTATCGTGCGGCGCGTCTATTAAGACGTATGCGTTAAGCGGATAAAAGGTTTTTTCTGTTGGCGGGTACACCTAGAGAGCGGCAGAATGGAAGAGGAGCAGTGAGATGAGATCGATGAAGAAAGAACTGACCATGGTAATGGTCATGAGTATGCTGCTAGCCTTCGGGATGGAACCGATCGCGACGGCGGCGAAACAGGAAGCGCCTATGTCCTCCGGGACAACCTATGTGCTGTTGTATCTCGATAAGCCCGATGCCTTCTTGAACGGCCAGCAGGTGACGCTGGACGCTCCAGCAACGATCCTGAAAGATAAGACATTCGTGCCGGCGAAGTTTTTGGGCGACGCGTTCGGTATGAAAGTGGAGTGGAATGAGAAGACGCGGATGATCGAGATGATAACCCCGACGAACAACATCTTGCTCGACAGCGACAATAAGTCGGTATGGATCAACGGTTACTGGCAAAAGTTCGACGATGTCGCCGCAATCGTGAACGGCCGGCTGATGATCAAGCTGACCTGGCTCGCCGATTATATGGGGGCAAAATATACGTACAATAACGAGCTTCGGCGCGTGGATGTCATTTATACGAAGCCGCCGCAAGGCATCTACAATCCGAAGAGCGGCAATTCGAAGCCGGTCGCAAAGTTCACCTTTGCGAAGCCAACCTACAAATTGGGCGAGCCGGTGAAGTTTGTAGATCTTAGCTACGATCCGGATGCGGAGGGAACAATCAAGTACGAGTGGACAGGCCGTCAGGAAGCTTACTTCGTGCCGGGTACATATCCGATTACACTGACGGTACAGGACATTCATGGCAATAAGAGCGAGTCGTACACGCGCAATCTGGTGATCTCGAACGATACCTACTTGAGCGCGATTGAATATCCGATCTTCATGAAGCCGGTCGGATCGTTCATTACGACCGATTGGAGCACCATTTGGGGAAATTTCTGGGAGCTGCCGCAGCTGCCGAAGACCGCGACGGAAGATCGCTCCCGCAAGCTCCTCGTCAGCGACAGCCCGGAGGAGTTCACAGAGAAGGGGATCTTGTACCAGGACGATGTGGAAGGGAAGGGAAGGCTGTACGCGGATCACATCAACGGGACGACGGAAAAGGTCACCCTGGCGATTCTCGCGAAGAATACGACCAATCAGCCGGTCACGATCAAAACGACGAACAAGGGCGAAGTATGGCCGTCGGTGTACGCGAATCTGATCGGCAGTGAAGCGACGGTCGACTTCCTGCTCGGCGATCCGCTGGAAGAAACGTTGACCGTTCCGCCGAACCAGACGTTTATTTATAAGCAGTTCCCGGACTTTTACCCCGGGCAAGGCGTGAATTTGTTCTATGACGTGGAGACAAGCGGCAAAATTCAGTTTTCGTTCGTCGCGACTGGCGAAGTGAGTCAGAGCTCATTGACGCTGCCGCTGCTGCCGTTCACCGGCCACGTGCGCGGTTCGTTCCCGGTATCGCAGGTTAACTGGCAGATCGACGCCAGCTCGTTCACGACGCCAAGCCGGCTCATTATCGGCGACGGCAAGACCGACCCGTTCCAGCCGGGCTATGACCCGATGCGCAAGATGGAAGTGAAGAACGACGGCAATTATGGCGTCATTTATAAAATTCATGCCGATAAGCCAAGGAAAATGGCAGTCATGATCATGGCGAAGGGCGGCGTGTTCAAAGGGCCGTTCAAAATTAACGGTGACATCCGGCTGGTTCCGGAATCCGGCGTCATTACGGCGTTCGACGGGATGCAGATTCTTGCGAAAACGACGGGCAAGGAAGACGCGCTCGACATCGAATTCAGCCCGCCGGCCGGCTCGGCTTTCCCGATCGAGTTGATCTTTTATCCGCTCGACGATCGGGCGCAATAAAGCAGCGGGATTGGCCCAAAGACAAAGACTCCTCTTTCCATCAGCCTCGTACAGGCTGCGGAAGGGGAGTCTTTGTCGTCCGTTTCATTTCGTGCGTGCGGGCATGCAAAAAGCCCTGCATCGGTTGAATAGTACCGCTGCAGGGCTTGCGCTGCTTATACCGTTAAATACGCTCGATTACGTTATCGATCAAGCCGTATTGACGCGCCTCTTCGGCAGTCATGAAGTTATCGCGGTCCGTATCCTTCTCGATGCGTTCGAACGATTGGCCGGTGCGCTCAGCAAGAATCGTATTCAGCTTGTCGCGTAATTTCAAAATCCGCTTGGCGCGAATTTCGATGTCGCTCGCCTGTCCTTCCGCGCCGCCGAGCGGCTGGTGGATCATCACTTCGCTGTTCGGGAGCGCGAAGCGTTTGCCTTTGGCGCCCGCTGCGAGCAGGAAAGCGCCCATGGAAGCGGCCATCCCGACGCAAATCGTCGATACGTCCGGCTTGATGAACTGCATCGTGTCGTAGATCGCCATGCCCGAAGTGATGGAGCCGCCGGGGCTGTTGATATACAAGCTGATGTCCTTGTCCGGGTCCTGCGCGGCCAGGAACAACAGTTGCGCAATAATCGTATTGGCTACAACGTCGTTGATCGGACTTCCCAGAAAAATAATGCGGTCCTTAAGCAGACGCGAGTAAATATCGTAGGCGCGTTCCCCTCTTGCGTCCGGTTCGACTACCATTGGAATAAAACTCATTTGCTGCAGCCTCCTTTATTTTAAACTATATCCATCATATCGGAAAAACAAACAAAGGTCAAGAAAGGTCAAACGAGAACATGAAAAAAATCAGTGCTTCCACTGATTCGGTTATTTATTAAATGGCGCGCCCGTAAGGAATCGAACCTTAATCTCAGGCTCCGGAGGCCTACGTCATATCCATTGGACCACGGGCGCATATGATGATTGCGTCAACGTCTTGCTTGAATTATTTATCGGTGACAGCAAAATTGATTATATCCGATATACGGAAGGATTGCAACTGCCTGGCTGCATTTTTTTTGAACAAACATTTCCAATGCAAAAGTAGCGTAAATCGAATGTTGAATACTTGAAGCATGGCGAAAATTGGTTTATAATAGTGACAGCTAAGTGAACAGCTTAGCGACTTTTTTTGAAACTTGTGGGACTTAAAATGTTATACCGGGACAAAAAGTGTCCATGATTTAGGAGGGAGTGAGCTTGTGAGAGAAATTCTCGATATTCAAAAACAGCTTCTTCCGGATTTAATGGATACGATGAAGAAACGCTATACGATTCTGCACTACATTTTCGTGTCCGGATCGGTAGGCAGGCGATCGCTGGCCGTTTCGCTTAACACGACGGAACGCATCCTTCGCGCGGAAGTGGATTTTTTGAAGGAGCAGGGCCTCATCGAGGTGGAGTCGTCCGGGATGCGGATCAGTCCGGCCGGCCGGCAGCTGCTTGATTCCATTGAGCCGCTGGTGAAGGATTTATTCGGCCTTACCGAGCTGGAAGAGCGAATCCGTTCGTATTACGGTCTGAAGCAGGTCGTTATCGTACCGGGCGATTCGGATGTCTCTCCTCATACGAAGAAGGAGCTTGGACGCGCCGGCGCCGTCGTGCTGCGCAAGCTGATCGCAGAGGATGAAGTTATCGCCGTAACGGGAGGATCGACGCTGGCTGAGGTCGCCTACCATATGACCGCAACGACGCCGCTCAAGGGCTGCTGGTTCGTACCGGCGCGGGGTGGACTCGGGGAAAGCGTGGAGCTGGAGGCGAATACGATCGCTTCGACGATGGCGAAGAAAACCGGAGCAAGCTACAGGCTGCTGCACGTTCCGTATTATCTTGGCGAAGAAGCGTACCAGTCGCTGATGCAGGATCAGAGCATTGCCGAGATTATCCAATTCATCCGCAGAGCGCGGATGGTCGTTCACGGGATCGGGGAAGCTATGGTGATGGCCAGACGGCGCAAGGTAGACCCGGAGACGACGGAAAGCTTGCGGCGCGACGGAGCGCTTGCAGAGGCGTTTGGGTATTACTTCGACAGGCAGGGCCACATTTTGCAGAAGATGCCGACCGTGGGACTTCGGATCGAGGACATTCACGAAATGGATATGGTCATCGGCATCGCCGGCGGCAAGAGCAAGGGCGAAGCGATTACTTCGGTGCTGCGTCACGGTCATGAGAATGTGCTCGTCACGGACGAGGCGGCGGCGCTGGAGATCGTGCAAAGATTGTCATCATGACAGGCCAAATGCCTGTCTTGAAATAGTTGGTATCCTTTGGCGCAGGCAATGCCTGCACGAACCGAGCCAACAAGCTGCAGCGGACGGCGTGCCTAACGCCGGAACGGGCAGACAAAAACTATCATTCTGGGAGGAACACAATCATGGCAACGAAAATTGGTATTAACGGTTTTGGACGTATCGGTCGTAACGTATTCCGGGCAGCGCTGAACAACTCGGAAGTTGAAGTTGTAGCAATCAACGACTTGACGGACGTAAGCACACTTGCGCACCTGCTCAAATATGACACGACGCATGGCAAGCTCGACGCTACGGTAGAATTCACCGAAGGCGCTTTGATCGTTAACGGCAAGACCGTAAAAGTATTTGCTGAGCGCAATCCGGAAAACCTGCCATGGGGCGCAAACGGCGTTGAAATCGTTGTTGAATCCACAGGGATCTTCACAGCGAAGGAAAAAGCTGAGCTTCACTTGAAAGGCGGCGCGAAAAAAGTTATCATCTCCGCACCGGCTACCAACGAAGACATCACGATCGTTATGGGCGTAAACGAAGACAAATACGATCCGGCTGCTCATACTATTATTTCCAACGCTTCTTGCACGACGAACTGCTTGGCTCCTTTCGCCAAAGTGCTCAACGACAAGTTCGGTATCGTAAAAGGGATGATGACGACTGTTCACTCCTACACAAACGACCAATCCGTTCTGGACTTGCCGCATAAAGACTTGCGTCGTGCCCGCGCCGCAGCAGAAAACATCATTCCATCCACGACAGGTGCTGCTAAAGCCGTTTCCCTCGTGTTGCCTGAACTGAAAGGCAAATTGAACGGCATGTCTTTCCGCGTGCCTACGCCGAACGTTTCCGTAACGGACCTCGTTGCTGAGTTGAAAGTGAACGTAACCGTTGACGAAATTAACGCTGCGCTGAGAGAAGCGGCGAACGGCCCGCTGAAAGGCATCTTGAACTACACTGAAGAGCCGCTCGTATCCAGCGACTTCAACGGAGATCCGGCTTCTTCCACAATCGACGCACTGTCCACGATGGTTGTCGGCGACAACATGGTGAAAGTCGTTTCCTGGTACGACAACGAGTGGGGCTACTCCAACCGTGTTGTGAACCTGGCCGCTTACATCGCTAAAAAAGGTCTGTAATTTAAAATTGTGGAAATGAGCTTGTAGTGTTTGAAACGCACCTCGCGGCACTCTGCTGGCGTGTACTCGAAGGTCCCGGAAGAGCATCGGCAAATGGCTGAATGTCTTTCCTGGCCCGGGTAGGCGCAGGCGGCGCGCGAGGTGCATTTCAGCATGAACCGTGCTTATGCCCACAATTTTTGTGTGTTCGGATAGAAGCATAAGAGTGAACAACCATTCAGGAGGCGACGATCGATGAACAAGAAAAGCGTTCGTGACGTAGAAGTAAGCGGCAAAAAAGTGTTTGTTCGCGTAGATTTCAATGTACCGCTCGATAACGGCGCAATTACCGACGATACGCGGATTCGCGGGGCGGTTCCGACAATCAAGTATTTGACGGAGCGCGGCGCGAAAGTGATTTTGGCGAGCCACCTGGGTCGTCCCAAAGGACAAGTCGTCGAAGAGCTGCGTCTGACGCCGGTAGCGGCGCGTTTGTCCGAATTGCTCGGCAGCCCGGTAGCCAAAGCGGACGAAGCGATCGGCGACGCGGTTAAAGCGAAAGTTGCGGAACTGAAGGACGGCGACGTGCTGCTGCTTGAGAATGTTCGGTTCTATGATGGCGAAGAGAAGAATGATTCGGAGCTGGCCAAAGCATTTGCGGAGCTGGCTGACCTGTACGTCAACGACGCGTTCGGCGCCGCTCACCGCGCACACGCTTCGACCGAAGGCATCGCGCATCATTTGCCAGCCGTATCCGGCCTGCTGATGGAGAAAGAGCTGGAAGTGTTGGGCAAGGCGCTCAACAACCCGGACCGTCCGTTCACGGCAATCGTCGGCGGCGCGAAAGTGAAAGACAAAATTGCGGTCATCGAGAAGCTGATCGAAATCGCCGACAACATCATCATCGGCGGCGGCTTGTCCTATACGTTCTTCAAGTCCAGAGGACTGGAGATCGGCAAATCGCTCGTGGATAACGATCGTCTGGAGCTTGTACAGCAGTTCGAGCGCCGCGCGCAGGAGAAGGGAGTCAATTTCCTCTTGCCGGTTGACGTCGTAGTCGGCGATGCTTTCAGTGCAACGGCCAATACGAAAGTCGTGCCGGTCGATTCCATTCCGGCGGATTGGGAAGCATTCGACATCGGGCCGAAAACGCGCGAGATGTATGCAGAGACGATTCAAAATTCCAAGCTGGTCGTATGGAACGGGCCGATGGGCGTATTCGAGCTTGAGCCGTATGCAAACGGAACGAAGGCGGTAGCGGAAGCTTGCGCAGCTACGTCGGGTTACACTGTCATCGGCGGCGGCGATTCGGCTGCAGCGGTTGAAAAGTTCCATTTGGCTGACAAAATGGATCATATTTCCACCGGTGGCGGAGCATCCCTTGAGTTTATGGAAGGCAAGGCGCTTCCGGGCGTCGTTGCACTGAACGATAAATAAGGAGGCGAACGGATTATGCGTAAACCGATCATTGCAGGCAACTGGAAAATGTTCAAAACCGTACAGGAAGCGGTGTCCTTCGTAAATGAAGTCAAAGGCAAAGCGGAAGTAGACGGCGTCGACAGCGTCATTTGCGCGCCTTACACGAATCTCCCTGCGCTTGTTGAAGCGGTCAAAGGAACGGCGCTCAAAGTCGGCGCACAAAACCTTCACTTCGAAGACAGCGGCGCGTTCACCGGCGAAATCAGCGGCGTGATGCTGAAGGATCTTGGCGTGGAGTACGTTATCATCGGCCACTCCGAGCGCCGCGCTTACTTCCTGGAAACGGACGAAATCGTCAACAAGAAAGTGCAAGCGGCGTTCAAGCACGGCTTGACACCGATCTTGTGCGTGGGCGAAAAGCTGGAAGAGCGGGAAGCGGGGCAAACGAAGGACGTATGCAAAGTGCAAACGGAAGCGGCTTTTGCCGGTCTGAGCGCAGAGCAAGCGGCCCAAGTGGTCATCGCGTACGAGCCGATCTGGGCGATCGGAACAGGCAAATCGTCGACTGCAGACGATGCCAACGAAGTGATCAGCTACATCCGCGAATTGATCGCGGGCTTGTACGGCGCCGGCACGGCGGAAGCGATTCGCATCCAGTACGGCGGCAGCGTCAAGCCGAACAATATCGGCGAATACATGCAGCAGCCGGATATCGACGGCGCGCTTGTAGGCGGCGCCAGCCTGGAGCCTGCATCCTACATCGCGCTGGTTGAGGGGGCCAAGTAAGATGTCCAGACCGAAACCGGTAGCACTCATCATTCTTGACGGCTTCGGCCTTCGCGGCGACACCCAAGGCAACGCGGTGGCGCAGGCGAAGAAGCCGAACTATGACCGGTATTGGGCGGAATATCCGAATACGACGCTGACCGCTTGCGGCGAAGCCGTAGGGCTGCCGGAAGGGCAAATGGGCAACTCGGAGGTCGGCCACCTGAATATCGGTGCGGGTCGTACCGTATATCAAGATTTGACCCGGATTTCCAAGTCGATCCGCGAAGGCGAGTTTTTCGAGAATGAGACGATTCTTGGCGCCATTCGCTATGCGAAGGAGAACGGCAAGAAGCTTCACTTGTACGGACTGCTGTCCGACGGCGGCGTACATAGCCATATCGCGCATTTGTTCGCGCTTCTGGAAGTATGCAAGCGGGAGCAGTTTGAGGAAGTATACATTCATGCGTTCCTGGACGGCCGCGATGTTGCGCCGGACAGTGCCGTGAAGTATATGGAAGAGCTGCAAGCCAAAATCGCAGAGATCGGCACCGGCCGGATTGCAACCGTGCAGGGCCGCTATTATGCGATGGACCGTGACAAGCGCTGGGAGCGTACGGAAAAATCGTACCGCGCGATGGTTTACGGCGAAGGGCCGCAGTATCAAGATCCGATGGCTGCGATCAAAGAATCGTATGAACGCTCGGTATTCGACGAATTCGTCATGCCAACGGTCATTACGAAAGCTGACGGCACACCGGTTGGCTTGGTGGAGTCCGGCGATGCGGTCGTCTTCTTCAACTTCCGTCCGGACCGAGCCATTCAGCTATCGCAAGTGTTCACGAACAGCGACTTCCGCGGCTTCGACCGCGGCGACAAAGCGCCGAAGGACTTGTACTACGTCTGCTTGACGCTGTTCAGCGAAACGGTTGGCGGCTATGTCGCGTATAAACCGAAAAACCTCGATAATACGCTCGGCGAAGTGCTTGTGCAAAACAACCTGAAGCAGCTCCGCATTGCCGAAACGGAAAAATATCCGCACGTGACGTTCTTCTTCAGCGGCGGCCGGGATGTGGAATTGCCGGGTGAAACCCGCATTCTGATCAATTCGCCGAAGGTTGCAACCTACGATCTGCAGCCGGAGATGAGCGCATACGAAGTTGCGGAAGCTGCAGTCAAAGAAATCGAGGCCGAGCGCCAGGACGTCATTATCCTGAACTTCGCCAATCCGGACATGGTCGGACATTCCGGCTTGCTGGAACCGACGATCAAGGCCGTGGAAGCGACGGACGATTGCCTCGGTAAAGTGGTGGAAGCCGTTCTTGCCAAAGGAGGGGTCGCACTGATCACGGCCGACCACGGCAACGCGGACGTTGTGACCAATCCGGACGGTACCCGCAATACGGCGCATACGACGAACCCTGTGCCATTTATATTGACACGCAAACATGCTACACTAAGAAACGATGGCATTTTGGCGGATATCGCCCCTACGATGCTGGAGCTGCTCGGTGTGGCCCAGCCGCAGGAAATGACCGGCAAGTCGCTGCTTGCAGGCAAATAGATTTTTCGACGATCTTAATAAAAACAAATAAGGAGTGTATCTGACAATGACTGTAATCTCTAACGTTTACGCTCGCGAAGTTCTCGACTCCCGCGGTAACCCGACAGTCGAAGTAGAAGTATATTTGGAATCCGGCGCACGCGGCCGCGCGATCGTGCCTTCCGGCGCCTCCACCGGCGCTTACGAAGCAGTTGAGCTTCGTGACGGCGACAAATCCCGTTACCTGGGCAAAGGCGTTCTGAAAGCTGTTGAGAACGTAAACGACATCATCGCTCCGGAAATTATCGGCATGAATTCGCTGGATCAAGTGGGCATCGACAAGCGCATGATCGAGCTCGACGGCACGCCGAACAAAGCCAAACTGGGCGCGAACGCGATCCTGGCCGTTTCCATGGCGGTTGCCCGCGCAGCGGCTGAAGCACTGGACGTTCCGCTCTACGTATATCTCGGGGGTTTCAACTCCAAAACACTTCCGGTTCCGATGATGAACATCATCAACGGCGGCGCGCATGCGGACAACAACGTAGACGTACAAGAGTTCATGGTATTGCCAGTAGGCGCTCCTACATTCAAAGAAGCGCTTCGCACAGGCACGGAAATTTTCCACAGCCTGAAAGCGGTACTGAAGGAAAAAGGCTTGAACACGGCTGTAGGCGACGAGGGCGGTTTCGCACCGAACCTGGGCTCCAACGAAGAAGCGATCCAAACGATCATTACCGCGATCGAGCGCGCAGGCTACAAGCCGGGAGTTGACGTATTCCTCGGTATGGACGTTGCGTCCACAGAGTTTTACAAAGACGGCAAATACCATCTCGAAGGCGAAGGCAAATCGTTCACATCCGCTGAATTCGTTGATTTCCTCGCTTCTTGGGTGGAAAAATACCCGATCATCACGATCGAAGACGGCTGCTCCGAAGACGACTGGGAAGGCTGGAAGCTGCTTACCGACAAGCTCGGCAGCAAAGTACAGCTCGTGGGCGACGACTTGTTCGTAACGAACACGAACCGTTTGTCCCAAGGGATCGAAGGCGGCATCGGCAACTCGATCCTCGTTAAAGTGAACCAAATCGGTACACTGACCGAGACGTTCGACGCGATCGAAATGGCGAAGCGCGCAGGTTACACGGCGGTTATTTCCCACCGTTCCGGTGAAAGCGAAGACAGCACGATTGCCGACATCGCCGTTGCTACAAATGCCGGCCAAATCAAAACCGGCGCTCCGTCCCGTACGGACCGCGTAGCGAAGTACAACCAATTGCTCCGCATCGAAGACCAACTGGGCGGCGTCGCTCAATACGGCGGCAAAACGGCATTCTACAACTTGAAAAACTTTAAATAATCGTTTTTCATTAATATATTTGTCAGGCATTTGACCTTTTGATGAGCCGAAAGGCGAAGGGCAGAGGTTTGCCGGAAGAGTTTACGTGTCGCCTTTGAAAACGGGTTGTTACCGACAGGTAATTTTCATAGAGAACCCGTTTTCAAGAGCGACCGGAGGCAAATCCCGCTGACCCGCAGCCGAGCCGAGAGCCATCAACGCAGTTCAAAGCCTGACTCCTCCCGGAGGGGATCATATGATAAAGACAATACTGTTTCTCGTGGTATCGGCTTTTTTAACCCATTTGATTCCCTTCAGCGATTTTTTTCGCAATCTCGACACGACAATTCATGAGTTTGGCCATGCGGTGGTAACCTTGCTGCTGTCCGGCAATGTGATGAAGATCGAGCTGTTCGCCAATCACAGTGGGGTAACCTACTCGCAGGTGACGTCTCGATGGAGTCTCATTCCGATTGCGCTGGCGGGGTATACGACCGCTTCTTTGTTTGCGCTGTTTCTGTTCAAGCAGCGGTCTCGCGGCAGGCAGCGGCTTGGCCTGCAGGTCATGACGGTCATTGCCATTGTGTCGCTTGTCTTTTTCGTACGCAACGAGTTCGGGGTCATGTGGCTGCTCGGCTTCGTCATTCTTAACGTGCTGATGCTCGCCTTTATGCCGAAGTGGCTCATGGATTTGTATTATTTGCTGCTGGCGTTCCTCACACTGGAGGAATCCGTGTTCGGGCCGTTCTCGCTCATTTTGTATACCTGGGACGATCCGGCCAAAGCCGGCGATGCGACGAATCTCAGCCTTGCGACGCCGATTCCAGCGATCGGATGGGCCTTGATCTTCACGCTCTTTGCGCTATGGTGCGCGGTTCGGGCGATCGGACATTTCTTGGGCGGGAAGAAACCATCGAGCCGCCCTCAGCGATATCAGACTCAGTATGATGAATAAAGGAGAGGTACTATGGCGAACATTCCGGTAGGGCTGCAGCTTTATACGCTTCGGGAAGAGACAAAGCATGATTTTATCGGCACGCTGCGCAAGGTGGCGGAGCTTGGATATCGGGCTGTCGAATTTGCAGGCTACGGCGGCATCCCGGCCAAGGAGATGAAGCAGGTGCTCGGCGATCTCGGGCTCGCCGCTCCTTCAAGTCATGTCGGGCTTCAGCTTCTGGATAATGAGCTTCATCAGCAGATCGAATACAGTCTTGAGATCGGAGCGAAATATATAGTTTGCCCTTGGCTTGACGAGAAGCTGCTCCAAGAAGAGGAGAGCTTTCAGCGGCTGATGGAGAAGTTCGCCCGGATCGGCGAAGAAGTAAAGCGCAGCGGCCTTCAATTCGCTTACCATAATCATGCGTTCGAATTTCAGACGGCTTCAACCGGGAGGCCGATCCTGGACCGTATGTATCAGTCGGTCAGCAGCGACCTGATGAAGGCGGAACTGGACTTGTATTGGGTGAAAAAGGGCGGTTATGACCCGAAAGCATACTTACTGTCCTACAAAGGCCGGGCGCCGCTAATTCATGTGAAGGATATGGCCGATGATGCGGAAGGGACGTTTGCCGAGGTCGGACACGGCATTATCGATTACAAGCCGATCTTCGAGGTGGCGGAAGAAGCCGGCGTCGAGTACTATATCGTAGAGCAGGATCGCTGCCAGAGGCCGGCGCTGGAGTCGGTGCAGATGAGCATCGAGTATTTGAAATCGATCGGCATTGCTTAAAACGTGATAACCGAGGGGCTGATGATCCGGGTTCGGATTTGTCAGCCCTTTTTTTTTATGCTATAATACTCATACTGTCTATTTTCGGACAAGATTGTTTCAAGCTTGCAGGAGGTGGAAATATGGAAGTTGTACTTAAGATCATATTGGTCATCGCATCGCTTGGTTTGATTGCGGCTGTGCTGCTGCAGCCAGGCAAGAGCGCGGGTTTATCCGGTGCCATCTCCGGGGGAGCGGAGCATCTGTTCGGAAAGCAGAAGGCGAGAGGACTGGAACTGTTTTTGTCTCGTCTTACGATGGCGCTGGCAGTCGTGTTCTTTGTTTTGTCTCTCGTGGTAGCTTATTTCGTAAAAGCGGCTTAATATAAAAGAAAGACAGCAGGAGAATGATGCTCCTGCTGTCTTTTTTCGTATGGTCTCTATATGGTTTGCTTCACATGCGAGCATTCGATGGTTTCTTTTGTAGGGCTTCGATCATACGCTTTTCTTATACATAGCCATTTCGGCCGGAACGATGCCATATACCATGCTGCAGCTTGTTGTCTCAAATCCAACCCCGATGGTTACGCTTGACATAGGGCAGGATACAGCGTTTGTGCGGTCTGACGCTTTACGGTGGAGAATCCCCCTTTCGCAAATCGCAAGTCTATGGATAAAATGGGAAGACCTACGGCCATGAATCTCGACGAACATCGAAATTTAAAAAATGAAGGGGCGTTTGGCCGGTTTCGTTATTCAAAAGCGGCTAAAACGGGTACAATGATAAAACAGTGCCTTTTTCACCACGGACTTTGGTGGTTGTGATGGGGACAGGGGACTAGACCGCGGCAGCGATAATCGCCATACGTTATAGAAGAAGAGGCAGGTGAGCATGATGATCACACGTGAAGAATTAATTGATTTTATGAAAGAAACGGCATACAAGCCGATGACGTACCAAGAGCTCGAAAGGCAGTTCGATATTAGCGATGCCCAGGAGTTCAAACAATTTTTGAAGCTGCTCAACGAGCTCGAGAATGAGGGGCTCATTTTGCGCACGCGCAATGAACGCTACGGTGTCCCCGAGCGAATGAATTTGATCCGCGGCAAGCTGCAGGCGCATGCCAAAGGCTTCGGTTTTCTTATACCCGAAGACCGGGATCATCCGGATGTATATATTCACGCCAATGATATGGCAACGGCCATGAATGGTGATATCATCCTGGTTCGCATCAACTCCAAAAGCACAGCCGGCGGCCGGATGGAAGGGGAAGTCGTTCGCGTCGTAAGCCGGGGCAATACGGAGATCGTCGGATTGTTCCAGTCCCATGACGAGTATGCCTTCGTCATTCCCGATGACAAACGGGTTGTGCGGGATGTGTTTGTGCCGAAGGATGCTTTCAACGGAGCGATGGACGGGCATAAAGTCGTCGTCAAAATCGTTTCATATCCTGAAGGCCGCGCCGCGGCGCAAGGGGAAGTTATCGAGATTTTGGGACATAAAAACGACCCGGGTGTCGATATCTTGTCCATCATCCGCAAACATGGGCTGCCTGAAGAATTTCCCGACGATGTGATGGAGGAAGCGTCGGAAGCGCCGGATACGATCAGCCCCGAGGAGCTGGAAGGGCGCCGCGATTTGCGCGGCAAACGGATCGTCACCATCGACGGTGAAGATGCCAAAGATTTGGACGACGCGGTCAATGTCGAACGGCTGTCCAACGGGAACTACGTGCTAGGCGTTCATATTGCTGACGTCAGTTATTACGTGCGCGAGGACTCCGCACTGGACCAGGAAGCATATAATCGCGGCTGCAGCGTCTACTTGGTCGATCGGGTGATCCCGATGCTGCCCCACCGGTTGTCCAACGGCATATGCTCGTTGAACCCGCAGGTGGACCGGTTGACGATGTCCTGTGAGATGGAATTCGACCCGCAAATGAATGTCGTGCGGCACGATATATTTACTTCGGTCATTAAGACGAGCGAGCGTATGACGTATAAAAACGTACGCCTGCTGCTGGCCGGCGAAGCGGAGCCGGAGATCGCGGAAAAGTACGCCTACCTGATGGATGACTTCCGGACCATGGAAGAGCTGGCGATGAAGCTGCGCAGCAAGCGGATGAAGCGCGGCGCGATCGATTTTGATTTTATCGAGTCGAAAATCCTGGTCGACGAAGACGGCAAGCCGACCGATATCATCAAGAGGGACCGGACCGTCGCCGAGATGATTATCGAGGAATTTATGCTCGCGGCGAACGAAACCGTCGCCGAACATTTTTACTGGCTCAAGGTGCCGTTCCTGTACCGGGTCCATGAAGATCCGGATGCGGAGAAGCTGCAGCATTTCATGGAGTTTATTACTAACTTCGGCTATGTCGTGCGCGGCAAAGGCAATACGGTCCATCCGCGGGCGCTGCAAACGCTGCTGGAGGAGATTCGCGGCACCAAGGAAGAGACGGTCATCAGCACCGTCATGCTGCGTTCGATGAAAAAAGCGATGTACGATTCGCAGAGCCTTGGCCATTACGGGCTGGCGGCGGAATACTACTCGCATTTCACGTCGCCGATCCGGCGTTATCCCGACCTTATCATCCATCGCGTTATTCGCGAGGTGCTCGAAAGCGGTGGTCTACTAAGCGATGCAAGGCATGAATATTTGGCATCGCGGATGGACGACATCGCCAAGCAGTCATCGGACCGGGAACGCGTCGCGGTCGATTCGGAGCGGGAGACGGAAGCGCTCAAGAAGGCGGAGTACATGCTGGACAAAGTCGGCGAAGAGTTCGACGGCATTATCAGCAGCGTAACGAGCTTCGGTATCTTCGTGGAGCTGGGCAACACCGTCGAAGGGCTTATCCGTCTATCCGATCTGACGGACGATTATTATCATTTCCACGAAGCGCAGCATGCGCTGATCGGCGAGCGCACCTCGCGCATTTATCGCCTTGGTGATGAGGTTAAGGTGCGCGTGGCGCGCGTCAATATGGATGAACGCACCATCGATTTTGAGATGGTGGATATGAAGCCGCGGAAGCAGAAGGTCAGCTTGGTCGACGCGCTGAACAACGTGCGCAAGAGCAAGCCGGGCGGGCGGCCGGGCCGCACTGCCCGCGAAGGCGGGGCAGCCGCAAGGCGCCCTGCCGCCGCAGGCGGTGGTCGTCCGGGGCGCGGGGAACGCGCCGCCAAGGGCCGCGCTGCGGGTGGTGGAAGCCCGGCCCGCGGCAAGGGACCGGGCGCGGCCAAGTCGCGCGCCATGGAGGCTGCACGGCCCGCCGGCGAGGTCGGCGGAACTGGCATCAGCTTCGGCGGCGGCACCCGGCCGAAGAAGAAGCGCAAAAAAGTCGTGAAGCGCTAAGCCGCCGCTTCGTGCATTTTATACGTGCCTGCTGCGCGTGCGCTCTTGATTTCAGGGGATGGAGTTTGGTACAATGGACTCCATCCCTTATTGTGGGATAAGGCTGTCCGGAAGGAGGCGTTCCGCGGAAGATGAGCACGAAGAAGAGCGATAGTAAAGTATTGGCGCAAAATAAAAAGGCGTCCCACGATTATTTTATCGAGGAAACGTATGAATGCGGGCTCGTGCTGACCGGCACGGAGATCAAGTCGCTGCGCAACGGCCGGGCCAACATCGGCGATGCGTTCGCGCTGATTCGTAACGGCGAAGCGTTCATTCATAATATGCATATCAGCCCGTTCGAACAGGGCAACCGGTTCAATCCGAGCGATCCGACGCGAGCGCGCAAGCTTCTTCTGAAGAAACCCGAGATTAACAAGCTTCTTGGTCTCGCCAAGCAGGAAGGATACACGTTGGTGCCGCTGAAGATTTACATCCGCAACGGCTACGCCAAGCTGTTGATTGGCCTGGGTAAAGGCAAGAAGCAGTACGACAAGCGCGATACGGCAGCCAAACGGGATGCCCAGCGGGACATTCAGCGCGCGCTGCGCGAGAAGCAGAAGGTGGCCCGCTAAGCAGGATCTGCCTGCGGTGGCAGTTCGCTTCATGATTTCCATGAAGTCCTGCTTCTTTTTGAATGAAAGTATGTTATACTAATTAGGCATCGAGATCTTGTAAGAAAAAACGCACTGTTGATCACAACACGATACCGATTAGCGACAGTGAGATCGGTTCGTGGCATAAGCAGCAGGTAAGTTTTTTACCATAACCTTTTACGGAATCAATTAAGGGCCCTCTAGCGAGGGCCCGCCTATGCGGGGACGTTCTTGGATTCGACGGGGATAGTTCGAGCATGGGTCGCGGGTAGCGGGGACGCGTCCGCTTCATCAACGCTAAAGCCAATTAAATGGCAAACAACAACAAACCTACGCTTTCGCAGCTTAATAACCTGTGAGCGTGCTCCTGCTTAGCATCGCCCATGTGCTAGGATAGGGGCTCAACCTTAGTGGGATACGCCGTTCGGTCTCCGCCTGGGGTCGGACGGAAGAAGACAATCAGGCTGACCCAACGCGCAGCGGGTTACGGCGCGGCGCTCGGGTGACATCAAAACCGTGACTACACCCGTAGAAGCCTGTGTGGCGTTATCTTCGGACAGGGGTTCGACTCCCCTCGTCTCCATACTAAAAACCCGCTCATTGAGCGGGTTTTTACCTTTTAAAAGGTCAAAATTGTAGACGAATTGTAGACGATAATATTATTTAAGGTTTATTATTGAAAATGTTGTAGACGAATTGTCTACAAAAATCATAGGCACGAAAAGTTTCATTAATGACGTTCTAAGATTTCTCATGACAAATTTCCAAGGTTGTTAGATAATAATAACAGAAACCCTTTAGAAATCTTGTGACAGATAGGTTATTTATTTCCCACTGACGGGTAAAATATATAGATGAAGAAGAGGGATATAAATTGTTTATTCATGATAAACATGAGGAAATACTTCAGTTAATTGAAGGGAAACCGTTGAAAAACTTCCTCAGACAATTTGGATTAACAGGTGGGAGTAGTAAGGCTATCGCCGACGAAAAATTCTTGACACTTTAGTAAAAGACGATGAGGTGACAGCGGAAAAAATTCCACATTCTGCGTTTGTTAAATGGATTAACAGATGGTATATATCGGGAAATAAAAACGTTTTTATTTTTGAGTTACGGTCAATAGGGCGATTAAGAAGCAAAAATGAAATTGAACAAATCGTACAAGTCAGTCGGCTCAAGGAAAAGTTAGGTTCTTTAGAAGATACAGATAAACCTTTAGAACCAACGATGATCATGTTTAATGTAAGACATGACGATGAAATTGTAAACGCTCTGGAGTTCGGTTTTGTGCAATTGGGACAGCTTAGGGAATTGGATGAAGATAATGACGTTATCACTTGGACTCCAATTAACTTCTATGTATATGTTGAAATTGATTTGAACAATGGGCAACTATCTGTTTGGATTGAGCCAACAAAAAAATTGCATAAGCTTGGCCATGCAAAAAAGGGATCTTTCCAAGATGTTGCTGAAGAATACAAAAAGACTTATTTCCGCGATATTTGGATTAACCTTCGAAGACAATTCATGGATTTCAAAGGCACTTTACCTGATGTAGGAAGAGGATACAAAACTCGATGATGAGTTGATTAAAGGCAAACTTGATCTTTTTAAGCCTGATCTTACTGACATGCTTAAAAAGCAACTGCCAATTCTCGGTATCGATAAGTTTACTGTGGAAGAGGTTAGTGGGAAATTCTCCTCCTTAATGGAAGGACTATTAATCAGGCAATTTGGCATACAGCAGACTGAAAGAACTGGATGGGTAAAAAAGCATCGGGTCTTTGATGGTACGGCTGTTGTAGAAACGTCAAATGACCTGCCAATATATAACGCTACTTCTCATTATGGTCTCCAGGCAATTGTAAATGAGGTCGGGGAAATTAACAAACTCGAATACACGTGGACGCCAAATGATGAAGAAGAGGATGGTAACTTTAGTACAACTATTCAGTATTTTGATGGTTTCTTTGGGATAACATTCTGGGGATTTAGGGAGGAGGAAGAAATTCGCCATGTATTATCCGGAATTAATGGATATAAGCAAAGAGTACTCCCTCCACCTGGAGACAATAATTAAATTTGATTATTGGCTTGGAAAAAGGGATTGGACACAGCGGAGAGGCCTTCGTGCCTCTCAATTTGTAAGTGACTGTCAGTCTGATCCATCACAAGCACAAATTCTAATGATCTATGCAGCTGAGAAAAAAGTTCTAAAGAAACAATATATCTTCTTTTGTCCTTATTGCACTGAAAAGATATAACGACATTTCTCAAATTGAGTTAGAGAGTGTCTGTCACAACAATGGTGAAACGTATAGCCTGGGTGAAAATATCCATAATCTTATACTTGTCTTTGATATTATTAAAGAACCCAGTGAGCAGGGAATGGTGAAATCATGAGCCTTGACTCACTAAAATAATATCTAAACAATCCTGATCTTCTAAAGAACTTCGGAGATACAGAGTTTTGTTGGCCCCTAGATGAACAGTATGATCAAATGCTGGCTGCAGTAGAAGAAACCTTTAAATGGCCTAGGGAAAGAAATGATGAAAAAGGAAAACGACTTGAACATTTAGCAACTTATCTACTTAATAGATTAAAATGTGTTGAGGTAGTTCATGATTTAAGAATTGAAAGCAACCAAATTGATCACAAAGTAACATTGAATTTCCTCGCGGGGTTTCATCCATTTCTTAAAGAAATAGGACTTAATATTATCTCGGAATGTAAAAATCAAAAAGCTTCAATTGACGTTGGGCAAGTTCAAAAAGTCGGCGACTTACTGGATTCACATAATGTAAATCTATATAGAACGCAATTAATAAACCATCAATGCTACATCAATCGCCAAATCGGGTAATGAAATGTAACAACGAAGCCGAGGTGGCGATAAAAATGAAGAACGAAGAAATCAAGCGATTGAATGCAGCGATGAAAGATACAACGGATAAGCGTTTGTATGAAAGGATTCTAGCCGTCCGCCTGCGTCTGGAAGGACACTCATTTACGGAAATCGGCGATTTGCTCGGTCGAATTCGTCAAACCATCATGGAAACGATTGATCGTCTGCTGGTCAGGTTATGATATTAATTGCGGTTTATATAGGAATATTCTTTTCTCGAAAAAAAATTGCAGGGGATGGATGGAAGGACGCTGAAGGAAGGCGGAAGAAAATTTACTGTAGGAAACAAAAGGCTATTATTTCATTTACTTTTAAAGAACTTACCGAGCTTAAGGAGAAAGAACTAAACCTTTTAACGGTTATGCGTGAAAAATATGAACGGTTAAAATTTCAAGTAGAAGAGGATGAGGTATCGGTAGTAGAATTGATAACCAGGAAAAGGTAAAAGCTGTATTAAGGACACTTTTCGAAAAAGGATATTTTACATACTTGGAATATGAGGCAAAGATTGTGTTAGTAGAGGAATTACAATAACCGGTGAGAAGGGCTAATCTAAGCAACTTTCTCAAAAATCCGGATACATGGTTCGTCTTCAACAATAAGCCCGCTCAATGAGCGGGCTTTACCTTTTATATCCCCAGTTTGTAGATCAATTGTAGACAAGAAAATATATGTTATAACTAGACAAAGGCGGATGTCTATGATCGGCCTTTTGAAGTTAATCAATCAGGATTGATTTGAACTTGTTGAAAATGAGTTCCTCACGCTCTTCAAAAAATTTCTAAAAATTATCGAGAGTGAGCGATACCCCGTCAGGGATATAATGCTTTTTCATATAGTCAGCTTTATCTTGAGGTTGAGGGTATTCTTTAGATAGCCACTTCTCAAATTCAGCATCTGACTTTTCTTGATTAGGAACCCCTTCAAGCAGCTGCAGATTACCAATATAATCGTAGTTGTCGAGATAAAACTGGATCTTATCCTCTGGAATACCCTTTTTACGCAACTTCGTTTTGGATGAAATAAGGCTGCGCGGGAAAATGTGATCCTGATGAAATGTATTGCGATAGTCCAGGCTAGGATAAAGAAGTGAAAGGAGCGAGAAGGCATACTTACCACCATACTTAGTGTAAAGCAAATCCCCAATTTCTTCTTCATCGAACTTGTAATTTTTATTTGATACCCTAAGATCCGCCTTTATGGAATCAAGTGGGAATGCATCAGGACTGCCTTTAATAATCTCTCTGATAGGGCGGAGTACACTGTCTGGCTGGCCACCAAAGATCTGCTTTATAAGCGAAATAAGAACAAATTTTTTAATTTGATCGCGTTCATTCCGATAAGCGGATGATTCGACGTAGTTCTTCGGGATACCTTTTTTATAAAGATAGTAAGCTACTGGAATAACAACGTAATTGGCAGTTAAGGTTTTATAATTAAACCCGAAGCTCGCGAGTAGCTCCACTGTTGTTCGTATGGCGTTGGCGATATTATCCCATTCTTCTTCAATCTTCCTCATATTACTTGCATTAAAGTTGTCCACCTTGAACGCAATATCCGGGAAGTCGCAAAGCACCAGGCAAGTTTTAAGGACCAAATCTTTATTAAAATCAAATGTATCACCGTACTCGTTAATCTCATCCACGAACTGAGTTATGGTTTCACGTGCATCACGTTCTTTCCATTGTGCAGTAGCGATGGATAGTAGAAGGTCGGAGTAACTTAGTTGTGTGCCGCCGCTGTTAACACGGATAAAGATATTGAGTACCTTGTCCAGCTCTTGGCCTTCCTCTAAAAGTGTGGTGAAAAATCAGTTTTTGGTATTGACTTTCTGACGAGCCAGTTAAAGAAAAACATTGAAATGTGTAAATGCCAAGCAAGTTGAAGGATACGCTGTGCCCGTGAAGTTTACATTAGTGCATACGGAGTGACCCGTTTTGGGAGATTTGGCTTTGAATCGGCATAGACGTTTTAGATTTTGGACAATGGCCGTCCATGTTGCTTGCTCTTGCATGCGCCCCAGACCGCGGCTCTTCGCTCGGTCCATGCCATGAATGTT
>NZ_CAJVAS010000043.1 GCF_910593845.1 Paenibacillus solanacearum | reverse complement strand
CATGGAATCTACGCTTCTTGTTTTCCTTGGCCGCATGACCTAGTTTCTCTTGGAGTTGTTGAACGTTTTCCTTTGGTGTTGTTAGCCTCTCGGCATTCACTGACTCGTACCTCCTTAAGAAGCATGAACAAAGCAGGACCCCTTCCCTCCCGCAGGTTGTGTTGTCCTGCGTTCCTCGGTAGTATGAGCCCCTCGGACTCCCTTCCTGCAGACCGTTCATTTCACCTGCTGAGCTTATAGAACGTCTCGTTACGAAAAAAAAAAATTTCGTGCAGGGGAGGGTCTCCCCAGTTCACTGCATCTTCTTTCATACCATACCGATCCCCATACGCCGGAGGATTCTTCGCTGCCGCTCCAAGTTCCCAGCAGCTTCCTTGGTCTTCACCCATATTCACGAGGTTCGACTTCCTCTCTCCCCTCTTGCGAGGCCTTTTTGACGACGCGGCAGGATTCACTTCATGTTACGGCCTGGTATCTTGCTCGCCCTATCTCTGACAGGTACTTTCGTCGACGCGCTTCTACGCACAGATTTCGCCGTACGCAGGCATCCTAGCTACGCGGGGGCTTGGCCCCTCCCGCGACCGGATTTTCACCGGCTAGAAGATGCGTGCCTCTGGGCACGCTGAACGACAAAAAAACGTCCGGCATAAAACACCGGACGGCTGAGTTTATTCGAATGCTATTTCCCCAGTTTCGATATGACTCCCGAAATTTCCAGAATGAGCGCCACCTTGCCGTCGCCCAAGATCGTTGCCCCAGCAATGCAGTCCATTTTCCCTACATAAGAGCCCATAGACTTGATGACGACCTCTTGATTGCCGATCAACTCGTCGACCGCCAAAGCAAGCCGCTTGTCCGCTGATCCGACTATGACTAACGGAATATGCTTCTTCCCGTTATGCTTAATCGGTATCTGGAAGTGATCGTGCAGCCAAGCGACCGGTATGACCTGGTTGCGCAAGGAGATGACCGATTGCCCGCGAACGGTTGTAATATCGTCAGGCGTCACCCTAATGATTTCCGTTATGTTGCTCATCGGAATAATGAAGGTTTGCTCATGCAGCCGGATGAGCAATCCGGTAATAATCGCCAGCGTGAGCGGCAGCTTAATGATAAACCGCGTCCCGACGCCCAGCTTCGTCTCGATATCGATCAAGCCGTTCAGCTTCTCGATATGGCTGCGCACGATATCCATCCCGACCCCGCGTCCCGATATATCGCTTACGGTCTGCGCCGTCGAGAAGCCCGGACGGAATATGAGCCCGATTGCCTCCCGATCGGAGAGCAGTTCCGCTTCCGCCTGCGAAAGCATGCCTTTTTGGATCGCCGACTTTTTCATTTTACCCGGATCGATCCCGGCGCCGTCGTCCTCGACATAGACAACGACCTGGTTATCCTCGTGTGCGGCGCGAATGCGCAGCGTGCCTTTGGCCGCTTTTCCCGCCTGTCGCCTTGTATCCGGAAGCTCAATACCGTGATCTAAAGCGTTTCGAATCAAATGGATGAGGGGATCGGCGATTTCTTCAATCAAGGTCCGGTCCAGCTCGGTATCTTTGCCTTCGATGATCAACTCAATTTCTTTACCCAAATCGCGGGAAACATCGCGGATCATGCGTGGAAAGCGGTTGAACAACTGCTCGATGGGAAGCATTCGGGCCTTCATCACGCTTTCCTGCAAATCACCGATGATCCGCGTCAAATGGTCCGCCACTTGCCCGAGCTCGCTCACTGCTTCAGCCGAATACCGGCGGGCGATCATTCGCTTCACTTGATGAATCCGAGTCTGGTCGATCACGAGTTCGCCCACCAGATTCATCAAGTGCTCCAATCGCTCTACACTAACCCGAATCGTTTGGGATTGCGGCTTGGACATGCTCCGATGATCAAGAGGCGATTCGGATGACGGCTGTTCCGTCGGCTCATGATTGGATGCGGCCGGCTTGCCGGATATATTCGGTTCGATATTCACTTGAACTTCTTCACGTACGGAAGCCGGATCGATCTGCACTTCGGTCACATCGGTCAATCCCATAACGAGACGTTGAAGCTCATCCGCGCTTTGACCTCCTGCATACAAGAAAGCGAGCGGGAGCGGCCCCTGGCATTGCTCGTCCACTGCATCCAGCTCCGGGTCGCTGAACAGCACTTCTCCCCATTCGCTCAGATTGGAATGAACAACATACATTCTTGCCCCTTTAATAATACAATCCGCAGCGATCTTCAGGCGTACCCAGTACACGGCAGCCCCCTTAGCCAGCGCTTCTTCGATCTTCAGCCCGGTATGCAAAGCCATAGCGGATTCGACACCCGAAGCTGCCTCCGGAGGGGTCTGGCTTGGCGGCATCACGGTAAACGATTGGAGCTCTCGTATCGTTCCCGAAATATCCGTCGCCCCATAGCTGCCCCCCTCAAATTCGGATTTCAACCGCTTCAAACAATCCAGCGCTTTGAACAGCATGTCGATGAGCGGGCCGCTTACGCCCAGCTTCTTGTTTCGAACCTGGTCGAGCAAATGCTCCATCTCATGCGTGACTTGCTTCATTTCCTCAAAGCCCATGGCCGCAGATGAGCCTTTGAGCGTATGCGCCGCCCGAAACAGACTCTGAATGACTTGATCGGAGGCTCCGTGCTGCTCGAGCTTCAATATTTCGTCATCCATCAGCTGAAGCTGATCATGAAGCTCCTCCAAAAAAAGCTCTTTGTATTCGGATAGCACGGACGTCACTCCTGTTCGTGAAGTAAAACTTCATCCAATTGTAAGATGCCGACCAGTCCGCTTTGCGTCAGCCCGATCCCCGTAAACATGTGGCCTTCATTTCCCCCTACGCGTTCAGGCGGGGGTTGAATGTCCGAGAAGGTCGTCACTTTATTGACGCGATCGACAACGATGCCAATCTTTTCATCCTTATGATGGACGACGATAATGCGGGTTTGCTTGGAATACGATTGATCTTCCATTCTGAATAAGCTCCTTAAGCTGATGACCGGCACAATTTTCCCCCGGAGATTGATGACGCCCCGGACATAAGGCAATACATTCGGAATTTCAGTTATATCTTGCAGCTTTATAATTTCGTGTATGTCCTGTATGCGAATCGCATATTGTTCGTTTGCGATGCCAAATTCGATATATTGATCGAAACCCGTTCCCTGCATACGTCCCCCTCCTGCTCCTACATCTTGAACCGTAATACGGAAGCTTGCAGTTTATCCGCCATTTGCGCGAGCGACTGGGACGTATTCGCTGTTTCCTCCGACGCCGCCGCCGCTTCTTCGCTTGCTGCCGCAATCGACTCCACCGATTGCATGACTTCAGAGGCTTGAGCGGTTTCTTCTTCGCAGGCTGCGGCGATCTCCCCTACTTTGCCTGTGGAGTTGCTGACCATTTGAATGATGCCGTTAAACGCTTCCCCGGTCTGGGTCGATTGCTTCATGCTCTCCATAACGGCTGCCACGCTTTGTTTCGTGTTCTCTTGCATGACTTTAATGATTGACGTAATTTCTTTCGTCGCCTCGCTGCTGCGCTCGGCAAGCTTCCTCACTTCATCGGCAACGACGGCGAATCCTCTGCCTTGTTCTCCTGCACGAGCCGCCTCAATCGCCGCATTTAATGCCAGCAAATTCGTTTGCTCGGCAATATCGTCAATCACCTCAATAATATCGCCGATCTTGTTCGAATCTTCCTCGAGACGGGACATCGTATGATTCACGCCCTGCATCGCTTCGATGGATGCTTTAACGACTTTATCGCCTTGGCTGGCGGTTTTCATCGTATCATTCGCAAGCTCCGCCGCCTCTTCTGCACTTATGGCAACGGTATTAATAGCAACGGATAACTCCTTGAACAGCTCGGCGATCATGGAAGCCGACTGAGCCTGACTGGTGCTGCCGCTTGCGATCTCCTCTGTACTGGCAGATATTTGTTCGGAGGCGGCGGCTACGCTTTGAGCGGATTCTGCGATATCGCCAACCACGACACGCAGCTGGTCGACCATCCGGTTAATCGATTCGGAAAGAATGCCGACCTCGTCCTTCGTATCGATATCCGATTTTTCCCGCAAATCGCCTTCCGCCACTTTCGCTACAACAGCGACCAGTTTACCGAGCGGGCGAGCGATCGATTGGGCAATCGCATACCCTAGCAAAATGCTGAACAGTACCGCAATGATAACGATGGTAATAGTCGTTGAGCGAGCCGATTTATATGTATTGAAAGAGTGTTCGTTTTGTTCTCCAGCAAGCTTTACATTGATCTGTATCAGTTTGACGAGGCTGTCCTTGTATTTGTTCTCCGTTTCCGTCAGCGGCCCTTCCTCGAACTTGACGAACTCGCTTGAATTCGTTTGGTAAGAGTAAGCAAGCTGTACAGCCGTGTCGTAGAGTTTCTGATACGCAGGCCATTCCATATCGTAAACTTTAAGCTGATCCTGCTCCTCTTTCGATATGGTCGTATTACGGTACGTATTCATCTTGTCCGCCATCTCTTGACGCAATGCCGGAATTTCTTTGGCAATCGCGTCCTTTTCCTCTTTGTTAGGAACAATAGCCATATCCCGCAGCCGCACCTTCAGTTTTTCGTAATTGATTTGAACGGCCGACAAGTCCCTGACGGATATAAGATTATTGTTATACATTTCTTTGGAATTGTCGTTGATGGCATTCAGATTCTGCAGTGCATAAATCCCGACTCCCGCCAATATAAGCGAGACGAGTAAGAAAGCGGAGATCAATTTAGCAGAAGTTTTCAGGTTCAAAAACCATTTCATCTTGGTAATCCTCCCTTGGAGATACATAGTGGAAATTCATAAATTGTGCCGCTATTGTTCGGTCTTTGATTGTACGCCTTCGAGCAAATTCTCCAGTTCCAAGGAACATACCCCTGCAAAAAAATCTCTCGGCTGCTTTCCTACCCCCTTTACTTTTGAAACCGCGCCGCTAAACATGCTCAGGACAGTTCAGCATCTATATATTTCTCCATGAAGCAAGCCGCCAATCTATCTCCAAGGTAGAGAAGCGGATGCCAGCTTCAGGAGATCGGTGCCATCTTCAACAGCTTCAAATATTGATCCGTTTTCTCGGGGTGCTTGATGACGACGAACGCGACAAGCGTGTAAATGCTTAAAAATTTCATCGTTATGTACGGTTCGATTTCCGTATTCGCCCATCCGCACGAACGGAGATACGGCGAGTACCTAGTCGTAAAAAAGCGCAGCAATCCTTCGTTCTCGAGCACGGGCACGTGGAACTCCCGCGACCGCGCGATAAGCTTAAGCAGCTCTGTCTTGTCTTTAAAATACGAAAAAGCGGTTTCCGCGATGAAAGCGATTTCGGATTCGGGGTCGGGCATAACGGCCGAAGGATCCATCTGCCTTGCGATTTCGTCCAGTACGTCCGTTATCGTTCTTGAAAGAATTCGATTCAGCAAATCATCCTTGTTATCAAAGTACAAATAGAACGTTCCTCTGGCGATGCCGCATGCCTGGTTAATATCCTGAATACTGATCTGCTCATAACCATGCCTTGTAAACAGACGCGTTGCGGCATCCAATATTTGTTTCCGCCGACCCATCCAATAACCGCCTTCCATCCATACTGACCTTTGATATCGTTAATTTCGACATTATTCGATATTTTTCAACATCATTCTACCATGACACTTTGTCATATGTAAAGAATAATAAATGCCATAAGAACTATGATTTTAGGTATATAGTCTTACTCTTTTTTAGAGCCGAGAATAAGAAAAACGGCCCGCCGCATGGTGCGTGGACCGCCTTCACTTTCGCTTTCTTCGATTTTACATTCGACTTATTCCCGCGCTGCCGCAGCGCCAATCGCTGTTACGGCCGCTTTCCTCCGATCGTTACGATCTCCGCAGGACGTACCGGAATCGGTTCGCCGAGCCGGACGCCGCCCCCCTCCTCTTCCAAGACGTTGCTTCGATAGAGCATCCTCTCTATCCCGTGTATCTGCTCCACTCGAAGCTCCGCCGGCCGCTTCGTCATGTTAAACCAGCGCAGCATCAAGTCTTCGGACGATCCGCACCGTTTAACGGCGGACAATGCCAGCCCGTCGCCCGACCAGCGCACGAATTGATGGTCGGGCGGCAAGCTTCCCGGCTGCACCTGCCCCTGTACCGCCGTCCACGGGATTTGCGCCTGATAGGCGGCGACATACGATTGTTCCGTATCTTGATCCGGGCCGTGGGGAATCAGCACATATTCGAGCGTATGGTCACCCGGACACTGCGCCTCCGGCGTATGGAACACCCCCCAGTCGCCGAGCTCCCGCACCGCCCGCAGCAGCGTCACGGCAATCGTCCCTTGTCCGTCTCGCAATAGTTCGTACTCGTTCAGCCCGAGCGTTCCGACGGTCAGTCCGCGGGCCGTGTCCCTCACATTGACGAAAGCTTGCATATGCTGACAGTGGCTCGGATTCGTCCACGTCGGCGCAGGAACCGTCTCCCGCTCCGCCGCTTCGAAGACGGAATCCGCATAATGAACCTTCGCATCAATCTGCGTCGGAAACAATACACGCAGCCGGTGATCTTTCGCCTCGTTTCTAAAGCTCGTTTGCACGTGAAGCTGCGGAACGCCCTGCTCCAAGGTGAGGCGCGTCGTGATCGCAAGCGGAACGGTCCGCTCGCTCCGCTGCGCTTTCCTTTCAAGAAACGGCACGAATTCGGCGACTTCCCGGTCCAACACGTCATCGGCGCTCGCCGGAACGTTCCAGCGATGAACGATCGCGATAACGGTGCGAAACGAAGTTTGTTCCTCGACGCAAATGTCCGCGGGCAGCCCGCGCGTCGTCAGCGACACATCGCTGTCAGGCGCCCGGAATATATACTCGTTGCCCACATCGCCGACATTCTCATATGCGCCTAAGCCGGTAAATACGCTGCCGTTTCGTTTATCCTCGATCCCGTACGTCCCGTCCTCCGCGACCGTAACCGTCAAAAACTCGTTTTCCATTCGGCGTCCTTCCGCCTGCCGAATCGCGGGCACGGCGCTTCCGCTTTCGTCCCGGCATAGGGCGAATGTCCGATAGCCTAGTCCCGGTACGTGCTGCGCCAGAAATCGCACACGGACGGAACGCGCCATGTACGGCTGGCGGAACCGGTCCTTGGGCAGCTCATATCCGAAGGTTACGCCTAAATCTTCCACAGCGGCGTCAAGCCGGTTGCCGCTTGCATCCTTGACCACGAAGCGATTCAGAGACAGTTCCTTTAGCTCGCTGATGATCCGTTCCCGCTTCCCGCCGGCAAACGGCAAGCGCTTGATTTCGAGATCGACGCTGACGACGCCGGTCCGCACCCATCCCGACGTATTAAATACAGTGAAAGGGATCGATGACTCGGCAAATACCGCTTCCGTCCCGATTTGAGAAACGATCGCTTGCAAACTGTCCGAAGCCACCTGCTCGGCAACTTGAAAGCTTTTATCGAACCGGACCTGCATTTCGCGATGCACTTCGTCCACGCTGCAGCCGCAAATGCTGTCGTGCGGATGATTCTGCATCAACGTCTTCCATGCATAGGCAAGCAGATGCTGGGGATATGCATGGCCTGCCAGCATCGCGAACACGGCGAGCGGCTCGGCCACCTTCTCCAGCTGCGTCTGAACCCGCTGATTCGCCTGCTTCAAATACACCCGGGCGGAGGCGGTATTGGCCAGCGTCCACCAGCCGTTCGTCCGCTGGCTCCGCAGTTCGCCGTGAATCGTCGAAAGATTCGAAGGCAGAGCCGCCTTCACGTTCGCAACGTAATCGTCGAAGCTAGAATGAACGAACCGCACGTCCGGGTACAGGCTTCTCGCTGTACGAAGCGCCTCCGATAAATTCGTCTGGACCGGCTGATGGTCGCATCCGTTCATAAACAGAAGATGCGGCGTGGACGCATATTTCTCTGCATCCGTCATTTTCCGAGCCCAGTAAGCTGCCGCTTCATCCGCATTGTCCGGAATTTCCATGCCGTTGTGGTACCAGTTCGCGAACAATATGCCGAGCACCGAGGAACCGTCGGGGGACTGCCAGTTCATTTCCGAGAACGCAGACTCGTACGCTCCTTTCACCTCGTTGTTCAGTCCGACGGGCTTCACTCCCCTGCCGAACACCGCCGTATCGATGCCCGCCTGCATTAAAATTTGCGGGGCCTGCCCCATATTGCCGAACGAATCGGGAAAATATCCGATTTTGCTGACGGCGCCGAACTTTCGCGCGTCGGCATGACCGGCCAGCAGGTTGCGGATGTTCGCTTCGCTGCTCGTCAAAAATTCATCCTGCAATATGTACCACGGTCCGATGTGGAGCTTGCCCTCGCGAACCATCCGCGCGACGATCTCTTGCTTGTCGGGCCTGATCTGCAAATAATCTTCCAGCACGATCGTCTGGCCGTCGAGATGGAAGCTTCGAAAGTCTGGGTCGCTCTCGAACAATTCGATGAGCGCATCCATCAATTCAACGAGCCGTATTCGATGCTTCTCAAAAGGTAAATACCATTCCCGATCCCAATGCGAATGCGATATGACATGCGCTGTTTTTTGTACCGTCATGATTACCACTCCTTTTGTGTGCCGTACTTTACGAAAACGAGTTTAAGTTGTATATTTGTTATAAATCAAAATACAAGGAGAAAACGACCATGTCCCAAGCCCCAAAAAGGGTTCCCATGTACATCCAATTAAAAAACTACATATTGGACCAGATGAACAAGGGAATTTGGAAACCGGGAGATAAGCTTCCTTCGGAGAACGAACTCGCGGAGCAGTTCCAGGTGAGCCGCATTACGGTCAAAAACGCGATGGCCGATATCGTGGAGCAAGGTCTGATCTACCGAATTCAGGGCCGGGGTTCGTTTATTGCCGACGATGCGTCGGAGCAGCGGATCGCATACGAGCAGCCGGAGACCGGCCGTTCTTTTGTCGCCTTCCTGATGCCGCGCCTGAACAACTTGTTCACCGCCAACCTGGCGTCCGGTATTGAGGAGGAGCTGGCCCACCACGGCTATCACCTTGTATTCCGGCTTACCCATGACTCGCAGCCGCTCGAGAATAAAATATTGAAGGAGCTTACCCGGCTCGGCGTCAAAGGCATTATTATTTACCCGGTAGAAGGCGAGACGTTCAACGACGAAATATTGAAGCTGACATTGGGTCATTTCCCGCTTGTCATTGTGGACCGGTATTTGCGCGGACTCGATACGAACTGCGTAAGCTCGGACAATTACACCGGAGCGTATGAAGCAACGAAGCATTTGACCGGTCTCGGCCATACGAAAATCAGCTTTATCAGCACGGCCGTTACCGGCACGACGAGCATCGAGGACCGCTTGCACGGATACGAACGGGCGCTCAGCGATGCCGGGCTGTACATCGACTACCGGCTGCGCCTCAGCTTGAATACAGACAACCCGGTGGAACAGGTCAAAGCGTATTTGGCCGACAATCCGGATGTGCAAGCGATCGTCGCGACGAACGCAACGATCGGCCAGATCGCAAAAAAAGCGGCCGATTGCTTGAAGATCCGCGTTCCGGATCAGCTGTCTATCGTCTGCTTTGACAATTACGAGCAATCCGACTTGTTTGATGTTCCGCTTACGTACGTAAACCAGAACGAAAAAGCGATGGGCAAAGAGGCGGCCAAGCTCGTGCTGTCGCTCATTCAGGACCCGGCGCAGGACCGCCGCAACGTCGTGCTTCCCACCAAGCTCGTTATCCGAAGCTCGACGGTGAGCGCGAGCAGCGCTGACCCCTTAACGTCCTCTGCCGCATCCGGCACACAAGCGCAATAACCCGGCCGACAGCAGCTGTTTGCGCGCTGCCGGCCTTTGCTCTCATACAGGATGGAGCGCCGTTGTGACGAGAACATGGACAAGCAGCTCTCCGCAGAAGCTTATTTTTTCTTCTTGGCCAGTTCCTGCTCGATCGCCTTATCCGCTTCCTCCTGCGTTTCCCGGAGAACCGTATTGATATCCTTGGCCCCTGTGGCGAACGTTTCGGCCGCCGCATTGACTTTGCCCGCCACAATGACGTGGTACGGATTCGGCGGCGCCATTTTGGCCGATTTCACTTTTAACGCGCCTTGAATGTTCTTCCCCTTGGTCACTTCCACATCGGCCAAAAATTGCTTTGTGAGGGATTCATCGGCCAGCACGGTCAAGCGGCTTTTTCGGTTCATTATATTTTGCACCGCCGGCGATGCAAACAGCTGAATGGCCTGAAACGCTTCTTCCTTATGTTGGGACGACTTCGAAACGACCATCATCTGGGCGCCATGATCGATCGTGAGCCCCGGTTTGTCCTTGAACGCCGGCGCGCCGACAAGATCGAAATTCATCGAGGAGGCCGACTGCTGAATGAAGCCGACGGTATCCGGTATCCAGTTCAAATACATCGCCATTTGTAAATCTTTTACGAAATGATTGCTCCCCGCAGGCAGCTTTTGGCCGTCCTGCACCATCCCGGGGATTTGATAAAAGGCCTGCACGAGATCCATCACGTTTCTGAACGCGTCATTGTTGACCAGCGCTTTATTCGTTTTCGCATCCACCAGCGACATCGATTTCATCCGGGAGATGAACTCCGGATTCGGCGGAAGGCTGCCGCGATACTGCACGCCCCCATCGTTGTAGGTCAGCTTCTTGGTCAGCTCGAAGTATTCGTCCCAGGTGATGCCGTCTTTCGGATACGCGACTCCCCGCTTGTCGAACAAATCTTTGTTGTAGAACAAGGCCATTTGATTGAGGCCGAACGGAACTCCGTATATTTCGCCTTTCGTGCCGAGCTCCTTGATCCAATCGATGTTCGGGCTGGAAAATTGGTTTAAATCCATGTTGTACGTTTTCACAAAGGCGCTCAAATCATACGGAATGTCCAGCTCTTGCAGCACGGAAAATCTGGAGTTGGCGGAGTATACGATATCGGGAGTCTGACCTGCCGAAACCAGCTTCGTAATATCGTCGCGAACGACTTTCAGGCTGATGTGAGGGTACTTTGCCTGCAACGGCTTGATCAGAACCTCTTCAAATTCCGCATCGGTCATGTTGAGAAAGTACGGTGCAAGGGTAAGCTCGATAGGTTCTTTAGGCTTCATGTCCGGCAGCGCTGCAGCCGGTTTGTCCGGTTCGCCGCAGCCCGCAAGCGCACCGGCACAAAGAGAACCGATCATCAGTACGAAGGATGCCTTCCGAATCGATAAAAAATAATTACATTTCATCATCGATATACGCCCCTTATTCGCATTTTTTCCACGCCATTACCCGCCAAGCACCATCATGAGCCGGCTTCGCGCCGCCCAAAACTGGCTGCTCCCGGTTCCCCTTCTTCCCGCAGCGGATCATTCGGATTTGCCTTGCACGATTGCTGCGTCGGAACAGGTTCGTTCGCCACGTTCACCTGCCTCTCATTAAAAGCCATAAGATAGAGCGCTTACATTTCCAGTTATCACCTTTGACAGAACAAATCATATCATCGAACCTCAACCTTGTAAATATGTTGTATGTTCATTTATAACAAATATATAATTTTATAACCAACTTCAGATCATGAGGCGCCTCGCTCCGTCGCGAACGCTGTCGCCTTATCCGCAGCCGTATATGTGTTCGAATCGGATCTGGCGCTATTTTGTTAAATTTGCGGGTTGTAAAATGACGGTAAAATCTTTAGGATAAAGGATATACGATTTCCCGATATCAAGTATGAAGGAGAAGAACAACCTTGAGCATGAACAAAGCATTGACTATCGCCGGCTCGGATACGAGCGGCGGCGCCGGCATACAAGCCGATCTGAAAACGTTCCAGGAGCGGGACGTCTACGGCATGACGGTGCTTACGACAATCGTGACGATGGACCCGGACAACGGCTGGTCGCACGGCGTGCATCCGGTACCGTTATCTACAATAGAGACGCAGCTTAAGACCGTTCTCGACGGTATCGGCATCGACGCGCTCAAAACCGGCATGCTCGGTTCGGTGGAAGTCATCGAGCTGGTGGCGCAAACGATCCGTTCCAGGTCGCTGAGCCGCATCGTCATCGATCCGGTCATGGTGTGCAAAGGCAACGACGAAGCGCTCCATCCGGAATCGACGGTCGCCTTGCGCGAGCTGCTTGTCCCGCTGGCCGATGTCGTCACGCCGAATTTGTTCGAAGCGGCTCAGTTGGCGGATCGCCCGCCGATCAAGACGCTCGATGATATGAAGGAAGCGGCGCAAATCATCCACGCCTCCGGCGCGAAATACGTCCTGATCAAGGGCGGCGCCAAGCTGGATCATCCGCAGGCGGTTGACCTGCTTTTCGACGGAACGAGCTTCGAGCTGTTCGAATCGGAGAAACTCGGGACGAGCTACACGCACGGCGCCGGCTGCACCTACTCTGCAGCTGTAACGGCCGAGCTCGCCAAAGGCAGCGGCATTCGCGAAGCGGTCACGACCGCCAAAGCGTTCATCTCCGAAGCGATCCGTCACGGCTTCCCGATCAACTCGTACGTCGGTCCGACGATGCACTCCGCTTACCGCAAATACCACGCGTAACCGGTTTGCGCAAGCAGCCCGAAAACGCGCATGAAAAAAGCTTATTCGCCCCCTAGGGAACCGAATAAGCTTTTTTTTACTTTCGCACCGCACCGGACTTGTCTTGTGTGTACCTGCGAATTCAGCCGAAGACCGGCAGCACGGTACGCAGAGGCTAGTATTTCAGCACCCGGTCCGATATTTTCGCAGTCACCACATGACCGCCGCAAAAGTTCCGATGCCCGCATTCCACAGGGGACGGGCCGACGAAACTCGACGTTCTGCCCGTTAACGTCAGCTGACCTTCCTCGAGCGTTACCTTCGTGTACAACGGCTCCATGTATGGAGCGGAACGGGTCAGTATCGGATATCGGGCCGATACTTGCTCATCGTACCTGACTTTTTCGTAATCTTTGCCCATATAGAAATAGGACATGCTGTTGATATGAATAAAGTATATATCGTCGATCACTTTCACGCCGTCCAAATGGTTGTGGCCGTTCATGCAGGCGATTACCTTGCGGAATCCGGCGGACCGGTTCGCTTCTCTCAGCACGGCAAGCAAATCGTCGCTGTTCTTGATGCCATAGTTGAAATCGTTGTACGGCGATTCCAGGTTATGATGGCTGAAGATGATCGTCGTCTTGTCCGTTGCGGCCAAATCGTCGCGCAGCCACACAAGCTGCTCCGGCGTCAAATTGCTGATAGCGGCCGGATGCTTATGATAATTGCCGAATTCGTAATCGACGTATTGTCCGTCAAGCAGCAAATGATTCGCGTCCAATACAACGAAATGATAATCCCCTTGATCGAAAGAATAATAATTGCGCTCCATCCCGATGTAATCCATGATCGTCTTCTTATTGCATTTGTCCATGTCATGATTGCCAAGCACGTGATACTTCGGGCCTTGAAATCGCTCCCACACATTCACGAACGAACGGTTTTCCGGCAGCGGAAAACAGAAATCTCCGAGCTGAACAATAAAATCAACCTGCTCCCGGTTCATCTCGTCAATGAACTGTGAGAGCCGCTCCTCCGCTTGATACATAAAATCGTGATGAATGTCGGCCGCAATGCCGAACGTCAGCTTAGACTTTCCCATCCTCTTCTCCCTCTCCATGATCATTTCTGCCCAGGCATGTCTTTTTCCAGGGTGACCTGCAGCTGCTTATCATCCGATGCGATCAAAATATTATTATTAATGCCAGTATTATAAGCTTTCGTTCCGCTTCTTTCCAGTCTTTCCAGGAGGGCATGTTCACCCATATATTGCTGCTCAGCACAGCGGACCGAACAGCCCTACTTTGACGTCGTTCCCCAGCATAAAGTCGGCGCCTTCCTCCAAATATTCGTACGGAATCTTTTTCTGTCTTGTCCAGCAGTCCCCCCCGTTAACGATGAGAATCACTTCATTAGCAAAACATGACGTCATAATTACAAAACGACAAATGCAACCCATTACATTAAATGTGTCAAAAAATCCAACAAAACTATAAAATCAATCTAATATATGCCGACTTTATAAAAACAAATACAAGCCTTAATGTAACCCATTACACGAGTCATTATATACCATTGCTTATTTTTCAACAATACGGTTCCATTGCATCTGCCAAATATATACCACGACTCGTGCCCCGTCTTGATTAGCATACTTTTACTATATTCGATCACAGGCTGCCGCAAATCGCGGCAATTGAAAACAAATCGGCCGTACGATATAATCGAATGTAATGGGTTTCTTAATATTGCATCGTCGTCATATCATTAAATCGATGAAGGGAATTTTCTAGTGAGCAAAAAAAACGCAAGCATATACGATATCGCCAAAGAAGCCGGCGTGTCAACTGCTACCGTATCCCGAACGATCAACACCCCCGATAAAGTAAGCAGCGAAACCCGGAGGAAAATCCATTCCATTATGGAACGTTTGAATTACTCGCCTAACGCGCTGGCTCAAAGTCTTGTATCCAGGTCTACGAGGACGATCGGCGTATTTATCGCAACGGTGAACAATCCTTACTATGCGGAAATGGTGCATGTGATCGAAAAGCATGCCTTTCACAACAACTATTCAATTTTGCTCGGAAACACGGGGAATTGGATTGAAAAAGAGGAAAAATACGTCGAAATTTTCGTGAAGAAGCAGGTGGACGGGATTATATTCGTCGGCGGGCGCAACGTGACCGACCCCCACAGCCATCATATTATGAAGACGTCCGAACGCATACCGGTCGTACTCACGAATCATGCGCTGGTCGGGAAAAACATTTATTGCGTGCTTTCCGACGAAGCCGAAGGGGCTTGCATGGCCGTTCAACATCTCATCGATACCGGGCGCGACCGGATCGCTTACATTAATGGCTTCAACTTCTCCTACCCCAGCGTCGTGAAGAAAGACAGCTATATTAAAACATTGAGCCGCAACCAAATCTCGGTAAATGAGGATTTGATCGTCAACGCTCCCAAAGACAACATGGAGGGCGGATATGCTGCTTGCGAAGCGCTGCTTGAGAAAGGGAGCGAGTTTAACGGCATTTTTGTCGCGAACGATATGATGGCGGTCGGCGTCATGAAAAAACTGACCGAGGCGGGATACGCTATCCCCGGGGACGTCTCCGTAGTCGGCTACGACGATATTCAATTATGCCATTACTTGACGCCCAGCTTGAGCAGCGTAACCCAAAACATATCCAAGCTCGGCAGTATGGCCGTGCAGCTCGTAAACGACGTCCTCGAGGGAAAAGAAGTGGGTAAAATCACTTACTTGCATCCGGAACTGAAGATCAGAGAATCCAGCCTGCCGCACTAGCTGCGCACCGGCCGGACCAGCCATACAAAAGAAGCAGCCGGCCGCTTATCCGTGCGGCCGGCTGCTTCGCTCAGGTCAAACTGTTATTCGTTTCATTTCATCATGGAAATTAAGCCTTCGAACCCGTAACCCTTGTATGCCCTCCGCAGCTCCGTAACCGACTGGCCAAGCACCCACGCGCCTGCCGTGATCGAAACCAGAAAGCTGACGATTGCGACGACCTGTAGCGCCGACCATTCCAGAACGGAATGACCGTTCCACGTCAATACGCCGATCGCGATAAGTCCAAGCACATATGCAATACCCGTAATATGAACCATGGTCCTGCGAACCGTGCTCTTAAGCGAGGTATACTCCGTTAACCAGGCGACGATCGGTACGGCTTGAAGCGCATGGAACCCGAGACCGTGCAGCCATATGATGTTTCCTTCCAAGCCGGTGAACCGACCTTGATTGACCGAAATCCACACGCCTGCCGCGAACGAAATGACGGTGGCCGCCATGGCGTAACGAATCCCTACCACGATTTCCGGGCGCCGCACGTATGCTTTTCGGCGAAAATAATGTACTGCCAGGAATAGATAACTCAATACGAGCATCAACGCGACAAAAGCGAAGATGTTGCCGACCGTCTTATCAAAGATCGTACCGTTATGTACGAATCTCGGGTTGACGCCGCGGAAATTTTGCACCGTTTCTGCACCGTAAGAATAAAGCACGAGGATGATGTACGTTATGCGAAAAAAAACTTTGCTCCTCTTCCCCATTGCGGCAAACGGCATAATGGCAGCCGTCGAGAGCAAAAATATGCCGAGTGCCGCATTGAAGGAGATCGCTTTCGAGACATCGCCTCGGGGAGCAACCTCCCCTCCGAACAACAACACCCAAACCGCGCATATTCCGGCTAGCAGAAAACCGAATAATCCTGTGAGATAAAGCCATCTCTCCTCCTCGAAGTGGTGGACCCATGATTTCTTTCCTGCAATCGCTCGACTTCTCATCTTATTCCCGCCTGTTCTGCAATTTGTTACTTTAACTATACAGAAAGGAAAAGATACCCAAATCAGTCGCAGGACCAGAACTCCTCCGGTCCCCGGGCGGGAATTGGAACTCGACTTAAGTCTGGCACGGTTCCGATTTGCACCGCTTGCAGCCGGTTACTGTGCTCCAAAATCCGAGCAACTCAACCTAATCGGTAAAAAATGGATTGACATTGACAGGGGGCATAGCCTCGGGACCAATTTTTTCAGGTAGATCAGCCGCAATTCAATTTCGTCTATTACTTCACACCCGTAAATCCAGACAAAACCAAAAGCCGCACATATGAACCCCATGTCCGGCTTTTGTTCCTGCAGCATTACGCTTTAGGAGACTCAGAATCGCTTTGCCGGTCAGCTTTTCCATATAGTTGTTGTAAATCTTGTGATCGTTGCCGTAAATCCGGATGCCGTCTTGCGCCAAAAATGTAAACATCGTATGTAAATTCGCAACTTGCCGCGTTTGGATGAGAACATGACTTCTGTTTATGGCTCAGATCGCACCGGTCCGGGAACGAAAAGCGGCCAAACAGTATAAGTCTCTGCCTGGCCGTCTTCTCTCTAACTTATTTCTTCGCTGCGGCTTCGATTTCTTTGGCCGCTTGCTCCTCGCCTTTACGGAACGCAGTGTTGGCATCGCTCACGCCTTGCGCCAATTCACGGAACGCCGTGACCGCCTGCTTCTCCACCAAATCGTCGTATGCGGATTTCGGACTGATGGCTGCGGGCTTCGCCGGATAGAACGCCTTGATGTTTTTCCCTTTCAGCTGCGGTATGTCCTCGCCGAACGCTTCCATCAGCTTCGGATTGTTGACGACCGGTAGGCCGGTTCCTTCTTTGGCGAACTTGAGCTGCATTTCATCGGAGGTCAAATACGCCAAGATTTCGAAGGCCACCTCCTTATTCTTGCTCGTGCTCGACACGCTGGCGAACGTCGGGTACATCTGCGAGCCCGTACCCGGCGCTTCCTTGAACGATGGCAGCGAGACGGCGTCTACGTTCATGCCCGCAGTGGCCGCGCCGACCACGGCACTGTTCAGGTAGCCGTACATCGCAAGCGTGCGGTCCTTCAGGAACAGATCGCCTTCCTTCCCCTGCTTTTCCTTCGGCAGCTCGGCTCCCGGTATGCGGTAAAAGCGCGTAAAGTTTTCCGCCATTTGCTTGAACTTTTCCGTCCCGATCGCCGGCTGGTTCGCCTTCGCATCAACGAACGGCAGCGACAGCTGGTTCATCCGCAGCATATGCGAGACCGACGTCAGGAACCCGTAATAGGGAACGCCGCCATCCGTGCGGCTCAGCTTCTTCGCCGTGTCGTACAATTCGTCCCAGGTCATGCCTTCCTTCGGGTAAGGTACGCCGAACTTATCGAACAAATCTTTGTTGTATGCCAGCACCTGCGCTGTCGTAAAGATCGGAAGCGAGTAGATTTTACCGCCGCCGTATTGCTTGATGAAATCAAAGGTCGTCGATTCGAGACGCTTCGTATCGTACGTAAATTTCTTGATGTAATCGCTCAAATCGGTTTGCAAATTATAGTTTTGCGTTTGCGGCACGAAGCCGATGGAGAAGATGATGATGTCCAGGTCGACGCCGGAGGTGACGACTTCATTGACATTCGTGCCTTGGCCGTACGGAATGAACTTCGGCGTGACGAACGGGAATTTTTCCTTGATTCGCTTGCCCATCAGATCCATGAACTGTTCTTCGGTTGTGGCCGTATTCGGCCGGTAAAACGTAATTTCTACGGGCTTACGGTCCGCATCCTTCGTTACCGCAGCTTCTCCCGGCTTGCTGCCGGCTCCGCTGCCGCCGCATGCGGACATGATCAATAATACGCCGATGGCAGAAGACAGCAGCGCTCGGTTTGGTTTTATCATATCGGTTGGCCCCTTTATAGCTGAATGAATGATCGTTTCTCGTCTCTAACCTTTGATCGCGCCGATCAGCGCGCCTTTTACGAAATATTTTTGCAGGAACGGATACACGAGCAGGATCGGCACAGTCGCGACAATGATCGTCGCATATTTCAACGTAACCGACAGCAGCACCGCATCCGTATCGGAAGCGCCGACAGCCATCGAGCTCGCTTCGCCCTGCAGCAATATTTCCCGCAGGACAAGCTGAAGCGGGTACATCGACCGGTCCTGCAAAAAGATCAGCGCGTGAAACCACGAATTCCAGTGGCTGACGCCGTAGTACAGCAGCATGACGGCCACGACGGGCATCGATAGCGGCAGGACAATCCGGTACAGGATGACCAAATCGTTCGCGCCGTCCATCTTGGCTGATTCCTCCAGCGCATCCGGAATCGATTCGAAGGCCGTCTTCATCAGAATCAAATTAAACGTATTGATCGCCTGCGGTATGATGAGCGCCCACAGCGTGTTCGCCAGGCCGACGCCCTTGACGACCAAATAAAACGGGATCAAGCCGCCGCTAAAAAACATCGTGAATACGATCAGCAGCATGATGGGTTTGCGGTATTTCAGCCCTTTGCGCGAAAGCGCGTACGCCCCGAGCGACGTCAGACCGATGTTGAACACCAACCCCACAGTCACGACGAAGAACGTATTGGCATATCCTTTCAAAATCATCGGATTGGCGAAGACGCCGGCGTACGCATCGAGCGAAAATCCCAGCGGCTTCCACAGCAGTCCGCTGAACGCCATCAACTGGCCGGCATCGCTCACAGAAGCGAACGCGACATAAATAAGCGGATAGATCGTTACGATCATGAGCAGCGTCAGTACAAGCAGGTTGCCGAAGTCAAAGCATCGTTCCGATACCGTCGGACGGTTCATTTTGCAGGCTCTCCTTTCCTACCATAAGCTTGTGTCATTCCATTTGCGGCTCAGCCAATTGGACAATACAAGCAGCGTGAAATTGACGGCTGAGTTGAACAAGCCGACGGCGGAACTGAAGCTGTAATTAAAGTCCTGCAAGCCGACCCGGTATACGTAGGACGAGACGACATCGGCCGTTTCATACGTGCCCGGATTGTACAGCAAAATGATTTTTTCAAAGCCTACGTTCATCATTCGCCCGATATCAAGAATGAGCAGGATGACAATCGTCGGCATAATCCCGGGGATCGTCACGTTCACCATCTGCTTCCATCTTCCGGCTCCGTCGATGCGGGCCGCCTCGTACTGCTCCGGATCGATGCCCGTCAGCGCCGCCAAATAAATGATCGTCCCCCAGCCGATATGCTGCCAAATGCCGGACGAAACGTATACGGAGCGGAATAGCTCCGGCTCCAGCAAAAAGGTGGTCCGCTGCCCGCCGAAAAACGCAATCACATCGTTAATGACGCCTTCGCTCGACGTAAAATCTTTCACGATCCCGCAGATGACGACAAGCGAGATGAAGTGCGGCATGTACGTAACCGTTTGCACCGTCCGTTTGAAGGCGGCGTTCTTCACCTCATTGAGCAATAAAGCCAGCATAATCGGCGCGGGAAACCCGAATATCAGTTCGTATAAGCTGATCAGGATCGTATTTTTGATCGTCCGCCAAAAATAAGCGCCCGTGAAAAACGTCTCGAAATGCTCGAAGCCGACCCACTCGCTGCCCCAAATGCCAAGTCGCGGAGAAAAATCCTTGAAGGCGATCATCGCGCCATACATCGGGGCATAATGAAATACGGCGTAATACAGCAGTACCGGCAGCAGCATCGCATACAGCAGCTTGTTCCTGCGGATGTCCAGCAGGATCCCCCCTGCTGTCCGCTTCGCTTCCGTGCTTGCGGCAATTCGTCGTTGATTGATCTCGGCCATCGCCGTTCCCACTCCATCCTCCCGCCGCTCTCCGGCAGGAAGCGCCCCCGGACATGTCGGGCTCGCCCCCTGCTAACGAACGCGGGCAGTATCTCATTATCTCTTGTTATAACGGTCGTACGCGTCCTGATAAATTTTCGTCACCTTGTCGCTGCCCATCTCTTTGATCCGCTTCACGTAATCGTCGAATTTGTCGATCGGCTCCTTGCCCATGACGAATTTCACGAACATTTCTTCCTTGTAGCTGGCGATGGCCGTATTGATCTTCGCCACTTCCTTGCTCTCTTCGACCGTCGGCGTAATGAATAACGGCAGGACATGCTTCGCGGCATCGGTTTGCTCCCAAATCTTGATCGCCTCGTCCTGCTCCGGGAACGTGTTGAAGTTTTTCCGCGGATCGCCGGGGAACGGTCCGTTCGGCTTCGTGTACTGGGTAACCATCTGCTGCAGATTGTACTTCGGATCCTTGGTGATCTTATCCGTAAAGGCCGGGGTTCCGTTTGAGATCGTGTAGCTTTCCCCTTCAATGCCGAAGTTGAACAGCATTTTTCCTTTTTCGCTGTACGCGAAGTCAAGCCACTTCACGGCGAGCTCCGGATTTTTGGCGGCGGCGGTCACCGCTTTGCTGGCGGCCGGGTTGTACTTGAAATCGCGCTGCCCGATAAAAGCGCGCTCTCCTTTTTTCAACGTCGGATACGGCGCGGCGACCAGCCGGTATTTGGGGTCTTTCTTCTTACCCGCTTCCATCCAGCGACCCATCCCGCCGCTCAGGAGGCCGACCGTCGCGCCCGAAGCGTCACTCACCATCTTGTTATCGAGCCCCTTCGAATCGGTGTTCAGCGCAAAGTCCTTATCGATCAGCCCTTCCGCATACCATTTGCGGAGCAGGGCGAGCGCGTCCTTGAACTGCGGATCGATCGGGCCGTATTTAACCTTGCCCTGATCGTCGATATAGTAGCGGTTTGCGGTGCGGAACGCGCCGATAAACGCGTCCTGAATGTTCAATTCATTACTGTATTGCGCCGTGAACGGGGCGGTCGCCCCCTTCTTCTCCTTGAACGCCTTGAGCACCGTGTACCATTCGTCGATCGTCGTCGGTAGGGGCAGATTCAACTCGTCGAGCCAGTCTTTGCGGATCATCGGGCCGCGAAACACAAGGCCGTTGTCCGGACGAATCATCGGAAACACATAATATTTCCCGCTGTCCGTTTTCAGCATTTTGTCCAGCTCTTTGTCCTGCTGCAATATTTTTTTCAAATTCGGCGCCTGCTTGTCGATCAAATCGTTGAGCGGCACAATGACCTTATCGGCCATCGCCTTCTCCGGGCCGCCGGGATAGGCGTTGTTCCAGTCGTATTCGATCACGTCCGGCAAGTTGTTCGAGCCGATCAGCAGATTGAACTGCTCCTTCGATTGCCCGTCGGCTGGGTGCGCGTATTTCACCTTCACGCCCGTTTCTTTCTCAAGCTGCTTGCCGAACGGCGAATCGGCCAAATTCGTGACGAACGTCGTCAAATTATTATTGATTTGCTCCCACGATGTGATCGTCTCCTGCGTGTTGACGGGATATTTTCCCGCCTCGGATAACGGCGTAGCCGACGACTTCGCCGCGTTGCCCGCCGTATTGTCTTTGGAGCATGCGGCCAGCAAGCTGGCAGAAGCCAGCGCGACGGACACCGCGATGCCGATCGTCCTGTTCCTGGAATGGTTCCCCATGGATTCGAATCCCCCTCTATTGATTGGCATTGATTGGCACTGATTGGCACACCTTTCCGTCCGTGCACCTTACCGTTATTATGCAGCGAATCGAGGCCGGCCCGATATCATCAAAACCGGAAATCGATCTGTAAAATCGAAAGCGCACCTACGCAAATTCGGCACTGGGCCTGCAAAAACGGGAAAAGCCGCTCATGGCGGCTTTCTTCGGCTGCTGACTGCAGACGACGACTATGGATCGCGGACGACTGGTCACGGATTACCGGCTACGGACTGGCGATTTCTTTGAATTTGCCCGGCGTAATACCTTCGTATTTTTTGAAAACGCGGTTAAACGTATTGATGTCCGCATATCCTACGCTCCTGGCAATCTCGGCAATCGCCATCGGCTGGCCGGCCAGCAGCTTCTTGGCTTCCTCCAGCCGCATCTTGTTGATAAATTCCAGTAGTGCTTCGCCGGTATGCGCTTTGAATTGCTTGGACACATACGATGGCGTCAGCCCGAACGCTTCGCCGATCATCGTAATGTTCAAATTCTCCGAGCTGTAATGCCGCTTCACGTAATCGATCACCTGCTGGCCCAGTTGGTTCTGGCCCTGATTGCGGTCTTCGAGAATCGAGCGGCATACTTGCTCCAGTACGTCGCCGAGCTGGATCTTCATCTCCTTGATCGTTTTGCAGCCAATCAGCCGGTCCGCCGGATTCACCCGGTTGACGAACTCGCGCTTGTTGCTCATGCCGAGCTCATCCATCGTTTTCAGCATCGTGCTGATCAGATCGAACATGAGGCACTTGGCGAGCGGGACGGATACGGAAGCGGACGTCACATTCACCTCGATAATTTCGTCAATCATCGCTTTGGATTTGGCGTAATCGCCCGTTTTCACAAAATTAACCAGCTGCTGCTCTACATGCAGCGGATAATAATAACCCGCAGAGCCGCCGTCCGGCGCCGCGCTCGGCAGCTCCGCATACCGGATAATTTCCCCGCTCCCCATGACCAGACGGTACTCGAGTGCCGCCATCGCCTCCTGGTAAGCGCGAGAGATCCCTTCGACTTCCCGGTGTATGCCGCTGATGGCCACAGTCAGGCGAATGTGGAAATGATCGAGCAAAAACCGTCTCGCTTCTTCGGCGATCCAATCCAGTTCGGACGCTTCGGGCCGAGCTTCATCCAAGTTGACGATACAGGCCAGCACCCCTTCCAGCTCGGTGGCAAACGCTTGATGGCGCTGCCCCGCCACTTCTTCCGCCACGTTCATCAGGATGAAATGCGCCAGCTTCTCTTTTTGCGGCTGCGCGTCATCGGTCGAGGCGAATTTGCCGTAATGATCGACATGCAGCAGCAGCACTGCAAAGTGGGGCGACATAAGCCGGATGTTATGGGCTGCAAGCGATTCGTGCACGGGCACGTTGGGCTCCAGCCGTCCCTTCAGCAAGCCCTGCAGCATATGCGACCGGATCGCGTTGCGGTGCCGCTCAAGCCGCTGCCCGATCTTCTCCTTCTCGGCGAACGTATTGTTCAGCGCTTCATGCAAATAGCCGTATTCATTGGACCCTTCCTCAAAGGAGATGCCCGACTGGGACGAGAGACGGCGGATCAGCGCGCTGATCGGGTTGTAGTTTTTTTTCAGAAACAAATACGTCACAAGCCCGCCGATCGCCAAACTTAGCCCGATGCTCCAATAAATAAGGTTTTTGACATATTTCATTTTCTCGTCGAACAGCTCGGCCGGAATCATCGATACGTACTTCCATCCGGTACTGTCGGACGTGATATAGGAGACGGCTGTTTGCTCCCCGGCAACGTCGCCGTACAACAGCCCGTTCTTGCCCGGCAGCCTGCTGTGAGCCAAGAGCGAGGGCCGCATATCGAAGCCGGTTGAAGCGACCATGCGGTCATGCTGATCCAATACGGCTACGGCGGCGTTATTCGGCGTGCGAATGTTTTCGAGCAGCTTCGCGTCTTTGATAATGAACAAAATGACGGCGCCCGGGAGATCGGGATTGTCGAGAATGACCGATTTGGCGTACATGACCGCTTTGGCCGGAGGCCCGTCCTCCAACGAAGTAACCGGCACATATTCCTGAATGTACCGTTTGCCGAAGAAGGACTTCCATTCCTCCAAGCCTCGGTCGTCCTTGGCGCCAAGCCTCTCGAATAAAGCGCGGCTGTCGATATGCTCGCGCGTCGACAAGACCGTATCGCTGTTCTTGTAATAAACGTATATTTGCTCGATGTAGTCGTTGGCCATCTTGTAGACACGCAAATCGCTCGCAATGCTGAACAGCTCATAATAATCGTTGTCCGTGAGCGGCTTGTTCACATTCATGAAAGCGCCAAGACGCTTGCTCAACGCCATCTCCATACTTAACCGCTCGATTCCTCCGAGGTTGCTGTCGATCGCCTGCTCCATCTTCTGAAGCACCGATTCGTTGGCCCGGTTCACTTCCGATTCAACCACATGCCACGTCGCGGCATAGATCATGCCGCTGATCATAATCGGAACGAGCAACACGGAGAGATACGAGATGAGCCAGTTGACGATGACGCTGCGCTTGTAGAACCGGATCCGTTGAAGCCTCACATCCGTTACCTCCGTATCCGTGCGTTGTAAGTGCTTTCTTTCTATTATACACGAAAGGGATATAACGCAAAGCGCTTTCCTCCGCCGCGGATAAGCGCAGACGCTGCCACGAAAAAAAGTCCCGATCCGCCGTTCGCGGTGATCGGGACTTGCAGCTGCGAGAGCTATGCCAGTGCTTGCTCCAACAAGGAACGATGCCGCAGCATCCAGCCCGCGGCTCGAATGCGCCATGCCATTCCCCATTGCGGGCCGATGCTATCGGAAGTAATACGCGCTTCGATCGCTTCTTCGGCCGCTTCGCGCACAGCGACCTCTATGATAAGGTCCAGAAGCTGCCGCCGCTCCTTGGCCGGCAGCCCGTATGCGTCGACGAGCAGCCTTAGCTGCCTCGCGCGGACATCCGCCGGAGGCAGTCCGACCTTCGCCGCCACATCGTCATCATGCAGCTGAGGGAAGAGCCAGCATACCCTCGCCAGCTCGGCCATCGGATCAACCGGGCCGGCGAACTCCCAGTCGATGAGCGCGATCGGCATCCCGCCTTGCGTCACCATGTTCCACGGCGCAATATCGCCGTGGCTGACGATGCGATGCGGCCCGCCTACGCCGCGCAAAAACCAGGGCTGCCATGCCGCGTCCCCGTCCGGCGCATGCGACGCCGCAGCGTCGTGCAGCCGCCGCAGCATGCGGCCGACTTCTGCAAGCGCCTCGTCGCTCCACGGTCCGGGATGGACGAACTCCCCTTCCACGTACCCGAGCATTTCGCGCCCGTCCTCGCTTAGGCCGGACCCGACGATATCCGGAACACCCGTTACGCCGTCCCGCTTCAGATGCCTCAGCAGCTGATGAATGTGCGGCGTCCATGGACCGGCGGGACGAAGCACGACATTCCCTTCGCGGCTGACGGACTTTTCGGCGGAAAGCACCTGCGGCTGGGACCGCCTCGGTTCTTCTCCTTGACGCGAATCATGCAATTCATTTGTACTCATATTTTCCGCAAACCCCTTTCATGGCAGGGGAATCACGCAGTTCTCCGGGTTACGTATGCGCTACCCCTGATAGGATTAACCCAAGCATGTATACATCGCTTGTCATAGACAACGCCTCCTAACTGATAGATGAAGTGTAGCATTCAGCGGCACATGTTCCCAGGGAAAAAATGATTGTAACGATTTGGCAGTGGTGCCGCCGCGGGCTGGGGCTGGGCGGCTTTTCCAATAAAATTCGGCTTGTACATTCGCTTCCGGTTATGTCAATATGGAGGGTATCAAGTGTCAGAAAGGGCTAGGACGCATGTATTTCCAACAGCTTGCCGCCATCATTCCCGTCTTCGAATCCATCGAAACAATCCGCTCCTCCTTAACCGTTGCCAGCCTGCCGCACACCCACATTCTTATCGTCGTGCTCCGCGGCCACGTGGTCATCTCCTCCCGCGGACAGGAGCCTGTCGTCTTCACGCAAGGCTATGCCTGCCATCCGGCGCGCGGCCCTTATGCCGTGCAGGTGCCCAAGACCAAAGAAGCGGAATATGCCGTCATTACGTATCGCGTGCATCCGGAAGACAATGAATGGACGCTGCACGGTCCGCTGCGCACCGTCAGCGAAGTGAAAATTAAATATATGCTGGACGAGCTGCTCCGCACGATCCGGGACATCGAAGTCCGTTCGCCCCAGGAGGAAGCCGCCCAATCGGTTCGCAAACGGCTCATTATGGAACGCATTTTGTTCATTTATTTATACGAAACATATTTGAAGCAATCGGAGAAGTCCTCCGCCTTGACCATGGAAGAATCGCTCTCTTATTTAAACGAGCATTACATGCTGAAGCTGACGCTGCCCATGCTGGCCCAGCGCGCGGGAATGAGCGTCGGCCATTATACCGTGCTGTTCAAAAAACATACCGGGGTCACGATGACCCACTACTTGCGCCGGGTCCGGATCGAAAAAGCGAAGCAAATGTTCGAGCAGACACATTTGCCGGCCAAAGAAATTGCGCAACGGGTCGGATTCGTCGATTATTTCCATTTCAGCCGCATTTTCAAGCAGGAGGTCGGCTGTTCGCCTACGGCGTTCCAAAAAAAACTACAGTCTAACATCTAAAAATATAACATGTCCAATCTCCATATTAGATATGGTCTGGATCGTAATCTCAGGCTAAAATCAATTGAGAATAATTATTATTATCAATCAGGAGGAACGGACATGCATCTTTGGATTCGACGTGCGCTTTGGACCACGTTACTGCTTGTATTCACCCTTAGCTTAGCCGCTTGCGGCAAAAGCGCCGCAACAACGCAAACTTCCGACAACAACGCTGGCAGCCGGCCAGCCGCTTCGGCAGGAAGTCAAATTACCGTCGAGGACGCGCAAGGAACCGTCACGCTCCCCAAGAAGCCGGAACGCATCGTGACGATGGATTTCAGCTTCACGGATATGCTGGTCACCCTGGGCGTACAGCCTGTGGGCATTGCCGACGACGGCAGCCCGGACTTGTTCATGGATTCGGTCAAAAGCCAGCTGAAAAGCTATACGTCCGTTGGTTCCCGCTACGAGCCGAATATCGAGCTGATCAGCTCCTTGAAGCCGGATTTGATTATCGTCGATATCAATAAGCATAAAAACGCGCTGCCTCAGATCAAAGCCATCGCCCCGATCCTGGTTCTGAACGACTACCAGGCGGATTACGACCAAATGCTCAAAAACTACATCATCGTCGCCAAAGCCGTCGGCAAGGATGCGGAAGGCAAGAAGCGGCTGGAGGAGCATCAAGCCAAAATCAGCGAGGCCAAGAAAAAAATTAAAAGCGCCGGCTTGAACGTGCTTCCGGCCGTTGTGAACCCGACCGGCTTCTTCGGCCACTCGGACCATTCCTACTCCGGGTCGATGCTCAAAGTTCTCGGCTTCACCGATCCTGTCAAAAATGAAAATGCGTATCCGCAGTTGTCGCTGGAGCAGCTGGTCGAAACGAATCCGCAGGCGCTGTTCCTGATGCCGACGGATAAAGTGACAATCGTCAATGAATGGCAGAAAAATCCGCTATGGAAAAAAATCGATGCGGTAGCGAATAACCGCGTGTATACCGTAGAGCGGCGCGACTGGTCATTATCCCGCGGCATGCTCGGGTCGGAAAAAATCGCCGATGATCTCGTGAAACAATTAGGAGTCAAATAACGATGGCTAATATGCCGCTGGAAAAGCAGAATCGCACTTGGTTTCTGCTCTTCTTGTTTTCTGCCTCAACCCTCGCGCTGGCCGCAGGGATGCTGCTCAGCTTGAAGTGGGGGCCGGCCAAAGTCAGCTGGACCGCCCTGTTCGAAGCTTTGTCGTACCGGAATCAAGGCAACATCGACTTATATATTCAGACGCTGCGCCTGCCTCGCACCTTAGCGGCCTGCATTGTCGGCATTCAGCTCGCGCTCGCCGGCCTGCTCACGCAGCTCGCGACCAAAAATCCGCTCGCCTCGCCGCATGTGTTCGGCATTAATGCCGGGGCTTCGCTGGCTGTCGTATTCGGCTTGGTCACCTTTACCGGCATGCCGCTGCTCGGCTCCATGGCGCTCGCCTTTTGCGGAGCTGCAGGCGGAGCCTTGCTCGTCTGGCTGCTCAGCGGATCGGAGCATAAGCAGTACATTCGGCTCGCACTGGGCGGCATTGCGGTGCATTTTCTACTGTCGTCCTTCACGGAATGCATGATCATATTCAACCAATATTCGACGGACAGCATGATGTTCTGGCTCGTTGGCTCCGTCAGTCAGGCAGGTTGGTCGCAAGTACAGGCCGTGCTCCCCTTCTTCCTCGGCGGGCTGCTCCTGCTGCTGATCATGCTGCCCGCCTTCCGCCTGCTGCTGCTCGAAGACGATGTCGCGGCGGGGCTGGGCCAGCGCATCGGCATGGTCAGAGCGGCGGGACTGATCTTCGTGATCGTGATGGCCGGCTCGGCTGTCGCCATCTGCGGGCCGATCGGCTTCGTATGCCTGATCGTGCCGCATATCGCCCGGGCACTCGTCGGCAGCAGGCTGACGCTGCTTGTTCCGCTGACCGGATTGCTCGGCGGCGCCCTGCTGGTTTACGCCGATGTCCTCAGCCGAATGATCGCCTTTCCGTTCGAGTCTCCCGTCGGAATCGTCACCTCCGCGATCGGCGGCCCGTTCTTCATCTACTTGGCCCGCAAGAAAGGAGGAGCCGGCCGATGAGCAAAGGACTTGTGCTGATCACCGCGCTGTTCACACTGCTCGTGCTGTCCGTCGTATCCGTCAGCGCAGGCACCGTGCCTATCCCGCTTCGCAGTATGGGAGAAAGCTTGTGGAACCCGGACAGCCCGACCTATTATATCGTTCACGAAGTCCGCTTGCCTCGGGTTGTCGTCGGCATCCTCGCCGGATTCGGACTGGCGGCCGGAGGCGTTATTCTGCAAAGCCTCATCCGCAATCCGCTGGCCAGCCCCGACGTCATCGGCATTACGAAAGGGGCGGGGCTCGTGGCCGCCGCCGTCATCTTCCTGTTCCCGAAGGCGCCGGGCTACATGCTTCCCGCCGCCGCCTTGGCCGGAGCCTTAGCGGCGTTTGCGCTGCTGCTTCTGCTCAGCAAGCGATTGACCTTGTCGCCCGCTGCCCTGGCGCTCGTCGGCGTCGCGATCGGCGCCGTACTCCAGGCGGGAACGCAGTATTTGATCGTCACGCATCCGACGAACATCAACACGGTGCTGCTCTGGCTGTCAGGCAGCTTATGGGGCCGGGGATGGAGGGAAGCTCTCTCCCTCCTGCCCTGGATCGCCCTGCTGCTTCCGGCTGCATGGCTAAGCTCGGGCAAGCTGAACGTGTTCCTGCTGGGCGACGAAACGAGTATCTCCCTGGGTCTGGATACGATTCGCCAGCGATTCTGGCTTCTATTGCTGGCCGTCGCGCTGGCCGGGATCTCCGTTGCCGCAGTAGGCGCGATCGGCTTCGTCGGACTGATCGCCCCGCATATGGCCCGAAGCTTAATAGGCTCAAGAAACCAATGGCTCATCCCGCTCTCTGCGCTGATCGGCGCGAATCTGATGCTGCTCGGAGACTGCATCGGGCGCATCGTGATCACCCCAAGGGAAGTTCCCGTCGGGATCATGACCGCGATCATCGGCGCTCCTTATTTCGTCTACTTGCTGCGGCGGGAGCGGCTACGACGCATAAAGTAGGCCGTCGATGATGTTCTCCATCGAGCAACGCGCTCACATGAAAAAGACTCATGTTTCCTTCTCATCTGAGGGGTGACATGAGTCTTTGGGCTTTCATCTGTATCCTTGCCGCGTCCTACTGCTGTTGATTGGAATCCGAGTTCGAATCCGAACCCGGCTCTGCATTCGAATTTGGATTTGAATTCTGATTTGAATTCGAACCCGAATCCGATTGCTGGAGCTCTTGTTGAAGCTGCTGCAGTTGCTGGGAGTTTTGCTCTACCTGCTGTTGGATTTGTTCCAGCTTCATGGCACTCACATCTTGCGCCAGCTGCTCCGTTTGCTCCGAGACTTGCTGGGCTTGCTTCGCAGCCTGCTCTATTTTTTCTTCTAGCTGCTGCTGGCCATTGTCTTGTTGCTGGTTATTGTCTTGTTGTTGGTTATTGTCTTGTTGCTGCATAGGTCACAACCTCCTATCCTAACTTTTTCTTAATCTTTTGCGAATAAATGTAAAATTATACACGCGATATTAACGACTTTCGGCTAATGCATTGATTTCAGGATGGTTTTTGGAGACAATCAGGAAGCTTACATAAGACGAAAAGACCGCTCGCTGTCGGCTAACGAGACAACCGCCTGGCGAACATGACCCGCTGGCCTCCACGCCCGTCATAGTTTAAGCATACGGGAACGCCTTCCAGCTCCTGCTGCTGCGGTTCGATACGGAACCCTAGCTTCGTGTGAAATGCGATGGAATCTTTCTTCCAGGGAGCCGTGACGCATCGTACGGTCGTCCGGCCCGATGCGATCGCCTGTTCAAACAGCTTCTCGTACAGCGCTCGTCCGATCCCTTGTCCCCGAGCCGCCGGATCGACCATCACGATGCGGATATACGCCTCGTCCGGCAACGTCTGCGACCAGAACCCCATCAGAAATCCGACCATACGCCCTTCCTCTTCAGCCACAAGGCACGTGTCCCGAAAATGACGAATATACCAGCTCGAAAACATATCGCTCGTATAGCTGCTCCCCCACCAGTGAGCCGCCACCGCTATAATCGCTCCGCAGTCCTCCGGTTCCATGTGCCGTATTATCATTTGATTTCCTCCTTCGCCATCCCTCGATATTTCATCAAATCATCCTTAACTTTTCTTACCAATTATCATAATTCACGCATATACATGTAGGGAAGCTAAATAAAGTTTGGAGGTGCCGTATGAAAACAAGATGCCTCTTAACAGCTCTATTCGGTCTCTGGTTTCTGGCTGCTCCCTGGGTGATCGGCTTCGCCGACCATCCCGTCGCGCTCTGGATATGCGTAGGGCTCGGTGCGGTGCAAATCGTGTGCTCGCTATGGGCATATACCCAAAGCAAAGGAGACGCACTGCCGAATCTATTGACCTTGCTTGCAGGCCTTGTGTTTGCCATTATGCCGTTTACTTTTCTGCCTGTGTCCAGAGGATTATATATTACCGTGTTCGGTATGCTGACCATCGTATTCAGCTTTCAAAATCTCGGATCGAAATAAGATGAACAACGGACTTGCCCCCTAAAGGACAAGTCCGTTGTTGTTGTTATCCCCTGTTCGAACGTCAGCGCTTACCGGTTGGAAGCAGTCTTATTTCTTGTACAAGATCGGCTCGGTGACGACCCGGTTCTTCACATACCGGTCCATGAACGCCCACGCTTCCTCCGTTGACAAGGCGGCGGCATCCCCTTTAAAGCCGTGCCCCTGGCCGGGAACGATCTTAAAATCAACGACCGGCACCCCCGCTTCCTTCAACTGCTTGGCAAATTTCTCGCTATTGGCGTGCGGAATCGTCGTGTCCGCATCCCCGTGCCGTATCCAGAACGGAGGCGTGCTCGCAGAAGCATACGTCCCCGGCATCGCCAGCCTTGCCAGATCGGGGACGGAAAGCGCGCTCTTCTTGCCAAGCAGCGCGGTGAGCGACTTATATTTGTCCGCTTCCGGCGTTGTGAAATCCGCCGGTCCGTACCAATCGGCCACCGCCTGAACCTGATCGGAATATGGCTGCCAGCCGCCGGTCCCCCCGAGATCGAGACTCTTCACTTGGTGGCCGTTGTCCAGCGTTACTTCTTGATTCGGCGGTAAGTCGCCCGTCGTTCCGAGCAGGGAAGCAAGGTGCCCTCCGGCCGAAACGCCCCACACGCCAATGCGGCTCGGATCGAGATGGTACTGCTCGGCATGCGCCCTCAGGAAGCGGATAGCCAGCTTCACGTCTTGAATCTGTGCCGGAAACGGCGCTTCAGGCGTAAGCCGATATTCCACCGATACGCCGACATACCCTCGCTTGGTCACGTATCCGCTGATCGAACGGAGCGCGTCCTTCCTGTTGCCGTGATTCCAGCCGCCGCCGTGAATATAGACCATGACGGGGAGCGGGCTCTCGGGCGGCGTATCCGGAATGGCGATCGATGTGTGCAGCTTGCGGTTTCCGGCGGTCCCGATCTCCACATCCTCGAACAATTTTACTCCCTTCGGGGCGACAAACGATGCCGGCTGTGCCGAAGCAGGCGCCTCGCCGGACACGTCACCTTCCTCCGAGGGCACCGGCGCAGACTGAACATTCGGCTGCGCTTTCTCACCGGAACTGCAGCCCGTCACGTTCACTACGGCCGCAAGCAGCATAAGCATACCCATCGATGCGACGACTCCTTTTTTTCGAAATAAATGGCGCACATTCATCCCACCATCCATTGACTCGTATCTGACTCACACAATAACTATAAATGACGGAAAATATGCTGTCAATCGTTTTATTAAAGCGCTTGCAGCTGGCTTTTATTGGGTAACGCCGTCTAGCTTTTCTCCGATTTGCGGAATGGCGCAGACAAGTGACATGCCTCCATCGACTGTTTCCGGTTGTCGAAAATGATGAGAATGACAAGATTAACGATCGCGTCGCTTTTACAGAGGAACCATCTACGCGTGCTGCCAACCATGCGAAAAGCCGGCCGTCCGGGCACCATCGCCCGTACAGCCGGCTTTCTTAACAAGATCAGACTATGATGATTCGATTGCGGCCAGCAGCAAGATGACGGAGACGACCGCCAGCAGCCAAGTCGTCCGGCGCTGCAGCGGCCGGTTGCGGGGACTTCGGTACCATCCTCCGAACTGCAGCTTGTTGCGGTACATCACGAACACGATGAGCAGATTGGCTGCCAGCGCGAGGCCGGCACGCTCGTCGTTCCATTGGGCGTCAACCAGCGAAAGCAGCAGCAGCTCCGCCATATTCATCAGCGGCAAGCCTATGACGAGAATAAGCAGGATGCGAAGCCATTCCGCCGTCATCCATCCGAGTTGTTTCATTCGCCCCTCCTCTGATGCCGCATCGCCGCCACCGCCCGTGCGGGCGCGCATCACGACGACGGCCGGTCGAACGTATGCGCCTGGGTCCAATGGCGACCACCATCGAATGTGGTGTACATCACCGGCGGCTGATCATGATCGTTGCTGATGAGCCATCCGTGCTCGGCATCGCTGATCGCAAGCAGCGCGCCGCCGTAGCCTGGTAGTTCTTCGCTGCCGTTGTTCCATGTCTTGCCTCCGTCCGTCGTCCATCCGACTGTGTTCGGACGATCGCAAGCAGGACAGAACCCTCCCATGAAGGCCACCTTCGGGCTGACGACATAGAGCGCTCCCGGCTTGGAGCCGTTGTTCTTGTGGCCGCTGTTGTCGTTTGGCGGGAAACCCGGCGCCGGTCCTGCCCCTGCCGTCGCATTGGCGATAACCGTCGTCCAGCTCGTTCCCCCGTCAGACGTATGGAATAACGAATACGACGTTTGCGACATGCCTGAGCCGCCGATCAACTCTACCCACGCATCGTCCGTTCCTGCGGAGCGAATCACCGCGCCGGTCAGCGAATCGGTCAAATCCCGCGACATGACCGGTTTCCATGTCGTGCCGCCATCGACGGTGCGCTGCACCGCGACTTTTTTGTTGTCCGTGGTCACAGCCCAGCCATTGTTACGATCGTGAAAGTAAGCGTCGCCGACCATACGGTCCGGCACCTTCAGCGTGCTCCAGCTTTTCCCTCCGTTGGACGAGTACGCATTCCCGGCAAACGCCTCCTGCGGCGAGACAAAATGAAGAAACGCGCCGCTCGGCAGCGTACCGTCTTCGGACCACCGCGCTCCGCCGTCACTTGTATGCAGCAGACGGCGTTCCTTCGAATCGGCGGAATTCGGACTCAACACGGCCCACGCCTGCTCGCCGTTCAAGGCAAACAACTGCTCCACCGCCTGTTTCCCCTCATACTGGACCTTCCACTGCTTCCCGCTGTCATCCGTGCGTGCGATCCAGCCGCTGCCGCCAATCCAGCCGGATTGCGGATTAATGAGCCGAACCGCGGTAATATGGTCCATCGACACTTGCTGCTCGGACGGCTTCGACGGGTTCGCGGTTCCGCCCGCCTGATTATTTTGCGCTGGCGTTGGTGTCGTCGCAGCCCCGCTGCCCGGCGGAGCGGGAGTTTCGACATGCGAATCCGGCGCTCCTCCGCCCGTACCTGTATTGGCATTCGCGTCTCCCGCTTGGCCCGGGGCAGCTTGGCTCCCACAGCCTGCAGCCGCGGTCAAGGCCAAAGTTAGGAGAACGACTCCGGTCATCTTATTCAGCTTCTTCATCCGCCCTCACTCCTCTTGTTGTTATATATACAAGACGGTGCCGGGTGCCAATAAGTTGCAAACTACTGCCGGATTACGGAAACTCGTCAGCCGTTTGGTTCACAGCCCGACCCATCCGTGCGTTGTTTGTTTTCACGCGGGAGGGCGATATCCGGATGCTTTTGCAGCAAGGTGTGAAGCATCCGAACTTGCGGGAAAGGTTCAAGCGGGAGATGCATCGGAATGTCTTGTTTGATGAGAGCTTTTCCTCCCGACGCGATAAATTGCTCAAGCGTCTGCGGTCGGTCGATCAGAGCCGCGATATCGGCAGGACTCAACAGCAGCAGTGCTTTGGCCTCCGCAGACGGAACGGGCGTATCTTCCGTATAGGCCAAATAGATCGGAGCGAGCAGACGGCTCGACTCGCGAATGCCGACCAGGATCGGCACAGCGTCGTCAACCAGCAGCCAGTCGCGCGGCGCTAGTTCCGGCTCAGCGGACGCATCATACCAATACGTCGCCGGCGGCGTGACCGGCAGCGCCTGTACGGCCGCTTCCTCCAGCGCTTCGCGCGCGGCGCATTGCCAGCCGGTTTCCCCGTCTTCCCTGTGCCCTCCGATGCGGACAACGCCTAGCGTAGTTCCTTGTTTCGTCGGACCAACCTGAAACGGGAAAAGACCGCGGCAGTTCAGGAACACCCCCGCGGTTACGATCGAATCGCTTGCAATCATGACACCGCCCCCTTTGTATTGCCCGCTTCCTTGCCGGAACCGTCCCGGTCCGCCCTCATGCTAATGAAGACGATGCACGCTGAGCACAACACCGCAATCCAGCCGTTGTAGTAAAACACGGTGCGCATGCCGAACGCTTCGCTGGCGAATCCGCCGGCAAAGCTGCCAATAATGCGCGCGACGCCCAGACTGAGAAGCCCGTTCAACGTTTGTCCGCTCGCTTTCAGCTCCTTCGGCACTTCCCGGTTGATGTACATTGCCATCGTGACGGAGAGCACGATGAAGATCAGCCCGTGAAGCACCTGCGCCGGAAGCATCCACGCCGGTTGATCGGTGAACGAGAACAGAAACCAGCGCAGCGCGGCAGCAACGCTCGAAACGAGCAATATATGCGTCATCCGAACGCGTTGGAACAGCCGGTTGGCGAACAGCAAAAACGGAATTTCGCTCAGCGACGAGATGACCATGGACCAGCCCAGCAGCACATTGTCTCCGCCCATGTCCCGAAAGTAAACGGGAAAGAACGAGTAATAGTAGCCAAGCGTAATTTGCAAAAGCAGATTGATTCCCATATAGGTCATCAGCTTGCGATTTTTGAATAAAACCGACATCTGCATCTTGCTGCCTCCCGACTGATAACCGGCAATCCGCGGGAAGCGGGAAAGCAGCACGAGGGACGCCAGCATCACCGCCGCGTAGACGGGAAACAAGTAATTGATGTCAGACTTGGCCAGAAAGCCGAAGGTGATGGACATCGCGGCGAATCCGAACGTGCCGCCCATGCGAATCGAGCCGAACGACCATGTTTTATGCTTTTCCAGCTCCTCCAGCGTTATCGCATCGCTGATGGCGAAGATGGATGTCTGGAAAAAAGTGAACAAGCACACCATCAACAGCAAGTAGTAAAACATATGGGATAAAGGAAACAGCAAAATGGCTGCCCCGCTGCCGATCAGCAGGATGGCCAGTATGGCATTTTTCGTCTTCGCCCGGTCCGAGACGGTTCCCCATATCGGCTGCGCCAGCACGGCGACCAGCGGCCCCAGGCTCAACAGCGTTCCGATTTGCGATGGAGTCGCGCCAATGGATTGAAAATAAACGGGAATATACGTGCCGTAAACGGCGTTTCCCATATATACGATGGCGTAAAACAGCAGAAAATAGATCATAGCCCGTACCCGCTCTCTCCCGTGTGGTATCGTCCGTCCGAATACGAAGCCTATTATCTCACCGGGCGTCCGGAAAGACAATCCATTTTCCAATCGCCGCCAAAAAGAAAAACATCCTTCGGAGTTTTCTAAAGCAGGGCGAACTACGGGATTGCGTGGCAGACCTGCTTTGTAAGCAGGTGATTTTCTGGCGTTAAGATCAGCTTTGGGCCAGAGTCAACCTTATGCCCCTGATCCTATAAGACAAGCCGGCTGCCACGTAGGCAACCGGCTTGTTCATTGGATATACGACCGAACGTCACTCTCCGGGGTCGGCCGGTTCATTCGGCTCGTTCGGTTCGCCGGCGCCGCCGGACGAAGCCGGAACGGTGAACCGGACATTGTACCTGACCGAATGGGCCGGATGTTTTTTCTCGCGAATGATGAGCACTGACGTTCCGTACACAGTAGACGCATCGATGATTTCGGCGTCGTGACGCATATCATGCGGCCTGATGGATGGCACGCTCGTAGAGCCGGCCGGCAGCTGTACGGTGTAATCGAACACTTCCGGCGTGAATCCGTCCAATTGTTTGTTGTTTATTTTGATTCCTTTGAGCAGCGGCAAATTTTGCGGCAGCTGAGGCACGTTCCACGCTCCGCCGCCAAGCGGGGTTTGCGCGATGTTTTGCACCGCCTGCGTTCCAAGCCGGTCCTGCAGCTGCTGCAAGTAGAGGCTTCTCGGGCTCACATGGCTGCCCAGATGCTCCCAATAAGCGTCGTTGCGCGGCCGTTTGTCATCGGCATTGGGCAAATACGGCTTTTTCTTGGCGCCGACATGACCGATCGCATAGTTTTGCGCAGTGATCGGCTGCTGGGACACCAAGCCTCCTTCGGTATTCCAAGTAACGTAATTGGCGCCGGACCAGCCGTGGCCGCTGCCGAGCAATCCGCGATCCTGAATGGCGATTTCGGCGGAAATGTTGTCGTACAAGCCGCCGACGGACCAGCGGTGATGCGGTTCGCTCGTCGCGTATTCGTTCACCGACTGGCTGTCGAGGAATACGTTCGGCCCCTGTACGCGGCTGTCGACGACAAACGCGTGTCTCGCCGTTTCGGCGTAGTTCCGCTGCATAAGCGTGAGCTCGCCGCTCATCTTGTACGGGTACCGGTTGCCGCCGGTAATGACGCTCACCATATCGAGCGACTTGTTATCCTGCACCGTGACCCACTTGGAGCCGCGGCTGACATGCGCCAGCGCATGGTTCAAATGCAGTCCGGTTACTTCGCGCATCCATGCGTTTTTCACGTTGGTGAAAATGGCGAAGCTGACAGCGTGATTTTCGTCGGAATAATACGTTTTCCCGCTCTGGGTCGCCGTAACGCTCGGATCGAATGCCGAATCGACACGCAGATTTTCCACGCCGATCTGCTCAATGCGGTCCGGGTCTTCATATTGGATCACTTCACCTCCGCCCCAGCGGCGCTCAATCGAGTTGGCCAGCGGCGCATCGATCGCGATCCGGTTCCGGGTCAGATCGACAGCCGTAATGACACGGTCGAAGTCCAGGTTGAACGGGGTCCATTGCACCGTACCGTCTCTTTCAAAAATCGTATCCATATGAATTTCATGAATCCACCGGGAATTGCCGTACCGGCGTACTTTTACTTTGTCGCCAACCTTGAATTTCGCTGCATCTTCCACGTTAAACGATTTCGCTCCCGAAGGGACGAACAGGTCCGATATTTTCGTGGCATGATCCGTCAGCAGCTTCGGCGCTTTTCCTTGAATCTCGAGAATGTTTCGCTTCGCCGTACCTGTCGCGTACAGGATCGTGCCGTCTTCGCCTTGACCTTCACCGCGAAGCACGACGCCGCTGGCGCGAATATATAGCGTCCCGCCGACACGATACGTTCCTTTTTTCAACAAGACAGCCCCGCGGAACCCTTCCGCCGACTGCGGCATTTGCGACACTTGATCGATTGCGGCCTGAATCCGCGCCGTATCGTCGGCGTCTCCAGCCACCGGCTCGAGCGCGATTCTTGCCTGCACATCGGGAAGCTTCACGCCGCCGCCCATATATCCGACGTTGGAGAAATCGATGATGCGGTTGCCGCGGTAATCCGGAACGTACATCATCTTCCCGTCCGCTCCGGTGTATGCGATAGAGCTTTCGTCCGGACCGACGTCAGTCGGATTTTGCGCGGTGAAGTACAGCGTGTCGTACACTGGCTTTTTGCCAGGGAACTGGAACTGCAGCCGAATTTCATACGATCCGAATTTCGGTACCGTTCCAGAGAAGGACAACGTCTTGCCCGTTCCCGCGGACAAAGCCGCTGCCGGCAGCGACTGAATGACTTGCCCGTCCGGGGTTGACACGAGGGAAGCCAGCGCCGTGCCGCCGGCATAAGGCAGAAGACGTACCGAAGGATACGCATCCCCGATATTCAGCAGCGCCGGCTGGCCGATCTCGCGGACCATCGAAGGATGGTCGAGCCCGACATCCACGAGCAGCGTACCGGGATCGTATACGTCGACCCAGACGCTCGCTTCCTTCGATAAGTTACTCAACGTCGCCTGGCCGGTAATTTTGACCGCGCCCTCATTGACAGCGATTACATTGCCGCTCGCGTCAACCGTCGCGACATCCGCCTTGGCGCTAGTCCAGCTTACGGTTGCAGCGGACAAATCCGCAGTTGTTCCATCGGTCATCGTTCCGCCGATCGTGAACGCATGGGACGCTCCTCTGCTCAACGTCGTCGTATCGTATTCGCCAAGCTTCTGGCCCTGCCCGTTCATAATGTATACGCTGTCAATTACAGCCGGAGGCGGGGTCCAGTTCGTGCTGTATATTCCGATTTCGTTTAATTGAAAATTGGTGTTGGATAGCGTGACGAGCAATCGGGCATAACGGGTGTTCACGGCCGGAAAGTTGACCGTCACCACTTTACCGGAAATCGACCCGGTCACGTTCTTCACAATCGCATCATGCCAATCGGATTGATCCGTTGACGTTTGAATCGCATAGCTGCTGACGCTGCCCGTTCGAAAATCAAGCTTCACCTCGTCCACATCGTAGGAAGCGCCCAAGTCTACGGCAATCCATACCGTACCGTCCGCCCGGTCGGCGGCCAGCGGCTGCCAGAAGGTCGCCTGATCGCCGTCGACGGCTTCCGTCGCGCGTCCGCAGGAGCAATCCGAGCTTTTCGTTACTTTCTGATTCAACGCCAAGTTTGCGAGTTCATTCGCCGCGTGCGAGGGCAGGACCCCTCCCGGCAGCGCAGGCAGCAGCACTGACAGCAGCAGGAAGCAGGCCATCCAGCGGCTGATCGATTTTTTCCATGAAATCAATCCGTTTTCCACCTTTCCTTATTCCATATTTTTATGTAATTTACGCTTCAGTCTCTTCCCCCTTCCTTGCTACGAACTAAAATCCAATTCAAGTATATAATTTCCATCGCTTGTCTTACATAGCGAATCTTCTCATCTATTTGGCGAAAGCTCATCCCGTGTGTCGAGAACCAGACCTCGAGACGAGCTGGATTCATCCGGCCTCGTCCGCTGGACGAGTTCCAACAGACAAAAAAACCAACCGCTATGTCGCAAGCGATTGGTGATGGGTGCATTCGGATTACAGCGCGTTGAACGTATCGGTCAGCACAGGAACGATTTGCGACTTGCGCGAGACGACGCCTTTCAACACGGCTTTATTATTTTCCAGCTTCACGTTGTATGCTTTCTCGACGGCATGCGCGCCACGGCCCAAGGCCAATCCGATGGAGTCGTTGTTCAAAATGTCCGTTACAACGAAAAGGAATAAGTCCAGACCTTTTTCGGAAATGATGCCGTTCAGCGCATCTTCCAATTCCGCTTGACGCGCAAGGACGTCGTTCGTATCGACCGCGTTAACCTGCGCGATTTCTACTTTGGCGCTGCCCATCTGGAATTCTTTGGCGTCGAGGCTGATCAGTTGGGTGATCGTTTTGTCGCTCAGGTCGGCGCCTGCTTTGAGCATCTCAAGACCGTATGTTTCTGCGTTCACGCCGGCGATTTCCGCAAGCTCGCGAGCCGCAGCCACATCTTCGTCCGTGCAAGTCGGCGATTTGAACAGCAGCGTGTCGGAAATGATCGCGGACAGCATCAGACCTGCGATTTGCTGCGGGATGGCGACGCCCTTTTCCTTGTACAGCTTGTTCAGAATCGTCGCTGTGCAGCCTACAGGCTCGGCGCGGTAATACAGCGGGCCGCTCGTTTCGAAGTTCGCGATGCGGTGGTGGTCGATAACTTCCGCTACGCGCACTTGGTCGATGTCGGATACGCTTTGCTGACGCTCGTTATGGTCGACCAGGATGACGCTTTTCACTTCGCCTGCCACCGATTCGACAAGACGCGGTGCTTCCGCCTTAAACTGATCCAACGCATATTGCGTTTCGCCGTTGACGCTTCCCAGACGCACCGGCTCGGCATCGAAGCCAAGGCTTGTCTTCAGGTGAGCGTAAGCGATCGCAGAACAAATCGTATCCGTGTCCGGATTTTTGTGTCCAAAAATAAGTACTTTTTCCATCATCATGCTCCTATTCGTCTTTTGTGAGAAAATTATAACCCAGTTCGTAAGGTACAATCAAGATTATACCGTAATGGCTAAAATTATTCCTATGCATTTAATAGGAATAACGATGAATCTCCCGCAGCATATACCGGACGAAATCCATCAATTCCGAATCTCCGATATCGCATTGCTCCGTTTGTCCGCTATATTCATCCAGACAAGAGCGAATGATCCTGCTGTACCGCTGCGGCAGCTCGCCGAGCCCCCACTGGCCACCCTCCCGTTTGGACGATATAGCCCCTTCTTTCATAAAATAAAGAACGCGGCATAGGTTAAGCACAACGTAGACGGGCGTTAAACCCGGCGGTAGTCCGCCATTCATGATTTGCCCGAACCCCTCCACATCGTGAAGAATGGAGGCGGCGTACAAGCGCTTGTCGATCGGCGGACACAGCTCACGTAGCGGCTGCCCATACAGCGTCAGCCCTCTCTCGTACGCAACCGTGAGCTGCGAAGCCAGATCGGCGTCCGCGAATCCGCCGCATACATAATTCGCGTCCGCCCGGTACTTCTCTCTGTGATGCGCCGAATAGTGGTATTCGAAGGGCGTCGGATATACGAACGGGTCCAGATGCTCCGCCAGGATGATGCTGAATTCCAGCCCTCGGGCAGCGGGCAGCGCTTCTTCCAGCCGGAGCGCCATCCTGGTCACGCGCTTCATCGTCTGTGACGACAGCTTATTCTTGACGATAACCATCAGATCGATATCGCTTTTGTCCGGGTGAAAGCATCCCATCGCTAGCGACCCGTGTACATAGAGCCCCAGCAGGTTGCCCTTGAGCGTTTCCGCAAAATGGACCGCAATCTTATTCAAGGCGCTGCTCATGTGCAAAATAAATCCTTCCTTTACAGAGGGTCGATACAATATAAATACCGTTTCGCGCTAAACGCTGCATATTCCTTAATCATCGGTGACAATTCCAGAACATCCGCGATACTCCCTGCCACGACCGTGCAGATCCCTCCCTTGTAGCATCCATACTTGTCATCTTGCCAAACGATATCGGTCGTAAATCGATCCAACTCTCTCTCGACCGTGTCTGCGGTGACGTCGTACCAGCGAATGGAATGCTCGATACCGGACAAGTATCGGGTGCACAGCTTCGACAGCACCGCATCATCATGCTCCGCCCATATGCCCATGAGTCGATGCATGACCTCATCGTTTAATTGCATGTATTGCTCCACGGTCCATGTCATCCCGCCAAACCATGCGACAAGCCATTCCGGGAGATGTGGCAGTTCTCCGTTCCCGAACAAGTATTTTGCCCTCCGGAACGCAAGCTTGAACAGCACGTCTTTGCCAATCACGTCCGGATGAGAAAACCGCCGTTCGAACAACGCTCTCTTGATGGCCGCATATTGTTCGATTTCCTGCAAAGCATCGGGAGCAATGACCAGTCTGTCATTATGTATGCGAAGTGCGTCAATAAGGTTATTCAAATTAAACATTTTCACTTCGGTTAACGCGGAGTAGTGCAGATCCCTTAACTGATAGTCCAGCTTATCCGCGCCGATCTGCGAGAATAACAGCTCTTCGATCAGCCCGTGCTCTCCGGTGCGCTCCATAACAGCCAGTACCGCTTCGGTCAAACCCGGCGTTCGCGCAAGAATACTGCGTATTTCCTCGCATTCCTTGACAATCCTTGTCGTCCATCGCTCGTGATGCATACCGGTGACGGTCTCGAAGCAATGCGAAAACGGGCCATGGCCGATATCGTGCAGCAAAGCCGATACCAGAGCGATTTTTCGTTGCCTTTTTATGAACGCAGCGCCTTGATTCCCCATCAGCCGATCCGTCATTTTGCGCATATTTTCATACACGCCAAGCGAGTGCGAGTAACGGTTATGCGTAGAGCCCGGGGACAAGAAATACGTATTCCCTTGCTGCTTCATCCCCTGTAATCTTTGAAATGCTGCCGTACGCGTCAAATCGTAAATATCGTGGTCGGTAATCTTGATCTGCTTATGAATCGGGTCGGTAAAAATCATGCAGGCTCCTTGAAGGGGAATTTTCACATCATAATCCAAATATTTCATGCCGGCCGTCTTTTCTCTTTCCTTTCGGACAAACCACGAGGCTTCTAAGCGGTCTGCTCCACGCCGGGCTCGCTTTCTCCGGCCTCCTTGCTGACCTGGACGAACAGCATGCCGTTCTCGTGAAAATACGTTTGCGCGAAGCGCTTCACCTCGTCCGCCCCAACCTCAAGAATGCGTTCCACAAATTCGACGGGTTCCAGCGACGCGCCGAATATATGCTCCGATGCCAGCCTTGCGTTGACCGACTCGCGCTGGTCTTCCGCGATCAGATGCCTGCCGGTTATCGACTTCTTTGCCCGAAACAGCTCATCTTCCGGCACGATTTCGTTTTTTAACCGAAGGCATTCGTCAATAATGATGCGCTTGACTTCATCGATGCGATCGAGGGCAGCTGCCGCATAGCCCGCAATCGTTCCTTCGCTGTACAAGGTGCTTATTTCGGCCGCGACGGCATAGGCGAGTCCCCGCTCGATACGAATTTCTTTGGTGAGCCGGGATTGAAGCAGCCGCACTGCCACGTATCCGGCAAACCGGTCGTCAGATTCCCTGTCCGGCCCGTACATCCCCCAGTGCAGCTGCGCTTGACGAATGTCGCGTTCGATATAGACGGTTCGTCCGTCCAGCTTGCTGTGCTTCAGTTTTTCCAGTGGGGACGGCCTCAAGGAATGTTCGGCGGGCGGGACGAGCGCTTCCAAATAAGCGGTAAGCTTGTCGTGGCCGATATGCCCTGTGACTACAAGGACGATATTGTGGGGCTGGTAATATTCACGGTTAAATCGGATCAGGTCCTCCCGCGTAATCGAGGTAACGGAAGACTCGGTCCCGAGATTTCCCGCGCGTTCGGGATGCATTCCGCGAAGCATGCGCAGCAGCTCCCTGCTTCCGTACATTTGGGGATGATCTTCGGCTCGTTTGATCTCTTCGATCACGACCGATTTCTCAATCGTAATTTCCTGCTCCGGGAACATCGAGCCAAATACGATATCCGTCAAAAATTCCGCTCCGTGCTGCCATTCATCGTATGGGGTATACAGGTAATAACGCGTCCACTCCGAGGAAGTCGAAGCATTCAGGCGGCCGCCGATCTCCGACACTTCTTCCATGATTCGTTCTTTGGAACGCAAACCCGTACCCTTGAACTTCATGTGCTCCAGGAAATGGGCAATGCCGTGCGGATAATTCGATTCGTAGTGCCCGCCTGCTTTCACCCAGTAGCAGATCATCGTGGATACCGCTTTTTCCTGATGCTCGGTAATAACGGTTAAACCATTGCTTAAAACCGTTTTGTTCACATGCAGTCCCCCATTCGAATGGTTTCGTATCCATACAACAACTTTACCATTTTTATGTATACTGGGAGAAACATTTTTTTAGTGCATCGAAATGGCGGTCTGCACGGAATGACCCAAGCTATAACACCTCGAACTCTACCGGCCATAACACGGAACCGGGCGTTAGCGCCCCGGACTCTACTTCATCGCAATATGTATGTATGGCTGGATGATCGGATAAAATTTTGATCATGCACGCGTCCCCGGCATGGCTCTCGCATTCGTGCGGAAGCGCGATCAGCTCTCTGATCGCCCTGGCTTGCGGATGCAGGGGCAGCAGGAGCTCACGCACGTCCTGCTTCAATCGGAGCTTCATCTCATTCAAGATGGCAATAGCGCTATCATTACCGTCGGCCAGCAAAAACATCATCTTCTCCGGCGCATCCACCGCATATCGGATATATCCGGACAATTTGCCGTCTATCGTCATCGCCGATGCTCTCACGCCGCTTCCGTAGCTGATCCAGTCCGTTATCGAACTTCCCGGGACTAGCGCAAGACAGCTGTCTGCATGCATTTGCTCCCACATCGAGCATAGCGAAGCAATATCCCCCCGCTCCACTCTCCGCTCTGAAACGGAAAGCGCGGAAGCAGGGATATCTTCAACTTGTACTCGGATATGCGACGCCCCGAACGTACGCGTTCGATAGCCGAACCGCGGGTAATACGAGGAATGCCCGATCAGCATGGCAAAATGAAATCCTCGCTGCGCAGCACGTTGGTGGCCCTCCTCCATCAACATTGATCCGACGCCGAGCCTTTGAAATTCCGGATGCACGGCAATGGGAGCCAATATGACCGCTTGTAGCGTTTCGCCTTTCACCCGAACCGATTGTGGCGTAAACATGGCATGCCCGATCACTTCTCCCCGGTATTCGGCTACCAATGATAGATCCGGATCGAACGTTATCCGGTTTCGGAGCACGCTGATTAACGGCACTTCGCCCATGCCGAAACTGTAGTTGAACGTAGCGGCGTTAACGACGGCAATCGAATGATAATCACCAGGCCGTTCCGAACGAATGATTACATCGTTCATAAGATAACCTCCTCCTCTTCATTCCGTTTCGTCTTGTTTCGTACTCCCCTCTCTCACTGTCAACGCTTCTAGCTGAAATCGCTAATTTATTGCATTTGTAAACTGCCTTTCAATGATTTCAATGGCAGTAGAACCTACTATCCGGTTCATTTCCTTACCATGCTTATTCAGGAAAATTAATGTCGGAAAGCCAGGTGCCCTATACTTACGATATAGATTTCCCCCGTCGTCCAGCAGTACAGGATAATCAATATTATATTTTTTAATGTACTCCCTTACATCGTCTGGATCGTTTTCTCTATTTATAAGATTAATTCCATAAATATTAATATCAGATTTATATTTTTGATACATTGAAACTATCTTCGGGGCATCTTCATTGCAATACGGGCACCAAGAGGTGAAAAATAGCAATACGGAGGGCTTGTCGTTTAAAGCAATGGTTTGCATATTCCCCTCTAAATCCTTCAATTCAATCTCCTGAGGATTGTTGGCATTTTTTAAGTTAGTTTGGGTTACTGCAGCTAATAAGCATACAAGTAGCACTATAATCGCAACAGTCGTTATTTTTGCTGATTTTTTCATGTTTCTCCCCTTTTCTGCAGAACTCGCGCAGCCGGAACAACACTTCTACACCGTAATAGGGTCATCGCGAACCTCCTCAATCCTATACAGCCTCTCGCCATTGGCTGACGCAGATGGGACAAGGGTTTCCTTGAACCATTAATCTTGCTTCACTCCTACTTTTATGGATGGATTTTTATTTCCACCCTATCTCGAAATGGAAAAACCCTCCCCCCATTTTGGTCAAAAAGAACTACTGCGACAGCTCTTTTATCTTCGGATGTAATGGAAATTCACGCTTTGAATGGATATGACAGCAAAAAGACACTGATCTGCAAAGTCAGTGCCTTCATACTGCATGTGGAATTTACTATGTACCTGCGACCGTCCGGAACCGCTTCTTGAACTTGCTGCAATAGTCTTCCAGTTCGCGAAAAAGAACCTGATGACACGCCAGACCATTCACGAGAAACCGTTTTGAACCCGGTAAGCCGATAAATTTAGAGAAGAGCTTATCCTCCTCCGATTGGCCCTCTGTTACCCAAAACTGAACGATCTCAACCTCCGGACCACCCGATTGTATCTCGCCTAGAAGCTTCAGCAGACCTTGCATAAATAAGGTCGTACGTCGATATTCCGGACGCAGATACGCAACCTCCACTTGACAGATATGCCGGTCCTCATAGCCGTTAGGACCGGTTCCATAGACGAAACCGGCAGCTCCAACTACATCGTAATCCTCTTCCGAAAGAATTAACATGGCCTTACCGAAAAGGAGTGGACTGCTAATGAAGCTAAGCTTTACGGCAAAATCATAGGGCAGGTTCAGATCGGTGTAGTGCCGGAGCAGAAATTTCACATAACCCTCGGAGTCCAGTTCCGTAGTACAAGGTCTACATAAATACAACATTACTTCGCGGGTTGCGGCTGTGTTTGCGGGATTGCTCTCAAGGTGTCATTGAGAATAGTGAATCTCCCCAATTTACCTCCCGTTTTCTTGTCAATGTTCGGTGGTGGCAAAAACATGTGATTTCCTCCATTTCGAATTAAGAATATGACTACATTTCCTAATTATACCTTGATATATCGAGTTAAGGAAGCCCTTAATTGGTGAATTTTTGCACAAAATACGGTTTCTTCTCCTAGGTTGCTCTCCTGAGTATAACGGGCGATTGCAAATTTGGAATAAAGTCTGCATAAGTATGTATTTTCCGATAAAGCGTTGAATCTGAGCTCCTGTACATCCGGATGTGCTTCGATGATCAGCTCAACCATATAATACAGCCCTTTAACAAAGAGCCGTGTCCCACGGTATGCCCTGGCCATAATGGCAAAGTTGACGAAGGCGATATCCTTATCCTCAAATTGTTTTTCGGGTGTACCATGATAGTAAGTCATCATCCCGAGCACCCGATTGTCACTATTCGTGATATAAATCAGATGGCCTTCCGTAATATGAGAACATAACAGGGAGACCATGTCCAAGGTGCCAAAAGAAGGATGCAATTCGCGTCTGTTCTCAATGGCGAACAGACTAACAGCAGCCAATGCCTCGTCGCTAACGCAACGTTTGCAATAGGTTGTCATCGGGAAGCCCCTTTCTCCAATTCGACTTTCACATGCAGCTCGCTATTTCGAATGCTATGCAGCGGCAATTTCAATTCATGAGACTTGTTTGCCATCATACAGCAAGAGCGCAAGAGCATAACCATATCTTATCATAGCTGTCTACCAAATGCCTGACAATAGCCTCACGGCATTCGCCGAGGTAAAATGGACATGAATGCTTTGACGACCGCCGGCGATGGAGCACGTATCGCAGCGGCCGCCTATCCCCGAAGCATTCGCTTATATAGCTCCCAATTCCGAGAGTCTATCTAATTATAGCGGAGAGTACACCGCATCGTGTTTTGTCGTACCGCCGTCTTCCTCCGGTCCGCGGTACCATGCCGCTTGCGCACGGAACATGGCGGCATACGCGCCGTCTGCTGCCAGCAGCGTCTCGTGCGTGCCTTCCTCGGCAATCCGGCCGCCCTGCAGCACGACGATCCGGTCGGCAAAGCGCGCCCAGCCGAGGCGATGCGAGACGAACAGCGCCGTCCTGCCTTGCGCGAGCGCGCGGAACGACCGGTACAGCTCCGTCTCGTGCTGCGGGTCCAGCGCCGCCGTCGGCTCGTCGAGCACGAGAAGCTGCGCGTCGCGCAGCGCCGCTCTTGCGATCGCGAGCCGCTGCCACTGGCCGCCGCTCAGCTCGCGGCCGCCCTCCGAGACGAGCCCAAGCCGGGCGTCGAGTCCTCCGGCGGCCGCTTCCATCCCGGCCGCGCCGCTTCGCTCCAACGCACGGCGGATCGCCTGATCCGCTGCGCGTGCCTCCGGACGGCCGAATCCGACGTTGTCGCGCAGCGTTGTCTCGAACCGGACGAAATCCTGGAACGCCGCCGATATGCAATCGCGCAGCCGTGCCGGGTCGAGTTCCGCGTAGTCCACGCCGTCCCACGTCACTCGGCCGGCCGACGGCCGATACAAGCCGAGCAAAATATTGACGAGCGTCGACTTGCCGGCTCCGTTCTCACCGACCAGCGCCACCGTTTCACCGGGCTCGAGCGTCAGCCGGATATCCCGCAGCACCGGTTCGCTGGCCCCGCCATAAGTATACGAAACGCCTTCAAGCCCGATCCGTCCAGCCGTTCCCGGCTGTTGCCGCACAAGGGCCGATTCGGCGGGAGATATCGACGTCCCGGCAGGATGCCGTCTCTCTCCGGCTCTGGCCCCCACCTCAACTTCGGTTTCGGATTCAACCCCATCCAAAGGCTCTTGTAAAAATTCGACCAAGTCGTGGATTTTGGCGCTTTGAATATACATTTTGCCGACCGGCCATGCCATCCGGCCGGATATGCTGTGCGCCCGGCGCATCGCCTGAAACACGACGACCATCGTTCCGGCCGTCATGCCGCCGGACTGGAGCTGCAGCGCCATCCACATCATCGCCGCCAGCAGCCCGGCGATTTGCACCGCCGATACGATCATGCCGTGACGAATTTCCCTGCGGTTCGCATTCATCCTCAGCGACAGCGAGCGGCCCATCACTTCGCTCCATTTGCCGATCAAATAATCGGTTGAGCCGGAAAGACGCATATCCCGAACCGTTCTCGGCTCCAGTACCGTATCGCGCAAATAATCGGATTGCCGTCCCGATGCGGTCAAATCCCGGTTCAACCGCCGTTTCACCAGATCCGACTCCAGCCGAATAGCGAACGACACGGCAAACACGACGGCCAGTATGGCGCCGATCGCCGGATGGGCGAAGGTGACGACCGCCACAAGTCCGCCCAGCTCGCACAGCAGCCGCACGCAGGCAATCGCATTTTGCAGCACGCCGAGCAATTCCTCCCCGGCCACACTTTCGGCCCGCTGCAGCCGGTCGTAGTACGCCGGATCGTCCATCCGTGCCAGCGGTACGCTGACCGCTCTTTGATGCACCTCGGTCTGGATATGAATGGACGCCCGGTCGCGAAGCTTCGTATCCCATATATTTTGCCATGCGGCGAGCGCAGCGCGCAGCAGGGCGACGCCCGTAAACATGGCAAGCGCAGGAAGCGCGAGGCCGGCCAGCTCCCCCCATGCGCGACCGGCCGCTCCTTCCACAAACAAGTCGACCAATTGTTTTTGCGCGCCGTATGCGGGGATGACCAGCGCTCCGAGCAGCAGCGGTATACCCAGCCAGCCCGTTGTCAGCATCGGCATCGCTTGCCATATGCGGAATATCAATCTTGCGACATGCTTCAATTTGCTCAAGGAATGATTGCTCATCCTTCACCTCGTTCCCATCATAACAAACGCATAGAACCTTTGTCCGTTTCTTCCGCTGCTACGCATACCACGATGCCTGCAATCGGAACATCCGGCTGTACTCGCCGCCGCAATGCAGCAATTCCTGATGCGTTCCCTGCTCTATGAGCCGCCCCTGCTTCAGCACATAAATCACATCAGCCAGCTTGGCGGCTCCGAGCCGGTGGGTGACCAGCAGCGCTGAACGGCCTTCGGTCACCTGCAAGAACATGTCGAAGGCGTCTTTCTCCGCTTGCGGATCGAGCGCAGCCGTCGGCTCGTCGAAGAAGACGAATCTTGCATCGCGCAGCAGCGTCCGCGCGGTCACGATCTTCTGCCACTCGCCGCCCGACGGCTCCATTCCGCCGAACGCGGCGCCGAGCTGCGTATCCAGCTCGAGCAGCCTGCTGCCCGACGACTGCAGCTTCTGGCGGAGAATCGCGTCTTCGCCCCGCAGCGCCATATTGCCGAGCGCGACGTTATCCCGAAGCGTCAAGTACAGCCGCATAAAATCCTGAAACACCGCAGACTGCTTCATCCGTACCGCTTCGGCGGACAACCGCTCCCCTTGGCCGTCGCTCCATTCGATCACGCCGCCTGTCGGCTCGTACAGCCCGGCCAGCAGCTTGACAAGCGTCGATTTCCCCGAGCCGTTCTCACCGACGAGCGCGACCCGGCAGCCGGGGGGAATCGCCAGATCGAGCCCGTTCAGCGTATCGCAAGCCGCTCCCGGATAGCGGAACCGCAAGCCGCTCACTTGCAGCCGCATGCTGCCAAGCGCTCCGTTGACAGCGTTTCCCGTTTCAGAGACAGCGCCCCGTACACCGCCGTCTTCCGCAGAAGCGCCGATGCGTCCGCTCAGGATTTGCGCGCGCGGGAAACCCGCGCTCCCCCGATCCTCTGACCCGGTAAAAGGCCTTTCCTCGCGGAGAGCAGCTTCTCCACCTTGCTTCTCTGCAGCCACAGATGCACGGAGACGCTGGCGATCCGTCTCTTCTTCCAGCTTCATATAAGCGCGAAAGTCTCCCCAGCGCATATAATGCCGTCGCAGCGACACTGCTTGACCGGACCAGCCGTTTAATTCGGATAACAGCATCGTGATCGTCAAGAACAGCAATGTAAAGTCCCCGGCGGACCATGCGCTTGCCCCGGGCAGCAGCACGAGCAGCGACAGCAGCAAGCCGCCCAGCAGCGCGAACAGCAGCTCCGGGCCGAGCTTGCGCAGCTCGGCGGCGCGCACGGCATCCTCCGTTTCCAGCGCTTGCCGCGCGGACAAGTCGCTCCACCGCTCCGACAATAGACGTCCCAGACCGAACAGCCGTATTTCCTTGGCGGCCGTTCGCTTCGTCAGCAGATCGGCGTAATGCCGCAGAAGCCGGCGGTTCGGCGCCTGCTTGCGCGACAGTCCTTCCAGCTTCCCTGCCGTTTGGCCGGAAACAACCGTCAGCAGCAGCGCAGAGATGTACACAGCGATTAACGGTATCCACTGTCCATAGGCCAGCAATACCGCGCTTAACACCACAAGCTGGATGGTCGACCGCAGCAGACCCACACCGGTATGGCATATCTCATACAGCGATATTTGCATTGCCCGTACACGCATGTCTTTGACGCCTGGCGCTTCCACATCTTTCAGTGGGAGGCGGGAAGTCTTGCCGATGATCAGCCGCTGCTCCTCCAATGTGCCGATCTCCATCAGCCGCGTCTGCGCCATCGGAATCGGCACGCCGAACACGATGTTGTTCATTACCATAAGCAGCGCCAGCCCGACAGCTACCTTCATCATCGGCCCCAGCGGCATGAGCGGCGTCCACGCCTGAATGCGGTCGATTAGCGATTTGACGAGCCATAGCTCCACCGGGGTGAACGGAACGGACAGCAGCATGAAGGCTGCCATGACGATGACCGGCCTTCGCTCCAGCCGGAGCAAGATGCCCGTGGCTTCGCGGAAACAACGTACGTATTTCGTAATGCGATATCATCCTCCATTTTTTGGAATCGGATTTATAATTATAGCTTTGCTGGATGGCATCCGCTACGGAAAGAACCGTTATCAAACGATCTTTCCGCCGGCTACGCTTTGTGCTTGTATTTTTCCCGGTTCAGCGCTTCTTTCAAATGCATGCATGTTTCCAGATCGATGTCGTACACGTTCGCAAGCGCCGCTACATAATAAAGCACGTCATACAGCTCCTCCTCAACCGTCCCTTTGATAGCGCTGCCCTGCATACGGCTGTCCTTGCGAAGCGCTTCGGACAGCTCACCGACTTCCTCGATCAATTTTTGAAAATACACATGCTTGCGCTCCGGATTGTGATCCTTGTCTTTGATATATTGCTGCAGCCCTTGAAGCGTTATGTTATGGTCCATGTCGTCGGTTCTCCCTTTCGTAAACAATGCGGATAGGTACAATGCTCTCATCTATATACTGCTTCGGATCGAAGCGGCCGGCGGCGAAGACGGAACAAAAATAGCATGCCAAGTTGTTCTTCTTTGGCATGCCATTCGATTACTATATACGATAATCTCCGTTTAGCTGTGCACGACCGTCAACGTTAAATCCGCGTCCTCGCCGAGCGCTCCTGCCTTCGGCTTGAAATGCTTCATATTTTGACCGATATGGGCTGCAAGCTCGAGAAGCTTCGGATCCTCGATATGTATCGTTTCGACCGATACTTGGCCCTCGCTGACCTCGATCAAGCGAAAGGCAGGAATATCGAGGCAGGCCGCCGTTTGCACGAGATGCCAGTGATCCTTTTGCACGATGGAGTTCATATGATTATGTCCGCAGAAGTAATAGCCGCGTCCGCTTTTCTTCGCCATTAACGGCCAAATGTCATATTCCGGGTGAATATGAAGCATCGGCTTATCGGAAAGCTTCGTCGTGTTCGGAATCGGATGGTGGGCAAACAGGAGAACAGGCTTGTCCGCCGACTGCCGCAGTACTTCGTCCAGCCACGCCGCTTGCTCCGGATCGACTTCGCCGCCGTAATCTTTGCGGTCCATCTCTTTGGTCGTGTCGATAAAGACAAGCACGGCTTCCTCTGTCTCGATTCGATGGTAGCGCTGCTGGCCCGAGATCGCCAATATCTCGGTTTTCGGAATCGAATACGCGTCATGATTGCCGAGCACGTGGATAAACGTCCGCCCGGTTCCGTTCGCTTTGATGCGATCGAATACATATTCCAATTCCTCGTTCATGCCTTCGTTCGTAAAATCTCCCAGAGACACGTGATAATCCGCGTCAATGTCCAAAAACGCTTTCAGCATTCCGCCGAAAAATTGCTCCCGCGCTTCGCGCAGCTCCTCCGATGCATCTACCATTCTCGGATAATGAAAATCTCCCATAACGACCAGCTTCATGTTTATACCCATTCCTTTCGCTTCGCTCAAGGCACAAAACGACATGAAATCATTGTGCTTTGAGCTCATTTTTATTTATCCTAGACTTGCAGGGATACCAGTAAACTACAAATCAC